>NZ_PCNZ01000001.1:0-390142 GCF_002975175.1 Bacillus sp. MYb209
CTTCTTGATGTTGCCTAACTTTTTTCAAAATGTCCTTTACAAAGGGTACAGATTAAAATTCTATAACTTTTTTAAATTTAACCTATTTTCTTATTCGCTCTAGCTGCTGGATGAACTTCATTTTTCATTTTCACAACACTAATGCCGTATCCAATTAATCCACCAATTACTGCTGGTAATACCCAGCCTAATCCAACTTCATGCATCGGAAGTAGCTTAGTAAGAACATCATTCACTACTGCTACCTTTACACCAGCTGCATTTAATCCATCAAACATACTCACGATAAATGTTACTAATAAACTACCTTGATACACTTCTGCTCTTCCTTTGAATAAAGGATGAAGAAGCGTCAGGAAAATCAATACGATTGCTAATGGATAAATCGCTGTTAATACAGGAACTGAAATTGCGATTAACTGTGTTAATCCTACATTCGCAATAACTGCACTAAAAACAGATAATATAATCGCGATTGCCTTATAAGGAACCCCAGGCAACAACTTATGGAAAAATGAAGAGCACGCTGAGACAAGTCCAACGCTAGTTGTTAAACATGCTGCTATAACCATTATACCTAATATAACTCCGCCGTATGAACCGAAATAATAATTTGAAACCTTCGCTAATACTGCACCACCGTTGTCTAAGTGACCAAGTTTTGCAACACTTGAAGCCCCCATAAATGAAAGTGCTGAATAAATTATTGCTAAAATAGATGCAGCGATCAATGTTGCTTTTGCACAAACAATCATAATTTCTTTTTTTGTTTTTGCGCCCTTTTCTTTAATAGCATTGATAATGATAATACCAAATACGAATGATGCTAACGTATCCATTGTTAAGTATCCTTCTTGGAATCCTTTAAAGAACGCATGTGATGTATAAGCCTCTGCAGGTGCTTGCATTTCTCCCATTGGATGAATAAAAGCAAAGACTACCAAAATTCCAATAAACGTTAATTTAATTGGCGTCAAGATTTTTCCTACAATATCGACAATTTTCGCAGGGTTTAGCGAAAAAAAACAAGTGATGCTAAAGAATACCATTGTGAAAAGAATTAAAGCTGTAGAACTTAACCCCTCTGGCACGAAAGGTTTAATACCAATCTCATAAGAAACGCTTCCTGTTCTTGGAATAGCAAATAATGGACCGATCGCCAGATATAAAACTGTTGTAAATACAATACCGAATACAGGATGAACTCGGCTTGCTAATGACTGCAAATCTTCCTTACCCGAAATTCCAAATGCCAATACACCAAGTAGTGGCAACCCTACTCCTGTAACTAAAAATCCAGCGTTAGCAATCCAAACATTTTCACCTGCTGATTGACCAAGCATTGCTGGGAAAATTAAATTTCCTGCTCCAAAAAATAGTGCAAATAACATTAATCCAATAACTACTATGAACGAAAACGGTACTTTATTCGCCATAATATAACCCCCATTCAAAATTCCTTATCTCATTTCCAAATTTAACTAATTGAATTTTCTGAATATTTAATTTAAGTATCAACTATTCTTGAACTTATTATAGTTTGATATATAATATTTTGCAATACTATTTTCTAACTTTTCTTTTATTTTATAAATATACATTTTTTTACACGAAAACCAGACTAAAAAACCAACATGGTCATCCATGCTGGTTTTTCCGTTTACTATCATTAATTAAAATTTCGCCGCTACTTTCTTAACGTTTTCTAAACCTTCTTCAACAATTTGTTGTGAGCGATCTGGATATTGATTGTGTCCTTCAATTACAACTGTCTCTGGATTTGTAATCCCCCAGAATCCAAGCACATTTGTTACATAGTTAACTGCCATTTCCATAGGAGCCATTTGTTCTGAAGAGTAATCTGAACCACGAGCACCTAACACAACTACTTTCTTATTCCCTGCTAAACCTTCTGGACCATTTACTGTATATTTAAACGTTTTTCCAGCTTGAGATAAGTATGAAATATACGTGATTAATGGTGCCGGTACTGTAAAGTTCCATAATGGGAATGCAAATACTACTTTTTCAGCTTCTAAAAACTGGTTTAAGTATTTATCTACTGTAGCGACTGCCTTCTCTTCTTCAGCTGTTAGCTCCATTCCTTGACTACGTTTATATCCACCTGAAATAGCGATGTTCCCGTAATAAGGAAGATCTAATGCAAATAAATCTAACTCCGTTATTTCTGTATTTGGATTCGCTTCTTTATAAGCACTTACAAATGTTTCATACATTTTCGAACTAATTGCTTGCTCCGCTGGGCGATCGTTCGCTTTTACAAATAATACTTTTGACATTGTTTTATTCTCCTCTACTTTTTCATTTTCTTCTTTTTTACCAAATAATGAGCTAAATAATCCCATTCTCTTCACCTAAACTTTCTTTTCATATTCATTATTCATCAGCATTAAAAATCTTATTCCAGTAAAAGGTTTCGTCACGTATTGCTGAAGTCATCTCATTGAACTCCATTTCAATACTTTTTCTAAACTGACTTTTAACTTTTAGTTATTTAATTACCTTATGTAAGTGATTATATTAGCGTTACTTACTTTAGTCAAGTAACTTTTTTATCAAGAGAAAACTCTTGAATTAAAAATAATAACGAAAGATATTTCCTCAGTCGAAATGATAAATCCGAAAACACATAAGTGAAATACCTTGTATAATACAACTAGAGAGGGAAATTCATCTATAGAGAGGATTTATTAATGAGTACTTTAGAAAAGATTCAAACCTTTATCATTCTTGCAGCTGTTATATTCGGGGTTATATTAGGACAATTTAATATCATACATATGTATTCGGAAAAATGTATTGTCCCCTTCTTATTTTTAATGCTTTACGGATTATTCCTCAGCATCCCATTAAAGGATATAAAAAACGGATTCCGTAACTTGAAATTTGCTGGAACAAGCCTTGGTATTAACTTTATATGGACACCTTTGCTTGCTTGGGGATTAGGCGCGTTATTTCTTTCAGCTCACCCCGCACTTTGGGTTGGATTTATAATGTTAATGGTTACTCCATGTACAGACTGGTATTTAATTTTCACAGAGATTGCAAAAGGTAACGTAGCTCTATCTACATCCATTCTACCTGTGAATTTAATTTTGCAAGTATTGTTACTACCCGTTTATTTATTTTTATTTGCAGGTGTAATGAAAACCGTAGAGATTTCTGTTTTAGCAGAAAGCATCGTTATCGTACTTGTCTTACCATTTTTACTAGCACACGGCACAAAATTCATTATGAATAAAATGAAAAAGAACAATGTATTAGAGAATAAGCTCATTCCGTTTTTCAGTTCTGCTCAAATCGTATTTTTAAGCTTAGCAATACTAGCGATGTTTGCCTCACAAGGAAAATACTTATTACAAAATATGAATGTTGTTTTATTATTACTTATACCAGTGTTACTGTTCTTCATGATTAACTTTATACTAGGACAGTTTGTAGGACGTATGATGCATTTATCCTATGAAGACACTGTAAGCCTAAGCTTAACAACATTAGCGAGAAACTCACCTGTTGCACTCGCAATTGCTGTGACTGCTTTTCCAGACGAACCTCTTATTGCACTTGCCTTGGTCATTGGGCCATTAATTGAATTGCCTGTGCTTGCTAGTGTTTCACAAGTATTGTTGCTTATTAAGAGAAAACAACGAGTGGTAGAAAGTTAACAATAAAAAGAGCCTGCTTTATTAACAGCAGGCTCTTTTTATTAATTCTCAAACACAAAATTAATTTTATTATCTTTCCACTCTAACTTCGCATCAAACGTTTTCTCGCCTTTTTTAAAGCCTTTTATTAAATCGGTCTTCTCACCTTTTAATAGCTTTGTCATGTTCTTTTGCGAAATTGTTTTACTTAATATCTTTTTTGAGATTGTAAAATCACATTGTGTTGTATTGTAGTTAGAACAACCGTAAAATGTCGACTTATCAATCACATCACCATCACATTTTTTACAGCTACCAACCTTTTTACCTGTCGTAAATTTCGATCCTTTTCGTTCAATCGATTCAACATGTAATCCAGTGAAATCCCATTTCTCAGACATTTCAACTGCGTCTTCAATAATTTTAGCTGACAGTTTCTTCGTCTGTTCCATAAATGTAGCTGGTGAAGCTGTACCTTCACCAATTTCCGCAAGACGTTGCTCCCATTTCGCCGTCATTTCTGGCGAAGCTAAAATTTTGTCGCCGATTGCTGTAATTAATACTTTTCCTTTATCGGTTGCGTACACTTGATTTTTCTGCACATCTATATATTTACGGTCTTTCAGCATCGTAATAATACCTGCACGAGTTGCCTCAGTACCTAGACCTTCTGTTTTCTTTAACACTTTCTCCAGCTCTTCATTCTCTAAATACTTACCTGCTGTTTTCATTAACGTAATAAGTTGTCCTTCTGTATAACGCTTTGGTGGCTGTGTTTTTCCTTCTTTCACTTTCACCTTTACAACTTTTCCTTGTTCGCCTTCTGCGACAATTGGAAGAATCGTTTCGTCATCTTTATCATCTTGGAAAATAACTTTACGCCAACCTTCTTGAATTTGCTGTTTTCCTTTCGAAATGAACTCAGCACGTTCGTCTACAAGAGTTGTAATCGTTGTGTAGTCAAAGATGGCTACTTCATAATGCGCCGCAATAAGTCTTCTTACGATCATATCGTAAATTTTCTTTTCATCACCTGATAGTTTGCTTGGATTTGTAACTTGCTCTGTCGGTATAATTGCGTAGTGATCTGTAACTTTCTTTTCATTCACATAACGCTTATTGTTCATAATCGATTCAATTGGTGCTGGTAATAAACCTTTATATTCATCAAACTGACTTAACTTCTGTAAAATATCAGGGAACGTCGCTGCCTCTCCTTGTGTAACATAATTAGAATCCGAACGTGGATAAGAGACTATCCCTTTTTGATATAGTGCTTGCGTTATATCAAGCGTCTTTTTCGGTGAAAATTTAAAGGCTTTATTCGCTGTCGCTTGCAGTGCTGATAAATTAAATAAAAACGGCGGCTGAAACTCTTTACGCTCCGTTTTCATTTCTTTTACTACAGCCAGTTTGTTTTGACAAAACGCTGCAATTTTATTTGCCAAATCAGGATCATTTAAGCGGGACTCATTATCTTTTTCCCATTTCCCCTCATACTTCTTTCCTTCTATATTAAAGGTTGCGAACACTTCCCAAAACGGCTCTGATTTAAAGTTCTCTATTTCTTTCTCCCGTTTTACGATTAACGCGAGTGTCGGTGTTTGTACACGACCAGCGGAAAACACATCATTCATTCCTTTTTTCTTTAGCAAAATACTAAAGACACGCGATGCATTCATACCAACGACCCAGTCAGCGCAAGATCTTGTATATGCTTCGTAATACGTATTAATCGTATCTGCTTCATCTAGTAAGTTTTTAAACCCTTGGTAAATAGCTTGTTTCGTTAAAGATGAAATCCAAAGGCGCTTCATCGGCTTTTGCACGCTGCAAAGATTAATAATATTTCTTACAATCAGTTCACCTTCACGCCCAGCATCGCCCGCGTGAATAATTTCTGTTACCTGAGGATTATGTAACAGCTGTTTCACTACATTAAATTGTTTATACTTCGACTTTGTTACTTCAAATTGAAAACGCTCTGGAATCATAGGTAACGTATTAAGTGACCATTTTTTCCACTCTGCGTGATAATGTTCTGGATTACATAACTGCGTCAAATGACCAATTGCCCATGTACAGTACGCTCCATTTGGAAATAACTCATTTGCTTCTACTTCTAAATATCCATCTTTCCGGCGATATTTAAACTGTGAAACAAGAGCCAAACCTTGATCTGGTTTCTCGGCTAAGATTAATTTCATTTTATAACTCCCTATCTGTATTCCAGTGTTACTTTCATTGTATATCTGTTTAGAAGCGATGATAAAACAACAATCTTATTGATCATTCGCGGTTTGTCTCACAAATGGGAGACCTATAATATTATACGCTGATTCTTTATGGCTTCACAATAGAAACTCATTATATAACAACCTCTTTCGCATACTCACAAACAAAAAAGACGTCCAAAAATCGAGCGTCCTTTCCATTCACTACTATTTGCTTTCATATATTCTATAAAATTAAAAATATAACAATTCCTTATGAAGTATCGTCTACAAAGATAACCACCATTATTTGAAAATTATATTGAACTTACCTTTTTTAAATTGTGCAGATAATTTGCAGATATATATAAGCATAAGTACTCTCCATTTGAACATATGATGAAGTGAATGATAGGACAGGGAGGTATCATGATGTTTGCTTATACATTAACTGCCTTAACACTTTGTTGTATCTCGATTATTATTACATCGCATATTTCTAAACGTAAGGGTACCCTAATGGAGTATATGGTATTTATTATGTCTTTTAGTATGAGTATCGGTTTAAGTATCGGTTTTTATTTAGGTATTCTCTTTAAAGGAGAGTTACTATATTCTACTTTACTTGCTATTTTGATTAGTGGTTTTATCGGTTTTTTAGTCGGTCTACGTTTTCACCTGTATACTGCCTTAGAAGGAATGTTCTCTGGATTAATGGCAAGTATGATGGGAGCTATGATTACAGAGATGTTAAACGCTCAACAAGCCCATAGTATACTGTTCATTAGCCTCTTGCTTACCATAACGATAACTATGTCATGTATGATTCAGCTTTTATCAGAAACCTTTTCTACTTATATACATCGTCGGTTTCTATTATTACTTTCCATTAGCGTAGTAATTGTTCTTGCTGTATTCGTGACATTCCCAGATCATACTCTCCCATCTTCATCCGGGCACGATCAACATATGCATTAACACTTGCAACCAAAATTAATAAAGCAGCTATCCAATAAGATAACTGCTTTATATCATAATAAACTACATGAATTTTATATTATTCTGGCTTATTTGGAATATTAGGGTTTGGAACATAATCAGATTTATAATCTGTATATTTCACTTCTGTTACCATCCCCGCTGAAGCATGGTGTAAATCATGACAGTGGAACATCCAGCAATTAAAGATATTACGGAGACTGTAACTGCTGTTAATACAAATCTCTTCATCGAAAATTCCTCCTTTTTCTTTTTCAAGCTTATTATAGAAGACAATTTCCAAGAAAATATGGAGATTTAAAATGAGCAAAATAAAAAGGCGCCCAAAATTTGAGCGCCTCTTCTAATTATTATTTCGTAACAACTTCATCTTCTTTTACATTTACATTATTGTTACTCATAAACTCTTCAATCTCTTCAACTGTTCTAATGATATCTTTTGACAAGTTTTCATACCCGTCCTTTGTGATAAGAATATCATCTTCAATACGAATCCCAATTGATTCTTCTTCAATATATAGACCTGGTTCAATCGTAATAACCATACCTTCTTCTAATACTCTCTCTTTGTATGTTCCTACATCGTGAGTATCTAAACCGAGAAAGTGACTGACACCATGATAATAATATTTAGATAGTTCCTCGTCTTCTTGAATTAAACCAATTGCTTTACACTCTTCTGCTAGTACTTTTTTTGTATGCTCATTTAATGCAGCAAACTTTAATCCTGGCTTAATAAGTTCGGTTGTTTCTTTTAATGCTTTTAACACGATATTATACATTTGTTTTTGGCGACTAGAGAATGTTCCACTAGCTGGGAATGTGTAACTAATATCAGCATTGTAGTAATCTTTTTGAGCACCTAAATCGAGCAGTACTAAATCACCTTGATCCACTTTTGCATCATTATCTTCATAATGCAACACAGTAGCATTTTTACCGCTCGCTAAAATTGTATTGAATGCATGATGTTTAATTCCAGAAGATTTCAGCGTAAAATCAAAATGAGCTTCTAATTCATATTCCATCATATCTGCTTTTGCATGCTTCAACACATTATAAATACCCTCTTTAGTAACCGCGATAGCTTCTTTAATGATTTCAATTTCTTCTTCTGTTTTAAACACTCGTAATTCACAAATGTTTGGGTATACATTCCCAATTGTTATGTGCGGGTACTGTTCTCTTACATGTTTAGCAAACGCTAATGTTTTCGTCTCAGTACCGTTCCACTCACGAAGTTCCAAGTCTAAATTCACATGTTTCACATTTTCCACAAAAAGCGTATTCGTCATCGTCTTTTCAAAGCTATCTAAATACACAACTTTCTTTATACCTGATAATTTCTCTGCTTCTTCTTTAGAAACTGTTTTTCCAACCCACTTTTCAAGAACTGGATCTGATTTTTCAATGAAAAGAGTCTCTTCTACACTATTCCCAAACTTTTTTAACATGAAAATAACATTCGGCTCATCGATTCCCGTTAAGTAGTAAAAATTACGATTCGGTACAAATTTATAATGTGCATCGGCTGACATATGCGGTGCTTGTCCAGCAAATAAAATAGTAATAGACTCATCTGGTAATGTTTTCGTTAGTCGCTCTCTATTTTGAGCAAAAAATGTTGATTTCATAATAATCCCCCTAGCGTTCTATGTATGCATTTAAAGCTAATTGTCCTCTGTTATTCATTTTATTATTGTTATAATTTTTCGTCAATTATTAGCCTTTTTTAGATGGTGTTGACATAATAAAAATTACGCGTTAAAATAACTATAAATTAGTAAGTAACTAATTTAATTAAATCTAACTAGAGGTGAAAACAAATGCAAAACATTTTATTCCGTATTAACGAATTAGCAAAAAAAGAAAGAACATCTGGATTAACAGTTGATGAAAAACAAGAACAACAAATGTTGCGTCAAAACTATACAAAAACATTTCGCGGAAGCCTAGATTCTATTTTATTAAACACAAAAATTGTTGATCCAACTGGTGTTAATGTTACACCAGTTGCATTACAAGATGCTAAAGAGCGTTTGAAATTTAGTAAATGAGTTCCGCGCATAAGACCACATTTCAAAAAACATAAAAAGAGCTGGATTTCCTATATAGAAATTCCAGCTCTTTTTATTGTCTTTTCTAATTTAACATACGAGCGATACATCGCAATTCTCCACGATACAATCATCGCAAATGCGAGTAAGAAAAACATTCCACTTAACTGCGCTAAATCAATCGATTGACTTAAATATGATTTTAATGCTACTCGTACAGCTAATAACCCAACTAAAATAAATATAAACGCTTTAGACGGTTTCATATATATCTGCTCATTTCTTATTTCAAACTTCGTTGTTTTAATAAGAAATATAGAGAAAATAAGTCCTATGGTAATTGCTTCTACTATCTCTAAAGATGTTAACCGAAACTCTGGTAAGAAGTACATCACAGCACCAGTACTCATAAAAAATGGTGGTAATATAATTTTCTTTTTCGTTACCGGTTTTTTCGCTGCTTTAAAGCGTAGAAACATTACTCCAACAGCCATACAAACTGCTACGATACTTGATAAAAGTGCTACATTCATATTCATATTCCCCACTCCTATCTATTTAAAAGACTTTTTAAGCAAAATCATAAACCAAACGAGCCCGATACTTATAATGACATGAGCTAATCCAGTCATATGGCTTAAACCGTTAAAGTCAGTTCCGTTTACTTGTAGAAGACCTCTAAATACCATTGTAGCAATAGTAAAAATTAGTCCTATATTATAAACAACAAACCATGCACGAAAACTTTTTGTTTCTTGCATTTGAAATACTTTAAATAAAGCGAAAGCGACCAAAAAGAATATGAATCCTAATACTAATACGTGCGTATGCACTAATTGCAACATAGTAGAGCCTTTAATTCCTTGTGCTTTCGTATACTCTCTTGCAAATACTCCTGATAATAAACCAATTATTAAGTAAATGTATGCTGCATTATATAATTTCTTCATTATATTCCTCCTGCTGTAAACTTTCCATATTCGATGCAATAATTTTACGCAAAGATTATGAACGGAGTATGAACAAAATATTACATTCTATTTTTGAAAATAAAAAAGCCATTCCACAATTATTAATTGCGAAATGACTTTTCATCTTATTTTAAATCTTCAATTGAGAAAGCACCCGGCAACAATTGTTCAACCGTCACTTCTTTTTCATCGCCTTTTACATTCGTTAGTAAAACTGGCATTTTCGGATCACAAAATTCAGCAATAACTTGTCTACATGCACCACATGGTGAAATTGGTCCATCAGTTTCGCCTGTAATGACTAGGTAACTAAAGTCACGCTCACCTTCTGATACTGCTTTAAAGATTGCTGTTCTTTCTGCACAGTTACATAAACCGTAAGAAGCATTTTCTATATTACAACCAGTATAGATTTTACCTTCTTTCGTAACTAATGCAGCACCAACGGGAAATTTCGAATACGGAATATATGCTTTTGATAACATCTTATTTGCTTCTTCAATATATTTTTTCTTATCCATATTATTTCCTCCTCAAAGTAAATGTAATGATGATTAGTCAGTAATAACTGTATGAACTAATTTAGGAGCCACTGCTGTTTCAGCGATAGAAATGTTCTCATAAATTTTTGCTTTTACATCTTCTACATTTTCGCGATTTGCATAAATCGTTACGAATGGCTCGCCTTCTTTTACTGCATCGCCAACTTTTTTACGTAACATTAAACCTACAGCTAAATCGATTTCATCTTCTTTCGTTGCACGGCCTGCACCAAGTAACATAGCTGCGATACCGATTTCATCTGCAACAATGTTTGAAATAACACCTGAAGTTTTTGCAGGTACATCAATTACATACTTCGCTTGTGGCATTTTTTCTGGATTGTCTACAATCGAGCTGTCTCCGCCTTGATTGCTTAAGAACTCTTTAAATTTCTCAGTTGCTTTTCCGTTTTTCATAACTTCAATTAGCATTTCACGAGCTTCTTCTAATGTATTTGCTTTTTTCGCAAGTACAACCATTTGGCTACCTAATACAAGTACTAATTCTGTTAAATCTTCTGGACCTTCGCCTTTTAAAGTATCAATTGCTTCCTTCACTTCTAAAGCGTTACCAATCGCAAAGCCAAGAGGTTGTGACATATCTGAAATTACTGCCATCGTTTGACGTCCAACATTATTTCCGATACGTACCATTGCATGAGCTAATTCTTTTGCGTCTTCTTCTGTTTTCATAAATGCACCAGCACCTGTTTTTACATCAAGTACGATCGCATCAGCACCCGCTGCAATTTTTTTACTCATAATTGAACTTGCAATTAGAGGAATCGAGTTTACTGTTCCTGTTACATCACGAAGTGCATAGATTTTTTTATCAGCAGGTGTTAAGTTTCCTGTTTGTCCGATAACAGCCACTTTATCACGGTTTACAATATCAATGAATTGCTCTTTCGTAATCTCAACGTGGAACCCTTCCACTGCTTCTAATTTATCAATTGTCCCGCCCGTATGTCCTAAACCACGGCCAGACATTTTTGCTACTGGTACATCTAAAGCGGCGACTAATGGTCCTAATACTAATGTTGTTGTATCACCAACACCACCAGTTGAATGTTTATCTACTTTAATGCCCTCAATTGCTGATAAGTCGATTGTTTCTCCAGATTCAACCATTGCCATTGTTAAGTCTGCACGTTCACGATCCGTCATATCTTGGAAGAAGATTGCCATTGCAAGTGCACTCGCTTGATAATCAGGAATACTTCCATCTGTATACCCTTTAATAAAGAAGTTAATTTCTTCAGTCGTTAATTCTTTTCCATCACGTTTTTTCGCAATAATATCTACCATTCTCATTGTAATCACCGTTCCTTTTTATATTATATGAATCTGTTAAAATAATAAGCCAACGATTGTTGCTGATAAGAAACTTACTAATGTTGCACCGAAAAGTAATTTCAAACCAAATCTTGCGACTACATTTCCTTGTTTTTCATTTAAGCTTTTCACTGCTCCTGCAATAATTCCAATTGAAGAGAAGTTTGCAAATGAAACTAAGAATACAGATATAATCGCTGTCGTTCTAGCTGAGAAATTAAAGTTTCCTTGCGCTAAATCTGTCATCGCTACAAATTCATTTGATACGAGTTTTGTCGCCATAATATTGCCGGCATTAACTGCTTCATGCCAAGGTACACCCATAATAAATGCAAATGGTGCAAATACATAACCTAGAATTTCTTGGAATGAGATACCGATTACACCTTTAAATACTGCATTAATGAATGCGATAAGAGCAACGAAACCAATTAACATAGCTGCTACTGTAATCGCAACTTTAAATCCATCTATAATATATTCCCCTAATACTTCAAAGAAGGTCTTTTTCTCTTCCTCTTGTACTTCTAACATATCTTCTTCTTCAGTAACTTCATAAGGGTTAATGATAGAAGCAATAATGAAGCCACCGAATAAGTTAAGCACTAAAGCGGTTACAACATATTGCGGTTTTAATAACACCATATATGATCCAACGATAGACATAGATACTGTAGACATTGCAGATGCACATAATGTATACATTCTTTTCTCTGGCAATAATCCCAGTTGTTTCTTAACTGAAATAAACACTTCAGATTGTCCTAAAATCGCAGAAGCTACCGCGTTATATGATTCGAGTTTACCCATCCCATTTACTTTACTTAATGCTAGACCGATAGATTTCACAATAATAGGTAATACTTTAATATGCTGTAAAATACCTATTAAAGCTGATATAAATACGATTGGCATTAATACACTTAAAAAGAATGAAAACTCTTTTTGATTTACTAATCCACCAAATACGAAATTCACACCATCAGCGGCATATTTTAATAACTCTCCAAAACCATCTGCTATTCCGCTAATTAATATATTCCCAATGCTCGTATTTAATAATAAGAATCCCAGTATAAATTGAAGTATAATCATCGTTATAATCGGACGATATTTTACTTTACTTCTATTATTACTAGCAAGCCAAGCGATACCTAAAATTAATACGAGGCCAAAAACACCGATTAAGTATTTCATAAGCCGTCTCCTCCCATTCGTATCCGCTTACATCTTTTTCAATTGTTAGAGCAATAGATACACTTTATTTTAAACGTGTATCTATTGCTTTTCACACTTTATTAATTAGTAGTTATCTGTAGCACCTTTTGCATCGTTTAATACGATTGCAACACTAGCACTTGCTCCAACGCGTGAAGCTCCAGCAGCTACCATTTTCTCTGCATCTTCACGTGTACGAACGCCACCAGATGCTTTTACACCAACGTTTGGTCCAACTGTTTTACGCATTAACGCGATATCTTCAGCAGTTGCTCCGCCAGTTGAGAATCCAGTTGAAGTTTTTACGAAATCAGCGCCAGCTTTTACTGATAATTCACAAGCACGAACTTTTTCTTCGTCTGTTAGAAGGCAAGTTTCAATGATTACTTTTACAAGAGCTTTTCCTTTTGCTGCTTGTACTACTTCATAAATATCTTTTTCAACGAACTCATTGTCGCCATCTTTTAAAGCACCTACGTTGATTACCATATCAACTTCAGTTGCACCTTTTGCGATAGCATCTTTTGTTTCGAATGCTTTTGTTTCAGTAGTGCTTGCTCCTAATGGGAAACCGATTACAGTACAAACGTCTACATCATGTCCAGCTAATTCTTCAGCAGCTAGCTTTACCCATGTAGGATTAATACAAACTGAAGCAAATTTGTATTGCTTTGCCTCTTCGATTACTTTCATAACATCTTCTTTAGTAGAATTTGGTTTTAAAATTGTATGGTCAATTAACTTTGCAATGTTCATTATCTTCACTCCTCATATCTTTTAACAACTTCATTCTAACCCTTAGTTGAACAAATGTAAATATACTTTTGAAATTTTGTTCATTCTTTTTTAGAAGGGAATTTCTTGTAATACATTGAAAGTAGTATAAGCTTGTAAATAAAGGATGTGAACCACTTGTTTAAGTCAAAATTCTTTATATTCACATTGCTAGTATGCACCTCACTATCCATATTTATTTTTTATAAAAAAGATGTTATTTTCCAAGAAGGAAACCCCATTCCATTTGCTTTAGCTATGTCTAAGATGGTTATTCAAGATAAAGAAATGGTGGAAGTAGAACCGATAGATAATCAATACCCCTACTTAGTAAAGCGCGGAAAAATGGAACCTTTTATCGATATGATGGAGCAAGATGGATGGACTTTTGTAGATAGAGATATTATGGCTAACTCACTAATTTTTGAAAAAGGAGATCAATCAAAGAGCGTTCCTTACAAATACTTTACAAGGTACTACACCTTGATTTATTCATACTAAAATAGAAGGCCCTCTCAAAATAATACCGTTGAGAGAGCCTTCTATTTCTAACCTTTTTGATAATGTAACAATTCCTTCGCCGTATGCTGATCGATAATTAATACATTTGCATACCCGCCACGTAACGCACCATCAATTGCTTTTACTTTTCTATTACCACCTGCAACTAAAATAGAACGTTTCTTTAATTTAAGTTCCTCTAACTCAATTCCAATTGTACGCTTATTAATTTCTTCGCTACTAATATTTCCGTCTCCATCAAAGAAACGTGAACAAATGTCACCGACAGCTTGTTTTTTCAGAATGTTCGTTTCATCCTTATCTAAATATCCTAATCGGAATAATAACGCTTCATCACGCACTGTACCAACAGTAAAGATTGCAATATTTGCTTGTTTCCCCATTTCAATTATGTGATGAATATGTCTATCTTGCTCCACTAATTCTTTTGTCACCGCATTATCAAATATAACTGGAAGTGGTAGATTTCTTGGCGTCGTTTGAAAAGCATCTGCAAATAAAGCGATGGTTTCATTCGCATATGTATTTACACTTGAGTGACTAATGCCACCTTTTAATTGGACAACCTCTACTCCTTTTACATGTTGCGGCACGATTTTCCTAGCGATTTCATACATCGTCATTCCCCAGCTTACACCAACGATATCACCAGTTTTCACTGTCTTTTCCATATACTCAGCAGCATATTTACTAATGTACTCCGTAATCGTTGCATATTCCGGAACTGGAGAAAATACAACATGTGCTTCTAACAAATTATACTTTTCTTTAAGTAAATTCCCGACATTATCTAAATCAGCAAATGGATCAGCTATACTAATTTGAACAAACCCTTTTTCTTTCGCGTACTTTAATAATCTAGAAATCGTCGGTCTTGAAATATTTAATTTGTTAGCAATTTCTTGCTGACTATAATCTGATTGATAATATAATCTTGCAACTTCAACGCTTAATTGTTGTTTATCTTTTTCCATAGTAACTCATTACAAATCCTTTCCTGTATTTCCCTTTCGTTACAAGCATTATACAGCTTTATGCAAGAAATTTCGACTCCCTAAATTTCTCTGCCTAAACTTCTACTCCAATTAGTATATACAGTGAAGCTTTATTGTGTAGCTCCATAAACTCAATACAGATGATCTTGAATCAGATAAATCTCATATGCATTTCATTCTTTTTGTTCTTTCTGTAGTAACGATAACAAAGCCCTTCAATAACAAACATTAAATATCGTTTATGGAACTTCCTTAACGTACGGTAAAACCAAGTTTTTTAACATAGAAATTCCTTAGCGTACGCTAAGATTCTTTCAACATAAAGATTGTTGATAACTTGTACGTGTCAGAACAGCTGCAACATGAATACATTCCATATATAGGTCGTCAGCATCTGTATCTTTCACGCTAACTTTTATACTTGTATACTCAAAATCCCTTTGATTTGTTTTTGGATGGTAAAACATGTTTCTCTACTCTTTCATATAGAGTAAGCAATTGCTTGATAAAAGAAAATTTCGGTACTAACCAATACGAAAATAACGCTGAAACACATCCTATTAAAGCCCCTGTTGCAACATCAAAAGGATAATGAACCCCTACCCAAATACGAGAGATCGCTACACAAAATGCAAGTATAAGCCATAACCATCCAGTCTTTTTACGAACAAGCCAAAACGAAAAACAAATCGAAAAAAAGAGAATCGTATGGTCACTAGGAAATGAATTATCTACAGCATGGTCGACAAGTTTATTAACATCAGGCAATACTGCAAACGGTTGATAATTCAAATGAAATTTCCCTGCTATTTTTCCAATCACCTCAGCAATCACAAAAGCAACCATCGCTTGAATAACCATCATCCTACTTTTTCTGGACCCGGTAAACCAATAAGCTATAATAATTAAACCAAAAATATATACCATATATTCTGCCAAAAATACCATGGCTGAGTTTAGGAATGAATATTGTTTACCTAAATCATTAATTGCTCGAAAAATATCAATATTGAATTGAGAAAAAGACATTTTCAAATCCCTCCTTTATAGTAAGGTGTTTAACTGATTGCCATATACCTTCATTACATGAATAGTTTTGATTATTGTACTCATCTAAAAATACCAACCTTCTTGTACGCTTATAATTTTATTATGGGAAAAAAGGTTTAAATGGGACTTAACTACTTCTTAACTATGTGAATGTACTGTTTCTTCCTCTAACATGACGTTTTCACTTAAAAAACAAGCGGCATACGTACGTATATTTCGACTAACGTTTTTAAACGTGAGCTGAGAAAACGTCATCTTCCTTCCCCTCCCACGCTTTTTTTACTTTCATAAAAATAGGTATCACCATGAGTATGACATCTCCTTCTTCTTTCTTCTTTTTCACTATAATAAAAAAAGAAAAAGGAAAACATCGAACTTTCTTACAAACATTCGTGCATTCTTACAGTCTTGTCATTTTTCTCGCCATTTTGTAAATGTGTTCATCGCCTTGCCTTTCGCTATTTTCAAAAACTCTTGTAACTCTGGGTTTATATTCGTCTTTCGGTATGCAACGGCTAGTTCCGCAACAATTTTAGAATCACATATTTCTTTGTAGACAACTTCTGATTGATATAATTTATTTGCAGACACTTATCCGCTGTTAATTAAATAAGAAAAATTATATGTTTCTAATACATGTTTTTGATCGAGCTTTAATTTAAACCTACAAAGAATTAAGGAAAGTACCCAAAACGACCGTTTATGGGACTTTACTTATTTCTACCTAAATAGAGAAAAATACTATTCAAATTCAGTTTCAAAACTCATTACCAAAAATAAAAGCTCCTAACATATTAGTCATATATAATATGACTAATATGTTAGGAGCTTGATATTTTAAGTTTTTTTGTGGATTTAGGTCTTGATAACGTACGAAATTCGCGTTTTGATGGCGAGACCCCATCGCCATCAAGCTAAGATTTTGAAGTAACCCCTAATATAGGATTTTTTCTTATTAAGCAAACGGGATAGATTGTTAAGGACCTCATTTTTAAAGCCCATGTTAGATAGGTATATAAAATTAGTATGAAGGTGTGAAATCAATTGTAAAATGATAGTTTTAGAATAAGTGAATAAGAGAAATAACCACCATTGATTATTTCTCTTTTCATATACATATTTATTTTTGGAAAAATAGCCTGACTCCAAATACTAACAATACTGTGCCAGTAATACCCTCTATTGTACGGTTCACTTTTTCTTTTCTTAAAAAAGTTCTTAATTGACGTATTAGTGAGATATAAAGTAAATACCATATTGCTGTCAAAGCCGTAAATGTGAGTCCTAACAAAAGAAATTGGAAGAGATGACTTTGATTGCTCACAATAAATTGGGGTAGAAAACTAAGGAAAAATACAGCAGTTTTTGGATTTAAGATTGCCGTGGTAAATCCTTGTCTAAAACTTTTAATCGTTCCAATATCCTTAGAGTTCATTCCCACTAAACCTGACATATTTTCTTTTTTAGAAAAGGCACTTTTAATTGACTTTACAGCTAAGTAAATTAAATAAAAAGCCCCAGCATATTTTATTAATGTAAATAGCATAGCAAATTTCATTAGGATAGCAGAAAGTCCTAGTGTAGCCATTATTGTATGAATCATCATTCCAGATACCGTTCCTAAGACGGTCTTTATCCCACCATTTTTACCATGAGAGATAGTGTTTTTTGTAACTAAGGCAAAACCGGGACCAGGCATTATTATGATTAGGATTGCTGTAAGGATAAATAACAAATAATTTTCCATGTTCTAGTATTTCCTTTCCAAATTTTAGTTTTGCCTATAGTATAGCTTTTTTACTTAAAACATTAAATATAAAAAGCGTGATCAGGAGTTTATCGAGGTTATTAGTATCAATTTGACCAAACATTATCCCAAAGCTACATTGATAAAACACACGGCAAACTTATGGGTAAAATTACAAGCTCGGCTCTCACAAAAAACGGGATAAAAAAATAAACAGCGGAACTAGTCCACTGTTTATTTCGTCACACCCTCATGTAATTTTTCTGTATAATCCTTTACATCTTTCCAGCTATCTTTCGCTGTATTTAAATCTTCTTTTATAAACGTAAATTCTTCTGGACTGATTCCTTTTACGTTTTGTAGTAAATTATTATATTTTGCACCTACCGTATACCACTGATTTGATATGTTTTGCAGTGCTGTAATTGCTGCATCAATTGTTTCTGTCATGTTTGTTGTTTTATTTTTCACATCTGTCAAAATTGCCACTTCTGCCTGCGCTCCAGAAATTCTATCTTTTAAATTGGCTATTTCTCTTTCTGCATTTGCGATATCTTTTTTCGCAATCGCAATCATCGGGCCGCCAGCAAGACAAGTTATTAGTGCTACGCAAAGTACGCCACCAGCAATGACCATATCATTACTCTTTTTGATCGAATCGTTATATGTATTGATTTGTTGCTCTAGAGCTGGAATGCCAGCGTTCGTACTTGCCAAAATCGCTGTTAATTGATTTGTATCCTCTTTATAACTATTTGTGTCTTTCGCCATTCTATCGCGAAAAGCTTTTAAATTCCCTAATAATACATCTACTTCATTTTGATTCTTTAAAATATCCGCATACAACTTTTCTAAATCCGCTTTTAATTTACCGCTATCTTTTTGATCAATCGCTACTAGCATGTCACTATAGTACACTTGAAAAGTATTGTTGTACTCGATAATATTTTGATCCGTTTTCATAATTTGAGGCTTCATATTATTTAACCAATACGCCGCGTTAATTTTTGCATCTCTTTGGTGCTGAACCATATTTCCTTTAAACTCACCATTAATTGAACTTATTTTACTCAAATCAGTCTCTTGTTGATTTTGAATTAATTTTGCATATGAATCCATTGCGAATATGCTCGACGTCGTTTGCGCCATTACATCTTGGAATCCTGCTGGTCCTAGAGAATAATTTTTCGCATTTTCTTGTAACATTTTTACGTTTTGTTCTGCTGCGAAAGGATGTAAAGGAAACGCATTACTCGTTGCCACCCCAGCAATCATTATCGTTAAAAGACATTTTTTATAGAAATTATTACGCATACTTATCACCTATTCTCTTATGAGGATGTGAAACGTTAGAGGTAAAAAAGCTCCTGCTCATTACTGAACAGGAGCTCTCTGTTTTAAAATATTAATCATCTGTACATAATGTTGTAACAGTTTAATCGCTATTATGCTTTCTTCGTATCTACTACTTTAATATCTTCAGCATAAATTTTTTCTGCATAGTCTTTAATGTTTTTCCAGCTATCTTTCGCAATGTTTAAATCTTCTTTAATGAAAACAAGGTCGTTTGGACTAATTGAATCTACATTTTGAAGTAAAGAATTGTATTTTGATCCCATTGTATACCATTGGTTTGAAATGTTTTGCAACGCTGTAATTGCAGTATCAATTGTGTTTGTTAAATACTCAGTTTGCGTTTTAATGTTCGTTAGTCCTGCCACTTCTAATTGGGCAGTTGTAACTTGTCCTGTTATCTTTTGAATTTCTGCCTGTGCATTATCAAGCTCTTTCTTCGCTAATACGATTCCTGCTGTACCACCACCTACTGCTGCTGCACCACCTGCAATTAATGCGATTCCTAGCGGAGTTCCTGCTCCCGTAGCAATAACAACCGCACCACCTATAATTGCAATTGGTCCTAATGCTGTCGCAACGGATGAACCGATAATAATTGCATTATATTTACTAATTGCTTCATTATACGTCGTGATTTGATTTTGCAAGAGCGGAATTCCAGCATCTTGACTAGCTAAGATAGATGTAATTTGATTTGCATCTCCCTTGAAATTTTGAGTATCCGACGTCATTTTATTTCGGAATTTCTTCAAGTCTTCTACTAACTGATCTACTTGCGCTTTATTTTCATTAATACTACTTGATAATCTAGTTAAACCTTTCGTAAGTGTTGCTTTATCCTTTGCATCAACCGCAGCAACTAAAGTATCATAATAGTTTTGGAATTTCGTATTGTAATTAATGATATTTTGATTTGTTGAAATAAGCTGTGGCTTCAATACATCTAGCCATTGTTTTGCATTCCCTCTAGCTGTATCTTGATGCTGAATCACTTTTCCTTTTAAAGCGGCATCAACTGACGATACATTTCCAAAATTAACATTGCCTTGTTTAATAATTGTTAAAGCGTACAGATCCATTACTAAAGCGTTAGAACCTGTTCTTTCCATTGCATCTTTAAGGCCTTCTGGTCCTAATGAATATTCTTCATACTCATTATAAGCTTTTGCTACCGCATGAACTGGAGCTTGTTTCACTGTACTTTCAGCTGCATACGTATGAGCCGGTATAATATTCCCTGCTGCAAATACTGCCATAAGTGCTGATAGAGCCATTACTTTATAAGGTTTTTTTGTCATTTTTCTTCTCTCCCTATATCGCTAATTATTTTTCTGTTTAATGTACTTCAACGTTTGTAACGTAATCTTCAAATTGATTTGTTTGCTTATTCATTTCATCACTTACTTTTTTAAGTTGATTGAAATGTTTTTGAAGTAAACTACTATCTGTATACGTGCCTTCTTCAATATTTTTTTGAATTTGGATCATATTATTGTTTAAAACTTTCCAATCCGTTAATAACGTCTCTAAAGTTGTAATTTGACGATCAATTAGTTCTGTAAAGCTACTTACTTGATCTTCAACGAATGTAATTTGAGTCGCCTCTGATTCAGTTTGTGATAACTTTTGAATAAGTGGTAACAGCTCTTTTTGCTTTTGTTGAATACGAAGAGCTGCTTCCCTCGTTTGACTATCTGCAGCATTTACAATTTCATTACTTAAAGTACCGATAGATACAAAATCGATTGTTTTCGTTTGTGCAGTTTGATTTGTAATTGTAAATACTTGTTTACCGATATTAATAGAACCTTTAATAATTTCTTGAGGTCTATTCAAAATAGTAGTTAGTTCAGCTTGAATTTCCCCTTGAATTCTTTTAATATCTTCTCTTAATTTCACAATATCCCCATTTGATCCTTGCAATGTTTTTATTGCTTCATCAGCTTTAATCGATAAATTGTTACTATCTTTATCTAATACCGTTTTAAATCGATTTAGTTCTAATAAATCTTGCTCCATACTTTCCTGAATCGTTTGTACTTGCAATTGTAATTTTCCATATGCATTTGTAAAATCTGCTTTTGCCTGTTCATCTTCATTTACTTTTCCTGCTAGTTCATAGAGCTTACTATAATAGCTATTAAATCTAGTGCTGTATCTCATCATCTCTTGATTTAAGTCGATTAGCTTCGGATTATATTCATCAATCCACTCTCGTACATTCGCCTTTGCAAATTTTTGATGATTCGTCAAACTACTCATCGCATTTACCTTAATGTCTGGCTGTTGCAAAATAACTAATCCGTATGCTTGTATAAGCGGTGACTGTGATCCTAACATTCTAATTGAATTGGATAATGTATTTGGAGCAATTACATTTTGCACATATACTGTTTTCACTTCTGTTTGCCCCTCCTTAGCGTAAGCGCTTACAGGAATGAAGCAACTCGTAGATACTGCTGTAACCAATAACCCTGTAATTAAAGTCTTTTTCACTTTAACTCCTCCTATGTATTAGCAACTATTACTATCGCATTTTAGTATTCTATTTTCTTGCAAATAATTTGAGATGGTTCAAATAGAGAACATTCTCACCGTGATTCATGTACGAACCACCTCTCTCAAATTTTATTGCTACAGTACTTACTTATTGTTATAAAACGTTCCATAACTTTTCATATGTGCTTAGTATGAACAAGATTGTATAAATTTTCTATTTTATCGCAATTTCCACATTCACACAGCGAATATATTACATAAAAATATTATTCATTTTAAACTAATTAGCGTATGAAAGTATGAAATTTCGTTTTGTTTTCATGTAAGTTTTGTACTGTAAAGTCATTTAAACACAGCTATTTATCTAACGTAAAGAAGTATTTTCATTCCCTTTATTTTCAAGCTCTCATGTCCTTATTCCAAAATAAAATCCGATTCACTTCCCCGATTAAAATATCCATATATCACAACAGAAAACACTAATTACTCACAACGAACAAAATTATATCAATATACCTTTTCGCTGAATATGCAATTATGCATAGAGTATACACAAAAAGGATAGCTTCACTTTCGTGAAACTATCCTTAAAAAATCTTCTTACTTTTTCAAATGATACGGTACTGTCGTAATAACAACATTTCTTCGATACAGTAAATACGCACGAATTAATAAACTAGACTGATTATGAAGAATGTTATGCCAACCTTTTTTCGGAATAAACTGCGGTATAACGACCGTAACTCGGTAATTTGATTCACTCGCTTTATATTGCACTGTATCAATAAACTTTGTTAACGGTTGAATAATACTTCTATAATGAGAATGTAATGTAACAAGCCTTACTTCAGGTTGCCACTTCTTCCACTTCTCTTCAAATTTCTTTTCCTCTTCTCTGTCAAAAGAAACATATACAGCGATAACTTGATCTGGAGAAAGAGCTTTAGCATAGTTCAATGAATTTTCTACTACATGAGTCATACCAGCTACAGGAACAACAATTACATTCCCCTCAATCGGAATAAGCGGTTCACAAGTTTTTAAACTTAGTTGATCGCCCACTGCATCATAGTGCTTCTTAATTCGGTGGAACAAGAAGATAATAGCAGGTAAGAAAATAAGGATCGACCAAACTTGTGCGAATTTAGTTAAAAAGAACATGCTCATTACGATAAAACTAATGACTGCACCAATTAAATTAACCGTTAATCTCAAAGCCCATCCTTCAGGTTTTTCACGAAGCCATTTTAGTACCATTCCAGTTTGAGAAAGTGTAAATGGTATAAATACTCCTACCGCATATAGCGGAATTAAATGTTCTGTTTGTCCTTGGAAAGCTACAATTAAAATAATTGAAGAAATCCCAAGTATAATAATACCGTTTGAATAACCTAGTCGGTCTCCTCTAATCGTAAACATTCTTGGTATAAACTTATCTTTCGCAAGATTAACCGCTAATAAAGGAAATGCAGAATAACCTGTGTTAGCAGCAAGAATTAATATTAAAGCTGTTGTACCTTGTATGAAATAGTACATGAAATTACGTCCAAATGTTTGTTCAGCTATTTGTGAAACGACTGTTACTTCCTTACTCGGTGTAATTCCGTAATAATATGCTAAAAAGACAATTCCTGAAAATAAAACAGCAAGTAACGCCCCCATTGCAAGCAATGTTTTTGCTGCATTGTTTGGGGCAGGATCTTTAAAGTTCGGAATTGCGTTAGAAATTGCTTCAACACCTGTTAATGCAGAACTACCTGATGCAAATGCTCTTAACAGTAGAAATAAACTAATTCCCGCGACTGGTGTTCCAATTGGCGAATGCAGCGTGGGTGAAACTTGACCAGTTAAAATATTGTATACCCCTACACCAATTAATATAAATAAAGCTAGAACAAATAAATAAACCGGATATGCTAAAACGGAAGCTGATTCCGTTACGCCTCTTAAATTTAAGATGGTAATCAATATGACAAATATAATCGCAATGATTACATTATGTGCATGTAAGCTGGGAAAAGCAGATGTGAGCGCATCTGTACCCGCCGATACACTTACTGCAACGGTTAAAATGTAATCTACTAATAAAGATCCTCCTGCTATTAAGCCGGGATTCGTCCCTAAATTCTCTTTTGATACAACATATGCCCCGCCGCCATGAGGATAGGCAAAAATAATTTGTCGATAAGATAAAATAAGAGCTGTCAATAATACTAATACCCCAACAGCTATTGGAATTGAATACCAATAAGCTATTGCTCCAAGGCCGGCTAAAGCGATTAAAATTTGCTCTGGTCCGTATGCAACCGATGATAAAGCGTCAGAAGATAAAATTGCTAGCGCCTTCGTTTTATTAAGCTTTTGCTCTCCTAACTCAGTTGATTTTAACGGCCTTCCAATTAAAAACCTTTTGATAGATGAAACCAATGCTGTCCACTCTCCAATAATTTTGCACGAATTTTTCTGCTAATTACAGCGGATAAACTATTTCTTCAGAAAACAAAAAATGTCTACAAGCCATAACGAAATAGACTTGTAGACATTAATTTTTTTGTCGCACAAGCTCCACCTTCCTTCTCAATATAACGCTTACGAGGTTAGCTGTCGGATTCGGACCTATGAGTAGCCCTACCTTTTTCAAGGATTCACCCCATTGAATTATGCACTAATTCATTAAAACGGGTCCCCCGCACCATGCGGTTTCAGCGATTTAGAAAATTGAAACTGTGGATTATAATACTCCTTTATTTTTAAAAAGTAAATAAAAATTTTCATGAAATAACTCAAATTTTAAAAAGCTAAAAAAATTATGATGATTATGTATGATTCCAGAATAAATAATCATAATTAATAATATTACATCCATTTAGGAGGCTCATATGTCAAAGAAAAAGAAACCAATCTTATCAGATTCTTTTTTAGATGAAGTTAGAAAAGAAATCAACCATCTATACGGTAATATGGAAAAAGAACGAGATATTACACAAGAAAATAAAAGGAATCGATAATTGATTTGAACTAAGTTACAACATTAAAAAAGTCTGTTTTTACATAATGTAACTTAAAACAGACTTTTTTATTCTTAAACACCGATAAATCTATTGCGTATAAATTACAACAAGCATCCAAATGGCTAAAGCAGAAATAACTGCAAGTACTATACGAGTAGATAGTACACGTACTTCAAAATTTGTCTTTTTTGATGGTTCAGGATATGCAATAATATAGATCCCTTTTAAAAGTGATAACCACCCTATAAGTGTTACAAAGCCTTGCCAATTGAACTCCCATACATTATGCAAAATAACTGTGCTTACGCCTAAGAAAATTGATAAAAATCCATACATAATTCCAGAACCTCTATCTTCCACAACTAGCCTTTTCAATTCGCGTAACACGGATGGCCGTATAAAAAGAATTCCGGATACAATTAATATAATCCAGCCCCAAAACAAACCTAAAAAAGTAATTATAGTCATGCTCTCCTCTCCTTTCCATCATATTTATATTTCAATAAACACCATTTTTAGAACTCACTTATTTATCTATGTATTAAGAGCAAACATCCAATTTCATCAAATGCTGTTTTTATCATTTTCCGATAGAAAACTCCCACCTCAAGGAATGGATAGGACATTGTCCAATGAGTAGGTAGGAGATGAATGGAGGTTAGGCAAAAGCCTAAAGGTTTTGCTTGCTGAAGAATCAGTATAAGGTATCAGTATTAGTTCGTTCCTATAGAAAGAAAATGCTGCATATCCGAAGCATCCTTACATCTACGGAATTGTTTCCATTGTAAAAGTTTCTTTCATTTGTATATTTTTTTTGAATGGGACAGAGGATTTTCGACAAAAAAAAGAAACAATACGTGAGAAGTATTGTTTTTGCTATATTCTGATATCGTTTCCATACATATCATGAAAACGATTGTAAACAAGTAAAAATAGAAAGAAGTATAGAAGAAGCAATAATGCTTTCTCTATACTTCTTTCATTTCACTAATACAAATAAACTATACCAATTCTTTATTTAAAAACATTTCTTGATATACTTTTAAGTTTTGATATACTACTTCCAATAATGGAGTATCTATATGAAGTTGCTTTGCTAGTTCCAACAAGTATCCTTGCAAATGTTTCCCTTCAATGAACGAACCTTTTTCCATATCACGTTGCATAGATGACTTCATATCATAAGAAATTTTATCAATTGTTTTCATATGCTCTTCAACAATGTTCTCCTTAACTGGAGCCCCCAATGCCCTCATAATTTGCACAGATTCTTCAAATAAGTTTCGGATAAAATCACGTCCACCTTCACTTTCACGAATCGGACCTATTGGTGCACGCATTAATGTTGTCACACCTGACATTACAGTAATAAATAAATATTTATGCCACATATCTTGCATAATATTTTCACTTAAAACAAAACTAGCTTTCGTACCCGCAAATATTTTAGAAATACGTTGCATCCTCTCAGAATCTTGAGGCTTAGTTTCCCCGAATATAAGTCGGTTGGCAACACTAGTTTGCACAACATCACCTTCACTATTTAATGTCGTTTCGATAAAGCATAAACCGCCAATTACTTTTTCTTCACCGAATTCATTTTGTAATAGTGATAAATGAGCGATACCATTTAACAATGGAATTATGACTGTATTCTCACCTACAAATGGTTTCAAATCTGTTATTGCCTTGTTTAGGTGATACGCTTTTGTTGAGAATAATATTACATCAAACGGAGCAGTTATATCTTCTTTCGTTATTAATTTCGGTTGAAATGAAAAATCTCCATTAATACTTCGGATAACTAAACCTTTTTCCTCTATTTGTTGTTTCCGTCCACTACGAACGAGAAACGTAACATCTTCTCCCTTTTCGGCAAGTCGTCCACCAAAAAATCCTCCAACGCCTCCAGCTCCTAATACTAAAATACGCATAATACATCCCCCTTTTCAAAATACAATTATACTACTTTTAGTATACATAATATTATACATGTCCCCTAATAAATAAGCTGAATTTTTCATTCTTAATCATATGAAAATCCAGCGGTTATTTTTTAGTAGATTAGGGCATGTTGTTTCTATAGCTTACATTGAAAGGAAACAATATAAATGGAGGCAATACAAACGATCGAAGAAAAATATGTAACAACAGCTATTTTTCAATTTATTTTCCCATTTTCGTTCAAGAGCGGATATGAACAAAATATGTTCCCTTTCTTACAAAAAAATGATTTTCGGCCTTTTCGACTCGATCATCTCGAAGATGAAAATACATATTATGGGGAGTTTAAAGTTTCACATCAAAATATGGAAGCATACTATCTTTCATTTACGAATAAAATTCTCTTTCCTCCTTCAGAGCATCAAAAAGGATTACAACGCTATTCTAAAGATCTTAATTTAAACGGACATTTAACAACAAATCTTATCTCCGTCCCGTTCACAGTACACTCAATCGATGTAACACTTTGTCCTTATGAACTTGGGTTTCTAACAATCCGAACAGAAGTTAACATCTCTCCAAATATGACATTATCAGACGCAATAGAATTCGCTGCTCACTTTCGCGTACTTGAAACGCGAAATGAAAAGGACGAGAACATTTGTATAGAATGTAACGGAAAAAGATATTCACAAGTTGAAAAGTTCATTTTTGGTTATTTATTTAACGGCTTAACGGACTTCTTTGAAAAGAAAAGAGTAAGAAGTTCATACTTTCAAACCTTCCCTTTCTTCGAAGACCAAAGAATGTACGTTCAAACTTTATTATCTCTAAAAGAAAGTATGGAACTTAATGTAGTTGATGTTTACCGTACTTCCAGTCTTTCTGGATTAACAAGTGATGGTAAACCATATGTAAGTGCAAACAATCTCCCTTATATTCATGATTATTTAAAACAACACGCCTATCAAAGGTGGGCTCCTAATCGTTATTTCATAATGGAAGAACATATTTTTACATGTATTACGAACGAAGATGACGATAAAGTAGCTAAACTTGCTAGTCAAATGTATGGGGAGTTTTATTACGCTTTATTATTAAACCTATTTCATAAAATTGTTTTATTAAAAATGGCAAACGCTTACGCTGAACTAAATATTGAACAAGATACAAAT
Source organism: Bacillus sp. MYb209 (assembly GCF_002975175.1). GTDB lineage: Bacteria > Bacillota > Bacilli > Bacillales > Bacillaceae_G > Bacillus_A. The sequence goes on from NZ_PCNZ01000001.1 coordinate 28,074, forward strand.
GAAATAGAGAAGTTAATCTACTCTATCAATTCGTTTACAGCTAATTATTTTTCTTTAGAATTAGTATCTCAATCACAAAGTGAAGATATTTTCTTTCGTTTAAGAAAACTTTTCAACATTGAAATACTATATACGAACGCGAAACAAAATCTTGATAGTTTGTTTAAATATCAAGAAAATGTTGCTTCTAAAAAAGATAGCCTTTTATTATTAATTTTAACGCTCTACTCTGTAGTGGGCCAAATGTTAGGGTTTACGATAATTGACCTTTTAAAAAATACCGATTCAAATCATATATCTTCACCTCTTGAATACTTTGCTCTATTAATAGCTAGTAGTGGCATAGTCATTTCACTGATTTTAGGTGTACAAGGTTTATACCAATGGGCTATACAACATAAAAATCGAAAAGCATGGGTAAAACAAACTGTATTATCTGCTGTGAAAGAGAAAGAAGATACAAAGTAAATAAAAAAACAGATGGCAGCACGATGCTACCATCTGTTTTCTATTATGCTTACTTCCCTGCTTCGATTTTTTCTAATGCAGCAGCTACTTGCTCTTCTGTTAATTCACGTTGCACTATATAACGATTACGTGGGTGTACACGACATTCATGAGAACATGCACGTAAATGTTTTGCTTCACTTTCTTCAGAACATAAAATTTTCTTGTTACATTCTGGATTTGCACAATTTACATAGCGCTCACATGGCTCTCCTGTAAAATGATCTTTACCAACGATAACATGTTCTTTTTGGTTTACTGGTACAGCGATACGCTCATCAAATACGTAACATTGACCATCCCAAAGTTCACCCTGTACCTCTGGGTCTTTTCCGTACGTTACAATTCCGCCGTGAAGCTGACTTACATCTTCATGGCCTTCTCGAACTAACCAACCAGAGAATTTCTCACAGCGAATTCCACCTGTACAGTACGTTAAAATCTTTTTACCTTCAAGTGTTTCTTTGTTTTCTCTAATCCAATCTGGTAATTCACGGAATGATTCAATATCTGGTTTGATCGCACCTTTAAAGTGTCCTAAATCAAACTCATAATCATTTCGTGCATCAATGATAACTGTATTTTCTTGCTTCATTGCCTCATAGAATTCTGTTGGTTCTAAATATTTCCCAGTTATTTCTTTTGGATTAATGTCATCCTCTAAACGAAGTGTAACTAACTCTGGGCGAGGACGTACGTGCATTTTCTTAAATGCATGTTCATCTGCCTCATCAATTTTAAAAACGATTCCAGCAAAACGTGGGTCATTGTTCATTACTTCCATGTATTTCTCTGTTTGCTCAACAGTTCCAGAACAAGTTCCGTTAATTCCTTCTGTTGCTACAAGAATTCTTCCTTTTAACTCAAGTGAATTACAAAATTCTAAATGCTCTACAGCAAATTCTTCTGGGTTTTCAATTGTTGTGTACATGTAATATAGTAATACTCTATATGGTTTTGTAGTTGCCAATGTATTTCTACCACCTATCTAAATTTTAAAATCATGTATAAGTTAACGTTCATATCAAAACATATATAATAAGAAAATATATACAAAATTGTACTTAGCCTATTTTCTTCTATTTACAATTTTTTCTACAAGTTAACAGAAATAAAAACAAGATTACAGAACAAAACACTACGGTTAGGTTGTAATCCCAATATATTATATATCATACAATTTCATTTCCATCAATTAATATGCTGTAATATAGGCTGTATGTTCACATAAATTTCAAAAACAACCCTATAATTTATTATCTTCTCCCTTATTCAGCAACCATAAACTCCCATTTTTTTTGCATCGTCACACCATTCATTGCGCACAGTCATATAATTTGCATTAAGGAAACTTTTATGTTCAAATGAAATTGTCACATAATATATCTAAATGTATTGAAATAATGAGTAAGAATAAAATGAAACTTTAATCAGTGGGGCTTTTACGAACAGTTGATCTCCCACCTAACTTCCTCGCATTCGCCGAAATTCGAGGGGGGAGTCTTACTGCCCGCAAATAGCAGGATAAATACAATAACTTCATCAAGTTAAGATTTCAAAGGGGAAAACTACTATGAATAAAGATATAACAAAAGATGAACAAGTCCCTTCTCAAAGTACAACAGTTCAATCAGCCCATTTAGCGTTAAGCGGACAAACAAAAGGCTTTAAAAGACTGTTACCATTCTTAGGGCCTGCTTTTATCGCATCAGTTGCTTATATTGATCCTGGGAACTTCGCTACAAATATCGCTGCCGGGTCACAATATGGGTATTTACTACTTTGGGTAATACTCGCTTCTAATTTAATGGCTGTATTAATTCAAACTTTATCAGCAAAATTAGGAATTGCTACTGGGAGAAATCTTCCTGAAGTTGCTCGCGAAAACTTCCCCAAACCAGTTTCCATCGGTTTATGGATACAAGGTGAACTCGTTATTATGGCTACAGATTTAGCTGAATTTATCGGGGCAGCACTCGGCTTATACTTACTATTTGGAATTCCGATGTTACCAGCTGCTTTAATTACAGCAGTTGGATCATTTATTATTCTTGAATTTCAACGCAGAGGCTTTCGTCCATTAGAAGCTATCATAACAGGAATGATTTTTATCGTTGTTATCGCTTTTGGTATCCAAGTCTTTTACGCAAAACCGGAATTAAGCCCTCTACTCTCAGGACTTTTCACTCCAAAATTCCAAGGTGTAGATAGCATCCTTTTAGCAGCTGGAATTTTAGGTGCGACAGTAATGCCGCACGCGATATATTTACATTCGGCCTTAACGCAGCGCCGTGTAGTCGGAACAAATGATGAACAAAAGAAAAAGATTTTCCGCTTCGAATTCATCGACATTATTATTGCAATGGTTATCGCTGGAGCTATTAACGCAAGTATGCTAATTGTTGCTGCTGCACTATTCTTTAAAAATGGTCTACACGTTGAAGATCTTGATGTTGCTTTTAACCAATTTAGCAACTTAGTCGGTCCTGCATCCGCTGCTTTATTTGGAATCGGACTTTTATCAGCGGGATTATCTAGCTCTTCTGTCGGTACAATGTCAGGTGATATTATTATGCAAGGATTCATTCGAATGCATATTCCGTTATACTTACGCCGATTTATAACAATGATTCCACCGCTGGTTATTATCGCTTTAGGTGTAAATCCAACTTACGCTCTCGTAATGAGCCAAGTCGTTTTATCATTCGGTATTGCTTTTGCATTAGTACCACTCATCATGTTCACAAGTAATAAAAAGATTATGGGCGCACTCGTTAACCATCGCATTACAACATTCACCGCATGGTTAATCGCCGCTCTCGTTATCATTTTAAATATTTTCTTACTGTATCAAACGTTTGTTGGTTAATGAAAAAGGGTATTCCAATTTTAATTTGGAATACCCTTTTTCAGCGAAATAAATTTCTTCTAATTACCACTTATGTATGCCCCTCTTTCAGGCATCATCGCTCCTTTTTCAGTTCGAAAGTATAGCGGTAATCCTTCCGTAAGAAACATACTCGTATTAGATGGATCCTGCCTCTGATGATGAATATGTAAATGTGGTTCACTGGAACTTCCCGAGTTACCAACTTGAGCAAGAACCTCCCCTTCATTTACGTGTTGTCCTTCTTTAACTTTAATTGACCCTTTCTTTAAGTGGGCGAGAAATAAAAATGTTCCTGTTTCATCTAGCTGTATATAAATGTGATTTCCTGCCATTGACTGAAAATCATCGGATCCCGGAACTAAATCTTTTTCATCATTATTAATTGATACAACTGTTCCAGAAGCCGGTGCCAGTACATCTGCGCCATATATTCCATAATCCTTTAACTTATTACTTTTCACTTCAGCAGGTGGAATGAGAATATCGTATGCCCATCGTTCATTTGGTTTTATCACATGATAATTCTTCTCCAATCGATCACCACCCCAACCTACTAACGCCCGTTTGTTCAATGGAAAGCGGACTACTACTTTAGGAGTCATAGACTCTATATCTACTGGATAAGCAAGTCCACCTATGTTAGCGAACCACCCCATGGGCCAAGCTCCAATGATAGAGAAAAGAACTATTAAGAGTAGCAATCTATCTATCCGCTTTCTAAAAATGCTTTTCCAAACAAACATTACTACTGATCCTATTAAGATAAAAATTGAAACTAAACTAAAAGCCTGTATAACCCACCAAATAAAAACTGATATTACACCATTAGCTAAAAAAACAACACTCCAACTTGTAATTAAAAAAACACATAAAATTGCGAGCAAATATTTCTTCCACATGTTGTATCCCTACTCTCATATCTTTATTCTCAATGATACAAAGTAAAATTTACGACATATGAAAGAAATACTTACGACTTTCTTACACTTATTTATACTGCGGTAAAATTACGATGAAAACTGTTTCTTTATCGTTACTACGCACAGTGATATCTCCTTTATGGAGCTCTGCTATACTTTTCGCAATTGTAAGCCCCATTCCTTTCCCACCCGTATGAGAGCTACGTGATTTTTCACCACGATAAAACTTTTCAAAAACGTAAGGAAGGTTCTCTTTCGGAATGCATTGTCCAAAATTTTTAATTTCTATTTCAACATTCAGTTCTCTTTTTGAAATTCGAATTAAAATTTCCTTTCCAGCTTTCCCATACATAATGCTATTACTAACTACATTTTCCAATAGTCTCACTATAAGTGCTACATCAACTTCTACATGTAGCTCCTCTTCACTATTAATATAAAAACTCATATTCGCATCATCTAATTGTGGTACAAAATCTATCATAATTTGCTCAATTAATGCTTTCATATTTATTACATCTTTATGTAATTCAATTTCTCTATAATTTATTTGACAGTATTCTAGCAAATCATCTACCTGACTTTTTAATTCATAGCTTTTTCGCTTTAATACACTTACATATTGGTCACATTCTTCTACATTTGAATGCAGCTTATTTCCTATTAGGTCAGCATAACCTATTAGAGATGTTACAGGCGTTCGTAAGTCATGAGAGATATTACTAATCATTTCATTTTTCATTTCCTGTGATTTTTTTTCATTCTCAATAGACACTTTTAAACTTTTAGCCATTCCATTAACATTCTTCGCTAGTTCACTAATCTCATCGCTTTTCGAAATAGGTATATGTATTTCCAAATTACCATTGCTTATTTCCTTCACACTTTGGTTAATCTCATTCAATCTTTTTATAGTTGTTTTTGTCAGTAATGCAAAATATATAGTCGTTAAAAGAAGAAAAGCTATAAAATAAAGAAATGAATATCTTTCCTCTAGCACAGCAACATTATTATATATATGTCCAAATAAAATTTGAACTAATATCATACTTACTGTAGCTAATAAAATACTACATATGAATGCGAAAAAGAATTTAGCTCTAATTCCTTGTAATGATTTAATCTTCAATTTTATATCCGACTCCCCAAACATTTTGTATAAACTTCGGCTCTTTTGGATTCTCCTCTATTTTATTTCTTAATCTCGCAATATGAACCATCACCGTATTATTACTTTCATAAGCCCGTTCATTCCAAACACTTTCATATATCTCTTCAATTGTGAAAATACGATTTCTTGCTACTGCCATTAAATGCAAAATGGCGTACTCAGTTTTCGTAAGATTAATTGCTTGTCCATATAGCATTACTGTTCTCGACACTTCATCTATTTCTAAACCTCTAATGTTTATCTTTTTTTCAATTACTTGGACATTATTTTGATTGAAATATGTATATCTTCTTAATTGAGCTTTCACTCTTGCAATAAATTCAATTGTACTAAACGGCTTTACGATATAATCATCTGCCCCAGTACTAAATCCAATCACTTTATCTACATCTGATGATTTAGCGCTTAAAAACATAATTGGCAAACTATATTTCTCCCTTATCCTTCTACACAATTCAATCCCATCCATTTGAGGCATCATAACATCAAGGATAGCAAGTTGAACATTATTATTATTCAATACCTCTAACGCCTCTTCTCCGTTGTCAGCACTAAAAACAGTAAAACCTTCTTGTTTTAAATTCACAGTAATAAATCGAATAATATCTCGATCATCATCTACAATTAAAATTGAGTTTTTCTCCATATCTAAACCTCTTTTGAAATATATTCCACAGTCAATTTTAACATAAATCAAAATCATCATTACACCTTGAATAATCTTTATTTTCAGATTAAATTATATATATAATAACAAATACATTCTAATTTCATATGAACAGGAGTGAAGGCATGTTTCCTATATTAAAAACTGAGCGACTTGTTTTAAGAGAACTTACCGAAGAAGATGCACCGAGTATACTACATTGCTTTTCTAATACCGATGTCCTGCGCCATTATGGCCAAAAACCATTACAAAATTTGGATCAAGTAAAACAAATCCTAAATAATTTTAAGTTGAGTTACAACACAAGAAGCGGCATTAAATGGGGTATCGAATTAAAAGACAAAAAAGGGCTCATTGGAACAATTGGTTTTCACGATTGGTCTTCTGAACATAAACGAGCAAATATAAGTTATGCCTTTTTCCCTGAACACTGGGGAAATGGCTATGCTACTGAGGCCGTTTCTGAAATTATATGTTACGGCTTCCATACGCTTCATTTAAAACGTATCGGGGCAATTGTATTTCTTGAAAATGAGGCTTCAAATAAAGTTCTATTAAAATTAGGTTTTGAAAAAGAAGGGGTTCTAAAAAACTATATGTATCAAGATGATATCCCATATGATACGAATTTTTATTCTTTATTAAAATCGGTTTAATAGAAGTTATATTCAAAAAAGAAGCCTCACTTTTAAAAGTAAGGTTTCTTTTTTAGAATTAATATTTTTTCTTATTATCGATATAAGCATTCTTATAAGTATAAACGCCACCAAATTGATGTTTTTCAATTCCTTTTACATAATCCTTTTGTACATACGCTGAGCCAATATGATAAAGCGGTGCTATCGCAGCGTCCTCTAATAAAATACGCTCAGCCTCTTGCAGAGCTTCCCATCTTTTCTTATGCTCTAGTACAAGTTCATTTTTGGCTTTTTTAATTCGTTCATCATAATGAGGATTGGAATAATTCATTTTATTATTTGGATTATTCGTCGTAAATAGCTCTAAATAACTAATTGGGTCTTTATAGTCAGGTCCCCAATTTACCATAGCTATATCGTACTCACCTGTTTGTTCTAATTGTAATTTTTGCTTAAATGGCTGTTGTTTAATTTGTATCGTTAATCCATGCAAATTCTTTTCTAAGTCACCTTTTATATATTCTGCCATACGTTTTGCGTTATCTTGTTCAAACGTTAAAAACTCGAGTTTTACTTGTTCTACTCCAAGTTCTTTTTTCGCTTCTTCCCAAATCTTTTTCGCATTTTGTAAATCATATGGAGAAATATCTCCGTTTTCTTTTCTAAAATCTTTACCAGTCTCTTCATTTATATGACCAACTGGTACAAGTCCACTTGCAGGTTTTGCCCCGTTATTAATAAAGTGAGTAACAAAATCATCTTTATTTAACGCTAGTGATATAGACTGACGCACTTTTTTATTTGCTAGTGCGCTATTTTTTTCGTTAAAACGGAGCATCGCAATTCCAGGATCGCTCGACATATGCAATTCCTTGTTCCCTTTATACTTGTCTACAACTTGTGAATTAATAGCTACTCGATCCAGATTACCAGCTTCATATAAATTTACTGCTGTCATTGTATCTTTCACAATTTGAAAGTTTATTTCGTCTAATTTCACTTTCTTTTGATCCCAATATGTAGCATTCTTCTTTAATTGGAACTCTTGTTCATGCTTCCATTTTTCTAATACAAATGGGCCGTTATATATGAGATTACTAGGTTCCAATCCATAATTCTTTCCTTGTTCTTTTAAAAATGATTCGTGCTGTGGTAAGTAAATTGGGAGCGCTAGTAATTGTAAGAAATACGGAATTGGCTGTTCTAGTTCAACTTCTAACTTATAGTCATCTAGTACTTTTACTCCAAGTTCATTAAGAGGCATTACTCCCTTATTTATTTCTTTCGCATTTTTTATATAAAACAGCATGTATGCATATTGCGACGCTGTTTCATGGCTTAACGCTCGTCTCCACGCAAACATAAAATCATTTGCTGTTACTAGGTCTCCATTTGACCACTTTGCATCTTTACGCAAATGAAATGTATATTTTTTACCATCTTCACTTCTTTCAAACGATTTTGCTATAGCAGGAGTTGGATTATCTTGATCATCTAGCACATACAACCCTTCAAATATGTTTTGCATAACGTGTGCTGATGTACCATCCATCGTTTTCGTAGTATCAAGAGAAGGAATTTCTTCTGATACTGTTACATTTAACACTTGTTTTTTAGCTTCTGCATCACTTTTATTAGCTTTATTATTACAAGCTGTTAAAAATAAAGATGTAACAAGTGCCATTACCATTAAACGGCTCTTTTTTCGCTTCATGAATTGTGCTCCTTAATATAAAATATTATAAAACGTTATATATTATAGCAGAAATACCAATAGAAAGATGCGACATTACATTGAATATTTATTCGTTCAAGAAAAAAGCTACCCTTTTTAAAAAAGGATAGCTTTTTCAACCGACATGTAATACCTATCTTTGTAAACCTCGTTTATAACGACCTGCTTCGAATATTATACGCTCTTCATCTAATGTTTTACATTCACCATTCCAAACGACACGTTTTCCGTTAATAATTACATCGCTTATATCTTTTCCACTAGCAGCATACACAAGATGTGATAACACTTCATCTGCTGGTTGTAAATGCGGTTTATTAGATGGATCAATTGTAACAAAATCGGCACACTTTCCAACCTCAAGTGATCCCGTTTGTTTCATCCCAATTACTTCAGCTGCTCCTTTTGTTGCAAGAGAAAGAGCTGTTTCAACTGGCAATGCTGTTGCATCTTGATGAATACCCTTTTGTAATAAAGTCGCAATACGCATTTCTTCAAACATATCTAAATTATTATTAGACGCAACACTATCCGTTGCAATTCCTACTTTAATTCCTACCTCTAGCATCGCTTTTACATTCGCTATACCCGAACCTAGTTTTAAATTACTATTCGGATTATGAGCTACTCGAACATCATGTTCTGCTAAAAATGCACGCTCATTTTCATTTAGAACAACACCATGTGCAATGACTGTTGGTCGTTTAAATAATCCGCAACTTGCCGCATATTCTACTGGACGTTTTCCGTATCTTTCCTCAATATCACGTACTTCACGCTCTGTTTCAGAAAGATGGATATGAACCATAGTTTGATTTTCCACGGCAATACGTGCACACTCTTCTAACATTTCTGTAGAACATGTATATGGACTATGCGGAGCAACCATCGTAGTTAACATGCCACTTTCTTTATAGTAGCGCTTCACGTATTTCTCAGCTTCTTCTATCGCTTTCTTTTCATCTTCTTTCGTTCCAAAGCTGAATAAAGTTCTTGAAACTGCAGCTCGCATTCCGCTTTTTGATACCGTTTCCATAATTGCATCTTGGTCTACTCCAATTGGGTTAAACATATCAGAGAATGTTGTTGTACCACTTTTCACCATTTCAAGCAATCCTAATTCCGTACTAGCAACCGCAAGTTCTGGAGTAAACTGACTTTCAAGTGGCCAAATTCTCGTCTCTAACCACGGCTGTAATAACATATCATCTCCGATACCTCTCAAAAGGCTCATAACAACATGTGTATGTGTATTGACAAGCCCTGGTAAAACCCACTTCCCTTGCATATCTATCACTTCATCCACTTCATAATGAGAAGGGATTTCTCCGCTATTCACTTCTATAATTTGATCATCTTCTACAATGATATATCCGTTTTCTAACACTTCATTTTGTTCATTCAACGTTACAATCGTAGCGCTTACATAAGCTGTTTTCAAAAGTATTTCCCCTTTCAACTCTATGAAATTCCCTTTAATTAGTTACCACCATTATAGTAACTTATCGGAGATTAAGAGTCAAAAGATAATTTTAATTCTTTAACTATCTTTTCCTTCAAAATGTCATATTATTTTTCATTTGTATCTGCAAATGCTTCTTCATGGCTCGACTTCATGTCCATATAGTTTAATGTTTCATGAAATTGGGTCCAAGTAAAATCATACCTTTTCCCATCTACTGTATTGTAAAAATGCCATACTTCACCTATCTTCGTCTTTATCACAATTCTTGGACAATAAGGGCCGTTACATCACATTATTCCTTTGCTGGGCTTTCTCTCGTCCACTTAGAAATCGTTTCTATTGACCAAGATTTTCTTAATGCTTCATATAGTTGTTTAATCTTTATGCTATCCATTTACAGCATCTCCTGACATTTGCAGTTTTACACATCAAATTGTAAAAGCGGTAAAAGGCGATTTTTAAAAATTATTACTATTTGTAACACCGTTCAATATATTGAACGGTGTTACAAATGATTTAATTCACCTTTGCTCCATAACATCTCGCAACTGCAATCGCCTGCGCTATATCCAATTTCACATTTTTTAAATCGAAACTTTTAAAATCAACTCTATCAACTACAGCTCCTCTTAAATCCGCCCCACTAAGTTTTACCTTACCTAATTGAGCACCCGTTAAATCTGCTTCACGTAAGTCTGCTTTTTCTAAATTACATTCATACAAGTCAGCTTCAACTAAGCGAATTCCCTTTAATACTTGCTTACTTAAGTTCGCAAACCTAATATTTGTATATGACCAATCGCCTGATATAATTGTTATTCCGTCTAAATTTGCCTCTTCGAAGTCAGAACCAGTCATTTTACATTCTTCAAACTTAGAGACAAATAAATTTGCACCAAAAAACTTACAATTAGCAAATGTAGTTCCTTGGTGGATAGAAGCATTAAAAAGAGTACCAGTAAAATCACATTCTATGAAATTACAATTTTCAGTAAAAACTTCTGATGCATCTATCCCTCTAAAACGGCATTTTATGAAGGTACAATTTTTCAATTCCTCTTCTTTAATCAAAACATCTTGAAAATCTATTTCTACATATTCTTTATTTACAAATTCACTCATAATCAATCCTCCAATTTCTCAAAAAGCCTCACTTCAGCATGAAGTGAGGTTTCTTCTTATACAATATGCTCATCTAACCATGAAATCAAATCTTGAAATACATCTTCTCTATTCACTTCATGGAACATTTCATGTCTACCATTTTCATATAATCGAAGTGTTACATCTTTCACACCGCATTTTTTATAGTTTTCGTATACTTCTTTTACACCTTTCCCCATATCTCCAACTGGATCACGATTTCCAGAAAAAATATGTATTGGAAGTTCTTTCGGTGTCTTCTCATATTCTTCTATTTTATTTACTTCTAATACCCCATGAAATAATTCTCGGTAAAAACTAGTCGTACAAATGAATCCACATAACGGATCGGCAATATATTTATCAACCTGATTTATATCTGAAGATAGCCAATCAAATTTTGTACGATTCGGCTTAAAGTGTGAGTTGAAGTTTCCGAAAGATAAAAAGTTCAGCATCGGACTTTTCTTTTTCTTTCCGCGAAGTTTCATCTCAATTGTCGCTACTTTATGACCAACGATGCCTAAAAACCCCGGATTTCCCCCAGTTCCCGAAATGAGAAATCCATCATATAATTCACCTCTAAGTTGTACAGCCCGTCTAGATAAAAACGAGCCCATACTATGTCCAAGTAAAAACAGTGGACAGTTCTGTTCTTTTTTTATAGTTTCCGATACAAAGATTACATCAGACACAGCCTGATTCCAACCAATATCCGGCTCAAAATGCCCATAGTCTTCTTCTCTTTTCACTGTTTTCCCATGTCCTTTATGATCATGAGCATAAATACCATATCCTGCTTCTAATAAAGCATCAATGCATTCGGTGTAAGCACCTGCATGTTCTGTCATGCCATGTGCGATTTGAACAATCCCCCGCGGATTGCCTTCTGGTAACCATTTACGCAAATAAATTTCCGATTCATCCAATGCCGTAACGAAATTTTCCTGTATGTTCATTTCGACAGCCTCCAAATCTATTATGTATCTCTTTAATAAAATGAATTTATATTCATTATTCTTATTATGTATTATATGCAATTGCTCTCATTATGACAAATGATCTATTGTTTCAATTATATATTAAACTATTCTCTTGACGAACCAAAAATAAAATTATATAGTTACTTACATAAAGTAATCACTATATTTTTAGGAGGTTTCAATTATGATGCCATCACTATTTTTAGCACATGGTTCACCAATGCTTGCTATTCAAGATACAGACTATACACGTTTTTTAAAAACACTTGGAGAAACATATAAACCGAAAGCAATTGTTATTTTCACCGCTCACTGGGAAAGTGAAATATTAACGATTTCCTCTTCAGATAACGAATATGAAACAATTTATGATTTCGGCGGATTCCCTCCTGAATTATATGAAATAAAATATCGATCTAAAGGTTCTTCTAACATTGCAACTATGCTGGAAACAAAATTTAAAGACAAAGGAATTCTAGTCCATAAAAATACGACGAGAGGTTTAGATCACGGTTCATGGACACTCCTGCATCGTATGTATCCAGAAGCAAATATTCCTGTCGTACAAATATCAGTAAATCCTTTCCTTCCCGCAAAAGAGCAATATGAAATTGGAAAAGCACTAAAAGGACTTGGACAAGAAGATATTTTAGTAATCGGTAGCGGGGTTACTGTTCATAATTTACGAGCATTAAAATGGAATGAAACCGCTCCGGAACAATGGGCGATTGAATTTGATGATTGGATTATAAATCATATGCATACTAGCGATAAAGATGCATTGTTTAACTGGGAAAGAAATGCTCCTCATGCACAATTAGCAGTGCCAAGAGCAGAGCATTTTGTTCCTTTATTTATCGCAATGGGTAGTGGTGAACAGACAGGGAAAGTCATTCACCGTAGCTACGAGCTTGGTACATTAAGTTATCTTTGCCTTCAATTTTAATGAAAAAGGATGAAGCAAATATTGCTTCATCCTTTTTACTGTTCATTCACCTAATTAACTAACTTCCAAATGTTGTTTCTCTGATACCTCTGCATTTTTACTATGAAAATAAACCCAAATACATGCAATAAATAATAATGATGATGTAGAGAAGAAAACATATTGGAATCCCGCATGAGCTGCAATTTGTCCACCAAGTACTGGCCCAATCATATTTCCTAAAAACTGAAACGATTGATTATATCCAAATATTCGTCCCGTTACATGGGTTGGCGTATGTTGTTTTAGTAGAGTTTGTACGGAAGGTAATAGTCCTGCTTGTGCAATACCTAATAAAAAGCGAAGAATTAATAGTTGCCAAGCTGAGGTTACAAATGCTTGCGGAATAAAAATAATTCCTGCAGCAAACAACGCTACAACTAACGTTTTTTGAGGTCCAATATGATCTGATAATCTTCCTAGCTTAGGGGCTGCTAAAATAACTGCTAATCCTGTCGCAGACATGACTGCACCTGCAATCATTTCAATATGATCTGTTCCTGGTCCTGCCAAATGCTTTACGTACAACGTAATAATAGGTTGAATCGACATATTTGCAAGCTGAATAATAAACGTTGCTACAAATAAACTCATAATTAATTGTTTTGCTGGCACCATCGTCCATACTTTCTTCGGCTGTGCTTTTTTTTCTTTAGCAGAATGCTTCTCTTCATGTAAGAAGAAAAAGACGATGAGAAAGGAAAGAAATAAAAAAGCTCCTGTAACTAGAAAGACATGACGCATTCCGATTAACTCAGACAAATACCCTCCGAGCAATGGCCCAAGTAAAGAACCGCTCACGCCTCCAGTTGAGATTGTAGAAATTGCCCAACCTGAATGTTCTCGCGGAGTTTCTGCCGCAATAAATGTCATCGCTGTAGAAAGGAAACCTGATACCGCTCCCATTAAAAAACGAAGTGCGACTAGTTGATACACATCTGTCACAAACCCCATAAGCGTCATAATAATCGCCATTCCAAGGCTCGCACGAATGAGCATCAATTTCCGTCCATGTATATCACCGAGCTTTCCCCATATCGGTGATACAATCGCACCCATTAAAAATGTTACACCAAATGCAAGTCCCGACCACTGTGCAATACTAGAAGTTCCGGTCACCCCTAATTCCTCAATATAAAAAGATAAAAAAGGAATTACTAAACTCATACCGGCGGCAGTGGTAAAACAACCTAGCCAACAAATGATTAAATTTCGTTTCCAGCTGGCCATTTTCACACCTTCTTTCATTCGATACCCATTCTACACCCTTTCCTGTAAAAAGTTTAGTAATTTGATTTATACGTAATATTAATTACAAATCCCGTTATTTTCAAACAAAATACAAATATTTCCAACAGAAATCAACATCCTGATTTACAAATACTCACTACATCGACATAATGGTTTCATAATAAAACCAACTCCACTGCAAATGGAGTTGGTTAATTATCCTCTATCGGTATTAAACGTGCATTACAACACCTCTCATAAAATTCAATCGGACCTGCTTGTCCAATAATTGCATATTCATATCCGCTTTTCTTCATGTTATATAAACAATAATGCAATAACTCCTTCCCTATACCGTTCACACGATTATTTTTTGTTGTCCCCATCGGGCCAAACAATCCTTTCTTACCTCCCACAACATCGTAACAAGCGAAACCAATGATTACTCCTTCCTGCTCAGCAATAAAAATAGGCACCTCTTCTTTATATGTCCGAAATCCATAATCTAAAGATTTTAACCAACGCTCACCAAATTCACCCTTAACAAAACGTGCCAACTTTTCAAAATCAGAAGAGACAGCTCTTCTAATATCACAGCATAAATTATTATAAATAGGATTAAATCTTTTTAATGCAACCGTCAAGTCTCTTGGCTCAGATGTAATTTGCAATACATCTTTTTGCACATTTTTACTTATAACCTTTTCAATAAATGTATCCACTTGAAAAAGCGCATATAAAACATGCCCTTCATTTATTAATACTTGCTGAAAACGTTCCATCCGTTTCTTCGCTACTTGTAAAATTTCTATCGTCTTATAAGAATATTTGTATTGCCCAGCCTCTATATACTCTTTTTCGTTTAAATAGTATCGTTGAAATAACGATATTTCCTCTAAAAAATTCTTGCCCAGCTTGTGAAATAAATACATATGTAACTCCGCGCAAACTCCAGTACCCTCCTTATAAGCACCTATCAATAGATGCACAGGATGAATAATACCTTTATTACACTCAGCCTCTCGCGTTGCAATCTCCAATATTTTATGTGCACGTTTTGTGAATTGGAAATCCTCCATCTATATTCCTTCCTCCTAAAAACTCAATATTAAACCGTAACCATACATAATTGAAACAATCATTCCAACTACCAATATACCTGGAAGTAAATTTGCCACTTTAATTTTAATAAATCCAAGTAAGTTTAATCCAATTGCAAAAATCATAATCCCACCAGTTGCTGTCATTTCAACTATAAATTGATTCATTAACTTTTCTGGTACAAAACTATTAATTTGTGTTGCAAAAATTGCAATGGCACCTTCATATAAAATAACTGGAATCGCTGAAAATACCACTCCAATCCCAAGAGTTGTCGTTAATATAATAGAAATGAATCCATCAATAATCGCTTTTGTGAATAAAACATCGTGATTCCCTCTAATACCACTGTCTAATGCGCCAAGTATCCCCATCGCTCCAATTGCAAAAATTAGAGTAGCTGTTACAAAACCTTCTGATATACTTCCTTTACCTTTCGATCCAACTTTATTTTCTAGCCATTCTCCTAACTGTTTTAATCTTTCTTCTAATTGTAGCCATTCTCCAATTACCGCACCAATAACTAAACTTAAAATCACAACGAGAAAATTTTCACTCTTCAATGCCATTTGAAGTCCAAGTGCAGCAACCGTTAAACCAATTGCATGCATAATCGTTCCTTTCATACTTTCTGGAATATTACTAAATAATTTACCAAACAAAGTTCCAATTATAATGCAGACCCCATTTACAACTGCTCCTAATATAACCATATTACATTCTCCATCCTCTGAATTCTTTATTACTATATTCTGGATTACACATTGCTTTAAAGGTTACCTATATGTTAACTTAATACTGAGAATATTAACAAATGATTTCCATTACTAAAAACCCGCTTTTTTAGCATCTATGAATCTATTTATACGTTATTTTCACTACATTCATTGTGGAAGTTCACGATTACGGTATACAGGGAACCTTTAGTCAGTGATAGATTTTTATCAGTTGAACAAAGCGGGACAAAACCAAAAGGGACGGTAGCTATGAAAACTTTATTAAAACGACTTATTTTAATAGCCTTTTTCATTACACCAATTGTTTTATTAATCAATTACACTTACATTTCAAAAGCAAAAAATAAATCAGATTTACAAAACGCATCAACCAAAGCAAATTCAACGACCGAAAAGAAAAATGAAGACCCTGAAATTACGCTCACCTTCTCTGGTGATACAATGTTCGATTGGCAATTACGTCCTGTAATCGAAAAAAATGGGGCAGATTACCCATTCCAACATGTAAAAGAAGAAATAACGAAAGCTGATATCTCCTTTATTAATTTAGAGTCTGCATTTACAACGAGAGAAAAAAAAGTACCTGGGCAACAATTTTGGATTAAAAGCGATCCATCCACACTACAAGCAATTAAAAATACTGGATACGATATTATCAATATTGGCAATAACCATACGCTTGATTATGGACAAGATGGACTACTAGACACCATTTCTCACGTCGAAAAATTAAAACTACCTTACACTGGAGCCGGAAAAAATGCTGAAGATGCTTATACCGCTCGTGAACTAACTGTAAAAGGAAAAAAGTTTAAATTTCTTTCCTTTGTACGCTTTATGCCTAACTTTAATTGGGTAGCTGGTGACAATAAACCTGGCGTTGCAAACGGATATGATCTAGATCTTGTAACAAAAACGATTCAAGAGCAAAAGAAAGATGCTGATTATGTAATCGTTTATATGCATTGGGGCGTCGAAAAATCTAATCGCCCAATAGATTACCAGAAACAATATGTTCCGAAAATGGTAGATGCAGGTGCTGATGCAATCGTTGGAAGTCACCCGCATTGGTTACAAGGGTTTGAGTATTACAATAAAGTTCCTATCGCATACTCGTTAGGAAACTTTTTATTCCCAAGTTATGTGAATGGAAAAAGCGCCGAAACTGGCGTATTAACTTTAACCTTTAAAGGAAAGGATGTCCAAATGTCATTCAATCCTTACATCATTCGCAACAACCAAGTTTCCCCTGTAAATGAAGAAGAAAAGAAAAAAGTACTACAATATTTACAAACGGTTTCAACTGATGTAGAAATTGATGATACTGGAAAAATAATAAACAAACGCAACTAAACAGCATGAGATCCATTTCTCTGTGATATACATTACAAAAAGGTGATGAATATGCTGAAAAACTTGTTAGAAAATATAAGTCTGTTAGAAAACATCTATGAAATATCTATAGCGATCCTGCTTTTATGTTCCGTTTTTTCTGTTAGACTTCTAAGAAAAATAAAGCGAGAGAGAAAACTTTCCCCCTTTGAATTTGCAATGTACGTAATCATTCGTATTGCAATACTTTTTTGGTTAACTAGCTTTATCCTTCTTGAATATGGAACGTATTTCGTTTAACTTTCAAAGAATAAAAAAGATAGAACAAGCAGGATTGCCCTCCGCTTGTATCTATCTTTTTTATTTCAAGTAGAATTGTATGTTAACTCTTTTCTTTTATTAAATAAGTAAATCAAACAGCACAGGATTTTTATTAAGCTCCACAAATTGAATGTTATTTTCTTGAAAACGAGTAATTAAAGCTTCATAGTCTTCCCTATGTTTTAATTCTACCCCCACTAAAGCTGGACCATTTTCTTTATTATGTTTCTTAATATACTCAAAGCGAGTAATATCATCTTCCGGTCCTAATCCTTTATCCAGAAACTCTCGTAGTGCTCCTGAACGTTGAGGAAATTCAATGATGAAGTAATGCTTTAATCCTTCATGAATAAGGGATCGTTCTTTCATTTCTTGCATTCTATCAATATCATTATTCCCACCACTTAACGTACATACAACTGTTTTCCCCTTTATTTCATCTCTGTATAGATCAAGTGCCGCAATAGAAAGTGCACCAGCCGGCTCTGCTACAATCGCATTTTTCTTATACAGTTCTAAAATCGTCGTACAAACCTTTCCCTCTGGTACTAAAACTATGTCATCAATTACATCTTTACAAGTTTCAAAAGTTAACTTTCCTACCTTCTTAACAGCTGCACCATCAACGAAACTATCAATCTTATCTAATGCAACATTTTCATTTTGAAGAAAGGCCTCTTTCATAGATGCAGCTCCCATCGGTTCTACACCGATTACCTTTGTAGTAGGACTAACCCCCTTTACATATGTACCAATACCAGATGCTAATCCACCACCGCCAATTGCTGTAAATATATAATCAACTGGTTTCTCCATATCATGCATAATTTCAACAGCGACTGTTCCTTGACCAGCAACGACATACGGATCATCAAACGGATGTACAAATGTCATCCTATTTTCCACACAATAGCGCTGCGCCTCTTGGAAAGAACTATCAAATGTATCACCAACTAATACAATTTCTGCGAAATCACCACCAAAAAATTCAACTTGTGATACTTTTTGCTTAGGTGTCGTTGTTGGCATGAAAATTTTTGACGGAATCTTCAATAAATTACACGTATAAGCAACTCCTTGTGCATGATTACCAGCACTTGCACAAACAACACCATTTTGTAACTTTTCTTTCGGTAAACTTTGAATTAAATTATACGCACCACGAATTTTGAAAGAACGAATAACTTGTAAATCTTCTCGCTTAACGTATACGTCACATTCATATTTCTCAGATAAAACTGAATCTCGTTGTAACGGTGTTTTAATAACGATATCTTTCATGCAATTATGGGCCATTAAGATATCTTCAATTTTCACTCTCTCCTTTACATTTTGCACCATTCCATATCATCCTTATCTCTTTTTATATTGGCTCAATCAAAATTTGGGATTTTCAGAACTGCACCTGTATTCGCCGATGTTACCATTTGTGCATAACGTCCAAGCCACCCAGTTTTCACTTTTGGTTCTGGTCTTTTCCATTCTTTTTTACGCTTCTCTAATTCCTCATCGCTAACTCTCACTTCTAACAAGCGTTCCTCAACATCAATACATACAATATCTCCTTGTTCAAGAAGTGCAATCGTTCCGCCTGCAGCTGCTTCTGGTGAAACGTGCCCTACTGAAATACCACGTGAAGCACCAGAGAAGCGACCATCAGTTAAAAGTGCAACATCAGCTCCTAATCCCATACCAGCAATTGCTGATGTTGGTGCTAACATTTCCGGCATACCAGGTCCGCCTCTTGGTCCTTCATAGCGAATAACAACTACATCTCCTTTCTTAACTTTCCCAAGCATAATGCCTGCAAGCGCCTCATCTTGTGAATTAAAAATAACGCAAGGTCCTTCAAATCGTTTTACTTCTGTTGCTCCGCTTTTAATAACCGCTCCGTCTTTCGCAAGGTTTCCTTTTAATATACGTAATCCTCCTTCTTCACTATGAGGGTTTTCGAGAGAATGAATCACTTCCTTATCTTGAATCTCTGCATGAGCGATATTTTCTCGTAACGTTTGCCCAGTAGCAGTTATACGATCAAGGTGAAGCACCCCTTCTTTTCGGCTCATCTCTTTCAAAATTGCACTAATCCCGCCTGCTCGATCGATATCTTCCATATGCCAATTAGAAGCTGGACTTACTTTACATAAATGCGGTACACGCCTTGAAACTGCATCAATGCGGTTCATATCGTAATCTAACCCCGCCTCTTGTGCGAGTGCTAACGTGTGTAATACTGTATTCGTTGATCCACCCATCGCCATATCAAGTGCAAACGCATCATCAATTGCTTCTTCTGTTACAATGTCGCGTGGTTTAATATCTCTTTCAATTAAAATTTTTAATTTTTCTGCTGCCTGTTTAATTAACTCCTCACGTCTTGGATCAATCGCTAAAATACTCCCGTTACCAGGAAGAGCTAAGCCTAACACTTCACATAAACAGTTCATAGAGTTCGCTGTAAACATACCGGAACAAGAACCACAAGATGGACAGCCATGATCTTCAATATCCTTTAATTCTTCTTCTGAAATTTTCCCAGATTGGTAGGCTCCTACCCCTTCAAAAACAGAACTTAAATCGACAACTTCCCCTTTAGATGTTTTCCCAGCTGCCATCGGGCCACCTGAAACAAAAACAGTTGGAATGTTTATGCGAAGTGCAGCCATCATCATACCTGGTGTAATTTTGTCACAGTTTGGAATACAAATCATTCCGTCAAACCAGTGTGCATTTACAACCGTTTCTACTGAATCTGCAATGATTTCACGACTCGGAAGCGAATAACGCATACCGATATGGCCCATCGCAATACCGTCATCTACTCCAATTGTATTAAATTCAAATGGAACCATGCCTGCTGCACGCACTGCTTCTTTTACAAGTTTCCCAAACTCATTTAAGTGCTTATGACCTGGAATAATTTCAATAAAAGAATTACAAATTGCTATGAATGGTTTATCAAAATCTTCATCTTTTAAACCAGTTGCTTTTAATAAACTACGATGCGGAGCTTTATCAAAACCTTTTTTAATCATGTCACTTCTCATCTTGTCAAATCCCTTCTTACACATTTTTTCTCTTACTTAATCTATTTTTTAAAATAAAAACTCTCACCTCAGCAATCAACTACTACTTAATAGTAGCTTTGATTGCTGAGGCGAGAGTTTCGCGTTACCACTCAGCTTCCTTACACTTCTCACGAAATATAAGCTTTGTAGGTCCAACCAGACCCCCGTCCTTTTACCGGAGACGATGCCGCCGCCCTCTACTCGGTTTCCCTTTCGCAAGCGATGCTCCGAGGTGATCTTCAATGATTCGATTGTTACTACTCTCACAGCCTTGAAGTAGCTCTCTGAAACGATCATAATCATCTACTTTCCTCTTCTTTGCATATACATAATATAAATTCTGAAAATTCATAATTGACTTTTATTTGTTAAACGTATTATAGGACTTTGTTCTTTTCATTGTCAATATATTTTTTGAAAATTTATTTTTTAATCTCAATTCATATACTAAAAAGTTATTTATTTTTCTCAAAACAAAATTGGAATGCACTTCTTACACGTACTCATATATTACTTAAGTATGTTTGCTTTTCTACATAAAGAAAAACAACTTAAAACATATAAAAAAATTATGAGGAGATGAGAGAAATATGTTAAAAGGTAAAATAGCATTAGTTACTGGAGCAAGCCGAGGAATTGGACGTGCTATCGCAAAGCGTTTAGCAAACGACGGTGCATTAGTTGCTGTTCATTATGGTAACAGAAAAGAAGATGCTGAAGAAACTGTTCATGAAATTCAATCAAATGGCGGATCAGCTTTTTCTATCGGTGCAAATCTTGAATCTTTACACGGTGTAGAAAACCTATATAATTCTTTAGATACTGAATTGCAAAAGCGAACTGGTGGAACGGAATTTGATATTTTAATAAACAACGCTGGAATTGGACCTGGTGCTTTTATTGAAAAAACAACTGAACAATTTTTTGATAGAATCGTTTCAGTAAATGCAAAAGCACCATTCTTCATCATCCAACAAGCTCTACCGCGTTTACGTGACAATAGCCGGATTGTTAATATCTCATCAGCCGCAACTCGCATTTCTTTACCTGATTTCGTTGCATATAGTATGACGAAAGGTGCAATTAACACAATGACTTTCACGCTAGCAAAACAGCTCGGAGCACGAGGAATAACGGTGAATGCAATACTTCCAGGCTTTATCAAAACAGATATGAACGCGGAACTCTTGAGCGATCCAATGATGAAACAATACGCTACTAACATTTCCACTTTCAATCGATTAGGTGAAGTAGAAGACATTGCCGACACTGCTGCGTTTCTAGCTTCCCCTGATAGTCGCTGGATTACTGGACAATTGATTGATGTGAGCGGTGGGTCTTGTTTATAAAAAACATATATTTTCAAATCTTTTTTATTGCGCAATAAAACAATTTATATAATACTGTATAAAACATATATATTTAGGAGGATTACAGCAATGTCAGAAAAAACATACGAACTCGCAACCTTCGCAGGTGGTTGTTTTTGGTGCATGGTAAAACCATTTGATGAGCTCCCTGGTATCCAAAACGTACTTTCCGGCTATGCAGGTGGTCATGTAGAAAACCCAACATACGAACAAGTAAAGACCGGAACATCTGGACATTTAGAAGTTGTTCAAATTACATTCGACCCTTCTATTTTCCCATATCAAAAATTACTAGATTTGTACTGGCCACAAATCGATCCAACTGATGATGACGGACAGTTTTTCGATCGCGGTCCATCTTACCGAACTGCTATTTTTTATCATAATGAAACGCAAAAAGAGCTTGCAGTAAAATCGAAGCAAACTCTAGCAGAAAGCGGTATGTTTAAAGATCCTATCGTAACTGAAATTCGTCCAGCTGCACCTTTTTATGAGGCAGAGGAATACCACCAACATTTCTATAAAAAGAATCCAGAGAAATATGCTACCGAGCAAAAAGAATCTGGTCGTGAAGATTTTATTAAAGAAAATTGGCAAAAAAAATAATAAAAATGCATCGTGCTTTCTTTTCAAAGCGCGATGCGTTTTTATCTTTGAAAAAAGTACCATACAATTATAAGAACAACCGTTGTTAATGTCCAAAGTACTATCTCGTTTTTCACCTTATTCTTTTTATTACTCATTTCATTCCCTCCTTATAGCTATTAAACATATTCAAGATTTCCTTTGTTTGATTGTCCACTTGATGAATTTGAATAAATCCGTACATATTCTTATAGCAAGACCACCAATTATTCCGATTGCAATCGCGATTAATAACACCTGTCCAAAACTAAGAGAAGTTGTGTACGTTATGTAGAGAACGATACATACAAGTAAAAAATCTGGTAAGAAAGTAAAAACTTTTTAAATATTTCTTCATCTCTCCTATGCTTTAATTGTAAATTATATCTTCTACTGTAGCTTTGAAATAAAGTTTGTTCAAAAATGCCATGTAAACTCTCATTTTATGAAAAAGAATAAGAACCCCTTTTGAAAAAGGATTCTTATTCAGCGGATTTAAGTTTGATCATTTTCTACATATCTTGTTCCATAATTACTCCTGAAATAAAATAATATTACTGGCGATTTGTTGTAAATTAAATATTGTTATTCCTCATCAACAAATATTTAGACTGACAAAATGGTTGTATCGTCCATTCACTTCTCATTGCACGTTCGTAACTTATTAATTTTTCAAATGACTCTAAACTAATGCTGCCATCCTGAAAAAATCTTGTAATTAATAGATTGATGTTCAGATAAATGGACAAAGCGATACAAGCACCACTTAATTGAATAAACTTATTTCTAAAACAATACCCATTAGCTCGTTCAGTGATTCTCTGGCTTGTTGTTATTAAAAACTAATTGCCGGGCAGTCGGATACTGCGCCAGCTACCTACATCGCATTGGCCGTATTCATTATCACCTACCGCTACCACCGTACCGTCAGATTTAAGACCGACGGTATGGGTACAACCCGCCGCTATCGCTACAATATCACGCCAATCACTTACATCACATTGACCATGTTTATTATTACCCACAGCCGTCACCATGCCGTCAGATTTAAGACCAATTGTATGATTACTCCCTGCCGCTATCGCTACAATATCACGCCAATCGCTTACATCGCATTGACCATGTTTATTATTACCCACAGCCGTCACCATGCCGTCAGATTTAAGACCAATTGTATGATTACTCCCTGCCGCTATCGCTACAATATCACGCCAATCGCTTACATCGCATTGACCATGTTTATTATTACCCACAGCCGTCACCATGCCGTCAGATTTAAGACCAACGGTATGAAGATAACCCGCCGCTATCGCCACAATATTCCTCCAGCCACTTACATTGCATTGGTCATACCGATTATTACCCACAGTCGTCACAGTGCCGTCCAATTTAAGACCAATTGTATGCCAGTCACCCGCCGCCACCGCCACAATATCATGCCAACCGCTTACATTACATTCACCTTCTTTATTTCGCCCCACTGCTACCACCGTGCCATCCGATTTAAGACCAATGGTACGCCGCCAACCCGCCGCCACTGCTACAATATTATTCCAGTCGTTTACATCGCATTGGTTATGCTTATTCCAACCCACAGCTGCCACAGTACTGTCAGTTGTAAAACCGATTGTATGAGCATTACCTGTGTTCGTCGCCATATGAACATTACCCACCGCGACCGCTTCAATATCACGCCAGCCGCTTACATTGCATTCACCTTCTTTATTTCGCCCCACTGCTACCGCCGTGCCATCCGATTTAAGACCAACGGTATGACTACGACCCGCCGCTATCGTATCTTTAGGCCACCGTTTCACCTTTAACACCTCTTCTTTCGGTGAAATATAATCCATGTTTTACCTCCTTAAAAATAAGCAACTGTATCGAAATAGATATTTTTATCAAACTTTATTTGTAATCTAAATCTACAAAGGAAACCTATTACTACTTCTTCAAAAAATAAAAACCTCCAGTTTAAGTACTAGAGGTCTTCTATTTATTTATTTCTTCAATCTCTCAATAAAATCCTGTAATTTATCAAGCGATTTCATGTTATGGTTACAAGCAACACCATCTTTGCAAATATAATTCCCCTTTTTAACAAACGTTCCTGGGATCTTTCCTTTTATTTCAACTAAAAACATCCCTAATTCTTCATGCCCATGACATAATGAACAAATACTTTTTTTATTTATGCTTTGGAACGTTCCTTGTAGACCAACGAACTTATTATTATTTTTTGCAATTATAAATTTCCTGCTTGTTCCTTTATCAATCCAGCTTAAATAAGACGTTTCTTTCATATTAATTTCTTCCATATCAGGAATTTTTAATTTTTTCGCCTTAGGAAATAGTTTTTTTAACGTTTGTGCTGTAACTTCCTGAAATGGAATTACATACGGATTTAACTTCAGTAAAAATGATTCTGCATCTTCTCTATTTTCAACTGTTAATACCATATCAATTAACTCTTTTTGTTCGGTAGCCAAATTCTCAAAAACATTTAGTACTTTTTCAATAGCAAGAGATTTCAGTGCCGCAATAACCCCTCGATCATTTGCTGTCGCATGTCCATTTGCTAAAATATAAGCTTGTGACTTTATAAAATTATATTGATCACTTCTAATAAAAGCTTCCATCTTTATCACTCCATACAAATTGTTGGTCTAGTTTTATTGTATACAATGATCATGTTTTTTGATATGTAAAAGACGATTTACAAAAGAACTTTACATAACAAAACCGCCTCTAAGTTTCCCATTAGAGGCGGTTTCCTTATTTAGAATACACGATTTTTTTAATCGTTTCTCCGGACAGAAAATACTTTTCAGCAAGTTGATGAATAGCAATTCCACTTTTAAAAGCGTCTTTAATCGCTTTATTTCGTTCATCCAATTGCTTTCTTCCTCCAGATTGTGTACCCCATTTATAATGTTCCGTTTCTTGTTTTGGAATGTAAATTGTTTCACCTTGTACATACTTTTGAATTTCAATAATTAAACTTTCTGGTAAAACAGTCGCAGCTTTTACGTATTTCATTTCTGCTCGCCCCTTATTTTTTATGGTTCATTTCAATAAGGTGCAAAGCCAAATATAAAAAATAATACGAGCTCATTTGGGCGATTGTATATTACTTGTCTACCTCACGCAAAGTATCGCCATTTCCATACTTGGCTTTGCATGAGACGTTGCAGTGTCTGGCAATTGAATTATAATCGCCATATAAACACCTCCTAATATACCTTTTGCATTTTATTATATGACAAATCCTCTCACCTTGCACTTTCCATGCTTTCTCAAAGAAAAAGCACTAGCCTTTCGTTAAAACGATAGACTAGCGCTTTAGATTAAATGATTCCTAATACATTTAGGAATACGATAATAATCGCAATTGGTGCAATATAGCGAAGTAAGAATAACCATAATACGAATAATTTATAGCCTTTATTTTTACTTACACCAAGCTCTTTCATTAATACATCTTTCTTCATTTTCAACGGAACAAAGATGGAAACTAATAAAACACCAAGTGGCATTAGTATGTTACTAACCGCATAATCTGCTAAATCAAAAATTGTTTTTCCAAATGGTTTCACATCGCTTAACAAACCGAATGATAATGCTGATGGTACCCCAACAACGAAGATTAATAATCCTACGATTAAGGCCATTTTTTCACGTTTCCCTTTACCTTTTGCAGTTAAAGATGCAACGCTAATTTCTAACATCGAAATTGCTGATGTAATAGTAGCAAAGAAGAATAGTAATAAGAAAACGATGAAGAATAATTTTCCGAACGCCATTTTACTAAAAATAGCTGGCAATACGATAAATAATAGTCCCGGTCCTTGAGATGGTTCCATCCCAAATGCGAACACAACTGGGAAAATTGCAAGTCCTGCAAGTAATGTAATAACAAGCGTCAAAGCTACAATAGAAAATGCTGAACGCGGTAAACTTTCTTCTTTCGGTAAGTATGAGCTATACGTTACCATAACGGCTACACCGACAGATAGCGAGAAGAACGATTGCCCCATTGCATATAAAATAATTTCTGACGTTACGTTTGAGAAATCAGGTTGTAAGAAGAAGCGAACTCCTTCTCCAGCACCGTCTAACGTAAGTGCACGAACAATTAATACAAAGAATAAAACGAATAATGCTGGCATGAAATATTTATTTACTTTTTCAACACCATTTTGTACACCTTTACTTACGATAAAAATAGTAATAAGGATGAATAATAGCTGTGATCCAACTGCTAAATACGGATTGGAAATGATTTCACCAAACATAGCTTCGTATGCCCCATTTCCTTCCCATAGTCTACCTGTAATTGCATTCCATAAATATAATATAATCCAACCTCCTACAACGCTGTAGAAAGAAAGTAATATGAAACATGTTACAATCCCCAACTTACCTAACCACGGCCATAACGTTTTAGGTGCAATTTCTCTGTACGCATCAACGGCCTCTTTTTGTGTACTTCTTCCAATAACGAATTCGGCTAATAATAGCGGTAAACCAATTAATAATGTGAATCCGATGAAAATAAGGAAGAACGCGCCGCCTCCTCCGATGCCGGCCATATACGGGAATTTCCAAATCGCCCCAAGACCAATTGCTGAACCTGCTGCAGCTAATATGAAGCCTAATTTCGATGTCCATTGCTGTGAATTCATTTATTTATCTCCTCTCTTTATCTTTTTTCTGTTTTACAATTCGGTATTTATATTGTTCTATCAATACTCTTTTCTAATACACTCACTTCCTCCCTAATAAAGTGAAACTTTAATCAGTGGGGGGTGTCCATCCCCCACTGATTATTAGCCCTCACCAATCGGGCATTTACGGGCAGTTATCTCCCACCTAACTTCCTCGCATTCGCCAAATTTTGAGGTGTGAGTCTTACTGCCCGTTAATGCGGGATAAAAAAACGCCCCTACGTAAACACGTAGGGACGACAAAAATATCGCGGTACCACCCTAGTTATGAAGATACAACAAAAGTAAGACCTAAATAAAAAACGTCCCTACGCAAATACGTAGGGACGATAAAATATCGCGGTACCACCCTAGTTATGAAGACACAACAAAGTTAAGACCTAAATAAAAAACGTCCCTACGTAAATACGTAGGGACGATATATATCGCGGTACCACCCTAGTTGTGAAAAAAATCTTCACCACTTTATTTGATAACGGTATGCACTACCGTCTTTCATTTCCTCACAATGTAAGATTTATGAAAGATGCTCCAGGACGAACTTCATGAATAATCTATATACTGATTCACACCAACCATCAGCTCTCTGAAATAGGGAGATTTTCACTACTATACCCTTTCATTGCCCAAATATTATTTTCCGAATTGATTACTATCATTTTTATCATACATTAAAAATAGTGTCAACTCATATTTTGAATTTTTATGTATTACATTCTATTTAAAAATTCAAAATATGACTTTTGTATGAATAGTATTAGAACATTTATGGTTTATACTGTATTAACTTCTCTAGCAGGTTTATAGTAGTATACGATGAATGCAAGACAGCACGAGTAGGAGGAAAGGATTTTGTCTACTTCAAAAGTTTTAAAAGGCACTGCTTTATTAAGCGGTGCAACAATGATTTCACGAATTTTAGGTTTTATATACTTTTTCCCCTTTCAATTATTAGTTGGAACACAAGGGGTCGCTTTATATGGCTACGCATACTCTTGGTACGGTATTTTATTAAGCTTTTCAACAGCTGGTATTCCTATTGCCGTCTCCAAATTTGTTGCAAAACATAATGCACTTGGTAATTACAGTACAAGTAAAAAATTATATAACTCTAGCGTAAAATTGATGCTATTTATGGGGTTTTTAGGATTTTTAATTTTATTTATTGGAGCACCATACATATCACAATTTATTATTCGTTCTAAAACACCTGATCCAAAATTTATCGCCGACGTAACACTTACGATGCGAGCATTAAGTTTCGCTCTTATTATCGTACCAGCTATGAGTGTTACACGTGGTTATTTCCAAGGTTTTCAACATATGAAACCAAGTGCTGTTTCTCAAGTCGTAGAACAAATTGCACGTGTCGTTTTCATTTTAGTTGGTAGTTTTATCGTCTCCAAATTATTAGGTGGTTCAGTAGCTTCTTCTGTTGCCGTTGCTACGTTTGGCGCTGTTATCGGGGCACTTGCCAGCGTCTCTATTTTAATGCTGTACTGGAAAAAGTATAACGGATTAAAGCCTCCTGAAGGTGAATTAAAGTCAAGGGCATCCGATATTCCATTAAAAAATATTTATATGGAATTACTTCGATATGCAATCCCAATTGTATTTGTTGGTATTGCAATTCCCCTCTATACGTTAGTAGATCAATATACCGTAGCTGATGTCCTTAGAGCGATGGGAGAGCCGTTAGAAACCGCGAATGCAGTTTTCGCTTATATAACGAACTATGCACAAAAGTTAATTATGATTCCAGCTTCACTTGCAACCGGATTCTCATTAACGATAATTCCAGCTATAACGAAATCATTTACAAGCGGGAAGCTAGATGAATTACAAGGACAAATTTCAAAGATATTTCAAGTATTATTATTCTTCACTATCCCAGCAGCATTCGGTTTAGCTAGTATCGCTTACGATGCATTCCGCATGGTTTATGTAAATCCTGAAATTGCACTTGGTGGATCACAATATTTAATTTCATTTGCACCTTCTGCTGTATTAAGTGCGATTTTCACAGTTTCAGCTGCTATATTACAAGGAATTGATTATCAAAGAAAAACAATGATTGCATTCTCAGTCGGTATTCTCGTTAAAATTGTGGTGAACACACCGCTCTTACATTTATTCGGTGGACATGGTGCTGTACTTGGAACAATTCTTGGATATCTCGTTTCAAATATTATTATGCTGTACTGCATCGTTAAGTTTGCGAAATTCAAAATTGGTGAAACAGCAAAAACAGTATTTCTAATTACGATTTACTCCGCAGCAATGTCTGCTGTTGTAATCGCATTAAGAGCATTTATAAGCTGGATTATTCCTGGACAATCTTATATAGAATCACTGATCATTGTGTTTATATGCGCCGCAGCAGGAGGACTTGTTTATCTTTTATTCGTATTAACGAGTGGACTTGCTTCGCATATTCTCGGTGATAGGATTCAACGATTACCCATACTAGGAAAATTAGTAAAATAAAAAAGGAAGAGATGTAACTCGTTGTTACATCTCTTCCTTTTTTACTTTGCATATTGAATACGTTTTTGTTGTTCAGCAATATTTAATTCTGGAGCATATTGTTCTACTAAATGTAATACCTCTTCGATTAACACTTCTAACTCCTGTACACTATACTCCGGTTCCCCTATCAACGTATTCGCCATACGCTCATATAGATTTTCAGGTTTAATACTCATTCGTTCCACATTATATGGCATCCATTTAAATGCAGGATGATGCACGTACATTCGGTTCATTCCAAACAAGACCCCAAATATATTTCTTTGTACTTCACAAATAACATCATAAAGCATAAGCCAATCTTTTCGTTTCAAAAGAGCCTCTCGATTATGCCAACGATTGCTTAACCAAAGGTTTTCTGAAATCATCCTTTTCGCCAGTTCTTCTGGATATGCTTCAACTCTATCTTTTAGAGCATGTACTTTCACTTCTCCATACAAATTCACACCATCATGAACCGATGATACAATACATTGTTTCTCATAATTTATATCATGCTGCTCTATAACTTCTGAAATAACCTTTTCTACGGTCACTGTTAAAAAATTACTAATCTCTAGTTTAATTCCTTCTTTCGTCAAATATGTTTCCGACCATTCTTCTTCCTCGTAAGGATGATACGACAAAATCGTTCCACCAATATTGTTAATAGGTCCTTGACGATCCTCATCCTCTGGCGGTGCTGACCATAAAATATGTAATTCAATATCAGAATGTTCATCTTCTAACTTTCTTGCTACAGAGCCTGCTAAAATAATAGCTTCGACTTTCGGGTTTTTCCTATAAATTTCCGACATTTCTATCGCTTTCTCTAGTAATCCCATTTCATTTCCCCCTAAAGCTGTAACATCCCTCTCTATTTATATATTTCAATACCACATCTTATAATCCCTTTACAACTTACACCTTTTCAAATCTCACTAATTCATATTTCTACCCAATAACGATGAACAATTTCACCAGTATGAGTAGAAATCACTTCATTTTCTAACACACCTCCAACCTTTTGAACTGTTTTAGCCGAACCAATATTCGCTTTATCACAAGTTATTAACACTTTCTTCAAACCTAACTTTTTCGCCTCAGCTAATGAAAGTTGAAGTTGTTTAGTAGCATATCCTTGGCGACGTTTATTAGGATGCACACTATAACCGATATGACCGCTTTCCAGCAATAATTCTGAATTTAATCGATGTCTAATATTCACAAAACCTATAAGTTCTCCTTTTTCAAAACTTAAAAATTGACTAGATGGTACTCGATTGAGTGGTAAGCTCTCTCCTATTTCTTGTATACTCACTTTTGCAAACCATTCATCAAGAGAATCAAAATTTTGTAAAGAACTACTACCGTGTGGTTGTTCCTCAGCATGTAAAAATGCCTCCCGATACTCCATGATCTCCCCACTATATTTATGTATTGGTTTTAATAGTTTCATTGTGCTTCTCCCCTCTTAATAACCTAAAACAAACACCTTAATAGCTCTATTTCACTATTAAGGTGTTTTCATCACTTTTATTCAAATAGCCCCATACTCAAATAACGTTCCCCTGTATCAGGTGCAATACATAAAACTTTTTTACCAGCACCTAGACGCTTCGCTATCATAATTGCGGCGTAAACAGAAGCTCCTGAAGATGGCCCTACTAGTAATCCTTCTTGCCTTGCTAAGTTCCTCATTGTAGTTAATGCCTCTTCATCCGCAATTTGAATAATTTCGTTATACACTTCTGTATTTAAGTTTTTTGGAATAAAACCAGGACTTGTTCCTACTAGTTTATGAGGGCCTGGAACACCACCAGATAACACTGGTGATCCTTTCGGTTCTACTACTGCAATATATAAGTTTGGTAGTTTTTCTTTTAATGTTTCACCGGTTCCTGTAATTGTCCCACCCGTTCCTGCCGTTGCTACAAATGCATCAAGCTCTCCATCCATTTGTTCATAAATTTCAAGTGCAGTCGTATAACGATGAATATTAGGGTTTGCTGGATTTTCAAATTGCTGTGGAATGAAACTATTTGGAATTTCTTTTTGTAACTCTACCGCCTTCGCAATTGCTCCTGGCATTCTTTGTTCTGCCGGTGTTAAGACCACTTCTGCACCGTATGCTTTCAATAAATTAATACGCTCTTTTGACATATTATCTGGCATAATTAAAATAGCTTTATATCCTTTAGCAGCCGCATTCATCGCTAAACCAATTCCTGTATTTCCACTTGTCGGTTCAATAATTGTATCACCAGGTTTAATGAGACCGTGCTCCTCAGCAATATGAATTAAATTATAAGCAGCACGATCTTTCACACTGCGTGACGGATTAAACATTTCCAGTTTTACATACACATCCGCTGCGTCTTCTGGAATAAATTTAGATAATCGGACGACAGGTGTATCTCCTATTAATTCTGTAACGTTTTCACATAATTTCATAGCGCATCCCCTATTCTATCGTTTTCTTATCATTTGGCAGTAACCATGAAGTAAGCCCAATTAATGGTAAACAACTACATAATAGCATAATAAACTGAAGACTATACATATCAGCCAATTTCCCAAGGACTACAGCACCTAATGCTCCAAGTCCAAACGCAAGGCCGACAATTAAACCAGATACCATTCCAACTTTCCCTGGAACAAGTTCTTGTGCATATACAACGATTACACTAAAACTACTAGAGCTAATAAATCCAATGCATAAAAATAACGGTACAACCCACATAAGAGAAACGTGAGGTAACAATAGTGCTAGCGGCGCTGAACCGAGCATCGAAAAGACAATGATCTTTTTCTTACCGAATCGATCTGCTAACGGACCACCAAAGAAAGTACCTAATACACCAGCAATCATAAAAGCGAAGACGAAATACTGTGCATTTTTTATCGATAAACCGTAATGCTCTATTAAATAAAATTGATAGAAATTCCCAATGCCAGCACCGTACCAAGAACGCACGAATGTTAGAAAAACAAGAAGTATAATAACAAATTTAATGTGCGTACTTACAATCGCATTTTCAGCCTCAAGTGCAGCCCTCTTTTTCCTTCTTACAGCGCCAGTTGCTAATTCGTTTTTATACCAATTTGAAACGAAAATTAACAATACAATCCCTACCGCTGCGAAAGCAGTAAAACCTAGAGAACCAATTTGACCTAGTGGAACGAAAATGAGCGCTGTAAAAATAGGTGCTAGCGAATTCCCTGTATTTCCTCCCACTTGATAAATCGCTTGTGCTAAACCACGTTTGGCACCTGCCGCCATATAAGCAACTCGGGCACCTTCTGGATGAAAGACTGCGGAACCTAATCCAATAAATAAAACAGAAATAATAACAATAAGAAAATTCGGGGCAAACGCGAGCCCAATCATCCCAAGCATGCTCGAAAACATACCGAGTGGTAATAAAAATGGTGACGGCTTCTTATCTGAATACATACCAAAAACCGGTTGCATAATCGATGACGTCATATTTAACGCGAACGCTATCCACCCTACTTGCATGTAGGATAAATTCATCGTTTTTTCCAAAATAGGAAACAACGCTGGCACAACTGCTTGCATCGAATCATTCAAAAAATGTCCGAAACTAATCGCAAATAATATTCGATATATCGTCGGTGTTTCCACTGCACCTTTTTGTGAAACTGCCTGCATATACGAATCTCTCCTTCCTGTACAAAATATATATTTATTACAGTAAGTGTAATAAATTCTGAGTTTTGAAACATTTCTATTCTATACTGGTTTCGTTTCTTTTTCCAGAAATTCAACTTCTAAAAAAATATATTTTTTCTATATGCTTTGTCGGATTTATTTATATGAACTCTCTGTGTTTTCTTTTATACTGGGACAGGACGAAAGGTAGGCTTGCAACTATGAAGAAAAAGACGACCCTAAAGCATATTAGGATCGCCTTTTTTATTAAATAGAAAAACGCTTATACTTCTCGTAATCACTCGTCTTACATTCTAGTGCCATTTTCGTACCTTCGTTTTCATAACTCGTAGATAAAACGTGTGCATGATTGTTGAAATACGAAACTACCTGTCCTTGATCATATGGAATTAACATTTCACACTTCGTATACTCTTTATAAATGTGTGAGCGAACCATTTCTACAAGCTCTTCAATTCCAACATGTTTCTTCGCAGATAGATAAACGCGATCTTCTTGCACTTTCGGAATTTCAACATCTACCATATCTGATTTGTTATATGCATAAATCGTCGGGATATTTTCCACGCCAATTTTCTTTAACGTTTCATTTGTAATATCAATTAATTGCTCATAATTGGGATTTGAGTAATCTACAACGTGAATAAGTAAATCTGCTTCCGCCACTTCCTCTAGCGTTGAACGGAATGCTTTCACAAGATGATGCGGTAGTTTACTTACAAATCCAACTGTATCCGTTAATAAAAATGATTTATTATCTGGCAAATCAATATTTCGTACAGATGTCTCTAACGTCGCAAATAACATATCTTTTTCAAATACTTGTTTCTCTACAGTACCATTAAAAATTTCAAGCATCGTATTCATTATCGTTGATTTACCTGCATTCGTATATCCTACTAATGACACAACTGGAATTTCATTTTTCTTACGTTGTTTACGCTGCGTTTGGCGTTGTGCAACAAGTGCTTCTAATTCTTTATTTAGAGCTGCAATTTGTTCTTCAATTTTACGACGATCTAATTCCAACTTCTTCTCACCGACACCTTTATTTTTCGTGCCAACTCCCCCGCTTTGTCTTCCTAAAGATTCACGAAGACCGATTAAACGAGGCATCATGTACTGAAGATGGGCCACTTCTACTTGTAACTGTGCTTCTTTCGTTTTCGCACGCTGCGCAAAAATATCTAAAATTAAAATGGTACGATCAATTACTTTACAATCTAAATCCTCTTCTAAATTTCGAATTTGTGAAGGAGATAATTCATCATTAAAGATGACCATATTTGCATCTGCTTCTTTCACATACGCTGCTACTTCTTCAATCTTCCCTTTTCCAATATAATACGACGGATTTACTCGTTGTAAATTTTGCGTCACTTGACCGATTACTTCCACATCACAAGCTTCCGTAAGATTTGCTAACTCTTCCATCGAATATGCAAAATCAGCTTCATTACCTAAATTTACTCCAACTAATATTGCTCTTTGTAATAATTCTTCCATATATTTATTCCTCCATTTCGATTACGCAAAATAAAAAACACAGGTCACTGCCTGTGCTTTCGTCCTATAACATGGTCAAAAAGTCCCAAGATAGTATACGTATCCAACAAGTGTTCACCTATACTATCCCATTCTATTTATAAAGGCAAAACAAAAAGAGGGCGTATTCGTCCCTCCCTCTTTTTCACATATAAGCTTAATAAAGGGTTCCTTTAAAATAGGCAGACCAATCCCGTTCACTCTGCACACAGACAGAGCCTTTGAGCGCTATTCAATTATCGGCACAAAGTATTGAGACGTAATCTGATTAAGATCAAAGGAAGCCCCTCCGTTCATTTTAAGTTACATAAAGTGTAGCATAAGTAATTCGCTTTCACAAGATTAAACCACCTATAGAAACAGAAAGAAAATCTTTGTATTTTTACTTTAATCGTCATTTTTTGCGAGTTCTTCTCACAATAAAAATAACAAAAGCAATTATTAATAACACACCTATAGAAATGATAGCAACTTTCCACCAACTTAAACCGTTAGCCATATCCCCTTTTAAATTCACCTTCTTCGATGGAACAGACTCTTTTGCAATATGGCTTAAAGCATTTTTCTCAATCTCTGCCCCATCTAATCTCTTCGTTCTACTGCAGATAGATGTCTCTAACTTTTCTTCTCCTCTGTAAGAAGAAAAGACTAGGTACTCTCCTCCCTTTGCAAAAGGAAATGCACAGCTACTAACACCTGTATATATAATAATTTGCGAAGAACTTGTCCCTTTCCAAATGTTCTTCACTTCAAATAATACTTCAGTTCCAACTCCCTCTTTCCTTCCAATTTCAATTACTTTCCCCTCAAACACCACATCATTTTTTTGAAATGCATCCTCTGGAGATTTTTTAATACAGTCACAAGCATAAGATTTATCTGGAAAAACAATAAGAATAAAGCTACAAATAATGATAACAGGCAACATGTGCAAAATTCTTTTCAAGGAGCTCAACTCCCTTCATTATCAATTTTAGAAGCTTCTCGTATATTATTTTTACGCCACTCGCCAAATTCCTCCATAGTAAATTAAACATTATCGTTTCCATACAATAAAAGTCTTTATCGACATTTCTTATAACCTGGTATTAGTATCAGGTTATAAAAATATGTTAGGAGATGTTCCTATGAATTCTAAATCTCGTATTACCGCAATTGGTACTTATGTTCCAAATCAAATATTGTCTAATAACGATTTAGAAAAGAAGGAAAATTAAATAATGGAGATACACTTTTACTGTACGGATTTGGCGGTGGACTTACGCATTTAGGGCTTATTGTGGAGTGGAGTTTAAACTGAAATTTTCTTTTATACAACTAACATTACGGTAAATGAAATTATATCAACGATTTTTCGAATATATCTATCACGAATTATAATATATCAACGATTCCAGTTAAACTATTAGTTAATCACAAAAAAGCGACATTCAAAGATTGATTATCTCCCTTTGAACGCCGCTTCTTTTATCTAAATTTTATTTACCTATCCGAGACCCTATCACAACAGGAATTAGCAATAATGCTAACACTCCTCCCGCTAATGATAATACGGCATAACTGGAATTAGCTACTACCATTCCTGACATCGCTCCACCTGAAGCTCCGGCTAACGCAATAAAAACATCTATTTTCCCTTGCGTTTTAGCACGTGTAGAAGGAGTTGTGGAATCAACAATTTGTGCTGTACCACTAATCAATCCGAGATTCCATCCTAATCCAAGTAAAGAAAGAGCAACAATTAATAATATTAAAGAATCACTCGGTGCTACCGCAGCTATTACACCCGCTGCTAGTAAAATCACCCCACCAGCTATACTCATCGTAGTTCGGCCAATTTTATCAATTAACATTCCCGTAACGAGAGATGGAAGATACATTGCACCTACATGAAAACCAATCACAAGGCCTACTGCACTTAAACCATGACCGTGGTGTCCCATATGAATTGGAGTCATCGTCATAATCGCAACCATCACTATTTGAGTAAGTATCATAACGATTGCTCCAACAGTAACACCACGCTTATTTTCTATCATTTCTTCTGTTACTGGTTGCCCTTTATATGTATGTTCTTGTTTATATGTTTCTATTATGTTAGCAATAATTAACGGATCTGGACGAAGCATAACAAAAAGGACAAGACCCGCAAGTATAAATGCTGCTGCTGATAATATGAACGGACCTGCAAGGTTAGGAACTCCAATTGAATGGGCAAAATCTCCCATTACGCCTACTAAATTCGGCCCCGCTACCGCACCAAAAGTCGTCATAACCATAGTAATACTAACAGCAGTTGCTCGCTGCTTCTTATCTGCTAAATCGGTACCAGCATAACGAGCTTGTAGATTCGTAGCTGTACCCGCACCATAAACGAGCAAAGAAATAAGTAAAATCATAATACTATTTGTTACAGCTGCTATTACTACTCCAATAGCCCCAAGTCCACCTACTATAAATCCTGTTGCAAGTCCTACTCGGCGTCCATATCGTTGCGAAAGCTTTCCTACTATGAAAGCTGCTACCGCAGATCCCAATGTAAACATAGCAGCCGGCAATCCTGCAAATGCATCTGTTCCAAGCATTTGCTGCGCAAGAAGTGCACCTACTGTAATTCCAGCAGCTAATCCCGCTCCACCAAACATTTGTGAGATGCTTACGATTACTAATGTTCGTTTATATAACTTTTGTTGGTCTTCTCGTGTATACATATGATTACTTATTGAAGCATCTGCTGTATCTATCATTTCCTCACCCTCTCTATAAAACTAATATCTCTTGTTAATGTACTATAGAACAACAAAATCCCCAAATTTAAAATGCTGCAATTTATTTATCCATGTAAAGAACCCCACGGTTTATGTTTCGCCCATTACCGAGGAGTTCCCAAAATAACTATACTAATTTTTTGACAGCCAACGTTCCATCACTAGAACACAATTCATATTTAGCCTATTTCCCTTACAATTCCTCTACCACTCTTTTCCCCTCTTCTCTTACTTAAAGCTTTCCCTTCCCAAAAGAACAAACTTACTAAAGCACAAATTAAAATAACTGGAACACTTGCTTTATATAAATCTGTAAAACTCATAGCCATCTTATTTTGGGCATACTGACTTACATCTTTTGAAAATGCGAGTACTTCTTTCTTTATACTTTCCTCTTCCTTTTCAACTTCTTTTGTTACTTGATTCGTAATTTCTTCTCTTTTTATATCTCTATATTCTACTGGAACGCCACTTAATACTTTATCCACTTTTTGGTGAATTAGTTCGGCTTTTTTCTCTTTACTTAACCCCACCAATGTTTCATTTTGTTTCTTTTCCACATGTGCTTCTATACTTTGTTTCTCTATTTTTTCTTTTGTTACTTGTAATATCTCAGCTTGCTGAGCACTATCCACATGAATATTACGCACTTTTTCTTCTGCATAACGATATACATTCTCTTTATTTACAGATAAGTTGTGTGTTAAGTTAGATACAAATATCGCTACTGCTAATACAATACCTACTTGACGTAACATCGATACGACAGTTTGAGAAGCAGTTAATAATTCCCCTTCAAACGAAGATGCACTTAAAACTGTAATTGGCCCCACTACTAAACCATATCCAACACCTAATATCATACATGGAATAATAACTTCTATATTTGTTGAATTAACGTCAATCATTTGCAACCAATAGTAGGATAGGCCCATAACAAGAAACCCTGACAAAATAATAGTTACTTTTCCAAGTTTTTTAATTAAAGTTGCTGCAACAGGTGAGATGAAAAATATCATCGCTGAAATAGGTGTCACTAGAAAAGCAGCTTCAATTTCCGTTCGGTGCTGTATTTTTGTCAAAAAAGTTGGAAGCAATACAGTAACGCCAATTAAAAATAAATTACTTAATATAACAGCGATAGACGCTCCGACAAACATTCGATCTTTAAATAAATTTAAATTCACCATTGGATTATGAATCTTTCGTTCCACTAAAACAAATAGAATAAGAGAAATAGTGCTAATTACATAACAAGACAAAGCAATATTACTTTGCCATCCCCATGTATTACCTTTTACTAGTATGAGAGTAAAAGAGAAAATCGCTGAACTACTTAATATGAGCCCAATCCAATCAATTTTTGAGATAATGCGTTCTTCATTTTTTATTTGTAGCATGATACTGCATAAAATGATCCCAATAATACAAATTGGAACATTGACGAAGAACACCCATCTCCATCCTAAATTTTGCGTAATAATCCCGCCTATTACTGGACCAATTGCAGCTGACAACCCCTGTGTTACTCCTAAAATGCCAAGTGCAACATGCCTCTTTGCTAATGGCATAGCTGATACACCTATTACCATACTCGTTGGAAATAAAATTGCAGCACCAATACTTTGTATAAAACGAGAAAAAATAAGAAAATCGCCTGTATTAGCAAAAGCACAAAGCACTGATCCACCACCAAAAATAATTAAACCGAGAATATACACCTTTGCTTTCCCAAAAATATCAGCTATCCGTCCTAGCGGGATTGCGAGTACTGCAATCGTCATTGTATAAACATTTAATACCCAAGACATCTTCTCTAATGAAGTATTTACACTCGATTGTATTGCTGGTAAAGCTATATTCATAATCGTTGTATCAATCATACAAAGAAAAATACCTAAGCACATTAAAAAGACAATCTTAATACCCTTCGACTGCTCCATGTTAATCTACCCCTTTATTTATTGTGAACGTGTTTTTCATTCTTCTGTTTTATTGTTTTCTTTCGCTTCTAATTGCTGTAACTTCCTCTTCAACATCTCTACTTGTGCACTATATGATGCAATACCTACATCGAGTGAAATTTCTTCAACGAAAGTAATACCTTCTCTCCATTTTTCATATTTCAAACGAAGATCCGCAATGTACGCTTCTTTCCTTTCAATTTCGTCTTCAATCCATTTTTTTATCGCCTTATCATCACTATAATTACCAAAATACATCCTCATTAAAAAATCTGAACGTAAAACGTCTTTCTCTACATCCGTTTGCATGTATTGATAAAACTCTTCACGCCCTTCATCTGTAATAAAGTACATTTTCTTATTCGGTTTCCCTTCTTGCATGACAATTTCTTTTTTAATTTTCCCCTCCTTTTCCAATTGTCGTAACGTTGGATAAATCATTCCAAAGCTTCCATCAAAAAAGTAAGTAAATACATCCTCAAACACAATTTTAATATCATAACCAGACAATTCTTTTTCCATTAATAAACCTAAAACAACATCTCTTCCCTTCAAAATAAGACCCCCACATAGTATATAATCAATAATCATATTAACGTTGTTAATATGATTATTGATTATATACCTTATTCTGCAAATTGTAAAATGTTTCCAAAT
This sequence comes from Bacillus sp. MYb209, assembly GCF_002975175.1. Classification (GTDB taxonomy): domain Bacteria; phylum Bacillota; class Bacilli; order Bacillales; family Bacillaceae_G; genus Bacillus_A. Next base: position 68,827 of record NZ_PCNZ01000001.1, read on the forward strand.
AAAAAACCATCCTATAATTCGGTTTCCCAAAGTTACAGCATGGTTCTTCTTTATATTTCATATGTAAACTTTGTACTATTTTATAACTACATCTTGATTAGTTTCAACGTCCTCTGTCTTACCTTCTTTTATTTCATAATAATACGAAGGTAATTCTATATTATGCTCTAAGAAATAGTCCTCAATTAATGTAATAATTACTTTCAATGTTTTCAAACGAGCGTACAATTTATCATTACTCGCAATAATATTCCATTTAGCATTCGGCTTATCTGTTTCTTCAAACATGTCTTCCATTGCTTCGACATACTCATCCCATTTTTCACGATTACGCCAGTCTTCATCTGTAATTTTCCATCTTTTAAGAGGATTGTTCTCTCTTTCTTTAAATCGTTTCAACTGTTCTTCTTTACTAATGTGATAGAAAAACTTTCCTATTATGTAATGATCATCTGTTAATAGCTTCTCGAAATCATTAATTTCACCATATGCCCTCGTCCACTCTTCTTTTGTGGCGAACCCTTCAACACGTTCAACTAATACACGACCATACCATGAACGGTCGAATATAGTAATTTGCCCATATTGAGGAAGTTTCCGCCAAAAACGTTGTAAATAATGATACCGTTTTTCATGAGGAGCAGGCGCTCCGATTGGATTTACTTGGAATCCACGCGGATCAAGATGTTCAGTTACTCGCTTAATCGCTCCGCCTTTACCTGCTGCATCCCAACCTTCCATAACAAGCATAACAGCTATTTTCTCTTCTTTTAAAATTTGCTGTAGTGCTAATAAACGCATTTGATATTTTTCGAGTTTCTTATTGTACTTAGATTTCGAATCAATTCTTTTCGTTAAATCTACTTTAGCAAGATGCTCTTTTTCCATAAAACAAATCCCCCTTATTATATGACAATGTTATTTTAACATATTTATTGGAATTTTTTTCATATTCACATTCCTTTTGATTAATACTCGTACCTCTCCACCTGTATCTATCCTTTGTAAGTTGGACTCTTCTTTATATTGATAAATTAATCCTCCTGATATGCTTTTTAGTATCCATTAGCAAGCACTTATTATTAATCACAAAACAAGGAAACTATGCCGAAAAATCTCTACACAGTTTCCTTGTTTTGTTTTTATATGCGTGTGGCATACTTAGGAAGATTAATAACGAAAAAATAGGGGCTCTATCGAGTTACTTATACTACAAACGAATGACAGGCGGAATACCTCCTTCTGGTAAAAAGTAAGCAAACACTGTAAATCCAATAATTAATATTGAAAATAATGTTATTCCAATTCCACCTGGTAGTGTTAGAAAAATAGTATTCGATCTTCTCTTCATAGAGAAAACAATCGAGTATATTCCTAGAAGAAGACTTATTATAGCAATAGCCACATAAACCACTACCGCATACCATGGATTGAGCTCCAATAATACACCAGAAATAAATATATACAAAAATAACAGTTGTAAAAAAATGCCAATTCCCATATTTACTAGTTCTTTCAATATACCTTCCCCCTAAACTGTATGGTATATTATCTTAAAAAGAGAAGATAATAACAAATAAATCCATTAAAGAATGGGAGCTCTCAAAAATGAAACGAAAAATAATAACTCTCTTTACGCTTATATGTTTAGCACTACCAATGCAAGCTAGTGCCTACACATTTCAATCACTACCAATTGCGTCAAAGTCTAAACAGTGGTATATCGAAATTGACAAATCTCATAACTCAAACAAGCAAGCAGTGCAGCCAAAACAAGGTGTATATGATACGTATAGTTTATTCGTAAAAAACATCGGTAATGATGTATCAAATGTATCGGTGGAAATACTTGATAACACACCTACATCTAAAGCAACTTTTAGTCCTACTACATTAAATAACAACGTTTCAAAAAGTCATACAAGCTTTGACTACATGGTATTCCCATTAGACTTTAATAGCCATAATTTTAAAGTTGTCATTACTTGGGAAGAAAAGAATTTCTCTTACAACGGTCATCCAGTAAATGAGGGTAAAAAAATGAAGCAAACATTTGTGTTTAATGAAGAGTAAGTCCTAATTTGATTAGGGCTTACTCTTTATTTACAAAACCCGATTGAATTGCTTCTGTCACTTCTTTTGCAATATCTATTTTTGTAGCGTCTACACAAATTTTTTTGTCCCAAACATGTACGGAAGGCTCTTCATTAGACAAATGCTTAATTAAGATGAATCGATTATATGTCATTTTATTTTCTATAGGAGTAGCAATATACACCGTAAAATTCTTTGCTTCAAATACCTTTTCTTCCAAAACGTATTTACATCTCAACTCTGCTACTACTAAATCGTTTAGGTTTTCTATAGTCATATACCATATCCCCCTTTTAGCCTACATAATCAATCGAACCGCCGAATACTTGGTACAGACAATGCCATTCCAATTGTTATGAGTACTAAAATAGCTAGCATTATAATTGTTATCTTTCCACCTATTACAGTAGCTAACCAGCCTACAACCACATACCCTAATGGTAATAAAGCAAATGAGCCTAACATATCAAGGCTTGCCACTCTTCCAAAAGCTTCTTCTGGTACAAGCTCTTGTAAACTTGTTTCCCAAATGAGCCCAAATATCATAATACCGAATCCTTCAATTGCCATTAATCCAATTAAGGCGGGTGCCCAAGAAACGAAAGGCATAATTAATAACGCCATTCCACTAATTAAAACACCACCATACGCAAGTAATCCTCTCTTATGCCACTGCTGCTTCCCACCAAAAATTAGTGCAGCAATTACAGCTCCACCACCAGAACAAGCCATTCCCAAGCCATACACGTAAGCTTCAAAATGATGATGAACATTAAACAACCACGGAATTAATACAACTATAATGCCAGCATAACAAATATTAACGAAAGAAAAGACTAGAATTGTAATCCATAACCATGGATGACTTTTGAGAACGAGGAAACCTTCTAGAAAATCCTTTTTATAATTCACATTATTTTTTTCTAGTTTCTGTACTTTATTAAACTTTATTTCTTTTAAAAATAATAAACAAAAAAATGATAGCAAATATGTTACTGCATCCAATCCAAATCCTATTCCAGCCGATGCAACTGAAACGATTAATCCTCCCAGGGCTGGTCCAATTAGTCGTATACCTTGATTACTCATTTGCGTTAATGCGTTAGCTGCATTTCGAATTTCTGGTACAAATACTTTCGCTCTTACAGCTGAATACGCCGGCTGAAATATACCTTCCATAAGTCCATATAATGCAACGAGTACATATAATAGCGTAATCGTTAACAAATCCATAAATATAAGTGTTGCAAGTAATAGCATTAATATGCAGCGGATTATATCTGTAAATAACATTAATTTCACCCGGTCAATCCGATCCACGACTAATCCAGCAAACGGTAACGCAAGAATATTAGGAAGCATGTACATTGCCATAGTCATTCCCATTACAACTGTTGAGCCCGTTAATGAATAAACAACGATAGGAAGAATGACCATCGTTATTGAACTGCCTAAAGTTGAAAGTAATTGTCCGATCCATAAAAACTTAAAGTGTGGTGAAACTTTAACTGGTAATAATAATTTCCCTACATAACCTAACTTTTTCTCTGTTTGTATTTCTCCTTGCATAGCTCTCTCCTCTTTTCAAATTAAGTTAATACCCGAAATTAAATACAGAAAATTCAAACTCCAATAACTTAAATTATATATGAAACAATTAAATTATTGGTAAAAATATCAAAATATAAAAGAGAAAATCATAATGAGTCTATAAATATTACGTGTTGAATATAAATAAAAAAGGTGTTTTCATTTATGAAAACACCTTTTTTATTTATAATTTTAAGTTCTTCTTCAATGTCCAATATTTTTCTGGAGCATTTTCAAGTGAGAATTCTACCCATCCATTTGGATCTTCACGATATACATTTACTTTTTTACCATTTTCTAATTTTCCAACTTCATTTTGTGTAACATTTGGTACACTCTTAATTGGATTGTTAAACGGGAATGGAACTTGATAGTAAGATCCTACCGATTGAACGGTAGCTGTTGCATCTTTTGCATAATCTTTATACGGAATTGCTTCGCCTAATGCATTTACATTTAATGTATTAGGGTTTTTCGGTAATCGTTTTACATTTTGATAATCTTTCTTATTGAAAGGCTTAATACGCTCCATAATATTAGCAATTTTCCCAGCCCATTCTTTATCGGTTGCATACTTAACATTCATATCAGGTAATGTGTAACCATTGAAATGAGCAGCACCTTCTTCTAAGTAGTTCTTTCTTACATAATCAGCATTGTACGAAATACTTTGCCCGTAAGACGGTAAATATTTTGCATTTGCAAATGGATCCCAATCAAATGCCTTTAGCCCAAATAGATTGTGTTTACGATATGCAATTTCTGATTTCCCGTACCCAGATTCTAAGATAGCATGAGCTGCTAAATATAAAGCATTCACACCATACTCATTTTGTGCTTTAATAAAATCTTGTCCAGTCCCGACAAGTGGGCTGTCTGAATGATACTTTCCAATGAAATTATCAATCTCTTGCGCTGTTATATTAGATGGTAATGTTACATCTAAATTAATATACGATGCCATAGCGTTATATAAAAATTGTGCATATTCTTCACGTGTTACAATACCAGATGGATTAAATGCACCTGCTCCGTTACCTGCCGCAATGCCGTTAGATTCTAATGCACTGATTGCATTATTCGCCCAATGCTTGCTCGGTACGTCATTAAACGTATGTTGAGCCTTTACTTTCAATTTAAAAGCATTTTGTATAATTACTGCCATTTCAGCACGAGTTAAAAATTCTTTCGGTCTAAATGTTCCTTTACCATCCCCTACAAAAATCCCCATATCTGTTAAAGCTAAAATTTCATTTGGAAACATCGTTGTCTCTGCAGAAATATCAGAATATGGATTTGTATATTCACTCTTTAACTCTGGTTTAAGTACACGATACATTAATGCAGCTACTTGCTCACGAGTTACAACATCACCAAACCCAAACTTACCGTTATCATATCCAGCAATAATTTCTTTTGACGTTAAATTAGTAATTGCTTCAAATGACCAATGATCTTTCGGAACGTCCGGAAAATCCTTTTTAGCTGCAAATGCAGCTGCTGGAGCCATCACTACTTGAAGTGCGACTGTCGCTGCTAAAACATTAGAAATAACTTTTTTCATATTTTTTTAACACGTTATGTATATGCCTGTCCCGTGTTAACTTGCCTCCCTTTATACTAAACTTTTCCCTATTAAACTAACAAACTCTTAATTAAATTAATTAGTCAACAGTAAAAGTATACGTGATAAAAATGAACTAATCTACCATTATTTTATTTATAATCAGCATAATACGATATATCTTTTTATTTCGATACAAAATTATATAAACTCATATAAAAAGCCCATCTCTATATAAACGATGTGCTTAGCAAACAATGTTTTTTATTTAGCTAAACGATACTTTGAAACATTGAAACCTTTCCACTCATAATAATCTAAAATACCAGCATAAACTGCCTCTGCAGCAATTTGTCTTCCTGATTCAGTAGCTAATTTGCCATTATCTATATTATTATCTATAAAGGCAAGCTCTGTTAAAACTGCTGGTACTGTATTTTTATCTACTACATAAAATGAAGGACTTTCTTTTATATCTCTATCTTTTGTATGTAGTGCTTCTACTACTCGTTTTTGAATTTTTTGTGCTAATACTTTGCTATCCTTTTCAAGCTGTGTCTCTTCCCCAGACTTTGATTTTTTATAATAATATGTTTCCGTTCCGTGACCATCATGATTTTTAGAAGAGTTTGCATGAATGCTTACAAATATATCTCCATTGTTCTCTTGACCAAATTTCACTCGATTCACAAGAGATTCATCCTTATTACTTCCTGGATTTCCATTCTCTTCACGTGTTAACAAAGCTTTTAAAGGTGTATTTTTTTCTAGCAATTGCTGTAATCTTAAAGATGTATCAAATACAATTTCACTTTCCTTTACACCTTGCCCTGGATTCCCTGGATCAAATCCTTCATGACCAGGATCAATAATAACTACCTTTTCCACTAATGGATTTCCAACTTGAATTGAATCAGCCTTTGCAATAAATTGAGCTGCTTCTGCTTTAGTTAGAGTTTTTTCAGGCTCCCATTTGCCACCAGTACCAACAGAAATCCCCAGTTCAACTAGGATGTTAGCTTTTGCTTTCCCCCAGCTTTTTTCTAAATCACTGAATTTAGTTGCTGGAGTACCGTTTACTTTAGAATCTAATTTGTAAGCTTCTACAAGTAGAGATGCCATTGAAACGCGGTCGATTTTTCCGTCTGGATCGAATGTGCCGTTATCTTTACCTTTAACAACGCCAGCTTTTTCTACAGCTGCGATGATTGGAGTAGCCCAGTGTTTTTGAGCATCAGCGTAAGATGGTTTAGCATTTGAATCGATTGGTAAGTTTAAAATTTTAGCAATCATTGTAGCTGCTTCTGCACGCGTGATTTCTTTTCCAGGCTCGAACATTCCTGTATCATTACCTTTAATTGCACCTTTCTCTACTAAATAGTAAATAGAATCTTCTGCCCAGTGCTTCGCTGGGACATCTGGAAATGTTTTTGTTTGTGCGAGACTGCTAGATGAATAAGATAATATACTAGCTGCTAATACTCCTGCTGCGATTATTCTATTTTTCATAGAATATATTCCCCTCTCAATTACAAATAATTTTATATAACAGAATAATTATAGTTCTGAAAATTAGTAATAGTCAATCGTGATTTGTATATTTTTGTATTATTATTGTATTTTTTGGAACAAAAAACTATAGTTAAATTATTAAATACTTATTTTATAAGAGGGAGAGTTTCGTATGAGTACGAATTGGAAAAATATCGAACACCGTATTTATACAATGTGCATGATTCAACGTAATAACGAAGTATTACTAATTCAGCGCCCTGATCATCTAGGATTCCCTGGTTACATCGCTCCTGGCGGCAAAGTAGATTTTCCAGAAAGTATCGTTCAAGCTGCTATACGAGAAGTGAAAGAAGAAACTGGATTACTTGTTTCCAATTTAATTTTTAAAGGATTAGATGAATACGTAAATCCCAGGGGAAATGTTCGTTATATGGTATTCAATTATTGGACAAATTCATTTGAAGGTAACCTTCTTCTCCAGCCTCCAGAAGGAGAATTGGTGTGGGTTCCAATTGACTCCGCGTTACATCTTCCTATGCAAAACTGGTTTAAAGAAAGGTTCCCCTTATTTTTTGAAAAAAGCACTTTCGAAATCCAACGTGTTTGGGATCAAGACTTAGATAAACAAGTTGCTATGACAATTACCCATACGTAAGAAAAGCTTGGAATCTCTCCAAGCCTTTCTTACTTCTCCTCTATTTTCTTAATCTCATAATCAATTTCTAAAAACTTGACTCCGAATATCCACATTCTATGGTTAGCTGTTAACATTTGATCCGTTCCCTCTTTAATGATAAAAGTCTCTGCTAATGGTAAGCGTATTGTAAAGAAGCGAGTATGTAAGTATATCCCTTCATCTCCCTTACCACTATTTCTTCGCTTACTAGTAATAATTAAGCGGTTAGCTTCATTGTACAATTTCAAAATACCAGTCATATTTGCATATGGTAAAGGCAATGCGATATTCATATATGTCTCGTTCTTATATGTATGCCTTGAATATAGAGCTACAAAAATTGTATCTCCTACTTCATTTTTTCGCAGCCAGGCTCTTACGTTATCCCTTCCATCTCTTTCATCTTTTATCCCAATAATAGAGCCTTGCATCGCTTCCCACTTACCGCCCATCCCTAAATGAATTTGGGCTACACACTTACTCATTTTTTCATAAAAAAATGCAAATGGACGGAACCAACGTGACCAGTTAATATTCGCTTGCAACTGATAATCGCTCGTATTCTCATAAAAATGAATAATACTTAAAGGGAGCTTCACTTCATCAAATGTGTCACTATGAAAATCATTCATTTTATCAACTAGACCACTGTATTCCTTGCCATCTACTAAATTTCTACTATGTAAAAATGCCTCACCAATCGACACATTTCCTCTTAATTGACTCATTGGTTTCCCGTAATATTTATAATTCGGAACACTCTTTTCAATCATCCAGCCAACAAATGCTGGTAACGCTACTCCAATTCCATTTACAACACCGTGAATCCAAACCATTTGTGCAATTGTAATCGTCATTACTTGTTTGAAATTTCCGTATGAATATATGAGTGAAAACATTATTGTTACCATAAGTGTGCTAGAAGAAAGAACTAAAAGTACCTTCGCACTCATAGCATTGAATTTCGTTCTCCACACGTAAACTCCATATCCGTAAATGGCACATAAATATATGAACACTGCAAAAAATTCAAATACCCTCGAGTATGTAATTCCTATTGCAACTGTCATTGGAGAAATGACGATAATAAACATTATGGAGTCATAGAGTTTACTTCTCTTTTCTCTTTTCCTTCCAAGCAAACCAGCTGATAACGGCAATAGAAATGCCGAGTAATGAAAGTGTGCCGCTGTGAGCAAAACAATGTCAGAACTAAAGTGCATAATTGAAAGTTTTGCTACAGAAGCAAAAAACCAAAAACCACCTAGGAACAAATAAATAAACGCACTATCTATAGCTGCTTCTTCTAAAGGCTTCCATCCTCTTTCTAGCAATCTACTTATACCAAATAATGCAAGAATCCCAGTATACATAAACCAAAGAAGAGCAAAGACAAAATGATTTGTTACGAAAGCTAGCACCGCACTAACTGCTGCGATTGGATATAAAAACGATACAAATTTATAAAATAATAAATACGATCCATTCCTCGTTTCTTTGTCAATAATGCAAAATGACATTGGTATAAATAACAAAATAGATAATAATATAATTGCTTCAACAGGATTTACATTAGACCACTCAAACATAAGAAAAGTCGTATAGCAAGCAAGGCCAAATATTATATTTTTCATCTCGTTTATTTCCTTTCCACAAATGTTCCCTTATATGAAAATAATGAACCAATTAACGGATTTCGTACTTGTACATGAATCCGAAAACATTGTAGTGCATCATCATAGCTTTCAACAATTTTTGCCTCTCCGTATAAAAATTTAGGTAACGGTATTTTTCTTCCAAACATATAAAACCATTGCTTCTTTGAAGAAATATGCATTCCACCTTTTTCATCAATATAAAAATTCAATGTAGAAACGAGTAAATGTGGTTCACCAAAATAATCAACAATTTCATTTTCTTCTTCATCCAGCTTCATAACAGCGTTAAAATACCTTTTCTTATTATGAAAATAAAAAGTACGATTCCACCTTACAAATTCTTTCCCATGTGCATCTCGCTCAGCGGTATTATGTATCACAAACGGAACTTTTTCCCCACGCTCAGAGAAAAACATACGGAACTTCGATGCAATTTTTAAAATCAATTTAACGAAAAAAGATCCTCCGTAAATTCCATCCATCTCCCCTTCCCCAATAAAACTATTTTCCTTTGTAATCGCATATCGCTTCTGTAATTTTGGATGAAGTTTTTTATAGGATTCACCTAATAATTTTTCATAAATATTAACCATATCCTTATCCCTTTCTCGTCCTCTTGCAATTTTTTGCACTTGGTAAATTAGTGCTATTTATATAACCGACAATCGATAACCCTATTAGAAGAAAATTTAATGTAATCGGATTAAACGGTTGCATAAAACTTGTGATATTCGTAAGTCCTGCCACTATAGTTAAGCCTATTAACATAACAATATGCACTATAAACAACTTTCGTTTTTGAAGTGGCAATAGCCACATAACACCCCATATTATTTCTAAAAATCCAACTAGTTTAAGTATAAAAATACTACTTTCATTCGATCCAATTAACTCAAAAAGCATCTTCACTTCCTCTGGATGAGTAAAAATCACTTTCGGTACAATTCCTTGATATAACCATACGAAAGCAAATAAAAAGCAAATGAGCCAATAGGTCATCGTTCTTCTAATTAACATACTAGGATGAAGTCCCTTTTCTAACCATAATTTTAAAGCATCAAAACTCCATGCTGTCGCCCAACCTAATAAAGGCCGAAAAACATATGAATCTATCACATTCCCTATACGACCAAACCTTGTATCATAATCATATTGCGTTTCAAAATGAATATGTTCTCCATTCGGTGTATACTTCCAATAACCTCGTCCTATTTGTATAAGTGATAGCTTATTGTCTGTCCAAAATTTCAAAGAAGAAATGCGTTCCCCAGTGTCTTTTCTTATTTCACCTATCGATTCCCCTTCTCCGGCTATTTCAAGTCCAAATCCGATCTTTGTTTTATATAAAAACTTCTGTGGTTCTCCTTCTTTTTTCTCCAAATACGAAATTTCAGTAAAACGAACATCCCACTCTGTATGTATATCAGGCTCTTGTGTATATGCCCATAGTTTCTCCATTGTTGTGTTCATCTCTGTTGCTACATAAATAGGCTTTTTCTTCCCCATCCTTCCACCTCCCATGCGCTATATTTTCAATGTACATGCAATGAATTGATTTTGCTACATTTTTCACAAACTAATCTAAATAAAAGATAGAATTTTAAAAATATATACAAAACACTTGATTCCCTGAAAAATTTAAATTATTATAAAACAAATGTTACCAACAACTTCATAAATTATACACTCTCGCCTAAAACGTGAGATAGAGGTTGCAACGCTTATAAGTATTCTAAAGGAGACACAGAGATGTCTATGATCTTAGAGGAAAGGAAGTGTTGCCGAAATTGATAAATTTCTCTGTATTTATCAATTGGGGCTGTTTTCGAATAGAAACAGAACTGTCATATGTACAGACGTGTACGTATGAAGAGCTATCTACAAAAAAGAGATATCATTTTTATGATATTCCTTTTTTGGCGGTTTTTTTATTAGCTCCGTTTTCTGTTTCCCTTTTCCTGTAACAGCACCATCCTCACTTATTTGAGATGGTGTTTTTTATTTTTCTCTCTGGTAACTACAGGAATATTGGGATTTGTATATGTCCTAACCTATTCTTAAAAATGGACGAAAGAAGGAATTCGTAATGGAAACGATTGTACAAAAATTTGGCGGTACTTCTGTCGGAAGCGTCGAGCGCATTCAACATGTAGCAAATTTAATTATTGAAGAATATGAACGAGGACATAGTATTGTCTCTGTCGTTTCAGCAATGGGAAAAAGTACGGATAAACTTGTAGCACTTGCTAACGCTATTACTGAAAATCCAAGTAAACGTGAAATGGATATGCTCCTATCTACAGGAGAACAAGTAACCATTTCATTATTAACAATGACACTACAATCAAAAGGTTATAACGCAATTTCATTAACAGGATGGCAAGCTGGTATTACGACAGAATCTGTACATAGTAGTGCACGGATTACTGACATTAACACCAATCGTATTCAGTCTTATCTTACTGAAGGCACAATTGTTATCGTAGCTGGATTCCAAGGCATAAGTATAGAAAGTGAAATTACAACGCTTGGCCGCGGTGGCTCTGATACGACTGCTGTCGCATTAGCTGCGGCACTAAAAGCAAAAAAATGTGATATTTATACGGATGTGACTGGCGTATATACGACTGATCCACGAGTTGTACAAGATGCTTATAAATTAGATACAATTTCTTATGACGAAATGTTAGAGCTTGCCAATCTCGGTGCTGGCGTATTACACCCACGCGCTGTTGAATTTGCTAAAAATCATAATGTAGTTTTAGAAGTACGATCAAGCATGGAACAAGAAAACGGAACAATTGTAAAAGGAGAATGTAACATGGAACAACAATCAATCGTTAAAGGTATTGCATTTGAAGATAACATTACACGCGTCACAATTAAAGGATTAGAGCAAGGTGCACTTTCAACAGTTTTCTCTACATTAGCAGCAGCACATATTAATGTAGATATTATTATTCAAAGTATTACAAATGAAGGAACTGTTCATCTTTCCTTCTCTATCCATTCTAATGACTTACGAGAAACACTAGAAGTATTGGAACAGAATCAAGAAGCACTTCACTATGAATCTGTAGAGTATGAAAATCATTTAGCAAAAGTATCAATTGTAGGATCTGGTATGGTATCTAATCCAGGTGTTGCAGCGAATATGTTCACTACTTTAAAAGAAGAAGATATTCATATTAAAATGGTAAGTACATCAGAAATTAAAGTATCTGTCGTTATTGACCGCCTTCATTTAGTAACGGGTGTTGAAGCACTTCATCAATCATTTATGGCGAAAATTGAACCTTTAGTGCAAATGGGCTAATTTTATATTTATTATTCAGCAGTAAAGCTCACAAAAAATTTTACTAATCTATTTCTTTCCTATTTAAATAGAAAAAAGCTGTTCACATAGATTTCAATACTCTATGCAGACAGCTTTTTATTATGATTTCTATTCAACATTCTAGATAGAAGAATTAATTTGCTCACTATAGGCTTTTCCTAGGAAATATAACAGACTCTTCTCACTTTTTTCATATATATCCTTTCGCTCTTTCCCTTGAATTCCTTCATAATCGATAAAAGAAACTATTAATACAACTCACTGTAAACCACTCGTTTACACAACAAAAAAGGGAGGGTAGCTCTATTCCTGAGCTACTCTCCCTCATATTTCTATTAAAACAGATGAATGTTTTCTTTCTTGCAAGCTTCACGTAAATCGTCAGGCCATACAGAGGATTGAACTTCACCGATATGCGCTTTACGTAAGAAGTACATACACATTCTTGATTGGCCGATACCACCACCAATTGTTAATGGTAGTACGTCTTCTAAAATTCCTTTATGGAAATCATATTCACGTTTGAAATCGTCACCAGTTTTCGTTAACTGTTCGTCAAGTGATTTACTGTCAACACGAATTCCCATTGATGATAATTCGAATGAAGCTTGTAGTACTGGGTGCCAGAATAAAATGTCACCGTTTAATTTCCAATCGTCATAATCAGCTGCGCGCCCATCGTGTTTTTCACCTGAACGAAGTGCATCACCAATTCCCATAATAAAGACTGCACCGTGTTCTTTTGCAATTGCATGTTCACGATCTTTCGGTGTTAACTCTGGATATTTGTCTTCTAGTTCTTGGGAAGTAATGAAAACTACATCTTCTGGTAAATACTTTCCAAGAAACGGATATTTCTCAAACAAGTGATCTTCTAAATCTTTGAATATTCCATAAATTGTTCGTACTGTTTCTTGTAGGTAATCGACAGTACGCCATTCTTTTTGAACGATTTTTTCCCAATCCCATTGGTCAACGTAAATGGAATGTGTTGCATCAAGTTCTTCGTCACGACGAATCGCGTTCATGTTTGTATATAAACCTTCACCAGCTTCATATCCGTATTCATGTAATGCGGACCTTTTCCACTTCGCTAGTGAATGAACAATTTCTAATTCTTCTCCTGAATGTAACATATCAAATTCAATTGGACGTTCCACACCGTTTAAGTGATCGTTTAGTCCTGATTTTTTCGTTACGAATAATGGTGCAGATACGCGGAATAGTTCAAGGCGTTTCGCTAATTGATCCTCGAAAAATGTTTTAACTTCCTTAATTGCGATTTGAGTCTCTCTTACTGTCATTAATGATTGATACATGGTGGTTTCCCCCTAAAATGTTTGGATGTTGTGGAAAGAAGCCAACAAAAAAAGCCCTTCTTCCCCAAAAAACTGGGACGAAAGGCTTTGGTTCCGCGGTACCACCCAAATTAGCAACAGAGGTTGCTCACTTATACAGTACGGAGATTAAAAATCTCGATACTGTTCTTCTTGTAACGGCGAAGTTCCCGGCTAAGTCTACTTTCCTATAAAGGATTTCGGTTAGCGACTCCAGGAGGTTCTTCATAATAGGCTTCGTATCAGGCTCACACCGTCCCTGACTCGCTTTAACTACATCCTACTACTACTCGTCCTTTCATAGTCGTTTGTTATCACATCTCTGAAACATTTTATTAATGATTATTCTATACAAAAAAATGAGAAAGTCAACAAAAAAAATAAAATATTTTTCAATTCTTTATTTTACGCCTTTACGGACTGTTCATAATATAACATCTTTACTTTCTTTGTCTCTTCAATCCAAAAAACATTTCACTAACTGAAACTAACATATACACAACCAGTAATGTGATCGTTCGAAAAATAGAATCCGCAGTATTTCTTATTATTTTCATTTTATTTGTAATTCCTTTCAGTTTACTCGCCATTTCATGATATACTATAGCATTCAAGCAGTTTGTTTTTACTTAAAACAAACATAGTCATTTATCGAGAGTATTTTTCTAAAACATTGGCTATTATCAAATAAGATTTTTTATATAACGGAGTGATCATATGAGTAAAACGAAAGCGAAACCGAAAAAAGGTGTAGGACAAGGTACAGGAAGTAAGGGATGGAACCGTTGGCAATCTAGTGCAAAGAAAAAGAAAGCTGCAAAACCATACAAAAGTAAAGGCACAAAGAAGTAATCTAAAAAGCATTTGATTTCTTTACTTTGTACAAAACAAAATATAATTATTACAACAAAAAAGCTATGCTCTCATAAATTTGAAAGCATAGCTTTTTCCATATTAAATCATAAGAATATCTCGAATTTCTTCCTCAGTTATAGAGGATAATTTCTCTTCTCCTGGCTCAATTACTTCAGCAATTAAATTTTTCTTAGTTTCTTGTAGTTCATGCATTTTTTCTTCAATTGTTCCGTGGGCTACTAACTTAATAACTTGCACTGTATTTTTTTGTCCCATTCGATACGCTCTATCCGCTGCTTGTCGTTCAACAGCTGGATTCCACCATAAGTCGTACAATATAACTGTATCTGCACCCGTTAAATTTAACCCTGTGCCACCAGCCTTTAAAGAAATCAGGAATAACTCCCCTTCTCCTTCGTTAAACCGATTGCATAGCTCTACACGTTCTTGCGAAGGTGTACTCCCATCTAAATAAAAGTATGGAACTGCTTGACGATTTAATTCACGTCCGATTATCGAAAGCATCTTCGTAAATTGAGAAAATATAAGAATTCTCTTCCCTGTACTTCTGCATTCCTCCAAAATTTCTAGAAGTTGTTCAAATTTAGCTGAACTTCCTTTGTAATCATCAACAAACAAAGCAGGGTGACAACAAATTTGCCTTAGCCTCGTTAAACCAGCTAAAACCCGAATTTTATTTTTACGTAACGTATCTTTATCCAAATGTTTTAATGTTTCTTCTCTTAACTTCGCTAAGTAAGCCGCATAAAGCTTCTTCTGATCTGGTAATAACTCTGATGATTGTAAGTGTTCAATTTTTTCTGGTAGCTCCTGTAATACATCTTCCTTTAACCTTCTTAACACGAAAGGTTTTACCCGCTTCGCAATATCTTCACGCCTTAAATCACCGAACTCTTTTCTTCCTGGTAATAATTCCGGGAAGACGACATGAAAAATCGACCATAGTTCTTCTAATGAATTCTCTACAGGTGTTCCCGTTAATCCAAAACGGTACTCCGCTTGAATCGTTTTTACTGCCTTCGCAGTTTGCGTTGTATGATTTTTAAATGCTTGTGCTTCATCAAGAAATAATGTATGAAAAGGCTGTGCATACAATCTTATATCTCGTCTAAGTAAAGGATATGACGTAATCACTACATCAAATTTCGTTACATCTTTTAAAAATTTCCGGCGCTCTACTTGGTTTCCATCTGCAATAACCGCTCTTATATGTGGTGCGAATTTTTTCAACTCGCTAAGCCAGTTATACACGAGGGAAGACGGAGAAACAACTAATACAGGCAGTTTCTTCTCTCTAATTTCAGGCAAAACAGAATCTATAAAAGCAATGCTTTGCAGCGTTTTCCCAAGTCCCATATCATCTGCTAAAATACCACCAAAACGGTAATAAGCGAGTGTTTTCATCCACCCGAATCCATATACTTGATACTCTCTCATAACAGCATTTACAGTATTTGGCACAGCAAACTTTAATCTTTTCGGATTTTGAATGTTTTCTACTAACTCTTGAACAGACGCATCTAAACTTAAAACATTTCCTTCGTTAAGTCCGTTCATCCATTTCACACTCCGAATAAGCGGAACATTCACTTCTTCCCCATGTAAAAATTCTTTCCGAATACCCGATTCTTTTACAAACTGATTAATTTCATTAAACTCTTTGCTCTCCAGTGATAGTAAAGAACCGTTCGCTAATCGGTAATATTTACGTTTCTCTTCAAGAGCCACTAATACACCTTTAATTTCCGCTTCCGGTATTCCTTTTATATCAAAGCGAAATGACAACCAGTCTATTCTTTCTTTTCTTCTCACTCTAATAAGAGGAGCTGTATCCCCTTTATGAATTCGTAATTTGATTGCTGTCGTCGCATAAATATCAACTAAACCTTTTAACGTTGGAACGACGTGATATAAAAAATTGTACTCAGCTTCTTCATTATGTATAAAGTAACCGCCTTCCGTTTTCGCAAAGGCACTTTCAGTCATAATGTCTAAAATCTCTTTTTCCTTTTTCTCATCACGATTAAAAACAGACGGCTGTCCATCCTCTTCTAGCGGATTAATTACGACGTTTCCATAGTGAAATTCAAGACCTGCTAACAAACGATTTTTCACTCGATCTAAATACAACTTCGCTTTTAGCGAAAGCGTTTCAACACGATCTGATATAACTTCATCAATGCGTACAGTTCCGAGTTTCATTAACCCTGGTACAACTTTCGCTACGAAATGCTCCATCTTATTTTCTGGAATATAAAACTGATTGCTATTTGAACGATTCATCATCTTTTGTAGTTCAATAAGTCGCATACAATCTTCAATAGGTAGATGATATAATTTCCCATCGTAAAGAGCGTTGTTATACATATTCATAACTTGTACACGCTTTAGACCGTCTATATGAAGTGTAAACCCGCCATTATTCCCTTTCGTAAATTCAAAATGTAATGGCAATAAACCTTTTGAAACTTCCAGACCATGAAACAGCTGTTCATTTTGTTTCAGCTGCACATACTCAATTTTAGAAAGTAAAGAAAGCATATCACTCCATGAAGCTGGCGGTATTAATATCATACTTTCATCTTGTTTTGCATGTACTTCTAGCGCATCCTCATACATTTTTTCATTATGATAAATTTTAATAAGCTGCTGAATAATCGCATCAGTTTCTTGTTTAAAACTATGTACATCTGGTGTATATGTAAATTCGTTGGAACAATGAAAAGACTCCCTTTTCTCCACTTTAGAAAGAAATTCTCTAATATGATTTATGAAATATGTTTTCGCCAGTTTCAATTGAATTCCAAGAAGAGCCCCACCATTGTTCGTAGCTACTGGTGTACATATAAACTCAACATAAAGTATTTCACGTGTATCAAAACGGTGTTGCTTACTTTTAGGTCTCAGTGGTTTCTCCGTAAATAACTGAAACATACCACTTGTTAATTGTTCATTTTCGCTCATGTTTCCGCTACTAATAGGTAACATTCCACCGGTTTGCTGATTATAATTTATTTGTATAAGTACTGCTGCAACATGTTGACAGTACGTTTGAAAAGACGCTAACGAAGGACAACTACATCTCGCAACAACATTACCTTTTTTAGCTTTTTCTACTGTAACATAAAAATCTTCATTCCCTTTTACCGTAGCCTCACAAATTTCTTTATTTTCATCATAATGATTCACGATTACTTTATTTGCTTTATAATAAGCTTCGCCTCTTTTATATGAGGTTTCTCCGCATACTTCTTTAATAATTGATTTATTTAATGTAAAACTCATTGTTTTGACACTTCCTTAATGTAAAACCATTTCTCTTACTTAACATTTTACATGCTATAGGCAAAAATATAAAATGTAGATTTAACAAAAAAAGATGATTACTTATAAGCATCTCAGACTGTAGACAAATAGGGTTTCAGCGTGGAGATGTGTGTGCCAAATTTTGAGGTGGGAGTCTTACTGCCCATAAATAGCGAGATAACGTAGGTAATTTATATATTTACGTTGGTACCTTTATACAAAACTGCTATTGCGGTTGCTATAAGGATCATTCCCATAAAAGCGGGTGCGGCATGACCAAGTGATACATAAATTTGTCCTCCAATGATAGGACCAAGCATTCTTGCTAAGGCCTGAATAGATTGGCTACCTCCTTGAATCCTTCCTTGTTCACTAGAATCGACAGACTTTGAGAGCATCCCATTGAATGAAGGTCCAAAGATTGAATCACCAAAACCAAATATAAACATTCCAGCAATAAGAAACGGATAAAATGAGAACAAAGCCGATGCTGCAATAAGACTGTAACCTATAATCTCCGAAACCATTCCGAGAATTGCTATCTGTTTATCAGTAAGTTTTGTCAAAAGTTTTGGCATTATGAAACCTTGTGAAATGATATCTTGGAAGCCCATAATTGAAAACATAAGTCCGATTAACGCAGGCTTCCAACTGAAAGTATCCATTGTAAATTGTGAAAAAATTGCCTGTAAAGATCCGTTTGGTATCCAAAGTAAAAACGCTGAGACAAGTAGCCATTTTAAATTTTTCATGGAAAGTATGTTTGCAAGCTGTGTAAATGGATTCAATCTTACAAAGGTAATCTCTTTCAGTCTATTATTTTTGTCAAGGCTCTCAGGCATATATAAGATTCCATAAACAACATTTAATAAAGTTATTATTGCTCCAAAATACATAGGTACAGAATAACCAAACTTGGCAAGGTATCCGCCTATAGTTGGTCCAATGACAGTGCCTACACCTACAACCGCGCTTACCCATCCAAAGTATTTCGTTCTCTGTTCTGGAGGAATGATGTCTGCAAAATATGCAAAAATAGTACTTATGCTTCCGCCTGTTATACCTTCTATTATGCGCCCAGCAAATAGTACCCATAGAGCTCCTCCTATGCCAAAAACTAAGTAACCGATTGCAGAACCGAAAAGGCATACTAAGAGTAATGGACGACGACCATATTTATCGCTCAAAGCTCCAAGTACGGGGGCCGCAAAAAATACGCAAACTGCATAAACAGAGGTTAGCAGCGTAACAACTATAGCTTGTTCTCCCGAATTACTTGTATAAGGCTGCACTAAGAATGGAACGACAGGTATTATAATACTGAAGCCTATTCCGCAAAGAAACACAGAGATAAGTCCGAATATTAAAGCGTGTTTATCTATGGTTTGTTCCGTACTATGTTCATCATGTGATCTAAATTTGGACATTTAAATTCTCTCCCCAAAAGTTATTGTTTTGTTTCCTTATCAACAAAACAATAACTCTTTTTTGTTTTCTTGGCAACAAAATTACAACAGTAAAAAGGCAGTCCATTCTTGGACTGCCTTTAGTGTCATTTTCATTATTCAAATTTATTACGACTTAATATGTACACCTTGTTTCTTTATTTCTGCATCCAAATGCCTACTATACTTTTCCACGAAGTTAAGTATACTATCAAATTCTTCCTCATTCACCTGCTCAAACACGGCTTTATCCCGCTCTTGAAACTCGTTGTGCAGGTCCTCATGGATTTTATAAATTACTTTCCCTTGTTCAGTAAGCCTAAAATAGATTTCTTTCTTGTTATCCGACTTCTGATAGCTTTTGATAAGGCCTTTTTTTATGAGCTTCTTAGTTATTCTACTTATTGCACCGCGAGTCATATAAAAGGACTCCGCAAGTTTTGTCACGTTGGAATCTACATTTTTTTCAATGTATTCGATGCAATGTACTTCAGAAGAATTATAACCCTTAAGACTCTCTTCCATCTTATCCTTATTAAGCCAAACTATCTTGTTATATAAGTCCCTGAAACCCACTATGACTTGTTCTTCTTTGTTCATGGCCTGTCCTCCTACCCGTTGGTGCATTAACAATATTATATTTATTTTTTGTTTCTATTCCAACAATATTAAAATAATTATTTTAGTAATTGAACTATACGTGAAAAAAGAGAACCAAAGGCGTTTAAACACCGCGTAACTAAACGCCAAGCCGGGCAAGTGTATTGACACTTGAACAAGACTTTGTCTACAGTCTGAGATACTTACTTATACGCACCCTTTTTCACTCTATCTCCATCAACCGTTTCGCTTCAAAATACAACACTTGAATAAACTTTTTCGTGTTAATCCGTGTATGGCCTGAAGCCGCGACTTCTTCCTTTGTCATTTCTGTCATCCGTTTTCTAACTACAGTGAAATCAAAAAATTTCGGAGCATAGCTTTCAAATTTCGGATTTGAAAAGTCCGTTAATCCTAAGGAAGCTAAATGATTTAACGATTGATAAATTGCTCTACGTACCCTTTGCTCAGATGCTTTTTTCTCTTTATCAATATCCGTATCTAAAGCTATAGCCCCTAATTTCTTTATCGTAATATGATGGAAAATATCTTTTAGCGCAGGAAATCCAAATTCAAACGTTTGCTCTTTTTCTTGGCCATATAAATATTCCAACATACTAAGTAAGTCTTTACTTCCATTCTCTCCCGCAATACCAAGTTCTGATAATAAATAGCGTCCTGAATCCGCTATTTTTTTCCCTTCTTGCATTGGCTCATTTCGAACTTGCGGCTGTTCCCACTTGAAAACGTTATTCAATGATTTTTGAATATCATGTATAGAGCGCTCTAAACGAATACGTTCCATTACTTTTCTTACAACAGATACAACCTCAATTTTATTTAATGGTTTTGTAATATAATATTCCACTCCAAGTGTATACGCCTCACCAATAAGCTGTTTCGATTCAACTTGAGAAATCATAATAATTTTCCCTGTAAAAGAGGACGCAATATGGCGAACTGTTTCAATCCCGTCTCGCATCGGCATTAATAAATCAATAAATAATATATCTACTTTTTTAAAATTTAGTTGATCTGCTTCAATAAAAGCTCCATCTTCCGATTCTCCAATTACTTCCCCAAGATCACCATCTTCAATAATTTGCGAAAGCATAGAGCGGAAAACTTCATCATCATCTACGATATAATAAAACAACTTTATTCCCCTTCCCGCTTTAAACTGCACTCCGGTAAACAAACTACAAACTTACACCCTCTGCCAATTTCTCGGTCTTCTAATCTTACTTCTCCTCCGAGTTCTGTTACCATTTCGTTTATGTAAGAAAGTCCAATTCCTGTTGATGGTGTTCCCGTTTGATCATACTTCGAAGTAAATCCAGGTTTAAATACTAATTTCTTATATTTTTGTACAATACCAGGTCCATCATCAATTACTTCAAAGAATATATGTTTTTCAATTTTATATAGCTTAATAATAATAACACCATTATCCTCAATTGCTTCAACTGCATTTGCAACTAAGTTGTTGAAAATTGATAAGACTGTATACACATGATATTCTGCATGTTCACCTTCTATATGCTTTAAAAAACGTATATCTTTTTCCAACATGTCAGCGTACTTCTCATTTATTCTCACAATCATTTCCGCAAGCTCATGACCTTCTACATACTCAGCCACATTTTTATCTAATAACAATTTAGATAATCCTGCAAAAATTCTTTGATTATCCTTTTTTATTTCATGCACTTCTCCCGCTATTTTCAATGCTGTTTTACTATAATTTTCTATACTACTCGAATCATCGTTCGCTTGTAAATTACGATATAATTGATACGCTTCTTGTGTAATTAACTCCGCATTTTGCAGCGTTTTTTTCAAATGAACTGATTCCACATATAAATTAGAAAGGTGCATCAACATTTTTTCATTTTCTTTTCGCACTTGTGATTCTTTTAATTTCGTTTCATACAAATTCATCATATTTAAAAAACCAAGCGCAAAGAAACTACGAAAAATAGCAATAATGATCAGTTTATTCACTTCAGAAACTGTTATCGTTGTACCAAGTACTAACATATGATAAAACGCAAGTTCTGACATACTTGCGATAATTTCAATTGTAATACCGAGGCACCCTATAATAATTGGCTTCTGATGGAATTTGTTCACCCTACAAAGCGAAAAAAGACTTCCATAAATAAAATAATAAAAGAACACAGGATAGCGCAAATAAAATGATTCTGTCATATGAAATGACCCTTGCAATACCCAATCAAGACATACGCGGAATAAGACTACAGATATACCGACAAGAATACCTGCAGCTGCTGCTGGTATTTTTCTTAAAAATAATAACAAAAAGAAGAAAAGCGGTGTCCCGAAGCTAACACGAAACGTATCGTTGAAAGGATGAAAATTCAGCTCTCCAGCAATCGGAACAACAATCATTAAAATAATTAAAAGAGATATGTCTTTCTTCCATAATTGATTCCAATTCAAAGCTGCCACTTCCTATGTATTTTTTCAAAAATGTACAAGTAAAGCCCGCTTATTATAATAAACGGGCTTTTTTTTCTATATTCTAACCTTTTCTACCGCTTTTATTTGACGATACTCAGGCTTCCACATTGCTTCTTTCACTGCAATCTTAATATCGTTATCACTTAAGTTTTCTCTAGCAACACCTTCTGCAACTGCAACTTTCGCTACTTCAATTGCAACCATTTCAGAGATATTACGTAATTCTTCAACTTCTGGTAAGATAGGTGCACCCGGCTGACTTGTATCTACCATACTTGCAACCGCTTCTGCTGCTGCCGCAAACATGCCATCTGTCATTACGCTTGCACGCACAACAATTGTACCAAGACCTAGCCCTGGGAAAATAAGTGCGTTATTTGATTGCCCGATAACATACGTTACACCATTGTATGTAACTGGATCAAACGGACTTCCTGTTGCAACTAACGCTCTTCCTTCTGTCCACTCGATTAAATCTACTGGCTTCGCTTCAGCAAGTGGCGTCGGATTCGACATTGGTAATATAATTGGTCTTTCTACGTGAGAAGCCATCTCTTTAATAATCTCTTCTTTAAATGCGCCAGCAACAGTTGATGTACCGATTAAAATTGTCGGTTTTACATGTTTCACAACTTCAGCAAGTCCGATCACATCATTTTGTTTCCACTCACTTACTTCAGCTTCTTTTCTTGCATATGGCATTTGGAAATCAAGAAGATCTTCCATATTATCTGTAATTAACCCGTTACGGTCAATACACCAGAAACGCTCATGTGCTTCTTGCTCTGATAATCCCACGCGAACCAGCGCATCTCTTACTTGATCTGCGATACCGATTCCCGCCGTACCAGCACCAAACACAACTACTCGGTGTTCATTTAAAGGTACACCAGAAGCTTTCACTGCCGATAATACTGCAGCAAGTGAAACTGCACCTGTACCTTGAATGTCATCATTAAACGTACATACGTCATGACGGTATTTGTCTAAAATTTTTCGTGCATTACGAGAACTGAAATCCTCCCAATGTAAAAGTGCTTTCGGGAACTTATTGCCTACAGCTTGTACAAATGTATCAATAAATTCATCATAAGCTTCACCAGTTACACGTGGATGGCGATTTCCAATATAAAACGGATTGTTTAATAGATCCTCACGGTTTGTACCTACATCTAAAATTACAGGTAATACGCGACTAGGATCGATTCCAACTGCGGCCGTATAAACAGCTAGCTTTCCAATCGCAATGTTAATACCACCAACACCCCAGTCACCAATTCCTAATATACCTTCTCCATCTGTTACAACGACTAAGTCAATATTTTCAGCTGTTGCACCGATATTTGTGAATGCTTCTTCAATACCCGAAGGATCGTTAACTGATAAATAAACACCGCGTGGTTTACGATATTCATGGCTATATCTTTGAATTGCTACACCAACAGTAGGTGTATATACGACTGGTAACATTTCACGTAAATGCTCTGTTAAAATACGATAAAATAATACTTCATTTCGATCATGTAACGCTGTTAAGTATACATTCTTCAATAAATCATCCGGCTGAGAACAAAATTGCTCATACGCTCTACGCGCTTGTTCATCTAGCGTTAAAACTGCTGGCGGTAATAACCCTTTTAAACCTAATTCTTCTCTTTCTTCTTGCGTGAAAGCTACCCCTTTATTTAAAAGTGGTGTTGATAATACTTCTACTCCTCTTAATGTTGTTTCTAATGCACCATTAGAAGCCACTGTAAACTTACTCATAACATCCCTACCTCTATTCGTATATAGCATTTCTATATTGTAAACAAAAAAGAGGGGATTGTCCCCCCTCTTCTTTTAATTTTTCTTTAAAAGAGTTGCTCCTGCAATCCCTGGATGTGTCATTTCAAATGGATCTAGAATTAACTCTAAGTCTTCTTGAGATAATACACCATTTTTCACACATAGTTCTCGAACGGATTGACCTGTTGCAATTGCTTCTTTTGCAACACGAGCTGCTGCTTCATAACCGATATGAGGGTTCACGGCTGTAATAATTCCTACACTCTTCTCAACATACTCTTTTAAGCGATCTTCATTCGCTTCAATTCCTTTTAAGCAATTATCTGTAAAGGCACGGAAACCATTATTCATAATGCTAATAGATTGAAGTAAGTTGAAAACAAGTACTGGTTCCATAACATTTAATTCTAATTGTCCTGCTTCTGAAGCAAGGCAAATTGTATGGTCGTTACCAATTACTTGGAACGCAATTTGGTTAATAACTTCTGGCATAACAGGGTTTACTTTCCCCGGCATAATAGATGAACCTGGTTGACGAGCTGGTAGCATAATTTCCGCTAATCCAACGCGTGGACCTGATGCCATTAGACGAAGGTCGTTCGCAATTTTAGACATATTCATCATACATACTTTAAGTGCTGCAGATACTTCAGTGTACGCATCCGTATTTTGGGTTGCATCTACTAAATCTTCTGCACCAACAAGTGGTAGTTCACTAATTGTAGCTAAATGTTTTACAACTGCTTCAATATATTCTGGATCTGCATTTAAGCCTGTACCTACTGCAGTTGCTCCCATGTTTACTTCATATAAATGTTGACGTGATTGCTGAATTCGTTTCATATCACGCTCAAGTACGCGAGAGTACGCTTTGAATTCTTGTCCAAGACGAATTGGCACAGCATCTTGTAAATGTGTACGACCCATTTTAATAACATGATCGAACTGTTCTGCTTTTAATTCAAATACATCATGCATATAACCCATCGTTTGTAATAAACCTTCTAATGCATTTAATGTTGCAATATGAATCGCTGTTGGGAATGCATCATTAGTTGATTGTGCCATATTAACATGACTGTTTGGACTAATATAATGATAGTCTCCCTTTTCCATTCCTAATAATTCAAGAGCGCGATTGGCAATGACTTCATTTGCGTTCATATTCATTGAAGTACCTGCACCGCCCTGAATTGGATCAACGATGAAATGATCATGCCATTTCCCATCAAGGATTTCTTGTGATGCTTCTGCGATAGCACCACCCTTTTTCAATTCCAATCTTCCTACATCTGTATTAGCAAGTGCTGCTGCTTTTTTTACAATTGCGAATGCTTTAATTAAGCCTTCATGAATTTTATACCCTGTAATTGGGAAGTTTTCTACTGCACGCATTGTCTGTACGCCATAGTACGCATAATTTGGCACTTCTTTTTCACCTAAAAAATCTTTTTCAATTCGTACTCCATTTTTAACTTCAGTTAATGTTGCCATGATTCTTCACTCCTTAACGATTTCTTATGCTGCTTTTGTTTGTTTGACTGTTTCTACATATTGTTTTGCTTTCTCATCATCGAATTCGCCTTCCCACTTCGACATAACAATGGCAGCTAATGCATTCCCTAATACATTGACAGCTGAGCGAATCATATCTAAAATGCGGTCAATTCCCGCAATCAATGCGATGCCTTCTAGCGGTAATCCCATTGATCCTAACGTTGCTAATACAACAACGAATGATGCACCCGGAACTCCCGCCATACCTTTGGATGTTAACATGAGAACGAATAATAGCGTTATTTGCTCCGTCAGTGACATGTGTATACCGTACATTTGTGCAACAAACAATGCCGCTAACGCTTGATAAATAGCTGATCCAGTCAAGTTAAATGTATAACCTGTCGGAATTACGAAAGAGGCAACTGCCTTTGGACAACCGAACTCTTCCATCTTTCTCATTATATTAGGTAAAACAGCTTCTGAACTTGCTGTCGTAAATGAAAGAATAAGTTCTTCTTTTAAAATTTTTATTAATGTAAAAATGTTTACTCCGACCATTCGTGCATTAATACCTAATACAATCACAACGAATAGTATAACAGTTACATATACAGCTAGCACTAGTTTTCCTAAAGGAAGTAGTGTGCCTACACCAAATTTTGCAACCGTAACAGCAATTAATGCGAATACACCAAATGGTGCAAATTTCATAACTTGATTTGTGACCCAAAACATCGCTTCGAGCACACCTTCAAAAAAGTTGAAGACAGGCTTTCCTTTTTCTCCAATTGCCGCAACTCCTAAACCGAATAGTACTGAGAAGAATATAATCGGTAATAAGTCACCTTGTGCGATAGATTCAAATATGTTTTTCGGTACAATATGAACAATCGTTTCAGCAAAACCTTTCTTCTCTGTTGCATCTGCTGTTTGTTTATAAGAAGAAATATCACTTTGCTGCAAATTATTCATATCAACGCCAGTACCTGGCTGGAATATATTCGCCGCAAGTAATCCCATTAAAATAGCAATCGTCGTAATAATTTCGAAATAAAGAATTGTCTTACCGCCCAGTTTCCCAAGCTTTTTCATATCACCTACACCAGCTACCGCAACAATTAATGCTGAAATAACAATCGGTACTACAATCATCTTAATTAAATGAATAAATATATCCCCAACTGGTGTGATATAAGAAATCGCCGTTTTATTACCATAAAAGATTGCCCCTACTACAACCCCTAAAACAAGTGCGACAAAAATTTGTGTTGCCAATCCGAATTTTTTCATTTATGTTCATCCCCTTCATGCGAACGCTTTCATTTCGTATTTATAAAAGCTTACTCACAAATGATATAAGCAAACCTACAAAATCATACAAAAACCTACAAGTTTGTCACAAAAAATTCGAATTTTTTTCTTATAATATTCATTGACACTTTTTATAAAAAAGAAATAAAATAACCTTGATAAAACATCAGATTATTTCGTATAATCTAAAAGATATACGTATTCAAAATAAATGGGGATGAAAAGGAGTGGATGTTATGAAAAATCACGTGAAGAAGTTCATCATATCTATTTCTTTTCTATTTCATTTTCTTACGAAGGAACAAAGGCATTCGCCTTTGTTCCTTTTTTATTGCAATCTATATAGGGGGAATTGTTATGAAGCCATATAAACGTGTCTTAATTAAATTAAGCGGCGGAGCACTTGCCGACCAATCGGGCAATAGCTTTAACTCCAAACGATTAGAACATATTGCAAATGAAATTTTATCGATTGTTGATTTAGGTATCGAGGTCTCCATCGTCATTGGCGGTGGCAATATTTTCAGAGGTCATCTAGCTGAGGAATGGGGAATTGATCGTGTAGAAGCTGATAATATCGGTACGTTAGGTACGATTATTAACAGCTTAATGCTTCGCGGTGTTCTAACAAGTAAAACAAATAAAGAAGTACGCGTAATGACTTCTATCCCTTTTAATGCGGTAGCTGAACCTTATATTCGCCTACGCGCAGTACATCATTTAGATAGCGGTTATGTTGTCATATTCGGTGGTGGTAACGGGCAACCATTCGTTACGACAGATTATCCAAGTGTACAGAGAGCAATTGAAATGAATAGTGACGCCATATTAGTCGCAAAACAAGGAGTAGATGGTGTCTTTACAAGTGATCCAAAACATAATAAATCAGCAAAAATGTATAGAAAACTGAACTATAATGATGTTGTTAGGCAAAACATTCAAGTAATGGATCAAGCGGCTTTATTGCTTGCTCGGGATTACAATTTACCGGCACACGTCTTTAACTTTGATGAGCCTGGAGTGATGAAGAAAATATGTTTAGGGGAGCATGTAGGGACGTTGATTAATGATGATGTTACTATGCTTGTGCATGAACAATAACTATTTCCTCTCAAAAAGGGTGTCTTTATAGACACCCTTTTTGATATTAATCATCACAAATAAAAATCAACCATTCCCGCTACTTTCTCCTTACAACGCTCCCAAAAAGATAACTTCTCAAAAAACTCTTTTGTCATCTCTTTCGAATCATGAAAATCTTGCGCTAACGCCTCATTTACTTGCGCTACGATCGGCCCACCATGAATATAAAAATTCATTTCATCATTTATATAGAAGCTACGTGCAGTAAAGTTTGTTGTACCGATAACAGTTAATTCATTATCAATCAGCATTAACTTTCCATGAAACATCCCTTTTTTATAACCGTATACCGTAATCCCGTTATTAACAGCTTGACGGATGTAAGGGTATGCAGCCTCTTTAATGAGGGGAATATCTGGTTTATATGACCAAAGTATTTTTACTGTAACACCACGTTTTTGCGCTCCAATTAAAGCATTCATTAGTTCTTTATTTTTCACTATAAAATAAGGTGTTGTAATTACAATCGAATGCTTCGCTTGTTTTATTAACTTTATATATTTTTCAGCGACGTGATGCCCATTATAACTAGCCATAGTATGTAATGTATTCCCTTTACTAGCTTTATTCGTACTTCTTTTTATATCCTCTTTCGTGTCTCGTTTCCAATCTAAAGCGAACTGTTCTTCTAAATCTTTTGCTCCTTCTCCTCTGAGTCGTACATGATAATCACGCCAGTATCCAAATTTCTTATCTTTCCCTAAATATTCATCTCCTATATTAAAACCACCCGTATAACCAATCTCTCCATCAATTGTCGTAATACGACGATGGTTACGATGATGAAGTGAATAAAATCCGAATGGCAATTCAGGTTTTCTACTATATGTAAAATGAACACCGCTTTGCTGCAATTCATTTTTCATCTTTCTTTCGAATGACAAATCATTAATTAAATCCACTGATAAATATACAGTTATTCCTTCTTTCGCTTTCTCTTTTAATAAATTTAAAAATGTATGGCTACTTTTATCATCCGACAAAATGAAAAAATAAGTATAAATGGAACTTTTCGCTTCTCTTATATCAGTAAATAACTGTTTATAAAACGACTTCCCTTCTACATATAATTGAAAGTCACTATAATGAGATGCATACTCTGTCGGCATATTTTTCCCGGCTTCCATTTTCCTGCCGAAGGTAACATCAATATGCATCCAAATTAAAATAAAAACGAAAATAGCAATAATAATAGAAGTAACTCGCAATATTTTTTTAATCATTTTGATTTCCTTCCACTTATTTTCTTTCCACCCTTCTATTTTGTCATTCAAATTTAGATTTCATGCTTCATGCAAAAAAGGATGTGACTAAACGTCACACCCTTTTCATTTTAAACAAAGTTCCTCGCATCATTATTTCTTCCAAACTTATAAATCGCAATTAAGAAGAATGCTATCGCGAAAGCGAATAAAATTAAAATGTTTAAATACAACTCAGAAAATGGTATCCCTTGCTGTAATTTTGAAATTGTGTCTAGTAACCAACGCTGCGGAAGAAAATCAGCTACCTTTTGTACTGCTTTCGGCATAATGTCATATGGAAAATAACATCCAGCAAGCAAACATGTTGGTACGATAACTATATTTTGCATTGCATTTGAAGCAGTTGAACTTTTCGAAAAAGACACAATGACTAATGACAAACCAATTGCGATTAAAGCAAATAGCATGAGTACACCAATCATCACTATGAAAGGCATATTTATATTTGTGTGAAAAACATTCGTCATAAATAATACTGCAATTACAATTTGCACTGTTAATATAATCATATTCACCGCGACATTAGATAATATAAATTTCTTCCCATCTATCGGCGTTGATAATAATCTAAAGTACGTTCTATTCTCTTTTTCTTTTAAGATAAATCCTGATAAGTTCACTGCTGAAAATAGCATAAACATGATAAGGTAACCCATAGTTTGATTTGTCATATCCTTATTTTTCGAAGTATCTTCAAGTGTCTCAGCCTTTACTTTAAATGAACTTTTTTGATACCCTGCATACATATTATCAAACGTACTTTGATCCGTCCCTGCCACTTTACTAATTGCGGCAATATTATCAACATAGTTATATAAATATGATTTTATAAACCCCGTTACTTGATCGCCTTTAATCGATGAAATCTCAATATGACTCGGTTTCCCTTCTCGAACACTTTCCGAAAAACCGGACTCTAATGTAATAACACCATCAAGTTTTTTTGAAGTAAGTTTATCTTCTACTTCAGACTCCTTAACTTTACTTACATTTACATGATTTAATCCTTCTAAAAATTTTACTGTATCATTTGCTATTGGCTGATTTTCTTTATTTATAACCCCGATATTTAACGTTCCTTGCCCTACATTTCCGTATATCGAAAAGGAGATGAGTGTTCCTATTATCGGCAAGCTAATAATAATGAGTAACCCTTTTTTATTTTTCAGAAGTACAGATAACGTTTTTTGTATGAGCCATAAAATATCTTTCATACTATAGCCCCTCCCGTCTACGTAATGCAATAATCGCAATTAATAAAAAGAGTGCTGAAATTCCTAGGTTTAAAGATATTACCGGAAGCGCCGCCCCTATGTCATTTGCATAAATAATTTTCATAATGGCTGTGTTGGCCCACGTTAATGGCGATAAATTCGTAACGACATTTTCTTCCACTACGAAATAAGCACCGCCAAAAATAGAAGCTAATTGCACAACAACCATAATAATTGCTCTAGATGCCTCACCTGTCTTTGTAATATATCCGATCCCTAAACCGAAGCTAATTGCTAGAAAGACTTCTGTTAGTAAAATAATAAATATGATTCCAAGATGGTCGCCCCAATTCGCTTGAAAAACAAATTTACTAAATAAAACAACGAGTAATAGACAAAGTGCATTTGCTACAAGACTACCGAGCACTTTCCCAATGAAAATTTCAGCCTTACTTATAGGTGCTGCAATTAAACGATCTCCTGTTTTACGTATTCGTTCTCCTCGAATTAAAAAACTCGCCCCCATTGCAGCATACAGTGCAATCATTGTCGTCATTACAACCGCATAGTAATCCATAGAACCTGGTTTTTTCGCAGCTTGTAAAGATGTTTCTTTAATATAATCATTATGATTTCCATTTGAAATAACTGCGCTAACCTTACTTGGATCTACTTTTGCAACTTCGGCCGCTACATTGTACTTATCAACAAATGTAGTAAGCATTCCTTCAACAATACTTCCTTCAATACTACTTCTGTCACTTCCGTAAAATTTCGCACCATCTTTATTTAATTCTACATAGGCAGCATATTTATTTTGCTTCACTTCCTCTTTCCCATCTATACCTTCGGAAGCTTTTTTAAAATGAATGCCCGCTTTATCGACTTCTTTCGTAAATGCTTCAAATGATTTAGAAAATGCGCTACTTGCTTCATCTTTGTAGAGCACTTGTATATCCTTAATCGATTGACTATCGCTATTAAAAGCGTTACTTAACGCTGTTCCTAACACAAGCATAAGCACAATCGGAAATGCTAACATAAAAACTAAAGTTCTTACGTCCCTGAAATCTCTTTTAATGTGCATCACTGCAATATTAAAGATGTTCAATTGATGAACCTCCCTTTACCTTTTCTTCATTTACCTTTTATTTATCTCGTAAGTTTCTTCCAGTCAACGTAAGGAATACAGTTTCTAAGTTCGGAGCCTGCTCCTCTAACGAACGAATTTCAATGTCATGATTAATAAAGTGTTGAATAATTTTATTTAAATTATTTAATCCTGCATCAGAATTCACTTTAATTACGCTCTCTTCAATTTGAACAGCTTTCACACCGTTTATCTCTTTTAATTTTTCTACGTCTAAATTTTCTACTGACTTCACTTCAATCCAAATATCTTTCGTATCTGTAATAATCGCTTTTAACTGTTCTTTCGTTCCTTCTGCAATCACTTTACCGTGATCTACAATTGCTATTTTCGTACAAATCTCTTCTACTTCTTCCATGTAGTGACTTGTATAAATGATTGTGCTTCCCATTTCATTTAATTTCCGGACAGACTGGAGAATATAGTTTCTTGACTGCGGATCAATTCCAACTGTCGGCTCATCCATAATAATTAATTTCGGTCTATGTGCAATTGCACAAGCTATATTCAATCTTCTTTTCATCCCGCCAGAAAAGTTTTTCGGATAACTTTTATGCTTATCACTAAGCCCTACAAATTGAAGTGCTTCCTCTACTCTCGCTTTTAGTTCAGCGCCTCTTAATCCGTACAATCCGGCAAAGAATTTCACATTTTCATAGGCAGTTAACTCTTCATAAATCGCAATATCTTGCGGAACGATACCGATATTCATCTTCGCAAATCGATTATGTTTCTTTATATTTTTTCCTAGTATGCTGATTTCACCTTCATTACTTCTTAACAACCCAGCAATCATATTTATCGTTGTACTCTTACCAGCACCATTCGATCCTAAAAATCCAAATATTTCTCCTTCTTTAATAGATAAAGACATATTATCTACCGCGATGAAATCACCAAATTTTTTCGTTAAATTTTTAATTTCTAATGTGTTCATCATTTCACCCCTATTTCGGTTTCTCTGCTGTTATCCCGCTATTTGCGGTCAGTAAGACTCCCACCTCAAAATTCAGCTGGAGCGAAGAAGTTAGGTGGGAGATCAACTGCCCGTAAACGCCCGATTGGTTCAACTAATAATCAGCGGGAATGCCCCCCTACTGATTAAAGTTTCACTTTATTATAAACAAAAAGAATGAACCTGCTCAGTGCAGAAGTTCATTCTTTTCACATGAGATTATTCACTTTTTTCATATGAGATGATTCATCCTCGTCCCATTCCCTTATATCGGCAACAACATTGTTACTGAAAAACCACTTGTCCCATCTACAATAATTTTACCGTTTACAGACGCTGTTCGCTCCTCCATCCCCATAATACCAAGACCTTTCTTAACAAGAGCTGCACCTTTACCATTATCCTTCACCTGTACTTTGATCATCTTATTAAGTACATGAATATCTATTGAAATGACTGTCGCATCAGCGTACTTCATCGCATTAGTCAACGCCTCCGTAACATTTTCACCGATAATCTTCCACTGAATTGGAGAGATCATATCTAAGTTCCCTTTATATACGAAAGGAATGTTTACATCATGCTTACCGGCAAATTCCTCTATGAATAATTTCATGCGATGAATGCCAATTTGCTCTGTTGGTGGCTTCATATTTTTTAATGTAATCCGAATGCTTTCAATTCCATCTTTCGAAATATGAATTGCATTTTGTAATAACTCCGCAGATTTTACTTTATCTATTTCCATCAATCTCTTCGCTGCTTCCATTTGAATAAGCGCACCCGTCATCGAGTGACCAATTTTATCATGAATTTCTTGTGATAACCGATTTCTCTCTTCTAACTTAAATGTGTATTCCGATTGCCTTATGTACTCTTTATTTTCATGTAAGCTTTTCGTAAGTCGTTGCATATCTTTTCGCATCTTATCATTTTGTGATTCAAGCTTTAATACACGAGCGATGTAGCGATTTGCCATAGTTAAAATGAGAAAAGAAAATGCAACAATTAATCCATATGTCATTTGAATACTTTCATTTGTAAAAGTAATAGGAAGCATCATAATGAAAAAGAGCTGCCATTTCCTCACGATATAATTTGATGTAATTTCGTATAAGTTCAAAGGCAAAAACAAAATAAAAAACAGATGCACCTTCCATGTAAATAAAATTACTAAACCAATTGACACGCAAATTAAAACCCTTTTATACGTATCGTTTTTTAATATAGAGATCATTACGTTTACAGAAAGATATATAAGTAGCGTAAATATAACCCATGGTAAGTTTGCAACATTTGAGTGAATGTAACTAAACACAATATATATAAATACAATTAATTTACTTACAATTAACCAAAATTCCATAACATTAATCTACTTTCCCTGTTAAGTAATAAATCGCAATTTGCGTGCGATGTTCTAGTCCAGTTTTCCCTAAAACTGATGTAATATAATTTGCTATCGTTCCTTCAGATATGAAAAGTTGCTTCGAAATTTCTTTATTAGAGAAACCTTTCGCAATTAATGCGATAATACTAAGCTCTCTTTCTGTAAAAAGACTCTTATCTATTTTAGATTCTTCCTCTTTGCTTTCCATTAAATTAGACTTAATTTTATCAAGCACTACATCTTGCATAACAGTTTGGCCGTTATATACGCCTTTTATTGCATCACGAATACGCTCTGGATCATTATTTTTTAATAAATAACCTTTCGCTCCGTTTTTTACTGCGTCCAAAATATATTCATCATCATCAAATGTCGTTAAAATGAGAGGCTTCGTTTTTGTCTCTTCACAAATTAACTTCGTCGCCTCTACCCCGTTCATGTTTGGCATACGAACATCTAAAAGAGCAATATCAACTTCATGCTTTTTACAATACGCTACAGCCTCTTTTCCATCATTTACAGTATCTAACACTTCGAACTCTTCGTATGTATTTAAAATAATTTTCATGCCTTCTCTAATAAAAGAATTATCATCGGCTATTAATATTTTAATTTTCATGTTTGTTAGTATGGCCCTTCCCCTACTAACATTCACATCCTTTCTCTGTGTAGCATTTCCTTCTTGCTCATTATATACTTCTCTTTACCATTTTTTCATACCTTTTTCATATAGCCCTCCTGCTAAAAATATATTATTCTTTTTTTATAACATGTGTAGGGTGACTTATCGTTTCTTACGTCTATATAATAGAATGCGTCAAAAAGGAGGGAGAAAGCGATTGAGGAAAAACAATTAATTGAAAAAGCACAGCAAGGAAGTGAGCATGCTTTTCGCATCCTTGTACAAACGTATCGTCATTATATTTTCCAAGTTATATTTTCTATTTTAAGACATGAAGAAGATGCTAAAGATGTGACACAAGAAGTATTCGTAAAAATCCACGCCTCTCTCCCTAATTATCAATTTCGCGGATTAAAAACGTGGATGGCACGTATTGCTACCAATCACGCTATTGATTATAAGAGGAAGAACGCTAGAGAAAACGAAGAACTCTCCTTATGTAAAGAAACTGAAGAAAATATAAAGTCTTCTCATAATATCGAGGCTTTATTATTGACGAAAGAGCAAAAATTATTGATTGCTCAAAAACTAAGAGAACTTCCTGAGAATTACCGTGACGTCGTTCTCGCACATTACTTAGAGGAAAAAAGCTATCAAGAAATTGCATTGCAAGAAAACATCGAAGTGAAAACAGTCGAAATGAAACTGTATAGGGCAAGAAAATGGATTAAAAAACATTGGAAGGAGGAAGAGTTTCTATGATGCATTATTCAAAAGAAGATTGGCGCAATTATACACTAGATTTTATATCAAACAATAAACGTGAATCTATGGAAGAACATCTCTATGAATGTGATCATTGTTTAGCAATTTATATGGAAAGTATTGATGAACAAAATGAAAACCTTCCAATGATAAATGATGATTCATTTACAAACGAAGTTATGGCACAAATTAATTTTGAAACGCTACAATCTAATGAAACTATGAAATCAAACCAGCTAAAGCGCACGATCATTCATTACATAATTGCGACTGCGGCTACAATCATTTTTATGGTAAGTGGTTTATTTCATTATATTTTCACAGCGACATCAAATTTCGAAAAATCTTCGAGACATAATGAGACTTCCATCTCACAACAAATTGTAAACAAAACAGTGCACACATCAAAAAAGGACGGAGGTTTAAAGCATGAATAAAAACCCTTTTTTAGCGCTTGTGTTAGGGCTAATTCCTGGGCTTGGACATCTATATTTAAAGAAGATTGGACGTTTTATTCTATATAGCGGAGGATCTTTATTTCTATTTATCTTTGCAGCATTTTGTACAATAGCATTAGGAGAGCGTAATATTGCTTTTCTTTCTCTATTTTTACTAGCAATGTTATGGGTAATCAACTTAATGGATTTAATTTTCACTATTATAAATCAATCGAAAAAACAAGCAGCCGGACAATTTACAGAGTCCTCTAAAGAGAGCGAACGATTTTATATCATTCTCTTATCCATCATCCCTGGACTTGGCCATTTTCAATTAGGACTTATGCAACGTGGTCTTACATTTTTAGTAGCTTGTACAGGGATAGGAAGTATGATTATATTCGTTGCACTCTTAACATCTCAAGGAAGTTTCCTTATCTTCCTTCTTACGTTACCTGTTTTATGGATTTACAATTTCTTTGATGCTGTTCAACAACTCCAGAAAAAAGAACGTGGTGAGCAATTAGTTGATCGTACTATTTTTGAAGAATTTGAAGAGCACCGTGAACAAGGAAAGAAAAGTAAAACATTCGCTTCTATTTTAGCAATGTTCCCTGGAGCAGGACATATGTATTTAGGCTTACAACGCCGTGGCCTTCAGCTTATGGCAGCCTTTTTACTATCTATTTATTTACTAGATCTATTAAGGTTATCTGCCTTCTTATTTTTAGTACCAATCATTTGGTTTTATAGCTTTTTTGATACGTTACAACAAACTGCAAAATACGGAAAAGAACGCGTAAATGACGAACCTATCATCGATTATTTTATAAATCATCAAAGATGGATCGGCATTGGGTTAATTGCATTAGGTGGTTATTATTTACTGGATCAAACTCTTCTTCCTATTGTAGACAAGTATGTTTCTACTATATTTAATATTCATCTTACTGAGTTATATTATCGCTATTTCCAAACATCTATCGTTGCACTCCTCTTAATTGGTGGCGGCTTTAAATTATTACTTGGAAATAAAGAAAGCAAAGGTGGTACAAAAGAATGAGGACTTGGCGTGTTGGAACCATCTCAATGGGGATTTCCATTATTTTATTAGGTTGCTTTTTACTATTTTCAGTCGTAAAAGGCGTTCAAGCATTAGATACATTAACAGCCTGGTGGCCTGTTTTACTTATCATACTTGGCGCTGAAATTTTGCTATACCTTCTATTTTCTAAGAAGGAACAATCATTTATTAAATATGATATTTTCAGCATTTTCTTTATCGGAGTTTTAGGAAGCGTCGGAATTGCTTTTTACTGTTTATTATCAACTGGATTACTAGAAGAAGTTCGTCATTCTGTTAACACAACTAGGCAAACAAGTAATATTCCAGACGGACAACTTGATATACCTGAATCTATCAAAAAAATCGTAGTGGATGCAGGGCATCATCCTCTAACAATAGAGGGCAATAATACAAATCAAATTCATCTTCTTGGCACATATGAAATGACGACGAAAGCAAATGAAAAACTCAATTTAAAACGAGAGGATTTCCTTTCAGCTCAAACAGCTGGAGAAACGATGTATATAACTTTAAAATCATTACCGGTTCAGCATACGTTATTTAACTCAGCACCACAGGTGACACCGACACTTGTTCTTCCGCAAAATAAAAATGTAGAGATTCGCGCTTCAAATAACGAACTATCTCTTTATCCAGGTCAATTACAAAATAATTGGTTTGTACAAGAAAGTTCAAATGTATCTGTTCATTTAGCAAAAGAAAGTGATGTATCTTTAACCGCAGTAACAAACAAAAAAGAAGCTCACGGAAATACACCTTGGGAACAAGTAGAAGATTTAACGAAAAAAGAAAATAATTCTTCAGAAGAAAATCCAGAATTAAACGAGCAAGAACATTGGTATAAAAATTCGATTAAAACAGGAAATGGTACGTACAAATTAAATATTGAGAAAGCTTATAATTTAAACATGAGTATTATTGAAAAATAAGAAACCTTCCACAATTGTGGAAGGTTTTTCTCATATAATCGCTTTAATTCCTTCTAAAATTAATCCAATCATAAAGCCGCAAATGGCCCCGTTCACTCGGATCCACTGCAAATCTTTACCGACATTATTTTCAATCATTTCGATTAATGTTTTATCATCTAACCTATCAAGATTTTCTTGTACGAGCTTACCAATTTTCGAATGGTTATTTTCAACAAGATTCACAACTTGTTTTTGTAACCAATCTTCTATTTTTTGAACAGTCACTTCGTCTTCTTTTATTTTATTCATTTGTGTTTGTAAAAATGGAATAACATATTTATCAGCAAATTCTTCATTGTTTACAAAGGCAACCGCTCTTTGTTGTACTTGCTCAAGCATCTCTTTTATTTTGTCAGTAGCATTCCAATTCGCAACCCATTTTTCTTTCCAATTTTCTAATTCTTGTAGTAACGCTTCATTTTCTTTCACATTTATAATTTCTTGACGAATCTTCGCTAATATAAGTTGTCTCGTACTATTATCAGCATCTTGTAAGCTGTTAATATTGCTAATGATAAACTTCTGCAAAATGCCCCCAATTTTATCTTCATCTACAATATTCATAAATGATTTCAAAGTAAACTGTAAAAATCCATCTACTTTAATATTTTCCATCGCCTTCATACCTAAGCTTCCGAGCTGATAACGCGCTTCATCTTGAGCTGTCCAATCTTTCACTTTTACTAATATGTAATCAAGTGTTTTTTCATCATATTCTTGCACAACTAATTGATCAACAAGAACTTGTAATATGTTACTTGTGTTAATTGTATGCAAATATGTTTTTAATTCTTTTTCAATAATAACTGCTAATTTTTCCGTATCTATTTGAAGAATCGCTTTCTCAGCAATTGTTACAATTCCTTTTTTCACAGCATCAGACTGCAACTCTTTCTCAGCAATTTGAAGTACCATTTGTGCTAGCTGCATTTCTTTTACTTTACTTGTAATACTTTCTTTCGTCAGCCATTCATTTTCTAACGTAGAAACGAGCCCCTTTGTTACCCGCTTCCGATTTTTAGGTAATAATGCTGTATGTGGAATTGGAATTCCCAACGGATGACGGAATAAAGCTGTAACCGCGAACCAATCCGCTAGTCCACCAACTAACCCTGCTTCAAATCCACCTTGAATAATCTCCCCAGCTACCGTTCCTTGAAAAGGGATTGAAGCCGCAAAACCTACGCCCATAACCCCAAGCGAAATACCCGCTATATATTTTGTCTGTAATGACATCGTATACACACATCCTCTTATTATGTAAAATAAAGCTTTTTTATTATATTTATTTGATATTAGTTCTTTATATCTATACTATAATGAACTAATGCGAAAATAACAAAGAATTTATATTTAGAGGCTACCTTTGGCCAAGATTAGTTGTCTTATTAGGAAAGTTTTTGGGAACATTTCTTACTTGTGCATTTTTCGGAATTGCACATTCATTTATGCCGATTATTTTAGGAGACACTTCTCAAGTACTAGGAGACTGGGTAGGTGCTGGTCTTGCTAGACATTTGCTATACGCTTTTATTTACACTCGTAATAATAATTTATTCATCCCTATTTTCATCCATGCATTTTTAGATATACCATATAAATAAAAAATGAGGCTACAACTAGCCTCATTTTTCTTATATTGTTAATTCCAAACCTTTCTTATAATACCCAGTCATTACTTCTTCTGGAACCATACTCCCACCAGTTCCCCACACGATATGAGTACCTTTCTTCACGTTTTCCGTTAACTGATGATTTTCAGCTTTACATACATTCAACGGCCCTATCATACCCGCTAACGCAGAAGGTTCTAAATAAATGTTTTCCGTATCAACCAGTTCTTTTAACAATCTATATAACTCTTCATCGCTTACTGTATAATTCCCGCTCAAAAATGGTTCCATCGTTTTCCCAACAAACCCTGATGGTCTTCCTACCGCAAGTCCATCCGCATCTGTTACATTATCAATACCGATATCTTGAACAGCAATTTTATCGTGAAGTCCAGTCATTAAGCCGAGTAACATACATGGAGAGTGCGTAGGCTCAGCAAAGAAGCAATGAACGTTGTCTTTATACAATAACTTTAGGCCAAATGCTACCCCGCCAGGGCCCCCACCGACTCCACACGGAAGATAAACGAATAAAGGGTGTTCTTCATCCACAACAATTTCTAACTCTTCTAATTGTTTTTGCAAACGGGATGCCGCTACTGCGTATCCTAAAAATAAATCATGTGAATTTTCATCATCAACAAAATAACAGCTAGGATCAGCATCTGCTTGCCTTCGTCCTTCTTCTACCGCTTTACTATAATCAGCTTCATATTCAATAACGTTTACACCTTTACTTCTTAATAAATCTTTTTTCCATTGTTTTGCGTCTGCCGACATATGAACCGTCACATTGAAACCTAATTTCGCACTCATAATACCGATGCTAAGCCCTAAATTCCCTGTCGAACCTACCGCAATTGAATATTTCGCAAAAAATTCTTTAAATCTATCACTATCTAAAATTGAATAATCATCTTTCTCTGTTAACATTCCATGCTGCAATGCTAATTGCTCAGCATGTTTCAACACCTCATAAATGCCACCTCGTGCCTTTATTGATCCTGATATCGGAAGTTGACTATCACACTTTAATAATAGTTCTCCCAATATTGGCTGCCCGTAATTTTTCTCTAAAGATTGTTTCATAGAAGGTATTTTCACTAAAGGTGATTCTATAATACCGCTCGTTTCTTTTGTTTCAGGAAAAACTTTCGCAATATATGGTGCAAAGCGTTTTAATCTCTCTTCCGCGTCTTTTACATTTTCTTCATTAAGTGGTGAACCTTTTATTGCTGTTTCGTACTTTTCTATATTCGGATTTACCCAAAATACTTCTTCCGTTGCAATAAGGTTGTTTACTAATGGGAATCGTTCTTTTAATACCCCTATCTCCTTCATTCCTCTTCCTCCTCATATCCTTGTAGCTAGCCATACAATAAATTATAATTGAATTAATTTTAATACAGTTTAACATAAAATTTAGTTTTAGTTAATTTTAATTTAATTTATTTAAATATAATTTAATAATTATTAAGGAGAATCTTTTATGGAGAATATAGATATTGGTAAAAAAATTGAAAGACAACGAAAAGAAAAAGGATTAACTAGTAAGGAGCTAGCAAAGTTAGCTGAAATTACACCTTCTATGCTTAGTCAAATTGAACGTGGCTCTGCTAATCCTTCCATTCAAACATTAAAGGTGCTTGCAAAAGCTCTTGATGTTCCAACATTTAGTTTTTTACTTGAAGAGACAAATACAGATGATTTAATCGTACGCTCTAATAAACGTAAGAAAATGATTATCGATAATTTATCATATGAATTGTTATCACCTGATTTCACAGGAAATTTAGCAACAGCAATTATGACTGTACCTCCGAATACTGCTTCATCAGAAAACGTTCTAGAACATAAAGGAGAAGAATTAGCATTTGTATTAGACGGAAAAATCACATTGCACTTAAATGAAGAAGAATACACATTAGAAACTGGTGATAGTGTAAAAATACCAGCTTATTTAAAGCATAAATGGGTGAATCAATTCGAGAAAGATGCGATTGTTTTATTTTCTGTTACTCCGCCGATTTTTTAATTCATGTGATGATACAAAAATAGCCATGCATGGAGGATGCTCTCCGTACATGGCTATTTTTATTTTTTTGGTACTAACAAAATCCCTAAACTAATAACACAAAAACTGAGTACTTGCTGTATTGAAAGACCAAATAGAACTGAATTATGTTCACTAATAAGTGAAATAATGATATGAGCTATGCCCTCACAAATTAGAAAAAAGCTTACATTCTTTCCATTTCCTAATCTTTCATTTTTAATCCATAACGAGCCAATTATACAGAGTGCGAGTATAATCTCATACACGAAAATAGGATGATATAAAAATTTAGATTCATATATTTTCATCCCCCAAGGCAGCGTAGTTTGTACACCTACTGCTCGATGAAATAAAAAATAAAAGATAATACTTACACATATTCCAAAAGGTAATGTATCTAGTAAAATACGCAGCGAAAATTTCTCCTTTTTACTTTTCCATACAATGTATATACTAGCAATCATAAACCCTACTAAAATATGCTGAATACTTCCTACTACTAGTAATGCTTGCAGTGGTGACTCAACAGCCCATATCGGATTAAATATTGCCGGTGCAAATTTCCATACGAATACGACAATGAGAAAACCATTTGTTACTGCATCCATCATTTTTTCATATTGAATATTTTGCTGCTTCATCTTTAGTTTCATTAGCGTAAAGCCAAATAGACTCCCAATTATAAACGATACTGGTTGTAACCTCACCATCCACTCCATCACTATGAAATCCCCTCTTAATTCTCAATTAATTTCTTAAACTTCTCTTCTAATTGATCTGGAGGTAATACACCTCGTGCATGATCTACAATAATTCCATCTTTATTAACAAAAAATGTCGTTGGTAAAGAGAATACTTTATAATCTATTCCAGCTACTCCATCCATATCTAATAGAACAGGAAATTTAAATCCATGGCGATCTGCAAATGCACTCGCTTCTTGTACTGGATCCCCAATAGTTGCATTTACCGCAAAGATTTCA
The DNA here is from genome assembly GCF_002975175.1 of Bacillus sp. MYb209. GTDB lineage: Bacteria > Bacillota > Bacilli > Bacillales > Bacillaceae_G > Bacillus_A. The sequence goes on from NZ_PCNZ01000001.1 coordinate 111,559, forward strand.
ACATCCTTTTTATATTTATCATACAAACGAACTAAGTCAGGAGCCTCCATTTCACATGGGCCACACCATGATGCCCAAAAATTAATAATATATGGTTTTCCCTTTGCATCATTTAACGAATACAGCTTCCCGTCCAATCCTTTTAAGGTTATGTTTGGTGCTTTAAATCCCACTTGTGGCAATACTTCTTTTTCTTGTAACTCCGCTTGTTTCGCTTTTCTTTCTTTTTCTTCTTTTTTTGTATTATAAAAATTAACCCCTGCCCAGATTAGTGCCCCGGCCAGTATAATAGCAATTAGTTTCTTCACTTTTCTTCCTCCTCATTTCTAAACTCCTGTAAATCCACCAAATATACGAATAAAGAATGCTGTAATTTTCGTCATTTGATTTGTATATAATAACCCCCCTGTTAGTATCATCATTCCACCGCCAATTTTCATCATGACATTGGCATATGTAACAATCCATTTTACCTTTCCGATAAAAAATGCCATCACGAAAAACGGAACTGCAAATCCAAGGGTGTACGCTGTAATATACAGAAGCGCACTTTCAGGATTGGTCGCACCGAGCATAAGCACTGCAGAAAATATCGGTCCAACACACGGTGTCCATCCTGCTGCATATGTCATGCCGACCAAAACTGAGCGAATATATCCTGTCGATTTACTTCTATATTGTACTTTTTTCTCTGCCATAAGCCACTTAGGCTGAATCAATCCAGTCATAAATAGCCCCATCACAATAATAAATATCCCACCAATTTGCTGAATCAGCCTTTGATTAGATGAAAAAGTGATTCCAATCCAGCTTACTGATAAACCTAACGCATAAAAAATAACCGAGAAACCGATCATAAAAAATACTGTATGTATAATCGCTGACTTTTGCATAATTCCACGATTTTCTTTTAAATCTTGAATAGAAACACCTGTAATATATGATAAATAAGATGGATATAGCGGTAAAGAACATGGTGATATAAATGAAAGTACCCCAGCCCCTACTACTAGCCAAATTGTTAAATCCGCCGCATTCATTTTATTCCTCCTAAACACACTACAAACCGTAGTGTTAACTATTAAAAAAAAAGAGGCTATATGCACTCTCCAACAATAAGTACAATCGACATACAAAACAGCCCTAACGTTACATATACTGAATTCGTATGTAATGGTATATTCAGCTTAATAACTTTCTCATTCAACACTTGCTCAATCCGTAAATTAATTGCAGTTTTCGCAAACGAAGCTGTAATACATTGATTTTCCATCGTCTTTATTTTAATTAATTTTAATAATGCACTACCTAGCTCAAATGAAGATTTCATTTTTTGCATCGCATATTTATCAGCTGATAGCTCCTGATACACATGATACCGCTGCAGCATTCCTTTTAATATAGGAATGTACATCATTCCTTCAGCTAACAATGTAAAGAAAAATAACTTTAATGGATCTCGATTTTTTTGATGATATTCCTCATGTAATACAATCGCATCAATTTCTTCCTCTGAAAACGCCTGAAACATTCCTTCTGAAATGACAATTTTCGATCGAAATAATCCAATTGTAAATGCCGTAATCTGTAACGTTGATAATACGTACACTTGCTTTCCTTTTCTAGTAATAGACACGAGATTTCTTTTCAACTTTTTACTATAAAAAAACTGCTTCCAAATTCTTTTACTTATAATGATTACAGTAAATAACAGTAATCCGGCTATCATTATACGAAGTATTGATAGTTCCCTCATATGTTTTTGTAATTCAAATAAACAAAATTGTGAAAGAAAAAATGCTTTATTTTGAAAAAGAAATGGGTATGTAACGTAGTATACTAACATACTTAAAAAAAGAACACTAATAGTCACTGCTAACAAAACGATTTTACGCATTTGCCACTTCACTTTATCGGTCCTCTTTTTTTAGCTGACTTAATTTCTCTTCTAATTTTTTTATTAAAGATGGATCAGCTTGTTCTAACTCATCTATCATATGGTTCACAACAAGATCTCCAAATTCACCCATTAATTCCTGTGTCATTTTCTTCGTTTGATTAGATAAAAATTCTTCTTTCATTTGTGTAGTACGATACATACCACTTCTTTTCACGATATGCTTTTCTAAATGTGCTTTCTCTACTAATCTGTTCATAACTGTCATTACAGTATTAAAATTCACCGGGGATTCTTCACTTAATTTCTGTTGCACATCTTTAATGGTAATACCTTGAGTAGCCCAAACAATTTCCATTATTTTCGCTTCAAGCGGTCCGAAAAAGTGATTTAACCCTTGCTCATTTAACTTGTAGTTTTGAGTAAACATCGTATGCCCCCTTTCACACTACAGATTGTAGTATAAAATATATAGAAGGTCAAACATGAATGATATTAACTGATACTTAAATGGATCCTAATCTCCACTAATTAGTTATCTGTACCGCGTTCGATTCATTGTAAGCCTAACTTCTCTCCAAATGTATCATAGAGATAATATTCTAATATTTGCACACTAAATTTCTCATTACGCCCGAGTGCAAATAATTCCCGATTTTTTGCTACGATAGTATCTAATGGAATAACCACATTATCCACTATTTTTGTAATTTCAATTATATTACTTTCTACGTTTACTTCTGTTTTAAATTCAATATTTTCTAATACTATATGTGAACGTCTTCCTGATGCAAAAAAAGTAAAGTTAGGATTTTTAAAAATTCCAATTTCACTCTCTAACGGATATAAATATTTAAAAATTATATCTCTGTGTCCATCTTTTATTATTTTTTCATCTTTTTCATCATCTAAATATTCTTTCACCTTCGCTGCAAACTCAAATCGAAAATCCACTCTTTCACGCTCCCTCATTTCATTCTAGGCTAATAAATATATTGATATAATTTTACCGTATTATAAAATAAGTTCCTATAAAAAGTAAAAACCACTTTTGTAAAACCTCTGGTATTCCCCGCACTTTTTAAATATAAACACTCTTTCAATATTAATTAGTACGTCGTTATATTCATTTAAACATATTGTTTCCATACTTTGAAACAATATTATCCAGTATTATATATCAATAAACTGCTTCTCATTCCTTTCTATCTACAGCTATCGATACCTCATTCTATTTCAATATATTGTTTGCTTTATTTCCCCTTATTCATTAAATCACAGAAGGAATGTAACTCCCCACTATCGAATTTTTACATAACAAATATTATTAGGTGGTGCTTTACTATGAAATTAGCTGTCATTGGTGGCGGTGATTTACAAGATCCAAATCACTTGCATATTAATGAACGACTTATAGAATTAACAAATAAACAATACCCAAAAGTATTATTCATTCCAACAGCTAGTCGTGATGATGAAGGATATATAAAGTTATTTTTAGAAACGTTTGAAAAGCAATTACATTGTGAGGTTCAAATTTTACGCTTTATAACCGAAACACCTACTAAATATGAAATAGATGAGATGATTCATTCTGCCGACTTAATTTATCTTGGCGGTGGGAATTACGTTCATATGCTTGAACAATGGAAAGAACATAAATTAGATGAAAAGTTACTATTTACTTTAAAACGTGGAACACTTATTGCAGGGTATAGTGCCGGTGCGATGTGCTGGTTCACATCTAGCATACGTTCAGATTATGAAGGTTCTGGTTATATAGAAAGTAGTGGCTGGAGTATTGTTAACAAAAGATTTTGCCCCCATTACAATCAATTAAATAGAATGAATGCCTTCCACACGTTTTTACAAACTCACCAAGGTAATATAGAAGGTATTGCATTAGAAGATAATTGCGCTTTATATATTACAGAAGGTTCATTTGAAATTATCGGTGAGCCAGATACAGCTTGGGAATTTTATATGGATAATGGAAAACTCATTAGACAACATTTTGACATAACTTTAAAAAGTTATTTATAAGCATTCATCAAAAAGATGTCCCTAAGTATAATGACTTAGGGACATCTTTTAACTCACTAATCGTGTAATTCGTTTCTTCTGCCATGAAAGCTTATAATATGCATACTGTAATATTAAGCTGACGATGAATGCCGCTGGATATCCAATCCATACTCCTTTTATACCAAGGCTCGTATGGTAAGAAAGATAATACGCTACAGGTACTTCAACAAGCCAGATTGATACAACACTAATCACAGTTGGCCAAAGTACTGTACCACTTGCTCGCATTGTCGCACTAATAATTTGTGCATGACCGAAAATTAAGTAACTCCATAATGTAATCATAACTAAGCTATGAGCAATTTCAATTGTAGTTTGACTTGTCAAAAATAGCGCTAAAATATCTCTTGAGAACAAGTAAATAAGCGATATTAATACACCACCAATGATATAATTCATGATAATTCCGGCCTTAACAACTTTCTGTAATCGATCAAATTGGTTCGCACCAATTGATTGCGCTGCAAAAATTGATACTGTAATGCCGAGGCTAACTGCTGGCATTTGTACATAACTTGCAACTTGGTTCACAACACCGTACGCCGCTGTTGCATCTGATCCATAGCGATTCACAAATGCGATTACCGCAATTTCTGATAATGAAACTAATATCATATTAATACTCGCTGGAATACCAAGTCGTAACAATAACTTTAATAACTCCCAGTCCATACGAAGATATTTTCTTACTGTAGCGTCTAATTGCAGTGGATGATTTTTCTTCTTTAAATACACTAGCATGACAATAAACGTAATAACTGTAGATATAACAGAAGCATAGGCTGCTCCGTAAACATCTAATTTCGGAGCTCCTAACCAGCCAAAAATAAGAATTGGTAATAAGATCATATTTAGCGCTGTACTTACGATTAAAAAGTAAAATGGCGTTTTAGAATCTCCTGTACCTCTCATAAATGTTGTGTATGCAAAATATAAAAATAATACTGGCATAGATATAAATAAAATTCTTGCGTAATGCACACTTATTTCAATAATATTTTCTGGTGTTCCCATAAGGCGCATAATATCCATCGCAAAAATACTACCTATTATCGCCAACACGACTCCGATAATAAAAGTAAACGTAAGCGTCGTACCAACGATAGCTTTTAAGCGCTCTTCATTTTTAGCACCAAATGCCTGACCAATTAAAATTGAACTACCAGAACCAATTCCAATTACAAATGAAACGAGCAGGAAAAATAATGGAAAGAATGCCGATATAGCTGCTAGATCATTTACGCCAAGCCATCTTCCTACTACTACCATTCCAAATAACTGTCCAACTGATTGTAATACATTACTTAAAAGTAACGGCACTAAAAATATGGACATCGATTTCCATATCGGCTTATGTTCCTTTTCTGACTTCTGTGACTCTACACCTTCTTTATTGTTATCTGTAGGTGGTTTCAAATTTCATTTCTCCTTTTATTTAAAATCTGCACGGTTAAATCCGTGCTCAAATAATTGTAATTACTCCAACCATTTCTATACTGTTTGCTCGTTAAAGTAATTGCTTCTTCCACTCACTATTTTCAAATTCATCATAGAACTTTAACATATTTTTCGTATCTGTGATCCTCTATCTCTTTGTATAGTTGTTTTTATTATGTGCTTCTATTCATTTTCTTTGCTTCATTCTTATAACTTCACCCAATATTGGCTTCCATCAGCTGTTCTATCTAAAAAACCATATTCGATTAAGTATCTTCTCAAAGTTACAAAATCCGGATATATATTTTCTAAAACTGTATTTACTTCTTTTTCAGTATACTTTTTATTACTATCGAATTTCCTCACTAAATGACGTAATATAATTAATTTACGCTTTTGCTTTTTCGGAAATTTAGAAAGCGGTCCATCCAAACCTTCTGTAAAATGCGCTGTTAAAACTTCAGCATTTTCTTCCTCTGTAATATTGTATCGATCATCCACCATCGTAGCTGTTCTATGAATCGGTACAAATTTAGTTTGAACTTTTGATTTTTCTTCTGACAATTCCATTAACGCTAAAAATACTTTCGCTTGCTTCATTTTCTCTCGCAATGTAAATCGATGATTGCGAATCGTCGACGTGCTCCCGCCATCCATTTCTTTTACAATCTCTTTATCGTTAAGTCCCATATGGAAAAACTGAACCATTTTCTTTTGCAAATCAGTTAAACCTGTAAACTTCTTATCAAGATTTAATAAATATTCAAACATAGATGTATGCTCATTTTGAATATGCAACTGTACAAACTTCTCTGCTTCATACAAAACTTGATTTTCTTGATAAATAACCCCTTTAATAAACGTTTCTCCACAAGCTAAACAAATATACTCCTCCGCTACCTCGTCAAATACATACCCTTTCTTCAATTCCTCTACCGACGCATCCCAAAACTTCTCTGAAATATCACTCATACTAAACACTCCTTCAAAATGTTTATTTTAAAAACAAACAAATTACAATAACGTTTATTATCACTTCATCATCTTAACACATCAAAAGCAAACGTTTCAATGTTTCGTTTACCTATTTTATAAACCTTTATAAAAATGTTTATCTAACTATGATAAATAGGACTTATCACACCGAAAAACGAATGTATTTTAACAAACTAATTATTATGGGATGCGAAACAAAATATGACTATTCTTCAAGACCCTTCCAACATTCAATTTTAACTACAAAAAAGGTGTTTCCATATACGGAAACACCTTTTACCTTTTATATATTTTATAAACAACCTCTACTAAAACTTTACTTGCTTGTACAAATACATGTTTTCGATTTCCATCCTCAACGAATCTATTTGAACAACCACTAATCATCATCATACAACTAATTATGACTATTACTTTAATGCTTTTTCTGCAAATCATTTTATGCAACTCCACTTTTGAAAAACTTCATTTAAATTTACCCCATCAAAAAAAGTTTACACGAATAATGAAACGTAAAAATATGTAATGTTGCATATTTTTACGCCTCATTACGATATTGTGATTTAATTATTTTAATGACTGGTATACCGAGGTGATTTACTTGAAATTTAAAGCGAAAAAAAATCCATTTCATATCATTTTAATCTCATTATTTTTATTTTTTTTTTTTCATTTCTCTATTCTTTCAAAATGAGAATTCTATTTTTTTCACTCTCATGATACTCTTAAATATCGTGAATCTCTCTTCTTTCTATTTTTCTCATTACAAAATAACGGAATCTGCCCCTGTTGTTAAACATGGTTTCATACTCCGTACTGAAATTCCATTTGAAGATATACGTCACATTAAATACTCTGGTAAAAAGCTTCGTTCAGAAAATTGGACAAGACAGCAAATAGAAATTCATTATAATTTATTCGACTCAGTAACATCTTTCGTACCACAAGAAGAGGAGAAATTTATTTCACTCTTAAAAGAAAACTGGCCAAATGTGAAAATAATCAATAGCACCTCAAATGAATAATTTTGTTTTTAGACAGTTCTATGCTATTAGGATAACTATATAAGAATTGAATATCCTCCCCAAGCAAAACCGCCGTTTACATATTTATTCTCCCCTCAGGCTAACTACCCAATAGTTAGTCTATTTTTTATTACATAAAGATACTCCCCCCCTCCATCACAAACAAACGATACGAACATACACTATTTCTAGAAAAACAAACTACTACACAAAATGAATGAAAGGTGCTTATTATGTATGAGTTAAGTTATGAAGGATTAACAGGTGAAATTATTACAAGATATGATTGTGAGTACGAGGAAGCTAGACAAGAATGGAATCGGGCTATTCAAAAGTTTCCTTTAGCTATCATTTATTGTTTTACGAAATGGGATGTTAGTAATGCGATTATTTGAGCGATAAAAAAGCCAAGATTCTAAATTAAGAACCTTGGCCTCTTCTATTATTCTTTCGGAGCGATCATTTTTTTCGGATCTACAATCTCATCAAATTGCTCTTCTGTTAGTAGTCCAGATTGCAATGCTGCTTCTTTTAAAGTTAATCCATCTTTATGAGCATGCTTCGCAATTTTCGCGGCATTTTCATACCCGATATGTGGGTTTAGTGCGGTTACAAGCATTAATGAACGATTTACATTTTCAATAATTACTTCTTCATCTGCTTCAATACCAACTGCACATTTATCATTAAATGAAACTGTTGCATCAGCTAATAAGTGAGCAGATTGCAGGAAGTTGTAAGCAATAACTGGTTTGAATACGTTTAGCTCAAAATTACCTTGGCTCGCAGCAAATCCAATTGTTGTGTCATTCCCCATAACTTGTGCTACAACCATTGTTAGCGCTTCGCTTTGCGTTGGATTTACTTTACCTGGCATAATAGAGCTTCCTGGTTCATTAGCTGGAATAATAATTTCCCCAAGGCCGCTACGTGGACCACTTGCAAGCCAGCGCACATCGTTTGCAATCTTCATTAAATCAGCAGCTAATGCTTTTAATGCTCCGTGTGCAAATACAACTTCATCATGACTCGTTAGCGCATGGAACTTATTTGGTGCAGAGACAAATTGTTTACCTGTAAACAGACTAATTTCTTCTGCTACCATCTCGCCAAATTTAGGGTGTGCATTAATTCCTGTTCCAACCGCTGTACCACCAATTGCTAATTCTTTCATATATGTATTGCTATCTGCAATCATACGCTCTGTTTTTTCAAGCATACGGTGCCAACCGCTAATTTCTTGCCCTAACGTTAAAGGTGTTGCATCTTGTAAATGCGTACGACCGATTTTAATAATATGCTCAAATGCAGTTACTTTTTCTGCTAAGGTTTCTTTTAATTTCGTAATAGCCGGTAATACATGATTTTCTACCGCGATTACACACGCTACATGAAGCGCTGTTGGGAATGTATCATTTGAACTTTGGGACATGTTCACGTCATCATTCGGATGAATATGTACGTCAGATCCCTTTTCTTTCAAAATTTGATTCCCACGGTTTGCAATTACTTCATTTACATTCATATTCGATTGTGTACCACTACCCGTTTGCCATACGACAAGGGGAAAATGTTCATTCCATTTCCCTGCAATAACTTCATCAGCAGCTTCCACAATTGCTTGCGTCTTCTCTTCTGATAGCTTTCCTAATTTTTGATTACTAAGTGCTGCACTCTTCTTTAAAATCGCAAATGCTTTTACAATTTCAAGTGGCATATGCTCTGTTCCAATTGGAAAGTTTTCCTTACTGCGCTGCGTTTGTGCTGCCCATAATTTATCAGCTGGAACTTTCATTTCTCCTAATGTATCTCTTTCAATTCTGTACTCCATTTTTTCATCCCCTTGAAAATAAAATACCTACATCTTTTATTTTAACAGACTTTCTATCAAATGATAAGAATTCTCATTGATATATATATAAAAAATTACCTTCCGCCACCGCAGAAGGTAATTTTTTATGATGCTTGCTTTCCTTTATCCGCATCATCTACATACCAAATGAACTTGCCTGTATATCCATAAATAACTGCTAAAATGAGTGATACGAAGCTTAGCCACATAAATGGAACGTATGATAACGTTGATACACCTAAAATACCAGCCATAAAAATACCATTATCAGACCATGGAACCATACCAGAAGTCAAAGTTCCACCTACTTCTGAGTTACGTGCTAATACGCGGCGATCTATTTTTAATTTATCATAGCTTTCTTCCATAATTTTTGGCGTTAAAATAAGTGATACGTACATCGCACAACCAAATATGTTTGCTAAAAACGCAACGATTAATGTAGACAATGTTACATTCCCTGCAGAATTTAATTTTTTCTCAAATTTCGATACAATTACCTTTAGAACACCTAACTTTTCAAGTAAGCCACCAAAACCTAAGCCGAAAATAATAACAGCTACTGAACCAAGCATACCATTAATTCCACCACGGTTTAATAACTTATCGACAAACTCGACACCAGATTGAATTGAGAATCCGTTATATGCTGTTCCAATTGCCTCTCCAAAGTGCATTCCTTGGAAAAGAGTTGCCCAAATTGCACCAATTAAAGCTCCCATAGCAATTGTTGGCATAGATGGTTTCTTCATCGCCAATAGCACAATAACAATTACCGCTGGAACAAGCATCCATATTTTAATATCAAAGTGCTTTAATAAAGATTCTTTTAAAAACTCTACTCTATTTAAATCTACATTATCCCCGCCATACATCCATCCAGCAACAGTAAACATAATGCTGGTAATAATATAAGCTGGAACGTCTAATACGAGCATAGCTCGAACGTGAGCAATAACATCTACTTTCGCCATAGAAGCTGCAAGAACTGTGCTATCAGAAAGTGGTGATAACTTGTCTCCGAAATAAGCTCCTGAAAGGACTGCACCCGCAACAAGCGGAAGTGGTAATCCAAGCCCTTCACCTATCGCCATCATAGCAATACCTGCTGTTCCAACTGTTCCCCATGATGTTCCTGTCGCGATAGAAGTGATTGAACAAATAATTAAAGTTGCCAATAAGAATATGCTAGGGTGAATGAATTCTAATCCATAATAAATTAATGTAGGTACAACCCCACCAGCAATCCATGTTCCAATTAAAGCTCCAACTGCAACTAAAATAAGAATTGCTTCTAATCCATTAGAAATCCCTTTCGTAATTGCATCTTGCAATTCTTGATAACGAAATCCTAATCTTAATCCAAGCGCAATAACTAAAAACCATGAAATAAATAGCGCTAATTGAATTGGGAGATCAAAAATCGTTTGGAAGGAAAAGACGACAGCAAGAAATAGGCATAAAAGAATAATAATTTCTAGCATCGATGGTAATCTTACACTTTTCATTTTTTTCTCTCCTTACAAGTCGATAACATGATGTATGTAGTCTTACGTGTATGTAGTATACAATTAGCGAAGACAAAACAAAATTTTCATATTATTTCGATTTATTTTTCCAGTATAATATATTCACAACCCTTTCTATTGTAAAAGTAGATGACTCTTTTCGCAATGAAAAATATAAAAAATGTTGTATTTTTATTTATTTAGATAAAAACACCTAATGAAATAAAACTTTAATCAATGAGGGTTTTATCCATCCCCCACTAATTATTAACCCATAATAACCTTTTTAATATTTGCCTCAACAAAACTTTTTACTACCGCTTTCACCTCATATGTAATAATATATTTCCACATAAAAAAAGCGCACACATCATTTAATCGATGCATGCCCCTCTTTTATTTATACATATTTTGTATCTCTTCTTTATTTTTAAGTATTTCCGAAAATTTATCGCTACAACCTTTCGGAAATAAAACTCCGAGTCCATATGAATGCCCAAACTGAAAATGAGGGTGTTTCACCTTGACCTCATCCCAAAACTTATACACACCGAAATCACCGTTTTTAACTTCGATATCATGAAATAATACAATACCGTTTTTCGCAACTTTAGGTAACCATGTTTTATAATCATGAGAAACAGCTTCATACGTATGATAGCCATCAATATGCAAAAGATTTATCGTTTCATCTTGAAACTGATCCAGAGCCTCATCAAAAGTAGATCGAATTAGATTTCCTATATTAGGGTAACTAATATTCACAACTTTTTCTACTATATGAAAAATCCCTTCTCCATATGGACCTGTATGCTCATCTCCAGCCCAAGTATCTACAGCAAAACACTTAGTTGACAACCCTCCGTCTTTTACCCCCTGGCAAAAACTAAAAAAGGAAGCACCTAAATGTGTGCCTAGCTCAACTAAAGTTCCTGGCTTTTCAAATCGTACTAAAATCATATGCGAAATCCAAATGCCCACTCCAAGCAGATTGCGACCGAATAATATGGCTAAAATTATCAAATTCAAACGATGATTTATGAGTAACCCAGTTCATCTCATATCTCCTTATACGCATATTTTTAACAAACCAAATTACTCTTTTTTATCATTGTAATTATGATTCTATTTCATAAAAAGATTAAGAATTAGCCCTTTATTAATCCAGCGATAGAAAAGCAAGACGAAAAACAAATTTAAAAAATGATGTCTCAAAACTGGCTCCGTCCCATGAAAGAAATAAAAGAGCTAGTTACATTCTCATGTAACTAGCTCTTTCTTTACTACTCTATATGGTTATGCCTGAATGTCTGCATACTCTTCAATGTGTTCGTACTCTTTTTCCAATTCCTCTAAAGAAAGCTCGTATAATTGCCGATCACGAACTTTAAACACCCCTGCTCCAATTAACTCATCAATTAAATGCCTCTTACGATTTTCAACAGCAAAACGGAGTTGACTACTCATCTTTTAAAAAACTCCTTTCTACGATCATTGAAAATGATAATCTTTATCAATTACCACTTTTGATTATAAAAGATGATTCTTTATAAGTAAAGTAATCTTATGAAATATTTACCTTACAAAGTATTTGTGGCCACATTATATATATGTATGCCACGCGAACGATGTTATGACACTTTTTCTTATCCTTTTTCTTTCATACTTTGCAAGTTGTCTCACTATGATTAAATTCACCGTCTATCTCTACTTGAATGGTGACATGTTCGACATGAAACTTCTCCTTTAATATATCCGTTGCCTCTTTTAATACATTTTGCGTTTCATTACCTTTAATAATAAGGTGACATGTTAATACTTGAAAGTCCGATGTGACAGACCATATATGCAAATCATGAACTTCTTTTACAATCGCAATCGTTAATAATGTATTTTTCACTTCATCAACATCGATGTGCTGCGGTGCACCTTCCATTAATATATGAACTGTATCACGTGTTACACGCCACCCACTAATAATGACTAAAATAGACACAAGAATACTAGCAATCGCGTCTGCAACGTTCCAGCCGAAAAATTTAATAAGTAACGCAGCAATAATCGCTCCAACTGACCCTAATAGATCGCCTAGTACGTGTAAGAAAGCACTTCTTAAATTCAAATTACCTTTCACATCTCCGCCTCTCATTAATATCCAAGCTGATAAAATATTAATAAGCAGACCAAGTACAGCAATAATGAGCATTCCATTACTAGCAATCTCAACTGGTTCTTTAAATCGGCGAATTGCTTCAATAAAAATGTATATAGAAATGACAATAAGTACGACACCGTTACATAATGCCGCTAACATTTCGACTCGCTTATACCCGTATGTTTTTGCAGCCGTTGCTGTTTTTTCTCCAAGCTTGAAGGCAAGTAAACTTAAAGCTAAGGATACTGCATCACTTAACATATGCCCCGCGTCAGATAATAGTGCTAAGCTATTTGTTACAAATCCACCAATAACTTCAGCAATCATAAAGCTTGTCGTTAATATGAAGGCAATTAGTAACGCCTTTTTATTTTTTGAATGGCCGTGATCATGTGAATGTCCCATACAAATACCCCTTTATATGAATCTGTCTGTTAGTATGCAACAAACTTCCGGCGTTTATCCCGCTTTCCTTCTATATACAACCTTCGCTTCTTTTCAAACAAGTCCTTTTTCTCAACAAAAAATAAGACTACTTCTTTTTCAGCTTCATATTGTTTACTAATGAAAGAATTTTTAAGGAGGTTACTAAAATGAAACGTTTATTTCTCTGTATGGAGCGTGAACTTGTTGTAGTGAAAGAACAATACGGTCACTATGAAACAGCATATCACTTACAAAATATGCAACCTACTTGTATTGCGGTTGATCCATTTCAAAAGAATCGTGTATATTGTGGAACATTTGGACGAGGTTTATGGTTAAGCGATGATGGTGGGGATTCATGGAGACCAATTGGGGATTCTTATCGTTACTTTGATTTTCCGAAAGAAGATGGTATTTTACATTCTTCGATCACTTCCATAACGATCAGCTCTAATGAACAAGTTAACGGATATGGCGTCGTTTATGTAGGCACAGAACCTAGTGCTTTATTCCGTTCAGAAAATGGTGGTGAAACGTGGACTGAACTTAAAAATATGAAATCATTATTATCTTCCTATACGTGGGCTTTCCCGCCGAGACCTTTTACTCATCACGTACGCTGGATTACAGTTGATCCAAACAATCCAAATACAATCCACGTTTCAATCGAAGCTGGTGCTGTTATTCAAAGCAACGATAAAGGGCATACATGGATTGATAAAAAATTCGGTGCTCCTATCGATGCTCATCAATTACTCATGCATCCTGACGCACCAAATCGCCTATATGCATCATGCGGTGACGGATTTATGGGCGGCCCTGATCGTGCATACCTTGAAAGTTATAACAACGGCAGGAGCTGGATCTCATGTAGCGCAGGGCTAGAGCATCATTATTTATACAGTATGGCCATCGATCCAGCTGATTGTAATACGATTCTCGTCTCCGCCGCACCGAGTGCTGATCTCGCTCATCACCGTATTCCTTATGAATCTTATATATATCGAAAAACGAAAGATACTCCTTTCGAGCAAGTACAGCAAGGACTACCATCTGCAATCGGTACAGTCATTTCGATGTTTGCGACAAACCCGGCAGAACCACATACATTTTACACTTTAAATAACAACGGCATCTTCCAATCTGTAGATAGCGGCGAATCGTGGGAACAACTAAACATTCCGTGGAAAGATGAGTATAAAACGCAGCATCCTCATGCATTACTCGTTACTAGCTCTTAACAAAAAGAGAGACTGCCTATTTATTAATTTCAGGCAGTCTCTCTTTTTATTTCTTTAAATCAATCACAATATCATCTAACACAATATCTTTACTCTTCGCTTCTTTTTTCGGCACTTCAATTTTCTTCTCTTTTCCATTCACATACTCCACTCCACCATGATTTTCAGGTGTATGCACTCGCAAGTTCACATGAGGTGTAACGATAAGCTTTGTAGCATTTTCGTTCAATTTTTGGAATGTGGCACTCCAACTACTTTTATGTGGCTCTGCTACTGTACTACTTCCGCCATTTCCTTTACCTACGTATCGATTTCCTAAATCATCTTTTATTTCTAATTCCACATCAGCACTATCCCATATATTTCTTAATGCCTTAGATTCTTCTTGATTGTAATAAACAATAAATGACATCGGGGTTACTTCCATTTTGTCTATATTCACTTTTATTAATTCATTTTCAGAAACCCCATTAACCTTTGCTTCCTTACTATCCATTGCTTTTAAACTAAGTGCGAAATTCCAGTTCCCCTTTATTGCATTACCTTCATAATCCAACTCAATTGCTTCTATATCCCACCAAACATTTGCAACATCTAGCCTTTCATTACCAATACCACTCATAGTGGTCATACCTACATATTTTCTCTCTCCAATCTTTGTAACTTTCGAACTACCTCCCCCGCCATTAAAGCCCATAACTTGCGGGCTTCCAAATATGAACGGTTTCTCTCCTAAATCTTTATCACTCTCAATAGAATATGTGATTGTGATTGTTCTACCATCGAACACAGCATCATTAATTGTGACCTTAACCCCATTACTCTCCTTTGTCATATTCAACTCAGTCGAAAACTCTTTATAATTTTCGTATAGCCCTGTTCTACCATTATCTAAAAACCGGAATATATCCCCTACTATAGGCAGTCCTCCAGCGTATGTGGGAAATCCAATACCAAGCGTTGCAACTGATAACCCTACTAAAATAGATGCAACAGCGACACCTTTTTTCCAAGTTTTCATCTTTTTCTTCGTACGTATAGATTGTTTTAAGTTACGTTTTACTTTTTCTTTTTCAATTTCAGAAGCCTCTAGTTCCTCTAGTTCTTTTTCATCTATTTCAATATCATTTAATAGCTCATAAATGTCTTTCATATTACACTACCTCCAAAACTAATATTCGTAGCACTTTGTTGTAGTTTCTTTTTCCCGCGATACACACGATTATCTATTGCCGCTCGAGTTAATCCCAGCTTATCTCCTATTTCTTCTGTCTTCATGCCGAGGAGATATTTCATAATGAATACTTTTTGATCTAACGGTTCCAATTGATTAATGAGATTCAATAATTCTTCCCTGTCTTCCATAACGATTAATTCGTCTTCTGCCGATTTTTCTGTACTTATATGAAACTCATCTGAAATGACTTCTATTTTTTTAGTCGCTTTCCGGTAATAATCAATTGCTTTAAACTTTGCAATCGCCGCAATCCATTTTTTAAAATCACTCGGCTCTCCATGAAATTTATTTGAGTTATTCCAAATGGAAAGAAATATATCATTTATACATTCTTCTATCAACCCATCATTTTGAATTGGCCGCAGTACTTTATGCGTGATTCCTTTTATTAACGGTAAATATGTATCAACAACAAACTCTAACGCATCTTCTTTTTGCCGCTGTAATCTTTTTATATAATTTTTCTCATTTGATTTCATGTAGCGATTCCCCTTATTTTTTGTAAAAGCTTTTACACTCTATATAACGTCCAGAAAAAAGTTTTCTCTCATCTTTTTTATTATTTTTTGTATGTAATGGAATACTTTTCCTCATCTATTGTCTCATATAACTATGCATTCGAAGAAAATTTTCTCAAGTCTACAATTTGATTAATGTAGTACACTATTTATGTGGTCGTTCTTTAACTTGGTGTATATTTTATTTTGTTAATCTACTTTCAATTATTTAAAATTAGGAGATGAGATGTGTATGTGTGGAATTACAGGCTGGGTAGATTGGAAAAAGGATCTTTCCAATGAACATGTTATTTTAGAAAAGATGGCAAATAGTATTCAGCATCGCGGTCCGGATGCTGAAGGATTTTGGTTTTCACCTCGTGCGGCTTTTGCACACCGTCGATTAATCGTAATTGACCCCGAAGGCGGGACACAGCCGAAGACATTCCGTGCCGGTGATTATACGTATGCTCTTACTTATAATGGAGAAATTTATAATTTCCGTGAGCTGAGAGAGCAACTCCAAAAATGTGGGCATGCATTTGAAACTCATTCAGACACAGAAGTGCTACTACATGCTTATTTAGAATGGAAAGAAGATTGCGTACAACATTTAAATGGAATTTTCGCTTTTGCTATATGGGATGATCAGAAGCAACAATTGTTTTTAGCACGAGATCATTTAGGGGTAAAACCACTTTTTTATACAGAAAGAGATAACAGTATTATTTTCGGTTCTGAAATAAAAGCCCTATTAGCTCATCCATCTGTTCCTGCTGAACTTGATACGACTGGAATAAATGAAATATTTGGATTAGGCTTATTTCGAACTCCAGGTTGTGGCGTCTTTAAACATATTCAAGAAGTTCGTGCTGGACATTCTATAACGTTCACACGTGATAAAAAAGTAGTTAAGAAGTATTGGAATTTAGAAAGTAAGATCCATACAGATTCTGTTGATGATACATCTTCATACATTTTATCTATTTTACAAGATACAGTAAAAAGACAATTAATTGCCGATGTTCCCCTCGTTTGTATGTTATCAGGCGGATTAGATTCTAGTGGTATTACTGCACTGGCAGGTAAAGAATTTGCAGAGGAACACAAAACACTTCACACGTATTCAATTGATTTTGTAAACAGCGCTAAAGATTTCGAACTTACATTCGCTCGCACTGGTCTAGATGCTCCTTGGGTAAAACGTGTTTCTGAGCACGTAGGGACGTCGCATCATGACATTATTGTCAATGCAGAAGAATTAGCAAATCACTTATTTGTTCCCCTTCATGCGAGAGATTTACCGAGTGCTGGTGAAATGGAAACTTCACTATATTTACTATTTTGCGAAATGAAAAAAGATGCAACCGTGGCTTTATCTGGCGAATCTGCTGATGAAGTATTCGGGGGATATCCTTGGTTTCATCAAGAAGAACTATTATATGTAGATAAGTTTCCGTGGTTAACAAACTGGAAAAATACATCTTCTCTATTATTAAATGACGTAACGACTCAATGTAATCCTGAGCATTATATTAATAAACGATTCCATGAGGCTGCTCTTGAAGTACCTACTCTTGAAGGTGAAAGTAAAAAAGAAGCGAAACAACGTCAAATGTTTTATTTATTTTTAACAAGATTCCTTCCCTTCTTACTCGACCGTAAAGATCGTATGAGTATGGCTGTAGGTTTTGAAGTTCGTGTACCGTTTTGTGATTATAGACTAGTTGAATATTTATGGAATGTACCTTTTAACGTCAAAAGTATTGATAATATTGAAAAAGGTATTTTACGTAGAGCACTGAAACCGGCTTTACCTGATGATGTGCGAAATAGAAGAAAAAGCGCTTATCCTACTTCACAAGATCCACACTATTTACAAACAATCCGTAATTTAACACTTGATATGTGCAGCAATAAAAACAATCCTGTTTTCTCACTTATTAACCATTCCATATTACTTGCAATTGCTGATCAA
Organism: Bacillus sp. MYb209; assembly: GCF_002975175.1. Taxonomy (GTDB): domain Bacteria; phylum Bacillota; class Bacilli; order Bacillales; family Bacillaceae_G; genus Bacillus_A. The sequence goes on from NZ_PCNZ01000001.1 coordinate 129,893, forward strand.
AGTAATAAAGTGGTTAACAATTTTGAAGCAAGAAGTGCTATGGAGTATATGCTACAAGTAAATGAATGGTTAAAAACGTATCATATTCATATCGCTTAACAAAAAAGAGTTCAAGGACAAAAACCCTTGAACTCCCTTTCATTTATTAATTGGCACATTGTCTATTTTCAGTATCGATGGACCATCCAATAATAGTAGCACAATCTCTACCTTTCCACTGAAGTACATTTGTTAATACAGGCTCAATCTGTAAACAAGTTCCGTCGTGTAATATTTCTACTAAAGATTGATCATCATCAAACTTTCGTTTATCACATTCTAAAATACCATCTGTTGCCATTACAATGTGATTCTGACCTTTTTCTAATCCCCTTATCCCTGATGTAAAGCAAGGTGTATTCGCTGCAAAAACATTTTTTCTTCCTATATATTCATAATTCTTACGCTTATTTAGCCTACCTTTTCCATTTTCCGCTTGCTCTGAATGGAATAAATACGCAAAACAATCACCAACTGATAGCCAATATAAGAACTCGCCTTTTCGTAAACAAATTAAACATGCAAGTTCCTCATCATCTTGGTCACATTTCTCAATAAATAGCTCATCTGTAAATAACGCTAATAAATACATATGTGTATGATGAAAAGCTAAATGTATTGGATATGAAAATAACTCTTTTAGTTTTTCTTCTCTTTCTGAAATAGCTTCTATTATATAATGTATATTTTTCGTTTTATGATGTGTATCAAAAATCATAACAAATTCAAATTCTAATTTCGGATCCCACCAAGCTAGCACTGCATCTCCTCTTTCATATGCATCACTCTCTTGATTCCCTCCATATACGCCGACTGAAAGAGGACCACATTTTTCAACATGTATTTGATCTACATACATCTTTTCATGACTAAGCCATTTAAATGTATTCACAGCTATCATCCTCTCTCTTGCTAAATGTATACCTTTACACATAGATTACCTTATATTTCAATAAAAATAAACTTTTTCAACATTTATTATGAAAATAACAGGATTTTAATTCTTACCAAGCGAATATATCTTATAAGACGATATAAAAAAATAGGGGGATTTATAATATGAAAGATATTAATCCACATTGGGAGACAATTTACTACCACTTACGATATGAGTATGAAGACAATCTTTCTCACCAAGCAATTCGCATTTTACAAATCATTTCTCGTGAGAAAGACATAACAATTGGAAAAGTTGCTTCTGAACTCGGTTTATCTCATAACACAGCGTCCGAACATGTAAAACGCCTTATTCAAAAAGGATTTATCATTAAAGAAAGAAATAAACAAGATGAAAGAGTTGTGAACCTTACATTAACGACAGAAGGAATTGAAGCATTAGAAAAGCATACTTTGCTAGATAAAGAAAAGATACAAATATTAGAATCACAGTTATCAAAAGAAGAGCAACAATTAATAGCAAAAGCCTTTTCGTTATTAGCTAAGGAGGCAAAATATGCATTTCCTCGTTAAGGTCATCGTTTCTGCACTTATTATCGGCGTTATTACTGAAGTCGCTAAACATTATAGTACGATAGGCGGCTTTATTGCTGCCCTTCCTCTTGTGAGTTTACTTAGTTTATTTTGGATTGCTTTCGAAGGTGGGAGTAAACAGGAGTTAAGTCAATTCGCTATGGGCGTATTATATGGATTTCCTGCATCCGCATTACTATTATTTATTGTTTATATCGGTTTAAAAAACTCCTTTTCACTTAGTACATCGATACTCTTTGGCATAGGCGCCTGGTGTATCATCTTTGCTTGTCAAAAAGCATTTCAAGCTTAGGGGGTATTACTATTAATAGATCAGTAGAGATATTTGGACAAAATGTAGAAGTATATATGAGAGGTAGTAGTAAACAAACTGTAGTCATTCAAACAGGAATGGGATGCTCATTTTATGATTGGCTTCCTATTATAGAAAAGCTTTCACAAAACTTTACAGTCATTTCATATCATCGCCCAGGTTACGGAAAAAGTGAGCTAGGAAATACTCCACGTACAGCAAGGCAAGTTACAAAGGAACTACATATGTTACTAAACAAACTAGATATTCACGAGCCAATCATTCTAATCGGCCATTCCTATGGAGGGTTATGTGCACAACATTTTGCAATGTTACATGCAGAGCAACTACAAGCACTTCTTTTAGTTGATTCTACTTCCATGAACTTACACCGATTAGATGAACTTCATTTACCGGTTTCTGATCAAACTGATTCTGATGATATTTGGCTTCAAAAATATAATACGTACTCCAAAATGGATGTAGACACACTTTATAATGAACTAAAACCTATGCTTGTCGATCAACCAAGACAGCAAATTGAATTTTCTACCTCTCCTTCATTATATAAAGCGACAGTCTCTGAACTATCCGTGTGGAAAAATTGCGCTCACTCAATAAAAGAGCTAGATAAAACATTAGAAACACCATTAATTGTTATCAGTAGAGATCCTCATTATTCTATTACTCAAATGATTGAGGGCGGTATGCCAAAAGAGGAAGCAACACAACTTGAAGCAATGTGGCAAGAACTGATTCGTGAACAATTACATATTTCAATAAACAGCCAATATATTCTTGCCGAACATGCTGGTCACGGAATAGAAAATGATCGACCAGATATTATCATTGAAGCTATTCACTCATTACACACAAAAAAAGGAAGCAACTAAAGCTGCTTCCTTACTTATCTATTCATAATCTTCTTCATCATCAACTTCTTCATAATACGAACTCCCATTGCTTACATATATAGGACCATTCGCAACATCAATACGTAGTACCCATGCCCATGGCACAGCTAAACGTTTATGTATTGCTCTCCAAAAATTCATTGATTTTCTTTCGTACTCCTGGAACTCCTGAAGTAACTCTTTATAGGAGGAACCGTCTAACTGAATATTTGCTTCTAATAAACGAGAATGGGCATAGTACTGTAACTCTAGTTCAGCAGCAATCTCCATTTCTTCTTCCGTTGCCATACCTATAATTGCTCCATCTGCTGGTGCGATTTCATATACGTTGTGAACTTCAATAAGCCCTTCTTTCTCTTTCTCAAACATGTAAACAGCCTCCTTTAACCAATATTTTTTATGTTACAAAGTCATACTTCTACAATACCTTCTCTCTTTCCTCTTTTTTTGATAAACTTTTACAAATTATTAATCTGACGAGCGGTATTCTCTATTCTTCCAACAGAAACTAAACTCTCATTATGAAAAGTTAACTTAAATATATCTGGCATATGAAGGGTTTTCCAAAAATGAAAATCATATGTAGAATCAAAATAATTCATCAGTAACACCATAATATTTCCATGAGTACCGATTACAATGTTCTTCCCTTTATATTTTTCCAATATATTTTGCAAACATAATACAGCTCGCTTTTGTGCTACATCATTTGATTCTCCGCCTTCGTATGCAAAATTCCAATCTTCCCACACTTTCCAAAAAGCGTCCTTTGTTTACATAATAAAATTATTTCATTATAATTTATCTTTAAATTCCTCATTTGTTAAAATTTCTTGAATAAAATAATCTACATTATTTCTAAGTTTTTGATATGCAACTTGATCATCTATATCGTTAAACATAATTACAACTTCTACCTTATTCCCCTTCTTATCTGTAGTGTACAAGCTTTTTGTCAATACGAATGCGGTAGAACCACCTTTTTGACCAGCATATTCGAACTTACTATTTTTAACTGTTCCTTTAAAAACATTCTCAATTTCATCTTGCATTAATTTCGGAAAATAATTTCCACTATTTACCTTTTCCATTATACTCATATAATCTTTAGCATTTGCATTCACTAATCGGTCTGACCAAATTCGCTGGAATTCCATATCTACTTTTAATGGGATATCCCGCTTTTTCCATTCTTCTTCGTCTTTCATCCATTCATGTATTTGTAACACATGTTTATTATATTCATCGTTTGACATGTTACGTAGCATTTTTAATGATTGATTTTCTGGTACATGAAGCTCTTTTTCTACATATCCTCTCATATATAGTGAAGCTGTATAGGAAGAGAACTTGTCATGACTAGTAAGCTCTAACTCTTTTATACTTTCATTTACTCTTTCTATTCCAAGCTTCTCTAACAAATATGTTGTATTTGCATTAGAACTATAGTGAATCATCCCTTTAGCGACTTCTTCTAAAGGAATTTGTCCATTTTTCACTAACTCTTTAGCTTTGGCATCTTCTAGCCAGGCAGGATGCGCTCCACCATCAGTGTTTTTTACGTAATATTTTTCTAACTCATGTAATGAAATTTGTTCATCTCGACTTATCTTTCCTTCTGACACTTGTTTAGCAAACTCAACTGCTATTACGATTTTTACCATACTCGCTAATGGCAATTTTTTATTTTCATTTATAGATGTTAATACTTCGCCATTTCTTCTAATAAGTAATGAACAGGTTTCATCACCTTTATGTTCTTTTATGTAATTTAAAACATACTTTGGATCTTCTTTTGACAAATAATATTTCATAATAAAAAAGAACGCTACAATGCCTACTATGATAACTCCCACAATAATCCCTATAATCTTTACTATATTCACAATATGCCCCCTCTAACAAATTCCCTTTCATATAATCATTACACCGAATATAATTACAAAATTATACAAAATAGAATAACTCTTCCTAATAATAGAAAGAGTTATTCTATTTCACATGAAGTTATTTGTCCATTTAACGTAACTACTATATTTGAATCGTCAGCCTGTATATCGCCTTTAGAGCGGGTTACTGTGGGCGGTCCAATTACAACCGACTCTTTAATTGGCGAAAGGTCTTTCGCTAATTTCTCTGCACTTACACCGTAGGCAGCTTGAAATACTTCTGGCGGCGTCAACCTTAATACATCCGATCCTTCGGCTGTTTCAAACTGATCGTTATTGAAGAATAAATGTAATTGTACTTCTTCTGTTATGGCTGTGATCCAGTGCCACCACCCCATTGGAATAAAGACAGTTTGCCCCGCTTTCAAATGATAATTTTGTAATTGATTCGTTTCAGGATTTAGAATAGACGTAACGGCTTCCCCAGAGACAACAACATCTAACTCCCAAGCATTCGGATGCCAATGTGGTTCTCGCATATGCCCCTTCGTCATAAACAAATCAACAAATGCTCCTCCAATCATCGCTGGTAACTGTGTTGACGTTACTTCATACGCAACATTTTTCTCGTCTCTTTTAAAAAAGACATTTGTTCTTGAATCAAAGAAAAGATTTGGCATTCCTGAGCTTTTCTTTAAATTTTTATTATCTGTAACATAACCTGAATTACTCATTTTATCCCTCTTTCCCGCTCCGAACATTTCTGATTTCACACTGTATCGTATGGGAATTTTTTATGCATGTGCCTATTAACAACATAACAAAAAAACATGCTTTCATTATGAGAGCATGTTTTGTGATATTCTTCACATTGTTTAGTTAAAAAATAAACTTTTTACTTACCATGATGTAACATTAAATCACTAAGTTCTTCTTCAATGTGATTTAATTTCGCAACTCCTTCTTTCCATTTATGAATATAACGTGAAACCCCAACGAAAAATAAAATAATAATTGTGGAAAGAATAATACCATACACGATAGCTACAGTACTCATAGTTACACTTCCTTGTAATTAGTTATGTTTTTATTATAAACCTTTTTTTTATAAAATGCTTTGATTTCAACTTTTTGTAACAAAATTGAGTTTTCTAACAATAACAAAAGCGAACTTACCATCTAATTTCCCCCTTACGATTGATAAAAAACCTTAATATTTCCATCATACCAAATACCTCCTTATGAATTGGCAATAGCTCAATTTGTTAAAAAACGTTCAAAAAAGGAAAATTTTTCACAAAATATACAAAACTTCACCATATGTACTATTACCATATGGGTTATATTATTTAATAGAATAAAGGGGATGATATACTATGACGACTTGGTTTATTGTTATGTTAGTTGTATTTGGAGCATTTAAAATTATCGTTTCTAGCCTTCCAAACTCTGTTATTGAATCCATTATTAGCAGGTACGAAACACATCCACAACTTGAAGAAGAGAATGTGACTGTTACAATCAATGGAAGTAACTTAGAAGGCGAAAAGAAATCCAAAATTATTCATGATTTTAACGAAGGTTTATTTTTAGATCGCTATTATGCACCACCGCATAATGAGGGCACTCCTATAATTATCAATGCAAAGCGTGGCAAAAAGGATTTTACATTTTATATTTATAGTCATGAAGAGCATGTTGATATTGTAAAACAACATAAAAAGAAAGTAATTGCTTATAGTTTACGCTCTAAAAACCTACAAAATAGTGATATGTTCGTGTCAGCTGATTTAGCTTAATGCTCATATATTAGAAAAAGGAATCCATGGCCATATGGATTCCTTCTTTCCTATTTACTGAAAAATAAGCTCTGTCTTCAAACTATCTTTCGGTAACAACCATCCTTTTTTCTCTATACTCGCCATTAATAATTCTCTTTGTTTTGTCGCAATACTTTCCTCATTTGTTTTAAATGACACTTCTATTACGAAGTCGTCTTCTATCTTCCCGGTATTACTTAATGGCCAAATTTCAATATTCGTTTTTGTATTTTCAAACTCCCCTGTATACCGTTTCATTAATACAGGACCGTAAATGTGAGAATCGTTGAGCATTTCTTCTCCCCAATTCGTATACAACCATTTGTTCATTTTCCCTGGTAATTTCTCTATTAACATGTTTTGAGCATCCCGTTCATTTGGTAAATCAAGTATCCCATATCCTTTAGCACTATAACTTTTCTTATTTGAAATACTTAATGTTTTCTTCTCAAATCCCCAATCTATTTCTGCCTCATAGTTATCAGTTTTACTATCAAATCCATCCTTCTTAGCTACTTCTAATGCATCTTGAATTATACCATTTTGAATCGGGTATCTCTTTTTATATGTTAGCTCAAAATCTTTACTAAATTCTTTCTTTCGAATTCTAGCAAACCAACCTTCATTACTTAAATTTTTATTCGCCGTATCTAAAAATTGCACTTGTATTCTTTCATAATTTGTACCAGCCTGGAAATGTTCTAGTACCTCTTGCTTTATCTCTTTGTTATAACCTAATACTTGTTCTGGCTTTAATAATAACTTCACTTCAAAACTAGGTTTCATTGGACTAGCAGCAAACCCTTCCTTAACATTATAAAGGAAACAACAAAAGAAAATACTTACGAATACAAATACCTTTTTCATATACCGATCTCCTTTACACTTTAAATTACTTCTATACGTTCCATAGTAAGCGAATATACATTTTCATATCCTGCTGTACTAAGGTTTTGCTGTAATCGATCCGTGTCCTCTTTAAGAGCATGCACTAACACCGTATGTTCTGGTAATAATATATTTAACATCGCCTTAACGTCACTTATACTTTGATGAACCTTATATGGAACTCGCTCTACCCTACATTCTCTACTTACACATTCTTTCATCACCTTTTCTGCGAAACTCCCTTTCGCAATATGTCCAGTAAAGATAATGGAATTTCGTTCTTCATGCCGAAGTTGTTCATAATATAACTGCGCTCGTTTCGTTTGCATATTCGCATCACTCATTACAACTATTCCGTAACTATTTTGCATACAAATGTCATTATCCATAACTATTATGTTTCTTTTTAAACTCTCCAGAGCCCGTTCAAGTTTTTCATTATCTTTTAACCAATCTTTATATATGAACATCTCTTCAAAACCAACCAAAATTTCTTTATCTACTATAAGCGGAAATTTTTTATATCGTTCATATAAATACAATACTATATCTTGCGCCCTACCAAGTGGAGGTAACGGTAGTAACGCTATTCCTTTATTGTGCGCAACTCGTTCAATTTCTGCACATAATTCGTCCACTCGTTCATTTTGCGAAACATCATCAGTGTGATAAGCGGCATCTACAATTGCAATTTTTATATCGCTTCGCAAATTTCCAGGTAAATTAGCTCGTAGTATATTAGATTCTGCTGAATAATCACCAGAATAAAATACGTATGTATTACACATATCCACTAAAAACCAAACAGCTCCTAATACATGCCCACTATACCCCCATTGAAACCGCAACGTTGGTGTAATCTGTATCCATTCATTTGGATTACTAATCTCATCAATACATACATAATTTAAATCTTTAATATTTTGGTCGTTATAAGGTAAATTCCACCCTTGCGTCAGTTTGTAGTTTCTCCATTTTTCAAAATAAGCTGGCAGTTGCTCCTTCGTATAACGAGTCGTCCAAATTTTTTTCTTATATCCATACTTCGTCAATAAAGGTAAACCCATCGTATGATCTTCATGAATATGCGATAAAAATACCGCATCCAAAAATGGAACAACTTCTCTTTCTATTTTTGGATAACTATCCTCATATGATCGATTAATACCACAATCAAATACTATTTTCATCTCTTTATTTTTTACAAAATAGCAGGAACGACCGTATTCTCCCGCTCCTCCCCATACTTCCATCCTCATCATGCTACCCCTTTTCGTTTTTGCTCCATATGTTGCAGAAGTAATAAGCACATTGTTGTAAGCCCCACAGAAACAACAGCCATTGCCATTCCTATAGATACTTCTCCTTGTTCAAATTGAGAAAAAATAAACGTTGCTGACGTTTCTACTGATGGAGGTAGTACGAGAAGCGATGCTACTAACTCTCGTATCGAAATCGTAAATGTCATCGCCCATCCAGCAAGAATGCCCGGAATAATAAGAGGCAATATTATTTTTCTAAAAATATAAATATAATTCCCAGAAAAAACACTTCCTGCCTGTACAAGAGAGTCATCAATTTGTCCGAGCGATGCTTTTACATACTGTACCGTATAAGGTAGAAAAAGAACAACATACGTTACGATAACCATGACAGGTGTATTGTAAATTGATATAGGCATATATGGTGAATTCCAAAATAAAATAAGCCCTACAACCATCACTATTCCTGGTACCATATTCGGTAACATACCGCACATATCAAGCCATTTTTCAGAGGAATTTTTCCCCTTTCGAATCATAAGTGCCAAAAAGACTCCAATAATTACAGCAACAATCGCCGTTACGAGTGAAAAAAGAAAACTGTTCCATAAAGCTTCTAATCCCGGAGAACCAATTGTAAATAATGCTTCATAATGGCTTGTTGTAAAGTTATTAAAATGTAAGCCCCCGCCTCTTAACTTCGATAAAGAAGCTATGAGTATAGAAAAGTATGGGATACCAATTGCTACTATTAGTAAACCAATTACATAAACCCATGCTATAAAACGTGTAACTATAGACAAAGTATATCTTTTAGATTTCACACCTTTTCCACTAACCATTGCATATGAATACTTTCGATTCAATACATTTTGCATATACCAAATGAGCATACACGCACTTAGTAATAAAGAAGATAATGCTGTTGCACTACTAAAATCAATCGGCCAACTCGAAATAAATTTATGAATCTCTGATGTTAACACGTGGAATCCTATTCTACGTCCGAATGTAGCTGGTGTTCCAAATTCAGCAATCGTCTTTACGAAAATGAGTAAAGCACCCATTACATAACTTGATAACAATAACGGCAATATTATTTTTCTTAAACGATAGAAAAAGCTTCCACCATGAACTGCTGCAGCTTCTTCTTTACTACTCCCAATTTGAAGTAACGTGTTTTTCAACATGAAGTAAAGGAATGGGAATAAATGCAGACTCATAATTAAAACCATACCGCCTAAACTAAAAAACGATGATGAAATCGGCTTTAAAGCCGGAAAAAATTGTTCAAAATAACCGTTAGGTTGCATGAACAAAATCCATCCCATCGATCCGATATACGGCGGCGTCATAAATGGGATCATAAAAATAATATCTAACTTACTATACTTTCCTACATCTGTTTTGCTCATAATGAACGCCAATGGAAATGCAAATATTGTAGCTCCTATTACAACGAGTACACCTAGAAGCATCGAATTTAGAAAAATCCCAGCTAATCCACCACTCTTCATGACTTCAAAAGGCTTTAAAAAATTCCAACTGCTATTTTCATATACACTAGAAAATAAAATGAGAAAAAGCGGAATGACGATTAACATCACCACAAGTAACAATGCTACTGTCATTCCAATTTGTCTTACTGATACGAATCGATTTACCATGTAATCACCATCTTATTGAAATACTTTCTTAAATTGTTTTCCTACTTCATCCTGTTCTTTCCCAACTGTTTTCCAATCAACGTTTAGTACCGGAATCTCTTCTACATTCGGTCTATTTTCAGCTTTTATATCTTTTCTACCTGGCAATAAGTACGCTTTAGAAACTTGTTTTTGCACATCATCTGATAATAAATAATCAATAAACTGTTTTGCACCTTCTACATTTTTACTATCCTTCATAATACCTGCTGCACGCGGACTAATAACCGTTCCGCTTTTTGGATATACGATATCAACCGGCTCGCCCTTTGCTTTTGCACTGTACGTCATATAATCAACACCCGCAATTACCATATCTTTCGCACCTGTTACTACTGGATCTAAAGCTTCTTGGTTTGCTCCCGCTACTGTAACTTCATTTTTCTTAAGTTGTTCAAATAAATTCCATCCATCTTGTCCATTCTTTTTCACGTATCCTGTTACAAAGTCTAAAGCTGAACCTGAAAGCGCTGGGTCTGGAAGATTCACTTTCCCTTTCCATTCTCCTTTTGTTATATCGCTCCAATCTTCAGGTGCTGTCTTCACATTTTTTGTGTTATACACAATTCCTAATGCTGAAGCGCTATATCCAAAATAATGTCCTTTATCATCCGACCATTCAGAACGAAGCTTATCAGCTTGTTTCGCTTCTTTATAAGCTAACGTTTTACCATCGTTCTTTAATCCTTCCATCGCTGGTAATGAAGCGAGTACGACAACGTCAACGACTGGATTTTTCTTTTCAGCTTCCATTCTCGCTAAAATCTTACCTGTTGTTCCTTGAAACATTTCCACTTTTATACCTGTTTTCTTTTCAAAGTCCTTTTGAATTTTTTCTGCTAATCCTTTTGGTCCTGCACTATATACAACAATTTTCTTTTCATTAGCGTTTTTATTTTTTACATCTGCACTGCCTGTCTTTGAACTACACCCTGTTACTACTGCAGAAAATAGTAAAGTACATACAAATAAAGACTTAAGCGAACTGAATTTCTTCATACGATTCTCCCCCTATATGATGAATACATTTTTTGGGTACATATAACGATACTGGTTTACCGACGCTTAGCTTACTATTGTGATAAGCTGTCCATACACCTAATGCCCCCATGTTTACTTTCACTTCATAACGTTCTCCTACATATATAACGTGCTGAATTTCACCTGCATATGTATCGCACACTTCATTTTTTGTCCAGCTCACGTGCTCTGGACGAATCATTTGTTTATTCTCTACAAGCCAATTTGCCTTACCAACAAACTTTGCAACAAATTCATGAGACGGTTTCACATAAATATTTTCTGGTGTTCCTTTTTGTAATACTTCCCCTTGTTTCATTACAATAATTTGGTCTGACATTGACATAGCTTCTGTTTGATCGTGTGTTACATACAATGCCGTTAAACCAATGGAATGAACGATATCCATAAGCTCTAAGCGCATTTCTTCTCGTAAAATTGCATCGAGTGCACTTAACGGTTCATCAAACAAAATAAAATGAGGCTTTGTTACAATTGCTCTAGCAAATGCGACACGTTGCTGCTGTCCGCCAGAAAGTTCGTGTGGATATCTTTTCTCCATACCTTGCAGGCGAACTCGCTTTATCGCATCTTCTGCCTTTTCTCGTAAATGATTCGTTTGCTTTGTAGCCCTTAAACCAAATGCAACATTTTCAAATACAGTCATATGCGGCCATAAAGCAAAATCTTGAAATACCATACCGATATTCCGTTCATGAGGAGATGTTTTCACCTTTTTTGTAGACGAATACATGCACTTATCTCCAAAATATATTTCTCCTTTATCCGGTTCTTCAAGTCCTGCAATCATTCTAAGCAAAGTCGTTTTCCCACATCCCGAAGGTCCTAAAAGTGTGGTAAACTCTCCTTTTTTCATTACAATTTGTAACGGTTTTAACGCCTGCATTTTTCCAAATGTCTTTTCTAATCCATGAATTTTAATATCCATCGTTTCACCTCTCTTCCCTCATTCTTAACCTGCTTTCATTCTATCTGGACGATTTATACTGAATGTTAATGTACTGTAAAGATTAAATTAAAAAACTTCTAATAAACTATTTATTTCTATAGATTTTTTCTATAGTTAGAAGAAAAAGGGGTCAACTTATCATGAATCTCTTAAAATTAGAAATTGTAGTGCTTATTAAGAAGTACAAAAAGCTTACTATTGTCGCAGAAAAACTTGGTGTTAAACAACCTACTATTACATTTCACATAAAAAGCTTAGAAGAGGAACTCGGTGTGCCTTTATTTGAATTACGTTCCGGAAGATATTTCTTAACAGAAGCTGGCGAGGCGTTGCATCATTATGCTTGTAAAATAGATGCACTTATGAAAGAAGCTAGACGGGTGACACAAGAATTTAAAGATTTTAATAAAGGAGCTATAACAATTGGCGCTAGTTATGTACCAGCAACTTACCTTTTACCAGAAGTTGTTCACCAATTTCAGTGCGAATTTCCAAATATAAAAATAACACTAATGGTAAAAACAGCTCCTGAAATTCGAACGATGCTACAAAATCACGAAATTGATCTTGGAGTTATTTCAGCCGCACCATTTGACGAACCACTTTTAAAACAAACGAATATAATACCCGATACACTTGTTCTGGCCTTTTCCAAAGAACATCATTTTTCTAAAAGAGCAAATGTATCATTACAAGATATCGAAAAAGAACGTATATTATTGCACCGTAACCCATCTACAACGAGAGACTTACTTACACAATGGACGTTAGCACATAACATTACATTCCAATCTGAAATTGAACTAGATTCATTAGAAATGATGAAACAAATTTTAAAATATGGTAATGGGGTTGCCTTTATTTCTAAACTTGCTATTGAACAAGAAGTACAACGAAATGAGCTCTTATACATACCAATTCCCGAATTTGAATTACAGCGTAATATTTATACAATTCATCATGAGGACAGGTGGAATTCTAAAATCATTTCTTTTTTACTACATAGCATCACTTCTTTTTCAGCCAAAAATTAAAAGGCTGTCGTTATACACGACAGCCTTTTAAACTATAACTCTATTTATTTTTCTTTTCCTCAATTTTTGCTTGCGCCTCTTCGGCCTTATCTAATGCTTCTGAAACTTTCTGTTCTTTTTCTTTTACATCATCTATACTATCAACAGCTTTAATTAATTTATCGATTCCTTCTTCATTTACCTTTTTTCGTTTCGCTACTCTTTCATTTACTTTCTCTTCAACGTCTTTTGCTTTTTGAAGCATATTTTCTGCATTTGATTTCACAGCCTTTTCAAGTGCATCGTCCTTTTTCTTTTGCAACACTTCATTCGCATCGTCTTTCGTTTCTAAATACTTACCATCTTTTAATGCTGTTGCACCGTGATCCATTATTTGAGCGACTTCTTTATATGATTTCGCTTCATTTCCTGATTTTTCTTTTTCCGCTTTTTCAAACCACATAATCGCATCACTATATTTTTCATTTTTCAATGATTGCATACCTGTTTCAATATACGTGTCATAATTACTACATCCAGTCATTACGACTAACAGAAAAAGCATTACAAAACTTAATTTTTTCATGATGTTTTCTCCTTTTCTTTGCCTGCTCACTTTACTGTAACATACATGAAAAAGAGTTTCAAAAACTAAAATACTAATTTAGTCATTTTTTATCGTTAAGTCAAATTTTCTTTTAGGCAGACACATCCACTTGCTTTTTCGCCACATGCTTCTTTACTCCAACTAAAACAACTAACAATAACCCTCCGCCTAATGTCATCATAACAATGCTAGTCGGTAACATATCTAATAATAATCCATATACAATCATACCAAGCGGTGCGATTGCAGTAGAAATTGTTTCAAGTAGGCCGAATACACGCCCTAAATAGTTTGGATCTGTCGTCTTTTGCATATGTACTTGCATCGGGATATTTACAACCATCATTGATATACCAGTTAACATCATAAAAGCGATATAGTAAATAAAACTTGCTACTTTCGGAATGGTAACTAACAATGGAAAGACTGTACATAAACTCAAGCCCGCAAATAAAAACAGCCCAATATAAACAGAGCGAAACGGATTATTCACTTCTTTACGTACTGATAAAACAATTGCACCAATTAGCATCCCGACTGCTAACATTCCCTCTACAACTCCGAGTTGCTTCGAGGATAAGTGCAAATTTTGAATAATAATATATGGAAGTGAAACGAAAAGTGCACTCGCAAAAAAGTTTACCCCTACTGCAATTTTCATTAAACCATATATTTCATGTTGTCGTTTTATATATGAAAAGCCTTCTTTTATACTCTTCAAGAAATGCTCTTTACTTTCAGCCATTTCTTTTTTATATAAATCAAATACGATAAATAATTGTACAATAACCGCTAAAAAGAATGTAATGCTATTTAGCAGGAAAAAGGATTTAATTGAAAAGAAACCAAATACAACTCCACCAATAATTGGTGCTAAAATATTCGATAAAGATGCTGCCGTCTGGTTCAAAGCACTCGCTTTTTGAATACGCTCCTCATCTACTAAATTAGGAATAGACGAAGTTAATGCAACAGAATAAAAACTTGCACAAATTGATAATAATGCTGCTGAAACATAAATAAACAGAAGTGATGGTCCAAATATAGTAGTAAGAATAAACATAATAAGCATCGTTAAACTACTTAATAAATCTGTGCCAATGACAAGCCATCTTCGGTTCACACGGTCAGCTACAGCACCTGCAATTGGTCCACAGATCATTCTTGGTATTGATCCGCAAATAAGAGTAGTTGCAAATCCCATCCCGGAACCAGTTGTCTTTAATACGTATAACCCCATTGCAAACGTATAAATACCCGCCCCTAACAAAGACGTCATTTTTCCAATCATCATTAAAATAATATTTCTCATTGCAATCTTCATTTTCGAATCATTTTGACCTATACTTACATCCCCCATTATGACACTCTCCCCTTAAAAGTTAAATTGTGTTAAACTTATTATATAATCAATTTTCCGATTTTTACAACAAAAAGTTTAATTGTATTTAACTTTTTAATTATAAAGGAGCATGTGATGGCTACTCTCGGTGAAAAAATTAAAACGTTACGAAAAGAAAAAAAGCTTACTCAAACTGAGCTAGCAGGTTCAGAACTGACAAAAAGTATGCTAAGTCAAATTGAAAATGGAAAAGCTACACCTTCCATGAAAACATTACAATATATCGCTGAAAAACTTGGATGCGAAACGAGTTTTTTACTAGAAGAAGATGATGTAGAAATTGTAGAACTCATTCAACAAATGGAACAACTAATAAAGGCAAATAAATGTGATGAAGTATATAACACTTTACTGCCTATCGTTCAAAAAGAGCTACCTCCCACTTTAAATACCGCTCGTTTATATAAACAATTTGTAACAGCTGCGGCGATTATGAAAGATTACAATATTGAATATTACGTTGAAAAGGCTACTTCTATTTTTGAAAAATATACGTTATACCGGGACAGTACGGAAACAAAATTAAAATTATCCTTTACGATATTCACACGTAAAAAATATGCTGAATGTTTACAACTTATAGCTAGTATCCGAAATGACTATGAAGAGAAACATTTGGAAATGGATCTCATTATACATATCGAGTTATGTTTATATGAAGCAATTATTTTTCTTGCATGTGGTGATTATGAACAGTGTGAAAGAGTCATTTTAGATGCACTTGCATTTTCAAAAAAACATCAAGTCTATTATAAAACAGATGAATTTTACCGTATTTTGTCTTACCAAAAAGTCATCACTGCTGATAAAGAACAATATTTACACTACATAAAGAAATCTGAGCAATTTGCCATTTTTACAGAAGATACTTTATCGGCTGCGATTGTTGATCTTTTAAAAGCTTATTACTACAACACAATTACTAATGAATATACAATTGCATTAGTACATCTAGAGCAATTTCGAGAGAAACTAAAAGATGAGCCAATTTTTCAAGACGACGGATTGTATTATCTTGAAAAAGGAAAAGCTTTATACGGATTAAAACGTTACGAGGAGGCTTTAAAAACATTGCAACGTGGTATCATGCCAGATTATATGAACCATCCACTTGATCAAGCGTGGCTTACAACAGCTGGTGCATATCGTGCCCTTTGTTATGTAAAACTTAACGATAAAAAAAGAGCTCTTGAGGAAGTTACAGAAGCCGCTCAAAAGATACAATCCTATCCGGATTCCATCTTTTCTTCTTTTATTAAAGAAACATTACAAATAATACAAAAACTTTAAAAATGTCTCTAAATGGTATATTATTCCTCTTTTTTTGCAAAGATAATAATGATGGGAGGAATATAAATGAATATACAACGCGCAAAAGAGCTTTCCGAGTCATCTGAAGAAGCCAATGTCAGTTTCCAAGGCATGCCTGTTATGATTCAACACGTTGACGAAAGCAACGAAACCGCCCGCATATATGAAGTAACAAATCCAAAACGCGAATTAACAGTTCCAGTTAATAGCTTAGAGGAAATATAAGCAATGCCACTTCAATTTTCTGAAGTGGCATTTTTCTTGTTTTGGATTACTTAATATGTATATATTTCTTCTAACCTCTATTTTTCTTTTTATTACGTGCTAAAATCAAACAATGAACTGATTTTAAAGGGGGAAAATGTATGGGGAATACGCCACAAAAAACTAGTCCTTATTATGCCGTTATCTTTACTTCTAACCTATCAAATGATACAACAGATTATAGTAACGTTGCCGAAAAAATGGAGGACCTTGCGAAACAGCAACCTGGATTTCTAGGTGTAGAAAGCTCACGTGATAATTCGGGACTCGGAATTACAATTTCTTATTGGGAATCACTTGAAGCAATTGAAAACTGGAAAATGAACGCTTTACATATTGAAGCGAAAAAAAGAGGACGCGAACAATGGTATGAAAACTTTCATCTACGAATTTGCCTTGTAGAGAAAGAATATAAGTTTCAGAGAGAGATTTTGTAACTATGAAGAAAAAAATAGCTCTCGTTGTTGTTCACGAAATATACGGTGTGAACGATCATATGCATCATGTTATTGACCACTTCACTTCACTTCACTTCACTTCATCTCATATAGATGTATTCTGCCCTAACCTTCTACAATCACAAAGTGCATTTCATTATAGTGATGAAGAAAAAGCATATCAGCATTTTATGAATCATATTGGATTTAATTATGGAAAAGAGCAAATTGAAGAACTCATCACTAGCCTTTCCAGCAGTTACACACATATAGGGCTTATCGGCTTTAGCGTTGGATCTACCATCTCATGGCTATGTAGTAACAATCCAAAACTAGATTTTATCATTGGATGTTACGGTTCCCGTATACGCGACTATGTTCACATGAAACCTTCGTGTGCAACATTACTTATTTTCCCTGAAAAAGAAACTAATTTTTCAGTATCCTCCTTCATGCAAACATTACAGCAACAAAATAACTCTTTAGTAGAAATAAAGCAACTTTATGGTGAACATGGATTTCTAAATCCGTACTCTGAAAAATATAACGAGCAATCTGCAAAGCAAGTATACAACATAATAGATTCGTTTCTTATGAAAATAATATTGTAAAGGAGGTCCAAATGTCACTTACATTACTCTTACTTATTTTCATAATCATTGCCTTTATATCAGCGCTAACTCTCCTTTTTATAACCGTTAAAAAAAGGAGAGTTTTCAACCGTCCCTACTTACAATCATTCATCGTATGTGCTCTATTTTTTGCGAATTGGATATTATATTTAACAAATTTTTATTCATTACTACCTGAGAAAGTTAGTCGATTTATATTTCTACCTATTTGGTTTTTCCTTTGCGTTTTAGGCTTTATCGTTTTCGTACGCGAATGGAAAAACAATCGTATTTTTTCCATATCTACCGGTTTTCTTTCTTTCATTAGTTTTTTATTTGGATTATTGTTGTTAGTTCTTTCAGGAATGTAAAAATAGAAGAAAGAAAAGCCCAACATCAACTTTTCTTCCTTCTATTTTTATCTTTAGATTTCACTGTTACTGATTCACAAGGTGTGTAATAAATTTGAGGTGTCGCCTTATCAACAACCATCATAAACGTAATAAAACCGATAATAAAGAAAATGAATACCGTTAATAAAATAGAGCCTATCGTTAAAAGTATCATAACACCACCCCTATATATTTCATGTTATTACACCTTTCGCTATTATATGAGCTGAATCCTTTTTAGAAAAATAAACGTAACAAAATAATTACAATGACTCCTGTTAATACTGTTCCTAATAAACTACGAGTATATATTGCGACAAGAAATGTTGGGATTGCTGCGATAAGATAATCCCACTGCATCGTCTCATGCATAAATAATACTTGTGCTAAAAGTGCAGCTAATATCGCAATTGGTATGTAATTTAACCATTTTAAACCCCAGTCTGGAATTTGTAGTTTGCTAAATACGAGTAGAGGTAAAATACGCGGCATTAGTGTGACAGCTCCTGCTGCTAGTAAAAGTAATAATACGTCTAATCTCATTTCCATTTTTCAATCACCACTCCAATCGTCGCAGCTAGTAATGTTGCGATAATAACTGCTATACTATCTGGCATAAATAAGTGTGAAACGTATGCGATAATAATCGCTACAATTGCAACACTTAGATGAATTGCTAGTTTCGGTTTACTACTTATTAGCTGAAGAACAAATAATCCGATAAACATCGCTGGTAATGCATAATCCATCCCGTACGTATGAGGATCTGGTATCCACTCACCAAATAGCCCGCCAATAATTGTAACAATAATCCAATTTAAATAGGCGGTTACATTTAACCCGATCATCCATCTTTCGCCTAAATATCCTTTTTGCGCTGCGTGCTGCACTGCAACGCCGAAAGTTTCATCTGTAATTTGCGAACCGATGATTAAGTTTTTAAATAGAGGAATTTTCGTGAAGTAGGGCGCGAGCGCAGCGCTCATTAAAAGGTGCCGTAGATTAACAAAAAATACGGTAAAAATAATTGCTGAAGCCGGAGCACCGGCAGCATACATACCTGCTAATATAAATTGAGCAGAACCTGCATAAATTAAAGTGGACATAAAAGCAATTTCAATGATGGAGAAACCAGCTGTTTTCGCAATTACACCAGCCGCTATACCGATGCTCAAATATCCAAATACAGTTGGTAAACAATCCTTTACACCTTGTTGAAATGTATCATCGCTCTGCAATGTCATATGTGCCTGAGCTTTATTCACCTTTCTCTCCCTCCATTTCTTCCATACTACGTTTTCCTGTTACGACATGAACTAAATCTATATTTTCTCGCCATAACGTATCTAACTTATCAGTACCAAAGTAATCCCTCACAATCTATATAGCTCTAATTCCATTTTCCGATAGTAGTTATTGTTATACCTACTAATATAGAAAAGAAGCCCCTTATAGCCAACTGATTATTCTGAATTTTTAAACCGAAATAAAAAAGCCTTCTTTTGAAAGGCTTTTTGTGTATAATGTCCTAATTATTTTAACTGCAAAGAATTTGATATATTACTCTCCAAATGCTCACGTAAGGTTGAACCTGTATACTCTTCTCTAAATACACCTGCTCTTACGAATAAAGGAATCACTTCACTAAAGAATAGCTCCAATGATTTAGGAGGTCCGCCTGGAATTACAATGAATCCATCTAGTGCCCCCGCTTCAAATCTTTCCATAATTTTCTTAAAAACGTCTTGTGGTGTGCCAATAGCGACCCAATGAGCAGAACCAACAACTTCTGGTCGTTCTAGTATTTGCTCAACAGTTGGTTCATTTTTAATGATGAAATTCCGTAATAATTCGGCATGCGTTTTACTACGTACAGCTTGACTTCTACTCGGCAGCATATCTTCTGTGATCTTACTCTCTAATGGAATCCCTCTAACGTCTAGTCCAAGATACCTCTTCTCTTTTGTGAGATGTTGATGAGCTTGCCTGTGCATTTCTAACGCTCCTTCATATGTATCACCAATAAAGAAATATAAACCCGGCAATACACGTATCTCATCTGGCTTTCGGTCATGTTTCTCTGCTCTTCTTCTTAAATCTTGACGCAGTTCAATTCCTGCCTCTACATCTGGCGTTGCGGCAAAAATCGCATCAGCAACAGAAGCAGCGAAATTCCGACCAGACTCTGAAGCACCAGCTTGAAATAATGGCATTTCTCCAGAAATATGCTGAGGGACATTAAGTGGACCTTTCACCTCAAAATGCTCACCACGATGCTCAATTGGCTGTACCATCTCTCTAATTACGTCTGCGTTATCTACTTTCAAAACTTCATAAGGATGACTCCTCCAAAGTTTTCTTACTAATTCTGTACATTCTGCCGCTTTCGCGTATCGTTCCTCAGATGGTGGCATCCCTGCCTCACCAAAGTTTTCAGCACCATCAATTGATGTGACAATGTTCCATCCTACTCGGCCGTTACTAATCCAGTTTAAAGATTGTAGTTGCCTCTAAATTGTTAAACTGTTATTTTTTTATATTTATTAATTCAAATTTTCAGTTGAAACTTGATATAGCAAGACTTACAATAAATTCTAAATCTATTTTTTCGTATATTACCGTTTTTCAATTTTCAGAAAAATCAATATAAAAAAATGGGGGTTCTTCACATGAGAATCAATACAAACATTAATAGCATGTGTACGCAAGAATACATGCGCCAAAACCAAGCAAAAATGAGCAACGCTATGGACCGTTTATCAAGCGGTAAACGTATCAATAACGCTTCTGACGATGCAGCAGGTCTTGCTATCGCAACTCGCATGCGTGCTCGTGAAAGCGGATTAGGTGTTGCAGCTGACAACACGCAAAACGGTATGTCTTTAATCCGTACAGCTGACTCAGCTTTAAACTCTGTATCTAACATCTTACTTCGTATGCGTGATATCGCCAACCAATCTGCAACTGGTACAAATACAAAAGAAAACCAAAATGCTTTAAACAAAGAATTCTCTGCGTTAAAAGGGCAAATTGATTACATCGCAAAGAATACTCAGTTTAATGATAAAGCTCTATTAAATGGCGTTGAAGACACACAAACGGGCGATACTGTGATTAAAATCCAAACTTTAGATTCTGATGACGCAGATAAACAACTGGGCATTAAACTAGGAAGTGCTACAAGTAAAGCTCTAGGAATTGACCAATTAAATATCGGTGGAGATGCAGAAGTTAAACCGCCTGTTACTGATTCTCCTGAAGTTACAAACGTAAAAGAGGCAATTACAAAATTAAACGAAGCGCTAGTTGCCGCTACTGGTGATGACGATGGAATTAAAACTGCTGTCGATACATTTAAAGACAAATGGAATACTAATAAATCAGGATATACTGGGGCTTCTGTACAAGAGCTAACAGATTTATTAGATAACTTTAATACAGGCGACGACGTTTCTACAATTACAAATAAAATTAAGGACCTTACTCCGAAAACAACAACGGCAGCTCCAGCAGCTGGCGGTGCAGACAAACCAGCTTCATTACAAGCAGCAACTGCTATTGATAGTGCTCTTGAAATGATTGCAAACAACCGTGCTGAACTTGGTGCTACATTAAACCGTCTTGACTTTAACGTAAATAACCTTAAGAGCCAACAATCAAGCATGGCTTCAGCTGCTTCTCAAATCGAAGACGCTGACATGGCGAAAGAAATGTCTGAAATGACTAAGTTCAAAATCTTGAACGAAGCTGGTATCAGCATGCTTTCTCAAGCAAACCAAACTCCACAAATGGTTTCTAAATTATTACAATAAGCCATTTGAGTTAGCTTCATGAATAAACCTCTCTGCTTGCGGGGAGGTTTGTTTTTTCTATATAAAGTGAAACTTTAATCAGTGGGAGCTTTACCCCACTGATTATTAGTTGAACCAATCGGGCTTTTACGGACGGTTGATTTCCCGCCTAACTTCTTTGCTTCTTCCTAGTTTTCAGGCGGAAATCTTATCGCCGTTAATGCGGGATAAATGAATTATTTGTAAAACCTTTCTTTTTTTAGGTGGAAGAGAGCATCCGCGATGTGTAGAAGTGGTCAGTGCCTATTTCAATCCCCTCCTATGTTAAAACACAAACAGGAAATGAGCATAAGCCCTTTTTCTTTTCGTAGCCGTTTATTAGTTTTAGAACACCGACTCTATATCAATCTATAAGGAGTGTCTATTATGCGTATTAGTACGAATGTTTTGAGTATGAATGCTAGGCAGTCGTTGTATGAGAATGAGAAACGTATGAATGTTGCGATGGAGCATTTGGCGACTGGTAAGAAGTTGAATGATGCTTCTGATAATCCGGCGAACATTGCAATTGTAACTCGTATGCATGCGAGGGCAAGCGGTATGCGTGTTGCGATTCGTAATAATGAAGATGCGATATCAATGCTTCGTACAGCAGAAGCTGCCCTTCAAACTGTTACGAATATTTTGCAGCGCATGCGTGATTTAGCTGTTCAATCTGCGAACGGTACAAATTCAAATAAAAACCGTGATTCACTGAATAAAGAGTTTCAATCTTTAACAGAGCAAATTGGCTATATTGGTGAGACGACTGAATTTAACGATTTATCCATATTTGACGGTCAAAACCGTCCTGTTACGTTAGATGATATCGGTCATACAGTAGATATCACGAAACATATTTCCCCTTCCCCTACACAACATGACATAAAGATTTCAACTGAGCAAGAAGCAAGAGTAGCGATTCGTAAAATTGAAGAAGCTTTGCAAAATGTATCACTTCATCGTGCTGATCTCGGCTCTATGATCAATCGTTTACAATTTAATATAGAAAACTTAAATAGCCAAAGCATGGCATTAACAGATGCTGCTTCTCGAATTGAAGATGCGGATATGGCGCAAGAGATGAGCGATCTTTTTAAAGTTTAAGTTATTAACTGAAGTTGCACTTAGTATGGTTTCACAGGCGGATCAAATTCCGCAAATGGTTTCTAAGCTACTACAATCGTAAATATACCTTCATATTTATTGGAATGATTCATAAAAAAGTAAAAGGGAGATACATAGCGTTTATGTATCTCCCCTTTTACTTTTACACTAGTTTATTCATTATAAATAATATCCTCCGCTAAAGACGTAAAAATCTCCCCAACGAGCGAATCTTCATCATACACACATGAACCATTATTTTCTTCACGTTTTACAAACGGTATTTGGGCGATCACTTCTGTTTGCAGTTGTTCTGCTAACATTTCACCACCGCCTTTTCCGAAGAGATAGTTTCTTGAACCATCTTGTTCTTCGTAATATGCCATATTTTCAACGATACCTAAAATATCGTGTTTCGTATGTTTGGCCATTACTCCTACTCTAGATGCGACAAACGAAGCTACATTATGAGGCGTTGTAACGATAATTTCCTTCGCTTGTGGAATCATCGCAGCAACATCTATCGCAACGTCCCCTGTTCCAGGTGGTAAGTCAAGAAGAAGATAGTCTAGTTCTCCCCAGTGCGTGTTCGCGAGGAAGTTTTGAATCCATTTGTTTAACATTGGTCCGCGCCACATTACTGGGTTATTCCCTTCTGTGAAGAATCCCATCGACATAATTTTAACACCATGACTTACGACTGGAATTGCCGTTTGATCGATCATTGTTGGTTTTTCATTCGTTTCCATCATTGCTGGAATACTGAACCCATATATATCTGCATCTAAAATCCCAACCTTTTTACCCATACGCGCTAACGCAGTAGCAAGGTTAATTGTCACAGTTGATTTTCCGACTCCTCCTTTGCCGCTCGTTACTGTAATAAAACGTACACCTGAATCAGGTCGCAGCATACTAGGCATGCCTGTTTCTGTTCTAGCCTCTTTCTTTAAAGAGGCTGTTAATGCTGCTCGTTCTTCCGGTGTCATCGAGCCGAATGTTAAAGAAACTTTTGATGCCCCAATGTTTCGAAGTGAGTCTTCAATATCTTGTTGAATTTTCGCCTTTAACGGACAACCTTGTATCGTTAAAACTACTTCTAGCCCAACTTCTGTACCATCAATTTTTATATTTCTAACCATGTTTAATTCCACAATACTTTTGTGTAACTCTGGATCTTCTACATGGCTTAAAGCATTCATAATTTGTTCGTGAGTAATCATAAAACTCATTCCTTCCATTATAATCATTTCACTTTATGAAAAAAGTCTCCGCTTTTCCCACCCGTTTTTTGCACTAAATACGTTTCTTTCATGACCATCGTTTTATCAACAGCTTTACACATATCGTAAAAAGTAAGAGCTGCGATTGATACGGCAGTTAATGCTTCCATTTCTACCCCTGTTTTCCCACTGCATGTTACTGTTGCTCTTATGATTAACTCATACCCATCACTTGTCTTTTCATAATGGAACGAAAAATCTGTTCCTTGTATTAATATCGGGTGACACATCGGAATAATATCGGATGTTTTTTTAGCACCGATAATCCCGGCAACTTGCGCCACTTGGAGCGGGTCACCTTTTTTCAATCCGCCACTTTGAATTGCCTCAAATAATTCATTTGATAAAGAAATTGTACTTTGCGCAACAGCTGTACGTGTTGAAATATCCTTTTGAGAAATATCAACCATTTTAGCTCTTCCCTCTTTGTTCCAGTGCGAAAACTCACTCATAATGATCCTCCCTAACGTATGAAAGATAAGATATTCAAATAGAAAGAATTAACCTCCACTTACAGGCGGGATAAACGCCACGGTATCTCCAGCCTTTACAGTATTTTCGTCCGTTACAAATTCTTCGTTAATCGCTACCATAACTTTATGTAGCGTCTGTAATTGATACTTATCTTCCAGCCATTTTTTTAATTGCTGAACATTCATCTCTTGTTTTTCTATTATTACTAACCTCTCTGAGCCGACTTCTTCTCGTAAATTTGCGAACAGTAAAATTGTAATCATTCTCTCATTCTTCTTTCTTTGGTTTTCCTTCTGGATATAGAGTATTTTCAAGTTGATCTCCAATCCACTTCGTCCCATCTTCCCAAAATTCTTTTTTCCAAATTGGGACGATTTTCTTTATACGTTCAATTGCGTATTCATTCGCTTCATATGCCACTTTACGATGTGGTGACGATACTGCAATGACAACGGCAATATCCATTATTTCTAATCGCCCTACTCGGTGCGTGATTGCTATTTTTGCATCCGGCCACTGTTTCTTAATCTCTTCTCCAATTGCAGTAAGCTTTTTTACTGCCATCGGTTTATATGCTTCATACTCAAGATGTAACGTTCGTTTTCCTTTCGTTAATTCTCTAACCGTTCCAATAAAAGCTGTAATCGCTCCTGCTTCTCGTCTTACTACTTTATTCGTTACTTCTTCAACTACAATCGGAGTATCTACAATTTCAAATCGTGCTTGTCCCATCAAAACCTCTCCCTACTTTTCGGAATGCCCAAGGCCATTCACTACCTTCGTTATCTTCTAATAAAAGAATGTCGACAAGCATTCCTTTCTTATATCCTCTCGTACCGCCTAGTAGTACGATAAAAATGTTTGATTCTGCTAATGAAGAAACGGAACTAGATTTATCAAATCCTGATGGATAAGCGACTAGTTGGCCTTCGTTATACTGGAGCTTTGCTCGTACAAATCTTGTAAATGGATTCGGTTTTAGAAAATCTTCTCCAAGTATTGCTTTTTCTCGTTTCACATGTGGTGTTTCACTAAACATATACGTACGAATGCTAGGTTTTACGAATAATTCAAAGCCTACGTAACAAGCAGAAGGATTACCTGATAATCCGAATAATAATTTTCCTTTTAATTGCGCTACGGTCGTGACACTTCCTGGCCTCATTGCAACTTTATTGAAGAGAACTGATGCACCTAACTTTTCATATATCGCTGGCAAATAATCGTAATCTCCGACCGAAACACCACCAGTTGTAATTAACATATCCACTTCACTTAACGCTTTTTTCACTGCTTCGTAGCACGTATTCAAATCGTCGCTAAACTTCCCGAAGTATTTTACTCTTCCACCCGCTCTTCTAATTTGAGACGCTATCATATACGTATTACTATTTCGGATTTTCCCTGGTTGTAATAGTTCATCAACATGAAGAAGCTCACTTCCTGTCGCCAATAGTCCGATTACAGGCTTTTTCGCAACTGGCACTTCACTGTAACCGAATGTAGCAAGAAGAGCCAAAATACCTGGATTAATGCAACAACCCCTTTTTGCGAGAACGGTTCCTTTACGTGCATCTTCACCTTGAAAGGATATATTGTCCCCTTCTTTAAATGAGCGTTTCACTTCCATATAGCTTTTTCCGATATTCTCGTATTGACGATGACGAGTCAGTTCTAGCATGACGACCGCGTTACATCCTTTCGGAATTTGTGCCCCTGTCATAATTCGAACTGTTTGAAACGCTCCTACTTCTTTAGAGAATACGGAACCTGCTCCAATTTCACCGATTACTTCAAATACAATTGGATTCTCATGACTTGCCCATATCGTATCTTCTGCCCTAATAGCGAATCCATCATATGGCGAGCGATCAAAGGAAGGGACATCGTGATCTGCTACTAAATCTTCTGCTAATGTACGCCCGTATGCTAATTCAAGTGGTACTAGTTCTTTTACACCACAATTAGCAAATCCCATTACTTTACAGACAGCCTCTTCAACTGTAATCGGCACTCTTCTTTCCATCATTACCAATCCCTTTCTATTAGCCTAATAACCGATAATATAGTTGTTTCGCTTTTTGAACTTCATTCGTTCCGTGAATAAATACACGACCATCTTGAAAAATGACGATGCGGTAATCTTCTAATTGGCAAGACAGCAAATATGGATTCCGCTCTATTTTTCCGTGTTTTTTTAATACTTTTTCTAAATCGTCAAAGTTGTAATGACTATTATGCGCCGGTCTAATTTGAACTGTATTTCTTCCGCATAAAACAGCTGTCTTCGTTTGGTTTTCGTAAGATAAATAAGGATAAGTTCTATTTGTTCCGCACGAAGGACAGTTTTCCGTTTTTATTTTTCCTAGTTTGATTGAGTGATGTTGATTACTCCATATATCAAACATTAAAAAAGTTTTTCTAATTGCTGCGTAATCTTCTACTAAAATTTTGAATGCTTCTGCTACTTGATAGGCAGCGACGATTTGAACAGCTGGACTAATGATTCCAACTGTGTCACATGTCGCTCCTGTAACAGGAACACTTTTCAACACACAATGTAAGCACGGTGTTTTCTTCGGAATAATTGTATAGCTCATGCCATAACCTCCGACACAAGAACCGTAAATCCAAGGAATGTTATATTTTTGTGATAAGTCATTGATTACGAATCGAATATCAAAATTGTCTGTTGCATCAATGATGACATCGACATCTTCTAATAAAGCTTCCATATTATCCACTCTTGCATCCATCACAAGAGCTTGAATTTGTACTTCTGAATTAATTTGTTTTAACCGATCCTGTGCTGCAATTGCTTTTGGTAACTTTTCTATCGCATCTCGTTCAGCGTATAGTTGTTGCCGCTGTAAATTACTCCATTCTACGTAATCACGATCAATAATCGTTAATTTCCCGATACCAGCACGTACAAAGCTTTCGGCACTTGCACTTCCTAATGCACCTGCCCCCACTATCAGCACATGCTTATTTCTAATCTTCTCTTGTCCTTCTCTTCCAATAGGAGTGAACAACTGTTGCCGTGAATATCGCTCTATCATGAGATAGCCTTCCTTTCATTTGAAAATGTGCTTCCTATTCGATTATTTTTTCAATACATCTTTCTCGATAGCACTTTGTTTCTGATAACAAGAAAAATAAGCGAATCCAACAAATCCCGCTCCGCCAATTACATTTCCGATAAAGACAGGCACAAAGTTTTTCGCAAGATCCATCCACGTAAGATGCCCCGCAAAGATAACGGCTGAAATGACAAACATATTTGCTACTACTTGCTGAAATCCAATTACGACAAACGCCATAATCGGAATCCAAATTCCAACAATCTTTCCGATCAAATCGTTCGTTCCATAAGCTAACCAAATCGCAAGGCAAACGAGCCAGTTACAACCAATTGCCAAAATTAACGTTCTTCCGAAAGATTCATGTAACTTATCTTGAGCTATCGCTATCGTTTTATTTAAATACGCTCCCTCAGTAAGCCCGCCAAGATGACCGAAACAATACGCTACGAAAAGTGCACCTGCGAAATTAGTTAAAGTGACCCACGCCCAATTGTGTAACACATGTTTCAATGAAATTTTCCGTGCATAAAGTGCCATGGCCATTGACATCATATTTCCCGTAATTAATTCTCCTCCTGCTAAAACAACAAGCATAAGTCCGATAGGAAAAACTGCTCCTCCTATAAAATTGACTAAACTTCCCCATTGCTCCGGTACATTACCTAGAACACGAATATTAAGTAAAAATCCTAACGAAATGAATGCTCCTCCTAAAAAGCCAAGAATAAGCATCGCGGATAGCGGTTGCCTTACCTTTTGAACACCGGATTCAATCACAAGTGCCGCGATTTGTTCCGGTTTATGAAATGCCATAATCGATTCCTCCATTTTTCTAATCAAAAAAAGCAGCTTCAAAAAACCTTAACATCGTAAGGATTTTTGAATGCTGCTTAATCTCTCTGCATATCTCTTACAGAAATATCAATCATCATTTTTACTATACTCATAGAAAGTGTACAAAACTTGCACATTTCCCATTATTTACTTTAACAAAGAGAGTCTACATTCATAGTAGTTTCTCAGCCACCGATATGCGACATTTCAATTTTCGGTATTGTTTTTTTATTCGTATCGCTTAACCGTTCATCTGAATAGCGATCTGAACGATTATTCCAAATGTCACGAATAATATCAGTAATTTCCTCATCCGTATATCCGGAGCGAAGTAATTCTTTAAGATCATTTCCTTTAGAAGCAAACAAACATGTATACAATTTTCCTTCTGCGGAAATACGTGCTCTTGTACATGATGAGCAGAACGAATCTGTTACAGATGAAATAATTCCTATTTCTTCATCACTACCGATATAACGATAACGTGTCGCAACTTCACCAGGATAATTCGCTTCCATTTTTTCAAGCGGCATAACTTTATGAATCATTTCTACTATTTCTTGCTTAGAAACTACTTCACCTAATTCCCAGCCGTTATAATTGCCGACATCCATATATTCAATGAATCGAAGGATATGCTTATTCTCTTTAAAGTACTCTGCCATCTGAACGATGTCTTGCTCATTTTTTCCTTTTTGCACAACCATGTTCATTTTAATTTTCATTCCGGCTTCCGCTGCAGCCTGTATTCCCACAAGAACAGTTTTCACTTTACTTCTATTCCCATTTAAATAAGAAAATCTCTCTTCATTTAAAGAATCTAAACTAACTGTCACACGAGATAAACCCGCCTTATATAAATCCGGAGCAAATTTTTTAAGTAATGATCCATTTGTCGTTAAACCAATATCCTCTACTCCGTCAATTTCGTTTAACCGTTGTATGAGTTCAGGTAGGTCTTTTCGAAGTAACGGCTCTCCCCCAGTAATACGTAACTTTCTTACACCTAAAGAAACGAAAATACGTGTAATCCTTTCAATTTCATCAAAAGATAAAATTTTATCATTAGACAAAAAAGAATAATCACGACCAAATATTTCCTCCGGCATACAATATCGACAGCGAAAATTACAACGATCGGTAACAGAAATACGCAAGTCCTTTAAAGGACGATCCAATTTGTCTAATGTAACAGATTTCATATTTATTGCCTCGTTTCTACTTATTTTATATTTACAATCCGCTCTGGATGCGTATATACATTTAAAGATTTATTACGAATGAAGCCTATTGTAGTAATCCCTAACTGCTCCGCTAGCTCTAATGCTAATTCAGTTGGAGCTGATTTTGACAATATTACTTCACAGCCAATTTTCGCAACTTTCAATAGAATTTCAGAAGAGATACGTCCGCTAAAAACAATAATTTTATCACCAATCGAAATGTTATTTTTTAAACAATAGCCGTAAATTTTATCTAAAGCGTTATGTCTTCCTATATCCATGCGGCTTAAAATAATTCCACTCACATCACATAAAGCTGCGTTATGAACGCCGCCTGTATGTTGAAACGTAGACGCAGATTGCTGCATATCATTCATTAACCGAAAACAATCCTCGGCAGAGATCTTTACGCGAATATCATTCATTTCTTTCGCAGTCAGCGCATCGTTTGCGAAAACAAATCCTTGCCTACTCATTCCACAGCAAGAAGTAATATAACGTTTGTTTTGCATGTCACGATAATAAGGATTGATTTTCGTCGTTTTTACATGTACATAGCCTTCTTTTTCTTGCACCCATATTTCATCAATATCTTCATACTTTCGGATAATGCCTTCCGAGGCTAAAAAGCCAATTACCATATCTTCAATATACTCTGGAGTACTAACCATTGTAACAAATTCCTGGCCGTTAATTTTAACCGTAACAGGAAACTCTGTTACAATGCTGTCCTCTATATGTTTAAATTTCCCTTGCTCATATTTAAAAATTTCCCGTTCCACCTGAATCGATTTCACGATGAGCATCCTTCTCTCACGTTATATTTTTATCAAAGACAAAAACTGAAACTGCAATATCTTCATCTACTTTCATATCAGAAAACAGATGAACCAACTTCGCACCAACAAGTTCTTCTAAATGTTCATGAGGATTAGCCGCATACACTTCTTGAATCATTTTCGTTCGAGCCATATGAACCATTTCCGCACCATCCATAGTTCCCGAAATGAATTTCTCTGTAGGTGTCAAATTCCCATAAAGTGTAGCAATCGCCATGTTTTCAGTAAATACAGTATGAATTCGTTCCGGCCCTTTCCCGAACAACTCTTTTCGAAGCTTTCGGATCATATCATTAAATTCATGTACCATTTTTGACATACTCTCATTCCTCCCCAGTTATTCCTTACTATCTTCTCAAATATTATTCCATCACAACTATTTTAACAAAATGACCATTTCGTCTAAACTATTTAATAATGAGACGAAATGGATCATCTTTTACAATTATCTCAAGTACGCAAGCAACATATGAAATACTATTATTGTTGCTTATCTATTCTTCTTTTAATCCTTTACCCATACCTTTTAAGAAATGAAGACCAAATCCGATAGCACGATTAATATCTGGGTCTTTCAGTACTTTCATAAGGTCTAATATTCCTACTTTTTTATTGCTTTGCAAATGCTGGCTTCCTTCATCCATACCTGTTAATACACTACCTACAAGCTTTTTCGTAAGTTCCGGATCAAGTTCTGTTAAAGCTCCTGCCGCGCCCATCATATTATTAATTAAATTTGTAACTGGTTCACGAGTGACTTGGCCTAGAACAATTTTTGCGATTGGTTCTTTCGCTTTCAGCATAGAATTTGCAGCTTCCAGCATCCCGATGTCATTTAATTCACCTACTATATTAAACATTTGATTTAAAGCATCTTCATTATTAGCTAGCAGTTCTTTTAAATCTTCGAGTTTTTGTTGTTTGAGTTCTGCCTCAGTTAACTCCTGCTTTTGAATCGCTTGAATAGGTGCTGCCATATTCTTTTCTCCTCCCTAGTTATCCCGCATTAACGGGCAGTAAGACCCCTACCTCAAAATTCAGCGAAAGCAAAGAAGTTAGGTGGGGGATCAACTGCCCGTAAAAGCCCGATTGGTTCAACTAATAATCAGTGGGAGATAAAGAAAACCCCCACTGATTAAAGTTTCACTTTATCCGTTAAGTGTACGTATCCTGGACGAGCCCACTTGCGATTTACCTCAATACCGTTTTGAGGATGACGCTTTTTATTACGTGGGTTCGTTTTTGGCATCGGATTCTCTCCTTCTACTAGTAACACTTCCATACGCACTTTCGTTTGTTTATATGCAGGCGTATTTGTACGTTGATCGACCGCCGGACCAGTTAAGAAATTAATCGCCGTTTCATTATCTGTCGAGTTCATCGGTAAATACAGCTCATTCGCTTTTACACGATCTGTTACAAGTGCACGTAATTTAAGTGCTCCAAAAGGAGAAACAAGACGTACTAACGAGCCAGTTTTCACTCCACGTTCCCTTGCAAGTTTTGGAGAAACCTCGACGAAAACACCTGGTACTTTCGATTGAATACCAGTTGATTTATTTGTCATGTTCCCTTCATGGAAATGTTCAAGCATACGACCGTTATTAATGTGAAGATCGTATTCTGCTGGGAATTCAGCAGGACGTACCCAATCAGCTATCGCAAAAAGAGCCTTTTTGTCCGGGAAGTTAAATCCATCTTTGAATAGAAGCGGCGTATTCGTTCCGTCAAAACTTCCCCAGTGGAAACTGTTCCACCCTTCAAGCACTTCATAGTTTGCATGTGCGAATAGTGGTGATAAACTCGCCATTTCAGCAAAGATTTCACTTGGATGATTATAGTTCCAGTTTGCGCCTAACTTATTGGCAATTGCCTGCACGATCCACCAGTCTGGTTTCGCATCTCCTAGCGTTGGAAGTACTTGATATAACCTTTGTACACGACGCTCTGTATTTGTAAAAGTACCTTCTTTCTCAAGAGATGGCGCTGCCGGTAATACTACATCTGCATATTGTGCCGTTTTAGAAAGGAACACATCTTGAACGACAAAGAACTCAAGGCTTGATAACACTTCATGTACGTGATTTGCGTTAGAGTCAACAAGAGCCATATCCTCTCCAACAAGATACATAGCTTTCATTTTCCCTTCATCAATTGCGTGAAGCATTTCAATATTATTTAGACCTGGTTTGTTATCAATTTTTACTCCGTAAGCTATTTCAAATTTCGCACGTTCTACGTCGTTAGTAACGTGCTGATATCCTGGTAGCCAGCCTGGAAGAGTTCCCATATCACAAGCACCTTGTACGTTGTTATGACCACGAAGTGGATATGCACCAGCACCTGGGCGACGATAGTTTCCTGTTGCAAGAAGTAAGTTTGAAATCGCAGCGGAAGTGTCTGAACCACCCGTATTTTGCGTTACACCCATACCCCAAAGAATACACGTACCATCTGCATCACGAATCATCTCGGCCATTTGAACGAGAGTTTCTTTTGAAATACCTGTAACCTCTTCTGCATATTCAAGCGTATATTCTTTAAGGCTATCTTTGAAATCTTCAAAGAAGTTCACATTCTCGTCGATGAACTGTCGATCATGCCAACCTTGATCAATCATATATTTCGTAACAGCCATTAACCATACTTGGTCCGTCCCTTGCTTTGGACTAATAAAGATATCTGAACGCTCTGCCATTTCAGTTTTACGAAGATCTGCAACAATTAGCTTTTGACCGTGAAGTTTATGTGCACGTTTCACACGAGTCGCTAACACAGGATGACCTTCTGTTGGATTACAACCGACAATAATAACAAGGCCTGATTGTGCGATATCTTTAATCGTCCCTGCATCTCCGCCCATACCAATTGTACGGAACAATCCATCCGTCGCTGGTGATTGGCAATAACGTGAGCAGTTATCAATATTGTTCGTTTCAAACACTTGTCGTGCTAATTTTTGAATAACATAGTTGTCTTCATTCGTAATTTTAGAAGAAGAGATAAAGCCGATTGAACCTTTACCGTACTCTTCTTTAATAGAGCCCAATTTATTCGCTACTACATGAAGTGCCTCTTCCCAAGTCGATTCAACGAACACTCCATTTTTACGAATTAAAGGTTTCGTAAGTCGTTTTTCAGAATTAACGAAATCCCAACCGAATTTTCCTTTTACACAAGTAGAAATCGCATTAACTGGTGCCTCAGAAGTTGGTTGCACCTTTAAAATTTTGCGCCCTTTCGTCCATACTTCAAATGAACAACCTACACCACAAAACGTACATACTGTTTTCGTCTTTTTCGTACGAGTGTCGCGCATCGCAGCTTCTACTTCTGACACGGCGAAAATACCGCTATATCCAGGTTCAACCTCTTTAATAAGATCAACCATAGGCTCAAGAATATCCGGTTTTAACCCTGTCATAAATCCAGCTTCACCGAGCATCGATTTCTCCATTAATGCATTACAAGGACAAATTGTTACACATTGACCGCAGCTTACACATGAAGAATCATTAATCTCTACTCCTTCATCCCAAATAACACGAGGGCGCTCTGCCTCCCAATCAATAGATAACGTTTCATTTACTTGTAAGTTTTGACACACCTCTACACATTGACCACACGCAATACACTGATTCGGATCATAGCGGTAAAATGGATGAGACATATCAACTTCACTTGCATCAACCTTTGGCTCATAAGGATATTTTTGATGCTCAATTTCCATTAATTCTGCCGTATTATGCAATTTACAATTCCCGTTATTGTTGTCACATACCGTACAGTAAAGTAAATGATTTTCTAATAAGCGGTCCATCGCTTCATGTTGCGCTGCCTTTGCACTAGTAGAGGACAACTCAATATTCATACCGTTCGTCACTACTGTAGAACACGATCGCACAAGCTTTCCATTCACTTCTACAATACAAGTATCACACGTTTGAATCGGATCCACTTCCGGCACGTAACAAATTTGTGGATGTTCAATTCCGTTCTCATTTATAACGCCTAGTATAGTCGAACCAGACTCAGCACTATATTCTTTGCCTTCAATTGTAATATGAACCATGCTGTCGTTCATGGTTACTCCCCCTTTTTGAGAATAAAAAAACTCCACCACGAAAATATACGCACCACATTTTTGGCACGTTATCATCATGGTGGAGTAGTTTATTAGCACATCTTGCTAAAATACCAGTCCATTTATTCATAAATAAAATGATAGATTCATAACAGGTCATATCACGATTCCATCTTTAACACTGTAATTATAGCGTTAAATCCCAAAATACACAATATAAATATCATTACAAAGGACAAAGCACATAATGCTCTGACCTTTTTATTACCTTTCGGGATTATTTTGGGATGACTTATTTCCCGGTGCAAACCAACCAATTAGTGCGATAGCAACTAATACTCCATAGAAGATTAAAGTCCAAGTTGTACTGTGCGGAAAATCATGGTCTAAAATACCAATATCCTCATGAGCCAGTGTAATTACAGCTAATTTGACACCAACCCAAGCAACAATCGCATATGCCGTTGTTTCCAATGCTGGCCGTTTCTCAAGAAGACCAACAAACCAAGTTGCAGCAAATTTAATTAAAATAAGTCCAGCAATCCCACCAAGAAGTACCACAATGAACTGTCCTCCATCCATACCACCGAAATCGTCAAGCGGTGAATCCGGAAGCCCCAGAGCAAGAGCAACTGCGGCTAATATTGAATCAATCGCGAAAGCAAGGTCAGCTAATGCAATCTTTCCTACTGTGAACCAGTAGCTTTTACCTGCCGCTTCCTTTTCATCGTCCTCATGAATATTTTTACTTTCTTTTCCGAATTGCGCCTGAATGACATGCTTCAATCCTAAATAAAGAAGATAGGCTGCTCCTATTGCTTGTATTTGCCAAACATTTGCAATAAATGAAATCGCAAATAGGGCTGCAAATCGAAAAACAAAGGCCATAATGATTCCGTAATTTATAGCTCTTTTTTTCTCTTCTTCAGGTAAATGTTTCGCAATAACCGCTAGGACAAGGGCATTGTCAGCCGATAACAATCCTTCTAATCCAATTAGAATTAATAATGCCCAAGCGTACTCTAGCCATATTGACTCCATCCACTTCTCTCCTTTCTAAAACAAAAATGAGGTAAAGACTTTGCTATCAATAGAATTTCCTATTAAGCCAAATTAAATGCTAAAACTTACGACTAAAACATTTAGACAGTCAATTTTCTGTCCTCTATTTTTTAGAATTTCTACAAAAAAACAGGTTTAGATTGTGCTTTTCATCCGTATCAAAACCGTAAACGAATGACATGGCCTCTTTTTCCAAGCCACGTCGACATTTGATTTATCGTTAATCACACATTATTAATTTCAGTTTCACTACCAATGTTTTTACAAAATACATATTTCTTTTTTTGAATATTTTGTACCCATTTTTATTATGATACAGTCATAACCTGACCACTACTATCAACCAGAATTTTCATTTTTCCGTCTTGATCGTTATATAATCCTAGCTTATGTAAATCTTGTTTACACTCTTTTACGAAGAA
This sequence comes from Bacillus sp. MYb209, assembly GCF_002975175.1. Lineage (GTDB taxonomy): Bacteria > Bacillota > Bacilli > Bacillales > Bacillaceae_G > Bacillus_A. The sequence continues at coordinate 166,465 of NZ_PCNZ01000001.1, forward strand.
AGGCAACGTACGAATTTGATCGATATCAGAGCTCGTAATAAAATGAATTAAATGATGCGTTATTTCTTTAATATCATGTACAAGGTCTTCCTTCTCTCGTTTTAACCTTTCATTTTCAGCTCGTAATGAATGTACTTCACCTTCAAGACCCCGAGCGTTCTTTTCTTCTTTCGAACGCCCTGCAGCCATGCTAGAAAGCTTATAAATCCCCGCCATGAACTGATGCAATTCGTGTTCTTTCTTTTCACTACATTGACTAATTGTTTCAAAGTTATCCACGATGCCAGATATAACTGTTACGAGATTTTTTTCGTCCTCTTCACTTCGGAAATCTTCTTTTACTTCCTGTTTTCTTTCTTGTTTCGCCTCAACAACTATATCCTTTACAGGTGTATATTTGCGTTTTCGACCCGGCTTTTGTTTTTCAATATTTTCAAACGGGATTTCTTGTTTTTTTAATTTATAATACGTGTTCTGTAATTGGCTTTCCGTTTTTGGAAATAAATTCAGTTCATTTTTACTAACATATTTTGAAATATTTGCAATGTTTAAGCCTTGACGCTGACAAAATTGATATACTTCATACAGTAGTTCTAGTTCAGACTTCAACCATGTAATCCCTGATTTTTCATATACTCGCATACCGCCATTTTTTTCTATATCTATTTGAAATAATGCCATTCTATTATATAAATCGATAAGCTCTTCATACTTTATTCGGAATTGTTTCTCTATTTTTTTAAATTCCGCCTCTAATTTCATATCGTTCGTTTTATTATTTGACATGTTTTGTAAAAGACTTAATACGTTGATTGCTGTGTGGTGATACATACTCTGTGTCACTGCCCCTCATCCTTTCACAATTCTCATCTGACTCCCATGTCTTTTAAGAAAATAGAAATTTCCACATATCCATATTATAACATTTCGGAATTATCTGTCAAATAATTGACATACAAAAAGGTATAAAAAGTATGTAAATAATAGTAAAGATTTTTTAAGAAAATAATAAAAAAATCTAACACGATGCTATATTAATAAAATGTGTTTAATTATATTATATGGTATTCCCAATGTAATTTCACCGAAAATTTTTGCGCTATCACGAAATATTACTAACACAATCCAGAGATACATTCTCTTATATTTTCAAATGAAAAAAGCCTACTACTTATTAATTAAACCAAATAATAACCCTTAAATAAAAACAGCTAAATACACGAAAGAGACTTTTGGCATAACACTCCAGAAACATTTGATTTCTCTGCCTGTACATACTAAAAAGGAACTAACCGGTATTATACGGCTAGTTCCTCTCTTTCAGCTAAAAAAAAGTGTATTTTAAACCGATTCTTCAAACTCTTTTTGCGGTCTTTTTATCATCATACCCCCCCTCAAGCTATTAAGCCGCTCGTTTGTCTTTTGTCATCTTCGTTTCATATACGTATGTATCAAGTTTTAACTTTAACTTAGAAGGAATTTGTCCTCGGTAAAGCTCGGTGATTGCTTCTATTACAAAATTCTTTTCTGTATATAAATCTTCAATGCTACGATATACTTTTTCAGATAACGGTATTGCAATCATGTTTGCAATAACAGATCCATACAACGTCGTCAACATAGCGACTGCCATCCCTGTACCAATTTGAGATGTATCTTGCAAGTTTTGAAGCATAATAATAAGACCTATTAACGTTCCTATCATCCCCCATGCTGGAGCGAAATCACCAATTTTATCTAATAATGTTGCTCCTTTTCTTAACTCATACACCTCTGTTTCAACATCTTTCATTAACACTTCTTTTAATTCATCTTCATCATAGCCACTTAGCATTAAACGAATCCCCTTTTGAATAAAAGGATTGTCTACTTGCTCTCCATCAACTTCTAATGAAAGTAAACCATGTTTTTAGATTTTTTCGAAAAATCAACGAATAAATCCGTTAACTGTTCTAAATCTTCCTCTCTTCTATGTAAAACAGTAAAAATACTTTTCGTATATTTTTTTATTTCTCCAAATCTATATGCCACAATTATTGTCGCTGTTGTTCCCCCTATAACAATTAAAATAGATGAAACATCTAAAAAATTTTTAAAACCTTTTATTCCACCACCGCCAAGCATGATCGCCGCTATTACAATGGCGAAACCTACTATAATGCCCACTGGGCTAGAAATATCAAACTTCCTTCTTTTTCTTTCTGGTCTAGCAAATACTTGATTTTCGTCTCCCATATTCCTGCCCTTCCCTTTTCATTTTTATAAAACATTTTTTTATTTTAATAATGCGTTTTCACATATAATGCTCATTATACGCTTATCATCTATTTATCGCAATATACTCATAAAATTGACACATTTCATTTCCATATTAGAATTATAGTATAGAAATATGAGGAGGATCACGATGGAACATAACATTTTGCAAGTCATTGCATTAGCAGAAAAACTAAAATATGAAATGCGACATAGTTGGCTTTCTAACGGACGTCAAGAAAGTGTTGCTGAACATACGTGGCGTATGTCCTTAATGGCTATCTTAGTTGAGCCTTATTTGGATCAAAAAATAAATATTGAAAAATTACTTAAAATGGTCATAATTCACGATCTTGTTGAAGCAGAAGCTGGTGATATTCCTGCCTTTGATACAATGAATAGCCGTGAATTACAATTACAAAAACAAAAAAATGAGCAAAAGGCTATTTTAAATATTAAACATACACTAGAAGGTTCTCTTGGTGAAGAATTATACGATTTATGGATGGAATTCGAAGCGAAAGAAACGTATGAAGCAAAAGTTGCTAACGCACTTGATAAACTTGAAGTGAAAATTCAGCATAACGAAGCTGATATTGATACTTGGTTACCAATTGAGCATAAAATGACTTTCCAAGTTGGTAAACATACAGATTTTGACTCTTTCTTATCTAAATTACAAAAAATCATTGAACAAGACGGAGAAAAAAAATTACTCGCTGCTGGCATTGACGTTGAAGCATGCAAACAGTAACGATTTAATTATGAAATAAGACACTCATTTTGAGTGTCTTATTTCATAATTGTTGATATTGCCTGCTTATAAATAAGTTGTTGTTTTCCATCTACTAACATTAATACTGTAAATCTATCTACTCCAACTACTTCCCCCACTATTCTTACTCCGCTCTTTAAGAATATAGTAACTGCACCTTTTTCTTCTTTTATTTGTTTATACAACTCTTCTTGTAAGTGTTCCATAACTGTTCTCTCCTTTGCAAATAAATAATCCTAATATAAAAAAATAAAGATTAATCACTTATATACTTTGTCTTTTATATTCATAAACTTATTAATTAGTATATCTAAATCTCGACTAAATAACAAAACTTTATCATGATCTAATCCATGCCTAGCAACAAGTTGAATTAACTCTTTCTTTTTGTGTTCTATTTTATTGTGTAATTGTCCCATCTCCATCTCTATACTAAAACTCCCTTTTCCCATAATATTACTTGTAAAATTATAGTACATTTTCACTCATAAAAAAATAAAAAAATGGTTTTTTTTACAAATTTTAATGTAATTGTAAGTTACATACCCCTTTCATTTACAATACATTCACCTATTACTTCCATATTTTTTTACCATTTTCAAAAAAGCGCTATGAAACAAAGTGAATATCATATCTAAATCAGATCACAGGCTCTTGTCTAATTAGAAGTAAGACTTGCTCCTTTTCTAAATAAAAACATATCTTATAAAGTAATCCATTAGTTATATAGATTAATTTACTAAAAAGGAGGAAAAAACATGAGCTTTGGTGGTAGTTGCGCTGGTTTCGGCGGTGGATTTGCTTTACTCATCGTGCTATTCATCCTTCTAATCATTATCGGATGTAGCTGTTGGGGTGGAGGCGGAGGGTTTTAAATATAATACGTATCCTTTTCGCTAAACCCTAAATGAATAAAATATGTTAACTAAAAACTATACGAAAACAGCTCATCTTTGAGCTGTTTTTTCATACTTTCGTATGAATTTATATCCTTCTTTTTAGTGATTTCAACAAACAAAACATCGTTTACTATGGAATAAGAAACATTTTTATTAAGGAGGATTATAATGATTAAAGGTCTTTATGAAGCACATTTACCTGTCTGTAATTTAGAAATTTCGATACCTTTTTATGAATCACTGGGGCTAAAATTATATAAAAGAGACAAAGATACCGCCTTCTTTTGGATTGTAGAAAATGAAAGTTGGATTGGCCTTTGGGAAGGAAAAGAATACAAAGTTACTTATCATCCAGCCTTACGACATATCGCTTTCCAAGTAAGCTTACACGATTTAGAAGACGCGATACACTGGCTCAAACAGAAAGGAATTCCAGCGCGAAAAGACTTTCGAATGGAGCCAATTGAGCCAATCGTTTTTCCAGAATTAGCACACGCCTCCGTATATTTTAACGATCCTGATGGAAATAGTTTAGAATTCATTGCACAATTACCTGTTGGACTACCTAAAGCAGAGAAAATGTATTTAAGTGAATGGAAAAAACAAGTACAGGCATCGCTTATAGATAAGGTTTAATTTTCCATGTCAATTTCTTATTACAGGCTTCTTAAAACAAATAAAAACTTCAAAAAACTATTTTATGGTCAAACGTTAAGTGTACTTGGAGATTGGTTTCATACTGTAGCTTTATTAACATTCGTCTATAGCATAACAGAATCTCCGTTTATGATAGCGCTCACTTTTATGAGTAAAGGATTACCTCAACTCCTTCTCAGCCCTTTCATAGGCGGAATTGTAGACCGTTTTTCAAAAAAAAAGATTATGATTTTCACCGATATTTTACGAGGAATTATCGTCCTCACTTATTTATTAGCGATCTATAAAATTGAGATTATTTTCATTCCTAATATATGTTTATCAGTACTTTCTTGCTTATTTGAGCCTGCTAAGCAATCAACTCTAAAGAATATCGTACATCGAAATCATTTAGTAACCGCTAACTCTCTTTCTAGTACAATCAATGGTTCTATGTCTATTATGGGGGCTTCTTTAGGTGGGGTTATTGCACAATCTTTAAGTATTGAGATCGCTTTTTTAATGAACAGCCTGTCATACTTTATTTCAGCCTTTATTATTCATAAAATGAATATCCCTTCTCGTAGTACTTTTAACACGAAAAAAGCATTTATTACTGATATAAAAGATGGTTATACATACATATTACAAAGAAAAATTATTTTAACATTAATTCTTGTCGGAATTTCATGGGGCATTATTGGAGGCGCTTATCAGCTACTTCTAACAATCTATGCCGAAAGAATTTTCCACACTAACATTGGAATTTTATATACGGTTCAAGGGGCTGGACTTATGATTGGCAGTCTCCTCGTTAATCTTTATATGTCTAAAAATGAAGAAAAAATGAAAAGAGCATTTGGTTGGGCCTATTTACTACAAGGAATTTTCTTTCTCGGATTCATTCTATCCGATCAACTTATTATCGGTATCATTACATTACTCTGTATGCGTATAGCAGGAGGAATCATCGTTCCACTTGATACAACATTGCTACAAACGTATACGCCAGAAGACATGATTGGTAAAGTTTTTTCATTCCACTACTCCATTTACGGATCTCTTATTCAATTATCTATGTTTATTACCGGATGGCTTTTAGAAATACTTTCTCCGCAAATAATCGGTAGTTCGCTAGCTTTATGCTGTATTTCCGTTAGTTTTATATGGCTTTTCTTATTTTATCGCGGGGATCTTAGTGAAGAATCTACTATCACTTAATGAGGTGGACCCAAAAGTAGCTGAATAGCTACTCGGGCTAACCTCTTTTTTATTTGTAGGAAAAACCAAAAACGAGTACTGGGTATAAAACAAACAAAAGAACCTATCGTTGTACAGAATGTTTGGATTGTCCATTTTAAGATAGTCGTGAACTATCTATTCATAAGTTGATATGCATTGTTTTTCCCAAAATTAATTAACCAGATTTTATAGGAGAAGATTTTGATAAAGAATCCATGCATTGTTTTTTAATATAATGGTAAGTTCTGTGAGTATAATAAACTTTTGCAGTAGCAAGATTATCACAAAGAGAACACTTAATTTGATACGAAGCTTTGCTAACATGGGGAGTGTCTAACAATAGTAATGTTTCTTTCATGTGTGAGGTACAGACCCACATAACGTCACCCCTTCATTAATATTTCACAGTAATCTTTACTCTCAAAGCGAAAAATGAAAAAATCTTTACTCTGTGGAGTCACTTTCTTCTTAAGTTTATCTGGCTTTCATTTCTTCAATTGTTCTGCAATTATCTAATCCCAATAGATCGAAATATTTTTTAATTGTTTTATAGGGCTTTTAACTAATTTTTACTGCCTGCCTACAATTATTGTGCTTTCTTTCGGAAAATTTTTTATCAGTTTTATATGATAAAGATGATTTCTAGAAACATCTATTAGACATAAGCTACTACCCAAGTTGCTCCTGTTTGTTTACTTCTGAATATTTTATCATCATAAATTCATTGACCACTAAATCTAACTTTTGGCTGAATTCAACGGTTTTTTGGTTAGTTAATCCATATTTCTGCGCCGATATTTCCATTTCGCGTTTGAATTGATTGTATTCATTTAAATTTTTTTCAGCTTCATGAAGCTTCCTCCAATCATAACGTAAGCATAATATTTTCCGTAAATCGTATAAGGTTTGAGAGCACTCTTTAAAGATTGAATGGCCCCTGCTTTGCTATTCAACTAAATTAAGCACGATTGTGCAATTTGCCACAGAAATTATATAAGGGTGATACGTGTAAAAACTCTCATTCTTTCAAAGATAGGAATTTTATGTTTATTTACACTTTTTGCTCAAGAAGTTTTCGGGTATAGATGGTTACCCATTTCCTTGGCAGCAGGCCCACACATTTAGCCATAAATTTATTTTTAAAGCCCGGAATGATTACCCTTTTATTCTTCATTAATCCTTCAAAGCCGCACTTGGCAACCGTTTGCGGATCCAACATGTTCTTATTGAACCTTCGTGCCTGCCCCGGCGAATTGCTGCGTGAGTGTTGTTTTGGTAAAACTTGGACATAGCACTGAGACTTGAACCCCGGTTCCTTTCAGTTCTTCAGCAATCGCTTCCGAAAAGGATAAGACGTACGATTTACTCGCTCCATACATCGACATTCGTGGAACCGGCTGAAAGGCTGCCAGTGAAGCCACGTTTAAAATTTTACCTTGCTTTCGTTTCACCATGTCATCCACAAAAAGTCTAGTTAAATACGTAAGCGAAATCATATTGAGTTGCAGATATTCCATTTCCTTCTGAATATCCACTTCCGTCATAAGTCCGAATCCGCCCGCTCCGGCATTATTAATCAAAATATCGATGTCAATTCCCTCGGTTTTCAAGTGTCGATGCAAGCTCTCTACCGTTGTATAGTTTCCTAAATCGCCAGCAAAAGTATTTACTTGCATACCATAATCCTTTTTTAAATTCTCCGCTTGTTGCTCCAGCAACGTTGCGTCTCTGGCGACTAACACCAAATTATAGCTATGACCTGCGAAAATTTTAACGAATTCCAAACCAATTCCTTTTGTAGCACCTGTAATTAAAACAGTTTCTGTTCTCATCCGTCTCCTCCCCATGTTTTATTTATCCAGTTGAGCAATGAGAAATTACTTTATCCCTGTCTTGAACAACAGATTCAGAATCTGTTACATCCAGTGCCAGGACAAGGGCTCGTTTCCCTAATACCTCGATTCCTTTCATAACTTTCTCGTAAGCCTCTATACGACGTGAACATACTACAACGTTTGCATCTTCCTTTACCAACACAAATGCTTTCAGGATCCTTTAACCCGCTACTATCTTCAGTAACTATTTCTGTCCCGTTAAAACAAACAATTGTTTTGATACCTTTAATTTTTTGAATGTTCAAAATTCTATAAAACTTATTATTGTTATCAATTATACTTATAAATTATAATTAAATAAAATTAAAGAATTTAATCTGTAAGTAAGTAATACTAATATTCGAAAAGGGGAGCGGTCATGAACATTGAGCAATTAGTATATATTATTGAGGTCTCAAAACACAGTTCTCTGACTAAAGCAGCACAGAATCTTCATGTGACCCAATCTACGATTAGCCAATCCATTACCAGCTTAGAAAAGGAGTTAGGGATTAAGATCCTTAATCGCTCACGGGGACACGGTGCTGTACCAACCGATGAAGGTAGAATCATTCTAAAACTTGCCTACGGAGTACTGAGAAAAATTGAAGAAATAAAAGAGACAGCCAGCTCATTCAACTCCATGGAAGTGGGAGAACTAAGGTTATCTTCTTTACCCGGATTGACGACGTTTCTAGTAAAAGCTATAGCTGCTTTTAGACAGGAATATCCACATGTAAATGTGGAGGTTACCGAAAAAAGTGGACATGCTGTAATTGAAGATATTCGACAGCATAAGACCGACATCGGACTGATTACGTATTCGCCCGATTTAAATGTAAATATGGAAGGAATAGCTTTTGAAACACTATTTGAAGGGAAACAGAAAGTATATGTTTCTAAGCATTCCCCCTTAGCGTTTCTTGGTACCATAACTCCTCATGATATACTTGATCAAACTCTCGTTACATATAAAGGTGAATTTATGCAGTATTTTGTTCAAGATTTCTTTAACAAATATAAACCCTTAAAAATCCTATTTACATCAAACAATATGGATGGAGTTCTCCAAGCCATCATCGAAAGTTTAGCTATTACATTTGCTCCTGATTTCGTAATGAAAAATTATCCCCCTGTCAACAATGGTGATATCATTCCCGTTGATTTGATGAATCATAGGACTGTAAATATTTCTTTAGGAATGGTTCGATCAGAGAATAAACATCTATCCACTTTTGCCAACAAATATATTTATCATCTAAAATCCCAAATTATTAAGAGTTAAAAAAGAAAAAAGAGGAGCATCTTCGTCACATGAACGTCGCGCTTCTCTTTTTTACGAATCTATCTTTTAAAATTTAGTCACATCGACAGGTGCAATTCCTTCAGCTGCGCAATGCTCATGGTATTTTTTCAGAAATGACTCCCAATTATCTCTGGCAATTATTTCTCCATTCTCACCTAAATAGTCTAATGTTCCTTCAACAATATTAAGCGTAATAACTTCTTCATCCCCTACAGCTTGAGGTGTATGGGATGAGCCAGCTGGCTCATAAACGACATCACCAGCTTTAGAGACCCAAGGATCCTCGAGATATCTCCAAGTGCCTTGGACGGTATAAACAATGACCGTACCAGGGTGAAAATGAGCAGGAAGCTGCATAGCCGCAGGAACTTTTAATAGCGTAACCGTCTGTCCTGTCACCGGGTTTGCCTTAAGCAATTTAAACTTCGAATCTCCAAAATAAGGAATCCAAGGTAAATCATCTGGACAAATATTATTGGCATGAAATGCCACTACCTCTTTTACATTCTTTACGTTTCCCATTTATATCCCCTCTTTCAATTTTTTAAAATCAGCATATTGATAACGCTTACAATAGTCAGTTGATTAACTATTGCGAATCTATCATTTTCAGTGTGTTCATAATTAAAAATTAAGTGAAATGATTATTTTTAACTTATAATTAACTTCTACTAATTCACACCCTCAATTTGATATATTCACGAATTAAGTTTAATTATTTTTTGGGGGATTTACTTAGCACCAAGTCCCCCATCAAGAGTCAATATTTGTCCTGTACAATAATCAGAAGCTGCTGAAGCAAAATAAAGGACTGCTCCTACTAAATCTTTGTCTCTACCTAACCTCCTTACTGGAACTTGGGAGGCGATAATCGGACCGGCCTTATGCACAAGTGTTCCCGGTATTTCTGGGTTATTCATTCCAGTAGTGAAAACTCCAGGAGCAATAGAATTCACATGTACACCATGGCGGCCCCACTTAACTGCAAGATCCTTCGTTAAAGTCATAACTGCACCCTTACTTGTTGTATATCCTACAGAATCTACTGCTTCTGGGTCAGTACCTTTAAAGCCGATTGAAGAAGAAATGTTAATGATTTTTCCGTATTCGTTGTCTATCATATGTCTTCCTACAGCCTGACACATTAAAAATGTTCCTGTCACATTTGTATCGAGCATAGCTTGCCATTGCGTTAAAGGCATGTCCGTAGCAGGCGTTTCAAAAACCGTTCCGCTACTGTTGACTAAAATTTCGATTTTCCCAAAATGAGAAACCGCTATCTCCACACCTTGAGCGATAGATTCAGGAACTGTTATATCCAATGATAAGGCAAGTGCTTGTCCTCCTAACGCCTCGATTTCTTTCACAACTTCTTCGCAAACTTCTATACGACGTGAGCAAACTATCACATTTGCACCGGCCTCAGCTAACGCCAGTGCCATTACACGTCCTAACCCGCTACCACCTCCGGTGACCATTGCTGTCTGTCCTGTTAAATCAAACAATTGTGTAGATGACATTCTAGACCCCCTTAAAAATTTTAAATATTCGAAATTTTTAAAACTCACTATATTATGGATTATACTCATAAGTTATAATTAAATAAAATTAAAGATTTTAATGTGCAAATAAATATTATTAATATTCAAAAAGGAATACAGTATCAATATTGAACAACTACCATAAATATGGACGGGATTTTCCAATTCACCTTTGAAAGTTTGCCATTACATGTTCTCCTGATTTCGTAATAAAAATTATCACCCTGTCATAAAAGGTGATATCATTCCAATTGATTTGGTGATTCATAAGCACTTAAATATTTCTTTTAGGTTGGTTCAATCAGAAGATAACTTGCTTTTTTTGCTACCTGCGAAGCTCCAAATTCTGTCGTACAACCTATTTTACTTCATCTTCTACTTCAATATAATCATCCGAGTAAGTCTCGGACATCTTCTCTTGACAATTCCAACACTCGCTGCGATTCCGTTCCATAATGGCTAATACTTCATGACAATGTACACAACGATCCATTTAGCAACCTCCCTTTCATATTTACTCCTTTCTTTCCCTCCCCGATCCATCATTAATTTTTAAATACTTACTTGCTCCTCTGCTTTTATTGTTGTATGACTTTGATTCGCGGGACGTACAACAATCAAAAACAGTAATCCAATAACGAACATACACAAAGCAGTTACTTGAAATCCATAACGATATCCCATTTCCTCAGTCGCTGCATACTGGATGAAATACCCGAATACGAGCGGAGCAATAATACTTGTTGAGCTTGCAAGAGCAACGTAAATCCCTTGTGCTTTTCCAATGTTTTTTGGAGAAAAAAAATCCATCAATATTGCAGGTGCAAGTGAAAGAATGACATACGCAAAACCTGGAGCAAGGGTGAAAAACAAAATGGATATAGCACTTGAATTCACGGCATTTGCTATATATACACAAAGAGCAGATAGTACCATGGTGGAACCGGCAACATTTATTCGTGCTTTACGAATGTCCCCAGTTTTGCGATAAATCCGGTCTGATAGCATAGAAAAGCCAATTTGACTAATGGCAGCGAAAAGAAAAGGTAACGACACAGCTAATTTTAATGTTTGATTATCAAAATGTTGAACTTTGGTAAAGTATGCCGGAAACCATATAGCTTGAACGGACAATAACCAATAGGCACAACCTCCACACAAAATAATAAAAACAAAATTTTTAGATAAAAGATGCGGAAGAAACTGACGCCAAGAAACCTTGGAGAGGGTTGATGAATGCTGCTCCTCTTGATGAAAAGAAGGCAACCCGATTTCTTGTGGACTGTCTTTACCGAAAATGACCCATAAAACTAATACAATCAGCCCAACAATCCCCATGACTAGAAAAGCAGATCTCCATCCATATTGATTGATCAAGGAGATTAATAATGGTGTAGCAATTGCAGGCCCAATTGTTGCTCCACAGAGAACAGCGCCAAAGCCTATACCATGTCTATGTTTTGGGAACCATTTTCCAACTATAGCCGTTGATAGAGCAGGGGCTGCACCTTCGCCTGCTCCCAAGATCATTCTTGTAAAGACTAGCAGAGATAGACTAGAAACAAAAGGTGTAATAAATTGAACAATCAACCATACCAGCGACATCCAAGTTAACATTTTTTTCGTGTTTTTGGAATCGGCCATGCCCCCAAGAATGATAGAGGAAAAGGTGAAGAACCAAAAGAAGGAACTTCCCACCAATCCCCATTGCGAAGGACTTAAATGTAACTCTTTCATTACTGGAACGGAAACCAAACCAATGATAATTTTATCAACTTGGTTGATCATACCTGAAGCAACTAGAAATAATAATATAATCCAAGAATATTTTGGGGTGTTCAATATAACAATCTCCCCTTACCTTAAGTTTTCTACAATACCACCGCGACCTGCTTTACCTGTCTTCTCATCAATAAACATCGCTAAATCACGTGCAACTTCTCGGCCGTTTGGCATCGTGAGCCATGATCTTAGTAAATGACGTTTACGTTCTGGTTCTTCATAATGTGTATAAAATTACTGCAAGCCTCCCTAAGTATGAAAGCGTTACCATAATTTTATAGATTGTTTCCTAATAAAAGATCAACTTCAACTTCAACTCCATCTCCCTTCTCAAATTCTTTGTCAGATAAATTATAACTTCTTAAGTGCTGTCCTCCTTCTCCGCCTACGCGAAAGTGCTTTAAATAACAACCGATACAACCGCATGGATTGTTATTTAGATTATATTCATAATTTTCAGATAAATAAAATTAAAAGTTTTAATATGTAAGTAAATATCGCTAATATTCAAAAGGGATACAGTTATAGACAGTAAACAATTACAATATATTGTTGAAATCACAAAACACAACTCTCTACCTATCTTCTTCGCTTCTCTCAACCTTGAGATGGACACAAATAGCGGGATAAACAAGAATAGGAGTGTGCTCCTCCCCTTGAAGAGCCTATTCAATCGTACAAGACCGATACATTTTACAGAGTAAGGTATCTGTCCTATTTTCATTATTTACAAAATAACTTTTTTTATATTAGTAATACTTACTTACAAATTAAAATCTTTAATTTTATTTAATTATAATTTATCTGTAGAATTAAAAATAGAAATGATTCAATATTCTCGGGATTTATTTCCAAGTTTGATCTTTTACGGTTAAATCAAAACAGGGGGTTAAAATATGGACTTAAAGTTATCTGGAAAAAAAGCACTTATTATTGGAGGAAGCCGCGGGATTGGTAAAGCTACTGCCCGTCAGTTGGCTCTGGAAGGTGTAGATTGTACGATTTGTTCAAGAAACGAATCCTCACTAAAAATTGCGGCAGAGGAATTAGCCCAAGAAACAAAAAGAAATATCTATCCGATTGTGGCAGATACTACTGATCCTGACTCTATTCTAAATTTAGTTGAAAAATCAGCAGCAACAATGGGAGGCATCGATATTTTAGTCAACAGTGGAGCTCGTGTTGGCGGCTTTGAGCCAGAAGATTTTAATAGTATTAAAGATGAACTTATTTTGAAAGATTTTGAAGAAAAGTATATGGGCTATTTTCGTTGTATCCGAGCTGTAGCTCCCTATATGATTGAAAATAATTGGGGACGTATTATAAGTATAAGTGGTCTAGCTGCTAGAATTGGCGGTAATTATTTTAGTTCCGGTCCACGTAATGCATCTGTTGTCCATTTAACAAAATCTGCATCATTGGAGTTAGGAAAGCATGGAATTAACGTCAATGCTGTTTATCCAGGGATTGTCGATACTGAAATGTTTAGAAATCGAGTCACTAACGAAGATGCTTTGCGTCAGATGGCAGCACTCAATGCAATCGGCCGCCTGATTACAGTAGAAGAAATTGCCAATGTCATTACCTTCTTGGCTTCACCTTTGGCAGCATCTATTACTGGTGATGTTATTTCGGTAACCGGTGGAATTGGAGATACCGTTTTTTACTAAAAAGCTAGGATAGATATTGTAACTGTATCTTAGATTACCAATAATAGTGTATTTAAAAACGAGCCTCGCTAAAAGCTGGGGCTCGTTTTTTATAACTTTTCGATCTCAATCTATCCCTATTGTATATTTAGCAGTATTCAAGAACTTGTCAATCTTAGAAACCGTTGATTCAATGTTCTTAGAGAAAATAGCCATGTGTGCAAAAAAGCCGTGGATCATACCAGGTTCACATGCATATTCAACTTGCACACCAAATTTTTTCAGACGTTCAGCATAAGCCATTCCTTCATCCCGAAGTACATCATTTTCTGCGGTGATTACGATTGCTGGCGGGAGACCACTTAGATCTTCAGCCCCCAAAGGAGAAGCGTATTCATTATACCTGTCCTCATCATTCCTTAAATAATGATTACGGAACCAAACCAGCTGTTCACGATCTAACCCAAATCCTTTCGCAAATGTTTGGTGGGATTCCGTATTAAACTCAAGATTTGTCGCAGGATAAATTAAAACCTGTGCAGTGATGTCAGGGCCTTTTCTGTCTCTCGCCATCATAGTAACTACTGTTGCTAGATTTCCACCCACGCTATCCCCCCCGACTGCCAATCTAGTAACATCTCCGTTAAAAGAGGACCCTTTTTCATAAAACCATTCCAATGCCGCATATGCGTCTTCAACTGGAGTAGGGAACTTATACTCTGGAGCGAGACGATAGTTTACAGATACGACAATACTAGCCGTTCTATTTGCGATCATTCGGCAACTTGCATCCACCACGTCAATGTCTCCTAGAACCCATCCTCCACCATGGTAATAAATAAATATTGGGAAGGGACCTTGCCCCTCCGGTATGTATACCCTACATTTGATTTCTTCATCTTGACTTACCGGTATCATTAAATTTTCTACCTTTGAAACCAGATCTAATTTTACAGCAGGGCGTGGTGCGTTGTAAAGCATATCCCTTACTGCCTTAGGATCCATCGTATGAATAGGTGGCATCTGATTACACGCTTGTAAATATTTTTCTGCTTGCGGATCTAAATTTACCAAGAAACATCATCCTCACTTCAATTTATTTTAAAACTAACCCGAATATTTCCTAAACCTTTCTTCCTGTCCTGAAACCTTCACATTCACTTCATCATTAAAAAACATACAATGGTGATTTTATTCACCTTATTTCGATGAATAAAATCACCATACAACTTAATATAAGAAAAAATAACGATTTTACTTCTCACCAGCTGTTTATCCCACATTAACTGGCAGTAATAGCCCGATTAGACGAGCTTTCCATCAACAAGGGATGAAGCCCCACTGATAGAAGCTTCACTTTATCTATTTACAGGTACTCCTCCGATATAAAACTCGAAATCTGGGGCAATTTTTCTACCATTTGGCATCATAAGCCACAATCTTAATAAATGACGTTTGCGGTCATCTTCTTCATAATCTTCAAATACTGTGCGTGAATGCATAACTGTATAATTATTAACGAATTGCATATCCCCTCGTTCCATCATCATATCAATATGCATGTTCTTATCATGAGTAAGGGAATCTAGTAAATCAAATGCTTCGATTTCTAATTTCGTCAAAGAAACATCTGTTTTCGTTTGTGCAGATTCGATATAATTTCGTATCCATCTGCAGCTCAATTTACCATCGTAATAACTAAAGATTGGTGATGAAACTACTGGAGATGAACTTTGTGCTTCTTCCCCGCGAAGATCATGAAAGAATGGACGATAAAGAATTCCAAGATACTCTGGGTACTTCTCAAGAATTTCATTATAAATAGCCATAGAACTTGCGATACTACTTAGACCACCAGATTTTGCTTTGCGAAGACATAGTAAGCCAACTACATCAGCGAGGTCTGTGTGATAAGGAAGGTGTACATTCGTTTGGTAACCACGTACACTTGTATTTTTAAAGTCGAGACCTACGTCTTTGATATGCCCTAAAAGGTCACCTTTTTTACTTTGAATGATTGGAATACCTAGGTAAAGTCCGAGACCCCAATAAATGATGCTTGCTTCTTCATCAGTATAACGTTCCATTGGCAATCCACGAATCAATAGGAACCCTCTACCATTTTCCAGTTCGTCAACAAAGTAAGTGATTTCGTCAGCAAAATCCGAAATTGGGAAATCCTCTTTTCCAAAATCAGGTGCTTTTAATCCCTTATGCTGAACATGTAATACAGCCTTCTCAAGTGCAGCAATCATTTTCTCGGACAAATAATAAATCCATGAATCATCTTTAGCTAGTTCAATACCCTTCCACACTGAACGCCCTTGAATTTTTTCCTTTAAAATGATCGACATAAATAATCCTCCTTTATTAATTTGGTTATTTTCCTACTTAAGATGACTGAATTTTTTTTAGCATTAACAATGAAGAAAAGAGAAGTATCTTAATCGCCCTTTGATCCGAACCTCTCGCTATCTCCCAAAATACCAGTAAAACAACTGAATATTACGAATTTAATTTTTACACTTATAAATTAAATACAATTATAAGTAAGTTGTATTAATATATACCGGCATCCAATCTCACAAACAACCCTTTCAAAAAACTAAGTAATAGATTCATTGACCAAATAATCCATCAACATAGTTATACTCACCTTACCTCAACTTGATATATTCACTAACTAAGACAATTCTTCGTTGAAGTTACTACTGTACCCTTACTTGCTGTATATCTTTTAAATATTCACTTGCTCCTCTGCTTTTATTTTTGTGTTGCTTTGCTTTGCAGGACGTACAACGATCCAAAACAATAACCCGATAACGAACATCCCCAAAGAAGTTACTTGAAATCCATAACGATATCCAATCGCCTCAGTCGCTGCATATTGGATGAAATACCCGAATACGAGTGGAGCAATAATACTTGTTGAGCTTGCAAGAGCAATGAACGTCCCTTGTGCTTTTCCGATGTTTTTGGGAGAAAAAAATCCATAAATATTGCGGGTGCGAGTGAAAGAATGACATACGCAAAACCTGGAGCAAGGGTGAAGAACAGGATGGACACAGCAGAAGAATTCACAGCATTTTCCAGATATACACAAAGAGCAGATAGCACCATCATGGAACCGGCAAGATTTATTCGTGCTTTACGAATATCCCCAGTTTTGCGATAAATCCGGTCTGATAGCATGGAAAATCCGATTTGGCTGATGGCAGCGAAAAGAAAAGGTAGTGACACGGCTAGTTTTAATGTTTGACCATTCAAATGTTGAACTTTGGTAAAGTATGCCGGAAACCATATTGCTTGAACGGACAATAACCAATAGGCACAACCTCCATATAAAACGGTAAAAACAAAATTTTTAGATAAAAGATGCTGAAGAAACTGACGCCAAGAAACCTTAGAAAGGATTGATGAATGCTGCTCCTCTTGATGAAATGAAGGCAACCCAATTTCTTGTGGACTTTCTTTACCGAAAATGCCCCATAAAACTAGCACAATAAGTCCAACAATCCCCATGGCTATAAAAGCAGATCTCCATCCATATTGATCGATTAAGGAGATTAATAATGGTGAAGCAATAGCTGATCCACCTGTCGTTCCTAATAGAACTGCACCAAAGCCTATACCATGTCTGTGTTTCGGAAACCATTTTCCCATTATTGCCGTTGATATGGCAGGGACTGGACCCTCGCCTGCTCCCAAGATCATTCTTGTAAAGACTAGTAGAGACAGACTGGAAACAAAAGGTGTGAGAAATTGAATAATCAACCATGTAAGTGACATCCAAGTTAACATTTTTTTCGTGTTTTTGGAATCGGCCATACCACCAAGAATGATAGAGGAAAAGGTGAAGAACCAAAAGAAGGAACTTCCCACCAATCCCCATTGCGAAGGACTTAAATGTAACTCTTTCATTACTGGAACGGAAACCAAACCAATGATAATTTTATCAACTTGGTTGATCATACCTGAAGCAACTAGAAATAATAATATAATCCAAGAATATTTTGGAGTGCTCAACGTATAAATCCCCCCCTATTTTTACCATCAAGGGAAAACCTTTTCCTGCCATCTGAAAAGGCACCCCCATTACATGAATCAATTGGTGTTCTAATGAATCGATTTATATAGGTAAGTCTTTGTGATTTAAACCCAATTACTTTAAGTTTTCTATAATACCGCCAGATGTTTTTCCACGGACTGGAATACCGCCACGACCCGCTTTACCTGTTTTCTCATCAATAAACATCGCGAAATCATGTGCAATTTCTCGGCCATTTGGCATCGTGAGCCATAATCTTAATAAATGGCGTTTGCGTTCCGGTTCTTCATAGTCTTCGTATTGAGTACGTGAGTGAAGAACTGTATAATTATTGACGAATTGCATATCACCTTCTTCCAACATCATATTATAATGCATATTTTCATCATGAAGGGTGGAGTCCAGTATGTCTAAAGCTTCGATTTCAACCTTTGACAAATGGATACCTGTTTTCGCTTGTGCTGATTCTATAAATGTACGGACATATCTACAGCTCAATTTACCATCATAGTAACTAAAAATTGGTGATGTAAATACTGGCGATTCACCTGGCGATTCCTCACCACGACGATCAAAGATGAATGGACGACAGAGAATTCCTAAATACTCTGGGTACTTCTCAAGAATTTCATTATAAACAGCCATTGAACTTATGATACTACTGAAACCCCCAGATTTCCCTTTTCGAAGGCTTAATAGTCCAACGACATCAGATCCATCTGCGTGAAAAGGAAGGTGCAGTTTCGTTTGGTAACCGCGTACATTTGAATTTTCTAAACTCAGACCTTGATCAATGACGTGCCCTAAGAGGTCACCATTTGCGTTTTGCGATACCGGAATGCCCATGTGAAGTCCGAGCCCCCAATAAATAGTGCTCACTTCTTCATCCGTATACCTTTCCATTGGCAATCCACGAATTAATAGAAACCCCCTCCCATTCTCTAATTCTTCCACAAAGTATGCAATTTCGTCAGAGAGATCCGGAATCAGGAAGTCTTCCTTGTTAAAATTAGGTGCTTTTAAACCTTTTTGTTTAACATGAAATAAAGCGTTTTCAAGAGATGCTATTGTTTTCTCAGACAAATAATAAACCCATGAATCATCTTTAGCTAGATCAATACCTTTCCACGCTACTGGTCCTTGAACTTTTTCCTTTAAAATGAGCGACATAAATAATCCTCCTTCAATAATATGGTTAGTTAGTTTCTTACTTAACTTCAATCAATTGTCTTAACTCTCTGCGCAAAATTTTCCCTGTTGAGTTCTTAGGTAACCCTTTAGAAAATTCCACTCGGCTAGGAAGCTTGTACTTAACCAGCTTATCCTGACAAAATCGGATAATGTCATTCATGGTGATTCGTTCATCATTGACTACGACATAAGCTTTTACTTTTTCTTCGTATTCTCCATCTGAAACTCCGATTACGGCCGCCTCTATAACAGCAGGATGTTGATACAGAACTTCCTCCACTTCACGAGGATATACATTGTATCCACCAACAATAATCATGTCCTTCTTACGATCCACGATGTAGATGTATCCTTCTTCATCCATTGTCGCTAGATCATCAGTGTAAAACCATCCATCTATTAAGACCGCTGATGTAGCTTCCGGCATCCTCAAGTATCCCTTCATTACGTTTGGCCCTTGAACTACTAATTCTCCGACTTCTCCTCTGGGCAATTCTTTTCCGTCCTCATTGACAATTTTGCTCTTGAGGCCTGGTATATTTAGGCCGATAGAGCCTGGTTTGCGGGTTCCCTTTAAAGGATTAATAGCGACAAGAGGAGCAGTTTCCGAAAGGCCATACCCTTCCAAGATAAAAACGTTATATTTGTTTTCAAATTTTTGTAGCAGCTCGACCGGAATCGATGCACCTCCTGAGATACACAAGCGAATGGATAAAAAATCTTCTGCAGTGGATTCAGGCAATTGCAAGATAAAATTATACATCGTAGGAACTCCAGCAAACACTGTTGCCTTTTTTTCTCGAATGGTACTGATTACATCAAGAGGGCTGAATTTAGGTAGGATCAGGACAGTTGCCCCGCAAGCAATTGGGGCATTCAGACAAATAGTCATACAGAAAACATGGAACATCGGTAGAACAGCTACTACACAATCTTTACCATGAAGCTCAATTAATTCTGAAATGGCGTCTGCATTCGAAGCCAAATTCCGATGTGATAACATCGCACCCTTTGGTTTCCCTGTTGTTCCTGATGTGTATAAAATGACTGCAAGGTCTTCCTGATCAATGAAAGGGCTTAGCCAAACGTTATTGTTTGTTTCCATCAGATGCTCCCATGTACATTCCTGATCCTCGGCATCTGTATAAATGACTAGCATTAGATTTTTCAATTGTTCCTTTACTTCTGATAACTTCGGTTCTACAGATACATGAGCAATAACCGCTTTAACTTGGCTATCGTCTAAAATGTAATTCATTTCCTCTTTCGTATACAAAGGATTCATCGGAACAACAAATGCACCTAATCGTAAAATGCCGTAATACGTAATGAGAAATTCAGGGCTATTTCCTAATAAAAGAGCCACCCCATCTCCCTTCCCAATTCCTCGGGCAGACAAACCAGCAGCCAATTGATCTACCTGCTGATTTAGTTCTCTATAAGTAACACTTTTATCTCTATAGATATAAGCGATACTGTTTGGGAACTTACTTGCACTTCTTTTCAGATTTTCGTCTAAATTATAACTCATTAAATGATTCCCCCCTTTATTCATATGCAAGTGGTTGAATGGTAACTTTTAAGAATATTCAAAATATTATTACGTTAAGTATACTTATAAATAATAATTAAATAAAATTAAAGATTTTAATTTGTAAGTAAGTATTACTAATATTCAAAAAGGGATGCAACCCTGATGTTGGGAGCTCTTCAGCATATGTGGGAATAATTAAGAGGAAAACTTCCAAAAACTATTTTATGGTCAAACGTTAAGTATACTTGGAGATTGGTTTCATACTGCAGCTTTATGAACATTCGTCTATAGCTCAACAGAATCTCCATTTACGGATCTCTTATTCAATTATCAATATTTATAACAGGATGGCTTTTAGAAATACTTTCTCCGCAAATAATCGGTATTTCGTTAGCTATATGCTGTATTTTCGTTAGTTTTACATGGCTTTTCTTATTTTATCGCGAGGAACTTAGTGAAGAATCTACTATCACTTAATGGCATGTATATGTACATGCCATTTTTATTTATGTCGAAACTTACAAGAAAAAGGCGATTTATTTCTCTTACGTTCTAATTTTTTAGAACGTACAATAAATTTAGATTATAAGAAAGGAGCTAACATAATGTTTGAGGATCGACTTACCATTTCAGCAGAACAACAAAAATTAATTTCCAATGCAACTCGCATTCAAATTCTTCATCTTTTAAAAGACGAAACACTCACTGCAAAACAAGTATCTACTAAACTAAATAAATCTGCTGGTAGCGTTCACTATCACATCCAAATTTTATTTGACGGAGGCTTACTTGAGTTAGTAGATACAAAGGAAAAACGGGGGATTATTGAAAAGTACTATAAAGCAAAATCTGCTCACTTCTATATTGAAGAAGCGGGCACGGAAGGAACAAATACAGGGAGCCATATTATATCTCATTTATTTTTAACTCCAGAGGAATTACAACAACTCACTTGGGAGATTTCACAAGTTTTATTACGCTGGGAAAGCAAAACCGCTCGTCAATCAGCCTCAGAAGAAGAATACGCTATTTCCTGCCGGATAAAAAAACAATGAAAGAAAGGTCCATATACACATGAAAAATAAACTATTATTATTGTCGGGCACAGGCATTTCTCGTTTAGGTGATTTTATGTACCTCATAGCTCTAAACTTAATGGTGTTAAATAGTACAAACTCTCCCGCTGCTGTAGCAGGCACATGGATTGTCGGTCCAATTGCCACCGTTGTTACAAAAATATGGTCTGGTAGTATTGTAGATCGATTAAATAAACGGTCAATTATGCTCATCACAGATATTATTCGAGCAGTTCTCATCGGCTGTATTCCACTATTTGACTCTATTTGGGCAATTTATATTTTTATCTTTTTGACTCGCATTGCTACATCATTTTTCGATCCAGCTTCATTCACTTATAAAACACTGCTCATACCAGCTGAAGAACGTGCTCAATTTAATGCTTGGAATAGCCTATGTACAAATGGGGCTTTTATTATCGGTCCGGCTCTTGCTGGAATACTTCTCACTACATACTCGGCAGCTTTTGTTATTTACTGCAACTCAATTTCATTTCTACTTTCTACCATTCTCATTTACTTCTTGCCAAACATCACATTACAAACAAAGCAAAACGAAGAGGTTGCAAATACTTTCGTACAAACGTTACGAAGTGATTGGAAACAAGTTTTTTCATTCGCACGAACTGAAACTTATATTATTCTCGTATTCGTTTTATTTCAAGCTACGATGCTTGTCTCTATGGCACTTGATTCACAAGAAGTTGTTTTTACACGACAAGTACTGTTTTTATCAGATGTAGAATATAGCATGCTTGTTAGTATAACCGGAGCAGCTTACGTTTGTGGTTCATTTCTTGTCTCTCTCTTTGCAAAACGATTACCGATTCAATATTGTATCGGTTTAGGTATGATTTTCACAGCAATAGGCTATGTGATTTTCGCCTTTTCAAATTCATTTACGGTCGCAACAAGTGGTTTCATTTTACTTGGGATCGCTTCATCATTTGCTGGTACTGGATTTATAACATTTTATCAAAATAACATCCCAGTACATATGATAGGACGTATCGATAGCGTATTTGATTCAATAAAAAATTTCATCCAAATCTTTTTCATTTTAGCAATTGGAGCATCCGCACAATTTATTTCAATTCAAATTGCTGTAATAAGCAGTTCATTATTAATTTTTGCTCTTTCCTGCTTATTAGCAATCCGGGTAATGACTCCTTCACGAGAAAAATATTTTAAAACTACAGAATCTTCACTAGAATGCTAATTAAACGTAAAAAGCGGCTATTATGCCGCTTTTTCACAATAAATATTTTATAAAGTAAAGACCTGAACTTACTATCACGAATATATTAAAGAATAATAAAAATCCTTTTTCGAAATCTTTATACTTTTCTACTTTTACTCCACGTTTTTTTAACTCCATAATAATCATTGCAATTTCATGTGCATACGCAATACTTCCAAATTGTATATAATTGTTATTATATTTAATCTCAAAGACGTTTTTCATTTTTTTATGTTGCGAAATGGATTGTATATCTTCTATTGGCATGCTATGTTCATTTGTTTTTTTAAAATAACAATCTAACCCTTTCATTATCACTCTTTTATTTGTTAAAACGATATAATAATAAAAAGTAGCTCCTACGTAATATATATTTGGTATGACTTTATTATTTACCATACATCCTTCGTCTACTAGCAGTTCCTTCTCAATTTCTTCACCAGTTTGTAATTCGTTGCGAATTGATTCTTCCAACATTTGTAAGGTTAATTTTTTTAGTAGCTCTCCATTTCTCACATAATACTTATCTATATTTATAGACTCATTCGCTTCTTTCTCTAAACGTGTAATTTCTTCTTCTGAATATTGGAGCTCATTTAACATCGATAATAATCTTTTATCCATATTACACACTCCCTTTCCACAGTTTTTGAAGTTTTTTCTTCCCACGAGAAATTCGATTGTATATATAATCCACCGTTACTTTTAATTCTTTTGCAATATCGTCAATGGAATATCCATCAATATACCTCTTTAAAAAGATATATCGATCCTTCTTATTTAAATCTTGGACTATTTCCATAATCTCTTCTTCTTGTTCTATTTCATACCTATCATGGATACCTTTATCTATTTCTAAGTCTTTATCCATTTTGTTCTCTTTATGTACTTTCTTTTTATATTCCAAAGCCTTTAATTTAGTAATACCAATCATCCAAGATTTTAAGTTTCCCTTTCCTATATCAAATTGGTCAATATTAAACCAAATGACAGTAAATACATCGTTATAACAATCATCCACATATGTTTCTCAATAGGGGTACTTAATGATTTATGAATAATGTACAAAATTAATTTTCCATATTGATCAATCACTTCTTTCAAAGCATCTTGATCACGTTTTTTCATAGCTATAATTAAATCCTCTTCAGAATTGAAAATCATAAGCATCTTCCTTCCTCAGTTCCCCTTTAGCAGCTGCTTTTACTTACTATTGGAAATTTATTCTCATTTTCTATCACTTTTGTAAAAATTTATTAATTTTTATTTTCACTTTATATAATAACAAATAAAAAACCGAAGTTGAGAAAGCGGGTCCCACTTTCTTAGCTTCGGTTTTGCAAGTGATGTTATAACTTAAACTAACGTCTCACCACATACTGTTTTTATATTTTTAAAGTATTGAAGATTTTCATTAATTTCACCTTCATCAAACAAATTGAGCTGTTTCATAATTTCAATTGCAAATTCAACGTACGCGGATCCTATTGCTGTAATAATTTTCTCATCCACAGTTACATCTTCTTCTTGTTTATATTCCCATTTATGGAGATGTGCTAAATGTTCTACCTCTGGTGTTAATGATGTTGAGAATTTTTTCTTATTAAGCACTCCAGCTGCATGCAGTAGAGATGTCCCCGCACAAATTCCTGCTATCCATTTATTTTGCTTATGTAATTCGTTCACAATAGATAAAAGTTGTTCATTTTCTAAATGGTGAAAAATATGCCCTCCAGGTACAATAAACACTTCATAATCTACTGTTTCAATATGATCTATAGAGACGTGTGGCTGACACTGAAATCCACCTTCTCCTGTAACTGTTTTCCCGTCTACAGTTACTGTTATTACTTCAAATCCTTTACTTTTTAAACATAAACTCGCTATATTTACTTCAAATTCTGCAAATCCATCAAATAAAAACATCAATGCCTTTTTCATGTTATCTCTCCCCCATCTTTATACTTATTCGAAGGTGATTACATTTCTCCTCCCAAAAAGGCAAACCTGAAATATAGGTTTGCCTTTCACTTATTTCTTATTTAGTCCTCTTTCATTTAAAAACTCTTTCATATGCATTCTCTTCTCTTTGGACATAAATGTGCTCATTGATTCTGTCCATGTTACGTTTTTTTGATTTGACGATCTTTCTTTGTAATACGCGCTCATCGTTTCATCGTATTCGTTTAACAATTCATCATATTTCTTTTCATCATATCCATTTTCATGAAGAATGGCGGCTACTGGTAACCGCGGCTTAACTCCATGATCTTCATCTGGTACGCCGACTGTCATTCCGAATACAGGATATACTTTATCCGGTAAATGAAGCAATTTACTCACTTCTCTCGGATTATTACGAATTCCTCCAATATAACAAATACCGTATCCTAAAGATTCGGCTGCAAGTGCTAAGTTTTGTGCAAAAAGTGAAGCATCTACTGTCGCAACGATAAAGTCTTCCACCCCTTCATGTTTTATCTCTGTACCATGTTTTTCACATGCAACTTCTAAACGTTTTAAATCCGCACAACAAACAAAGAATGCTGCGCAGTTTTTCACGTGACGATTTCCAGATAGCTCTGCTAGTTTAGCTTTTAATACCTCATCTGTTACATATATAACAGAATACGCCTGCACAAAATGTGAGGAAGCCGCATGCTGAGCAGCTTGCACCATTCTTTCCACTACATCTTTTGAAATTGGTTCTTCTTTATATTTACGAACTGAAACGTGTTGCTCCATTTTATATATCATCTCATTCATGAAAATCACTCCTTTTTTCTCTTCATAATGAAAAATTAACATATCTTTTTCATTATTCACAACTTATAAACATAAAAAGAGCAATTCTTTTTGAATTGCTCTTTTTTAAATGTCTATTAATACGGTATATGAAATTATATAAACGATTTGACAAGAAATATCGACTTACCGACAAATAACGGCTGGCTCACGTAATATGATTTCCTGTTATACAATTTTTGTTACGCCGTTTTCAAAACTTTAATACCTTTTACGATATTCCAAATGAAATAGTAGATTCCTACAAGAATGAACACTGCATATGTGATAGCCATTCCAATTCCAGCGCCATCAGATTGATTGAAGCTTAAACCGTATACTCCTGACACTGCTAATCCGCCAAATAAGATTGCGTACGGGAAAATATGTGACCAAAATGCTTTTTTTGCGTGATATTTCACTTCATCTTCCGCAACGAAGTATACGATAATTGGTAGTAAAAATGGTGCGAAAAAGATACTAAAGTAACATAACGAAGATAAAATATTATTTCCTTTCATACGATTCACCTCTAAAGTTTTTTGTTACCTTCATTATGTCAGGAAACCATTCCAGAAACTATCGCTTTACCTTTCATAAACATGACACATTTGTAAGATTTACATCCTAAAAACTCCCACCTAATTTTAGGTGAGAGCCCTATTGACTATATTCGATTCATAAACCAATATTGTGTAATTGCTAAATATTCTCGGACGTTCGATTGAATAATAATTGGCTTCGGTGTTTTTGCCGAGAGACCTTCTAGTTTTAGCCCTTGTTTTTCTGCAATCTTTTTCGCTCGGAACATATGAAAATCATTCGTTACAATCATCCCTTGTTTCATATGTTTTGGAATAAGGGGTTTTGAGAATTTAATATTTTCATCTGTACTCGTCGAGCGATCTTCCATTATAATTCGATCTTCTGAAATATTTTGTTTCATTAATCCTTGTTTCATTGCTAATGCTTCTGAAATATCCTCGCCTTTTCCTTGCCCTCCAGATACGATAGCAATTGTTTTCTCATGTGATTTTAAATACTCAGCTGCTTTATCAATACGATATTGCAATGAGTAAGATGGTTTCGTCCCATTTACTTTCGAGCCTAGTACAATTATGTAATCCGCATCGTCAATTGCATTCATATGCCCATGCTTATAAATGTTATATTGTAAAAAAACCGCATACACGGCGCAAATCATTATAACAACTAAAATGTACTTAATTATTTTCTTCTTTCTCATATTCATATACTCCTATTTCCTTTACTTCCTTCATGATAATATCCATTTATTTGTTTGTATACAGACAAATTCCAATTAACCCTAATTTATCCTTCAAAAGGTAATATTTATATTACTTCTCGGGAATAGTAAGTACAACTTCGCACGAAGGAGTGTCCCTATTGCTTCTCTTTTTATTTAATGTATCGTTCTTTTTCATCTTATTTTTACTATCCCTTAAGCTGCTTGGTAAATCTGCATTAGCACAACTAACTCCTCATGATTTTGGGGCTATTATCTTTTTATCTTATTTAGCTTTTCAAGCCATACCAGTCGCTGGTGCTTTGCAAGCCTTTTTCGGTATGGTCGTTATTACTTGTTTGCATTTACTTCTTACAAAATTAAGCTTACTAAACAAACTAAATCGTTTCATTCTTGGACACCCCATTATTTTAATTAAACATGGTGATATTATCTTTGATAACTTACAAAAAAGTAGATACCCAATCGCTGAATTACTCTCTAATCTTCGTGTCGCCGGATATCCAAGTGTTCATGAAATTGAATACGCTATTTTAGAAACGAATGGAGCCATTAGTATTTTACCAAAGCGAGAACTTGTACCATTGACTCCAAAAGATATGAATATAGATGTTAAGTATGCTGGATTACCAATCGCCCTTATCGTCGATTCACAAATTCAATACGATAACTTAAAGTTAATTCATAAAGACGAAAAATGGTTATATAAAGAGTTAAAAGAAAAAGGCATCACAAATATTAAAAACGTTGCTTTTGCGTCTGTTCAAGAAACGGATGGATCTTTTGCGATTAGTTTAAAAGAATGAAAAAATCCCCTTACTTGTTCAAGGGGATTTTCTTCACTATATTGCTTCTTTCTTTCCTGCCAAGTTTAATGGAACAGGATGTTTCATACGATTCATCGTAAATACAATGATTGCTGTCAATATTTCCGCTACTGGCATAACGAGCCAAATTCCATTTACACCAAATAATTTCGGCATAATCCATAACAATGGAATAATAAATAGTAAACCACGGCTCAAAATAATAAGAACTGATTTTGTCGTTTGTCGCACTGATTGGAAATACTCTCCATACACAATGTTATAGCCTAAAAATACATATTGGATAAAGAATAAACTAATACCTGTTAACGTTAACTCCAATAGTTCTGGGGATTGAACATCAAACAAACCAATTATATATTTCCCGAAGAATAAACCGACAACAATTGCTACGCCTCCGAGTACAACTGCAATTTTTACAGCTAACCGTAATCCTTCACGCAGTCTTTCTGGTAAATTTGCACCATAATGGAAACTAGCAATAGGTTGTAATGCTGCTCCAACACCGAAGAATAATAGTAATGTCATTGCATGAATACTATTGACCATCGCATAAGAAGCGACACCTACTTCTCCTGCATATTGAACAAAAGCGATATTAAAACCAACCGTTACAATCGCTACTGTAATCTCAGTTGTAAAACTTGGGAAACCAATCACCATAATTTGTTTAACCGTATCCCATTCAAAATGGAATTTCGTCCACTTTAAAACACTATTTTTTCTAAAGAAGTGAGTTAATAACACTAGGAAACCAATTGCTGCTGAAAGAATAGTTGCTGAAGCAGCACCTGTTACGCCCCATCCAAAGATGAAAATAAAGATATAGTCAAAGATAATGTTCAATACAGCTGTTACGACAAGACCTGCCATTGCTAAATTAGGATTTCCATCGTTACGTATAAATGTACTTAAAATATTTTCTAAAACATATATCATTCCAAATGTTAATAACACGTGTAAATAATCTAACGCATATGGTAAAATCACTTCATTTGCACCGAACAGATATGCTAAATCTTCTATTCTCCATAAGCAAATAACCGCTAAAACACCTACGATAATAACTGCCACTGTCATAGATTGAGTAAAAATAGATCTTGCTCTTTCTAATTTATTTTCACCTAGTGCAATGGAATATAGCGTTGCTCCGCCCATTCCAATCCATAATGAAATGGAGAAGAAAATTGAAAACGCTGGAACAGCCACGTTTACTCCTGCTAAACCGTTCGCTCCAACTCCTCTACTAATCATGACCGCATCAATCATAATATTCACTGACATTAATACCATCCCAAGAACTGCTGGTATTAAATACGAAATAAATAAACTTTTTATCGGTTTCTCTCTTAACTTTTCTGTTGTTTCCATCATGTAAATGCTCCTTTTTCAATGCTCTATTCACAGTTTAAACCTTCAAGTTACTTGAAGGTCAATAGAGAATCGAAAAATATATAAGCCTATTTGTTATTTATTTTTTTAACAACAGGTATTTGAATTTCCGTTACTTGCTCCTCCGGATTTTCTGTTACAGACCAATCAATTAATGCAAGCTCAAGCGCATCTCCGCATACTTCGTATCCTTCGTTATCAATGTGCTTTAATAATTCCGTATACGTTGCGTCTGTTTCTTCATATGGTCCATGGTGATAAGAACAAGCAAATATCCCTTCTTTTATTTCATCTGAAGTATGCACTTGAAAAGGCATATAATCCAATAAAATAAACACACTATTATATGCTTGAAACTCATTTTGAAGTAACGCTTTTTTGGAAACTGTTACACCGATATCTCCTGAAAATAAACTATTATCAATTTGCTTCATATTTTTTTGCAGCGAATGGATATAATATTCAAACATATCATCCGTTGTATTTGGTGCAACTGCAATCGCTGTTATTTTTCGCTTCGGTATTTTTTTATAAATAATTTGATTCGCTTCTGATTTCGTCGCTTTTTTCATTAAATGGATTTTATGTTGCATTTTTGCCAAAGCATACTCGATTTCTCTTTGCTTTTTCAGCATCATTTCTTGTTGTTTTTCAAGTAAATTCAGCGCATAAGACGGATTTCGTTCATCAATATATTTCTTTATTTCCTTTAATGGGATATTCAATTGGCGTAAAAATTTAATCGTGTCTAATAGTGAAAACTGATCAATTGTATAATAGCGATAATTCGTTTGCGGGTCCACAATGGACGGATGAAAAATTCCTTTTTCATCATAATAGCGTAATGTAGATTCCGCTATATTATGCATTTTTGCCATTTCTCCAATTGTAAAACGTTTATTTAATAACATATGCCCTTCTCCAATTCATTAAAAATGTAGCCTTATTTCTTCTTATTATATAGTGATTCCCTCCATCCCTAAATCGAATCCTATCATGAAAATCTGCTATTTTTTCATTGATTTTTAGTAAATTTTATTATATATTAATTACAGGTTCAAATTACGAGTTCAAAAGAACTTGTAATAAGACCCTTTGTTTAATGGGTTTTTACATATTTTCATTAGGCAAATTCCGAGAAATCGTATGATAAAACTAAAAATGATGAGGAGAGGATCAGATGGAATTCGAATTTTTCTTTCAAATTGCACTAATTCTATTAAGTACAAAGCTTGCTGGCGACCTTAGTGTAAGATTAGGTCAACCTTCTGTACTGGGTAAATTAATTGTCGGTATCGTTATCGGTCCAGCTATATTAGGTTGGATTGAGAATTCAGAACTTCTAACGCAATTAAGTAATGTCGGGGTTATTCTTTTAATGTTTATGGCTGGACTAGAAACAGACTTAAAAGAGTTAAATGAAAACCGTAATTCGTCTTTAGCAGTCGCAATTGGAGGTATCGTTCTTCCATTCGTAGGTGGTTACGTTGCCGGTCTTGTTATGGGCATGGAACAAGGGAACGCTGTCTTTTTAGGATTACTTCTTTGTGCGACAAGTGTTAGTATTTCTGTACAAACACTTCGTGATTTAGGTAAGATGAAAACACGTGAAAGTACGACGATGCTTGGAGCAGCTGTATTTGATGACATTCTTGTTGTTATTTTATTAGCATTTGCAATGAGCTTCTTAGGTACAGATGATGTTAACTTAACAATGGTTATCTTGAAGAAAGTAGTATTCTTTGCTTCTATTATTTTAATCGGTTGGAAAGGTGTTCCAGCGATTATGCGTTGGTTATCACCACTACGCGTATCGGAGTCTATCGTTAGCGCAGCACTTATCATCTGTTTCTCATTCGCATATTTCGGCGAACTATTAGGAATTGCTGGTATTATCGGTGCTTTCGCAGCTGGTATCGCTATTTCTCAAACGAACTACAAACATGAAGTAGAAAAGAAAGTAGAACCAATCGCTTACGCTATGTTCGTACCAGTATTCTTCGTTAGCATCGGTATGAATATTACATTTGACGGTATTGGTGATCAAATTTGGTTCATTTTAGCATTAACAGTAATCGCTGTATTCACAAAACTAATCGGTTGTGGATTCGGTGCACGAATGACTGGATTTGATGCAAAGTCTTCTGCAATTATCGGTGCTGGTATGGTTTCTCGTGGTGAAGTTGCACTTATCATCGCAGGAACAGGACTTTCTTCTGGCCTATTAGCACAAGATTACTTTACAGCAATTGTTATTGTCGTTATTTTAACTACGATGATTACACCACCAATGTTAAAATACACTTTTGGTGCAAAAGATAAAGCAATGAAAGCAAGTAAATAATTTTAATATAATAAAAAGAGATTGCTATCTTATAAGATAGCAATCTCTTTTTCATGTTCTCTTTAAACAATTCCATGCGTTTTCAACCATTTTTCAAAAATAGTTCGTGCTTCTTCATCCTCGATATCATCATGAAATGAATAGACTTTAATGCCGTAATCATCTATATATTCACCTAGCTTCATTTCACTTACTTTCTCATAAAGTGAAACTTTAATCAGTGGGGGTTTTATTCATCCCCACTGATTATTAGCCCTCACCAATCGGGCGTTTACGGGCAGCCCGACTCCCACCTAACTTCTTTGCTCCAGGCGAATTTTGAGGTGGGAGTTTTACTGCCCACAAATAGCAGGATAAAAACTCCCTGCTTCATATTCTGGAATATATGCATCCCAAACTGCCTCATTTATTCTTTTGTACGCTGTCACTTCTAAATCATATCCATCTTCATAATAACCGATGTGATAATGTTTGTTAGGATCATATTTATCCATTAAAAGCCCCTCCTAATAAACAAAAGCGAGCCTTATCTTTCAGCTCTCTCCTCTCATTTCATTTACTAAATACGTTCCATTGCCGTCTTCAACGTTCCAACAATGAAAGCAATTTCTTCACTTGAAATAACAAGCGGTGGTGCTAATGTTAAAACGTTATTATACCCCGCTGTTGTCATACCGTTACGCCCAATAATAAGTCCTTTTTCTTTACAAGCATTTACAACACTTGCAATTTTGTCGTTATCAATTGGTTCTTTCGTCGCTTTATCATTTACTAGTTCGATTCCAACTAATAACCCTTTCCCTCTAATATTACCAACAAGCGGATGTTCCCCAATTTCTTCTTTTAATTGATTTAATAAAAGTGAACCCATTTGTGCAGAGCGCTCAATTAAATTTTCATTTTCCATAATCTCTAAGTTTTTAAGCGCTAATGCACAAGCCGCTGGATTTCCACCAAATGTATTAATATGGCGGAAGAATTCATATTCTCCTGTTCCTTTAAATGCCTCATAAATTTCTTTTTTTACAGCTGTTGCTGATAATGGTAAGTATGCGCTCGTAATACCTTTTGCCATCGTAACGATATCAGGCTTAACGTCATAGTTCATAAACCCAAATGCTTTTCCTGTACGCCCGAAACCACAAATAACTTCATCACTTATAAGTAGTGCTCCGTGTTTTTGACATGTTTCGTGAATTGCTTTCATATAGTCTTGTGGTGGCATTAAAATACCTCCGCCTGTAATAATTGGCTCCATTATAAATGCTGCTATTGTTTCGCTTAATTCCCACGTCATAACACGATCTACTTCTTTCACACACTCTACATCATAAATATTTTGTGATTCCATTTCTGGCATACGGTAACAATCTGGAGGCGTTACGTGTAAAAAACCTGAAGCAAATGGCTCATATTGATATCTACGTTGTGCTTGGCCAGTTGCCGCCATCGTTGCCATTGTATTTCCGTGATAACCACGATAACGTGACATAAATTTGTAACGATGCGGTTCACCTTTTTGAGCATAATATTGTCTTGCTATTTTAAAAGCTGTTTCATTCGCTTCTGATCCACTATTAGAGAAGAATATAACATACTCTCCACCAAGCCACTCGTTTAACTTTTCAGCGAGCTTTATAGCTGGCTCATGTGATTGTGACATCGGAAAGTATGATAATGTTTGCAATTGCTTATAAGCTGCCTCCGCGAGCTCTTTTCTTCCGTATCCACTATTCACACACCAAAGACCACTCATACCGTCTAAATATCTTTTTCCTTGTATATCTTCAACCCAGCACCCTTCTGCTTTTGCCCCTACCATTGTACTACTCGGGCTAAAAGGACGCATTCCGTGCCAGACATATTGCTCATCTTTTGCTAATAATTCATCGGTTTGTTTTGTCTTCATCATTTCTTCCACCTTCCATAACAACTTATTTTTCACAAAGCTGTGCTGGTGCCATGATGAGTTAAATTTCTCCCTGCCTATTTCATTCCACAAAAACATGACAAATCCTACAAAAAATATAGTGATATTTATAAGAGAATGACAAAAGAAAAAGGAGCTTTTCTTTTAATTCGAAAAGCTCCTCTTTTTTAATGTGAAGAAGCATCACTAATACCATGACCAGTATTAGATTTCACAAGAATTTCATCAAACTTCGCTGCATCTTCTTTCTTACTAGAGAAAACAGTTCCTAAATATGCTGCAAGGAATCCAAGCGGAATAGAAACAATTCCAGGTGTCGTATATGGGAATATCGCCTCTCCAACAAATATAGCTTTCCCTGCCACAGGATTCCAAACGTTTGGACTTAACGCAACAAGAACGATTGCTGATACAAGACCAACGATCATTCCACAAATTGCACCCGTTGTATTAAAGCGTTTCCAATATATTGTAAATAATATAACTGGTAAATTTGCACTCGCTGCAACTGCAAATGCTAGTGATACTAAAAATGCTACGTTTAATGTTTGAGCAAATAAAGCAAGTATAATAGATACTATCGCTACTCCAATAGACGCATAACGAGCCATTGACACTTGCTCTTTTTCCGTTGATTTTCCTTTTCGAATAATCTCGTTATAAAAATCATGAGCAAATGCGGAAGCCGCTGTTAATACAAGACCTGCTACTACAGCTAAAATTGTTGCAAAAGCAATCGCAGATACGAATGCGAATAAGAAATCTCCACCTAATGCTTTAGCTAATAAAGGTGCTGCCATATTACCGGCTGGATTTGCTTGAATAATTGCCTCATTCCCTACAAACGCCGCCGCACCAAACCCTAAGAAAATCGTCATAATATAAAATGCACCAATTAACCACGTAGCGTACACAACTGATTGACGTGCAGTTTTTGCATCACGTACTGTGAAAAAACGGACAAGAATATGCGGTAATCCTGCCGTACCAAGAACTAGTCCTAAATTTAAAGAAAGTGTATCAAGACCATCTTTATACTTTACTCCTGGATTTAAAAACGAATCTTTTAATGGAGTAGCAGTTTTCATTTGAGCGAACATTTCAGTCACACTGAAATTAAATTTGGAGAAAACGATAACAGAAATAATAAATGTCCCTGCCATAAGTAGTACAGCCTTTACAATTTGTACCCAACTTGTAGCAGTCATACCACCAAAAATAACGTACACTGTCATAAGTGTACCAACGATTAATACGGATGTCGTATATTCAATTCCTAATAATAATTTAATAAGTGCACCCGCCCCAACTAATTGTGCAATCATATAAAA
The DNA here is from genome assembly GCF_002975175.1 of Bacillus sp. MYb209. GTDB lineage: Bacteria > Bacillota > Bacilli > Bacillales > Bacillaceae_G > Bacillus_A. Next base: position 201,389 of record NZ_PCNZ01000001.1, read on the forward strand.
AATCGAAATCGTCATCGTACTAAGTGCTGCAATACCGCGAACTTTTTTCGTATCAAAACGCGCCGCAATCATGTCCGCTAACGTATACTTCCCTAAATTTCTAAGCGGTTCTGCAACTAGGTATAATACAACTAAGTAAGCAACTAAGAAACCTATACTATAAAAGAACCCATCAAATCCTGTTAACGCTATCGCTCCGGCTATACCAAGAAATGACGCAGCAGACATGTAATCTCCGGCAATGGCCAGACCATTTTGCCAACCAGTTAATCCCCCTCCAGCCGTATAAAATTCACTCGCATTTTTCGTTTTTTTCGATGCGAAATAAGTTATAACAAGTGTACCAAGGACGATAATTAAAAATAGCGCAAAAGCGGTTGTATTCAAAGTCAGCCCCTCCCTTGTTGCATATCTTGCAGAATTTTTTGCGAGATTTCATCAAAGGATTCTGCTTTTTTGCTATAAATCATACATAATGCCCATGTCATTATAAATTGCGCAAAAGCAAATACCCACGCCCATGTAACATCACCAAATACCGGTGTATTAAGCACCTTTGAATACGATGTTAAAATAGGTAATGTAATAAAAAAACTTAAAAAGAAAATACTCATCGGAATGATAAATTTCTTTTTCGTATTTAATAACAATTGAAACTCTTCAGACTGAACAACTTCTGTATAATTCACCTCATTTTGTAACTTACGTGCTGACGTATCATCTCGTTTCATTCTCTGGTCCCCTCTCTTAACTTAAAATACAATTCCCCCTTGCATACCTAAAAACTAATTTTTATAAATATTCAGAAACTTATTTTCATTTTAGACAATCCGTACATTCCTGCAAAGATTTTTCGATAGACATTTTTCGTCATTTTCTCCTAAATTTTCAATATACTTTTTCAACATAAAATTTGATTGATTCGATTAAACTTTTATTCCCGTTAAAACAGAATAAAGTGAAACTTTAATCAGTGGGGGTTTTACGGGCAGCCCGACTCCCACCTAACTTCCTCGTATTCGCCGAATTTTGAAGTGGGAGTCTTACTGCTCGCAAATAGCGGGATAAAAAAAGTAGTGCTTATCGCACTACTTCTGTCTTTGTCTCCTTTTCTAAATTACGAGCTGTTTCACTTAATTCAACGTCTTTTCCATCTTTAAGCGTTCCAAATATAAAATCGAATACTGGATTTGAAACTCCGAACCAAAACTTTTCATTTTTATAATGGTGTAATATGTGCTGTTTTTTTAGCCATCTTCCAAACTTAGTGAAGGGACGAATCGGTTTATGTGCAATATAATGTTTCCATTCATAAACGAGGAGCATGATAATCATTCCGACTCCAAATGAAAGTGTAACAGTAACACTTTTTGTAATACCATATGATATAAGTAAATAGATAGTAAAGCTAGGTATACTAAACCATGCAGGCAAAAATAAAAGCTTCAAATCATCTGGATATACGTGATGATCATAATGTAATCTTCTTAACATTTTTAATAAAAATGCGTTTTTAGGCGGCTTTAAATGGAATAAAAAACGGTGTGTTATATATTCGTTAAACGTATAAAAAACAATCCCAAACACACACGCTAACATACCGATCCATGTGAAAAATTGCATTTTTAAAATAATAATAAAAATTAATAGAACACTATACATAATAACAATATCATGTTGTAAAAAGAACTCTTTCACCACTCTCTTCATCTTTCTTCCCCCTTTTCCCAAAAAACAGCCGTAACATATCGTTACGACTATTTCTTTTCTATTTTATTCTTATTCTATTCACTTTACAAATTTGCCTGCTGTTCTATTGTCGAGAAAAAAGTGTTCGGACCAAATATATTTTGCTTCGGAATAATGTGTTCTACTGCAAACACTGTTACTTCTCCTCTTTGTACTTCTCCAATAATGAGACCGAATACTTCATGATTTACCGCAAACGTTGGTTGTTTCGTTTGCAGTAACCTTGCTGCATTTTTAAATACCGCTTCATATAGTGGATTCCTATCAGTAATTTCTTTTCGGATTTTTGGTGCTAAAGTGATGATAATTTCTTTTCCGTCAATAGTGGTTCGATACATAAAAATCTCCCCTTCAATCTTATATGAACAACTGTAAAGCTTTGTATGCAAAATGGATAGAATATCCTACTAAAATAATACCTGCTCCGGCTGTAATATAGCCAAGTGCTTTTTTCTTTAATAAAGTTCTTCCAAAATGTACAGAAAAGGCAATATTTAAATTCCACAAAATAATACCAACAATAATGCAAAGACTGTACAAAAAAGCTTCTTGTTTCGTTACCTTTGTAAGCAACGAGCTAAGTGTACTTCCGTATATGCCAAACCAAAAAACGAGATTTAATGGATTGGATATCGCAATTAGAAATCCTGCCATAAAAGATTGTTTAAGTCCACCTATCTCTTCTTGTTTATATTCCATATTAGAGTGAGAAATTCCTTGTTTTACACTTTGAAACCCTAAATAAAACAACAAGAAAAAACCAGCGCAATACATAAAAGCTTGTACATATGTATACATAAACACAGAAGATAAACCGAAATAAATAAGCAGCATAAACAAAATATCAGCAGTCATTCCTCCGATTCCAACAATCCACGCATGCCAAAATCCACGTTCAATTCCCCGTTTTAACATTTCAATATTAATCGGACCTACAGGTGCAGCTAATGAAATACCTAATACTATTTGTTGTATAATTGCTCCAAACATCGCTCTATCCTTTCTACTTCTTTTACTATTAAGTAATGATGCAAATATAGAAAACAGACTAGCCTTCATAAAAATTATTCACTAATACAATACCCTTTTTTATCCAAAATATGCAAAAGAGCCATCCAGTTGATGGCTCTTATTTCTCTACTCTATGATGAAAAGGACATTTACCTTTAATCGGCTCAATATCATCCCCTATGAAATATTGTTTCCATTCACGATGATTAGGATCGCCGTAGTGACTAATGTTAGGGTGCTTCGGCAACTGATCCCACTTTTCAACTCGTTCACGGACCATTTGTCTTGAATACGACCCTTTAGGACGATCTCCTTCTAATCCATCGAAAATAGTTCGTGGCTGGAATCCAATAACGAGAGAATTTCCTAAATGCCTAGTTTTTCTCTGTTTATAAGCTGGCGCATTCCCAAATGCAAATATTGGTTCACCACCAAATGAAAATTCCCATAAATGATGGTCAGGGTCTGCTGGAATTTGCTTCGGCCATGTTTGGTTATCATTTTCATGTAAATACTGTAGTACTTTCCAAAAGTAATCACGGTAATATTCCAATGATTTTTCTTCACATTCTGGTTCCACAAAAAGAAAAAAGCCCCTTCTTACAATCGGCCGCTCTTTCATTAGCTCCAAAAAAGTTAACATTGTATTGGGCAAATGACTCCAATCATTATGAGAGAGAAATGAATAACGAAGTTCATTCTTCTTCAATGCTGTTAAACCGAAATAACACGGGAAGGTTGGTTCTAACACGACACTCGAAAAATCATGAAATTCTTTTGCAACCCAATTCGGTATGTCGACTCTATTTTTCATCCCTTCATTATCTAATAAATAAGACTCATCCATTCTTTCACCTCATTATGTACAGCATTCACTTAAGAATATTACATACTCGGCTTGTCCTATACCTTTTTAAAAATTCGAGAAGAAATTAATTTAAAATGCGAAATTTTCAAAACACTCACTTGACTAAATTCTACCAATTCATGTATATTTAAATTAATCATTTAGCAGAATATTCGAGAATGTAGCATTTTTTATTTATATTATTTTTTAATGAATTTCACTAAATGAAAAAAGGAATCGTTTTTAGGAGGAATTGTGACATGCAAGGAAAAGTAAAATGGTTTAACAATGAAAAAGGTTTTGGATTTATCGAAATGGAAGGCTCTGAAGATGTATTCGTACATTTCTCTGCTATTCAAAGCGACGGTTACAAAGCTTTAGAGGAAGGTCAAGAAGTATCTTTCGACATTACTGAAGGAAACCGTGGACCTCAAGCTGCTAACGTAACAAAACTTTAATCCCACATATGACAGGAGGTTACCTTACTTGGTAACCTCCTTTGTTATTCCTTTGTATATTTCCGTTTTACAGAGCAAAAACTATGTGAAATGCACAAAATACAAAGGAGGCAATAACAATGGGGTCACATGTAAATGATTTTGAAGAAGTAAAATTCCGTGTAGAAACTGCACAAAAAATGGTAGGTTCTGCAACAATTTCAATGGATCCAGACACATTAGAGCATGCCACTACTGCAGTAGAATCGGCTCGTTCTCAGCTTGAAATCATGAAATCCGTTGCAACGGATTTAGATGAGCCATTTCTAATGAATGAAGAAAAAAAATTAAGTAAGTGCGAGCATCAATTACACGAAGCGAAGCACTAAAAAACATCCAGAGAAAATTCTCTGGATGTTTTTTTATGACAATTGCTCCCCATACTTTTTCAACTTCTCTCCAACCGTACATTGCCGTATACAAAAAGAATGGGCATAGTATTTACTATGATTTTTCCGATTATGTTCCTGCAGGAAACACCCTCCGCAATACGTTTCTAATAAGTCATTTACCTCTGTAATGAGTTGCTTCTTCTTCACGTGTGCACCTCTCTATTCGGTTATTTCTTTATGACTATCAATCGTCGTCCCTTCTAATGCTTGCGCTGCTAATTGATGTGCCTCTTTATTTTGCTTTCTAGATATCGGTTCACAAACAAGTTTTAATTTCATTTGCTTCGCTTTTTGTTCAATTTGGTCTAAGTAATGATTTAAATTTTCATCATAGCAAGGCCATTCACCAGCTAATTGCTGCAGTACAACTTGAGAATCTCCACGAAGTGTAACTGCTTCATATTTAATTCCTAATTCCTCGAGTGTATTCATCCCGTATAATAATGCTGCGTACTCCGCTTCGTTATTATCATATATGCCTTCTATGTATGCATTGCGACGAACTCGATAATTTGTATTTCCTTTTTTGTAGTATACACATATGCCAACCCCAGCTTCTTTCGTCTGCACATCATAACCACCATCAAAATAAACTTGAATTTCTTGAGGATCTTCCTCCACTTGCTTACTCAGTTTTTTCATTTCTTTTAATGACCATTCCGCGTCCATTTCATCGTAAAATAAAAGTTCTTTCACCCTACCTGTTTTCTCAAAATCCTCCGCAAATTGAAGCACTTCTTCTATGTTCATATAATCTGTTGTTAATTCAGTTTGTAAACCACGCTTCGTTTTATACAACCAATGTATTTTATATTTCATACTAGATTCCCCTTTTATAAGACTTCTTATATTTATTTTATTATATTTTATCAAGAGTCACAGCATTATATTCAATATAATCACATACAAAAAGAGCCATCCTATATAAGGACGGCTCTTTCATCTATTACATAAATCTTTCAAATTGTACTCGCTTATTAATCCAGTACATTACAGGCATACCAATTGCCATTACAACAAATTCACCAACTGCACAAGTTAGCCATGTCAATAAAAATGGCAGATCAAACGCAAGATGAAGTTCAATTGCTATCATAAACATTGTAATTGTAAAAATAACTGTATTAAAAATCATACGAGCCCAAACACCTTTAATGAAGCGCATAGAAATAATAGTTGCAAGTAGTGCAAGAATTGATTGCCCTACTCCAAATACTAAATCATAAGCGATCATAGGTGAGAAAAAGAGATTCGTTAAAAATACACCTAATACAATCCCGTAAATTGCTTTCTTATTGAATACAACGAGATGATTAAACATCTCTGAAATACGAAACTGTACACTCGTAAAGCCAAATGGCTGAATAAGCATAGAAACAGCAATATATAATGCCGCTAAAATACCATTACCGACTAATGTTCTTATATTCATGACAAAATCTCCTTAGTTTTTTTACGTGGGATGGTTTCGAACCACGTTATTCGTTTTTAAGCAACAAGATTATATTTTACGCAATAGGTGCTCTTTCGTCAATAGATTCCTATCATTTACTACCTTTTTTCTTTTAGACAACGTATAATAAAGTGAAACTTTAATCAGCGGGGGTTTTGTCCATCCCCCACTGATTATTAGCCCGCACCAATCGGGTTTTTACGGACAGTTAATACGGGATAAAACATATGAAAGATTTAGGAGGTTTCACTTCATGACAGCAACAATTCAAAATGAAAAAGTGATCGTTTCCATCTCTGACAAAGGTGCAGAATTACAAAGCGTTCGCTTAAAAGAAGACAATACAGAATATTTATGGCAAGGTGATTCTACTTATTGGGGACGTCGTGCACCAATCTTGTTTCCAATCGTCGGTCGATTAGTAGAAAATACATACTACGTAGAAGGTAAACCTTATTCATTAACACAGCATGGTTTTGCCCGTGATCTTTCGTTCTCTGTTAAAGAACAAAGTGAAACAAAAATCACTTATGTCGTTACTAGTAATGAAGAGACGTTACAAAAATATCCATATGAATTTGAATTACTCGTTTCTTATGAAGTAGACGAACAAAATATACATGTTACATATGAAGTAAACAATCCTTCTTCAAAAGAGATGTTCTTTTCAATCGGAGCACATCCTGGATTCAACTGTCCTTTATTAGAAGGTGAATCATTTGCAGATTATCATCTATCATTTAACGGATCTGAACGTTTAGAAACTAGCATATTAGAAGGTCCTTTTCTTTCAAATGAAAAGCAACTAATCGCTGAAAATACGAAAGAATTGCCACTTACATATGATTTGTTCAAAAATGACGCGCTTATTTTTGAACATATGAATACGAATGAAATTTCTATTCGCTCACATAAACATAATAAATTTGTAAAAGTAGCATTTGATGGGTTCCCATTTGTCGGCGTATGGACACCAGGAGATAACGCACCTTTCTTATGTATTGAACCTTGGTACGGAATTGCTGATGAAGTAAAGCAAACAAAAGATTTTAAAGAAAAAAAAGGAATTCAATCGTTACAAGCGAATGAAACATTTACATGTCGTTATAGCATTACAATTGGATAAAGTGAAACTTTAATCAGTGGGGGGGTGTTCATCCCCCACTGATTATTAGCCCACACCAATCGGGCGTTTACGGGCAGTAAGACTCCCACAAATAGCGGGATAAGTACTCTATCCCCTACTTCTAAAAAAATTTTCAAGTAGGGGATAACCTTATAACTGGAGGTTTCTCATTTTGATTGAAGTATATATCGATGGTGCATCAAAAGGAAATCCTGGACCTTCTGGTGCCGGGGTTTTTATTAAAGGGGTACAGCCACCTGTACAATTGTCATTACCACTTGGGACAATGTCAAACCATGAAGCAGAATACCACGCTTTACTTGCAGCATTAAAGTATTGCGCAGCGCATAATTATAGCATTGTATCTTTTCGTACAGATTCTCAACTTGTTGAGCGGGCTGTTGAAAAAGAATACGCAAAAAATAAAATGTTTGCACCGCTTCTAGAAGAAGCACTGCAGTACATAAAAAATTTCGATCTCTTTTTTATTAAGTGGATTCCAAGTAGTCAAAATAAAGTCGCTGATGAATTAGCTAGAAAAGCTATTTCACAAAATTAACGGGGGTATGAGTGTGAAAAAAGGGTGGATTGCTCCTCTCGCATTATTATTCGTCTCTTTTATTTGGGGAGCTACGTTTGTTGTCGTTCAAAATGCTATGTCTTTTATTGGACCATTTACTTTTAATGCTATTCGCTTTTTATTCGCTGGAATTATTTTATTATTCGTTCAAATGATTTTCTCACAAAAAACTTCAAAACAAGATATAAAACAGAGTAGTCTCGCTGGATTGATTGTTGGATTCTTTTTATGTATTGGCTATTTATTACAAACATTCGGCTTACTTTATACAACCTCTTCAAAAGCTGGTTTCTTAACAGGGCTTAGTATCATTATGGTCCCAATCTTGTCTTTTATCTTTTTAAAACAGCGAGCTACAATTTTCATTGCACTTGGTATTACTGTAGCAACAGCAGGTTTATATTTATTAACAGCTGGTGATTATTTTCAATTAAACATTGGAGATATACTCGTTCTCGGTTGCGCTGTCGCTTTCGCTGCCCATATTCTTATTAACGGTTTCTTTTCTAAGAAAATATCACCTTTATTACTAAGCACTTCTCAAGTATTAGCTGTCGGTATATTTTCTTCTATTTGCGCTTTTTTGTTTGAAGATTGGGGAAAATTACTTTCAGTATCACTATGGACAAATCATTCCTTTTTATTCGCTCTATTTCTAACTTCCCTGTTTGCGACATCAATTGCCTTTTTCATTCAAACATCTGCACAAAAACACACTTCTCCAACGAGAGTAGCCATTATTTTCGCAATGGAGCCTGTTTTTGCAGCATTAACAGGCGTTCTAGTAGCAAATGAACAGCTTTCTATTTCTGCTGTTATTGGATGTCTATGTATTTTCCTAGGTATGATTTTTGTTGAATTACCTTCAAAAACAAAAAAAGAAGCGCGGGCTGCGTGAAGTTACGCTTGTAACTTCCGCATAAAAGCCTTAGCGCTTTTTTTATCTGTAATTTCTTCTTCTTTCAATCGTTCTAATAACGCAACAAAATAACTGCCATCAAACTGTAACTGATGTTTAATCGTCGCTTCTATTGCTGCGTTCACAATTCCATCAGATGCACCAGTATATCCTTGTCCAAACATAATAAACCCGTGTGCTTCCTCTGATAATTTAAATCCTTTCGTATGTAAGAATGAAAGATAATCTTCTACTGTTTGCATGATATTCCCACCTACTCAAAAATTCTCCACTTCCTATCATACATGTTTTTATACTCTATGAGAATGAAATTTCTTTGACAACTTTGTAAATCGCTCGTCTACTTCACTAATGATAGAGGATTCTCATACACTATTACGGAATATATAAAGTGAAAATTATTCTGTATTAAAGGGGAGAAACAATGAAACAAGCTCTATTAATTATTGATGCTCAACAAGAACTAATTGATGGAAATGAACAAGAAAATGAAGTTTTCCGTAAAACCGAGCTATTAGCTACACTAAATATCGCTGTACAGCAAGCAATTGATTCAAATGCCCTTATTGTTTTCGTAAGAGATACTGATGTTGCTTCTGGTAAAGGGGAAGGATTTGAAGTACATAAGCAAATTAACATCCCTCAATCTGCAATCCTTATTAATAAAGCCGCAACAAATTCATTCTATGGTACTTCTTTACTTGAACTTTTAAAAGAAGAGAAGATTAATCATCTCGTTATAGGTGGATGTAAAACAGAACATTGCATTGACACCGCTGTTAGAACAGCTACTGTACAAGGTTTTGATGTTACATTAATTAAAAATGGCCATTCAACAACTGATTCTAACGTATTGTCTGCGCAGCAAATTATCTCTCACCATAATAAAACTTTACATGGTCATTATAACGTTGATCATTTTTCTATGGTGAGAGATATCGAGGAAGATCTCTTTCAACCGACTCATGACCAATATCGTGATTAAATTAACTATAAAAAAGAATCCTTTTCACGAAAGGATTCTTTTTTATCCAAAAATTTGTGCCGCAATACTATAGAGCCCATTATTCCTTTTTAATAATTGATCACTATTTTTCATCATTATTGGCGGTTTATTAACCTTTTGAAAACCAGTAATCTCTAATTCTTGCATGAAATCTTTCTTTCCTTCTGGTACATCAATTCTTAATTTTCCATTATGCCCTTTTGCTAAAGAATGTACAATTTCCATTGCCATTGTGTCATTTTTAGCAACGACTGGTCCTATTATTTTATTTTCTGGCGTTTGTATACTCATTCCATAGCCTAATATATTTTGTTTTGTATCCCTTATAAGGATACATTGTTCACTTTGCATAATTCTGCGCTTTAAAAACCCTTTTCGACTTGTCCCAAATGCATCTTCATCTATTTTTATTATTTTTTCTAAATCACACTCTTCATAATTCAAGATATACTCTTCATTTCCTACACATTTATAATTCGCATTATACGAGTTGCATATGTATTTAGAAACATAGCTCACAACCCTAAATCCTAATTTTTCATATAAAGGCTTCCCCTCATCCGTAGCAATAAGCATAATTGGAGTTTGAGATGATACAATCTTCATACATGAATCCGTTATCGCCTTTCCAATCCCTCTCCCTTTATAATCTGGATGTACAATCACCATTCCGATAGACGCTAATGTCTCCCCATATAATATAATTGCTGCACTAGCGATTACTTCTCCCTTTTCATTCCGCATGCCATATACGATACCTGAACTTAAAATGGTGTTGATTTCCCCTAAACTATAATCCCAGCCTATCCTTTCCGATAGACTAATAAGACATGATATATTATTTTCTCCAAGCCTCTCTACTACATTCACACAGTAGCTCCCCCTTCTTTGTCCCTTCTCACTACACTATAACACCCCTTCACTTTGTGAAGGGGTGTTATAAATCAATCTTCATTCAATTATTAGAACCACTATATGCTACATGTCGTTTCTCAATTCGTTCTTCTATCTCTTTCATATTCTCTTTATTACTTAATAATGATTGTTTATTTTCAATTAATAATTGTTTAAAGGATTTTCTCACTTTTTTTCGCATTTTCATTTTCCTCCTTGGGGGATGGTTTATATAAAAGATAAGGAATTATCTGCGTGTTCTTATAATAATTGATTGTTGTGAAATCTATTTGAACTTCATATGAAAATCCCGTTTATTTTCTGACAACTTTGTGAACAAAAAAGAAAGGCCGATTAAAAATATTTAATCGACCTTTCTACTTCTTACAACATATTTATTAATATTTCAGGTCTTCCCCAATTCATTTCTTCACAAACGAATCTAAGTTTTTCTTCATCCATTGTGTGTAACCCTTCTTCTAATGAACATGAGATTGGAACTTCACAGTGAATTTGTGCTAATTGTAATGAAATATTTAAGTTCTCTAAATCACTTTCAATCTTTGTGCGCTGCGCTTTTGTTAATGATGCTATATTTTCTAGTACAGCCGATACTGTGCCATATTCTTGAATAAGCTTATACGCTGTTTTTTCACCAATACCTTTTACACCCGGATAATTATCACTTGTATCTCCCATGAAAGCTTTCGCATGCACGATTTGCCAAGGTTCTACACCTTTCTCTTCCATGATTTTTTCCGGTGTGTAATACTCGTAATTTCCAATTCCTTTACGAAGAAGCATAACTGTAACATTCGTATCAACAAGTTGAAGTAAATCTGTATCACCTGTCAAAATATAAACTTCCGCTTCATTGCAATATTGTTTTGCAAGCGTACCGATACAATCATCCGCTTCATAACCTTTCATACCGATTACAGGCATAGATAATTTCGCAGTTATTTCTTGCACTAAATCAAATTGCGGAATTAATTCTTCCGGCGGTGCTGCACGATTTGCTTTATAATTCGAGAAAGATTCCGTTCTAAATGTCGTACTTCCCATATCCCAGCACGTTACAATGTGCGTTGGTTCGATTGCTTGTTTTGCTGTTAATAAATGCTTCATATAACCATGAATCCCATTCGTCGGGGTACCATCTTGTCGTTTCATAAATTGTCCATATACACTTGTTGCGTAAAAAGCACGAAATAATAGTGCCATACCATCAACTAACAATACTTTTTTCATAATTCCTCTCCTACTAACAAAAAATAATAACCTCACGTTATCACGTAAGGTTATATATAGATTACCATTCTACGTTTTTGTTCAACTTTGTCTATTATACATTGTTTTTGTATATTTAGCATCATTAACACATTAAGACATTCTACCGCAACAAGTATGAAGTATTCCTGAATACGTATTTTTACCTGTCGAAACAACTACAGCCTTTGCATTTCCGCCAACAATATACGTACCTTTGAAACATACATTTTCAAGTTCAAGTGGATTATAGTCTTTCATCCGTTTTAATGGAATAAATCGTTTACGTTCAAGATGGTAGCAACTTTCAAATTTCTCAATACTAGCATCGTTTCCTGTCAGCATAGATTCATTTACTAATAAACCATTTGCATAAATAATACGTACATCTGCTGGCACTGTATCGCCCTCTGAAAGAAAAATCATATCTCCAGGTACAAGCTCTTGTACTGGTAATTTCATCATTTTCAGTTCACTGTTTAACCCTGTTACGCTACAACCAGCTACTCTAGAAACAGTAACTGTTTCACATTGTAATTCATCACGCACATTTTGTTTTGAAAGACCTGGGATCATTCCACTTAGCTTCATCATTACTTCCGCAATACGCACTCTTTTTGAAGTTAATTCATTTCGGCCATATACTTGAATACGCTGTTGTGCCTCTTTCATAGATAGTCCGTCTCTTGTTGTTTTAAAATACGCAAATACAGATTTTACATCTCTTGTTGCGATTTCAATTAATAGATCTTTATTTTTTTGAAGCATTGTTTGTTCTTTCATTGCTTTTTTACTTAATTTATACGGAGTGTTACCCACACTTTTATTTACATATAACATATTATCGTCTCCTCCTTTACAACATAGGAAGAAACGCTTTGTTTCTCAATTTATCCACTTCACCGTGAAAGTGTCTAGCGCTTAAATACTCGAATAAACGCTACATTATGATAAATATAGAGGGAGGAACAAGTCGTTTCCTGCCTACATCATATATTTTTGATTTGAAGTATATGGGTAACGGAACCGAGTCAGAATTTGACATGCTCCTCACCTCCTCTTTAATTTTTTAGTTATAATCTATACTATGAAATTACTCATAGCTTGCTAACAAAAAAGACCCTTACTCATAAGAGAGCAAAGGTCATTGCATACACAAATAAGCGATTCCTAATATAATACAATTAGAAATCTACGGACCTCTCCCTCGCCGAGTTTTAGCACTGTATAGCATAGGTTCATTACCAGCTACGTTAAGAAAAACCTTAATTCGATCATTCCTGTTGACCCATTGGCGTCTCTCGACATTTTTGGGCAGTAGCATTTCTCTATACAGGAGCCTCACCTAACAGAGACTTATTTTAATTACATAGAAAATGTTACTCTTATTTAAAATAGATGTCAACACTTTGTATGGAAACTTTTCCTTATTACAAAAACTATCTCGAGTTTAGTACACTAATACGCATCCTGCTCAGCGTTCGGCTACATAAATTAATTGAACACATATTGAGAAAAAATTAGCACATGAAAAATAAAACCCTTACGTTAAAATGTAAGGGTTTTAATATGTTACACAACCAGCAATTACAATTCCGATGGAAAGTGATAAAAACATAAGGAAAAGACCAACTGCTTGATTATCTTCTTCAAGGCTTTTATTAATATTAAAACGTGGTGTAAGCCATTCCGCTAAATAAAAGACAATAATTTGAGCTAATATCCCAACAGCTCCCCATGAAACCATATCAAGAATTGAAATAGAATTAGCAGCCGTTGAATATAAAACGATAGCAAGACCAAGTAGTCTTCCTCCAAGTACATAGCTTACCGCTTTATTCCCTTGAGCCATTAACTTAAATTCCTTAACTTTCGTTGTCACTTCCATAAGAAAAAGACCGATACACAAAAGTGCAAGTGATACTGCTAAATATAGTAAAAAATTAATCATTTATTTTCCTCCTTCTTAATACCTACCGGTAAATAATATGATTCATTTCCCGTAATTTTTTCTCCAGCACGTATACCGATGCTGCTCGCTTTTCCAGCAATTAAAAACGCCCCAAACACGTACGACAGCTTCTCAATTCCTTTTTCAGTCTCCAAAAATAAAACTGGAAGCTCTGTATATTTCTGGAATATAGGAGGTGACGATTTATACGTTTCATGTGCATTTCGAATCATAACGTTTGTATCCTTATCACGAATCGTAATCGTGTCACCTTCTCTACCGAACGAAGGTTTTTGAACGAAAGGACTTTTCCCCAAAAATAAATCTGGCTCTAAATATGTAGGAAGCATATATTCTTTAATCCACTTTTGTTCCTCACTTGTGTAAAAAGCACCTTCTTCTGCTAATCCCCAAATAAGACATTGAATTGATTTTGGCTGAAGTAAAAAGGACGACAAAGGATTTATAATAAAAAGCTTTCCTTCTTTTACAAGTTGCAAGAGTTCCACTCCCACCAAATCCCCCGTTTCGGGATCTTGATCTTCAATCAAGTCTTCAATTGGATATGTTTGGCGATACAAAATATCAATTGGTACACCATCTCTATCTACTAAAGCATCGGCTGTAATTCTAAGTTCTGTCATTGGCATCACTTTATTTTCAACATGACATAGTTGGCTCAAATACATAGTCGTATTCCAATCTTCTATATGTTCATGATGAGCTGTGAAAACAACATTTGGATCTTCCATTCCTTTTGCAAACTCCATTACGGCTTTTGTAATACCAGAAGAAAGTAAGCGCTCTTGATTTGCATTTGGATCATCATAGTCAAGTTCTTCACAAACTTTTCCATTCATTTGAAAGCATTCCACAATAAAAGTTGGCGTGTCACTATTAAACTCAAGCATTTTAATACGATTATCATCTGTTAAAGCAAAATCAAATCGTGAAATAACAGATTCAGGATACATTCCTTTCAGTCTAATAAAAGGCAAGCTTGCAGTTGGAAAACCGAGTTCAAGAAGCTGTTCATTAGATAAATTCCGAAGAAGTCTAGCAGTCTTAAAAAATATTTTCCCCATTCGTACAGTTGCTAATTGCAATTGTTTCATCGTTTGCTCTGTTATTGGGAAAACTTGAAACAAACTATACTCACATTCATATAAATCCGACCAGAAGTGCGGATAATTCGAATAAAATTCTTTTCGTTTCTTTATGTATTGCGACATATTTTAACCTCCAAATCCACCTTTTGAACCGCTTCCAATTCCACCTTTAAATTCGGCCGAAGATTGATAAGTTTTAAACTCTGATGAATTTTTGAAGGTGGATTTATTTTGATAGTATTTACCACCATAAAAGTAATGTCCACGATAACCTGAACTACTATCATCACACTGCCAAACACCAAGTTCATCATCCCAATCCCAATCAGAACAACTAGTATCATTCGGTTCGGGGGGAATATCTTGCGCACAGCCAAATAAAGTGCCCGTCATTAAAGATGTCAGGACACCACCTACTAGCCATTTCGTTTTTGTCACCTTTGCACTCCCCTTTTCAAATTATATTTCTATTATATAAGATGTCATGATAAAGTAGAAGAAAAAGGAAGAAGAGGGATAAAATGCGATTGGAATACCGGCTCAATGATGAAACTAACGGGTATCCGGCTTTATGGAACTACGCAAATATTTCTAATTCTGAAATTGTCGCGCGCATGACTTGTGAATATTTTATAAAAGATGGAAATACATATGTCGTTACTGCAACTTCAGTAGATCCAGACGGGACAGCAGTGTTATATATACAAAAAGAAGTTTTTTTCAACGATCCTTCAGATCCTACATACTCGCACATAGGTTTTGAAATTAGAGAACTAAAGGAAGCAAGCTCAATTATGATAGAAAGTAAAGATGTGTGGAATTACGAGGACATCTTACCCTCTCTCCATTCAGATATTATATATATTCAACGGGATGGAATACATTTGGAATTCACCCTAGATTCAAGAGAAATTGATGAAGACCGCAAGTGCTATATTTATTATGGGAACTTTACAGGTAAATCGAGATAACATGAGCATATTTATTCAACAAAAAAACCTTACGTATAAAACGTAAGGTTTTTTATATAGTCCCACATATGCCGTTATCTATAGATGTCCATAAACCTGCTCTCACAGGTGGATGTTCTCACAAATGTTTGTAACTTCCTTCTTAAAAAGATGGCCTGCTATCTACATCTAAATATTGAACTTCCATATTATACTTATTGGTTTAAGACATACACAAGCTACGTACACCGTAGGAATTTTATATACTGTTAGTTGAAATAAGACCCCCGCAAATGCCGTCCCTCGTAAATGTCCAAAAACCCGCTACTCGCAGGTGGATGCCCTCACAGTTACCGTATATCTTCCTCCACAAAGAAGGCTTGATAATGGTCACTAAATATTGAGCTTCCGTAAAACTAACATCGGTTTTAGACATAAATAAGTTACGCACACCGCAGGATGTATTATTTACTTGTCGTTATATTATCACATTGTTTCCAATGTGTAAAATATAATATTTTTGAAGCAATCTCTTGCTTGTGACCTTATTTTAATACAAATTATTTTTGCATGCAAGTGATTAATCTTCTTCTTTTGCAATTTGATTTTCTGGATAAGAAATCCAATCACTCCAGCTACCTGTATACAATTTAACATTTTGAAAACCAGCTAATTTTAATGCAACTATGTTCGGACACGCTGTAACACCAGAACCACAATATACGATTGTTTCCTTCTCTTTATCAAGATTTTGGAAACGCCCTTGCTGTTCCTCTTCGTTTTTAAAGTGTCCCGATTCTAAAATTCCATCTTTCCAAAAATAGTTTACTGCCGTCGGAATATGCCCTGCCTTCGAATCAACGAGTTCTTCCGCACCAGCATAACGTTTTGGTTCCCTAGAATCAATTAATGTCATATGTGCATCTGCACCAATTTTCCCTCTCACATCTTCCATCGTTACAAGCATATTTTCTTGTATTTCCGGTATAAAAGGTTTTCGTGCAATAGCTGGGATATTCGACGTTGTTTGTAATCCATTCTCTTTCCAAGCTGGAAATCCACCGTCTAATATATACACTTTCTCATGTCCTACATAGTTTAATAACCACCATAAACGAGAAGCCATTGCACCAGCTTGACTATCATACGCAATTACTGTCGTATGTTCATCAATTCCAGCTTGTGAAAGCTTGTCTGCAAACTGCTCTATACTTGGTAATGGATGGCGACCACCATGTTCTATTACAGAACTTGATAAATCTAAATTTAAATCAAAATATAACGCATGAGGAATATGTTCTTCCTCATACTTCTCTTTACCCCAATTTGGATTCGCTAAATCAAAACGACAATCGACTATACGGACATGTTCATCTTCTAAATGCTCACGCAACCATTCGACTGTAACAATCATCCTTAACGCCCTTCTTTCTCGTGCACGCGACCTACATACTCCATAACCATATCTGTTGTAACAAGTTTACGCTGCGGCGCAACGCCGCGTTTTGCAAGGTCATTAATTTGCTGTGTTACCATATTAATTGCATCAACTGAGAAATGTTTTCCATTTGATGCAAGTGCGATCGTAGCCTCAATCGCTGCTTCGCGTTGCGCATCTAATTGTAAAAATATTTTTACAATCTCATTTTGTTTACGAGAATGTGCTGTAATTGCTTTATGTACTTCCATCTTCTCTTCCCCCTAAATAATTTATACTTATTTGTTTAATTCCATTGCAAGCCGAATCATATCACGACATACAATTCCATTTTCAATAATCTCTTCTTCATAATGCTTCGAAAAGTAATCAAAATCAATAGAAAAAATCCGAAATCCACATTTTTGATATAACGCAAGTTGTGAAACACTAGAATTACCTGTACCAACTTCAAGCTTGTACATATTATATTCTTTAGCTGTTTCTATTGCATGCAACAATAACTTCTTACCAATACCTTTTCCTTGCATATGTTCTACAATCGCAATATTCATAATTTCCATCGTCTTTGGTCTTGTTTCCAAAAGCACATAGACACCGATAACTCTTTCTTCTTGTTTAGCTACATACATAAGTCCTCTTTGTACATATGCATTAATTTGACTTTCACTTGGATCAGCAAGAAGCAATAAAGATTTCGGTATAGCTTCTTTTGAAATCCGCTCTATTACAACAGACATAAAAATTCCTCCTTCTCTATTGTTCTAAACCCCCCTTGTCTACCATAGATAATAGAAAGGAGGGATTCACCATGGACAACAATGAGAAAAAATGCAACGTCATCTCTATTGATGGAAAGAAAAAGAAGAGCGACACATATTCCTATCCAAAATTAGTAGTAGAAAACAAAACGTATGAGTTCTCTTCATTCGTCTTATGCGGTGAAACACCAGACGGCAGACGCTTAGTTCTTACCCATATGATTTCTACTGATGAGTTTGCAGGGTTTGTAAAATCTTTAGATACTGTACTACAAAAGAAAATTGAACGAATCTTTTTTTCATAACAGCTATTTAATATAAATTTCTTTTTCAATTTCTACTAACTGCTTTTGTAGCTCTTCTTTACTTTGTTCGTATAGTGATACATCAATTGTTTCAGCTAAAGCGAATAATATACTTTCATAATAATTCTCAACATCTTGCTGCATCACTTTTTGGAATAGGTTCCATTTTGCATCCCACTCTTGCTTATAATGATGAACGAATAAATCTTCTTCATCAACTACATAGTTTGATACGAAAGGTTCTAACACTCCTTTAGCGTCTTCTTGCATAAAAGCTTTATCATTTTTTTCAAAAAAGCTTTTCTCATTTTTAAAATGTGCTAGTGCCTTTTTAAAATCTTTTATTTCTATTGAAGGAAACGGCTCTTTATGTGTAATAACTTTATATTCATAATCCACTGTTCCACCCATAGAAATCGATTCATTTTCCACTTTGCAATTCACAACAATTTCATCCTTTGCACACTTCATCGCTTCATCTATCCATTTTTCAAGACGTAATGATGTCGCACGCATTTCTTGTAATAAATCATGTTGAATAAATGAAACTAATTCCATTACACATTGTTGCAACTGCATTTTCACATTTCCATCTGTTCGTAACGAAGCCGGATTAATAAATTCAGTAAACACATCGTTATAGCGTAAAAATAGACGTTGGTGTACATAATAAAGCAATTCTTTCACTTCATTTTGCATTGCTTGCTCTTCAGCAAGCACACTATATGATGAAATAATATGAAGTAGCTGATCACGCTCTGCTTCATATTTTTTTGTTTGCTTCTCTTTCTCATCATTTCCCTGCTTCGCGCCATTTATCATATTTACAAGAAGCTGATTCGCTCCTTGCAATGCACCATATAAAGCATGCACAGATACAAGCATTAAATCCCTCATCATAAAGGACGTAAATGATTCTTCAAACTTAGCAATCCCAGAGTTTTGTAAAATACCATACTTTTCTTTATCAATACTTTTCCCTTGTTTTTCTTCGAGTGCACATAAACTTGAAATTGCAAATAAGCGTGGATTTCTAATACCATATTGTAAAAGCTGATCCGCAATATAACCTTTTACCATTTCAAGCTCTTCTTCAGATTGAGCTAAATCGGCTGCATTAATTAAGAAGAACATTTTATCAAGCGCAAACGTATCTTTTACACGACCGAGCTGAATTAAAAATTCACGATCTGCACGAGAGAAAACATGGTTATAGTATGTTACGAATAAAATAGCATCCGCATTCTTTATATATTGGAATGCAACATCAGTGTGACGAGCATTAATAGAATCAGCCCCTGGTGTATCCACAAGAGCTACCCCTTGCCTTGTTAAAGCACAATCATAATAAAGCTCCATATACTCAACAAAACATGATTTTTCTTCATTTGCTACATAATCAGAGAACTCCTCTAACGTAACTTGTACTTGTTCACCTAAATGAGCAGCAACTGCCCCATACCCTTTTTGTACCGCTCGTAAAAAGCTAAATGTTGTTTTTTGCTTCCCGCTTGGTGAAGGATATTTCATAATTTTATCAATTTGTGTTAGCGCTTCTTCCAACGTAGCAATTTCATAGTGAAACATTTTATAAACGGCTTTCATATCTTCAAATAGTGCTTGCTCTGACTTAAACTGCACAATTACCGTTCCATGTGGTTTGTCTTCTGTAACTGGCAAAATTTGATTTATTGTTGCTGTCGTTGGATTTGGTGATACAGGAAGTACCTTTTCACCAAGTAATGCATTGGCAAATGATGATTTACCTGCACTAAAAGCTCCAAATAATGCTACTGTAAATTGCTTCGTTTCCACGCGCTTTCTTTTACTAACTACTTCTTGCTGTAAATGTTTAAGTGTAGGCAATGGATCTAATATCGTTTCAGCTTTCTTCACTTTTTCTAATATACGCTGAATATTTAAAGCTTTCGTTCCTTTAATCTCTTCTTCACTAGCCGCTACGTTATCATTTACAATTTCTTGCTCTTGTAGTGTAAACTTCTCACTAACAACTTGTTTTTCACTTTGTAATATTTCGTCTATTCGCAATCCATCTGGCGTAGAAACACGATCATACCAAACATCTTGTAAATAGCCCTCATATTCCTCATACGTCTTAATGTATTGTAATTTCGTTTCTTTCGCTGTTTGTAACATCGTATATTTTTCAATTTCCTCTTCAATACGGGCAACTTCTATCTTCACTTTTTTCTGCAATGCATCCGTACTTTTTTCAAAAATTTGCTGAGATTTCATAAAGTATCTTTTCTTCAACTCATTTGCAACGTCAGCAGTATACAGAAGTAAGTAATCACCAGTAAATCCAGCCCCTTGTTTAATTGTTTCAGCCAACACTTCCGGTCCGAAAGCAATCTCTAACGCATATATGTCTTTCCCTATTTCTTCTGTAAATAACCCTTCTTCTTTTAAGAAGGCTACAATAAATTCTTTCACATGAAAATCAAGTTGCGTTTCAACAGTCTTTTGAAGAGCAGAATAAAAAGCATCTACACGTCTTTGCTTTTCTTGCTCTGTCTTTCCTTTCGCAAATAACAAACCAACTTTAAACTTCGTTAATTTCGTTTCTAAATACCCGTTTGCCAATGCTCTCATTTCAAATGGCATTAAATACGCGTTATCTAATATAGCTTGTAAACCTTTTATAAACTCATTTCTCACATCGGATTCTTTACTAGCCGCGCGATTTTTATTTTCAGTTAACTCTTCTTTCTTTTCGACTATCTCTGAAAGGGAAAGCAGTGATGTCAATTCTTCTTCATATTTCATGAGATATTTTTCATTTTCAGAAAGTATGAACGAGCAATGTTCTTGCAGTAAATATTCTGTTTCTCGCTCCATTCCATTTCTTACATACTGCTCTTTTTCTTTCATAATTGAAGAAATTAATACTTCTAATCTTTGAATTTCATTGTACGGATGATTCATCATTCGTAACGATGTATAAAAAATACCATCTACTTCTATATCCCAGTTAGAAAAAGACTGTTTTACACTATCTCTATACTCTTCAAACGATAGTTCATTTTCTTTATGTTTATCTATTTGGTTTACAACAAGATAAACCGTTTTATTACGTTGTTTCAATTCTTTAACAAATTGTAAGTTAACCTCTGATTGGACATGGTTATAATCCATCATATAGAAAATAACATCTGCTAGATGCAGTGTTGATTCTGTCGCTAATTGGTGGGCATCATCCGTAGAATCAATTCCGGGCGTATCAACTAACATAACCCCATCAGGAATTGGCGCATCATTTCGATAAATATGAACACCAATTACTTCATCACCGTCTTTACATATTTGTTTTAATTCTTCTGCTGAATATGCGCCGTCATATTCATACTGTTCTCCAGACTTAATCGTTACAACAACGCGATCAGATCCTCTTTCAATTTTAACGACGTTAGCACTCGTTGGAATCGGACTTGTCGGTAATAATTGCGCTTTATATAGGTGATTCATCATTGTCGATTTCCCCGCAGAAAAATGACCACAAAAAGCTAGCATAAGCTGCTCTTGTTTATATTTTTGAATCACTTCAAACAACTTCAAACTATTCTCTACATCGCCGTTTTTTTGCCACTCTTCATAAAAACAAACAAGTTTTTTCATACCGTTTGTCTGTACTATGTTTGTCATCCCCTTGTTCCCCTTTATCCAAGATGTATATACTTTATCCCGCTATTTTTGGGCAGTAAAAACCCGTTTCGTGCGGGCTAATAATCAGTGAGGGATAGACCTCCCCGCTGATTAAAGTTTCACTTTATTATCATACTAAATTTTCAGCATATTCACATCAAAAATAAAAAATCCCTTTCATTCTTTTTACAAATGAAAGGGATTTTATGTAATATTATTCATTTTGTTGTTCCTACTCCATTTAATACATACTTTGTAACACCAACATATATAGCAATCGTTCCTGCAACAAGTGCATACACCATATTAACACACCAACCTTTTTTGATAATGATTATCACTTTTGAATACATTTTATCATTAAAGAGAATCATTATCAACAATTTTCTAAAAAAGAAAGCTCCTTCGGGAAAAGGAGCTTTACTGCCTGTTTTAAAGAAGTTTAAAACTTGCTGTGCACTCTTATTATATCTCATAATACACATCTTAACAGTTTTAAAAATTGGAAATAACCTATATACCCTCCCCTTTACATTTTGTATAATAAAAGGGAATTACTTAACAAGGAGGAAAATAATGACACAAAATCTCACGCAAGGCGAGAGGATACACTCTATCGATATTATTAGAGGAATAGCTGTACTTGGTATTTTTCTTGTTAACTGGCCAGTTATTGCCGGAGTTGACTCAAGTGAAATTTCAGGGATTTACGAAGGAGTAGACAGCTACATCCGCCTATTTTACGATATGTTTATTCAAACGAAATTTTATACTATTTTTTCGTTTTTATTCGGATTAGGTTTTTATATCTTTATGAATCGTGCTGAGGCGAAAACAGATCGTCCAAAAACTTTGTTTGTTCGCCGTCTTCTCATTTTATTATTATTTGGTTTCTTGCATTACGTTCTTTTATGGGATGGAGACATCTTACATACTTATGCAATCACTGGGTTTTTCTTATTTCTATTTTACAAGAGAGAGCCACGTACTATTTTAATATGGTCAATTGTACTATTAAGTTTCATGCAATTGTTCACATTATTAGGTTCTCTTCTAATGGCACTAGTGCCGTTAAATGAATTAGACCTTTCCTCAGCAATTATACCGTTAGAAAACTGGGGCTTACAAATCGAAGACAGATTCCATTCATTCTATTCGGAAGCAATAGGAAACAGTTTCATTATGCTTCCTGAAACACTAGGGTTGTTTTTACTCGGATTAT
Source organism: Bacillus sp. MYb209 (assembly GCF_002975175.1). Classification (GTDB taxonomy): domain Bacteria; phylum Bacillota; class Bacilli; order Bacillales; family Bacillaceae_G; genus Bacillus_A. The sequence goes on from NZ_PCNZ01000001.1 coordinate 224,531, forward strand.
ACGCTGGTAAAAAAGATATTTTCCGTCGTGCAAAAGAATTAGATCCAAAACTAAAAAAATGGCAAATTATTATTTTCATTTTAACATTGCCAATGTGGTTTATTATGATTCACTTCTTTATTAACAACCAACCTTATACACCATTTACCCTTATGGGCATTACGATGATAAGCGGAAAAACATTATTCATCTTTTACATTTTTACACTGATGCGCTTATTACAAAAAGAAAGATGGCAAAAATTATTACGCCCATTCCAATATGTCGGACGAATGGCGTTAACAAATTATATCACGCATACGATTGTTACGTTACTTGTATTCGGTCTATTTTTCAAAAATTATTATCCCGCTCCATTATGGGTCGGGCCACTATTTTGCATCGGTTTCTACACGTTACAAATCTTCATTAGCCGCTGGTGGCTTTCTCGTTATCAATACGGGCCACTTGAATATATATGGCGCCTCGGTACGTACGGTAAGATGATGCCACTTAAAAAGAAAAGCAAGGTCTCATAATGAGACCTTGCTTTTTTATGCTTCTCTTACTGCACTTTGCATCGGAACTGGCTCTTCTTTTACTTTACGCTGCGGCACCATGTTAAATACAATATTTAAAAGTACGGCTGATGCACTTCCAAGTACAATTCCGTTATCTGTTAAAATACGAATGTTTTCCGGAAGCTGTGAGAATAACGTTGGAACGACTGTAACACCAAGTCCGATTCCGACAGAACATGCAACGATTAATAAATTCTCTTGTTTTCCAAAATCAACACTGCTTAACATTTTAATGCCATACGCCATTACCATGCCGAACATTGCTAACATCGCACCGCCAAGTACTGATTTCGGAATAATTGTTGTAATGGCTGCAATTTTAGGAATAAATCCAAGAGCGATTAACATACCACCGCAAGTATAAATAATAACGCGATTTCTCACTCCAGTTAATTGAATAAGACCTACGTTTTGAGAGTACGTTGTATATGGAAATGCGTTAAAAATACCGCCTAAAATCATTGCTAACCCTTCTGCGCGATAGCCTTTTGTTAATTCTTTTTCACCGATCTTTTTATTGCAAATATCAGATAATGCAAAATATACACCTGTTGCTTCCACAATCCCTACGCAAGCAACGAGAATCATCGTAATAATTGGCGTTAATTCAAATGTTGGTGTACCGAAGTAAAATGGCTGAATGCCGTGGAACCAGTCTGCCTCTCCAACCGCTTGCAAGCTTACTTTCCCCATAAATGCTGCAACGATTGTACCGAACAAAAGACCAAGTAATATAGAGATTGAACGGATAAATCCGTCAAAGAAACGATACATAATAATGATAAATAATAAAACACCAAATGCTAATGCTAAGTTTTCAAGACTTCCAAAGTCTTTACTTCCTACTCCCCCAGCCATATCATTAATTGCTGCTGGAACAAGTGTAACCCCAATTACTGTAACGACAGATCCTGTTACAACAGGAGGAAACAGTTTTACAAGTTTCCCAAATAATTTCGCGAAAATAACAACAAATAATCCCGCAGCAATAATTGCTCCATATATAGAGGACACGCCGTATTGTTTACCAATTGCAATCATCGGTCCAACCGCTGTAAATGTACAACCAAGTACAACCGGAAGCCCAATACCGAAAAAGCGATTTGATAATGCTTGTAAAATCGTTGCAACGCCGCACATTAATAAATCAATGGATACTAAATACGTTAATTCTTGTTGATTTAAACCAAGTCCCCCGCCGACAATAAGTGGAACAATAATTGCGCCAGCGTACATTGCAAGCATGTGCTGAATGCCGAGCGATGCGATTTTAAATGGGTGCTGCTTCATTGTTAGTTCACCTCCGCAGTTTCTTGCTGTACAAATGTAACTGTGCCGTTATCAAGTGATGCAATTTCTGCTAGTGATTCAACACGAACGCCCTGTTCACGCAGCTTCTTTCCTCCATCTTGAAATGCTTTTTCAATAACAATGCCAATTCCAGCAATACTTGCCCCGGCTTGCTCTACTAAGCTCATTAAACCTAAAGCAGCCTGACCGTTTGCTAAAAAGTCATCAATAATTAGTACATGATCATTTTCATCAATATGATTTCGAGATAATGAGATCTCGTTCGTTTCTTGTTTTGTAAATGAGTATACTTTCGCAACATACATATTATCTTGTAACGTTAACGATTTACGCTTTCTTGCAAAAACTACTTTTACACCAAGCTCTAAAGCAGCCATAACTGCTGGCGCAATGCCTGAAGATTCAATCGTCACGATTTTTGTAATGTTCTCTTCTTTAAAACGCTTAGCAAATTCTTTTCCGATTTCTTGCATAAGTACTGGATCAATTTGATGATTTAAAAATGCATCTACCTTTAATACATCACCAGATAAAACCTTTCCTTCGTTCAAAATCTTTTCTTGTAATACTTTCATGTTTGTTCCTCCTCTTATGCAAATAAAAAACTCCAAAAGCCGCCACCACTCGTTACAAGTGAGAGACGTGCTTTTGGAGTTTCGCAAAAAAGAATGCTAAACAAGCAAATATATTCGTCCTCACTCATAGTCAAAGTATTTACGGTACTTCGGTAGAAACTTGCAGGCCATATCCCCGCGATTATATGAGTGTAGCTAACTTATTTATTTATTTATAGAAGGATTATAACGCACTTTTTTCACTTTGAAAAGCATTTATCGTAAAAACACGTACAAATTTTATGAAAACACCATTTTCGTTCGAGTTTTTCAAACTCTTACATTTCATATTACAACGTCGTTAATATGATAGGCCCATCCTTCGTAATCGCAATTGTATGCTCATATTGTGCAGATAATTTCCCATCCATCGTCCTTGCAGTCCATCCGTTTAAATCTACTTTAGAATATCGCATACCGGCATTTATAATAGGTTCAATTGTAATTACCATTCCTTCTTGTAATTCTGGCCCTTGCCTTGGCTTACCAAAATGAAAAATTGCTGGTTCCTCATGAATTTCTTTACCAATTCCGTGTCCCGTAAAGTCTCTTGCAACAGAAAACCCTTCAGAAGCTACATAACTTTCAATTGCGTATCCAATATCTCCAACATGATTACCACTTATCGCTTGCTCAATCCCTTTATATAAAGCACTCTCTGCTACTAACAATAACCTTTTTGCTTCATCAGAAATATCTCCAACTATATACGTCCATGCAGAATCCGAGAGTGCACCATTTAAGTTTACTACCATGTCAATTGTCACAATATCTCCTTCACTTAAAGGAACATCTGTTGGAAACCCATGACACATTTCATTGTTCACAGATGCACATATTGCGTACGGATAATCGTTATACCCTTTCTGTTCGGACCTGGCACCATGCTCTTCTAAATATGCTTCAACAAACGTATCAATTTCTTGTGTAGTGATACCTGGTTTCATCATTTTTGCGATTTCTCTATGACAAGAAGCTAGTAACTTCCCCGATTCATGCATCAAATCTATTTCATTTTTCGTTTTAATTGTAATCATACTACCTCTACCTCTCCTTACTAAACTTGCTATTTGCTACTAAACTTCAATCATACACATCCTCTTCCAAAATTTCAAAACTTCTAACTACATCAAGTACAAAAACAAACATCATTTATTTCAACATCAAAATAAAAAAACAGAAGCCCCTTTCTGTTTCTTAATCATTTTTACATATATAGTTCATTTTCAAAAACTCAAAACAACTGCCATTCGTTTTTTGAATAAACGTTCCAACTGCTTCGAATCCTGCTTTTTTATATACTTCGATTGCCCTTTCATTAAATGCCGCTACCGATAATGTTATATAGTCACAGTTATATTTTTCTTTACTAAAATCTAATCCAGCTTTTACGAACTGTAAACCTAATCCATTGCCTGTTATATCAGGTCTCATTCCAAGTCCTATATCAACCGTTTGATTATTTATTTTACAAAAACTAAAGAAGCCAATTATAATATCGTTTTCTTTCACGACAAATGTAGTATTTCCTCTCATATGAGCATTTAAAAAGTCCACTAAATCTTCTTGATCTGCCTCTATATCATAAAAAGAATACTCCCCTTCATAATGCCAGTTGTATGCAATTTCTTCCGCTTCCGCTTGCGACATTACTATAAACATATAGCCCATTTCTCTCACTCCCTCATAAAAAAGAGCTGCAATTAAGCAGCTCCTGTTTTATAACTCATAAATCTCTTTATATTTAGCTTCCAAATAATCAGCTAAGTAGTTTGCATTTAAACCTTCACCTGTCACATCTTTTAAAATTTCAAGTGGTTTTTTCGTTTTGCCATATTGGTGAATATTCTCTGTTAACCATTCACGAATTGGTGTCACGTTTCCTTCTTCTAATAATGCATCAAAGTTCGGAATATCCTTTAGCATCCTATGTTTAAATTGCGCTGCATACATATAACCAAGCGCATAAGATGGGAAATATCCAAATGAACCACCAGCCCAGTGAACGTCTTGTAATACACCTTGTGCATCATTCTCTGGACGAATACCTAAATAAGTTTCCATCTTATCATTCCATGCCGCTGGTAAGTCCTTTACTTGCAATGTGCCATCAAATAATTCTTTCTCCAGCTCATAGCGAACCATAACATGAAGCGGATATGTAAGTTCATCTGCTTCTATACGGATAAAGGATGGTTTTGACTCATTAATCGCATCATAAAACTCGTCTACTGATACGCCATCAAATTGATCGTCACTATATCGCTTTAACAAATCATAGTTTTTCTTCCAAAACGACTTATTACGGCCAATGAAGTTTTCAAAGAATAACGATTGTGACTCGTGAATTCCCATTGATGTTCCACTGCAAAGCGGTGTTCCTTCTAGTTCCTCTGCAACATTTTGCTCATATACAGCATGACCACATTCATGAATCGTGCCGAAAACAGCCATACGGAAGTCTTTCTCATCGTAACGAGTCGTAATACGAACATCCCCTCTATTTAATGTAATTTCAAAAGGATGTACCGTTTCATCAAGACGACCCGCTTCAAAGTTATAGTTCAATTGTTTTAATAACTCTAAAGTAAAATTCTTTTGTTTTTCTTTTGAAAAATGTTCGGATAAAGCATTTGTTTTTAATTCTTTTTTAGACTCAGAAATTTCTTTCACAAGCGGGACGATACGTTCACGTAGTTGACCAAATACATGATCTAACACTTCTACTGTGATTCCCGGCTCATACATGTCTAATAGCGTGTTATATTTGTACGTTTCGTAACCCCAATATGTAATAAACTTCTTTTTGAATTCAACAATTTTTTCTAAATACGGACGGAACATTTCGAAGTCAGATTTTTCGCGTGCTTCTTCCCATACACTTTCCGCTTTCGCTTCTAATTTCACATACGCTTCATATTCCGCTTGTGGAATTTTCTTATTTCTATCATATTCTTTACGACACTCTTCAACCATTTTCTTTGTCGTTTCAGAAAGTTTATTTTCAACAATTAAAGATTCTAGTTCAGTTAAATAGTTCCCCATCTCATCTGAAGTCGACATCGCAAACACTTCGGATGAAAGCATTCCAATTACTTCTGAACGCTGGTCTACTCCTTGCTTTGGTGCACCTGTTCTTAAATCCCAAAACATTAAGCTTAATGCTTCTCCATAATTCTCTATCTTCTTCACATATGCTAAAAATTGTTTTTCTACTTCATATGTAGCAACTGTCATAGTATAAAAAACCTCCTTTTTCTACCTCAACCTTATTTCGAGATTAAAACATAAATTCCTTTTCTAATAGAAAAAAAGCTTGGCAAGTGCCAAACTTTTCCCTACAACATCTTTTCGTTTAAAGTACTTTTCCTTCTACCGGAAGCACTTTCTTCACTGCTTCTATCACTTTTTCATCTTCATTATCTGATAAGAATAATGATATAGCACCTTTATCTTCACTTGTACGAATTAAACGTCCAATTCCTTGGCGAAGACGTAAAATCATATAAGGCACATCTACGTCCCAGAATGGATCATTCACATGTTTACGCTTCGCCTCAAACACAGGATCGTTTGGAGGGAATGGTAATGACCAAATAATAACGTGTGATAATGATGAACCTGGAATGTCTAAACCTTCCCATAAATGAACGGCACAAAGTACAGTCTCTTCTTCATTTTGGAAACGAGAAACGAGCTGACTAATTTCTTGATCTCCTTCATATAGGAACGGCACTGACATTTGCTCTTTACTTACATATTCTTTAAACGCTGCAAGTTCTTGCGTTGTACGGAATAATACGAGTGTACGTCCATTTGTTTTTTGTATATTTTCAAGTGTATATTGACACTTTCTTTCCCATTCATTTTCTTTCGTATACGGAAGTAAGTTTACTGTCATTTGCTCTTCATAATCAAACGGCGAAGCAACTGAGAATGATAAGTAATCTTTTACCCCTAGACTATTTGCAGTAAATGCGAACGAATCATTGTCAGATAATGTCGCAGAAGAGAAAATATACGGAATCTTCTTCGAGAATACTTTTTCTTGTAACACTTCTTCAACTGCACGCGGCATAATAACTAACGTGAAGGCACCATCACCTTCTTCACCCCACGTAATTACATTTTTCTCGTGCATGAAAAGACGAAGTGAATGCTCTAACACATCTAAATGCTCATCAACGATATTTAAATCGTATGTGTTTACTGTATACATTTCGCTTTCAAATACTAATGCGTCACCAACTTCACCAATTTTTGCATAAAGTCGTTCTGCCTCAGCAGTTACTTTTTCCGTAACTTTAATTTCTAAACGATCGGAACCTTCAATTTCCTTTTTATTCTCTTGTAGTACCTCAAAGAATCGTTCAGTTTGCCAAATTGTTTCTTCTACTAAATGTGCAAACTCTTCACGGATATCATTTTGTAACAATCTCGTTAAAAGTTGTTCCATCATCGTTTGCTTTAAACGATATGTTAAAGCTTTTTGCGCTGCATACTCTACAAGATGCCCTTCATCAAATACAACACAGCTACTTTCAGGTAACAATGGAATTTGCCCTTCACGTTTACGTGCATCATATGTCCAAATATGATCCATATAGAAGTCTTGAGAACAAATAATTAAATCTGCAGCTTTACGATAATGTTCACGAGAAAGTGTTTGACCACAACGATGACGAGAATCACAAGTGAAGCAATCTTGGAAGTAATCCCAGTTTACCTTTGACCATTCCTCGTCATTTAACAGTGGAAATTCTTTTCGATCACCGTAGTGAGTAAAGTTCTGCATCGTACCATGATCGAATACGAACTGAGGTAATTCGTAATATACATCTTCAATTACTTCTGGAGCTCGTCCACTCATAACATCTTCAAGTTTACGCAAACATAAATAATTATCCATTGATTTCGCAAGTCTAACATCAACAGATAGCCCTAATGCTTCAGATAACTTAGCAATGTCTCCTTCTTCTTTCACAAGCTGCTCAATTAACGTTTCATCTGCACAAGCGATAATAGCTGGCTTCCCTGTATAACGTGCATAACAAATTGCATATAGAAGATATACAATTGTTTTCCCTGTTCCTACACCTGCTTCTGCAAACATAACTTTCTTCTCTTGGAAAGCGCGCTCTAACTGAAACGCCATAAAAATCTGTTCATCACGCTCTTCAAAGCCTTTTTCTGGAAGGATGTCGTAAAACACATCTCCAATCCACTCATTCAACTTATCATAAAAATTATCTTGTTTTCCTACTTCAAATGGTAACCTATTCTCAGTAAACATCCTTAGCCTCCAACCAAACAGTTTTTCTATAAAAAGATATAGCAACTGCTACTCACATGTATGCAGTTGCTTTCCCCTGTTGCAATACATAGAAATACACGAAAAAAAAATTCCCTTTCGAAAAAGGAAAATTTTTTTCTATATTAATGACCTTAAATAACGTTTATCAATCGCTGTTTCATGCGAAAGAGCTGACAAATATTCTTCCTGCGCTTTTTGTATTTCATCTACAATCGCACCTTGACTATCCACTTCTTTTCCGAGCTCATCATACGTACGGTGAATAGCCTTTTGAATCATTGATAATTGGAAACCATCCATTTCGCTTCCTCCTTTTACGCATTACATAATAGCCAGTATATGCGCGCTGGAGGAGTTTTATACTATGAGTTACGCGGTGGACGTTTTCCAAAGTATTGGTAGTAATCTGTACGGATAAAGCCGTTAAACAACTTACGCTTCTTCGATGCATCTTTTCCGTAACACTTCTCAAATGCTTCATAACTTGTTAATAAATACATTGACCATGTATCTAACGGGCGGAATACCTCTCCCGTTTCTTTATATAATTTTTCAACAAGCGCTCTTTCACTTAAACGTTCTCCGTATGGAGGATTCGTTACAACATAGCCATATTCCTCTTTTGTCGTGAAATCTTTTACTTGCATTTGTTTAAATGATATAAGATCCCCTAATCCAACTTCTTCTGCGTTATCTTGGGCAACTCTTATCATACGGTGATCGATATCTGATCCAATGATTTGCAGTGGTTGATTATAATTTGCTAAATCTTCAGCTTCTTGACGAGCTTCGCGCCAATTTTGTTTACCAATCCAGCCCCATTCATCCGATGCAAAGCCTCGGTTAAATCCTGGTGCGATATTTTGTCCAATTAATGCAGCTTCAATTGGAATTGTACCTGATCCACAGAAAGGATCAACAAAAGGAAGATCCGGCTTCCAGTTTGTTAACTTAATTAAAGACGCAGCTAATGTTTCTTTTAAAGGTGCTTCACCTTGCTCGAGACGGTATCCACGTTTATGAAGACCTACACCACTCGCATCGATTGTTAACGTTGCAATATCTTTCAACATTGCAATTTCAATACGGAATAACGGACCATCTTCTTCAAACCAAGTTGTGCGTCTATACGTTGTTTTTAATTTCTCAACAACAGCCTTTTTAACAATACGTTGGCAGTCTGAAACGCTAAATAATGTTGATTTCAAAGATTTCCCAATAACAGGGAATTCTCCGTTCTCTGGAATATAATCTCCCCAGTTTAACGCTTTTGTTTTTTCAAATAACTCATCGAATGTTGTTGCTTTAAATTCGCCGACTTTAATTTTCACACGATCTGCAGTACGTAACCATAAATTCGTACGACAAATCGCTTTTTCATCCGCTTCAAACGTTACCTTTCCGTTTTCCACTTCACATTCATAACCAAGATCGCGAACTTCTCGGGCAACTAACGCCTCAATACCCATTGCCGCTGTTGCAATTAAAGTAACTTTTCCCATTTGCATTCACCTCTTATGTATAATCAAACAATAATTAATAACATGTTGTCCTATTAATTATTACATATTATGAAGAATATTCTCATTTACCATTTTAACTCAAAATTTATAACTTCATACAAATAAAAAGCCCTCCTCTAACAAAGGAGAGCTGAGTTATTTCATAGTTGGTTCATAACGTTCTGTAAGCCATGTTCTGTTCCTTTGTACTGCAAACGGCCCACGCCTCGTACTCCGGTGGTAATCATCTATCTACAGGTTATGAAAACCTGTCCTTTCCCATCGTTCATTTCCTTGGAAAAGATTCCCCTACCATTATTTGGGTTTCTCGCTCGTGGGGTTTACCTCGTTCCACTCCTATCATTTCTTCAAGGACTTCGTCACTGTGGCACTTTAAAGGTAGTCAAACCATATCCGAAAGGACTTAGGTTTTTTCCCTGCCGTTAAACCAGCCTTACAGCCAGAATACCCTAGCTTATGACTTGGCTAGGCACGAACACTACAACCATCTCAGGCTGTGCGAGCATGGACTTTCCTCTACAACGTTGGCGTTGCAGCGATTACCCAAACGTTATGACAAACATTAGTATAGTGGAAACAAAAAGATTTTGCAATGTTTTTTTCTATGTAAATGCTTTAACCTTTTTACCACCTTACATTATTCGTATAACTTACTTCCAAATACAGCTTTTTCTAAATTAGATAGACGTTTTAAAATATCCGTATTCGTATTGTTATATACAGGTTGTGCAACTGGTGTTTGTACCGGTTGTTGCGGAACTTGTGTTGCCACTACTTTTTGTTCTTCTAATTCACGTTTCAAACGAGCATTTTGTTGTTTTAATTGATCAAATTCCTTATGAAAAGCTTCATAATCTTTAATAATCATATCAAGAAACTTATCTACTTCTTCTTGTTGATAACCTCTCATACCTGTTTTAAACTCTTTTTCTAAAATATCTTTCGCCGTTAATTTAATTTTATCCGAAATCATTTTCTTCACCTCAAATTTTTGCCAAAACTTTCATTAACTAAATTTTTTCAGAAACAATGCCTTTTGTCAATCAAATATACGAGCACTATATTACATATCACTCTGCATTATTCCACTGTTCCTCTTCCATTATATCTTGTAAATCAGAAAAAAGAATGAAATAACTGTGATAATTTTCTATTTCTCCTTTTTTCTTAGCTGCTTCTACAATATATTTAGGGCTCCCAGGCTTTTCTTCATCATATACAGCTAAAAGTGCATCGCTTTTTTCAATAAAAAATTGATTCTTTAATTTAAATTGCTCTGGGCTTTCGTACTTCCGTTTCGTAATACTATCAATATGATCTGCTTGTGAAAGAATAAATTCGTAATATTCACGATTATCTTCCTTCCAATTTTCCTCTTGTTCTAAAAAAGGAGTAAATATCGCTAATTTTAAATTTGGATATTCTACTTGAATCTCAAAAACAACTTCAGCAGCCCATAGCTCTACTCCTAATTGACCACTTATAATAACCCATTCCAAACCTTCTTCTACAAAAGCAGTTAATTTGCGATGCAACGCCTTTTTTATACAATCTACTCCTGGATGATCATTTTTAAATATTCCAAGTTCAAATGGCTTATATCCTGTTACAGCAACAACTTTCATATCAACACTCCAATTATAAAAAAAGAACTAGCATTTTGCTAGTTCTAACATATCATTTACTTTTTAAACATTCCACCAATGTTTGGTCCCATATTTGGTCCAAATGGTGATATATTCGGTCCCATATTTGGTCCAAATGGTGATATATTCGGTCCCATATTTGGTCCAAATGGTGATATATTCGGTCCCATATTTGGTCCAAATGGTGATATATTCGGTCCCATATTTGGTCCAAATGGTGACACATTCGGTCCTGGTCCAAATGGTGATATTTGATGACCGTGGTGATGACCATGACCACATGGTCCACATCCACCGCCAAATCCACCAACAGATCCGCCGCCAAATCCACCAACAGATCCGCCGCCAAATCCACCAACAAATCCTGGATCACCAGGATCTACAACGTTTACGTTCGAGTTTGTTTGTGGGAAGAAGCTTTGATTTTTAATTTGTTGATGATGAACATGCGTTGTATGAGTTGGAAAAATGTGTGGCACCACCGTTGTTGAAAAAGAATGTGTTACGCACTGTTTCGTTGGATGAATGACAGGAGCTGTCGTACAAATAGTTCCTACAGGCTTATGCCCTCCAAAGCAAGGATGACAATGATGCATAGTTTTTTCTCTCCTCTCTCATTAAAAAAATCTGACTACACTTTACAATATGAGCGAGGTGGTAAAGCCGCTTGTTATATATACCCATTTATTTCATGGAAATTTGTCTAGTATCCAATTTCATACGTAATACCTATTATAGACAACCCCCTAATATTATTTACCAAAAAAGCCCCCGACTTGCTTAACAATCCCTGTTACTTGATTCATCGCGTTCATCATTTGTCCAGCTGTGTTCATCATTTTATTTACATCGTAGTTACCATCTGATGATTTAAATTGTGAAACAAAACTAGAAAACTGACTTGGTTGCTGTTGCTGTTGCTTTTGTTTATTCATCGTTGGATATGGTTGTTTTGGTGGATAAAACATAGCTTGTTGATTTACATATTGAGCTGGCGACATGTAGTTTTGTGAATTCATATACGCTTGCTGTGGTTGATTCGTATACATTTGCTGCGGCTGACTCATATGCGGTTGATTCATATGTGGTTGTTGCGACTGATCCATGTGCGGTTGCTGTGGTTGATTCGTATACGCTTGTTGCGACTGATTCATGTGCGGTTGCTGTGGTTGATTCGTATACGCTTGTTGCGACTGATTCATGTGCGGTTGCTGCGGTTGATTCATGTGCGCTTGTTGCGGTTGATTCCCAAACGACACTTCAAATGGTTGATAATAATTTTGGTTTCCATAATGAGGCTCGAAAGGATACATATTATATCGTAAATATGTATCCTCATTATATTGGTACATATTTTGCTGTGCATATGGATTTGCTTGCTGATATACATTAGGTTGTTGAAACATGCATTCTCTCCTCCTTCGCATAAGTTTCTACATATAGAATATGTACCTATAAAATAAAATGTGTGAAGGAGTATCTGTCTGTTTTTGTCGGAAGTTTAAATTTTTAAAAAAATTAGAAAGTAAACCCTTCCATGCTATGATAATAAGGAAGAAGATTCTCATTGGGGAGGAATCAACATGGTATTAGGGGATTTAAAACAAGCGTTTTCTCAAAAAAAGGGGTATTACACAGAAAATTTGAATGAACTGTTAGACTTTGCAAGACATTGTTATCTTGAAGGAAAAATATGCATATCAGATTACCGAACATTAATACGTGAATTAGAAATAAACGGTGCAACAAAACCTACAACAGTGACAGAAGCATAAAAAAACAAGAGGGTTTTCCCTCTTGTTACTTACATTGATCTACGATATTTTGCAAAGTATACGAAATAGCTTGATAAGTTTCAAAGAAACGTTTACCTTTTCCCTTATTAACAAAACATTGTAGCACATTAGTTTGTAAATTATCATACACTTGATCAATTTGTTGTACATGTATATACTTAGGTCGTTCTTCCTTTATCCACCTATAAGCTAATTCTTTCCACATCTCTAACTCCGCATCTACAATATCAACAAATGGCTTCATATCCTTATAAAAATCATATTCAGCCATTTCTCTTTTTTTCACATTCGCTTCATCATTATACTGCATTAACTTCTCCGAGGACTGGATTAATGCTTCATATCCCATTTTGTTCCCACCTTATTATGCACTCACTACGACGTTTTGAAATGTCTTTACCCAGCTCCCTTTTTCTTCGTGATGCACTAATTTATTTTCCATATGCTCGATATGCATTTCTGTTATTTCTATCTTATTGCATATTTTTTCACCTTTATCCTTCAATGCATGATTCATTCTAATCCCAATATTCATTTCCAGCAAATCGAGAGAACTTAACATTTGATCCATTTTTTTCATAACATCTTCCTTCTGAACCATCGCCATATTTAAAACGCCCCCTTCTTTGCCTTTCCTTTGTCATGTAATTTCGCCGATTGATTGATTACTCCTTCTCACATGACAAAACTAGTTGATATTCGTCAAAGAAATCATTTAGTATGCCATTTTTAGAAATGGTAACAATACAAAAAGGAGGTGTATTACGATGGCAAAAAATAAAAACGAAAAAAAGAAAAAGCAAAACAAACAACAAAACAAACCTGAGACTGGTAATCCAAAGCTTGACGGTCCAAATTTCCCCGCTACATAAAATGACACTTTAATCAAAGTGGCTTTTACAAACAACTATTTTCTAGTCTAACCTTACCTCTTCGCTTTCGATAAGTGTTGAAGTTAAAGTCGTACTGCCGGCAAATAGCCGATTAGAAAGTAATTTGTTGTAGAGCATATTACTTTTAATAAAGAAGTCCCGCCTTCATTTAAGAGGGCGGGACTTCTTTATTATATCATGAACTCATCTATTCTTTTAACAAAACTACTTAATATAGAAAGAGTATGTATTTGCTCCCTCTTCTTTCTATACCATTCTGTTATATTAATTTCCCCCTTAGGTTTTTTAAGTAAAAATAATGAATCTATTTCCAACCCTTCACTAAACCAATCTTTTTCAATTAATTTTTCATGAGTGACAATAGAATACACATCCCGAAGAGCCGGCGTACATGATTTTCTAATTCCCCTTATATTACATTCATAATCCATCCTTGATCCTGTATGTCTAGTTTGCACTGCAAATTTATAAAAAGAAGCCTTATACTTTGAATGAAATAATAACCAAGCTAATTGCTTCCCCAGTTCTATACGTTTTTGCAACGTTTCAAATTGATAAACTGAAAATCCATACATTCCCCCTTCCACCATTGGAAAAATAACTGCACTAACGTGAAATATTTCTTGAAATTTGAATAGTGCAGTATCAAATACATGTTTTTGAAAGTATGCATTCTCGATTACTGGTTTTTGAATTTTATTTTGTTCATTAATAATAAGCGCCGTCATAAGTCTATTTATATCCTTTTTCTTCCAAAATGCGACCCATTCTTTTTCCATAAAAATTGATATGTTGAAAAATTGTAACAAATGAAAGAGCGGCGCACATCTCTTTTTACTTTCCTCATACAGTAATAGTTGAGGAAATGCATCTAAAAAAATGAGCCAATTGGCTTTCTCATACAAAAGAAATAATCGTCTCTTAACTGTTTGAGATAGAAGATTAGAATAATATTCTCCTTCTAAATCTGTCATGTTCCATCCCCCATTCCTTGAAACCATACTTGCTAAAAAAGACCACCTAATTTCTCTATTTCTCAAATAATATTCTTGGTAAGATTGTGTACGTGAAATATTATCTACGTTAGCTACATCCGTTCTCTCCTTAATATTAAGAACTATAGCTTTTTCCTCTTCTGTACAAAAAATATCATTACGGTTCTGTTTAATTTTTTCGTAATCATTCCATCGAAACATGAGTAAGTCACCATACCTTTCTTGAAAAAGGTCACATCTTTTTTCATTTTTTGATATAATCACCTTTGTAAGTAATTCTTATCAAGTTGGGAGTGGACAAAATATGACCATTCGTTACCCAAATGGAAAAAGGTACGATCAAGCTTCACAACCTCATAAAACACCAATAAAAAAACATACTTACAGTAATAGAGGTATGTCCCTTGAAGAGGAATTGAATGACACCAATCAATATTACTTAACCCATAATATTGCATGCGTACATAAAAAACCTACACCTCTTCAAATTGTAAAAGTAGATTACCCCGCTCGAAGTGCTGCAGTGGTAAAAGAAGCGTATTTCAAACAACCTTCTACAACAGATTACAACGGTGTATACAAAGGGAAATACATCGATTTTGAAGCGAAAGAAACTAAAAATAAAACCAGTTTTCCACTTCAAAACTTCCACCTTCATCAAATTGAACATATGAAGCAAGTAGTCGCTCATAATGGAATTGCATTTGTTATTATTAAATTTACACTTTTTGATGAATTTTATTTATTAGATGCAAAACATATTATTGCATTTTGGAATCGTCAAAATACTGGTGGACGTAAATCGATTACAAAACAAGAAATAGAAGAGCATGGGGCTTTATTATCATGCGGTTATCACCCTCGGATTGATTATATCCGCGTACTAGACACGGTTTATTTTTCGTGATAGAGTCATCACTAAGGCTCTTTTTTCGACTTTTGGGGGAGAGAATGAAAGGTAGGAGAAAGTATAATGTCAGATAATTATCGTTCTCGTACAGAACGAAATCATGTAAAAAATCAAACGAAAGAAACTCATAAAGAAGAAAAGCCAAAGAAAAAAGGTTCCTTTTTCAAGAAATTCCTTATAGGTTGTCTACTTCTTGGTATCGTCGGCCTCGTAGCTGGCGTTTCGGCTTTCTTTGTTATGGTAAAGGACGCTCCGAAATTAGACAAATCAAAACTTGTCAATCCTTTATCAACAAAGTTTCTTGATAAAAACGGAAATTTCTTCTATGAATATGGTGCTGAAAAACGAACCCATGTTACATACGATCAAATTCCAAAAGTAGTGGAAAGTGCATTCCTTGCGACTGAGGATGCTCGTTTCTACGATCATAATGGAATTGATTTTAGACGTACTGGAATGGCGGTCATGGAAAATGTCACTGGTGGTTTTGGATCACAAGGTGGTAGTACGATTACACAGCAAGTAGTTAAAAACTATTTTCTAACGATGGACAAAACTGCAAAAAGAAAAGTGCAGGAATGGTACTTATCTTATAAGTTAGAGCAACAGTATTCAAAACATGAAATTTTAGAAATGTACTTAAATAAGATTAACCTAGGTAATCGCTCTTATGGTATTTCAACAGCAGCTAAAAAATATTACGGCAAAGATTTAAAAGACATACAATTACATGAAGCTGCAATGCTCGCCGGTTTACCCCAAGGTCCTAACATTTATGATCCAACAAAAGAAGAAAACGTTGAGCGAGCAACGAAACGTCGTAATATTGTATTAACATTAATGAACCGACACGGGTATATAACGAAACAAGAAATGAATGACGCAATGCAAATCCCTGTAACACAAGGACTTCTTCCATCTTCAGAAGTAACTGAAATGAAATACCAAGCATTTTTAGATGCAGTTGTAAAAGAAGTTGAAAAAGAAATTCCTGATGTAAATATCGGTTCAGATGGTTTAACAATCCAAACGACGCTTGATCTTGATACTCAAGACTATGCTGATAAAATAATGGATGGGGACCTCATCAAGTATCCAAACGATCAATTCCAAGGATCATTCGTATTTATGGATACTCAATCTGGAGAAGTTCGAGCAATTGGCGCTGGTCGTAAAGAAAGTAAGTCTACTTTCAAAGGTCATAATATGGCAATCGATTTAAAACGCCAAGTAGGTTCAACAATGAAGCCGATTTTCGACTATGGTCCAGCAATTGAGAACCTACAATGGTCTACGTATCATCAATTAAACGACTCAGAGTATACGTATTCCAACGGTAAAAAAATACGAAATGCAACAAATAGTTATAAAGGTGACGTTTCACTTCGTGAAGCATTGAAAAAATCATTAAATATTCCGGCTTTAAAGACAGCTCAAGCAGTCGGTCTCAATAAGTCACAAGAATTTGCTGAAAATTTAGGAATGACATTTAAAGACGGCAAGGTATATGAATCTACTGCAATCGGTAGTAATGACAGCTCTCCATTAGAAGTAGCTGGTGCATATGCAGCATTTGGGAATGACGGTGTTTATAATAAACCTCACTTCGTAAAAGAAGTTATCTTCCCAGATGGGAAAAAGAAAAACTTTAAGCCGAAAGAAAAACGTGCGATGCATGACTATACGGCCTACATGATTACTGATGTTCTTCGCGACGTAGTAAAACCTGGTTCTGGCGGTACAGGTCCGACAGCGTATGTTCCAGGAGTAGACGTAGCAGGTAAAACAGGAACACAAAACTTTGATGAATCTGTTATTAAAAAATACGGTATTCCAGCAGATGCCAACAGAGATAGTTGGTTCGCAGGATATACACCACAATATACAATGGCTGTATGGACTGGTTATGAAAAAGATAGCCCAGAAAATTACATTGGAGATCGTTCTACTAGAATTGCTCAGCAAATGTTCCAAACAATGATGAGCAAATTTGCTACGGATAAATCTCGTTTCGAGCGCCCTTCTTCTGTACAAGAATTAAATGGAGAACTGTACATTAAAGGTGCGAAAAAAGATGCAGTTAAAGAAATTAAAGTAGATTCGCCAAGCGGCCTTAATGTTGCTTTCGATGGCGCTAGCACAGTTACACTAAATTGGTCTGGACCATCAGAGGTTGATGCGTATGCTGCAAGCTATAAAGCTACTGACGGTTCTAGTGGTAGCTTATCAGTTAGCGGTACGACAGCTACTCTTAGTGGTATTAAACCAGGTGTTACTTATAGCTTCTCTGTAGTAGCGAAAAAGGGTACCGGAACAAGTCCTGCAGTTGGTGCATCCTTCACTGCGCCTGGCGGAACTCCAGATGCGAAAAAAGCTGACGAAGAAGCTAAGAAAAAAGCTGATGAAGAAGCCCAGAAAAAGGCCAATGAAGATAAACTAAAACAAGAAGAAGCTAAGAAAAAAGCTGACGAAGATCAGCGCAAACAACAAGAACAGCAACAAGAACAACAACGTAAACAGCAAGAAGAAGCTCAAAAGAAAGCTGCTGACGAAGAGGCTAAGAAGAAGGCTGACGAAGAAGCTAAGAGAAAAGCTGACGAAGAAGCTAAGAGAAAAGCTGACGAAGAAGCTAGAAAAAAAGCTGACGAAGAAGCTAGAAAAAAAGCTGACGAAGAAGCTAGAAAAAAAGCTGACGAAGAAGCTAGAAAAAAAGCTGACGAAGAAGCTAGAAAAAAAGCTGACGAAGAAGCTAGAAAAAAAGCTGACGAAGAACAGCATCAACAGAATACCGGAGGAGATACACCTCACGCAGACGGAAATGTTGTTACAACAGAGTCTTAATAAACAAAAAAGAAGTCGGTTTCTCTTAACGAGAAACTGACTTCTTTTTTGTTATCATTTTCTTTACATATAGCTTTTCTATTTCGATATACAACTGTGCTAATTGAATATATGAATGGTAATTACTCGGTTTCTTTATAATAAATGAATATCGCTCCATAAAATTAACAGGTTGTACTTCCAATTTATTCGTATTTACTTGCATCTCATTCAAACTATGAACAGGCTGCTCATTTAACCAATATATAACCGATAGAAAGTGAGCTGCAAAAAGAATCATCGGACCCTCAGCTTCTTGTTTTTTTCTGTTTCGAAATAGTGTAGCAATTTCTTCATGCTTGCTTTTCCATATATTTAACACCGCTGGAATACTTGTTTCAATTTCATTCCATGGCTCATATTGTCTTTCAATATCAAATATAAAGTAAGTATTTTGTATTATTTCTTCAAAAGATTGGTCTGTGTAATACGTAATCGAATTTGCACTCTCTTTAAAAAATGGTACGCACCGAAACTCTTTCGGTATTTCTATAACTCGCTCCATCCTTTATTTCCCCTTCATTCGTTTCTTTCCTTCGCGACATATTTCTAGTAATCGACACTCTTCACATTGTGGTCGCTGCGCCTTACAGTGATAACGTCCGAAGAAAATCATACGGTGGTGTGTAACTCCCCACTCATCCATTGGAATTTTCTTCATCAATGTCTTTTCCACTTCTAACACTGAATCTTTCCATCTACAAATTGCTAACCGTTTACTCACTCTCTCTACATGAGTATCAACAGCAATCGCTGGAATCCCAAACGCTACCGAAACAACTACATTCGCTGTCTTTCTCCCTACTCCTGGTAATTTCGTCAGCTCGTCACGGTCTTCTGGAACTTTCCCATTATAATCATCTAGCAACATCTGGCACAATTTTTGAATGTTTTTCGCCTTATTTCTAAACAATCCAATGGAACGTATATCTTGTTGTAATTCTTCTAAAGACACACTTAAATAATCTTCTGGTGTTTTATATTTTTGGAATAAGTTTTTCGTCACTTTATTCACAAGTGCATCTGTACATTGCGCAGATAATGCCACTGCGATTACAAGTTCAAATGGATTATCATGAATTAATTCACAATGCGCTTCTGGATACATATCCGCCATTGTATCTAAACAAGAGCGAATTTGCGTTTTATTCAACATGTCTTTCCTCCTACATTACTGCTCCAACCAATTGTAAAAAGGCACTTTCCCAGTAAATTTTGTTTCTTGTTTTGTTGTTTGTTGTGTACGTTGTTGATTCGCTCTAAATTTTTGGCCTTGATTTTGCGCTTGCTCTACCGTTTTAATTCCGTTCTTTTTCCACTCAAATAAAATACGATCAATATACCGGAAATTAAGTTTACCACTCATAACAGCTTCTCGAAGAGCCGCTTGAATTAAATTCGGATGATGTTGATCTTGATCTTCCCACATTCCTAATGTTTCACATTCAAACGGTGAGAGCGGTCTTCCAAATTCTTTTTCAAATACTGTATATAAATTTACTTGAAGTTTCTTTTTTTCTTTCTGTTCTTCCTCTATTGATTCATCCATTAAAAAATGCAATATTTTTTCCCAAAGTGGTTGTAAAGAATAACTTTCACACATCATCGCTTCTGATCTGTGTCCACCTTCTAGCGCTAAAAAACCTTTTTGGATTAATGTCTGAATCACTTCCATACATTTCATTTCTGTTATCGTCATCCGCTCTGAAATCTCTGAAGGAGTCGGGAACGAATTACCTGATTCTAAAAATGTGTGTACATGAAGTACCACCATAAATTCCGTTTCATTTAATCCTAGCTTTTTATAATGCATCATAAGCAATTTAGGAATTGCTATGCTTCCCTGTTCAAGCCATTGTAACATCATTTTCTTTTTCATCACCAAACACCTCGTTCTCTAGTATAACACACCTTCAGCCATTTCTATTTGCCACAATTCGTCAAAAAAACCTCCCTATATATAGGGAGGTTACTTGCCATTTACTACAAAAAACAGAAGATTACGCCTGTACTTTGCTTTTCATGAACGTATGAATTCGTTCTAATGCTTTCTCTACTTGCTCAAGAGATGTCGCATACGATAATCGAACGTTATTCGGTGCACCAAATCCTGTACCTGGAACAAGAGCTACTTTTTCCTCTTCTAATAATGCTTTTGCCCACTCATCAACTGTATCATACCCAGCTAACGCTACGGCTTCTTTTACATTTGGGAATAAGTAAAAAGCACCTTGTGGTTTGATACAAGTGAAACCCGGAATTTGAATTAATTTATCATAAATAATGTTCAATCTTTCTTCAAACGCTTGACGCATTGTTTCTACAGGTTCTTGTGAGCCTGCATACGCAGCAATTGCACCGTATTGAGCAATTGAAGTAGGGTTTGACGTACTATGACTCGCTAAGTTCGTCATCGCTTTAATAAGCTGCTTATTTCCTGCTGCATATCCAATGCGCCATCCTGTCATAGAATGTGATTTAGATACACCATTAATAATAAGTGTTTGTTCTTTTAATGCATTAGAAAGCTGGGCAATTGAAGTATATTCTGCGTCACCATAAATCAATTTTTCATAAATTTCATCAGAAACGATTAAGATATCATGTTCTAAACATACTTCTCCAAGCTGTTGTAATTCCTCTTTGCTGTAAATCATTCCTGTTGGATTGCTCGGTGAATTAATAATAACTGCTCTCGTCTTCTCTGTAATTGCCTCACGTAGCTGCTCAGCTGTAATTTTGTACTCATTGCCTTCTAAACCTTCTACATAAACCGGCTTACCGCCAGCAAGCTTTACTTGTTCAGGGTAGCTTACCCAGTAAGGAGTTGGAATGATAACTTCATCTCCTTCATCAAGTAATACTTGGAATAAAGTATATAATGCATGTTTTGCACCATTACATACAATAATTTCAGATGGATCATACGCTATTCCTTGATCGCGAGTAAATTTCTTAACGATTTCTAGTTTTAACGCTTGTAATCCACCTGTTGGTGTATACTTCGTATGTCCTTCTAACATCGCTTTATGTGCAGCATCCATAATATGTTCTGGTGTATTAAAGTCAGGTTCTCCTGCCCCTAATCCAATTACATCATGACCTTCTGCTTTTAATGCTTGTGCCTTTGCTGTAATTTCTAAAGTTGAAGACGGTGTTAAAGCAGCTACTCGCTTTGCTAATTTCATTTGTAGTTCCCCCTACATCTATTTTTCAATGCTATATCGTTTTAAAAACTTACCATCTTGAAACGCAAGATTGTAGTAACTATAACGATTGTCATCATCAATATATGTAACTTCCCATAATGGTACATCTTTTTCAAAGCCTAATTTCACTTTCAGAATTTCTTTCGGCTTTCTTTTTGATTCCTTACTTTCATTGCCGACTTGTTCTATTGTTCTTTGTATAGCCTCTTTTTCAGAAATACCTTCGCTCTTTTTCCTTACTACAGTATCCCCTTTTTTCTCAGGCACCCAAACGATAAGTTGTTCTCCTTTTTCATCTGTACCTTGTACGATTGTATATGAAGATTCTCCGTTATAATAATCCACAGATTTCACATTTGTAAGTTTTGCTTTTTCTTTTGCAATTTCTACAGACTTTGACTCTTTTGGAATTTTCTTTTCCATTGCTTTATTATAAACATACGCCCCATATATTCCGCTAGCAACGATTACGATAATGATTGCAAAGATCCACTTTTTCATTGAATCACTACGTTCTGTAAATCGTAAATACAGCTATTTCTTTATCTTTTTCGTCTAATGCTAATCCGAACATGAGGTCCTGCTCTTTTAACGTACGATTCAAGCTATCAACAATTTTATACAAGTCAGACGAATATTTAATACGCGTCGTTGATAGGACTTCGATTTTCTTATCCATGAAAAAACTCCTCCGTTACACAAAAATTTCTAATTATAGAAGAACGCAATGCGGTTACAATAAGAGTACATTCTTTACAACCCCTGCTTCATCACCCATCTATTATAGCAGGACATGTACAGCAAAAAAAGGTTTCAAATCGAAAAGCAATATATTTTATATACAAGAAGTAAGAAAAATAAAATTCCTCCTACCCACATTTTTTACGCCTGAAGTTTAAATGTACTTCAGGCGTATTTTTCTTCCAATTTTATTTATTTGGCCGTTCCTTTAATTGCTCTAACAATTCTTCTAACGGTCCTTCATAGAGCGGAACAGTTGGGATTGATTGTAAAAACCGTTTTCCATAGGAAGAACTTGTCAAACGACGATCTAATACAAATACCGTTCCTGTATCTGTATTTGTTCTAATAAGACGACCAAATCCTTGTTTGAAACGTAATATCGCTTGCGGGAGCGCTAACTTAGCGAATACGTCTTCTCCTTGATTTTTTAGCCACTCTCCTTTCGCTTCCATCATCGGCTGATTAGGAGGCGTAAAGGGCAGACGGACAATGACAAGGCAACTCAGAGCATCTCCAGGTATATCTATCCCTTCCCAAAAACTACTTGTTCCTAACAAAATCGATTTGTCGAACTCTTGAAATTTACGAATGAGGCGACTTCGGCTCTTATTATTCACACTTTGTGTTAATAATAAATATCCTTCTAATGCATCATCACTTTTCAAATTCGTATACGCTTCTTTCAACATTTCATACGAAGTAAATAAAACGAGCATTCTACCTTTTGTAGCTTTCGCTATTTTCGCAATATGTGCCGATACAGACTCAATATATTCCTCATTACTTGCTTGCTTAATAAAAGGCACATCCGTTGAAACCATTAATTTCATTTGTTCTTCAAAACGAAATGGTGATGGAACCTTTAATATATTGGGCGCAAAATCATGCAAACCTAGCTCCTCTTTTATATAGTCGAATGAATCACTAACTGTTAACGTTGCTGATGTGAAAATAACACTCTTTTTTTCTGTTAAAAATTCATCAGCAAATCTTTCACTAATATGAACAGGCTGCGCATATAAAACTGTTGAATGAATCGTTCCCTTCGTTTCAGTCTCCATCCATGTCACGTATGAATTTTTTTCTAAAATGAGTAATTGTAAAGATTGTACCATCTTTCTCAACAACTCAATTAAGTGCATAAATTCACCTGTAACAACATGCATCTCCCATTCTAATTTACTTTGCAATATATCAACTTGCTTCTCAAGTGTAGTCACTAATTTTCTTACATCATATACAAAACGATTTGTTAACTCGGTAATGCTATCCCATAACTTACCTTTCTCTACTTCCGTGTTATATCGATAAATGAGCGGCATATTGCTCATCCCTTGTTCCTGCTTTGTTTGTTTAAATATGAAAGCACGTAACATTTGGAATAGTTCATCCGCATCAAATTTCAATTCCTTCAAACTATGACTCACCATACGGAAAGTCGACCGAGATGCTTGCTCTGATTTTTTCATCATTTTATATACTTTAGAAAGCACATCATCTGTTTCTAAAGTACCAAGACGAGATAAAGCTAATTGAAAATACATACATGAGAACTGTTCACCCAATGTTCTACTCGCCGCTTCCTCGATATGATGAGCTTCATCAAAAATAATATGTTCACATGAAGCAAACAGTGGTTCTTCACTTGAAAAATCTTGAAATAATAACGCATGATTTGTAATAACAATATCTGCAAACAATGCTTTATTCTTCGCTCGTTGATAAAAACAACGACTAAACCAGTTACTTTGCATCCCGCCTGGACTATATGCATCACTACAAATACGGTTCCAAAGTAACTTTCCGCCCTCAGGAATATTTAATTCATCACGATCGCCGGTTTCCGTTTGCAATAACCACACTAAAATTTTTGCCTTTGTGAGCGCCATATCATAATTTTTCTCTTCCTCTTGCAAAGCATATTCAAATTTATGTAGACACAGATAATGCTTTCTTCCTTTCAGAAGAGCTACTTCAAATGAAAATGGCATTATTTTCTTTAATAAAGGAATTTCTTTTTCTAGTATTTGTTGTTGCAATTGTACAGTTTGTGTACTTATAATGACAGGTTCTTCTTTTTCCTTTGCGAAATAAATACTTGGAAGTAAATATGCAAGCGTCTTCCCCGTACCTGTTCCTGCTTCAATCAGTGAAAACCTAGAATCTCTTAGCGCTGTATATATTTCCTTCATCATAATCTGTTGGCTTTCTCTTTTTTCAAACTTTGGCATATTCAATTCAAGTTTATCCATTGTCTTATGTAAGAAAGCATCAAATTTAGATGAGCATGTTTCACTGAGGCTTAAAGAATAATTCCGCTTTCGAAGCGCAATATTTCGATACACTTCATACTCCTCTGTCTCTTCTTTACCATGCATCATTTTCTTTAAAATATTTTCAGAAAGTACATCAGCTATATCACTTTGGAAAACATCACTTAATTCATAAAGCGATTGTAATGTGACAAGTGGTAACTTTACAATTTCACTTAAAAATTGTAAAAACAACTCCGCTGTTGCAAGAGCATCACTATCCGCACGATGTGGTTGATCGTGCTCTAGTTCATGCTGCTTAGCTAAATCACGTAATTTATAACTATCAGCTGTCGGCAAAAGAATTTGCGCCAATTCAACTGTATCAATTTTAGGACAATGTACTTCTGTATATCCAGCCTGCCTTAATTCTTCATTTAAAAAATTCCAATCAAAGTGAACGTTATGTGCAACAAAAGCCGCACCTTGTAATAGCTCAACAATCATCGGGGCTACATCTCGAAATAACGGGGCTTGTTTTACAAGATCTTCATCAATCCCAGTTAATTCTGTAATAAATAGGGGAATCTCTCTCTTCGGATTAATAAAAGATGAAAAAATCTCTAATATCTCTCCATCTTCCACTACAACAGCTGCAATTTGGGTGATTTTATCCTTCCCATCCTTCCAGGAGTTCCCTGTCGTCTCTAAATCAACAACGACATAACGCTTACTCATATATGTAACACCTCAATTTCTTACCTATCAAACACAAAAATTATATAATGTTACTATACCACGTTTTACCTCATCTTAATGAAAAGATGCACAAAAAAGCTATCTCCTTAATTAGAGATAGCCATCCTACTTATAATATCGTGCCAGCTTTTTCAGCACCTAACATTTCAATAATTTGATTATCATCGTCTAATACTGCAATTTTCGGCTC
Organism: Bacillus sp. MYb209; assembly: GCF_002975175.1. GTDB lineage: Bacteria > Bacillota > Bacilli > Bacillales > Bacillaceae_G > Bacillus_A. Next base: position 250,127 of record NZ_PCNZ01000001.1, read on the forward strand.
TTGTTTATGAATATTTTCTTCTGCCACTAAACCATAGCAAATAATAATAACTTTATCACCCGGTTGTACAAGCCTTGCAGCTGCACCATTTAAACAAACAACTCCACTACCGCGCTCTCCTTTTATAACATATGTCTCTAAGCGAGCCCCATTGTTGTTATTTACAATTTGTACTTTTTCATTTTCTACAATATTTACCGCATCCATTAAATCTTCATCAATTGTAATACTACCTACATAATTTAAATTTGCTTCTGTTACAGTTGCGCGATGTAACTTCGCTCTCATCATTGTGCGAAACATAGATGCTCCCCCTTATTTCCCCATTAATGTTATATTGTCAATTAATCGTACATTTTCAAACTTAACTGCAATCGCTAAAATGATTCTTCCTTCAATTTTATTTGTTGCTTTTAATGAAGGGTATGCATATAAATCAGCATAATCTACAGTGCCTTTCGTATACTTCTCAATATGCTCTTTCACAAGATTCATAATGATTTCTGGATTACGTTCGCCTGCCTCAATTCGTTCTTTCGCTATACATAGACTGCGGTATAAATGAGGAGCCTCTTCGCGTTCTTCTAGTGATAAATACACATTACGAGAACTTTTCGCTAATCCATCTTCTTCCCTTACAATATCAACTGGTACGATCGTAACGGGAATATTAAAATCAGTTACGAATCCTTCAATTACAGCTACTTGCTGTGCATCTTTCATACCGAAATAAGCACGCTTTGGCAATGTAATATTAAATAGTTTCATTAGTACAGTCGCAACACCAGCGAAATGACCAGGTCTTTGTTTGCCACATAATACGTCGGTACGCTTCACAACTTCTACTGTTGTCGTTTGTTCTGCTGGATACATCTCTTCTACACTCGGATAAAATAAATAATCAACACCATTTTCTTTTGCTACATTTTCATCTCTATCAATATCACGTGGGTATCGATCTAAATCTTCATTTGGTCCAAATTGTAGTGGATTTACAAATACACTTAAAACTACATTTTCATTTTCTTCCCTGGCCTTACGTAGTAACGTAGCATGCCCTTCGTGTAAATACCCCATCGTTGGAACAAAACCGATACTTTTTCCACTTGTACGAAGTTCGTTTGTAATTTGCTGCATCTCTTGCACTGTAGTTATGATTTTCATTATTGTTTTCCTCCGTATAACGCTAAGCACTCTTCCTCTTTCATTGTGAATGAATGTTTTTCTTCAGGAAATTGCCCTGTCTTTACTTCAGTAACGTATTGCGAAATCCCTCGCACAATCTCCTCTTGAACAGACGTATATTGCTTCACAAATTTCGGAACACGATTTACGCCGTACGAGATAAGATCATGGTATACAAGAACTTGCCCATCTACTTTTTGTCCTGCTCCAATTCCGATTGTAGGAATTGTTAACTGCTCTGAAACAAGTTCTGCTAATTGCATTGGTACACACTCTAACACAAGTGCTATCGCACCAGCTTCCTCACATTTCTTTGCATCTTCTATTAATTTTTTTGCACTTTCAGCATCTTTTCCTTGTACTTTATACCCACCTAGCACTCCTACAGATTGAGGAGTTAAACCTAAATGCGCCACAACGGGAATTCCCGCATTCGTTAAGTAGTGAATAGTTGATATAACTTCTCCAGCACCTTCTACCTTTAATGCATGTGCCCCGCTCTCTTGAACAATGCGACGTGCATTAACCATCGTATCTTGCAATGAGACATGATAAGACATAAATGGCATATCAGTTACAATAAACGTCTCTTTCGCTCCGCGGCGTACAGCTTTCGTATGATGAATCATATCCTCTACTGTTACTGGAACTGTTGAATCATACCCAAGTACAACCATTCCTAGAGAATCACCCACTAAAATCATATCGACTTTAGCTTCTTCTACTAATTTAGCAGATGGATAATCATACGCCGTTAGCATTGTAATCGGCTCACCTTGCTCTTTCATTTTCAAAAAATCTGTTTTTGTTTTCAAAAACTACTCCTCCTTTATGCAGGAGAGAGGAGATGGCCGAAATCATATAAAAAAACCCCTCTGGCCATAAAAGGGCAGAAGGGTTGTGTGTTAGTCGGCATTATTCATCCCTCTGTCCCAGTCCGTTATTGGATCAAGGCAGAATCCAAATTATTTTTTTCATACTGCGTAAAATAATGGTGCAGTTCGCTTTGATACTGCCCATATTCGAACTAATTATAGCAAACTCTGAAAAGGAATTGCTACATTTTTTCGAAAAAATAATTTTCTATCCCTATTACGGTATGTGAAATTTATCAGTATCTAAATGACAAAAAGAAGCTCCAAAATAGGAACTTCTTTTACTTAATTTCTATATCAGCAGAATGAATGTGGTGCACTTGTCCTTGATGATCCTCAAGTAACAATACACCATCCTCCGTAATCCCTTTTGCTAGCCCATTAATAGTTTCCTTCATCGTTCGAGCTGTAATTTCTTTTCCGATACTTACTGCGTAACTTTCCCAAAGAATTTTAATAACAGAGAAGCCATTTTTTAAATACTCTTCATACAATTTCTCTAGTTGCAAGAAAATTTGTTGCATAAGTTCCGCACGAACAATCGGCTTACCCGATTCAATTGCTAATGAAGTTGCAATTTGCTGAATTTCCTCATCAAAATGTTCTTGTTTCTGATTTGCATTAATGCCAATTCCCATAATAACAGCATTAATTTTATCTGGATCAGCTTGCATCTCCGTTAATATACCGACAGCTTTTTTACCTTGAATTAAAATATCATTTGGCCATTTAATCCCTACGTTTACACCGGTACATTTTTCAATTGCTTGCGCTACGCTAACAGCTGCTAATAAAGTAAGCTGTGGTGCATGATGAACTGGAATAGATGGACGCAAAATAATACTCATCCAAATTCCTGTTCCTTTTGGAGAATACCATTTTCTACTTAAACGTCCTCTACCTGCTGTTTGTTCTTCAGCAACGACAATTGTTCCCTCTTCTGCGCCTTCATAAGCAAGTCTCGCTGCAATATGCTGAGTAGATTCAACCGATTCTTCAAAATAAACCGTTCTACCGATACGCTCTGTTTGTAATCCTAATTGAATCTCATTAGCAGTTACTTTATCTGGTTTACTAGCAATTCGATACCCTAAGCGGCGTATAGCTTCTAGTTCATACCCTTCATTACGAAGATCCTCCATATGCTTCCATACAGCGGTTCTCGAACAGCCAAGTTTGTCACTAAGTGTTTGACCAGATACAAATGCACCATCTGCTTCAGAAAAAACTTGTAATAACTGCTTTCTTATAGTAGATTGCATCTTTGTAGCCACTCCCTTATATTCTCTTTCTTATTAACTAAATCTCCTTGTACGATTGTTTTTTCAATATTTTGAAGCATTTCGGCAACCCACGGACCTGGCTTTTTATCTGCCCAGCTTAATAAATCATTACCAGTCACATTCATTTCTTGACGATTTTTTATCGGCAATGCATGAAATAATGATTGTACTTGCTTAACAGACGCACTATTATAACTTTCTATTATCGCTTCATATACTCTTTCCGCCATCTCAGCGATGCGAATTCCAGTTTTATAAAGAAGGATTGTATCCCACTCCTTCTCCTTTCTAGAACGAATTGCTAATAAAACCGCTACGATATCTTTAATCTTTTTATTCGAGAACTTCCATTGACGTAAAAAGACAGATGGATGCTCTTCTCCGATACAATATAAGAAAAATGCCCACGCCTCAACGTCTGTTTCGAAAGAATCCCATTTATACTGCGTAGCTTTCAAGAGTCTTTCTTCTGACATTTGCAAATATGGCAGATGAGAAAATAGCTTCGTTTCTACTAACTCTTGAAGACCATTCACACAATATGTACCGGTCAACAATTTTTCAAATTCAACTGTAATTCTTTCAATCGCTATATGTTCGAGCAAATGCCCATACGTTTCAATTGCTTGTTTCGTCTTTATTTCCAAAGAGAAACCTAACGTACTTACGAACCGAATACCACGCATCATTCGCAGTGCATCTTCTTGAAAACGGTCTGCAGCATCTCCAACCGTTGTAATTTCCTTCAGACGAATCGCTTCTTGCCCAGCAAATAAATCAACCATTTCGCCTTCCTCTGTCATTGCAATTGCATTCATCGTGAAATCACGTCGTTTTAAATCCTCTTCTAATGAACAGACAAATTGAACATTACTAGGTCTCCGAAAATCTTCATATTCGCTTTCTGTTCGAAAAGTAGTTACCTCATACGGTTCACCATTTTCTACAACAATTACAGTTCCATGCTCAAGACCAACCGGAACATGTCTTGGGAAAATAGCCATTACTTCTTCTGGTAAAGCAGATGTTGCGATATCGATATCTCCAATCGGTCTATCGATAATAAGATCGCGTACACTTCCACCAACGAAGTAAGCCTCATGTCCGTGCTGTTTTAATATCTCAATAATTGAACTAGCTTTTTTAAATCTTTCCATTCTTGTCATCCCTTAGTATGTCATAATAAATCGCTTCATACTGTGAAACGATTTTTTCCGAACGAAACTGCTCATATACAGATTTCATCGCTCGCTCCCCCATATTACGGTGAAGTTCTTCATTTTCTAGTAGTTGAATTGCTTGCTTAGCTATTCCATCTGTATCTCCAACTTCACATATATATCCTGTTTCACCATGTTGAATGACCTCTGGAATGCCCCCAACCCTCGTTCCGATACTAGGCACACCACACGCCATCGCTTCTAATATAACGAGACCAAAACTTTCCTTTTCTGATAAAAGTAGCATTAAATCACTCATCGCAAGAAGCTCTGCAACATTATCTTGCTTTCCTAGGAATAAGACACGTTCCTCAATATGTAAACTTTTCACCAATTGTAAAATAGTACAGAACTCTGGTCCATCACCAACAAGAAGCAATTTCGCATCTACTTCCTTTACAATTTTGGCAAATGACTGCACAACATCCTGTACACGCTTAACCTTTCGGAAATTTGAAATATGAATCAACACTTTTTCATTTTCTCGTATACCATATTCTTTTTTTAATTGAGACATATCACGTTTGAAATAAACACGTTCGTCTACAAAATTGTATACCGTCTCAATTTCTTTATCTGGTTTTACAAGTTCATTCGTTTCTTCAATTAACGAATGTGACACAGCTGTAACAACATCAGATTGTTCAATACCAAAGCGAATTAAATTATTTAACGAAGGGTCGGAACCTAACACAGTAATATCCGTTCCATGTAAGGTTGTAACAATTTTAATACGCTCCCCAATCATTTGTTTTGCTAAATATGCACAAATAGCATGAGGGATTGCATAATGCACATGTAAAATATCAAGGTTTTCTCTTTGAGCAACCTCTGCCATTTTACTCGCTAGTGCTAAATCGTAAGGTGGATATTGAAAAACAGAATATTGATTTACTGTTACTTCGTGAAAATAAATGTTCGGGTACACTTTATTCAACCGAAATGGTACACCCGATGTAATAAAATGAATTTCATGCCCGCGTTCCGCCAATTGCTTTCCTAACTCTGTCCCAACAACCCCAGAACCACCTACAGAAGGATAACATGTAATACCTATTTTCAATTTCATTTACATCCCCCTATTAAATCAGCATGTATTAAAACGGGTTTCTTACTCATAAATCCTTCGGCATACAGCACTCCAACTTCTTTCCCAAACATCTTCTCCCGAGCGATTACAGTTTCAACGTATCCTTCGGTTAATGGCGTCTTAACACCATCACTCCCTGTTGAAAACTGACTTTCATACGCTTCTAACGCTTCCACCTTTTTAGAAAGGTATTCACTAATATCTATACAAAAATTCGGTTTATGAAAACCATTAATCATATAATTATAAAAAGACTCTACACGGTGCGGCGGAAGTTCAGGCATATATTTACGAATTCCCGCTGAAAAGATAGCCTCTTCCACAAGTTTCGCGCAATTAGCATGGTCTGGATGACGATCTTCGTAATATGGTGCAAAAATTAGTGTTGGTTTATATGTACGAATAATCTTTACAATTTCACGTATATATTCTTCTTTCATATACAAACCACGGTCTGGCATTGCTAAATTAATTCTCGTTTTTACTCCCATAATACGAGCTGCAGCCTTTGCTTCTTCTTTTCTCAGTTCTACCGTTCCATTTGAAGAAAGATCAGCTTCTGTTAAATCGCAAATGCCTACTTCATAGCCTTGCTTCGTATACTTTGCAATGGTACCTGCCATGCCGATTTCCACATCATCGGCATGAGCACCAAACGCTAATATATGTAATCCACTCATAATTGTTCCCCTCATTTTCTTAACTTTCGGTAATCTAAATCTCCCCGCTCTAATGCATGCATTAACATTTCAGCACTTGCCATATTCGTTGCTAGTGGGATGGCGTATACATCACATAAACGAAGTAACGCATTGACATCTGGTTCATGCGGCTGCGCTGTTAGTGGATCCCGGAAAAAAATCACCATATCCATCTCATTTTTTGCAATCATTGCACCAATTTCTTGATCGCCACCAAGAGGACCAGATTGATATCTTGTTACAACTAAACCAGTTGCCTCCATAATACGAAGTCCTGTCGTTCCTGTTGCAAAAAGTTCATGTTTTTCAAAAATTGGTTTATATGCGTATGCGAACGAAACCATATCATCTTTCTTTTTGTCATGTGCGATTAAGGCAATTTTCATCCGTTGTCTCCCCTTTAGTCGATAATATTTTCTAAACCGTACACAAGATGATTAAGGTTCATTACTGTTTCAATTGATAGTTTTACACCTGACATAAATGATGCACGGTTGAATGAATCATGACGAATTGTTAACATTTGTCCATCTCCGCCGAACATTACTTCTTGGTGCGCAATAAGCCCTGGTAGACGTACGCTATGAATGTGAATACCGTCTACATTTGCACCACGTGCACCTTCTAGTTGTTCGATTTCATTTGGATGACCTTGCTGCTTTGGTTCACGGTTTTGACGGATTAATTCTACTGTTTTTACAGCTGTACCAGATGGTGCATCTAACTTTTGATCGTGATGCAATTCAATTACTTCAACATCTTGGAAGTACTTCGCTGCCATTTGAGAGAACTTCATCATAAGTACTGCACCAATCGCAAAGTTTGGAGCAATGATTGTTCCCACTTCTTTTTCTTTCGCAGTTTCCGTTAAATGTTTAAGCTCTTCTTCTGTAAATCCAGTCGTACCAATAACAGATCGAAGTCCACGTTCAACTGCAAGTGTCACATGTTTCTTTCCAACTTCTGGTGTTGTTAAATCTAACAATACATCTGCTTCTACTTCATCTAAACAAGTATGTAAATCCGCATAAATAGGTGCATCTAGCGCTGGCATTCCAGGTAAATCAGCGATTTTCTCTCCGCCATACTTATAATCAATTGCTGCTACTAAATTGAAATGCGCTGTTCTTTCCATAAGAAGGACTGCTTCATGTCCCATACGTCCTCGTGGTCCAGCGATAATTATTTTAATTTCTTTCATGCGTCTTTCTCTCCCTCATCAATACGTGTCCAGCGATCTTTATCACGTGTATTAAATTTATTCATTACAATGTTATGCGCTGTTTCTAAATCAATATTTAAACTATTTGCCATACAAATCATAACAAATAACACATCTCCAAGCTCTTCCTCAATACTTCGCTCTATCTCAGTCGTTTTCTTCGGTTTCTCACCATAATAATGATTAACCTCTCTTGCAAGCTCTCCCATTTCTTCAGTTAAACGGGCCATCATTGCAAGCGGACTAAAATAACCTTCTTTAAATTGGCCGATATATGCATCTACTTCCTTCTGCATATCTTTCATCGTTTTTGCTTCCATACTAGTCACCTCTATTCCTTCCTCTTTCATGTTAGCCAATTCATCGCGATTTGACAAATATTATTCCCCCACATTTGCCTATTTGCCACGTTTTTTCGGATAGACTATAATAAAGTGAAACTTTCTTTTGCATGATTTTTGCAAAAGATTAGCCCGAACTAATCGGGTTCCTACGGCTGGTTTGCTCTTTCTTCGTCGCTTTATCCTCTACCAGCCGTTGGGATGGGGTAACGTGAAACTTTCTTTTGCTTACTTTTTGCAAAAAATCAGCCTAAACCAATCGGGCTCTTACGTCGTTTACTATTTTTACCAGCAACTAGAAATAACTTATCATTATGTTTTATCGTTTAAGCGGAGCAACGCAAATCATTACATAATTAGGGGGCTATCTACATGAAAACAAACTTGAATATTCGAAATATTTTATTTATTTTATTAGGTTCCGCTATTTTCTCTTTCGGTATTGTGAATATCAATATTGAAAACCACCTTGCAGAGGGTGGCTTTACCGGCATTACGCTATTATTATATTTTCTATTTTCGTTTGACCCTTCCTATACAAACTTAATTTTAAATATTCCTATATTTTTCATCGGTTGGAAGTTACTCGGCCGAACAACATTTTTATACACATTAATCGGTACATTTAGCGTCTCTTTATTCCTTTGGGTGTTTCAGCGCTACGAGGTTCTCAACTTACATTTAAACTTGCAAAATGATATGACACTGGCTGCTTTATTCGCTGGGGCATTTATCGGTATAGGACTTGGAATTATATTCAAATACGGCGGGACTACTGGGGGTGTTGATATTATCGCAAGGCTAGCTCACAAATATGTTGGCTGGAGTATGGGAAAAACGATGTTTATGTTTGATGCGGTCGTTATCATTATCTCTATTCTTACATATTTATCATACCGTGAAGGCATGTATACGTTAGTTGCTGTTTTTATCGGGGCTAAGGTTATTGATTTCATGCAAGAAGGAGCTTATGCAGCAAAAGGAGCAACTATTATTTCTGATAAAAACGATGAAATTGCTGCAAAAATTTTATCCGAAATGGAGCGCGGAGCAACCTTTTTAAAAGCAGTTGGATCCTATACAAAATTAGAACGTAATGTACTATATTGTGTTGTTGCTAAAAATGAAATCGTAAAATTAAAAAATATCATTATTTCAGTAGATCCACATGCCTTTGTCGCTGTAAGTGATGTACACGATGTTGTTGGTGAAGGATTTACATTAGATGAAAATAAAAAACCGTTACATAATTAAATTCAACTAGAAAAGCTCTTTAGCTTTTCTGGTTTTTTATTACAAATCTTTTAAGTTTCTCCAAATCCTCATAAATAAGCTCCAATAAACTCCGATTATAGAAAATAGAAGCTGGATGAAAGGTCGGAAAAATATGATATTCTTTTTCTGACCAAATAAATTCTGTACTGCTGCTATCTTTCAATCGCTGCACAGGTTGCTTTAACAATTCTCCATGAACATCCGTAATTTTATTATTTTTACCAACTAAACGCTGTAATGCAATATTACCAAGTGTGACAATAACCGGCTGCTGTATAAATTCCAGTTCATAATCTAACAAAGGTGCATGGGCAAGTATCTCACCTTGATTCGGTGTTCTATTGTACTTCCTCTGTATTATTTCGCCATTTCGTTCCCTTTTCTCTCTCCATTTATAAGGTCTACTCCGAACCGCACTCGTAATATACACTTCTTCCCTTGTAACGTGAATACGTTCTAAAAACTCCATTAAATGTTTTCCAGCTTTCCCGCTAAACGGGATACCATTATGAATTTCTGTTTCACCAGGTGCTTCTCCAACAAGCATTAATTTTGGATTTCTAGGGCCCTGTCCACTTAAAAAACCTTCTAATTGGTATATAGCACTACGCTCCTTCACTTGCTTAACTAAATAATCTGGATATTCTATGTCCGTCACCTTCTTTCATCATTCCATACTTATCTTTATTTTAACTAGTTCTATACCCCATATTCTCTCTATTATTTCCATTCGTAACATGTTATAAGATTCAATCCACAAAACAAAAAAAGACTATCATAATTGATAGTCTTTAATCGTCGCTACGCTGCATACCAGTATAAATTAATACGAGACGTAATAATTCAAATACCGCTACAGCTGCTGCTGCTACATATGTTAATGCTGCCGCATTTAATACTTTACGAGCTTGACCGTACTCATCTGTCGATACGATACCAAGTGCTTCAATTTGTTGCATTGCACGTTTTGATGCATCAAACTCAACTGGTAATGTAACAAGTTGGAAAATAACACCTGCTGCCATTAAAATAATTCCTAGTAACAACAAACCAGACATTTGTGCAAATACACCAATTAGGACAAAAACCCATGACATGTTTGAACCAAAATTAGCAACTGGCACTAACGAATGGCGTACACGCATAAAGTTATAGTCTTTCGCATCTTGAATTGCGTGTCCTACTTCATGTGCTGCTACAGCTGTACCAGCAACTGAATGACCATAATAGTTATCTGTCGATAATCTAACCGTCTTTACACGCGGGTCATAATGATCTGACAAATGACCTGGCGTTTCTTCTACGGCTACATTGTACAATCCATTTTCATCTAAAATTTTTCGAGCCACTTCCGCTCCTGTCATACCTGATGTTGAATAAACTTGTGAATACTTGCTATAGGCACTACGTACTTTTGACTGTGCATACAACGGTATGATCAAAATGATCGCGAAGTAAATTAAATAAAACATCATAAACCTCCATTGAAGTTTTAATTATAGTACTTCTCATTCTATTTTTTTCTTCCACCGTTGTCAATAAATAAACATTACAATCCGTATCTTTATTTATACGCATTATCTATCTTTAGAATGCAAGTTACTTCTCCGCTTCTCTCTCTCCCCTTTATACTTTCTCCATCCAACATACGTTAAAGTGAACAAAATAAGTCCTCCAGTAATTGTCATAAACCAAATGAGAGAGGGAGCAATCTCATCTTTTTTTACTGTATGAAATATTTTTTGCAAATCACCTTTAATAATCCCTAGTTGCATTTGTCCACCTTTCGTTTTTAACATAACGTTACGAAATTCATCCAAATAAGATAAATGTGCATTTACACGCTGCGCTTCGTTTTCTGGCAGAGCAATCATTAAACTAGGATAAATAATATTAAATTCATTTAAAAATGTATTTAGCGTCTGTTGGAATTGTCCATCATCGTCTTTTTTCATCGCTTTTTCTACTTGAGAAAAAGCATTCATTATCTTTCTTTCTCTTTCCATCCAAAGTGGCTGATATTTAGATACTTGCGCATCAACAGCAAGTTGTAACGCTAACACATTATCAACTTTAACTTGCCTATCTAAATCTTCCGAGAGAGATTGTTTCGCCTTATCGTATGCTAAAGAAACGACTCTAATTTGTCCCGGAATTACTTTTGAATTATTTTCATTCTCCTTTGATAGAAACTGCTCTGAGAAATGGTGCAGTACTTGTATTGCCTTCTCATCTTCTTTTTTCTTCACTAACTGTAAAGAGTCATCTAGCAATCCAGTTAGTTCACTCCACTCTTCAGCATATATACGTACTGGAAACATTATAATTAGAAATGCTATCAGTCCAATTAATGTTCTCTTCATCCCGGTCCCCCCTATAACTACTAGTACAAAATATGTGGAATTGGACAAGAATAGAACAGAACAAAAACAAAAAAATTCTCTTTAAACAGAGAATTTTTTCTTTGAAACCCTTTTCTTTTTCACTAAATATTTATACACACTGTAACAAAGTATGCTACCACCTAAAATCAATAATAAAATAACACATGCAGCATGCATAAAGAATTCTTCCGGTAACATTAAAATAACCGGATCTGTTTCAATATCAAACATCCAATAATCATTGCTAAATAAAAGCTTATGAAATAATACGAAACTCTTTTCAAAATTAATAGCAATTGGTAACGTAAGAGCTATTGGAAAAATAATTGTCAGAATCGCTCCGTGAAGTAAAAACTTTTCTTTTTTCTTTTTTAATAAATACGCTCCTCCTAATACAGCAATTACAATCGTTCCATACATTATATATTGAATCTTTACTAAAACATTTTTAACATCTACAAAATGAATGCGTCCATTTGTGGACATATCTAATGTCGGCAATTGTAATGCACCTTCATAAAACGGCGATAAATATGTAATAAGCACATCATAATTTCTCTTAATTTCATCTTTCGCCATATCCGCTAAATCTGGAATATTTAAAAAATCAATTTCAAAATAATACAACCATTTTCCATATACAACTACCGTTGTCGCGAGAGCGAAAACAGAAAATGCTATGCTATAGGAAACTACTAAAGTGATCAATCGATCCAATATGTTTATACCACTCTTATTTTTCTTCATTTTCTCCCCCTAAATGTCCTCACCATCATAAAGAAAACTGTTTTCGGTTCTTACGTAAGCAATAATAATATGTAATACACAGTACAGCAATACTTAACCAAAACGTAAAATAACCAATTTTCTCTACAAACAAATGCATAATCCCGTATCTCGGCATTTGCCAAAATAAATAATCAATTGCATCATTATGTAATGCCCATATGCCAGCTAAAGTGAAGTGCCATTTTTTTATCCGATAAAACGGAGCATATAACATTCCCTGTACTGCCATCGCAAAATGAGATAACATTAACATATATCCCATAAGGCCAATAGGACCTTTTACATAAATCATAATTGCATTTACAACAACAGCCCAAACACCATATTTTATTAAAGTAACTATCGCTAACGCTTCTATTAACCCCCAGTTCTTCTTCATCAAAAAAGCAATTAAAACAAAGACAAAAAAGAGAGTCGCCATAGGGCTATCTGGTACAAACGGCCAAAATATAGGTGAGGTTTCTTTTAATTGATTTCCATACCATATGAATCCGTAAATTGTACCTAATATGTTAACAACCAATAAAAATAATAGTACCGAACGTTGCCTTAACATTGCATACAAGTAAACCAAGCTGTATGTCCAACACCTTTCAAACAAAGTAATTCTTTCATCGAACTCTACTCTATTATATAGCAAACTTTCCGTCATCAAAATAAAAAGCTGACTACAGATTTTGTAGTCAGCTTTTCTATTATTTTTTATTATACTTTGCAACGAATTCCGAAAGCTTTTTCAGTTCCTCATCTGTACCTTTAAATACACCTTTAGGCATTGAACCTTTTCCATCTTTCGCAATTTTAGCGATGTCTTCTGGTTTTAAAGTTAAGTTTTGCAAAGCCGGTGCTGCCGCCCCGCCCTGTAAATTGTCACCATGACATGTTAAACAAGTATTTTTTTGCATCAACTTGTAGCCATCATCATTTTTATCAACTGGTGCTGTTTTTACAATTGCTCCTTGTTTTTTTGCAGCTTCCCAGTCGTGGTGTGCTACAGATTCCCAAGTTAAAAAAATAATCGATGCAATTGCTAAAAGCATAAACCCCGTTGCTACAGGACGCTTCAATGGCGCTCTTTCTGGACCTCGATCTAGAAACGGAGCTAATAGTAACGCTCCAAACGCAATCCCCGGCATAATAAACGCACCAATTACAGTAAATGAGCCTGAAGCATACGAATACTTTAATAACTGATACAAGAATAAGAAATACCAATCTGGAAGTGGTATATATCCTGCATCTGTAGGATCCGCCATTCTCTCAAGCGGTGACGGATGCGCCACTGTTAAACATAAATAACCGACTAAAAAAACTGCACCAACCATCCATTCTTTTAACAAGAAATTCGGCCAAAACGCTTCTGTTTTCCCTGGATATTCAGAATAATCTTTTGGAATATTTGGTTTCCGGGCTACTGGTACCCGAGAATCTCCTACAAACTTCATCCCTTTGCCGCGATGCATAATCTCCCTCCTTTTGTTCTTTCCCCTTTAATTTAGCAATCTCTTATAGCGGACCGGAAATACCTTGTTTGCGAATCATGATGAAGTGGAAGGCCATTAAACCTAGAAGTGCTGCTGGTAAGAAGAAGACGTGAATAGCAAAGAAGCGAGTTAATGTTTGAGCGCCAACAATTTCGGAATGGCCAGCAAGTAATGTTTTAATATAAGGACCAATGAGCGGCGTTTGCTCTGCGATTTGAATCCCTACTTTCGTAGCAAATAACGCTTTCATATCCCACGGTAATAAATATCCGGTAAAACCAAGACCTAACATAACAAAGAAAATAAGAACACCAACAATCCAGTTTAACTCACGAGGCTTTTTATACGCACCTTGGAAGAAAACTCTGAGTGTATGTAAAAACATCATTACAATTACGAGACTGGCACCCCAGTGGTGCATACCACGAACAATTTGTCCATACGCAACTTCATTTTGTAAATAGTAAACCGACTCCCAAGCATTTTTAATATCAGGCACATAATACATCGTTAAAAACATTCCAGACAAAATTTGAATTACAGTAACGAAAAAGGTAAGTCCTCCGAAGCAGTAGACGAATGCAGAAAAGTGATGCGCCGGGTTAACATGCTCAGGTACTTCATGATCAGCGATATCACGCCATATCGGTGTAATATCTAAACGTTCGTCCACCCAATCATAAATTTTATTTAACATCTACTTTGCACCCCCTTTTGGCTTCGCTTTTCCTAAATAAAGTGTTCCATCTTTTACTTTGGATTCGTATACGTCAAGCGGAGCAAGAGGCGGTGTGCCTTTAATGTTCATCCCATCTTTTGTGTAACGTCCCCCGTGACACGGGCAAAAGAATTGATTAGGATGTGCTTTGTCCGAATTCCAGTTCACTGTGCAACCTAAATGTTTACACACTGGAGAAAACGCAACAATGTCTCCGCTTTCATCTTTATGCACCCAAGCAGATTTTGGCTCTTCAGACTTGTACCATCCGTCAACCTGCTTCACCTTAAAATCGAAGCGCTTCGGCTCTGTTGTAATATCCTTTACTTGTCCAACAGCAACCATATCTGTTTCCGCTTCTTTTCTTAACACCGGATCAAGCGCAAACCGCGTCATCGGCATTAAAATACCCGCCGCCATAAAGCCTCCTACCCCTGTAAGTGTGTAATTTAAAAACTGTCTTCTTGACACACGATGTTCTTTCTCGCTCACGAAAATTTCCCCCCTCTATCAGAAATTGTCCCCTCGTGAAAAAATTATATAAAAAATAAAAACTAGGACACTATCATGATATAATACCCTCTTGTATAGGTCAATATCATACTACTCATAATAATAAGAACTTTCTGTTTATTATTTTTTTATCCATCTTTCTTCCAACATTTCCATAATATTTTTTATGTGAGCACGAATAACTTCCCTTTTCGCTTGGTCACTAAATTGCTCTAATGATAACGATGGAAACCAAAATAAATCACCCTGCAAATCTCGCATATCTTCTTTCCATGAAAAATCACTTGTCACGTAGGCAATATGCTTAAAACCTTGCCTTTGCAAATGATCTGTCCATTCTTGCAAACGGTCTTTTTCATTCTTTTGGCTCTCTACCAAATACGTAAATGCGGGCAGTAAAAGCACTCTTCCTTTATACTCCCTTTCCAACTCCATACTCAAAGCCTCAATAAATTCACCTTGCTCTACAACCATTTTGATTTCTTTTGCTGCCGAAATAGACAAAAGGGGTATAATCCCTGTATCTACATACTCCCTCGCTTGCTCAAACTGTTCTACATCTTTTACAATCCATTTCACCTTTTCTCCCCTCCTCCATTTGAAATAACAGAACTTTCACTTTATATATATTAAACCATACTAAAAGAGGTAAAAAAAGAAAAACTACCTATTATTAAGTAGTTTTTCTTAAAAAGTCTGAAATTCGTAAAGATTACATAATCAAAATGAATTCTATAAAATTTTCAACTCTGCTGTTAACCTATGAAATGCTTCCTTATCTTGCTTATCCAAAGCTTCATCAATTTGTTTCAAAAGACGCTCTCTTCTAAATGAGAATACACTTTCTTCTAAAAATCGTTCTGCAAGCAATCGATCTTTTTCATTCACTTCAATATGCTTTGGCAAATATGGGTTTTCTTCTAATACAGCTACATAGTTTGCATTTTGGAACGATGATTTAAAATTAAGCTGAATATAAATATCCTCATCTCGATTCAAACGAATATCATGAAACGACTTTTCTGCATCTGTTGTCATTACATTTTGTTTAAAAAAGTGAAACGGTGTGTCTTTCACACAATTTGCTGACATTACTAAGCCACGCGGACAATATTTTGCATGCTCTACGAAGTGGACTTTATGCATTAATTGGTCGTGACTCATTAAATAATTCAAAATCCATACACATTCACGCTGTTTCAGTTGGTAATTATTCAAAAACCATTTTACAAAATCCTTCTTCTCGTTTACAGAAACAGGGGTATTCATCGCAATTAAGTCCCTCCTCTGTCTTTCTCTTTTCTTTTTAGATTCAAGAAGCGGCATTCAGTTTCCTTCCAACTTATGAAAAATCCTCTAAATTATATAACAACTCTTCAATATGAATTTGTGTTGGGTCTAGTTGTATTAACTGTGTAAATACTTCTTTCGCCTCTTTTCGCATTCCTTCTTCCAATAAGAAATAACCGTACTCTTCCAAGAAGTCTGGATGATTCTTAAAAGAAGTATATGCACTTTCATAGTGTTTTAATGCATCCGAATACATTTCTAATTGTTTTTTTGCAAACGCAAGATCCCAAAGTAGTTGTGTATCTGGCTCTCCGCTATCAATAGCACGCTCTACAACTGTAATTAACTCTTCATACTTTTCTTGTTCTTTTAAGATATATGCATATTTTAATGTTGCACCTAAATGTCCTGGATCTAACTCAAGCGCTTTTTGAAGCACTTCCTCTGCCTCTGCTACTTTTCCTAATTTAGCTGCAATGTTCGCTAATTCTACATAAAACGGAACAGCAAGCTCATCTACTTTAATTCCTTCATGAAGTGTTTCATAGCTTTCTTGAAGCATTCCTTCTTTTTCATAGCTTTTCGCTAAATACATGTATAGCGATGCGTACTCAGGGTCTAATTCTTTTAGTTCTTGCCAAGCACCAATCGCTCTTTGATATTCTTCTCCTTGATATAATGTGAAGGCATATCCAAATAATGAGTGAATATCTTTTTGCTCCTCTAAGCCCGCTTCATAGTAAGAGATCGCCCCTTCCCAGTTTCCAATTGCACTTAACGTTTCTGCAAGGCGAAGCGCAATGACAACACCCCCCATTACTTTATGTTCCGCTAATAGCGACTCGTAATAAGTGATTGCCTTTTGTTCTTCACCTTTACTACTATATAATTCTGCTAATCCAAACGTAATAACAGGCTCGTCAGGCATGATTTCTTTCGCCTTTAATAACTTTTGCTCTGCTACATCATCAAAACCTTGCATTTGGAATAAATCCGCAACAAGCAATAACGATTGAACATATAAGTCATCATTTTCCGGAATATCATGAAGTACTTCAATCGCTTCATCTTCTTTATCTAGATCAATATATAATTCTGCTAAAAATACCGTAAATTCACTTTCTTCCGGATATAGTAAACGTAAGTCTTCAGTAATTGCTAGCGCCTCATCCGTAAATCCAAGTGTATGATAGTAGCGAGCGATATCATACTTCTCTTCATCATTCGCAACTTGTAATTGTTCTTTTAATAATTGTAATCCTTTTTCCGCTTCACCATTTTCAATATATGTAACAGCCTGTTCAAACTTTTGCATAAACGTCTCCTTTAATTCAAAAAATATTCTCTTCTGTTCATTTATCATAAGCAACTAGGTGTAAGAACGCAACCTTTTGAGTGAACTGCCTCTTCCTATACTTTCTCTTATAGCGCAGCTAATTGTTCGAAAAATTTCGGATACGATACAGCGACCGCATCACTATTCTCTATTTTCACTTCTCCATCTATAATACACGATGCGATTGCAAGCATCATCCCAATACGATGATCGCCGTGACTATTAACAGTATTTCCTTTTAAACTTTGTTTACCATATATAATCATACCATCTGGTGTAGCTTCAATCTTCGCACCTAATTTGCCTAATTCATCTACAACCGTATCGATACGATTTGTTTCTTTTACTTTTAACTCCTCAGCGTTTTTAATAACAGTAATTCCTTCTGCCTGCGTTGCCAATAAAGCAATTACAGGAATTTCATCAATTAATCTTGGAATAAAAGTTCCACCAATTTCTATTCCTTTTAGTTTAGATGTTTCAATCGTAATATCCCCGCACGGTTCAAACTCTTCATTTCTAATATGATCGATAGAAATAAGTGCACCCATCTTTGTTAATACATCTAAAATCCCTGTTCTCGTCGGATTTAAACCAACGTTTTCCAATACAAGCTTACTATTTTGGACAATTGCACCAGCTACTAAGAAAAATGCCGCCGAAGAAATATCTCCTGGAACTTCTATGTCTGCACCTTTAAGTTGTTGTCCACCTTGTAATGAAACGGTCCGTCCATTAACATCTACGGTACAACCGAATGCACGTAACATTCTTTCCGTATGATCACGAGATTGCATAGGCTCTGTTACCGTAGTTATGCCTTCCCCTTGCAAACCCGCAAGTAAAACTGCTGACTTCACTTGTGCACTTGCTACTGGTGAATGGTAATGCATACCTTTTACCTTACCACCGCGAATAGATAAAGGTGTATATTGTCCGTTTTCTCTACCATCGATTTGAGCATTCATCTTACTAAGCGGGTCTGTAACACGTTTCATAGGACGTTTTCCAATTGATGTATCACCAATTATCGTACTATGGAACGGCGTGTTTGCTAAAATCCCAAGCATAAGACGAATAGTCGTCCCTGAATTCCCCACATCTAATACTTCTTTCGGTTCTTGTAAATTATGTAACCCTTTACCGTAAATCGTGACATCGTTACCACTCTGTTCAATCTGGACACCTAGTTTTTGAAAACATGCAATTGTACTTAAACAATCTTCTCCTAATAAAAAATTTGATACTTTCGTCGTCCCTTCCGCTATCGCTCCAAACATAACAGAGCGATGCGAAATAGATTTATCTCCTGGAACAACAATTTTCCCATTCAAACTATTTTTTCGTCCTACTAGTTTCAAACTGTATCCTCCTCACATTTTAAATAAGTTATATGTACAATAGTTCTTCTTATACGTCTACTTCTATTGTAACGTTTTCTTTCTTGAACGTGCAAACAACTCCCCTTATTGCAATTCAAATGAAAAAGGCTCCTGTAACAGGAGCCTTCACCATTTCTTAAGAATACGTTTCTTCTTTCTTCACTTGTTCTTTTACAAGTTCCGTAAGTAATTCAATAATCTCATCATTTTCTTCTTTTAATCCAACAGTAATACGAATACCATCATGCATACCAAATGCTGCACCAGAACGAACGATATATCCTTTTTTCATTAATCGTTCGAAAGCTTCATTACCAGGTATACCAAGTTTCAAGAAAATGAAATTCGTTTGAGATGTATAGTAGAATACGTTATATTCCTTACAAAATGCATAATATTGATTTAATCCTCCGGCATTTTTCTTCACACACTCTTGTAAAAACTGTTGATCCTCTATTGCCGCTAACGCTACCGCTTGTGCGATAGTTGATGTGTTAAATGGTAGTCTTGCTACCTCTAGCTGCCCAATAAGCTTTGCATCACCAACCGCATATCCAATACGAAAAGCAGCTAATCCATATGCTTTTGAGAATGTACGTAGCACCATAAGATTTTCGTACTTTTCAAGAAGAGGTAATGTTTGCGGATAATCTTCTGCACCAGCATATTCATAATATGCTTCGTCCATAATAACGAGCGCTGACCTTGGAACTGATTCTAAAAATGAAAGTAATTTTTGTTTTTCTACATATGTACCTGTCGGATTATTCGGATTACAAATCCATACAATCTTCGTTTTCTCATCTACTTGCTGTAACATTGCATCTAAATTGTGAATACCATTTTCAAGTGGTACTTCCCGAACTTCCGCTCCTTCAATAACAGCATGGTGATAATATTGTGAGAACGTAGGATTCGCCATTACAACATTTGTTCCGTTATGTAGCAAAGCGCGGCTAATCATTTGAATGACTTCATCTAACCCACTACCAAATAAGAGTTGTTCCGCTTTTACACCTAAATGCTCTGCTACTTTCTCACGAAGCTCAAAAGCCGCCCCGTCCGGGTAGAGTGCATATTGATTAGCTAACGAAGTTAATGCTTCTGTCACACGCGCAGAGCAGCCAAACGGATTTTCATTCGATGCTAATTTCACAATTTTTGACAATCCATATTCTCTTTTTACTTCCTCAATATTTTTCCCAGGTACATATGCTCTCAAAGTTAACAATTGCTCTTTTACTCTCACTTTTCTTCCCCCAGTCATTGATATGATTTATAATTCCTTACTGTCATCTTTAATCATAACCGTCACCATTACGAGAATACCTTTAAATATGCATTTCATACCTGTTCTACAACTTTTTTAGACCATATCCTTTTGAAATGCTTCTAACGCAATATGAACAGTCTCATCTGAAATAGATACGACATTCACTCCCCCATATTCCTGCATAAGCACCATATGAATTGTTCCAGCATTTGCTTTTTTATCTTGTTTCATCAACTGAACGAGACGTTCTACATTCAAGTCGCTTGGCATTTTCGGATAACCGTATTTCAAGAACCACTGCTTCATTTCTTCATAAGAAAGATCAACTTTGTACACTTGCTCACTTAAAAACATGGCAAATAGCATGCCAACTGCTACTCCATCACCGTGAGTAATATTTCCATATCCTAACTCTTTTTCAAGAGCATGTCCTAACGTATGCCCAAAATTCAAATGGGCACGTACACCTTTTTCTGTTTCGTCTTGCGACACAATATTCGCTTTCACAGGAATCGCCTTCGTTAATATATGAATTAACTTTTCATCACGAAGATCCGTTAATATTTGCACTTCTTCTTTTAACCAATGATATAGCTCTACATCACCAATAAGAGCATGCTTTATCACTTCTGCATAACCTGATCGCCACTCTTTTTCAGGAAGTGAATGTAAAAATGGCGTATGATATACAACAGCTTCTGGCTGATGAAACGCTCCAATCATATTTTTTCCTAGTGGATGGTTAATTGCTACTTTCCCGCCTACTGCGCTATCGTGAGCTAATAAAGTCGTTGGAACTTGGACAAAGCGAATACCACGCATAAATGACGCGGCAACAAACCCAGCCAAATCTCCAATCATTCCGCCTCCAAGTGCGATGATTAAAGAATTTCTATCTAATTTATTTTCAAGAGCCGAAGTGTGAGCCTCATAGAAATTTTCAAAAGACTTTTCTTTTTCGCCACTCGGTACAACAAACGAAAACACTTTTTGCTCTACTTGCAATGCATCAACAACTGTCTGTAAATGCAGTGATGCAACAGCTTCATCAGAAATGATCATTATGTTAGATACCACAGGATTCATTTTTTGAATAAGCGTTGTTACATGTGACAACGCCTCTTTTCCAACATGTACATCGTATTCTTTTGATTTCGTTTGAATATGTATGTTCTCCATTAAAATCCCCTCGCATATTCATTATGTTTCTCAATATTTTCACGTATAAGATCCATACGATCTAACCCAAATTGTTCAATTAAAGCTGTTGCTAGCTCCCAAGCCACAACAGCCTCAGCCACAACGCTAGCTGCTGGTACTGCACAACTATCTGAACGTTCAATACTCGCCGTGAAAGGTTCTTTCGTATCAATATCAACACTTTGAAGAGGTTTATATAATGTCGGTATCGGTTTCATAACACCGCGCACAACAACTGGCATGCCAGTTGTCATACCGCCTTCTAATCCACCTGCATTGTTCGTTTTTCTTCTGTACCCTTGCACTTCATCCCAAAGGATTTCATCGTGCACTTCACTTCCCGGTCTATGTGCTGCTTCAAAACCAATTCCAATTTCAACACCTTTAAAGGCGTTAATACTCATAATTGCCGCTGCTAATTTTGCATCTAACTTTCTATCATAATGTACATAGCTACCTACCCCAATTGGCATTCCTTCTACAACTACTTCAACAATGCCGCCGATAGAATCGCCATTTGCCTTTGCATCATCAATTGCTTGCATCATCTTTTTACCTGCTTCTTCATCTAAACAACGTACAGGAGATGCTTCTGTAATACTTTGTAATTCTGCAATAGAGTTGTATGAAATATTCTCTGCTTGTACATCACCAATTTCGACAACATGTCCTGCAACTTGTATTCCTAACTCCGCTAATATTTTTTTCGCAACTGCACCCGCTGCAACACGAACTGTCGTTTCACGTGCGGAGGAACGCTCCAATACATTTCTCATATCTCTATGACCATATTTAATCGCTCCATTTAAATCAGCATGTCCAGGTCTTGGTTTCGTAACTTGCCTTTTCATTTCTTTCTCTTCCTGGTCAGTTAACGGTTCTGTGCCCATAACCTTAGTCCAATGTGCGAAATCACGATTTTCAACGACGAGTGCAATCGGAGATCCTATCGTCTTTCCATGCCTAACACCACTTACAATTTGCACTTGGTCTTTCTCAATTTGCATGCGTCTACCGCGTCCATATCCTTTTTGTCTTCTAGCTAATTCTTCATTTATATCATTCGTTACTAAAGATAATCCTGCCGGAACACCTTCTAAAATTGTCGTAAGTTGCGGACCGTGGGATTCACCAGCTGTAATATATCGCATACGTTATTCCTCTTTTCGCATATGTATTTATCCCGCTACATAAAGTAGCTATATTATCTTCCATCACTCTTTAAAATACAAAGAAATTATATAGTAAATCGAGTGTTTGCTTTCCCTACTTGTAATTATTCTATTATTTTCATAACAGTAGACCTTTTACTTTACATACCAATATATCATAACAGTCCTAACTTCGTAACTGATCGAAATAAAAAAAAGTGCAAGAAGAATACCCTATTCTTCTTGCACTTTTTACTATTATCACAGTTATTAAAGCGTTTACAAATTATTTCAAAATAATTAGTAAATCCATTGATTCATTAATTTTGAGTAGTCTACTAATTCTTCTTCCTTAAAGAAAATAGCAATCTCGCGCTCTGCACTTTTTAAAGAATCCGAACCGTGGATAATGTTTTTCGCAACAGTTACACCGAAATCTCCACGAATTGTTCCAGGATCAGCTTCATGTGGTCGTGTTTTACCCATCATATTGCGTGCTGTATCTACTACACCTTCACCTTGCCATACCATTGCGAATACAGGGGCAGATGTAATAAAGTCTACTAATTCACCAAAGAAAGGTCTTTCTTTATGCTCACCGTAGTGTTGTTCAGCAATTTCCGGAGTAACTTGCATTAATTTTGCACCAACTAATTGAAAGCCCTTTTTCTCAAAACGAGCTACGATTTCCCCAATGAAGGCACGTTGTACACCGTCTGGTTTTACCATTAGAAATGTTTTTTCCATAAAAAATCTCTCCACTTCTGAATTATGTATGTAATTGTATATCCCCACACACATATTAACACCCTTATCACAATTGTGCAATAGTTCTGAAATAGATAGATTATTTTATTTTTTAGAAAAAACACTAAAATTTTCGTTTTCCAATATACTTTGCGACATTTTGCAACGCATACTTCGCCTGTCCACGAGGGAGTGGTTTTATTATTTCTAATGCTTTATGTAAATAACGTTCACTAAACGAAAATGCTTTATCAATAGCTTCGCTCGCTTTAATATCATCAATAATTTCTTTCATTTCACTTGCTGTTGTATTTTCATGCACAGATGTAATTTTCTGACGAAGAACTGGGTCTTCCATGGCATACAAAACAGGTAATGTAATGTTACCTTGTAATAAATCACCACCAGCAGGCTTTCCAAGCTTCTCTTCTGTCGATACGAAATCTAAAATATCATCAATAATTTGATAAGACATACCAACAAAATATCCATACCAAAATAGACGATTTACAGTATCACGATTAGCACCAGCAGCAATCGCTCCCAACTGACAACTCGCGGCGATTAACAATGCTGTTTTTCGTTTTATCCTTCTTAAATACGTTCTTAAATTTTGATCATAGTTATACTTATCTTTAATTTGTTCGATTTCACCTTTACAAACTTCTAAAATTGTATGAGACAACGCTTGATGTGCATCTGGAATTTCTATATTTGTTATACATTCAAGAGACTTCGCAAACAAGTAGTCTCCTGTATACATTGCAATACGATCTCCCCATTTCGCATTCACCGTTGCGCTACCGCGTCGTAAAAACGCAGCATCAATTACATCATCGTGAACAAGCGAAGCCATATGAATAAGTTCTAATGCAACCGCAACATGCTTAATTGCATCTAACTTATAATCCCCAAATTTCCCTGCAAGCAAAACAAAAACAGGGCGAATCCGCTTCCCACCTGCTTCAATAAGCTGTAATGCCGCTTCTTCTACTAACGGCTGCTCAGAAGCAACTGTCTTCTTCAATTCTTTTTCTATAACATTAATATCCGATCGTAAAAAAGAGTACATAAGTTGTAACTTCATATTGTTCACCTTAACCTAAAACGTCTTTTTTCTATTTTGATTCTGGTTTAAAACCTAAATGCATAGCTGCTACACCAAAAGTAAATGGTTTCACTTGCACATTCTTAAGCCCAGCTTCTTCAAACATACGTGCTAACTCTTTCATCCCTGGGAATGTACTAGCAGATTCCTGAAGCCATGAATATTCTTTATAACTTTTCGCAAACATCTTTCCAAATAACGGCATGATATATTTAAAGTATAAGACATATCCTTGACGAAAACCTATCATCGTTGGTTGAGATGTTTCCAGGCAAATTACTTTTCCACCAGGCTTTACTACACGCGTCATTTCTTTTAATACTTGCATGTAATCCGGAACGTTACGTAACCCAAAACCAATCGTTACATAATCAAACGTATTATCTTCATAAGGAAGTTCCATTGCATTTCCATGCATAAGTTCTACTTGCTTTAATTCTAAAGCTTCTACCTTTTGTTTACCGACAGCTAGCATATTTTCGCTAAAGTCTAAACCGTAAACCTTCCCATCTTCACCTACAGCTCCCGCTAGTGCAATTGTCCAATCTGCCGTCCCGCAGCATACATCAAGTGCCTTACTCCCAGGTTTCACATCCATAATTCGCATCGTTTCTTTGCGCCATGCCTTATGCCTTTGAAAACTAATTACAGAATTCATCACATCGTATTTATCAGAAATTTTCTCAAATACGTCATGTACTCTTTCTTCTTTTGATTGTTGCATGCTCGTACCTTCTTCCAATGTAAAGTTACTTATGTCCTTGATTTATCTCTTAACATAGAAATTATCTCATTAACTTCTGTATGATTCTCTAAAAAATTTTCTTCCTGCTTTCTCATTTCCATAAGCCATTCATTAATAACTGTTTCTAGATTTTTATCGTCATCCAATGAGTTTTTTTGGACCGCTTGAAAAACAGGTGAATTTTGTTTATCAGCATACAATTGACACTCTTTTTGAAGACGATTTTTTCCTAATACATAAGTTATATATGGTTTCCAATTAGATAACTGAAAATGATCACATGTTTTTTGCAAAAGCGCAGATTCAATTATTACTACACTTTCCATTATGTCTTGAATCGCCACATGTGCTTTTTGATATAGCATAATTTTATGTTCATTAATCTCCTTAATTCCTTCAGCAAGTGCACGAATTAAGATAATATCACAATTCATTGACAATAAGTAATAGTATAGACCACTATAATAATCCCCTGCAAGAACTGTCAATTGACGACGCTTATGGAATCCACTCGTCTCTTCGTTTGCTTTATTTGATACTTTTTCATGTGTATCAAGAGCAATTTGTACAAGCATAATCGTTACTACATAATGTTCAATTTGTTCTTTATGTATATTTGCACTTTTTAATGCACCGTATAACAGCGCTATTTTTTCTTCATCAATAAATGGTTCTTCAATATAGTTTATAAAATAAGGATGGCGTAATTTCTCCATCAATTTCTCTTTAATACCCGCATACCCTCCGTAGATGTCACACACAAAAAATCACCCTTGTTTTCTAATTCATAAAATTTATTATAACACATACATTCTATTTTCTATAATCAAAACTTGGCTACTTCTGCCAAACTTCCACCGAATGAAGCCTCAACTTTCATTCATACGAGTTATCTTCGTCTCTAACAACTACAAACATTCATTTCCACAAAAAGCGAAGTAATTTTCAACCTTTATATTCTTGCTCTTTAACACTAAAACTATATCATTTTTTTGTATATAAAAAAAAGAAAAGCAGTTTCCCGCTTTTCTTTACTTCGTCTTAATAAACGATAAAATTTCACTACGTGCTGCTGCATCATTTTCTAACACGCCGCGCACCGCAGTCGTTACTGTTTTCGCACCAGGCTTTTTCACACCACGCATCGTCATACACATATGCTCTGCTTCTACTACTACCATTACACCATGCGGCTCTAATACTTCCATAATAGAGTTAGCTACTGTTGATGTAATTCGTTCCTGTAGTTGTGGACGACGCGCAATTGTGTCTACAGTACGAGCTAATTTACTTAGTCCTGTTACTTTTCCACCTTGCGGAATATATGCAACGTGAGCAACTCCATAAAACGGAACAAGATGATGCTCACACATCGAATAGAATGGTATATCTTTTACTAGTACAAGCTCTTCGTGGTCTTCTCCGAATACTTTGTGTAAATGCTCTTTCGGATCCTCATGCATCCCTGAGAATACTTCTGCGTACATTTTCGCAACACGTTTCGGTGTATCAAGTACTCCCTCGCGATTTGGGTCATCTCCGATTGCCTCTAAAATAAGACGTACTGCATGTTCAATTTGTTCTAAATTAACTTTTGCCATCCGCTAGCCCTCCCGAAAAACCTAAAAGTGATACGAACACATTCTAGCATATTTATGTTTTTAAAAGCAAAAAGAAGAGTTTCCAAAAAGGAAACTCTTCTTCCCTGTTAATATGTAAGGATTATTTAACCGCATCTTTTAACGCTTTACCAGGTTTGAATGCAGGTACTTTACTTGCAGCGATTTCAATCTCCTCACCTGTTTGTGGGTTACGACCTTTACGAGCCGCACGCTCACGAACTTCGAAGTTACCGAATCCGATTAGTTGTACTTTATCACCTTGTTTTAAAGCTTCTAAGATAGAATCAAAAACAGCGTCCACTGCTTTTGTTGCGTCCTTTTTAGAAAGGGAACTTGCTTCTGCAACAGCATTGATTAAATCTGTCTTGTTCATGCCATTCACCTCCTCCCAAAGATAAGACTGTATAATGATCATAAAATGAGTCTTACTTTCATTTGTAGGCAATTTTTACAAATTCTATACTACAAAGATGTAGATAAATCATTATCAACGCCTATATTATACGATTCTCCTTTATAATTCAATATTTTTAAGGAAATTGTTACTCTTAAAATGTGAAATTCTGATGAAACTTGACAATTTACAACAAAATATTAGATAATGACTGTTTATTTTTCTATTACGTACTCAAAAAAAAAAAAAAAAAAAAATCCCTCTGCAATTAGAGGGATTTTTTTCTTATAATATAATCGCAATTAATCCGCCAGATCCTTCATTAATAATTCTTTCTAGCGTTTCTTTTAACTTATAACGAGCGTTTTCTGGCATTAGAGATAACTTCGCTTGAATTCCTTCTCTAACAATAGAGCTAAGAGAGCGCCCAAATATATCAGAATTCCAAATTGATAGCGGGTCATCTTCAAAATCTTGCATCAAGTAGCGAACTAGTTCTTCACTTTGTTTTTCAGTACCGATAATTGGTTCAAATGTTGATTCTACATCCACTTTAATCATATGAATAGACGGCGCAACCGCTTTTAATTTAACACCGAACCTTGAACCGTGACGAATAATTTCCGGTTCATCTAAGCTCATATCAGCTAATGCAGGCGCTGCTACTCCATATCCGGTTTGTTTTACCATACGTAAAGCATCTGCCACTTGGTCATACTCTGTTTTCGCATGAGATAAATCGAGCATAAGCTTTAATAAATGATCTTTCCCTCGAATCTCTACTCCTACTACTTCTTTTAAAATTTGATCATACAATTCATCTGGCGCATATAAATCAATCTCTGCCACACCTTGCCCCATATCAATGCCAGCTAGACTTGCTCGATCAATAAATTCATATTGACTAAACTGCCAAACGACACGGTCCACATCACGAAGACGTTTTATATCCTTTACAGTCTCTTGAACCGCTTCCTGATAACTTCGGCGTAACCAATGCCCTTCATTTAGCACCATTACCCAGCTCGGAAGGTTGACATTCACTTCTAAAACCGGGAACTCGAATAACGCTTCTCGAAGTACGTTATACACATCTGTTTCTCTTAAACTCTCTACACTCATCGCAATTACTGGGATATCATATTCTTCTGATAAACTTTGACGTAACTGCTCCGTATCTGGATGATATGGCTGTACAGTATTGATAATCATAATGAAAGGCTTTCCTACTTCTTTTAACTCATTTACAACGCGTTCTTCTGCCTCTATATAATCTCTTCTTGGAATTTCACCAATTGTTCCATCTGTTGTAATAACGACACCAATTGTTGAATGCTCTTGAATTACTTTACGTGTTCCGATTTCTGCAGCTTCATGGAATGGAATAGGCTCTTCATACCAAGGAGTATTAATCATGCGCGGACCATTCTCATCTTCATAGCCTTTTGCTCCTGGAACCGTATATCCAACACAATCTACTAATCGAATATTCACTTCAAGACCTTCATCTACTTCGATAGAAACCGCTTGGTTTGGAACAAACTTCGGTTCCGTCGTCATTATTGTACGACCAGCAGCACTTTGAGGCAGTTCATCCTGCGCTCTTTGACGGTCTGACTCATTTTCAATATTGGGAATAACAACAAGTTCCATAAATTTTTTAATAAATGTTGATTTCCCTGTTCGAACAGCTCCTACAACTCCAAAATAAATATCACCGCCTGTGCGTTCCGCAATATCTTTAAAAATATCTACCTTTTCCAAGTGATTCCCTCCCTCAATATTTTTGGGAATAATTCCACGTTTATAGTCAACTAATACCTTCTCTAACGTTGCCTATAATATCTGATATAATATAATGGTATTCTAGAAGTTCGGACAATATATCATATAATTTTGTCCAATTTCATATGACTATTTAAAAATACCTTTGTTTGCATCGCAAGTTGTATAACATAAAAAACCTTTCTTCTAGAACTTATTCACTAAAAGAAAGGTTCATGACTTATGATTTTAAAAAAATTGGTTCTCCATTTTTTACTGTGTACGGCAAAGAATATGCAGGAACAAACGGGGAATCCTTCGATAGTATACCCCGGATATCTTCACCTTCTTTAAATTGCCCTTCATTTTTTTTCAGCGCTTCATATAAGTCGATTCTATAATCAACAAACAATTCTCCTTTTTCATTGATTACAAGAGGGAGACCTTTTCCTGAGTACGGACTTGTCACTTGTGGTACATCTTTATATCCTAGTTTTTTGAAGTCTAATTCATAAACACCATCTGTAATCACTTTTTTAAAAGGTGGATATTGATGTTCATCACGATACATCCTTAGCTTCAATGCCACTTCTTGAATTTGTTCCGCCATTCTCACATCAATTAACTTTACTGTCGGATTTTTTTCAACATCTATTAATACATATTGATATACTCCACCACTTTCATATGCATTCCCTGGTGCCTCTTGTATGTACCTTGGAGCAATTTTTTGAAAATCAATTGGATACTTCTGATAAATCGGCGTACTCATATCACGCGTCTTAATTGGTAATAAACCATCCGTTTGATCCTTATATGTAGTAATGGCTTTTTGTACAACTTGCAACTGATCTTCATAAGGAATCGCATTTTGTTTCATATTTTCTTTCGGGTACATACACCCTGTTAAAATGCTAATGCAACAAAATATTAAAATAATATGGATTTTTTTCACTGACAATCACCTTTTCATGCGAGTATAGATTGTTTCCTATAACGTCCTTTATTGTTCCACAGGTCCACTAAATACAACAAGAAAAATAACAATACCCGACACAATCATGAGGGTGTACGCTACTAACGCTGTAATCCCCTTCAGAAATTTATTCTTCATTTTATGTCTACTTAATAAAATAAAAGCTACTGCAACAAACATAAATCCCATTGCCCCTAAGGAAAACCACATTTTTATAAGCCCTTCCGACATATATACACCCCTTTACTTTCTAACTATTTTTATACTATTTTAACAAATTAAAATCTTTAAACAAATAGAAATCATCATTTTACCGTGAATTAACAAAATTTAAATACAATAAAATAATAAAACCGAAGCACGCTATTTCGCACTTCGGTTGACCAAATATGCCCTTAACAGCTCTATTCCCATTCTTTCATGACTATCATATGCATTCGCTAAACTCTTTGTTTCTCATATTTTACTTTTTAAACATTTTACTTAACGAACCAAAATCAGCGGGCATATTATTGTTAATGATTGCTTTTACAATTTGATCCTCTTGCTCTTTTGGCACTTCACGTCCTGCCATTAGAGCAACTTGATGAATCAATTGGCGAAGCACTGTCTCATCACGTAAGTTCGCATTTTGAACAGACGACGCTAATTTAAAAATATCTTCTTTGTTCACTTTCGCTTCTTTTTCAATGTTATTGAAAATGTTGTTATCCATTCTTTTCACCCTCTCCTCAAGTTACTCTTCATCCTATGCAGAGATGAAAAATTGGTGAAAAGACCCATAAAAAAATAAAAAAAACGGTAGAAGTACGAAATGTACTTCTACCGTTTTCTTTATAACAAATCAGGTATCGCTTCAACTTCATGTTTTCGAACACGTCCCATCAATGAGCCTACTGCATCTTTCACATTATTCCCATTGAACAGCACGTCATATAAAGCAGCTGTAATCGGCATTTCAACTTCCATTTTCTCTGCCAATTCATGAGCAGCTTTCGTTGTTCTTACACCTTCTACAACCATACCCATACTTTCTAGCACTTCTTCTAAAGAGTGCCCTTTTCCAAGCATATTTCCAGCGCGCCAATTTCGGCTATGCACACTTGTACAAGTTACAATTAAGTCTCCCATACCAGTTAGACCCGCAAATGTTAACGGATTTCCGCCCATTTTTCTTCCTAAACGAGCAATCTCTGTTAAACCACGTGTCATTAATGCCGCTTTCGCATTATCACCTAATCCAAGCCCGTCAGTTATTCCCGCAGCTAGTGCAATAATATTTTTTAAAGCACCACCAAGTTCAACTCCAACGATATCTGGGTTTGTGTATACACGGAAGTAGCTATTCATAAACAAATCTTGTACTTCCTCAGCCGCTTCCATACGCTTCGCTGCAGATGTAACAGTTGTCGCTTGACGTAAGCCGACTTCTTCAGCATGACTCGGTCCAGACAGTACAACAACATCTTTGATCAAGTTCTCTGGAATTTCTTCCTCAATCACTTCCGAAATACGTTTTGACGTACCTGGTTCGATTCCTTTACTCGCATGAATCCAAGTAATCGGTTCTGTAACAATTTCTTTCATCTCTTGCAATACGTCTCGGTACGCTTTCGTCGGTACTACTAGCAGTACTGTATTTACATCTACTAATGCTTCTTCTAAAGAAGAGTAGGCTACGATTGTGCTTGGCAATGTAATCCCTGGAAGATATCTACTGTTCTCACGCTTTGTATTAATTTCATTCATGAGTTCAGGACGGTTTCCCCAAATACGTACATCATGCCCATTGTCAGCCAATACCATCGCTAACGCTGTTCCCCAGCTACCTGCTCCTATTACTGTGATTTTTGTCATAAAATCACATCCTCTCCATTAGTCTCTTGCTCTAGCGATAATGTGAATCGGCGTTCCTACAAAACCGAACGCTTCACGTAAACGATTCTTTAAGAAGCGCTCATATGAAAAGTGCATTAATTCTGTATCGTTTACAAATATAACAAATGTTGGTGGTTTTACCGCAACCTGTGTCGCATAGAAGATTTTCAGACGGCTACCATTATGTGTCGGCGTTGGATTCATCGCTACCGCATCCATAATTACATCATTTAATACATTCGTTTGTACACGGATGCTATGGCTTTCATTTACTTCATTAATAACCGGTAATAATGTTTGTGTACGTTTTTTCGTTTTCGCAGATAAGAATACAATCGGCGCATACTCTAAAAATTGGAAATGAGCACGAATGTTTTCTTCAAATGCTTTCATTGTTTTCTCATCTTTCTTAACTGCATCCCATTTGTTTACAACGATAATAACAGCTCGCCCTGAATCATGAGCATATCCAGCGATTTTTTTATCTTGCTCAATAATTCCTTCTTCTCCGTCTAAAACGACTAAAACAACGTCAGAACGTTCAATCGCTCTAAGTGCACGAAGTACACTATATTTTTCTGTGCTTTCGTATACTTTCCCTTTTTTACGCATACCAGCTGTATCGATGATTACATAATCTTGACCATCTTTGCTATATGGTGTATCAACAGCATCACGTGTCGTTCCCGCTATATTACTTACAATTACACGTTCTTGACCAAGAAGTGCATTTACAAGTGATGATTTCCCTACGTTTGGACGTCCAATTAAAGAGAAACGGATTGTTTCATCGTCATACGCTTCTTCTTCAATCTTTGGAAAATGATTTGCAGCTTCATCTAACAAATCACCAAGTCCTAAACCGTGTGTACCTGAAATAGGGAATGGCTCGCCAAATCCTAATGCATAAAAATCATAAATATCACTACGCATGTCTGGATTATCAACCTTATTTACCGCAAGTACAATTGGTTTTTTAGAACGGTATAAAATTTTAGCAACCTCTTCATCTGCTGCAGTTACACCATCGCGACCATTCGTCATAAAAATGATAACATCTGCTTCATCAATCGCTACTTCCGCCTGTTGACGAATTTGTGTCAAGAACGGCTCGTCTCCAATATCAATTCCGCCTGTATCAATAATGTTAAATTCATGGTTTAACCATTCTCCCGCACTATAAATACGGTCTCGCGTTATACCTGGTATATCTTCTACGATTGAAACTCTTTCTCCAACAATTCTATTGAAAATAGTAGATTTCCCTACGTTCGGGCGGCCTACTATCGCTATTACTGGTTTCGGCATATACTTTCATCCTTTCAACTTGCTTCTGTTTATTATGTAAAAAACCCTTCTTTGTGCAAGAAGGGATTTGCATTCCAGAATATTTCTCAACGTATCAAAACACCTCACATTATACCACACGTTACTAATGTTTCACAATAATATATACATTATCTTGTAAGCGATGTGCAATACCATCTAAAATAGCTTCTAAATTATTCGCAACAAATTCCATTTCCTCTGTCGATTCACAAACAAATAAAGGAGCCCCCCCTGCAAACTTTTCGGGTGTGGTTGTAATGACTGCGAGAATAACACTTTCTAACATCATCTCTTATCTCCCCTTCCCTTCGGAGCTTCCGATGACATATGAACAGCACTCTCTAATGTTGGGACATTTCCGATTACCCCTATCGCCTTTTCTGCATCTTGATCTTGCGGCAGAACAAAAATCCCAACTCTCCCATCCTCTAAATCACGCTTCGCTAACGGTACAAGTGCCGGCGTTCCAGAATCTCTATATATTCCTAAAGCAACCGAAACATCATGTAAAATAGCTTGACGTTGTCCTAAGTTTGAGATTGTAACCATCGCATCTATCGATTTCGGTTTTAAAATAAATCCCATTCCATATTTCATAATTTCTTCTTGCCTTGCTGGCAATCCAATATTCATAATGTAAATATTATCAATATAAAGTCCCGCTCCTTCAAAATGAAGTGGAACATGCTCAATTTCTACAAGGTCATGAAGTCTTTTACCTGACATTAATTTTTTCGCAATGAAAAAACTTACTATACCAGTAATTACCCCGGCAATCCATGAATGGAATCCTATATACGCAAACGTTGTTACAAACGACGTTAACATCGCCAAATAGTTACGACTTTCAAATACTAATGCAATTCCTTCAATGTATGTATTGCCACGTGGTACGAGCTCGTATCCATCTAATTGTTGAAGCGTATTTCTTTCCATATTACGCACATCACGAAATTGCGTCGCTGCTAACGTAAGAAATGTAATTGCAGAGAAATCCTTTTTCAAAACAGACGGAATCGCAATTGCTCCTAAGGCAGCCGCAATTAATCCCATCGCGATATGAATAATTTTCCCGTGGAGCCTCGTCGGATATTGCCTCGTATCGGTACGAAGCATTAACAACCTAGTTATTGTACCTGCAATTACGCCACATAAAATAGCTGGTGTATATTCAGTCATGTATTACCCTCGCCTTTCTTTTACGTGTTTTCCTCTTAAATTGTTCCATGTATACTGATGCTTTTGTAATCCAAAGTAAAATCGCCATAAATAAAGTGGAAACAGCAGCAACATCTAAAAAAGCTAAACTGCCATATTCATAAGGAAAATGTAATTTACGAAAAATAAGCGTCACCAACAATTCCCCTTGTAACATCCCTATATATAAGGAGCATAATCGTAATATGCGATCCCCGTGCAATAAAACCGATGCATACACAAGTGCACCACTTAACAGCAACAACCTATCAACCACAATCCAAATTGGATCATATACTTCTAACAAATGAAAGCTTGTATATAACATTGCAATAATAAGTGCCGAAAGTAAGGTATATATTTTTTTCCAAATAGAATATAACGTGATGCCTACAAAAGAAATAATACAAAGCAAAAGGGCATTTACCGATATGGTGAAAGAAGCAATCGTCACATTTAACGGAGAACAAATAATAAAAATTAATATACAAGCACTTATCTTCCAACGAATAGATTCTTTTTTCATAAAAAAGGTCACGACAATCCACCCTATCCAAGCAACAAAATAAAAAGTACTCCCATCCATCACTCCACCTCCTATGTTTTCCATTATGGGAACTTTTTATGAAAGTTAATCCTCCTTTTCTTTGTGCATAGTTTTTCCCATAACAGCAAAACTTTTAATAAGGAGGTGTAACTCACAATGGGTAAAGATCGCCAAGAACGAAAGCTAAAAGAATCACGCCGCGTTGAATCTGATCGCGACCAATCACTTCAATATCCCGGTGCAACAAGTCTTGATACACCGGAGCAAGCTCGAAAGCAGAATCAGCATTAAATAAAGCGAAACTTCAGTGAGTGGGATCCATCCCCACTGATTATTAGCCCACACCAATCGGGCTTTTACGGACAGCTCGACTCCGCCGAATTTTGAGGTGGGGCCTTACTGCCCTCAAATAGGCAATACAAAAAGACGGTTTCGATAATGTACGAAACCGTCTTTTTACACAATTATTTTATTTCTACTCATAATATAATTCTTTTGTTTTCGCATTATAAACCCTGTCACTTAACGAGGCATCAATCGTAACTATACCTGTTGTTTTTTTAGAATATGTAATAACATAATACGTATGAAGAGAAGGATTTTTACTCTTTACCTCTACACGTACATAATCCGTCTCTCCTATTTCATTTAACTTTTGCTCAACCTCTTTTTTCACGCCTACAATATCTTCTTTTTCTTCTTTAATTCCCCTACTCACAATGATATTTCCTTGATTAGAAAGTAATACTACTTCAGCATTACTTAAACTCACTTCATTTAGTATATTGAAATAATAAATCACATGCGAATCTTCCGATGGATTTTTGTCTTCTCCTAATTCCCTTGGCAAAATTAGTGCTTCTATTCCACTTCCTGCATTCACCATTGGATTCCTATACAATTTATTCCCGACTGCGATTGCAATATTCGCCGTTTTAATTGTTAATTGTGCTGTTGTTGAACTAGAACCCCCTTCTCTTACATTTGAAGTTAATGCAATTTCAACCTTTTTATTATATCCAGAAATCGCTATATCTTCTCTTATATTTCGTGCATGGATATTAACATCTTCACTATTATATGTAATGCGTCCTATCGTATTTTTACTATTTGAGGATACATTATCTCCTTTTTATTAACGTCCTCATCCCCTAAATTACCGTAAATTTTTTCTTGCTTCTTTTGACCCTTAAATAGTAATCTCTTATCTTGTTTTATCGCTAACCAGCTATATTGAAAAGTTTGCACACGTTCTGCTTACGAAAATAAAACGCAAAAAAAATCAACCGGACGGTTGATTTTTTATCGCCTACTATAATGTGCAGTGTCAATCCCTCGCTGTGCTAACCAATGATACGTTTCGCCTTTTACAACAAGAGGTACAGATTGTAACTTTTCTATCGTCTTCACGCCAAGAGCTGTCATAATAAATTTTAAATCTGTATGTAAAAGGTCGATTTCATCCACTAACTTCTCAACACCATCTTGCATTAAAATACGTAAAAAGTATCCAGCAAACGCAGTTGTATTCGCCCCTAATGCGATTGCCTTCGCCACATCAAGTGCCGTTTGTATACCCCCAGATGCAATAAAAGAGAGGTTATTATTTGTAGAGGTTGCTTCAATAATCGAGGTAGCTGTTTGTATGCCCCAGTTATTAAAATAAGAAAGCATTCGCTGTCTTCTTTCATTTTCAACAGCAGCAAAATTCGTACCACCTTGTCCGCCAATATCAATTGCTGTTATACCTATACTCGCTAACTGTTGTACTGTTTCCTTACTCATTCCAAATCCCACTTCTTTTACAATGACAGGAACTTTACTGTTTAAAACAATTTGTTCAATTCGCCGAAGTACACCAGTAAAATCACGGTCTCCTTCTGGCATCGTTAACTCTTGTATGACATTTAAATGAATTTGCAATGCATTTGCTCCAATCATATCAACGGCACGCTCTGCCTGTTCGACAGTTGCCTCACTCCCCAAATTAGCAAAGAAAATACCATTTGGGTTTACCTTTCTGACGATCTTATAAGAAGCCGCCTCGCTTTCATTTTTTAAAGCTGCCATTTGCGACCCTACAGCCATAGCAAGGTTATGATGTTTCGCTACATATGCTAATTGCTCATTAATATGTAATGTTTGCTCTCCTCCACCACCAGTCATCGCATTGATAAAAATCGGCGAACTTAGTGAAAGTTCGCCGATTTTTGTTTCACATGTTACAGTATCATAACTTGAATTTGGCAAGCTTTGATGCACAAAATCAATATCATGAAAGCCATGCGTACGAGACTGACCAGTAGAAAGAGCATATTCAATATGATCTAATTTACGTTTTGCCCTTACCACTTGTACCCCTCTTTATTTCTTTAATTTTTTCAGTTGTTCACCAATAATATCACTTAACTGGAAAGTAGCAGAATCAGCATTTGGCTCATATTGGCTATAATCTTCTGTTACATTATTTTCTTCAAGCGTTTCTTTTATGCTTAAAGAAATACGTTTTTCTGCTACATGGACTTCAAGTACTTTCACTTTTACTTCTTGTCCCATTTCCAATACTTCATTTGGGTTTTTCACGTGACGATTTGCAATTTGAGATACATGCACAAGCCCTTCAACACCAGGTAAAATTTCAACAAATGCACCGAATGTAACAAGGCGTTTTACTACTCCCTCAAGAATATCTCCAGCCTTTATTTTGCCAGCAACATTTTCCCAAGGTCCCGGCTGAGCTGCTTTAATTGATAAAGAAATACGTTGCGTATCAGCATCAACAGATAACACTTTTACCTTTACCTTTTGACCTTGCTCTAATACCTCAGAAGGTTGCTCTACACGTTCGTGTGAAATTTGTGAAATGTGAACTAAACCGTCCACACCACCAACGTTAACGAAAGCACCAAAATCCGTTAATCGTTGTACTGTTCCTTCGACAATATCCCCTTCTTTTAACGAAGAGATTGCTTCTTTTTTCTTAGAATCTAGTTCTAGTTCTACTACCGCTTTATGTGAAAGAATAACACGATTTTTTTCACGGTCTAATTCAACAATTTTCACCGCTAATGTTTTTCCTTTATAGTCAGCAAAGTCTTCTACATAATGTACCTCTACAAGTGAAGCTGGGATAAAACCACGAACACCAAGGTCCACAACTAACCCACCATTCACGATATCTTTTACAATAACATCAAATACATGACCAGAATTAAATTTTTCTTGTAATTCTACCCACGCTTTTTCTGCGTCAACAGCTCTCTTAGATAAAACAAGATCATCATCTTCTAATTTAATAATTTTCAATTCAAGTGTTTGATCTAATTCTACAACATCGCTTGCTTTTTCAATATGAACGTTAGCTAATTCACTAATTGGAATTACGCCATCTGTTTTGTATCCAACATTTACAAGCACTTGTTTCTCTTCAACTTTCGTTACAGAACCTGTAACAACGTCACCAACTTGTAATTCTTTTGAATTCATAACTTCTTCATTCATTTTCTCTACCATGGAAATACCTCCCTACAGAATTGACAAAGCATTTTTATGTATATACGAAATGAAAACAAATGTTTTCATTTGCATGTTTAAGAATTTATCATCACATATTCTGTTTCAATATAGTTCACAAGAAACTATATTAAACCTATATAAATAGTATACAGCAAAATCATCTTGAAGAAAGTATGATTTGAAATATAATAGCGAATATATTCTGACAGTTTTTTTCCTCTGTAACTAACTTCTTACAAATTAGCCCATTTGTCAAGAAAAGAGACTCATAATTCACTTATCCTTTACATTTCAAAAAAAAAAAGAAAGAGGACAGTCCTCTTTCTTTATTTCGCAAATACTCCTGAAACAATACCCATAATTTTTTGGACAACTTCTTCAATTGATAAAGAAGTTGTATCTAATTCCAATGCATCATCAGCTTTTTTCAAAGGAGAAACTTCGCGTTCTGAATCTAATTTATCACGCCTAGCAATTTCTTCTTTTAACTGCTCTAAATTAGAATCGAAACCTTTATTCATATTTTCTAAATGTCTTCTTTCCGCTCTTTCTTCTACAGAAGCAAGCATAAAGATTTTCACTTCAGCATCTGGTAGTACATGTGTACCAATATCACGGCCATCCATTACTACGCCGCCTTTTTTAGCTAACCCTTGTTGACGACGTACCATTTCTTCACGAACAAGACGATGCTTTGCTACAATAGATACGCGATTCGTCACATCTGGCGTACGAATCACTTCAGAAACATCTTGTCCATTTAAAAATACAAGTTGTGTATTTTCCCCTTGCTGAAATTCAATATTTACATTTTTTACAACTTCCATTAACTTTTCTTCATTTTCAATATCCACTTTTTGTTCAAGGGCTGCATATGTAATAGTACGGTACATTGCGCCTGTATCAATGTAAACATATGAAAGTTTTTTTGCAACAACTTTTGCAACTGTACTTTTCCCAGCAGCCGCTGGGCCATCTATAGCAATCGAAATTCGTTTATCCATTGTAACACCTCATTTTTCACTTATAAAACAAAACGAAAAGCAGGTATTCTCCCCCTGCTTCTTCTCATTTGCCTCACGTCATTAAATCCTCAATAATTGTAGCATAATCCATCATAGAAGAAAATGAAAACTACTTATTCACCTGTAAGATTTCCGCCTTATTTTTCGTGACGACACCTTCGTAATAAACAATTTTCGATAAATATTTCACTGAAGATTTATGTATAAAAAACAGTTGGACGACAGAAAGACAAATAAATTGAATCAGTAATATACGAATTATAATTTCCTCCACTTTTTTCAAAAAGACTCACTCCTTCCCTCTCTAACTTACACATCTACTCTCATAAATTTCCACAAACAAAACCTAACCTAATAACCACTTACCGAGCACACTTAAAGTAATTTATTTTATTGTCATTTTCTAAGCATACTTTTATACATTTTCATTGTCGAATTTACTCAAAACATGTTATGTTCTAAATGTATGTTTCAACTTGAAAGGGGTATAAGCATTGAAAAGAATCCTAGTTTTACACACAGGTGGAACAATTGCAATGGAGGAAGATAAAGAAACTGGGGTCGTACAACCAGGTGAAAAGAATCCTCTTTTAAAATTTATTCCTGATTTAGAAGTCGATGTTGATTTAATTGTCGAAGATGTGTTCCATCTTCCATCTCCTCACATGACTCCTAGCGAAATGCTACAATTACAAGTCATCATTGACGAAAGAGTAAAACAAGACAATATTCACGGCGTAGTCATTACGCATGGTACCGATACATTAGAAGAGACAGCTTATTTTCTTGATTTAACAGTTCAAGCAACTATCCCAATCGTTGTGACAGGTGCAATGCGTTCTAGTAATGAATTAGGTGCCGATGGTCTATATAATTTCTTATCAGCTGTAAAAGTGGCTAGTAGTAATGAAGCTGCTGAAAAAGGCGTTCTAGTCGTATTAAACGACGAAATACATTGTGCTACAAATGTAACAAAAACGCACACAAGTAATGTCGCGACATTCCAAAGTCCACAGTACGGACCAATCGGCATGGTAACAAAACGTGGTGTTGTTTTCCATCATGCTTTAGTGCATCACGAAACATGCACAGTACGACAGATTTCTAAAAACGTTGTCGTTCTAAAAGCATACGCAGGTATGGATGATACATTATTATCAGCAATCGAAACACTACCAGTAGACGGAATTGTTATTGAAGCACTTGGACAAGGTAATTTACCTCCAAGAACACTTCCTAGTCTAGGGCGATTAATAGAAAAAGGCATTCCAATTGTATTAGTTTCACGCTGCTTTAACGGTATCGTTCAAGACGTATACTCTTATGAAGGTGGCGGAAAACAACTAAAAGATATGGGCATTGTTTTCACCTACGGTTTAAACGCTCAAAAGGCGCGAATTAAATTACTAGTCGCACTAGAAAACACAAACTCTCACGAAACAATCCAACATATGTTTATGCACGATTAAAAAAGAAGCTGTCGAAGATTTCGACAGCTTCTTTTTATTCTTCTCTTGATGCAATGGTTTGCGCAATCGCATCTCCATGGAATCTACCGTTTTCGATAAATATTTCATTTGCGTTATTCCCCGCAGCAATTACACCTGCAATAAAAATATTTTCAGCGTTTGTTTCCATACTACCCTCTGTATAAATCGGGCGCCCTGTTTCTTCATCAATCCGAACTCCCATTTTGGTTAAGAAGCTGTGGTCTGGATGGTAACCC
Organism: Bacillus sp. MYb209; assembly: GCF_002975175.1. Taxonomy (GTDB): domain Bacteria; phylum Bacillota; class Bacilli; order Bacillales; family Bacillaceae_G; genus Bacillus_A. The sequence continues at coordinate 291,413 of NZ_PCNZ01000001.1, forward strand.
GTCATAGCAAATACAAAATCGTTTTGAATTGTATTTGCCTCACCATCTACTGTATACGTCAACGTATGCTCAGTAATCTCTTTTATATGCGCATGGAAATGCATTTGAATTGTCCCATTTCGTACTAACGCCTCAAATTCCGGCAAAATCCACAGCTTAATACTTGGCGAGTATTCCCCACCACGGTATAGAACTGTTACACGTGCACCCGATTTAACAAGCTCTAACGCCGCATCTATACTTGAATTTTTACCACCTATTACAACGACATCTCGATCAAAATAAGGATGTCCTTCTTTGAAATAATGAGCTACTTTCTCAAGTTTCTCACCAGGTACATTCATATAATTCGGATTATCATAATATCCAGTTGCGACAACAATGTATTTCGCAACATATATTTCTTTGTTTCCGTCACGCTTCGTCGTTTCAACTTTAAAAACATCACCATCTTTTTGAACTTGTTCCACTCGTTCAAATGCATTTACACGTATAGATTTACGCTTTACTACTTCACGATAATATGCAAGCGCTTGATTACGAAATGGCTTACGATTTTCTGTAATAAAAGCAACTTCACCAATTTCTAATTTTTCACTAGAGGAGAAAAATGTTTGATGAGTTGGATAATTATAAATTGCATTTACAATGTTTCCTTTTTCGATTACTAACGGATTTAACCCCACTTTTTGCAACGAAATCGCCGCTGCTAATCCACATGGACCGCCTCCGATAATAATAACTGTTTCTTTTTGCATACTCGGTTCACTCCTAGTCTTCTAACTCTGCTCTATTTATATAAACAAGAAAAAACCTACTTACAGCAGTAGGCACCTATCTTTATTGTATTCATTTTTCATATATTTGTCATCTAAACGAAACATACATCCGATAGACATCTGCTAAAAACTGCTGAAATTTAATTCCTTGTTGCCCTAATACATTTTCAGGATCGATTTTCCGAGTAGGATCCAACGTTTTGTGTGACACAATAGCCTTTTTAGGATTCAAACCGAAATTTTGACATAAATAAGCGTGATACCACGTAAAACGAGTATACGCCTCCCAAAAGTTTACGTCGCCACCATAGCAAAGTTCCACCCCAATTGCAGCCTTATTCGCATCATAACCGAATAACTCATTATCCGTTGGCACATTGTATCGAACATGGTACGCAACTTCATTTATAGGGACAATTTCTAATATTGTTTTATCATCAATAAATGTATGCGCTGAAGCTTTCGGTTGTATTTCATTAAAGTAATCCCGATTTCCTATCGCATTGCTACCAGGGTTCCCCGTGTCATGACTTACAATAAATCTTACTTTTGAAAGAGGAATTCCTGGTCGTGAATTTCCATACCCAATATAGTTACGCTCTATAGGGAACATCGCCATTACTACCAACTCCCGCTCTAAAAAATTACCTTACTTCCTTATATATGTATTCGGCGGCAATGTCCTTATGGCATATTTCTTATGCGAAGAGAACATCGAAAATATTTGATGTGAATACCATAAATAATACAATACTTACAGCCACTCCGTAAAAACCGTAAAACCAAACACAATCTTCTTTCGTATCTAAACCGAAAAACTTATTTACTGATTGTAATAATGATCCACGCTTACTATGATTATTTCGTAAAACTTCCACTCGTTCCACAACATCTGCTGGCATCATAAATCTTTGGTCTACTGTCATTTTCATCATTTATCTCTCCTTAAAATCGTTTCCGTTTGCTTATCTAAGGAAAGTATAGCACGTTTGTTCGTACAGAACAAGCGTTCTTTTCGTTTTTATTTTATTTTTCACCAATCCACGTAATAATTCTAAATAATACAGCGATAATCGGCCCTCCAACAACCAGATGCAATAAACCCTCTCCAAACATTCTAAAAACACTTGTTTTCTGAGTATTTTTAGTTCTTACTAGTTTAGGTTTATCCTTTCTTCCAATTGATCTACTTGATCCATTTTTTCATTGTTCATATCCAACACCTCTAACTAGTAACTTCAACAAAAAACGCGATTCCCTCAAAAGGAAATCACGTTTTCTCAAAACATTATATATTATACCCAACCTCTGAAGCGACTAGCCTCAGCCATTTTACGAACACCAATCATGTATGCAGCCAAGCGCATGTTCACTTTACGAACTTGTGATGTTTCATAAATTGAATCGAATGATTTTACCATTACTTTTTCTAAACGTTGTTCTACTTCTTCCTCAGTCCAGTAGTAACCTTGGTTATTTTGTACCCACTCAAAGTAAGATACCGTAACGCCACCAGCACTTGCTAATACGTCTGGAACAAGTAAGATACCACGATCTGTTAAGATTTTTGTTGCTTCTAATGTAGTTGGACCATTTGCAGCTTCAACTACAATTTTCGCTTTAATCTTATCAGCATTTTCTTCTGTAATTTGGTTCTCAATTGCAGCTGGAACTAAAATGTCGCAATCAAGTTCTAACAGTTCTGTATTTGAAATTGTATTATTAAATAGTTTTGTTACAGTACCGAAGCTATCGCGACGATCTAGTAAGTAGTCAATATCTAATCCATTCGGATCATGTAGTGCACCGTAAGCATCTGAAATTGCAATTACTTTCGCGCCTGCATCATGCATAAATTTAGCTAAGAAGCTTCCCGCATTACCAAATCCTTGAACAACAACGCGTGCACCTTTAATATCAATGTCACGTTTTTTCGCAGCTTCACGAATACAAATTGTTACACCTTTTGCAGTCGCTGTTTCACGTCCGTGTGATCCACCTAATACAAGTGGTTTACCTGTAATAAATCCTGGTGAATTAAATTCATCGATACGGCTATACTCATCCATCATCCATGCCATAATTTGTGAGTTTGTAAATACATCTGGAGCTGGAATATCTTTTGTCGGACCAACAATTTGGCTAATTGCTCGTACATAACCGCGGCTTAATCTTTCTAATTCACGGAAAGACATCTCACGTGGGTCACAAATGATTCCACCTTTACCTCCACCATATGGTAAATCAACAATACCACATTTTAAACTCATCCAAATAGAAAGTGCTTTCACTTCATTTTCTGTTACGTTTGGATGGAAGCGAATTCCACCTTTCGTTGGACCAACAGCATCATTATGTTGTGCACGATATCCTGTAAATATTTTAACAGTCCCGTCATCCATACGAACTGGAATTTTCACTGTCATCATACGAATTGGTTCTTTCAATAATTCATATACTTCGTTTGGATAACCCAATTTTTCTAATGCTTCATTAATTACAATTTGTGTTGAATTTAACAATTCAAAATGTTGTTCCCCTTGTTGTTGTGTTTTCGTTTGAGTTCCCTTTTCGGCTACCATAGTAAGTAAACCCCCTGTAATTTCACTTGTTTAGTAAACCTTCATTGCCTAGTATACACCGTTAAATTTGGAATGCAATAGAAAACGCTAACAAATATATACAAACTATTTTTAGTTGCAAGCGTTTTCACTATTATTATAGTCCTTTTATTGCTTTTAGAAAAGTAAAATACTTAAATATTTAAATATTTTTTATTTTTATCAAAATACATTCGATAAAACAATTATTTCATCAAGAAATACTGATTTAATTTTTAAATATAGGTCGGCTAGTCTTGTTGCCTACACTGCGCTTTATAGATTTTAGATTTTCCAATCTTCAGCTGAATAAAAATAAAACCTCAAGCTACGTTACATTAGCTGAGGTTTTGTTTTTTCACAAAGTAATTGTATATTTGTTCAATTGCTTGAGAATCCATTAATTCTTTACCATATTCCATTATACGGTAAATTGTTGCTGTTGACGGATTACCGTACTCCGCTAAAATAGCTATAAAATCCGCCTTCAATAATTGAAATTGCTCTTCCTCTTCTATCCAAAGATAAAAACGATCATCCCACGTATACAACTTCCCATCAGTTACACCAAGGTTATATAAGCGATTTGACAAATTGATTACATCATCTAATGTAGCAAACTCGTAAAGTATATGTTCACTTTCATCAAGAGTCACTTGCATTTCAATAAACTCGTCACGGAACTCATCTTCTGTATCCACTTCGTGATTTTCTTTTGTTACAATTACAACCATACCTTGAGCTTGTAGAGAAAATACTTCAACAGCAATCGGTCCATCCGCTTCAAACCCTAATTCTTTATTCGCTTCTTGCATCATATCACGGAATAGTTGCTGTACTTTCGGTGCATTTCTCCACAAATCTTCTTTCGTTAATCCTCGTTCAGATAAATCATCAAATGTTAGGAAAATTTTGATCTTATTATAATTTAAACGTTCCAGTCTCATCTCATACCCTCCCTACGTAACCATTGCATCTAATTTTTATTATATGAAATAGAAAATAGATGGTTCTTTTCGAACGACTATTCTGACATTTTTAACCATCCATCCCATTCTTCTTTCGTGTTACCAATTAGGATATTTTGAAGATTTAATTGATCTCCAATGCCTTTTCTTCCTATAAAACCACCAGAGAGGTTTTCATTTTTTTCTTGCAACAAGTCAATAAATTTTACTGCCTCTTCAAGTTCTCGTTCATCATCAAAAGATATAAACAAATATTTAGGTTGTAATTGTTCAATAGCTAGTAAAATACCTTCTTCATCTAAACTTGTCCCCATATACATGGCTTGATATCCTTTTAGTCGTAAATACGTCGCGAAAATAAATCCTTTTAATATATTATTTTCTAAAACGAAAACTTTGTTAACGGAAGAATACACTGACGCATTATGATAGATCATTCCTAGACGTGTTTGTAAGAATGATACAACATATTTGAATTGTGACATTGTAATCTCATTATTATTTTTTAAAGTTAATAACTTGTTTGCCACTTGAAGAATGATGCTTGTAACAACCTTTTCCGTTGAATATATACTAAAAACCTCGTTTAATAATGCAGAAGTTGTAATTTCATCAAATTTTAACAAAGCTTGTAGTATATCGTCCACTAAAACAACTTCTGTATCTGTAATTTTTTCTTTTTGAATGTTGTTCTGCAACCGATTCCCTTCTAATAACTGAACTGCTTGTCCAATCATCATCCCCTCAGAAACTTTATTCATTAACCATTTCAAAATATGAATATGCTCTTCGGTATATAAACGATGCCCCGCACGATTTCTCTTTGGGGCAATAATATGATAGCGTCTTTCCCATGCGCGAAGTGTACTCGGTTGAATTCCGAGTATATTCGAAACAGCTTTTATATTATATTTCCCATTTAAAGTCGGCATTATTTCCCTCCACATAACGTAATGATATGTGTTTGGGAAGGTGCCCGAAAACGAAGAGGGAATAATGTTGTTCCATACCCATTACTAACAAAGAGAGTCGTATTAGAATGCTTATATACGCCACCCTTTAAATACTTTTCAGATGGAAACAACCGAATCTGACCTCCATGTGTATGTCCACTTAATACGAGCGAAATTTGTTCTTTACCAGACATTTTCTTTATTATACCTGGGTTGTGACTAATTAAAATGCGAAAACCTTCTTCTTTACAATCAGACAACGCTAAATCTAAACGATCTCGTTCTAATCCAACATCATCGATACCGAGTAAGCAAATTTTCTCTCCTAATTCAGACTCAAATACAAATCTTGTATTATCTAATACCTTCACATTATTTTCTATTAATAAAGCATCTAATTCGTGATATTCAATTTCATAATCATTATTTCCCCATACAAAATATACAGGGGCTATTTCTCTTAACTTTTGAATATTTAAAGAGATTTGCGATAAAGGTACTCCTTTTTCAGCTAAATCGCCGCCAATAATTACGATATCTGCTTTTCCTTTCACTCGTTCAATTAGCGAGCTAGAAATGATCCTTCTATGAATATCCGAAATAAAAAAAACATTAACTTTTTGAAAACTTTCCGGAAATTCTTCGAATACTAAAGTATGTTCCAACACTGTATTACGCATCGCTTCTTTATACATTCCAAGAAGACATACAAAACCAATGCATATGAGAGTACATAATAATATAATCCATGACATATATTTTTTACTCTCCCTCCTCGTAAAGTATAGTCCTTAATTTTATGTGCAGCTATATCACTCATTTAGCTAGCTCTCATACTTCGTGGACTTATCTTTTATAGGAATTTTCAATTCTTGTCCTACTTTCACTTCGTCTTCTTGTAAATCATTATATTTTTTTATTATTTCTATCCCATTTTCATCTGAGAAATATTGCTTCGCTATACTTTCTAAAGTTTCTCCATCTTTCACAACATGAGTTGCTACTTTCTCAGACTGCTTCTTTGATTCAGTCTTAGCTGAATCAAAGAAAATTACTTCAAACGCACTTTTCTCAGCATTATTACTATCACTTTTTACCTGTATATACTTATCCGTATACCATAGGATACTAATAGGTAACAATATGAATAAAAATGTTAACACTCGGACGAAAATGTGATTCATTTTAAACTTTGGTTTTTTCTCTTTATTTCTATGAATTTCACTACGCGGCGGTAAACCTTCATCTTCTTCCACTCGCTCAACTTCTAACTCCTCTTCAAAATCAGGAATTCGTTTTCTCATGTTGTTCACCACCACCTTCCATTTATTTTCTTAATTGGAGTCCCATTATAAAATCAACAAGAAAGTGTGCAAAGATCGTTATAAATAAATTTCCTGTCCACTCGAATACATAACCAAAAACAAAACTAATAAAGCAGACGAAACAAAACAAAAAAGGCTTCGTTATATACCGAATATGTAACACAGCAAAAATTAAACTCGCTATTACAATTCCGAAATGAGTCTGCACTACACCTCTAAATAAAAACTCTTCCGCAAAGCCAATAATAAACGTGATAACGAGTAAATGCATGACAGAAATCTCTTGAAACATTCTATCGTTAATGCCACCATCATCAAACCAAGATTCTGGAAACACTCGCATTGCAACATAATCTAATAACACAATACAAATCGCTAACAAGCCACCTATTACAAGTATAGAAACCGGTTCCCATTTCCACAAACTATAAACTTCTCTTTTATCTTGAAATAATATATATGCTAGTAAACAACCGATACCAATAATGATTAGTTGTGTTATGTAGAGATTCAGTCTTATTTCTCTCGGACTCATATCTTCAACATTATGCCTTTGAATGTCCATCATTCCTCCATCTTCCCTAGGCCGAAAAGCTTTTGTAACTCTGTTTCCCAATTATAGTCGAAAACTGACTGTTGCGCTCGTCTTTTTTTATACTCCGTTTTTGTAATACCACAGTAATCACAACAGTTTTCTATCTCTTTTTCCTTTCTATAACCGAATTGTTGTAATAAATATTCACGTCTACATCCTTGAACTTGTATCCATGACTTCATATTTTCTAGCTCACTATATTTATTACGAAGTCTCACTTCCACTTCCGCTATTAATCTGTGCATTATTTCATCTGACAAGCTCTCTAGCATAAGATTTCGCTGTTGTATGATTCCAAGATGTTCAAGATGATAACGGATAAAACGCCAATATTGTTCATTAAATCTTGCTGCATTATAACAAATTTCTTCTACATCTTCTAATGGTAATACTTTCGTTTGAAACATTCTTTCTTGTAGTAACGAAAATAAAAATTGTATTTGCGATTTACTTGGTAATTCATCTTCAATGATTGAAATTGGCAAATCGTGATCCAATGGACTACATAATAAAATGGCTATACTCAATTCTCCATCTCTTCCCGCTCTTCCAATTTCTTGTAAATAGGAAGCTACATTTGTCGGATATTGAAAATGAATAATATATCTTGTATTCGCCTTATTTACCCCCATCCCAAAAGCACTTGTACATATTACAATTTGCAACTGGTCATTCATAAACTGTTGTTGAATTAACATACGCTCTTCATGTTCCATACCACCATGATAAAAAGCTACACCTGTAATTCCTTTTCCTCTTAAATACTCGGTTAAACGCTCTGTCCAGGCCCTACTTGAACAATAAACAATACCAGGCCCTTGCAAATACATTACATGTTCAAAAAGCGCCTCTTTTTTTTCTTCTATTGTTTCCACAAATTGCACTTCCATCGCAATATTTGGACGATCAATTGAGTACACATGCTCAGCGATATTTTTTAGATTTAAACTTTCCGCTATATCTCGCAGTACATCCTTTGTCGCAGTTGCTGTTAATGCTAGTACTGTCGGAGATCCGATACTCTCAATTACTTTATCCAATTTTTTATAATCTGGCCGAAAATCATAGCCCCATTGTGAAATACAATGCGCTTCATCTACTACAAATAATGAAATATGAATTTTTTTCAATTCTCTTATTAGAAGTTCCGACTGCAACATCTCTGGTGATACAAAAACAAATTTATAAAAAGATAGCTTTTTCATTGCTTCTCTTTTTTCAATTAACGTCCGAAAACTATTCAATGCAATAACTCGATTTTTCACGACATACTTTAATTGCGTAACTTGGTCTTCCATTAAAGATAATAATGGTGATACAACAAGCACCGTACCCTCTTGCAGAAGCCCCGGAAGTTGATAACAAATTGATTTTCCCCTTCCAGTCGGAAGCATTGCTACAACATCTTTTCCTTCCAATAAGTCCGTAATAACTCCTTTTTGCCCCGGACGAAATTCAGAATATCCAAACCACTTATATAAATATTCCTCAAGCTTCATTTATACCCTCCATCCGCGCCAATACAAGACGGACTTCAAAATAAGAGATTTCCTCTCCAACCGCTTGCTTCAACACACGCAATTTACGTGTTTGTAATGCTTCAATTACTTTTGTTACTGTTTCTATTTTTTCTTTTTCCATAAACATCTCAATAGAAAATTCTTTTTCTCGTAAAGCAATTTCTACAAAATGGTCTTCTATCGTGGCAACCTTCAAGTTCCGAATTGTTGCTATTTCTTCTAAAGAGCGTCCTTGTCTCCAAAGATTATATGTTTTTTTCGTTGATAAGCTAAATAAATCAGCTTTCTCATTTGGATAAGATATAATTTCAGCTAATAATGGAAACTCATTTTCTTTATTGCGAACTTCTTGAATAATGAAATGAATTGTACCCCAAAATAAAAAATAAACTCGAAATATATCTTGTTTCGTAATTACCGCTAATTGTTGTAAAGTACACCCAATACGTTCATACCCAGTTAACCGATATGTTACGATTGTCGCCTCTACTGGATTATTTTTTTGTAAAAGTGTATGCATTTCTTTCCATAATCTTTTAGCCAATTCACTTCTCATATATGGTATTCCAGTGAGAAAACGTTTCACCCACATCATTATTTCTGTATCCTGTTGAATTGGAATAAATTTCGTATTCGCCTGTTGTAAATTCGAAATGGTTTGAACGATCAATGATAATCTCTTCCAAAACGTTTCACCTATTTCACCATAGTGTAAACCATTTAAATACGTCGGAAAGGCAAAGTCACCTTCCCATTTGTTTAATTGCATGTTACCAGCAGTCGTTAACACATATGTATTATCATGTATACCTTGAACTAAATCCGTTTGTAACAACTTTGCAACTTCTTGATCATAATCAGCTCTATTTAATGATTTATAAATCCCAAACAAAAAAGAAATTTGAAACATATTCCCATCTTGTAATGTTTGCGATGATCTCTTTCCTTTTAATAAATAATAAATCGAAGAAACGGTTCTTTCACCATTCAATTGTTTTAAACAATATAATAAAGTATATTGTAGCTGCATTACCGCTTCCACCTCTCAGTCTAACTTCATTCCTTTTTCAATACGATTGCACATTAACCGCTATTCATTTAACTTATCATGTTCACACTACATGCTTGTATATATTCTATTGTATCAAACGAAATAACATTTAAGTATTTTGAAAATCTTATGAAATACTTCAAAAATAAGTTGACACTCTAATTGATAAGCATTATCATTATAATTTTATGTTGAAAAGTTTTAAAAACCGTTTTACAATAAGGTTATAATTTTTTGGCGAACTTTTCACATACATATTATCAGGAGGGAAAAAATATGGCAAAATATACAATCGTTGACAAAGATACTTGTATTGCATGCGGTGCTTGTGGTGCTGCTGCACCAGACATTTATGACTATGATGATGAAGGTATTGCATTTGTAACATTAGACGATAACCAAGGTATCGTTGAAATTCCAGATGTATTAATTGAAGATATGATGGATGCATTCGAAGGTTGTCCAACTGACTCAATTAAAGTTGCTGACGAATCATTTGATGGCGACTCTTTAAAATTCGAATAGTCTTTTATTAACTTCAAAAAATCCCCCTCATAAGTATGAGGGGGATTTTTTGCTCTCTTTTTCATTCTCACTAACAAAAAAACCATTAGCAGTTACGCTGCCAATGGTTTAATATTTTTAAGCATTTTTCATTTTTGCAAATACCCATACTTTCAAGCGTGAAAATAATGCTACAAATACAATTGTTACAACAATTCCTTTAATTACATTAAACGGTAATATCGCCGTTACAATAGTTTGTCGCATAATATCACTAGACATAGCTGGTGAATTTAAAAACCAAGTGTACGCTGGTAAAATAATAAAGTAATTTAACACACTCATAATAACTGTCATAGTAATTGTTCCTAGCATTAATCCTGTTGTTAAACTTTTTACTGTGCGATACTTTCGGAATAAGAATGCTGCTGGACCAATAAATAAACATCCTGCTATAAAATTTGCTACTTCTCCTACTGGTACTCCCGTTAAACTTCCTTGAATTCCGTAATGCAAAATATTTTTTATCGCTTCTACAATTACACCTGCAATTGGACTAAAAATTATCGCTGCAATTAAAGCTGGCACATCACTAAAATCAATTTTTAAAAATGGCGGAAGCCCTGGGAATGGAAAATCCAACATCATTAGTAAATATGCAATACTACTTAGCATCGCTACACTCACCATCTGCACTACACTGTTTTTTTGTTTCATCTTTCTCTCTCCTTTTCCATCGATCTTCTCATGGAAAGTGGAAAGGTTCTGCTATGCCTATTTTTTCATAGAACGAAAAAACCCTTTGTGATTTACACAAAGGGAGAATTTTAAGGCACATCAAACAGACGTTCAAATACTTATCTTTTTTGAACGCTTGAACCTCCATCTTCTCCCATCCAGACTATACTGTCGGCTTTGGAATCACACCAAATCCTGCCTTAACGGCTCGCGGGCTTAGAACGACATTATTAACTGTTCATCACCGCCGGTCGGGATTTTCACCCTGCCCCGAAGATAGACCGATATTCTATTTTCCACTTCATTATACAACAACATGATTGTATTGTGAACAAAAAAAGTGTAACTTACTAAAAATAAGTTATTAATTTTATATAATCAGAGAAACGATCACTATATTTTACAATACAACCCATATTTTTTATCCCGCATTAACGGGCAGTAAGACTCCCACCTCGAAATTCGGCGAATGCGAGGAAGTTAGGCGGGAGATCAACTGCCCGTAAAAGCCCGATTGGTGAGGGCTAATAATCAGTGGGGAGTGGAAAAAAACCCCCACTGATTAAAGTTTCACTTTATAATTCGGTATTTCTCTTATGAATCCCCTAGTCATATGTCGTCAAAAGTGATAAGATGTTGAATTGTTAAGATAAGAACATTTTCTGAGTTATGGAGGAAATGTCATGAAGAAAGATAAAAGACACTCTATTCGAGAAGCAATGAAAAAAAACTTAAGAAAAGAATACTTTTATTTGAAAAAAGAATTACTTTTCTACTGTCCAATTGATCTAGGCACATTCTCAAGAGAGACATACTACGCTACTTTTGACCAAGATGGCATAAGTATTTATCAGTATGATAAAAAAACAGAAAGTAAATTAAAATTGTGTGAACGTCATCCATGGAAGAGTTGGAATAAGGTAAAAGTTGATCACTATTTAACAACTTCTCAATTTATTTTCCAAGGTGAGCGAAACTGGATTTTATCCCTTTTCCAAAAAGGAAAAGAAGCTCAAAAAATAATTGAAGAACATACATCTTTACAAACGGAAGTTGTTTCCCGTCCGTTTTCCAAGAAACTTCCTGGTTTCCGTTCTGATACACCATTGAATAAATACATCGGTAGCATTTGTTACACTGCACTTATTGCATTTTTATTAAAATGGATGATTCCATTTCAAGCACCACAAATCGCCCTGTATTCTCTTTCAATTGGCTTTATGCTTCTTGGTTTACTTTGTCTTACAATTGGTCTAATCGAACCAACTATCGTACTATTTCGGACAAAAGAAAAAACAAGAACAAAAGTCTTTTACTTATATAGCTACTTAGCTATTTCTGGATTTATATGTGTCTTTATTTTTTGGTAAAAGAAACCGTCCCAAAAGATCTTTTGGGACGGTTTTTCGTTAGGAATAGGTTGCTCTTATTGTCGTATTTTGTTGTTAAGTCGATATTTCTTGTAGAAATGTCGATATAATAAGAGCTATGTTCGATATATTTCAATTTGCGTCGATATAATTTCATTTACTATCGCAATCTTAAATAAGAAGAAAATAAATCTATTCAAAAGTTATGCTTTTGGGACGTTGCCTTTACTTGACGTATAGTTGTTGGTTCGGATAGATTTGCTCTTGTCGCAATCCATTCCTCACTTTAATTTCCTCAACTGTCATACTAAATTTTCGAGCAATACCAACTAAAGTATCACCTTTTTGTACAATATATAGTGATGATGACACAACTTGATTTTTTTGTTCATTTAAAACAAGCAACGGATTCATCGCATTCCTTTTCTCCATCGTCCATCTCCCTTGATGCACTTCTAGATGTAAATGCGCTCCTCGCGATTCTCCTGTATTCCCTACCTCTCCAATTAGCTCTCCTTTTGAAATGTTATCCCCTTGAACTACATATCTCTTATTTAAATGCGCATAAACAGCCTCATATTCTCCATGTTTAATAAACACAACATTTCCATAACTACTTGAAAAATAAGACTTTGTCACCTTACCATTTTGAATAGCTGCAACAGGCGTTCCAATAGGCGCAGCTATATCAATACCATAGTGTTTCCCATGTCTTGTCCCAAAATAATCACTTATCTGCCCATCAACAGGCCATATCCACTGATTCCCTTCAGCGTAAACATGTAATTGAGATAAAAATAATACACTCAATATCACCACGCCACATTTTAACGCTTTCATATACATCCTCCGTTTTCTAATAACCGTCATACCTTCTCTATTGTGGGATATTACAGAAAAAAGTATACAAAAAAAAGAAAGTGTATTACTCCACTTCCTTCTCTTCTTTATTACGAAAAACAAGTGCACTGCGGTTATATTCCACATCTTTCACTTGTAAACGTGCATTTATTACTCTAGCAAGCGCAAATAAATAATCAGATAACCTATTTACATACTTTAGAACAATTTCATTGGTTTCTCCTTCTTTTTGCAATGACACTATACAACGTTCTGCTCTTCTTATAACTGTACGTGCAATGTGTAGTGCAGCCGATACCTCGCTACCGCCTGGTAAAATAAAACGCTCTAACGGCGGCGCTTCTTCTGTATACGAATCAATTCGTCTCTCTAAATACTCGACCATCTCTATCGTTACTTTATAGGGGATTTTCTTCTCTACTATTGCTAAATCCCCTCCACAATCAAATAGTTCATGTTGAATATTTTCAAGTTCGTTATAAATGTTACGAAAACATTCCTCTTGTAATTTAGACATGGCATATCCGATATGAGAATTCGCCTCATCAATTGTGCCATAAGCTTCTACACGTATATGATCTTTATCCACTCGGCCACCTATGACACTCGTTTCCCCTTTATCACCTGTTTTTGTATAAAGTTTCATTTCATCTCGACACCTCTCTTTTTATTTTAATTCTGATTATAAAAAAACTCTACCATTCTTTATTTAATTGCACTTACAAAAAAATAAAAAAACAGTAAAGCTTTTATTCATGATCAACTTAAAAAAACATATATATCTAAATTATACGATTTGGTAAATATACAGAGAATATAGTTCCTTCTCCAACGACACTTGATACAAAAATCTTCCCGTCATGACCTTGAACAATATTTTTAGCAATCGCAAGCCCGAGTCCTGTTCCAACTTTTTTCCCACGCGTTCTCGCTTTATCAGCTTTATAGAATCGATCGAACAAGAACGGAATATCTTCTTCTGGAATACCAGCACCTGAATCTTGCACTTCGAAAGTAAGGCCACTATTTTTCGTATTAATTACAAGTGTAACATGTCCACCTGCATTTGTATGACGGATTGCATTATCAATTAAATTCGTCAGTACCTGTTCCATACGGTCTGCATCAAACGGATATTGTGCAATTGGACTTTGGAAATCCACTGTTAATTGGACTTCTTTATCCTTTGCAATCCCCTGGAATTTACGGCCAATTTTTTCGACAAATGGATGAATATCTACTTCACCTATATGTAACTCTACATGTCCACTTTCCATACGGGCTAAATCTAATAACTCATTTACAAGTTTACCTAAACGAACAGATTCATCATAAATAATTTGAACAAACTCATTAATTTCTTCTTTCGTTTGCACAATATCATCTAAAATTGCTTCACTATATCCTTGAAGCATTACCATCGGTGTACGAAGTTCATGTGATACATTCGCAATAAAGTCTTGACGCATTTTCTCAAGACGACGCTCCTCCGTCATATCTCGCAATACTGCTACAGCTCCACGAATTTTTGTTTGATTGTAAAGCGGTGTCATAAGAACTACGTAGTTACCTTTTTGCAAATTAATTTCAACAACTTGTTGTTGCTCACTTTCTACAACGAGATGGAATAGTTCAACAAGTTCAGAAGGCAGTTTTTTACTTAACTCTACTTCTTTTTCTTCATGCCAAACTTGTAAGAAGTGTTCTGCCGGTGGGTTGATAACAACGACTTCACCTTCTTGATTTAACGTAATAACACCATCTGCCATACTACTCAAAATGCTAGCCAACTGCTCTTTTTCTTGCTGCAGGGCATTCATATTAAACTTCAACTGTTTCCCCATTTGATTTAAAGCAGTTGCAAGCTCACCAATTTCGTCCTGCGACACCATAGGGGCTTTCGTATCAAATTTCCCGCGCGCTACCTCAAATGCAACCTCACGCATTTTACGAAGCGGTGCCGTAATTCGAGTAGATAAGAAAAATGCAAAGAAAGTTGTTAAAATAATCGCAATCCCGGCTGATAAGAAAATAAAATCAGTCGTTCTCTCCATACCTTGTATTGGAACTTGCAATGATTCATATACAAACACCGCACTTTGATTTTTTGACTGTACTGGTTTCCCGACGATCATAATATCATTTTCAGTGTTCTTATTCTTCCTACTATTAGAAGCTTTTCTAATATTATTCTTAATATCCTTTTTATCTGTAAAAACAGCTGCTAATTCTTTATCATTTTTCAAATCATCTATTGTAAGAGTAACTAATCCTTCTTGTTTCGGCGAAGAAGAAATTTCCTTACCATCTTCTACAATGATAATCCTTGAAAGTGGATCAGAAAATTTGTAAGCAATATCCTCAATCGTTTTTACATCGGCACCTTCTTCAATTAATTCCGTTACACTTGTTGCAACTTTCTGAAGCCTAGCTTCACTCATATCAACATAATACGTTCTAAAAAACTGTGAAAGTAAAATAGCAACAAATCCAAGAACAAACGAAACGAGAAGTAATATGGTCATCCATAACTTCCCTACTACACTTCTCCAAAGCATCAGTCGTTCACAACCTCAAACTTGTAACCAACACCCCAAACGGTAACAATCATCTTCGCTGCATCTGGTGATTGTTTACTTAACTTTTCACGTAAACGCTTTACATGCGTATCAACTGTACGTAAATCTCCGAAGAACTCATATTGCCATACTTCTTTTAACAATTGCTCACGGTCAAAAACTTTATCCGGAGCTTTCGCTAAGAATAATAGTAATTCATATTCTTTCGGTGTTAAGTTTACTTCATTACCATCCGCTGTAACGCGGTGCGCATCATTATCAATTGTTAAATGAGGGAACACAGTAACATCTTTCGTCGTTGTATCTTGTGTAAAGAATGTCGTTGGTACAGCGCGGCGTAATACCGCTTTCACACGAAGTACTACTTCACGCGGGCTAAACGGCTTTACAATATAATCATCAGTTCCAACTTCAAATCCTTGTACCCTATTTACTTCCTCACCTTTTGCTGTCAGCATAATAATTGGCGTCGCTTTCTTCTCACGAATCCCTTTACACACTTCGATACCATCTTTACCAGGCATCATAATATCCAATAGGATTAAATCATAATCATTTTGTAACGCCATTTCTAAAGCTGTATCACCATTATCCGCTTCTTCAATTGTGTATTGCTCTCTTTCTAAATACATCTTTAATAAACGACGAATACGATCCTCATCATCTACAATTAAAATTCTTGATTCATTTTCCATTTCTACCCGCTGCGTACTTTTACCACAACGGTTTACACCTACCCTTCTACAATATAATGTTGCACCTATCCTCGTTTAATTAAGCATTTTTTAACGTTCCACTTCCCATATTATGCTTCACAAGAATAATAAAGTTTGTTCATTTTTTTTCCAAAACTATGTATTTTTTTTGAACAGTATATTTGGTCCTCGACATCATTTTACAGAATCAACCGCTACTTTGTCATGTTTTTCTCAAAAAAGAAGAAAATTTGACAAAAATAAAATAGGAAAGTGACATACACTCTCCTATTTTATTTCTCTATGCATATGAATGTAAACCCGCGATAATTAAGTTTACTACAATAAAGTTAAACATAATGATTGCAAAACCAATTACTGCAAGCCAGGCGGATTTTTCTCCATGCCATCCTTTAGATAAACGTAAATGTAATACCGCAGCATAAAAGAGCCAAGTAATAAGCGCCCAAACTTCTTTTGGATCCCACCCCCAAAAGCGCGTCCACGCTATTTGAGCCCAAATCATCGCAAAGATTAACGCCCCTAATGTAAATACCGGGAACCCAATTGCAATAGATCGATACCCAATTTCATCTAATAAATCGCTATTCGTATTTTTTACTAACGGCTGAAGTGCCGCTGATACTCGTTTTCGTAAAACAAGTCTTAATACAATATAAAGTAGCGTTCCGACTATCACTGACCAAATAACAGTATTTAATTTTTTCGCATTTACAATTGCTGGAAGCTCTACTGTCGGCTCTAATTTATTTTCTGTTATTAACTTCCCTTCATGTGGTCCAACTAAAGCCGGAAGATTATACTTCATCTCAACTTGTTGTTCATTTTTATCAATCCATTGAAACTTTGCTTCATATTTCATACTAGAGAATACCGTTGTTACTCCAATAAATCCAACTGTACAAACAAGTGTGAAAACTACTGTTTCTAACCAAAATGTGCGCTTACTTTTTGTTGATTGATCTACATTTTTCAGTAAATACATTACGCCTGTAATAAAACTAATTGCTAATATTGCTTGTCCCGCTGCCGCTGTCGTTACGTGAATATGTAGCCAATTACTTTTTAAAGATGGGATAAGGGGTGATATTTCTCTAGGAAACATACTTGCATATGCAATTAATAAAAGCGCGATTGGCAATGCAAATAATCCGATAATACTTACACGATACATAAAATACATAACAATAAAAGCGCCAACAAGCATCATACCGAAGAAGGTACCAAACTCGAAGAAATTACTAACGGGTGCATGTCCTGAAGCAATCCATCTTGTTATAAAATATACCGTTTGGGCTACAAAACCTAAAATCGTTATTGTTATACCTATATTTGCCCACTTGTTACCTTTTTCTTTAATTGCTCCTCCAAAAAATAAAGTTGCAATTAAATATAAGATGAACGCGGCGAACAGAAAATTACTACTTATTTGTACCATATCGTTTCCCCACCTTAACTAATTTTTTTATCATTCATTTTATCGTGTGGTTGTGGAATCGCTGTTCCTTCTAGTACTCTTTCAATATCTTTCTTTAAGCCGAACCAATTTTTATTCGTATGGCCTGCAACCCACCATTCATCATTAACACGTTGTATCCAAATACGTCGATGGTTCCAATACATACCTTGAATCACACCAACCATAAATATAAATCCTCCAATACCGAGAATCCAAAGCGTCAAATCTTTTCTTACTGTAAGAGCTGTTGCATTTTGCATTTCCACACCTGCAAATGACATTTTATATTTATTATTCCCGTCAGGCTCTATGTTTTGCTGAATACCGACGAAACTAACTTCACCATCTGGTGTTTCCGGGGTAAACATTTTAAAGACGAATGCAGGATTATTCGGTAATTTTGTTTTCGTATTCGGCCTTCCATTCTCATCAAAATAAAAATCAGGAAAATAGCTTAATAGTTCTAGAGAATACCCATTTCCTAAATCATATTTTTCTGTAGGATTCGCTAAATCTACTTTAATCGGTCCCCACTTTTGATTATTTTCTTTGTTTTGCAAATGGAAAGACATGCTTTTAAATTCACTTTCTTTGTAATCCACTTGATAAACAGCAAATTGATCAAATTTCAGTGGCTCATTCACTCGAATTTCAGCTTCTTTTACCTTTTCTAATTTTGGTTTTTGACCCGCTATATTTTCTCCTACCGCTTTATATAATACAGCATTTGTTTGGAAGTTTTTCGCAATCATTTTATCACCAACACGATCAATTGCTTCATCAAAAACTTCTTTATCCTTACTCTTATCATAAACTTCCTTGATAAACTTTTCGTTTTTCAAATAGTATTGACCATCTGTTCCTGGTATTTCTTTCGTTTCACCGTCACGTAACCAAAGTGCTTCATCTACATACATACTCGGTAAAAAACGTAGCATTGCACCGAATAGAAAGATAATAAGACCAATATGGTTTACATATGGACCCCAACGGGAAAAACGTCCCTTTTCCGCTAAAACGTTCCCGTCTTCCACTTTCACATTATAATTACGTTTCTTTAAATTAATTTGAACTCGTTCTAAGTCACCTTCATGTGGCGTACCAGTCCCATGCACTCTCTGTCTCTTTAAAAAACTTGGGTGTCTTTTCACCCCCTGTTTTTTTAATGCTTTATAAAGAGGAATCACACGGTCTAAACTACATATAACAAGTGAAATACCAATGGAAGCAATTAAAATCATGTACCACCATGATCCATATAAATTATTAAATCCTAATTGATAGTATAATTGTCCTAAAAATCCATACTCGGTCTTATAATATTCAGCTGGTTCGATTCCTGGAGTTATGTACATTTCTTGGGGAAAGATAGTTCCTATTGCCGATGCAGCTAAAGTTATTACGATTAACCATACGCCTACTTTTACAGAAGAGAAAAAACTCCAAATTTTATCGACTATCGTTTTTGTATGTGTGAGAGATCTCCGAGCACTCCCCTCATATCTCATATCCAATAATTTCATATTTTCATTACTTTCAAATGGTTTCCCACATGCTTCACAAAAAATGGTTCCTATCGGATTAACATGTCCACATTCACATTTAATTTCTTTCAAAGCCCTCACCGCCCCTGTATCTATTATGTACTATTGTATATTCTACCTTCAAGTTACCGCAATACTCAGAATCTTTTAGAGTGAAGGTGCTATACACCAAGCACCTCTTATGTGAAGGCTATCTTTATTATGGAGTAATTTTCTTTAAATAGGCTTCCAGTTGTTCCTTCGTTTGCTCACCTATAATTTGCTCAACTACCTTGCCTTCCTTATCAATTAAAAAGGTTGTTGGTAATGGTCCCACTCCATATGTACCTATGATCTTTTGCCCTTTATCAATTGCAACTGGGAATTTCAAATCATATTGGTTCACAAAGTTCTTCACTGCGATATCCGTTTCATCTGCATCTAAGGCAATAATTTCAACGCCTTTTTCTTTATATTTCGGATATAATTCATTCATATAAGGCATTTCTTTTTCACAAGGTTTACACCAAGTTCCCCAAAAATTTAAAAATACACCTTTTCCCTTTAAATCTTTTAATTCAATATTCTTTCCTTCTAAATCAGTTACAACAAAGTTAGGTGCTTCTTTTCCAATTTGCATTTTCTCTTTATCAGAAAAAAATCCTTGATACAGTGTAAATCCTACAGCACCGCTTAAAATGAGCAGAATGATAACACGAAATAATAATCTATTTTTTTTCATATTGTCTCTCCTCTCTTCAATGAATAATAAATATATGTATTCTTTACTTCAAATATTTTATTGAACAAATCACCAGCGGATAATTCCACTGGTGAAAGGTTTCACTTTATCGCTTATCTTGGCTTTGTAGAAGCAAGTGCACGTAACTGCTTCACCTCATGCGGTGTCAATTCTCTTGCATCACCAGGTCGCAAACTACCCACTTCTAAAAAGGCATAACGTTCACGTTTTAATTTCATTACTTTACAATCTAACGCTTCAAACATGCGACGTACTTGACGGTTACGTCCTTCATGAATCGTTAATTGTACAATCGCCATCTCTTTACGCTTATCCCAAGAAATAATTTTCACTTGTGCTGGTGCTGTTTTCCCATCTTCTAATGCAACACCTCGTTCTAACATGCGAATTTTCTCACCTGTTAATGGCCCTTTAATTTTCGCAACATACGTTTTTTCAACTTTATATCTCGGATGCATTAATACATTTGCGAAATCTCCATCGTTTGTCATCAATAATACGCCAGACGTATCATAATCTAAGCGTCCGATTGGGAATAGACGTTGTCTAATTTCAGGGAAAAAGTCTGTTACAACATTTCTTCCTTTATCATCTGATACACTTGAAATTACACCAGTTGGTTTATATAGTAAAAAATAAACAGGTTCTTCTTTTTCAAGAGGAATGTTATTTACTTCTACTTTATCTTGAGGAGTTACTTTTGTTCCTAACTCCTTCACTATTTTCCCGTTAACTTTCACTTTCCCTTGCTGAATTAATTCCTCAGCCTTTCTTCTCGATGCAATACCTGCTTGCGCAATCACTTTTTGTAATCGTTCCATTTCTTTTTTTCACCTCGAATTTATCTTACCTTACATTAGAAAGACTTGGCAACCGCATACGCTTTACGGTTATTCGCTCCATCTCACTTAAACAACATAGCGATGATAATAAACATATAAAGGTCAAATCATGTTTTTACCCTTTATTATTGTCCATATTTTTCATATTCCTCACAATAAAAGTTCATCATTTTGTCAAAAATACCGCATAAAAAAACCACTATTAAGCTACACCTTAATAGTGGTCGTATACATATTATAAGCGAAATAGCGTAAAAAATGAATAGCATTACTGAAACAATAAAGAAACAAACACAATTGAGCAGATAATTCCGATTAAATCTGCAAAAAGTCCTACCTTTAATGCATCTCCCATTTTTCTAATACCGACAGCCCCAAAGTATACTGTTAATATATAAAAGGTCGTATCTGTGCTACCTTGCATCGTTGAAGCTAACCTACCAATAAACGAGTCTGGCCCATATGTAGCGATTAAGTCGGTCGTAATACTTAAACCAGCAGATCCCGAAATCGGACGTATAAGTGCAAGTGGAACGATTTCGGCTGGTACATGAATAAAGTCTAACATCGGCTTCATTACTGATATCATCGCATCTAGAGCACCTGATGCCCGAAAAATAGAAATAGATGCAAGCATTCCAACCATAAACGGCAAAATGGAAACCGCAATTTGAATCCCTTCTTTTCCGCCCTCAACGAACGATTCATACGTTGGAACTTTCTTTATCGTGCCATACAAAAGGATAAAACCAATTACACAAGGAATTACCCATAATGAAATTGTATTTACAATACTCATTTTTTCCGCCCCTTTCTACTCCTTCTCCGGTAAAAATAGCGGTCAATCCAAATCGCTCCAATCATCGATAACACTTGTGCTATAAATGTTACGCCAACGATTTCAGTAGGGTTTGCTGATTCATAAGTCATTCGAATCGAGATGACAGTAGTCGGAATTAATGTAATTGCTGAAGTATTTAATGCTAGAAACGTCACCATAGAACGACTTGCTGAATCCTTTCCACCATTTAACTCTTTCAGTTGTTCCATTGCTTTAATACCTAAAGGTGTTGCTGCATTACCTAACCCAAAAAAGTTCGCCATCATATTTGATAAAATGAATCCCATTGAAGGGTGATCCTTCGGTATTTCTGGAAATAATCTTTTTACTATCGGCATAAAAAGTGATACTAACTTCTTTAACAATCCAGCTTCCTCAGCAATTTTCATTAAACCGAGCCAAAATACTAAAACACTAATAAGTCCAATACAAATCGTTACAGCATCTTTTGACCCTTCAAACACTGCTTTGGTCACTTCTTCCATCGTTCCATTTATCATGGCATACACAATCCCTATAACTGCCATCGCTGCCCATACGAGATTAACCATCTATCCCAACACCTATCATGTAAGAGAAGATTTCTTTTACGTTATTCCAATACATTCCCGTTGTAGCTACTAACTTTCGTTTACTGTAAAACAAATTTCGTTCTCCAACTTTCTCGTTCCCTACATAAATTTCTGTCTTCCCAATCTTTACTCCATCCGTAAGTTTTGCACTTTTGTCGAGCTCAACTTTCAATAACACGCTCTTTCTTTCCTCTTCAGTTAAAGGTACAGAAAAACTATTTTTCGTATAAACATGATTGGCATATTTCTTTTCATTTATTTCAGCGAGTGCTCCTTGTCCTAAAACTTTCGCTTGCTTATAGCGTTCAAAGCCTTTATCAAACAAATTCATATGATCATCCCAGTCACTAGAAGCACTCAAAGTTACGACAATTAAATCTAGTCCATCTTTTGAAGCTGTTGTGACAAGCGTCCGTCCTGCTTTCTTCGTAAAACCTGTCTTTCCCCCTGTTGCAAATTCATAATAGGATGTCACAAGCTTATGTTTATTTTTCCACGGATAATCCCAAGAATCTGATTTATACGTTTTTGTTCCAAAAATCTCCTTAAAGGTCTCGTTCCCCATTGCATATTTCGTTAATAATGCCATGTCATAAGCCGACGAATAATGCGATCCATCCCCATCCAAGCCATGCGGGTTTGAGAAATGCGTATCTTTCATTCCGATTTCTTTCGCCTTTTCATTCATTAAATATACGAACCCTTCTATACTCCCTCCCACGTTTTCAGCAATTACTTGTGCTGCATCATTACCAGATCTAAGCATTAATCCGTAAACTAAATCTTCTAACTTCACTTTTTGTCCAGGTTTTAAATAAATTGCCGATCCTTCTACTCGTACTGCTTCATTACTAACCGATACTAGCTCTTTCATTTTTCCTGATTCAGCAGCTAACAATGCTGTCATAATTTTTGTTATACTAGCAATTTTTTGTGGCTCATGTTCTAATTTTCCATATAGCACACGACCGGATTGTTGTTCCATTAAGACTGCGTTACGAGCACTGACACCACCGTTCATTTTTGCATATGCAGGAATCGGCATAATGCTTGCGTACATTATAATTAGCGTAATTATTATACAAATTCGTCTCATATTTCCCCCCACGTCCTTTTGGCACTTTTTGTACAAGTTTATGCTTGGCCTTTTAAAATATGAACGAAATCTTCCTTCCACCTCCACTAAAAAAGACGCATGGGATATGCGTCTAATACGGTGTCCATTCAATTTGCTTCGCAATTTCAAATCGCTTTTCTACATCTGGCCAATTTACAACATTCCACCAATTTTTAATATATTCATCTTTTCGATTTTGATATTGTAAATAATATGCATGTTCCCATACATCCAGTACAAGGAGCGGTATCGTATCCCACTGTGTAAACAATTGATGAAGCGTGCTTTGCAAAATTTCTAACCTTCCTGAACGGGGTACCCATACAAGAATCGCCCATCCTGAACCTTCCACTTTAGAAGCTGCTTCTGTGAAATGCTTTTGAAAACGTAAAAAACTTCCGAAATCTTGCTCAATTTGTTGTGAAAAAGCCCCTCTCGGACTTCCACCACCATCTTTTTTCATGTTATTCCAAAATATCGTGTGTAAGTAATGACCTGATCCATGAAAAGCCGCTTCTCTTTCCCAATGCTTAATTAAATCAAATTGATTTGTTTTTCTCGCTTCTTCCATCATCTTCTCTGCTTTATTTAATCCTTCCACGTAACTACGATGATGTTTATCATGGTGTAACATCATAATTTCTCGTGAAATGTACGGTTCTAGCGCATTATATGGATAAGGTAATGGCGGAAGGGTATGCCCCCCAATCGGAACAGCTCGTTCGCTATCCCCTCTTTCACATAGTTCATATTCCTCTCCTTCTTGCATAAATACTTCCTGTAAATGGTGTTGAATATGTTCTACATCCTCACTTATTTCATACATAAACTCGGCATCTGTGTCGTACTCATGCTCTTTCATACGCTCTAATAAAGTTTGAATTTTATAAGCAAGCATATGGACATCATACACTTCCATTGCACGGCTATCTAATACTTGAAGAACACTTTCACACCAGCTCTCTACTTCATGAAAGTAATCTGTAAATACACCTTGTTGACTCATGTCGCACCTCCTTGATGCTATCCACTTTAACTATATTCAATTAAAATCCCTTATATAACTGGACAAACGGAAAAGAAGCTAAGTGTCCTTAGCTTCTTTTCCTTAATTAATATTTGTGCAACATTTTTGTTTGGTAATCTGTCTCATAATATTCTAGTTCTTCACGCATCAATTGAAATTTCCCTTCTAAATCCTTCATCATTCGTTCTATAGATCCAGGGGGGCTTTGCTGAAAAACAATAGAATTTTTCCCTGTATAAGCAGAACGACTATTTTCATACCAATGATCATTCTTTGGCGAAAAAAACTCTGCAATTACTTGATGGTAAATCTTATATAAAACTTTTTCAGCTGCGGTCTTTCGAAATGGTTGGCTATTCAACAAAACAAAACATGCATCAAGTCCTTCTTCACAAAAAACAAGAAGTCTTCTTATTGATGCTAATATCCCTTTATAGTATTGCTCGTTTCCTGTTGGTGTCTCCTCCAATAAAGAAGGTAACGTATGATAATTTACATAATTAGTTATCAAGGAAATTACATCTTCTAAAAATATAGAAACTTGTTCTGTTTGATTTTCAACCATAAAATTAGACATGGCTTCTCTCTCCTTTGCCGTTTTACGCTATTTCTACTCTTTTATTTTTATGTAATTCAGCTAATATTTCTTGTACTTTCACCACTGTTCCCTCGTCAAAGTATCGTTGAAAGTCTGTTACTTCATTGAGATACAAGCGCTTCTGCGCGCGTAGCTCTTTATTGTTCACTAAACAAGCGATCGCTACAATATCTCGTAAATATACGTCTTGTTCTTCTACTTTATAAACTGGATTTCCTTCAAAAGGGGTAATTTCTTGTAAAATTTCTTCAAAATATCGAACATATAAGACAGAAAAGGTTTTCTCTTGATTATTTAATATATATGTCACTTCAGATCTATTAAAAAAATCTTCTGATGTATTCGGTTGTGCTTTTTCTAACTCATATCCTGCATAACCTATTATAATCATCTACTTCCCCTCTCTTCCTTCTTTCATCTTATTTTAACTTAATTTTTCGATAAACGAAATATTCTTTTAAATATAACCTATATAAAAAATAGCTTCCCTATACAGGAATTTACCTTTTTATTTTTCTTGAAGTTTGTCATAATAATATTATTGTCTCAGTTTTCTTACACAAGGAGAGTTGTATTTATGTCGTTTTCATGGAAACGTTTCTTACAAATCGGGAAAATAATCTTCCCATTTGTTGTCTTAACAATTGTTTTCTTTCAAGCTAAAAAAGAATTAGCGGGCATTTCTTTTTTAGAAGCAATTGAAACAATTAAAAACATTCCAACTGGTGGGGTATTTTTAGCGATTACACTCGGTGCATTTGCCGTTTCAACAATGTTCTTTTATGACTTTGTTATGCTTCGTTACTTAAAAGCAGATATACCTGTACAAAAGATTTTCCGTATCTCATGGATTGCAAACACTTTAAATGGATTTATCGGTTTTGGTGGTCTTGTTGGTGCCGGTGTACGTACAATGCTATATCGTCCACATATAAAAGAGAATGGGAAACTTATTAAAAGCATTGCTTGGATGACAACCGCTTTTATTAACGGATTAGCCATTCTGTCATTCCTCGGCCTTATTGGAATATTAGACACTAGTTTTATTCTGCACGAAAAACCGTGGTTATGGCCTGTTCTTATCTTCTTTGCTCTTTTCGTTCCTATATATATTGGGTTTTCTAAAATTAAAAATAGAAAAACAAAACAGACAGACGGACAAGATGAAGAAGAAGAAGAGAAAAATCCAACTGTTTTATATTCATTAGTTTCATTAGTCGAGTGGGTATCAGCTGGTATCGTTATGTACGTCATTTTAATATTGTTTGGAATTGATATCGAATTTCAAAAGTTTTTAGGTGTTTATGTAATTGCTGCTTTAGCTGGTGTCGTAAGTCTTGTCCCTGGTGGCCTTGGTTCATTTGATCTTGTTTTCTTAACCGGACTAGGACAATACGGAGTTGATACAGGCGTATTACTACCCGCTATGTTATTATATCGACTTGTCTATTACATCTTACCATTCTGCCTTGGTCTCATTTTTGCAGCATTTGAAATGACAGGAGCGGCCATAAAAAAAATTGAAGACAAACCATTTATTGCACCTGCATTAGAAACAACTGGTGTAATTTGGACTTTA
The DNA here is from genome assembly GCF_002975175.1 of Bacillus sp. MYb209. Lineage (GTDB taxonomy): Bacteria > Bacillota > Bacilli > Bacillales > Bacillaceae_G > Bacillus_A. Next base: position 318,293 of record NZ_PCNZ01000001.1, read on the forward strand.
CAACGTGATTTTTTAGGGAAATTAGGTTCATGGGCATCCGCCGCATTAACCGTATTCGCTGGCTTAATGGTTATTCTATCAACAATTTTACCGACTAGTATAAATCGAGCTCACGCCTTACATATTTTAGCTCCAAAGCATCTTATTCAATTTTCTTTTAGCTTATCATTAACATTCGGTATTCTCCTCCTGATTCTTTCGCGAGGCATATATTATGGAACAAAGCGTTCTTACTATATGACGATTGTTTCTTTAATTGGAGCAGCAATCTTTAATACCCTAAAAGGAATTGATATTGAAGAAACCTTTATTTTATTAATCGTACTTGCTGTGTTGTATATGCTTCGCAAAAGATTTGCACGCGAGAAAATGGAAGTCTCTCTTTCTGACATCGTAAAAGTGTTTATCTTCTTATTACTTACGTTATATTTATATAAAAACTTAGGTATTTTATTTGCGGGTGCAAAAGAAGCGTTCCAACCTGATTTTGTCGTTCGAAATATTACACAAGTTAAACGAAGTGCATTAGCAGCAGCCTTTTTCGTTCCTACTTTTTTACTTATCGGTTCACTAATTGCCAATCGTTACCGTAGTCAATTTCCCGGGCAACCAGCTAATGATAAAAGGTTAGAAAACTTCTTAGATGAACATGGTGGGAACGTACTTAGTCATTTAGGTTTTTTAGGAGATAAACAGTTCTTCTTCAGTAGTGACGGAAAAGCACTTCTTCTCTTTTCAATTACTGGAAAACGTCTTGTTGTACTAGGTGATCCAATTGGTGATCCATCCTCCTACCGCACTGTGTTGCAAGAATTTTTAGCTGAAGCTGATCGATTTGGGTATATTTGCGTATTCTATCAAATTGAAAGCAAATGGATGAGCTTATACCACGATTTCGGCTACAACTTCTTTAAACTTGGCGAAGAGGCTGTCGTTGATTTAAATACGTTTACAATAACAGGAAAAAAACGTGCTGGTATGCGAGCTACTTTCAACCGTTTTGAACGAGAAGGTTATACATTCTCTATTCATAAGCCACCATTCTCAGACGAATTATACGAGGAATTAAAGAAAGTGTCTGATGCTTGGCTCGGCGGAAAAAAAGAGAAAGGATTTTCACTTGGGTACTTCGATCGTGAGTATATTAGTCGTGCCCCTATCGCTACATTATCTGATGCAGAAGGAAAAGTCATTGCATTCACAACCTTTATGCCAGTATATCAAAGTGGCATATTATCTGTTGATTTAATGCGTTATTATCCAGATGCCCCTAGCGGAATTATGGATGCAATTTTTATCCACTTATTCCACTGGGCAAAAGAAAATGAATACCATTCCTTTAATATTGGTATGGCACCACTCTCAAATGTCGGTTTATCAACGCAATCGTTCTGGTCTGAACGAGTTGCTGCTGCAATATTTAATAACGTTCGTTACACATATAGCTTCAGCGGTTTACGACATTTCAAAGAAAAATACAAACCTGCATGGAGTGGAAAATATTTAGCATTTCGAAAGAATCATTCTTTACCAATTACAATGCTCTCTGTAACAAAATTAATAGGAAAACGAAAAAACAGCTAAGTACTTAGCTGTTTTTTCGTTTTTGCACTTGTATACTAAACTCCTTTTCATACTTCTTACCATTTATATAGAAATCCCCCCATATTTTATATGTTCCTTCTTCTGGAAATGTAATACGATATTGTAATTGTTCATCCGTATCAACAGGAATGACATATAAAAAATGTTCCCTCGTTTCATCAACGATATATAGAGCGTTGACTTCACCTCTCCCTGAATTTAATTTCAGCTTTTCTCCCTTTTTCGCTTGAAACTGAAATGTTAATGTCGCTGCCTCATTCGGATGTAATGCACCAAATAAAAGAGACACTTGATGCTCGCCTATATTTTTTGTAAGTACAGTATCGACAGGTAGTTTCTTTTTATTCTTGTCCTTGCTTTTCTCCTTTTTTTCTTCACCAAAATCTTTCTTAGAAAATGATTCCACAGACTTATTTTCATCTTCATACAAAAATATCGTGTACTCTTCACCTTTTGCTACATCTGAAGATAGCTTATACGATCCATTTCCAGCAAATATAGGCTTCGTTTGTTGTATGTTTTTCAAATTCCCATCCACTATCACTGCTCGAATTTGATTGTTCACACCACGAACTTCATTATTCATTTTATTTAGCAATTGAAACGAAATATCGACTTTTTCATTTCCCTTTTTATTTTTTACATCCCATCTCACTTCTTGAACATCTCCGGTCGTTTCTACAGTTTCTTGATATTTTTTTATGTAAAATCCTCCTGCCACAATAAGTACTAGTGCAATAAGCCCAATGACAAGATTTTTCAAAATATCACCTACCATTTTTATTGTCTTTATCCATGCAAAACCTCTTAAATATATATTCTAGATTATGATTTACGAAATCCTCCTCTTTTGCACATATTACAAATAAAAAAGATTTTGATTGAAAGGAGTCGTAGTGTATAATGCAAATGATATTGATTTCTATCAATACATTATAAGGAGGATTTTTCATGAGTGTACATATTGAAGCAAAACAAGGCGAAATTGCTGAATCCATTCTATTACCTGGTGATCCATTACGTGCAAAATATATTGCTGAAACATTTTTAGAGGATGTTACTTGTTATAATAACGTGCGTGGCATGTTAGGTTTCACTGGAACTTACAAAGGAAAGCGTGTATCTGTTCAAGGTACAGGCATGGGTGTTCCTTCTATTTCTATTTATGTAAACGAATTAATTCAAAGCTACGGAGTGAAAAATTTAATTCGTGTTGGGACATGTGGTGCAATTCAAAAAGATGTTAAGGTACGTGACGTTATTATTGCGATGACGGCTTGTACAGATTCTAATATGAACCGCTTAACATTCCCAGGTTTTGATTTTGCTCCTGCTGCAAACTTTGATCTTTTAAAGAAAGCTTACGATGCTGGAACAGAAAAAGGATTACACGTTCGTGTTGGTAACGTATTAACAGCAGATGTATTTTATCGTGAGAGCATGGACATGGTTAAAAAACTTGGAGATTACGGTGTATTAGCAGTAGAGATGGAGACGACTGCTCTTTACACATTAGCAGCTAAATATGGTGTAAATGCATTATCTGTATTAACAGTAAGCGACCATATCTTCACTGGTGAAGAAACAACATCTGAAGAGCGTCAAACTACATTTAACGAAATGATTGAAATCGCTTTAGATGCAGCAATTCAGCAATAGCACACTAAAGAACTTGTCATACGTCTGGCGAGTTCTTTTTTATGCTAAAATACTTCGACGGTCACTGTACCTTCTCTTTATGTGACTTTCTATAAAAAACTACTTTAGAGAGAGACAGATTTATCCCCTCTACTTTTTTGTAACCTTTGTTATAATTAAGTAATCATTTATATTACAGTATTTTTCATACGAGGTGAAACAGTGAAGAACAGAAGCATCGTCTTTAAACTATTTTTATTAACATCAACTTTATTTACAATCATATTTCTCCTTTTTTTCCTTGGACAATCTCTATTTTTAGAGAAGTTTTATATTAATAAAAAAGTAAAAACCGTTCAAACGGCTTTTGAAAAATTCGTAGATAATTACGAGAAAAGCGACCAAGGCTTTGAGGAAACTAGAAAATTAAAACAAGAATTTCATGATAAAACAAATGCCGAAATCCAATTTTTAGATTCTAACGGAATTATTAAAAGTGAATACAGTTTTTCCATTGATGTGATTAACCCTAACAATAATAAAACCTATTCCATCCCCCTTAACAATCTTTTAACACCAGAAGAATATAATAAATTCGCAAACTTAGGATTAAAAAAAGATGGAATAATTTATGTAGACGGACTACTCCAACCGAATAATATAATAACACCTCAAGAATTAATAACTAATAATACTAGATGGGAAAATGAACAATTTAATTCAGATTTTCAATCCATTAGTGGTAATCCATCTAAAAATAAACTTAAAAATCGATATGATAATACTGGTTCCCCAATCCATTTTACTGGGGTAATATCTAAATTACAGCTTCCTTCCAAGGCTGAGGTTCGTCTTGCAAAGGATTTTGAAACATTACAAGCTGTTCAATATTTTGCAAGAACTATTAGACAAGGTACTTCTAATTCAAATCAATTAAACACGTATATTTTAGATAGTGGGGAAAATATAAAAAACAGTGTCTTTGTAAAGCCTATTATGGAAAACGGAGAAATTAAGGAGTACGCTTTTGTGATAGCATCTTTACAACCTGTTAATGAAGCGATGCTCGTTTTAAAAGATTATTATGTCTATGCCTTAATTATCGTGTTTCTCGTTATTATTTTGTTATCCTTCTACTACTCAAAAATCATTGTTAAACCATTAATTAAGATAAATCGCGTTACAAAAAAAATGGCCAACTTTGACTTTAGCGAGAAGTTACCTGTTACAGCAGACGATGAAATTGGCGGGTTATCCAGTAGTATTAATACACTCTCTGTAAATTTAAAAGATCGAATCGACCGATTAAATGTTGCCAATACAAAATTACAACAAGATATTGAACGCGAACGTCAATTGGAAAAAACGAGAAAAGAATTCATTTCTGGTGTATCTCATGAATTAAAAACACCACTTAGTGTTATTCGTAGCTTCGCTGAAGGTATTCAAGATGGCGTAAGTAAAGATACGACATATTATACAAATGTTATTTTGGAAGAGACAGATAATATGAACAGGCTCATTGTTGAAATGTTAGAATTAGCAAAACTAGAATCAGGTACGTACAAACTAGAAATGTCGACATTCTCGATCGGTGAATTAATTCAACAAGTCTATACAAAATTATTATTTAGCATGGAGGAAAAACATTTACAAGTGGACATCCATGCTGACTCTTCTCTATTTGTTAAAGCAAATCGTAGCCGTATTGAGCAAGTCGTTGTAAACTTACTTAGCAATGCAATTCGATATACTCCAGATGGTGAAAAAATACACGTCTCTGTTGTAGAAATGGAAGATACAGTGAAAATCGAAATTGAAAACACAGGCAATCCTATTCCAGAAGAAAGCCTTGAAAAAATTTGGGATCGCTTCTACCGTTTAGACGCTTCTCGTAGCCGTCATACTGGAGGTACTGGCCTTGGGTTATCCATTGTGAAAAACATTTTAGACTTACATCGCGCTGAATATGGTGTGTATAATACCACTAATAGCGTTGTATTTTATTTTAATTTACAAAAAGTGAAAGAAGTCAAATAATTTGTCTTAATTTCACTAGGAGTTCACATGAAATTCACACTCTCCCTTTATAGTAAGAAACAAGTTAATCCTTTCCTTTACACATATAAAAGAGGAGAGTGCGTGAAATGAAACAAGCAGGACAACCTATTCAAAATGAAAAACAATTAGAAACTATCAAAAATATACTTTTACAATCTTCGAAACGTGATGGCTTATTATTCGTATTAGCTGTAAATTCTGGCTTAAAAGTAAGTGAAATCTTACAATTAAAAGTTAGTGATGTAATCGATGAAAATGAAAATGTTCGCCATTCCATTTTATTTTACAATGAAAAAGTAAAGAAACATAAATGGTTTGCTGTAAATGAAGACTTACAGCACGCAATCGAAGACTACATGAAAGAACGTAAAACTTGGAAACGTAATGAACCATTATTAAAGTCTCAAAAAGGAACAAAGTCTATTACGAGACAACATGCATGGTACATTTTAAACAAAGCTGCAAAAGAAGTTGGATTAGAAGGGATTAGCTCACATACACTTCGAAAAACTTGGGGCTATTGTGCATACAAATCAGGTGTTGATATTGCATTTTTACAACACTTCTTTGATCACAGTACTCCATCAAAAACTTTAAAGTATATCGGTATTGCTTAATAACTCTTATACATAAAAAAGGTTACCATTTGTAAATTTGGTAACCTTTTTTATGTTTCATATTCTCTTTTCTTGTCTCTCCTATACTGTAGTGGTACTCTAATAGTAAGGGGGAGAAATTATGAACACATTAACAATTGAATTACCGAAAGAAACGGCTGAAAAACTTGATTTATTAAAGAAATCTTATGAAAAGAAAACAGGTGCTACAATTTCTGAAAGCACTCTTGTTCAAACACTTATCTCAAAGGAATTTATCCAAGCGATAACTCCTTTTGATTTACAACAATTCGTCAATGGAAAAGAACAGCAGTAATCGCTGTTCTTTTTTTATTTATTTTCAAAATATCAAAAGTTTTTTATTTATTTTCCGAAAAACTATTGACTATGATAATGATAACCATTATCATTTATTACGAAGCCAACAATTGATGAATCAACCAAACGCTCAGTAACATTGTTACCCCTCTTTTTCATATAGAAAAGCATTGTACATTCCCCCTGTTTGTACAGTGCTTTTCTTGTTTGTATTTATTCAAATAAATTTAATTGCTCTGGTTTCGGCTCGCCATATGTAATATTCGTCATTTCCATCAACTGTTTCGCATTGTCCGCCGCATCCCCACCCGAATTATTGTTAAACAAAACGTATATGTCCTTAGTCTTTTTTTTCAATTGCTCTAATCGTTTAACCCATTCTTTCAACTCATTATTATTGTAGCGATATAAACAACGAACCGCTCTCCAATTTTCCCCTTTGTCAAGCCATCCATGAACATTCCGGCCATGAAAACGTATTAACGCCATGTCTGAGTTTGTTGCCTCTAATACAAGCGGTACTGATCCTATTCCTGCCTGAGGCTCATCGCAAATTGTATGAATCCATTTTTCTTGTTCTAAAAATTGTAACGTCTTATCTCTCATTTCTAGATAAAACCATGTTTGATTTCGAAATTCTATTGCACATGGAAAATCTTCCATTTTCTCTTTCGTGTATCGAAGTAAATCTACATTTTTCACTTTACAATCGAACCATGGTGGATATTGAAATAAAATCATTTTTAATTTATTCGCTTCTATTAAAGGAAAAATTGATTGTTTATACACATCAAACATCTCATCGAACGTAGAAAAAGGGATTTCCCCTTTCATATGTCCTGTCATTCCTTGATAAGCTTTTACTATAAAAGAAAAATCTTTTGGCGTTTCCATCGCCCATTTTGTATAATTCCGCGCAGGTTGTATCGCATAAAATGAACTATCTACTTCCACAATGGGAAAATGTTCACTATAAGTTCGCAATTTATTTCTATTTTCATAGGGATTACTATATAAAGAATCATGATCTCCCCATCCCGTCACTCCAATAAAAAGCAAACGAATTCCTCCCTTCCCAACTTCAGCTTACACTCATTCTATATTACTTCACAAAAATACCATCCGATCACTTTCATAAAGTCGCTCTTTCTTTAAGAGTATCCGTATAAAAATATGATATACTAGATGGAAGAATTTTTAAATTGAGGAGTTATTTACTTATGCTTCAAGACGATATTATTTTATCTCATGAAAATCGAATAAAAGAATTGGAAAATAAAGTACGGTTATATGAAGAGCTTGTAAATCAATTACCACATCATTTCACATATAAAAATCCACATATTGGTTTGCAAATAAAAAAAACGAGAACATCTCATTCTATTCAACACATACAACAAAAAGATAAAGAGCCTACCTTTCAGCTTACTTGCGATTCACTATTTTTATTTGAACAACTCGAAAAACATTTTGTTCATATTTTCGATGCATTCTCGCATCACGTCACTTTTATTGATAATAAAGGTAACATTACATTATGTAATCAAGCTGCAGCAGATGATTTTAGTGTAATACGAAATTCTATAATTGGGGAACCAATTCAACAATTATTAAACTTACCTGAAGAACAAATTAAAGCTATTGAAACGTTAAAAACGGGAACCGAAATATATAATGAGGAAGTGTTAGACAAAAACTATGGCATCGTAAATAACCGCATTATTCGTGATTATAATGGAGAGATTTTCCGAGTTATTAGTGTATTTCATTATTTAAATACAGAACGTGATGCCGAAAAGTTTTCCCTAGCTGGGCGAATTGCAGCTGGGATTGCACATGAAGTACGAAATCCCCTTACAACGGTACGTGGGTACTTGCAATTTCTACAAGATAGCGTTTCTCCATCCAATAAAGAATTGTTTAAAAGTTTACTCATCCCTGAATTAGATCGTGCCAATAGTATTATTACAAAATTTTTAGCTATTTCAAAAACGCGTGAATTTACTAGAGAACATTTTCCAATCAATACGTTTTTACGCGAGTATATTCAACAACTACTTGCTAGTGAAGTTTTTTTACACAACATTTCTATTGACTATGATTTTTCTACCGAATTAGATGGTGTACTCGTCAATATTGATCGCCATGAACTCGTGCAAGTTTTTTTAAATTTATTTCAAAATGCTGTCGACGCTCAAGGTGAAGAACCTCTTTCTATTCAAATTACTAGTTATCGCTTAGATAATTTTGTTCGTATTACTTTCAAAGATAACGGAACTGGCATTCCTCCAGCTATTCAAGAATATATATTTGATCCATTCTTCTCTACAAAAGACTCAGGAACGGGACTGGGATTATCAGTAACGAAGAAAATTATTCAAAACCATAACGGTACATTAAAAGTTTCCAGTAATCAAAATAGTACAACTTTCACTATCTCTATTCCCTTATTACCAAAAATAAACAATTAAATGGTTGATAAATAAGAAACAGTGGGGCAGTTCATTCACATCCCACTGTTTTTGTTTATCTCACAAATCCCCCACTGATTATTAGTTGAACCAATCGGGTATTTACGGGCAGCCCAACTCCCCCTAACTTCTTTGCTTTACATCCGAATTTTGAGGTGGGAGTCTTACTGCCCGCAAATAGCTGGATAAAACTCCTATGCCTTGGTTGTTCTTACTAAGTAGGTGTCATTCTTATTTTTTAATAAATAGTAGTTTGTCCATCACGAATTTAGTTTTATTTTCATTTTATTATACGGTAAAGACTATTTACTTTATAAATGAAAGGAATGAAAAGATGAACAATAAAAATAAAGGAAAAGTATTCTTCGGTAACGATTGTTGCGAAGTCCGTGCTTGCAGTTATATTAACATCTCTAAATCTGAACTAAAAGAATTCGTTAAAATACTTCAAGAGCTTGAACAAAATATTAAAGATGTATTCCAAAATTCTTCTCAAAGTAATATTGATAAACTTATAGCTACCCTAGATAACCTACAAAAACTCCTCAAATGTTTAGACTTATCACCTGCACAAGAGAAAATCGGAACTTCTATTATTGCTAACCTATTAACTATTCTAAAGACAAAACCTTTCTCATGCGGAGCATTATACGTTGAACTGCAAAGTCTGATTAATTTTTTACTGTATATCGCTAAGTTATTTAAAGTTGATTGCGGTACTATCGACAAACTTGTTAAGCTGATTACAGAAATCCAAACCATTTTAGTTAAATATGGCTCTGGTTGCCTTGGTGGAGGTGCTACCGGTGCTACTGGACCTCAAGGTGCTATCGGACCTCAAGGACCTCGGGGTGCTCAAGGTGCTACTGGTGCTCAAGGACCTGCTGGTGCTACTGGTGCCCAAGGACCTGCTAGTGCTACTGGTGCCCAAGGACCTGCTAGTGCTACTGGTGCCCAAGGACCTGCTGGTGCTACTGGTGCTACAGGGGCTGCTGGAACTCCAATCCCTGTAACTATAGCTGCAATAGGAAACTCAATTGCACAAACTATATCCCCTGGAACAAACATCCAATTCAATCAAGTTTTCGAATTAACTAACATTACTTTTAATGACACTTCAGATACTTTAACTATTTTAGAAACAGGAGTATACGATATTAGTTTCTCAGCATCTACGACCTTCCCAGGTTCTTCACCGTTTGGATTTGGTCTTTCATTTAACGGTCAACCACCTACTCGTAATTTTTCAACTAACGTTATCGGTAGTGCAGTTTCTTTCTCAACGATTGTTACATTAACAGCTGGCACAACAATTTCTGTACAACCTACAGCAAATACTATTTCTATCCCTAACACAGGTGACACAACAGCTACACTATCTGTCTTCCGAATTTACTAACTTTTAGTTTTCAATCTTTTTTTGAACGAACAAGCAGAATTGATTTATAGTAATCCGTATTGTTTTGATTGTGTGTTAAATCTCTCTTTAAATAGAAAGGAGCACTTATTTGGGAGGATAAGTGCTCCTTCTTTACGTTTCTTTACTTCAAATTTACTCTAGCTTAATCCTCTTTTTGTATAATGAATAGTGAAGACAAAGACATGAAAGAGGGATGATAATGAGAGTTATATCACTGCCACGTTTTTGGTTTGTTCTCATGGTATGCATGATTTTATGTATAGGATTTCTTTTAACTCTAAATTATTCAGCTATATCAAAAGCAGAGAGAAAAACAGTCCCATACGAACTTCTGTATACAAAGCAAAACAACATCCCTTATTCCTCCTCCACAAAGAATGAAAAAAAGGTTATAAAAGGAATGCTTATTACAGAGGCTTCTAGTTATGAAAACTTACTTCAAATTGCAGAAACGATTAAAGATCAATATAAAAATAAATACGTTGATGAAATAACACTTTCTATCCATAATGAAAATACTGGAAATTACGAAGAAGAATTACCATATGAACCCATTAGTAAAGGAATAATAACCGTTACGTATGATTCTCAATACTTCGGTAGTACCAATGTTACGCTAAACAAATAAATTGAAGCTTTAATCAGTGGATTTTGCTCCCTACCCACTGATTATTAAGTTAAAACAATCGAATTTTTATAGGCAGCTCGACTCCCACCAGACTTCTTTTCTGCTACCAAATTTTGAATCGAGATAAAATCACTCATTTCTCATAAAAAAAGAGGCGAACTCGTTATTCGCCTCTTTTTTTACCAAAATGGAATCCACTCTTTTACTTTATCTATCCATTCCTTTTGCTGTTCTTTTCTTTGTTGTTCCTCTTCTTTTCGTTTTTTCTCTTCTTCTTTCCTCCGTTTTTCCTCCTCAATCATTTTTAATTGTTTTGTATAATCCGCCTCAGGTATTAGAGATAACTGAAATGCCTTTTGAGTTGGATTTCCATTCGCTTTCTTCATAATGTCCCGGAACATTGTCGTTGTAATTTGGCTGCCTCCTGGCACATAATGCTCACTATCCGTTTTATCATACCCTACCCAAATCGCACCTACTAAATCCGGTGTGTATCCAACAAACCACGAATCCTTCGCACCAGTGCTTGGTCCATTTACAAGCTGGGTAGTCCCTGTCTTGCCTGCGGTATCGATATTATTAACTTTCGCTTTTTCACCTGTTCCCCTTTCAATAACACCTTTTAATAAGTATGTCATCTTTTGGGCAACTTTCTCGTTCGTCACACGAGTTTCTTTCTTATACCATTTTCCAATTGTTTCTCCTTCAGCATTTTGGATTTCTCTAATGGCATGAGCTTCTACTTGGACACCATCATTTGCAAGTGCGCTATACGCTTGAGCCATTACAAATGGAGAAGTCCCTACATACATACCTCCTAAAGCAATCGGATACGTATGGTCTTCAGGCTCTAATGGAATACCAAACCGCTCTAAAGATTTCAATCCTTTATCTAATCCAATTTGCTCTAATAGCCAAACTGCTGAAACATTATATGACTTTGCCACCGCTTCATACATCGTCACATTACCATGGAACGTATGATCACTATTTTGTGGTGCATATTCTTTAATATTAAACGGTTCATCTTTTAAGACATCGTATACTTCATATCCTTGTTCTAACGCTGGTACATACACTGCAAGAGGCTTTAACGTTGAACCTGGCTGTCTTTTTAATTGTGTTGCATGATTAAACTGTAAAAATTGATAAGGACCTCTACCTCCAACTAAAGCCGGAACACCGCCAGTTTTTGGATTCATAAGGACCACTCCAGTTTGCATAAGCTGATCTGAACCACTATCTTTAAAATAACTATCATTATTCACGACATCTTCAACCGCTTGTTGTTTTTTCGGGTCAAGTTCCGTATAAATACGATAACCACCTGCTAAAATTTCATTTTGTGTTAATTCATACTTGTCCATCGCTTCTCTAACAATATAATCTACGTATTGAGAATATTTTCCCTTATATTTATCGTCAACACCACGTCGTAATACAAGACCTGATTCTTTCTCCTGATTATATTGTTCTTCAGAAATATATCCTTGCTCCTTCATTAAACCTAATACAACATTACGTCTTTCAATTGATTTATCAAAGTTTTTATACGGCGAATACGCAGATGGCGCTTTAATTAATCCTGCAATCGTTGCAGCTTCTGAAATCGTTAAGTCTTTTACTTCTTTATCAAAATAAGATTTAGCTGCTCTTTTTATCCCCCAAGCACCTTCACCAAAATAAATTTGATTCATATACATTTCAACAATTTCATCTTTCGTATAAGTACGTTCTATTTTTTTCGTTAGAAAGTATTCCTTTATTTTACGCGAGAATGTACGGTCTTGCGTTAAAAATACATTTTTCGCAAGTTGTTGTGTAATCGTACTACCACCTGCCACAACTTCACCGGCTGTAATGTTCTTAAATACAGCACTTATGATTCCACTATAGTAAATACCATGATGACTAAAAAATTCCTTATCTTCTACTGCAACAATTGCTTGAACCATAATATCAGGAATATCTTTCCTTTTAACCCCTTCTGTTTTAGAAGAAGCTAATTTAGTCGCAACTTCATTATTTGCATCATAAATTAAAGTCGGTTGTGGAACAGCTTGTTTTAATTCAGATATATCTTGAATGGAAATTATTATATTTACAACAGTAAATAGAGTAGCAAGTAAACTTCCCAATACAATTAATGAATTGCGTAGTTTCTTCCTCTTATTGAACCACTCAAGCGTTTTTTTTAAGTGAGTGTTCTTCAATTTCATTCGTTCACTTCCTTCATTTGTTTACACCCTTCTTTTTAAAAGGAAGAATATACCTCCTTTTAAATTTATTATAATAACGTAGTCGTTCCTATAGTGTAAAGCTTTTCTTTCACATTCATACTTTTCACAAGAAAAGGACATTCTACAAGTAAGATATTCACTATTCAGTATTAATATTATTAATACAACAATGAGAGTTATGTTAAGTTTTTGTAAACTTTTCGATAAAATGTTTTAAAAAACGACAGTTTTTTGTTAGAATTGATTAGCCAATATATTTTACATATATTACTTTTGTGGGGGTAACAATAATGGTCTTTAAATCAAAGAAAGATAAATTTTCTGAAATGCTAATGAATGTTTCCGAAAATTTAAAAGAAGGCGCGCAGTTTTTCGTGGAGTATAAAATTAAAAATGCTAGCGATTTAAAAGAGTTTTCTATGCGCATGAAAGATTATGAGTCAAAAGGTGACTCATTCATTCACGAAATCATTATGGAGCTAAACAAAGCGTTTATTACTCCTATTGAACGTGAAGACATCCTACAGCTTGCAATGAGTATGGATGATGTATTAGACGGATTAGATCATAGTGCTGGTCTATTCGAAATGTATTCTATTACAGAAGCTGATGAATACATGATTAAATTCGTAGAAGCAATTAATCAATGTGCGATTGAAATTGCAAACTCTGTTGAATTACTGTCTAAAAAGAAATTAGTCGATATTCGTACAAATGCGATTAAGATTAAGGATTACGAGTCACAATGTGATGATATTCGCCGTCATGCGATTAAGCACCTATTCTCTCGTGAAAAAGATCCGATTAAGATTATTCAATTTAAAGAGATTTACGAAGAGCTTGAAGAAGTAGCTGATAGCTGTCAAAGCGTTGCAAACGTATTAGAAACAATTATTATGAAGAACGCGTAAGGAGTTTGATCATGGATACACTCTTGATACTGACCGTTTTAGTAGTCATTTGCGCTTTAGCTTTTGACTTTATCAATGGATTTCACGATACAGCAAACGCTATTGCAACGGCTGTTTCAACGAAAGCTCTAAAGCCTAGACATGCAATTATTATGGCAGCTATTATGAACTTTTTAGGTGCGATGACATTTACAGGTGTAGCAAAAACTATTACAAAAGATATCGTTGACCCATTTGCTTTACCTAATGGTTCTCTTGTAATTTTAGCTGCTTTGCTTGCGGCAATAGCTTGGAATTTAATCACTTGGTACTATGGTATTCCAAGTAGTTCTTCGCATGCAATCATTGGCGCAATCGCTGGTGCAGCAATTGCTGCTGCTGGTGTTAACGCATTAAACTATAAAGGGTTTATAAAAATTCTTGAAGCTTTAATCATTTCACCGATTATCGCTTTTGTTATTGGTTATATCGTATATAGTATTTTTAAAGTCGTCTTTAAAAACTTTAACTTAACGAAAACGAACAAAAACTTCCGTATATTCCAGATCTTTACTGCAGCATTACAAGCTTTTACACACGGTACGAATGATGCACAAAAAGCAATGGGAATCATTACGATGGCTCTTATGGCCAATAACTATCATACTTCTGACGACATCCCTTTCTGGGTACAATTAGCTTGTGCAACTGCAATGGGCCTTGGTACTTCTGTCGGTGGATGGAAAATTATTAAAACTGTCGGTGGACAAATTATGAAGATTCGTCCTGTAAATGGTGTAGCTGCCGATTTATCATCATCACTTGTTATTTTCGGTGCAACATTCATTCACTTACCGGTTAGTACGACGCACGTTATCTCTTCTTCTATTTTAGGGGTTGGTGCTTCTCATCGTGTGAAAGGTGTAAAATGGGGAACTGCAAAACGCATGTTAATTACATGGGTTATTACACTTCCAATTTCAGCTTCTTTAGCTGCTCTATTTTATTACCTACTACAATTACTATTCTAATCAAAAGTCGTCTTCCTTATTTTTCTAGGAAGACGACTTTTTTGTGAACAAGCCTATTTCTTATTAAAAAGCGTGTATAATGATTGTTGGATAAGTTATATAGAGGAGTTGGCAATTTTGGAATACATCATGTTACTTTTCATCGGATTAATCGCTGGGACAGTCGGGAGCCTAGTCGGACTTGGGGGCGGAATTATTATCGTTCCGTTATTAATTGGATTGCACAGTTTATCCCCACAACTCGCAGTGGGAACTTCTATGGTAACAGTCGTTTTTACAGGGCTGTCTTCTACCCTTACTTATATGAAACATAAACGGGTAGATTATAAAAGTGGACTTATTTTATTTATCGGGAGTGGTCCTGGTGGTATTATCGGATCATGGGCAAACAAATTTTTAAATCAAGATACATTTTCTTTATACTTTGGGATTTTTCTTATATTCGTCTCCATTCTTCTTATACTACGAGACAAATTGAAACCTCTTTCCCTATCAAATATGACTGTAATTAAGCGATCTTTTACAGATAACGAAGGAAATACTGTAGACTATCAATTCCCACCATTTCTCGCTATCTTTATTGCCTTTATAGTTGGATTTATATCCGGATTATTCGGAATCGGTGGTGGCGCCTTACTTGTGCCAGCGATGATGCTCCTTTTTGCGTTCCCAGCACACATTGCTGTAGCAACTTCAATGTTTATCGTATTTCTCTCAGCAATTGTAAGTTCTTTAACTCACATCTCTCTAGGAAATGTCAGCTGGGCTTATGCATTAATTCTTATTCCTGGTGCATGGATTGGCGGAAAAATCGGGGCTTATATTAACACAAAATTAAGCGGTAATGCAGTAATTAATTTATTACGTATCACATTAATTATTCTTGGAACTAGATTAATCATTACTTCATTTTTATAACGCGTTCTTTCTAGAATGCGTTTTTTCTTATACACATGAATATAAAAAGGCTCCTAGGAGAACAAATAAAACTAAACAAACACTTAATAGCATAAAATTTGAAATATGTACTTTCTTCAAGTTGATCACTCCTATAGCTATGACTGTTATCTTTATGATAGCGAAAAAACAGTTATCTTACAGTTACAAAGTGCTAACAATGCAAAATCATTTATTACAAATTTTATCCTTATATTGCATTTCTTTGTATAATCTATCGATTAAATAAAAAAAGATGTCATATTGACATCTTTTTAGTGAAGAAGTGACCATCCCATAAAGTCTTCATGTACTTGGCACGCCCTCTTATCGTTTCGATCATATAATTCAGCATAACTATCTGTTTCTTCATCATAAGCCATCGTATAAATAATTTGGCCGTCTATTTCAACGGATAAAACGACTCCACCTTTCATCTCTTCTACATGAATGATAGCATTCGCCGGAATTCTCATATCCGTCATCTTCATCGCATCTAACAATATACTAAACCCCCTACAGCGTATTCATTGCTAGTACTATTACACACTAAATAGTATACTACTGTAATAGCATACATTTCGTCAATGAAATTGCTGTTTAAAAAGCATATTATCTTTATACATATACGCTAAAATAGAAGAGATAGAAATGTTTTAATGGGGGGCTAACATTGATTCTACATAAGGGAGATGTATTATTCCGTCAAGGTGAGGACGGTCCTTTATACTTTATAAAAACAGGTTTATTAAAAGTTATTCGATTAGAAGAAGACGGAACACCATTTTTATTTAATATTATCGTTCCTGGTGAAACGATACCTCACCATTCTTTAATTTCACCGAAGGAATATCACGGCACAGCTATCGCTTTAATGAAAACAGAAGTTGAGCCTATAATTAGTAATGAATGGTACGATAAACTTCAGGCGAATCCCGCATCATATGCAAATATCGCTATGCAATTACAATCGAAATTACGAATGATGCAACAGCGTATCGATCAATTGACAACTGTCTCTCCTAAAGAGCGCCTTCATCGTTTACAAGAGTGGTTCACCTTATATTTAGGTGACATCCCTATTTATGAAATATTAACACAAACTGAAATTGGTCAGCTCATAGGTGTACGCCGTGAAACAGTAAATCGATTATTAAGAGAACAAGCAAAAAACGAGGTAAAATAATACCTCGTTTTTTGCTTGGCAACGTTAATCTATTGTAAGCTTGCTGCGGGACCGAAAAATTCATAATGAATGTTCTCTTGTTTAACACCTAACTCGATTAATGCGGCATAAATATGTTTCATAAATGGCACTGGACCACAGAAATAAAATTCTGCTTCAGTTGTCGGAATAATAGATTGTAGCCACTCACCTTCAATGAATCCTTCTTTATCAAAATTCTTCATTTCCACATCTTGCTCTGTCGGTGAAGAATAGCAAGTATATGCTTTAACTTGTTCATACTCTTTTTCTACTGTCTCAACATGCTCTTTCATCGCATGTGTATTACTATTTATCGCCGCATGAACAAAGCATACATTACGCTTTGATTCTTGTTCAATTAACGTATTTAACATACTCATCATCGGTGTAATACCTACTCCACCACTAATTAGTACAACAGGTAATGTTGACCCCATATTTAATACGAAATCTCCCGCTGGTGCACTTACTGGTAAGACATCTCCTTCCCCTACATAATCATGTAAGTAATTAGATACTTTACCATCTGGTGTATCTACACCTTTTTCTTTCTTTACACTAATACGATAATATCCTTTTCCAGGAGCATCAGATAAGCTATATTGACGATTATGCGTATATGTTTCACCTTCAATATTTATTTGAATCGTTACATATTGTCCTGGGATGAATGAAGAAACTTTCCCACCATCTTCAGGTTTTAAATAAAATGATGTAATAACGTCGCTTTCCTTCACTTTTTTAACAATCACAAAGTTGCGGAAATCTTTCCATCCACCTTCTTTATGTGCAGCTTCTTCATACATATCCGCTTCAATGCTAATGAATGCATCAGCAATGACGCCATATGCTTCTCCCCATGCATTTAAAACTTCATCAGGTGCGCCTGCGACCTCTTTAATCGCTCGTAGTAAGCATGTACCTACTATTGGATAATGCTCTGCTTTAATACCTAAACTTCTATGCTTATGACCGATTTGTTTTACAACTGGAATAATAGCTTCTAAATTATCAATGTACATTGCAGCTGCATAAACAGCATTTGCTAACGCTTGTTGTTGTCTTCCCTTTTTCTGATTCGTATGGTTAAAAATATTCAATAACTCCGGATGTTCCGAAAATAAAATTTGATAAAATCTCGTTGTAATTTCAACGCCTTTTTCTTGTAATAACGGTACTGTTGACTTTACGATTTCAATTGTTTTTGCACTTAACATTGCATCCCACTCCTCTATTTCCTTAACTGTTTTTAGTTTAACTGAATTGTGTAATACATATTGTGATTTTAATCACTATTAACATGGTGTTTTTGTGAAAAATATATGAACAATGCACATATTAAATAAATTTTAACTAGTGGCGTGCTCCCATCCGCTACTAATTATTAGCCCTCATTAATTGTGCTCAAAAAAAAGCTAACTAGAATTCTAGCTAGCCTACTACTTTGTTTGTATTGCTTGTTCAATTACTTTTAGATTCTGCCCGTTTCCAAGCTCTGTATACCCCCATATATTCGTTTCACCTTTATATTTATTCATAAGTATATCCAAGTCATGATATACGCGATGAGCATAGATCACATACTCCATATTCTGAAGCTCCACACCTTTTTTTACAATTTCATAACTTCTATTCACATCGCGTTTTATTTTTTCATTTTTTATTTCTTTATGTATATTTTTTAAAGAGGCTTCTTGCTCTTGAAACCATTGTTTAAAATGTTTCCAATCCCCATCTGTATATTTCTCTGCCTTACCATAATTCAAGAAATTATTATAACTTTCATGTGTCGTACGAACAAAATCGAGTGTCTTCTTCTTCTCTTGCACCTCTTCCATTTGTGCTACTGTATTTACTCCAGCAGACTTATTCGCATAATATAATAGTATTTTCATAAGACTATAGCTCGCTATTGCCATCACAGTAATAGTTACCAATACACTTAACAATTTCTTCATATACAGAACTCCTTTTCTACTATGAATATTACAATGTACTTTTACACTTGTAACATTCTCTCGCAGAAATACAATTCCTGTTTAAACCTTTCCTATCATTTCGACACTATTTTTCTACAAACTTCTCTTTGGCAAGTGTTCTTGTAAAACAACATAACCTTCATAAGCTGTATAACCGAGTATAGCCATTAATCCGATATAACAAGCAAATACTGTCCATTTTGTTTTTGTATCGACTTTATAATAATTTTCTTGTTGTTTCTTTTCTGTTTCCCATTCATTTAATTTTCTTTCCGACAGTTCAAACGCTTCTCTTATACGAATTGTATACTCATCTTGTTCATCTTCATATGGAACATAATCAAGTGGCTCAAATTTTGGTAAAAGATACTCTAGCACTTCAATCTTTTGAAGTTCTCCTGTTTTTAATTCTTTTTCACGTTCTCTTTGTCTTAATACATTCATCTCATGGTGAATCATATAAATCGTTCGATGCACCGCACCAGTTTCTTTTAATTCCTCTTCAAGCCTAGCAACATATTCTTTCATTCCATCGATTTTATATCCTAATTCCTTAATCGGCTCATCTCTCTTTATTACTCTATATAGTTCCATACAGCCGATAATAAAAATAAATCCTCCTAAAATACTCTTGAAGTAAATAGAATAGCCGAGTAGTAAAGCTAGCCCTGCTCCCCAAATTTTCGTGCTTACAACTGAAATTATTCGTCCACCATCTAACGGAGAAACTGGAATTAAGTTAAAGAAATTAATCATACTTCCAAGTAAAATAATAAGCGCCCAAAACGGCTCTTTCGTTATTATATACAGTGGGATCGCGGGTAAAAATGAAAGCAATCCGAAAAGAGGTCCCATATATGCAATGTAAGCTTCATCTTTTGCATTTTTCGGCATCTCTTTCATCCCAATAAGAGCTCCCATAAATGGTATGAAGATTGCTGGCGATGTTGGTATACCTTTCTTTCTCGCTGCCCATAAATGCCCCAACTCATGTACAAACAATAAATACACGAGTGCTACCCCAAACTTCCAACCATATATGACTGCGTATGCACCAAGCGATAAAAACATACTAAATACTGTTGAAAATTTTGCTAACTTAAAAATTGCAAATACCCATTTTAACTTAGATAGTAAAAATAACCCTATTGCAACAATAATTCCCCATAACCCTTTTTTATTATTTTTCATATTCCTCTCCTTTATCTCGCTTTACTGAGCCATATACACTCATCAAAACTTATTCTTTTCTCTATTATGACATATTTTTTTCTATTGTTAGAAATAATGTTTATTTCATCCATTTTTAGCCAAAAATAAAAATAAAAGGAGGTAAATACAAATGAAATTACAATCTCTTATGATAGGCGCTCTATCGTTTTTAGCTTCAACTCTTATTTTTTATACCGTCAGTTACGTATTATTATTAGATTGGTTGCCAAATCACTTATTTATAGCCCTTATTATTCTTTCTGCTCTTATGATTTCCTTTCTAATTACACGAAAATCAATGAATGAACCATCTGCAAAAGCAAAATAATAGAGGGGACCTTTCCCCTCTATTATCATTTCCTAGGAAAGGCCATATAGACTTTATGATTCTTACTGCCCGCTATTTGCGGGTAGTAAGAATCCCACCTCAAAATTCGGCTGGAGCAAAGAAGTTAGGTGGGAGTCATGCTAATAATCAGCGGGGGATGCCCCCCCACTGATTAAAGTTTCACTTTATCTTTGTAAATTCATTTTTTCACCATACTCTTTAACAATTTGAATAATGTTTTGAAATGCTCCTACTTTTTCTTTCTTACTATTTAATATTTGCAAATCGTAATTATCATAATAGGTTTCTAGTGATTTTAATTGTGATTCTGAAGCATCTTTTATCGGAACAGTAACATTCAATTCATACTGTTTATACCCTTCCTTTACTTTTTCAGCTGAAATTATTTCACTCTCTTTTGCGCTAATTAATTTTTGAACCTTTTCCGGGAAAATTAATTGCAAATAATATTCTTGTTCCTTTGCTAACTTATTATATAGTGATTGTGAAATCGTATAACGTACTGTATAATTCATTTTTTGATCACCTGCTTTAATATGAAACGCAGTAATCTGCATGTCTTTTTTTGTTACTTCCGTTAAAGTACCTACCTGCATCTCATCTTCTTTTTGTTCTGGAATCTTTGGAAATATAGCCAAAAGCTTTTCCGTATCTTTTTCGTTAAGCATATACATATCTTTCTTATACTGTACCCATCCTCGGCGGTCTTCTCCTCTTAACCATGCATAATATGTTTCTTTTTTTCCATCTCTACTAATTTGTATTTCATATTCCGGTTCACCAAAACTACCCGTTACTTCTTGTTTTTCCGCTTTGTTTATAATATCCACCACCAACTCCGCATCCATTTTCTTTAAATTTTTTTCTTCTTTACCTTTTTGCATAACAGTTACTTGTAATGGTTCTTTCACTTCATTCACTGTCTCCTCTACTTGTTTTGATTCTTTCTTTTGCTCGGCTTGACCACACGACGCGAGTAAAATAACACATAAAAACATTAAATATTTCCCTTTCAAATCGATTCTCCTTTTCCAATAAGAAATTCTTATAATCCTCATACATAAAACAAAAACGTTACATTATATAGAATGAGCTATACTATACATTGAAGGGAGGATTTTACAATGTCCATTAATTTTCATGATGCAAATAATAAGTATACGTATGCAAATCGTAACGCACATATTTCATGGCAGGACACAATAAATAATATTGCAGATGTGCAAAATAAAAAAGTAATTGATATAGGTTGTGGTGGCGGCATTTATACGAAAGAACTTGCTCTTATGGGAGCCAAAAGTGTTGTTGGGCTTGATTTTTCAAAAGAAATATTACAAGCTGCAAAAGAAAATTGTAATGCCTTCCCGAACATTTCATTCATTCACGGTGATGCGCATAATATTCCATACCCTAACGAAACATTCGACCTTATCATTTCGCGTGCAGTCATTCATCACTTACAAGATATTCCTATTTTTATACGAGAGGCTTCTCGCATATTAAAAAAAGACGGTACACTTATTTTACAAGACCGAACTATTGAAGATTGTACAATTCCAGGAAATCCTGAACACATTCGTGGATATTTTTTCTCTGTATTTCCAAAACTCATTGAAATAGAATCAAAAAGAAGACCAAAAACCACTACCATACAGCAAGAATTACAAAAATATTCTCTTCAAGTATTCCCCATACAAACACAATGGGAAGTACGAAAAACACATGATTCTGTAGAAGCATTGCTGCAAGATTTATCTCCTCGAACCGGACGATCCATTCTATATGAATTAACAGATAATGAACTTTCTCAACTTCTACATCATATCCAAACCGCATTACAAAACGTCTCTCCTATCATCGAAAGAGATCGTTGGACAATTTGGAGCGCGAAAAAATTGTAAGGAAGGAAGCCTCACAAAATAATGTGAGGCTTCCTTCTTTCATAATCTAATTTTGCAACACTCTTGATATCCTCCACTCCTGGCCTGTGCACTTCCACACTTCGGACATACTAAATATCTAGACTGATTTGTCAACAAACTACCTTTTTGGAAGAGTAAAACTTCTGCTTGTTTAAACGAACGCGAATAATATAACCACATAAAACCAATTATAGCAATAATGCCAAATAATACTCCCATCGCAAGCATTTCAGTCACCTCTTTTGGTTTGTTCTTTCCAGCAAGTGGATTGTTGTATTATTCTCTGCAAATTCAAACAATTCCTCCCTTACTCCTATAAATATCGATTTTCTCCATAAACTTTACAATTCTCTATAATGTTTTACAGCATTTTTACAAACAGCATTAACCCTTATATTCTCAGCTATATTTCTATAGGAAAGTGTATTTCCCAAAAAATATGTTGACTTTCTAAAAAAAACATGTGAAAATATTGTCAGAATACTTGAATAAAAATTCATTGACGAGAACGAGTATGTTATAGAGCTGTTCCCCAGAGAGTTGGTATTTTGCTGAAAGCCAATGCTCAGTTCGTAACCGAAAATCATCTCCGAGAAGTAGAACCGAATGCTGAAGTAAGTTCTTACCGGTCGTCCCCCGTTACAAGGAACACGTATCATGTTGTACGTTGTAAAGCCGTATACATATAGATATATTTCTACATGTATAAATTAGGGTGGTATCGCGGGTAAATATAACTCGTCCCTTTCTTAAGGGACGAGTTTTTTGTGTTCTTACAATGAATTTACAAAAAAGGAGGAAAAAACAATGAACACTGTATCAAAAAAACATGTTTTTTTCACAGGTCTTATGCTATTTTCTTTATTTTTTGGAGCAGGCAATTTAATTTTCCCTCCAATGCTTGGACAAAATGCTGGTGAAAACTTTTGGCCAGCAATGATTGGTTTTTTACTAACAGGAGTCGGCTTACCGCTACTTACTGTTATCGCCATTTCTCTATCAGGAAATGGAATGCAACAACTTGCAAGTCATGTTCACCCATTATTCGGAATATTCTTTACGGTGGTTGTATACATTGCAATCGGTCCGTCTATGGGCATCCCACGTGTTGCTAATGTCGCTTATGAAATGGGAGTTAGTTCTTTCTTACCAGAAACTATTCGCTCTAGCAGCCTAACGCTATTTTTATACACAGTCATCTTCTTTGCTATCGTATTTTGGCTTAGTTTAAATCCTTCTAAACTCGTCGATCGTATTGGAAGTGTATTAACACCTATTTTATTACTCTCTATTTTCTCATTATTTGTTAAGGGTGTATTTACACCCCTCGGGCAATCCGGACCAGCAATGCAAGAGTATCAAATTTCTCCAATTTTCAAAGGTTTTATGGAAGGATACTTAACGATGGATACCATTTCAGCACTTGCATTTGGAATTATCGTTGTAAATACAATTCGCTCAAAAGGTGTGAATGACCGTAAATCAATTGCCATCGCAACAGCAAAAGCAGGACTTATTGCCGCTACTGGTCTCATACTTGTATATGGTGCACTTGGCTGGCTCGGTACAACTAGTGTCTCTCTCGGATACGCAACAAACGGCGGACAGCTACTTACCGTTATCGTACAACAATTACTTGGTCCCTATGGTCTAATTCTATTATCTCTTATCGTTACACTCGCTTGCTTAACAACATGTATTGGACTTGTATCTGCATGCAGTCAATACTTCTCAACATTATTGACAAAATTTTCATACAAAATGTTAGCAAGTGTCATTTGCACATTAGGATTATTAGTTGCCAACTTAGGTTTAACAAAAATCATCGCAATCTCTGTTCCTATTTTACTTGTTGTATATCCAATTGCGATTGTACTTGTATTACTATCCTTACTTCATAAATATTTCGGTGGATATCGTTCTGTTTATGTAGGTGCGTTAATCGGATCTGCAGTTGTGAGCGTATTTGATGGATTAAAACAAGGGAATATTCCTGTTTCATCTATCACATCTTATTTCGAGTTTATTCCATTATATAATGAAGGAATCGGCTGGTTAGTACCAGCATTAGTTGGGGCTATTATCGGTCTTGCTATCGCAAAATTAAGTGGTGCAAAAGCAGTACCATTAACGGATCATTCACCTGAATCGAAAGTATCATAAAAAAACTCCCATTTCGGGAGTTTTTTACATTTGATAAGAAGTATGATTAAAGCTACTTACTTTATAAGCTTTCGTATAGTAATCAATATTCGTATCCACTGTTTCTACTTTTACAACATCATAGCAATCTTCTTGCTTCACTAGAAATAAATAATATTCTTCTGTTGCCTCAATAATTGCAATACGATCTGTTTCAATATCATATTGTTCACAAAGTGCTTGCAACGCATTCACATAGTTACCTAATTTTTTCGTTTCATCCATTCCAAATATCGTTTGAACTAACATACACTCTCTCCCCTTTGTATGTACTGTTAACACCTTAATGATAACGCTTACATAAATGACCGTCAACAAAAAGCTTTGACCATATATAGTCAAAGCTTCCTTCTTATTTCGTCAATTGGTGTCTAAACGCATAAATAACCGCCTGTGTCCGGTCACTTACATTTAGCTTATTTAATATATTACTCACATGTGTCTTTACTGTTTTAAGGGCAATAAACAACTCATCTGCAATCTCTTGATTACTTTTCCCCTCTGCAATTAATAACAAAATTTCAGACTCTCTTTCTGTTAACTCCTCATGCAAAGGGTGTTCTTTCTTCTGACGCATACGAGACATCATTTTGCCAGTAACTTTCGGCTCTAATACCGTTTCCCCATCATAAGTAGCTCTTACAGCGTCTGCAATATCACTCGCTCTTGATGTTTTTAATAAATAACTTGTCGCTCCCGCCTCAATAACAGGATATAACTTTTCATCATCTAAAAAGCTCGTTACAACTACAATTTTCGCTTCTGGCCATTCTTGAATAATAGCACGTGTTGCTTCAACCCCGTCCATCTCATCCATAACAAGGTCCATTAAAATAATATCCGGTCTTAATTGCAAAGCTAACTCTGAACCTTTTCTTCCATTTTCAGCTTCTCCAACTACTTCAATATCTGGCTGCGTTGATAAATATGCTGATACACCCATTCGAACCATTTCATGATCATCAACTAGTAATACTTTTATCATGATTCTCCCCCCCCTCTCTCAATCATAATAGGTACTTTCACTTCTATTTGCGTACCTTTATTCGGAAAACTAAGAACTTTTAATGTACCACCAATTTCATGAACTCGCTCTTGCATTGACCTTAAACCGTATGAACCAGCCTTATTAACCCCAACTTTAAACCCAACACCGTCATCAATAATTTTCAAAATCGCATATTGATCAATTTTACGAAGGCGTACTTCGGTTTTCTTTGCCTTCGCATGCCGTAAAGTATTAGACAGCGCCTCTTGTACAATACGGAATAAATGATCCTCTACACCTTTTTTTAATTGAATCGGTTCAATTAACCATTCAATTTTCATATGTTGCTTTCTAGACAGTTCTGTTAATAATTCTTCTATACCCTCTGTTAGTTTCTTACCTTCTAACTGCACTGGGCGTAAATGAAGGAGCAATGCTCTCATTTCTGATTGTGCATTTACAACCATATTCTCAACAAGCTGCAACTGTTTTTTCGTCGTGTCTGGAATTTCAGCTACTTGTTCATTAATGGCTGACATCATCATCGACATTGCAAAAAGCTGCTGACTTACAGAATCATGCAGCTCTCTCGCTAATCGATGCCTTTCTTGAGAAATCGCTTCTTGTCTCATCTCTTCATTCCAATGGGCTCGTTCATTCGTTACTTTTTGAAATAGCCCAGCTTGCTCCTCTAAGCGACGAGCAAGACCAATTACTTTTCGTTCCACTTCATGAAATTCATCGTCCGCAGTAAATGAAACATCACTCGGAAAATTCCCTCGCTCTACTTCAAATAGAAAAGTATTTAATCCTTGTATACGCTGTTCTATATAATAACCGATTGCATATCCTACAATTCCTCCGATAAGAAGACTCGTACTCATAATAAACAAGCCAATTGGAACAGAAGCAATGGATTCTTTCCATAGTAAATCATAAACTTGTTGCTCGCTTTTCCATACATATACAATTGTACAAATAAGTGCGATACTTACAGAGGACAACATAGAATAACGAATATACATCCACGAAATATTCCTTTGTTTTTTCATTATACTTTCCTCACTTCCGTATCGCCTACGACAAGCGAAGAAATAATTTTAATACGACGAGGGGCTTCTTTATACTGTTCTGTTCTAAACGTAACATTACGGTTAAATCCTGTTTCTTCGTGTCCTGGCAGGAGCACTCGCCCAACAATAACAGAATGATTTAAAGACAATTCAATATCATATGGTACATATAAACGAATATTACCAATGACGCCCCGAATAACAATAACCGTTTCCCCCTCCGGAATCATAGCAGTTGTTAAATCAATCTCGACATCACAAGCGCCATATTGGACGTTAATATCCTCTAGTTCATAAATATGATCCATCATTCGTACATTACCTACAAACATATTTTTTATATACGGTTCTGTACGATATATTTGTTTTTCTTCATCTATATATCCCTTTTCTTTAATTTCAACTTTCATTGCTTTTTGCTGATGTCCTTGTTGAATAAGTTGATAACCAATTAAAGCTAAACAAGCAAACACAACAAGTACGAATGCTGCTGATGAAAATAAGAAGAATAAGAATACAATACCACCAACAAATAAAAATACATTCCCTCTTACATAACGGTTCTTCTTTCGATAATGTCTTCCAAACAT
The DNA here is from genome assembly GCF_002975175.1 of Bacillus sp. MYb209. Classification (GTDB taxonomy): domain Bacteria; phylum Bacillota; class Bacilli; order Bacillales; family Bacillaceae_G; genus Bacillus_A. Next base: position 345,670 of record NZ_PCNZ01000001.1, read on the forward strand.
AATCATAATAAATGCAAATATTAGACCACCTGGTTCAAAATGTCCAAGTAGCATATCAAGAAAAAGACCGAATCCAAATATGATGAGGAGCATCCCCATTAATTGTGTTTTTGAAAAGTGCTTCTTCATTTCAGCTCCCCCCCTCTTTGTCACCTATACATAGAAGAAAAGGCATTGCTTTCCAACACCTTTTCTTCTATCACTATATCATAAGCCAGTTTTATTATATACTACAATTATTTTGTTACTTCTTTCGTTAACGATACTTCATTTTTCTCTTTCATTTCACGCTCTAGTTTTGCAATTTTCATATCAAATGTATCACGCTCATGCTCTTCATTTATACGAAGCTCTATGTCACGAATGTGATCTTCAATTTCTTCGAATCGTAAGAACGGATTATTTTCATCCATTTTATGCATAGCAGTATTCATACGGCGGTTTGCATGCGCCATATTTTCACGTGCCATTAATTCCATACGCTTTGCGTTCATTTCTTTTAATTTATTTTTCATTTCTGAAAGCCGACGCTCTAACTCATCAATTTGCTCTACAACACCAGCATACATTTCTTCTAAGCGAGTTACTTGCCCTTCATAATACGCTACTTCTTCTAATGCACGTTCATGCAATTGCAATTCGCCTGCTTCTTGTGCGATGATAGCTTGCTTTGATCTTTTATTAATGAAATAACGTGCTTGCTCAAGCTCACGAGCGAAGTTAGATTTTAATGTTTTATGACGCTGAATTAACTTCTCAATTTTTGTTATTTCACGCTCACTATCGCGTAAATATTGGTTTAACATAGCAATTGGATTTTTTCTTTCTTTCTCATCTAACACATTATGAAAATCAGCTAAAATTGCATCGCGTACACGTCCGAATAAAGATTGTTTCATTATAATCTTCCTCTCTTCTACTTTATAATTTGATTTATTTTATATTAGTTTTTCATTAACTTGTTCCACTCATCTTCAAAGTTGCTATATGGTTTAGAACTTTCTGGAGCAGAATCAACAACTACATTTTTTCCTTTTTTCCACTCACGGTATCCGTAGTATAAAACTACTAATGCTGCGATACCGATTAATGCTGGGGAATGAGAAAGTGCAATGGACAAGCCGATCAAACCAACAATACCCCAAGCTAACTTTCCAAAAAATGATTTAGCTCGCACAAATGATTTATAGCTCCAGTACACAACTCCTGCTCCGATTGCGAATCCTATAATACCAGCAAGACTACCAAGAGCAATTAAAGCCAAAATACCGGCCGCGATAAACGCTAGAAATTGTTTCATCTTGTGCTTGCCTCCCTTCGATTTGATACTCTTATCTTAACTATTTTTTCATTTTTTCATAACGAGCTTAAGAACTGTTTTCAACTCAGACTTAAGACTGAGTTGAATTCAGCCTCTCTCAAAACGAACATGCATTCGATGTGTATAGATACAGAAAAATTCTTATTCAATAACGGGTGATAATCTCAACTTGCGCGTCCAAAAAATTAGCAATACGTACAAACGTTTATTAAATTACATTAAAAATATTATTAAGAAAATTATGTTAAAATACATCAGAAGGCTATATTTAAATTAAAGGGGATATATCATGAATTTACACATTACGAAAGAAATCAATACCACCGCTAAAAACTATATAAACAATCAGCTTTATGAATATAATTTAAAGCACTTTCCATCTGATTTAAGAGACAGATACTTAGAGATTCATTTATTTCTTAAAGATGAAAATAGTAAGATACGCGGGGGAATATTAGGTGAAGTCTGTTGGAATTGGTTAGAGATTCACTCTTTTATCATCGATGAAGATATACGTGCATTAGGGTATGGAACTAAACTGTTATTAGAAGTAGAAAAAATTGCTTTAGAAAGAAATTGTGATTTTATAAAAGTTGACACTTTAAGCTTTCAAGCATTAGATTTCTATAAAAAATACGGTTATAAAGAGTATGGTATCCTCGATAACGTAGGAAGAGATTATAAGCACTACTATTTGAAAAAGGATTTATAAATAATAAAAAACGCTCAGAGAATGTTCTCCGAGCGTTTTCAACTGCTAATAATAAATGTCTCTTTATTTTATGCAGTTTTATGATACTCTTTTTTTTCCGCCACTTTAGAAAACCTCGGGAAACCAATTAATATAGAAATGATTCCACATACTCCAACTAAAATTGGATAAAATGCATATGGTAACAATTCGACCGGAGATAACGCAGCAAATCCTGCCGCTGTTAACATTTGAGCACCATATGGGATTAACCCTTGTATACAGCAAGAGAAAAGATCCAGTACACTCGCTGATTTACGGGGATCAATTTCATACTGATCCGCAATATTTTTCGCAAGCGGACCTGTAAAAATGATAGAGATTGTATTATTTGCTGTACACATATTCGTCATACTCACTAAGCCAGCAATACCAAACTCCGCTCCTTTTTTCGAACGAATATTACGTGTTAAAAGATTCATTAAATATTGAATGCCGCCATTATACTGGATAAGTTCAACCATACCACCGATTAAAATGGCAAGTAACACTAACTCCATCATACCGCCCATTCCAGTCGTTACACTTTTAAAGAAACTCTCTAACGTATAACTTCCATCTATAAGACCGATAACACCAGATAGTACAGTTCCACCAGTTAATACAATGAGTACATTCCAGCCAAGTAGCGCTGTAACAAGTACACCTGCATATGGTAAAATCTTCACCCAATCAAACGTATGAGCTTTAATTTCTGTATCATTTCCTAAAGTAATCATTACTAATAGTACAATTGTAATGACTGCAGCTGGCAATACAATTAAAAAATTCGTTTTAAACTTATCTTTCATTTCTGTTCCTTGCGAACGAACAGCAGCAATTGTCGTATCAGAAATAAATGATAAATTATCGCCAAACATCGCTCCGCCCACAACAGTAGCCATCGTAAGCGCAATTGAGATATCAGTTTGCCCACTAATACCTACAGCAATCGGTGCTAATGCAGCAATTGTTCCCATTGAAGTTCCCATCGCTAATGAAATAAATGCCCCTATAACAAAAATTCCAGCAACGATAAATCCTTGGGGTAAAATAGATAACGCTAAGTTAACAGTGGAATCGACTCCGCCCATCCCTTTTGCTGTTTCAGAAAACGCCCCTGCAAGTACAAAAATCAGAACCATGATCATAATATCAGGGTTTCCTGCACCTTTAGCAAATCGTTCTACTTTCACATTAAAGCTTTCTTTACGATTCATCACTAAAGCGATTCCTACAGCAATTGAAATCGCTACAAGTATCGGCAATTTATAGAAATCACCTGTAATAATCCCAGAACCAATAAATAGCGCCAAAAATATTCCAAGTGGTAATAAAGCTAAACCATTTCCTCTCGTTTCTTTCAAAGTATCATCTCTCCCTAGTTTTCAACCTTTTCTAATAAACAACAAAAGACCTCTTCCAATGAGAAGAGGTCTTATACATCTATAAGAAACGCTCTTCTCATCTTTCAAGCACATGCTTGCTGGATTTGGCACAGCACTCTGAAATCGAGTCCGCTGCCGAGGCATCGTAGGGCCAGTCCCTCCGCCTCTCTTTATAAGAAGGTTTCATATTTAATTTTTAATAATAATTTCTTTCCTAACTTTACTCGCTTACAAAACAAAAGTCAATTATTTTTTGTATAGTTTTTTTTGGTAATTATACAAAAAGGTGAATAAACCAATCATTTTAACTTTTTAATTTCTTTATCCAATATTGAGATCCAATAAAATTTTCTATTTTTTATAGTCGCTATAATCCATTTTGTTGTATTCCATGCTAACTCATATTCTTCCTTTGTAACATCACCAATTTTATAAGCATCCTCTAACTCGTCTTCATCCAATACATAGATTTCACCGTTCGGTAACAATACTACATCTAAGTATAAATCATCAAAATAAGGTAAACCACGATCGTCTATTTTAAATTCTTTCGTCACATCGATATAATATTGCACTAATTGTTTTTGATTGTCTAACATAGCTGTAATTGCAAAGTTTTTCCCGTTTATAAAATATTGCATCCATGTATACCCATCACCTGCAATGCAAAGCTCTTTACTATTGTATTCTTTATAACTAGGCTCTCTCACCTTTTTTATATCCAATATTCCTAACATACCTGCTTCAGCTTGTTTTACTGTGTATGTCTTCTCTAGTAATCGCTTCCACGTAGAACCATCACCGTACTTACGTTTCATAACTTTCTCTCCTCTTCTACATACAGAAAAGCTCTCACATAATATGTGAGAGCTTTTCAAATCATAATTAAGCCGCTTGACCCTTTTCAGATATCTCTTTTAAATAGGCTTGTCCTTTTTCAGCGTCATATTGACCTTCCCACTTAGACATAACTACAGCCGCTAAAGAGTTACCTACAACGTTAACTGCTGTACGAGCCATATCTAGAATACGGTCAATACCTGCGATAAACGCTAAGCCTTCTGCCGGGATACCTACTGTACCAAGTGTTGCTAATAATACAACGAATGATACGCCTGGTACACCCGCGATACCTTTTGATGTAACCATTAATACAAGTAATAATGTAATTTGTTCTGTAATGGATAATTCAATACCGTACATTTGTGCTAAGAAAATTGCTGCAATTGCTTGATATAAAGTTGATCCATCTAAGTTAAATGAATAACCTGTCGGAATAACGAAAGATGTAATTGCTTTCGGACAACCGAATTTCTCCATTTTCTCCATAATTTTCGGTAAAACTGTTTCTGAACTCGCAGTAGAATACGCAAGAATAAGCTCGTCTTTTAAAATTTTAAAGAATTGGAAAATGTTAATACCGAATATTTTCGCTGTAAGTCCTAATACAACTACAACGAAGAAGATCATTGCTCCGTATACTACAATGAGTAATTTCCCTAATGGAATTAATGAAGATAAACCGAATGTAGAAACTGTTACACCAATTAATGCGAATACACCAAACGGTGCAAATTTCATAACTTGGTTAGTCACGTAAAACATCGCATCTGCTACACCTTGGAAAAATTGAAGAACCGGTCTTCCTCTTTCACCAATCGCCGCAACTCCTAAACCAAATAGTACAGAGAAGAAGATAATAGCAAGCATATCGCCTTCAGCTAATGATTTCATAATATTCGTTGGAACGATATTCACAAATGTATCTGCAAACGAATGACTTTGTACTTGAGCCGTTGTTTCTGCATATTTAGAAATATCAGTCTTCGTCAATTGATCCATATTCACGCCTTTTCCTGGTTGGAAAATGTTCGCTATTAATAGACCAACAACAATTGCAAGTGTTGTAATAATTTCAAAGTAAAGAATTGTTTTTCCGCCTAGTCGGCCTAACTTCTTAACATCGCCAACACCAGCAACACCAACAACGATACTTGCTACAACAATCGGTACAACGATCATTTTAATTAATCGGATGAAAATATCACCAATTGGTTGTAAGTACTTCACCACTTCCGGATTGCCAAAGAAAATCGCCCCAACTGCAATACCAAGCGCAAGTCCTATTAAAATTTGCCATGCAAGTCCTATTCTTTTCATACTTTTTGTAACCCCCTCTTCGATGTGTCACTCTATCTCTCATTCTATCTCTATAAAACATGAAATTAAGAGTATTACATATTATTCGACAATTCACTACATTTTGTCCCTGTTAAAAATCATAAATCAAAATTTAAAATCTGACAACAAAATAAGTTTGCCCGAATACAAATAATTTTCTTGACAAAAACAAAGCCCATGTCAGAAAACCTCACATGAGAACGATTCCTCACTAGTGATTTAAAGGTTTTCAAAGTAATGTTTCACCATGGAAAACTCCATCATTTCCCATGACTTTTTTAGAAAAAATAGAAATTGATACCTTTTTCTATACATTCAAGAATTTTAACTTTATGACAAACACTACGAAAAGATACTAAATTCCGACAAAACTTAGCAAATTTATAAAGTTTTCTTTACATTATGATTACAACGATAGACACCCTTCTTCTTCTTATGATATATACATTCATAGGGAAAGGAGCAAGACAACAATGAAAAAGAAATTTGCAGCATTTAGTGTTTTAGCAGCTGGAACGATTTTCGTTTCCCCGTTACTTTCACCCGTATACGCTGAAACGAATGAAAATAAATTATCTAATATTCAATCCGAATTAGAAGGCAAACAAAATGACTTACAAAATAAATCAGCTGAGAAAGAACAAATAGAAAAAGAAATCCAGGAATTACAAAAGAAAATCGACGAATTAACTACTTCTATTAATAAAAACGAAGCTGAATTAAACGATACAAAAAAAGAAATTAGCAACACACAGCAAACAATTGCTGAAAAAAAGAAACATATCGAGCAATTACAAACAAACATAGATACACGTCAAGAGGTTATTAAACAACGGCTACAATCTATGCAAGAGAAGCCTCGTACGAGTATCATTACAGAAGTAATAACAAGCTCTGCAAATATTGCCGATCTTGTTGATAATATGTACTCCGTAAGTTTAATTTTAAATAACGATACAGATATTGTGAAAAAGCAAACAAGTGATCAAAATGCCGTGACGACAGAAAAAGAAGCTGTTGAGAAAAAAGAGCAACAATTGAAAGAATCTGAACAAAAATTAGAACAAAAACAACAAGAGTTACAAAGTAATCAACAACAGCAACAAACTCTTATTAAAGATCTACATACGAAAGTATCAAAAGTAGATTCCGAGATTGAAGGATTAGAAGAGTCACAAGGTATTTTAGAAAACCAGCGTCAAGCTGTTCAAAAAGCAATTGAAGAAGAAAAACGTGCGGAAGAAGCTCGGAAAGCTGAAGAGGCACGCAAGGCTGAGGAAGCAAAAAAACAAGCCGCCGCTTCTGCTAAAGAAAGCACACAATCCACACCAACACCGCAAGATACGAACAAAGGTGGATTTATTAAGCCAGCCGCTGGATCAAAAACTTCTGGATTCGGCGCACGTTCTTTAGATAACCATAAAGGAATCGATATCGCAGCTTCGGGAACAGTTCCAATTATTGCCGCTGCAGATGGCGTTGTTATCCGTTCAGAATTATCCTCTAGTTACGGAAACGTTGTTTACTTATCTCACCGTGTTAACGGAAAAACATATACGACAGTGTATGCACATATGAATAGCCGCTCTGTATCCAATGGACAAACTGTAAAACAAGGCGATCAACTTGGCTTTATGGGAAATACCGGTCAATCTTACGGACAACATTTACACTTCGAACTTCATATTGGGGAATGGAATGTTGGTAAGACAAACGCAGTTGATCCGTCTCCTCATATCGGATTATAAAAAAACTCGGTGCATACCGAGTTTTTTTTACTACTTCACACTTTTTAGGCATTTTACATAAACTACAACTAAATGCCTATATTTTGCGGGGTGATAAATATGAATACACAATTACAAGAAGAAATAGAAGAAGCTAGAGAAACATACATCGGCCGGTTATTTACATTCGGGGGCTCAGCGTTATTTTTAATTGGATCATTTATCGCAGTTGTCACAGCTTATAAAGCATATAATCGCTTATTAAATACTTCTACAACATAATAAAAAGATGGAGAAATCTCCGTCTTTTTATTATGCAAATATTTTAAATACGCCTACCGCATTTAAAAATACGATAATTACAGTTACCGGAATGACATAACGAAGTAAGAAGAACCAAATGTTAAATAATGTTTTCCCTTTCGTATCCGTAACTTCTAATTCTTTCATTAATAACTCTTTACTCATTTTATTTGGTACGAATAGCGAAATGGCTAGTACTCCTAATGGCAGTAATACATTACTTACCGAAAAATCGACGAAATCAAAGAATGTCTTACCAAATATTTTCACATCACTCATAATTCCAAACGATAACGCTGATGGAATTCCAACTGCAAAAATAAGAATACCAATTAATAACGAAGCTGACGGACGCTTCTTCTCATTATCTTTCGCAACAGATGCTACTACAATTTCAAGCATTGAAATAGCAGATGTTAAAGTCGCAAAGAAGAATAACACTAAAAACATAATGAAGAAAAATTGTCCAAATGGAATTTTCGCAAAGACAGCAGGAAGAACGATAAACAGTAGTCCTGGTCCTTCTGTCGGTTTAACTCCTAATGCGAAAATCGCCGGAAAAATCGCTAATCCTGCAAGTACTGTAATAAATACAGTTAAACTTACAATAGATGTTGCTGATTTAGCTAAATGCTCTTCTTTCTTTAAATACGAACTATACGTTACCATTACCGAGGCACCTACCGTTAGTGAGAAGAAAGATTGTCCCATCGCATATAAAATCGTATCTGCTGTAAGCTTTGAAAAATTTGGTTTTAAGAAGAACTCTACCCCAGCCATAGCACCATCAAGTGTTAACGCACGAATAATGATAGCAATAAATAAAATGAATAATAGCGGCATCATGTACTTACTTGCTTTTTCTATGCCTTTTTCCACACCTTTACTAACAACAAAAATGGTACAAAGCATAAAGATGAATTGCGCCCCAATCGCACTTACTGGATTTGAAATTGTTTCAGCAAACAATTTCCCATAATCGACTACTCCGTTCCAGAAACTACCTGTGACACTATAGTATAAATAAAGTAAAATCCATCCACCTACAACACTATAAAAAGATAGTACGCTAAAACAAGTAACAACTCCCATACGACCAATCCAAGGATATAACTTGCTATTCGGTACTAATACTTTATAAGCTGTAACTGCCTCTTTTTGAGTACTACGGCCAATAACAAATTCAGCTAAAAGAAGAGGCATACCAATAAATAAAGTTAATAGTAAGAATACAAGGAAGAATGCGCCTCCCCCTCCATTACCTGCAACATATGGAAACTTCCATATTGCACCAAGACCTACTGCGGCTCCGGCTGCTGCGAGTACAAATCCAATTTTCGACGTCCATTGCTGTGTTTCTTTCATCATAATTTCTCCTTTTCTGAATATTATAACTTTTATTAATTATACACTTTCATTTCATACTCGCACACCTCCTTTAGAAAATAAAAAAGTCCCCTACACGCAAATATGCATGTAGAGGACGATATATGTAATATAAATACCGTGGTACCACCTCAATTGGATTGATAAATCCCACTTGTTCAAGCACAGGAAAATTCCGATACTCTATCCTTTTAACGGCGGAACCCGGGTTGCCTACTGCAATGTTCAGCATACCTCTCGCAAGCCCATTCTGTATATTTTATCGTACCGGGCTCACACCTTACCCCAGTTCTCTGAACGCCTCAAATATACGTACTCTTCTTGCTCATCGATTTCATCTATTGAAGTTACTTGTGATTATAAATTATATTTTTATATTTGTAAAGCACAATTCACTCACTATCCTATATAAATTCCCCTCTCTAATTCTTGTAAAAAAAGCTCTCTTTTTTGTTCACTTTGAACATATATCGACTTTAATACTTCTTGCAACAATATATTTTTTTGCCTTTTCTCTACTTGTAATTCTTTCACTTTTATTCTAACTTCATATAAAAAATCAAGATACGATTCATACTTCTCATCATATTTATTTGCGATATCATCACGGATTTTTTTTGCAAGTTTCGGACTTGCCCCTCCAGTAGAAACAGCTACATTAAGTAGTCCACGATGAATTGCCGCCGGAAAATGAACATTTCCACTTTCCGGATTCGTAATAACATTTACCAATTGATTTACCGAGGCATCTTCAGCAATTTGTTCATTTAGTACCGAATCGCTAGTCGCTGCAACTACTAAAAAAGCATCTTTAATATCACTTTTCTCATACTCTCTTTGATACCAACGAATTTGCTTTTCTTCTACAAGTTTCACTAAATTCGCATCTAATTCTGTACTTACCACAACTATATCCGCACCTTGTTTTAGTAAAGGAATAATTTTAAACCCTGCTACTTTCCCTCCACCAATGACAACAACACGTTTCTTATCAACTCGCACTGTAAGTGGATACATATTGATCTCCCTTCAATATTTCCTCTGTTTTCTGAATTAACATCTCTCGAAACGCTACATTCTTTCCTAAATATGGACTTATTTTTATCTCTCCCGACTCATATTGACGCACTTCTTTCTCAACATGCTTCATGAGTAAGCCTGTAAATAATAAGTAAGGTAACACAACAATGTTTCGTTCTTTTTGTTCTACAATTTCTTTCAACTTCTCATCAAACTTCGGCTCCGCGGCTGCTAAATAACAGACTTCCACCTCTTTAATGTTCTCTTCTTTTTGAAATAAAGAAGAAATCCACTTTATGTCTTGTAAAGTTTCCGGATCACTACTCCCTCTTGCAACAAGCAAAAGTGTTACTTCTTCTTCATATTCTTTAATGCCACTGCCGTTATATACCGCTTTTACAAGCACTTCTGATACACCAAATGGATTACCATACACTATTTTGATATCCGGATATTCCTCGTTTAACTTTCGTAATTCAAGCGGAATATCTTTCTTTACATGTCCTGCCGCCAATAAAAAAACAGGAATAGCAACAATCTCTGTAGCACCACGCTTCACACATGTACGAAATCCTTCTTCAATAGAAGGACTCACTAGCTCTAAAAAACAAATTTCTTGAATATTTGCCTCTACACGGTTCATACATGACGTAATAAATGCAACCGCTTCTTCTTTTGCTGCTTTCAAACGACTTCCATGACATATATATATAACAGCCTTCATTTTACAATACTCCGCTTACTTGATATGCATTTTCCGTTTGTTTCTCAAACCAATGTATCTTTTCTCTAAAACGGACAACTTCTCCAATAATAATCATACTCGGATTTTGAATTTGTTCTTTTTTGGCAACATCTACAATTGTTCCTAACGTCGCTGTAACAGTGCGCTGCATAGATGTCGTTCCCCACTCAATGATAGCGGCGGGTGTACTTTGATCTTTTCCATGTTTTATTAGTTGTTCACATATGTAAGGTAAATTACTAACCCCCATATAGACCGCTAATGTATCTACACCTTTCGCTAAACTTTCCCACTTCACTTCCTCTTCAGCCCCTTCTTTCCGGTGCCCTGTCACAACAGCAAAACTTGCACTTGCATCGCGGTGCGTTACTGGAATTCCAGCGTAAGCAGGAGCAGCTATACCAGCTGAAATACCAGGAATAATTTCAAATGGGATACTTTGCTTCGCTAACGCTTCAGCTTCTTCTCCACCTCTTCCAAATACAAATGGATCTCCACCCTTAAGCCTCGTTACAACTTTTCCTTTTTTCGCATATTTAATAAGAAATGTGTTAATTGTCTCTTGCTTCATCGTGTGATAATTCGGGAGTTTCCCGCAATAAATTAAATCTGCTTCAGGCTTTGCATAAGAAAGTAACTCTTTATTCACAAGGCGGTCATACAAAATAACGTCCGACTTCTCGATACATTTCAATCCTTTAACAGTAATTAAATCTGGATCACCAGGACCCGCCCCAACGATATAAACCTTCCCCATCATCTCTCCTCATTTCTACTATAAAATGAAACTTCCACTCTTCATCACGAATGGAAGTTACTCTTATTTCGTGTTACACTGCTCCTTACTCGTGAATAACAAATGCCGCACCTTTTCGAATCTTCTTTTTTTCATATAAAGAGAGTTCTTTCACTTCTGGTAGCGGTAAAAAGTATTTTTCAAGTTCTATCTCTGCAAGCTTAAATGCTTGTTCTTCACTTTGAGCAACAACGACTATCGGAACAACACTATTCGCTAATACAGCTTCAAATCGATATAAATCCATATTGTCCCTCCTAAGACTCTATTACTTCTTCTAATACACGATTTAGTACAATTTGTAATTCTTCCACTCCAACACGTCCTACGAAATCATAAAACGTTTCGGCTAGTAATTTATTCTTTTGGAAATAACTTAAAAAGGACACGAGAACATCCGGCAAATCTTCTCCATCTATTTTCCCTTTTAATTTTTCGTTATATGCTCCTCCGTCTAATAGCGTTCCGCCCACATATATTTCAAACGCCTCAACGATTCCCTTTTCCTTCGTTTTCAGTTTTACCCCTTGCAAACCAATATCAGCAATTTGACGTTGACCACAGGAGTTCGGGCATCCTACCATATGAATTCGAACTGGAACATCGAGTGCAATTTGTGTATCTAAGTACTCTGCGATTTTGCGTAATCTTTCTTTCGTTTCTACTAACGCAAGATTGCAATACTCAATACCAGTACATGAAACCGCATGACCAATAAATGATTTCGGATTTGCAGAAATTGCTTCAAACAACGGTTCACTTAATAATCCTGCAACATTTTCTGGCGGAATATTCGGAACAATGAAGTTTTGAGAGTTACAAGTTCGAATTTGCCCGTTTCCATATTTCTTTGCAATTCTTGCAATCTCAAACATTTCCTCTGCATGCAAACGCCCTACTGGTACATTAAAGCCGACATACTTTAATCCTTCTTGTTTTTGATCTTGAACGCCATAAAAGTATCCTGCATTCCAGCCTTTGAGAGCACTTTCCCCTTTACTTTGCAATGGGCCTGTGTATTCTACTAGTTTCTCTTTAAATTTCTCAGCGCCCCAGTCAGCGACAAGAAATTTCAAACGTGCTAAGTGGCGTTTTTCACGATATCCAAAATCACGGAATATAGTAGCAATTGCAATCGATACTGCCTTCACTTCTTCTGGTAAAACGAATACATCTAATTCTTCCGCTAAGTACGGACGAGCTGATAAGCCTCCGCCTACTTTTATATGAAAACCAACTTTTTTCTCACCATCTATTTCTTTCGTAGCAGGTGTAAATGCCACACAGTTAATCTCTGCATTTGCTGAATTATAAATGTTAGAACTAATAGACATTTTAAATTTACGTGGTAGATTAGAAAACTCTTCATTATGTTGGAAGTAATCGTATATTTCTTTAACAATCGATGTTGTATCAAATAGTTCATTCGCATCAATTCCAGCAAGTGGATTACCTGTAATATTACGCGTAATATCACCACATGCCCCTGCTGAAGATAAACCAACTCTCGCTAATCTTTTAAAAATATCCGGAATTTGCCCAATTTCTAACCAATGAAACTGAATCGCCTGTCTTGTCGTAATATCTAACACATCACGCCCATAATCTTCAGCGATAGAAGCAAGTGCTTCTGCCTGTGCATTTGTAATAATCCCAGAAGGAATATTAACACGCATCATAAAATATCCTGCTTCTTTCGGACGTTGTAAATACAATCCTGCCCATTTAAAGGAGTCCCACTCTTCTTGCGGAATAGATTCAAATCCATTCTCCGCATAATACGGAATATCATTAAAGATTTCTAATCCATCTTTTTCTAATTTCTTTTTCTCGGACGGATTCAATTTTTCATTATTTGCCCATACTTTTTCATACCTCATCTTTTATCCCCCTATATAAAACTACGCTCTTGTAAGTAATTCACAATTTGTTCTGCACATTCTTCAATAGAATTCATGTGCGTTTCTACAATTAATTCCGCCTTTTCAGGTTCCTCGTAAGGTGAATCAATACCAGTAAACTGTTTAATATCACCTTGTCTTGCTTTTTTATAAAGCCCTTTCGGATCACGTTTCTCACACTCTTCAATCGGACACTTCACAAAGACTTCAATGAATTCATCTGCCGCTAAAAGGTCTCTAACTTGTTTACGATCTACTCGAAATGGTGAAATAAACGCTGTAAGGACAACTGTTCCTTGATCTACAAATAACTTCGCTACTTCACCAATGCGTCGTATATTTTCCATACGATCACTTTCAGAGAATCCCAAATCCTTATTTAAACCATGGCGAATGTTATCCCCATCTAGTACGTAATTCCCTATATTTTTTCCGAATAATTTTCGAGCAACTGCATTTGCTACAGTAGATTTACCTGAAGCCGACAAACCAGTAAACCAAACTACAAAACTATGATGCCCATTCTTCAATCTTCTCTCATCTTTTGAAACAGACGCTGTATGCCAAGTAATATTCGTATCCATGTCGTTCTCTCCCTATTCTGTTACTACTTCTTTTTTCAAACCTTTAATTAACACTTCTACTACCTCTTTACGACTAAATGTACTTGGCGGAATCTCACCATTTCTTAACATTTCTCTTACTTTTGTACCTGATAAAATGACACGGTCCTCTTTTCCGTGCGGACACGTTTTCGTTGAAGCCATTGCTTCACATCTAGTACAGTAAAAACTATGTTCAAAGAATAGCGGCGTAATCCCTAACTCTTCTACTGTAAAATTCGTAAAGATTCCCTGTGCTTCGTATGTTCCGTAATAGTCTCCTACCCCAGCATGATCACGCCCTACAATAAAGTGGGTACATCCAAAATTCTTTCTTACTAATGCATGAAATATCGCTTCCCTTGGACCTGCATATCGCATCGCTGCAGGAAATACCCCTAAAAAAACACGATCTTTTGGATAGTAATTCTGTAGTAATACTTCATAACTTTCCATCCTTACATCAGCAGGAATATCATCTGATTTCGTTTCACCAACGAGCGGGTTTAAAAAGAGACCATCTACAATTTCAAGTGCCGACTTTTGAATATACTCATGGGCACGATGTACCGGGTTTCTCGTTTGAAATCCGACTACTGTTTTCCAACCACGTTTTTTAAATCCTTCTCTCGTTTCAATTGGATCTAAATGATAAGAAGGAAATAGATTATTTTCAAAGCGTTTTATAAGAGTAATAGCTCCTCCAACGTAAACATTTGATCGTTCATATAATTTTTTCACTCCTGGATGAGCCTCATCCGGCGTTTTATATACAAGTAACGCTTCTTTTTCTTTATCTGGTACAAAAATATCTTCTATTCTAATGACACCATATACATTTCCGGCGTTGACAAGTTTTACTTCCTCTCCAACCTGCAGTTTCTCTGCTACTTCTTCTGTTACCGGTAATGTAATCGGTATACTCCATACGCTACCATTTGCTAAACGAAGCGTTTCTACTACTGAGTCATAATCTCTCTTCCCTAAAAATCCTGTAAGAGGGCTATATCCTCCTGTCGCCAAAAGTTCTAAATCACTAAGTGCAATTTTGTCTAGCTCGATTCCCTTTACAATGTTCGATATGTCATATGTTTCATCAATGCGATTTACTAATTCATTTGTTGTACTCATCTTCTTATATCCCTTCTTAGCTTTATTTCAAAATCTATCTCATTGAAAGTGAAGTCCACATTCTGTCTTCATTTTCCCAGCCCATCTTCCATCTCTTGAGTCGCCACCATCACCTACAGGTAATGTACATTTCTCACACCCAATACTCGGATAGCCAACATCATGCAATGGGTTATATGGCAAACTATGTTTGTATACATATCGCCAAACTTCTTTCCAAGTCCAATGAATGAGCGGACAAACTTTAATAGATTGAAAACGACGATCTTGATTTATAAACTGTGTATGCTTACGCGTTTCTGATTGTTCCCTTCTAAGGCCTGATATCCACGCTTTTTCGGCTGCTAATGATTTTTCTAGCGGCAAAATTTTTCTTATCTTACAACAGAGATTCGGATTACTTTCCCATAACTTCTCTCCATGAAGCTTCGCTTGTTCATCAAGTGTAAGTTCTGGCTGTTTTTCTATAATATTTAATGAAGGAAATCTCTCGCGTACCTTCTTAATTAATTCGTATGTTTCTTGAAAATGAACATTTGTATCTAAAAATACAACTTTAGCAGATGGATTTACTTGGTTTATAAGATACAATAAAACCATTCCCTCCACCCCAAAGCTACATGCATATACAATTTCATCTTTATACTCTCTATAAGCCCAACTTAATACCGATAACGCACCCTTCGTTTCATTTTCTTCAGAAAATGAAACACTATTTTCTTTCCACGTTTCGTACGTCAACATGTTTTTTCCCCCTGTAAAAGCAAAAAGACGGTTTTAATCTAATAAAATAGATTAAAACCGCCTCTAGTTTTTCTAGTCAGCGCTTTTTACTTTAAACGGACCTTTTCACTTTTCTCTAATTGAATCACTTTTCCATCTTGCACAACAATTGTAATTGAACCATATTTCATATCAGCAAGCATCGTTTGAATTTTTTCGGACACTTCATCAAAATGTTCCCGTACGCTCACGCAAACAGCCCCCCTTTTTATTCATAAAAAAAATCTTTCCCATTTCGAAAAGACTGTTCGGTAATATATTTTACCTTATCTTTCAAAATGGATTCCATTTTGCTGGATTTAGCACCTTGCTTTCTATAAGCAGGTTGCCGAGCTTCGTAGGGCCAGTTCCCTCCGCTTCTCTTGATAAGCTTTGTATTTGTATTTTATCACAATTCTGATTTTTTTCAATCCTAGTTTTCCGATATATTTTATTTATTTTATAAAAAAGGAATTGCCCATCCTGAACAACTCCTTTTTTCATATTTAAACAAGTTCTTTAATACGTATGCGATCGTTCCCAATAATATTTTCATATGTTTCACGTTCTACAACAATTTGTGATGTTCCGCCTTTTGCGAAGACTACAGCCGGTCTACGAATACGATTATAATTATTAGCCATCGAATACCCATATGCTCCCGTGCAAGAAATTGCTAGTAAATCAGAAGAAGCAACTTGCGGTAGATTAATATCCCAAATCAGCATATCTCCACTTTCACAGCATTTCCCAGCAATCGAAACAAGTTCCTCATTCTCATCATTCCCTCGATTCGCCAACATGGCTTCATAACGCGCTCCATATAGAGCCGGTCTTAAATTATCTGTCATCCCACCATCGACTGAAACATATTTCCGAATACCAGGAATCTCTTTCACCGCTCCGACTGTATAAATTGTTGTTCCAGCATCACCTACAATACTACGCCCTGGCTCAATCCATATTTCAGGAAGCGGATATTCACATAATGTAAACTGCTCTCTCACCGTACTTGTTACAGCGTGCACATACGTTTCAAGTGTTAACGGTGTATCAGACTCCGTATAACGTATACCGAAACCTCCGCCGACATTTAATACTTTCACTACATAATTTGTTCGCTCTCGCACTTCTTCTAAAAATTGACGTAATACTTCAATTGCTCGAACAAAACCAGCCGTTTCGAATATTTGCGATCCGATGTGCGAGTGAATCCCTAGCACATTATAATTTGATTTTTGCAAAGCTAGCTCAATTGCTTGCATCGCTTGACCATTTGAAACACCAAATCCAAATTTCGAATCCTCTTGACCTGTTGTTATATATTCGTGTGTATGTGCCTCTACTCCAGGCGTTACACGGATTAATATGTTCACAAATTTCCCATGTTGCACTGCTAAATCATGTAAAATTTCTAATTCTAAGAAATTATCTACCACAAAACAACCAATATTCGCCTGAAGAGCCATAATCATTTCTTCTTCTGTTTTATTATTTCCGTGAAAATGAATGCGCGATGCCGGAAATCCTGCTTGGAGTGCAGTATATAATTCTCCTCCAGAGACAACGTCTAAAGACATATTTTCTTCACGAGCTACTCGGCACATCTCCATGCACAAGAACGCCTTGCTAGCATATGCTACTTGATAAGAGAAACCACTTTCCTTAAAAGCACGATGAAACGCACGACATTTCCCTCGGATTGACTCTTCATCGTATACATAAAGTGGTGTTCCGTATTGTTTTGCTAGTTGCGTCGTATCGCACCCTCCAATTTCTAAGTGTCCTTGCCCATTGATTCGGCTTGTGCCGTGAAAATACATTTGAATTCCTCCCTTATTTCCTCTAAAACTCATAACCCCAATCTTCTATTCATTGCAGCACGCTTTTAGATAGACAAAAAACGCGCGGAACAATGTTCACACGCGTTTCTTATTAGGAAAAATATATATTGAAAAAATAAACGAGTTGTTATCTTCTCAAAATAAGAAACCGCATCAACATCTCCAAATAGTTCTCCATAAAATAAATATTATGACAGTACTACATTTATTCAATGCAGTCCCAATATAAGAATAACGTGGTTATTCTTATATTTCGGCAATAGTCCCTTTCAACCTATGGTCACAGATTCCACTAAATCTCCCATAGCTTACTCTTTCCTATCGCGGCCTCTACCTTTGAGAGTAGATGAGGTAAGTCTATTTAATTTTCAAACATCTAATTGTTGCTATTAACAATACCAAAGGAACATTTTATTTGTCAAACAATTTTTTATATTGTTTTTTTACAGTTTAATTTCGTGTCATTTGGTAAGCGCTTTATAGAGATTTTTGTAACAGTCCATTCTCCTTCTTCATTGTTAAACGTCATACTTATCTTCTCAAACGGCGGAAGTACTTTTCCACCTATTCCTGATTCATATTTCGTTATTTCAATTACTGCTTGAAATAAATATGTACCGCTATAAAGTTTTTTTAGACTAATAATTTTAGGACAATCAAACGGTTTTAATTTTCCATATTGTTTCTCAATCGCTTCATTTATTTTTGGAAATAACACAGAATAAAGAGCATCTTCCATGAGCGGTGCATCATATTGTGCTACTGATACACTCGGTGAAACAAAAAGCATAAAACTAATGCATACTATAAAATATAATAATTTCCGCATCATAACCTCCGTATCATTACGCGATACTTTCCATGTTTAACGAATGATAATAATCATACATAGAAATTCCATTTTATTGTCTCCCACTTCGCTTTTTCTACTCAATTGTTACAAAAAAAGCCCACAACTCCCCTTTATTTTCGTATAATGATACTCATAGTATAATAATCATAATAATAAAGGACTGTTCGTATATATATAGTGAGACGATTTTCAAACAAACTCACATGAACTGTCATGCTTTTAGGAGAGGAGTATATTATGCTAAAACATTTGTTTCCAAAACTGCGATTTGCACTCGTTGCGGTCGTTTTATTATGGATTAAAACATATATTGTGTACAAGCTAGCATTTGATATTAAAATTGATAACTTCTTTGAAGAATTTATGCTTTTTATTAACCCAATAGCTTCATTACTTTTATTTTTCGGTTTAGCTTTACTTGCATCTAAGTACCGAAACCGAATTATTATTGGAATTAGTTTTATACTGTCATTTATTTTATTTGGAAATGCAATGTTTTACGGGTTCTATAACGATTTTGTTACTTTCCCTGTTTTATTCCAAACAAATAATATGGCTGACTTAGGAACGAGCATTAAAGAGCTCTTTACGTACAAAACATTACTTTTATTTGCAGATGCAATTATTTTAATGTTTATTTCACGTAAATTCCCATCATTTTGTGACAGGGCGCCACTTTCTCGTTCTGAAAAACGGACTTTCTTTAGTGGTGTAACAGCGCTATTGGCACTGCAAATTGCTGTTTCAGTTATTTACAAACCACAAATGTTCTCACGCTCATTTGATCGTCAAACTGTCGTGAAAAATTTAGGTTTATACACATATCATCTATTCGATATTACACTTCAATCTAAATCTTCGGCTGAACGTGTATTTGCAAGTGGCGACGGATTCTCCGAAATTAAAAATTATACTGACGCAAAAGATAAGCAAGTTGATAAAAACTTATTCGGAGCTGCAAAAGGTAAAAATGTAATTTTAATTTCAATGGAATCTACACAAAGTTTTGTTATTAATAAAAAAATAAATGGAAAAGAGATTACTCCATTTTTAAATGAGTTTATAAAAGATAGTTTTTACTTCGATAACTTCTATCATCAAACGGGACAAGGTAAAACTTCCGATGCTGAATTTATCGTTGAAAACTCCCTTTATCCGTTAGATCGTGGTTCTGTATTCTTTACTCATGCAACAAATGAATATACTGCCACACCAGAACAGTTAAAGAAATATGGATATTCTTCCGCTGTCTTCCATTCAAACGATAAAACATTTTGGAATCGTGATGTAATGTATCCTGCACTTGGATATGATCGTTATTTTAATTTAAATGATTACGTAGGCACTGAACAAATGTCTGTCGGTTGGGGATTAAAAGATAAAGAGTTCTTTGAACAATCTATTCCAAAGTTAAAATCTTTACCACAACCGTTCTATACAAAATTTATTACTTTAACAAATCATTTTCCGTTTCTTCTAAATCCAGAAGATCAATATGTTGATGAGTTTAATTCAGAAAGCGATGTTCTAAACCGCTATTTCCCAACGGTCCGCTACACGGATGAAGCTCTTAAATTATTCATTAACCAATTGAAAGAAGAAGGATTATACGATAATTCCGTTATTGTCATTTATGGTGATCATTATGGTATTTCTGAAAACCATAATGCAGCTATGGCTCAGTTCCTTGGGAAAGACGCTATTACACCGTTTGATTCTATGCAATTACAACGCGTACCTCTCATTATTCATGTGCCAGGTCAAGAAGGAAAAGTCATTTCTAAAGTATCAGGACAAATTGATATTAAACCAACGCTACTTCATTTACTTGGTATTAAAACAAATCAATCCATTGAATTTGGAACTGACTTATTTATAAAAGAAAAAGACCCTCTTATGGTAATGCGCGATGGTAGTTTTGTAACAGAGGATTATGTTTATACAAAAAATATGTGCTACAAAAGAAGCTCAGGTGAAGAGGCAGATGTAACACTATGCCAGCCGTATATTGAAAAAGCAAAAACAGATTTAAAACTCTCCGACAAACTGATTTATGGAGATTTATTACGATTCGATCCTAACAATCGATATAAAACTGGAACGATGACAACGAAATTTGAATAATGAAAGAAGCAACTTTATGAAAAGTTGCTTCTTTTTTACTTACACTTCAAATCTTTCACCAATTGGGAATTTTTTTCGTATGAGAAAGAAATTTATGGTATGATAAAATAAGTAAACTTTCATACACTAATTAAGAATTTATAACAGAAAGCAAGGGATCAGATTTTGTATAGAGCAGCTATTCCAAACTTATTTACGCTCGGAAATTTATATAGCGGATTTTTGTCAATCGGCTATGCATCTTTAGGATATTATAAATCAGCTGCTATTTTAGTACTGATCGGGATGATGTTAGACAGTCTTGATGGTCGTGTCGCTCGTTTATTACGCGTTGATTCACAAATGGGAAAAGAGCTTGATTCACTCGCGGATGTTGTAACATTTGGCGCAGCACCTGCTGTTTTAATGTATTACACATCTTTTTCCAACTACGGAATCATTGGACTATACATAGCGGGATTATTCCCTCTGTTCGGAGCATATCGCTTAGCACGATTTAATGTAACACCATCTTCTACTTCTATGAAATATTTCACTGGAGTTCCGATTACTGCAGCAGGAGGGCTTGTCGCTTTCTTAACATTATTTTCACATACCATTCCAAAAATCGTTCTCATTACCGTATTTGTAACGTTCGCATTTTTAATGGTGAGCCGTGTTCGTATCCCAAGTTTAAAAGACGTACCAATTCCACGATATAGCATAATTATTACACTATTTTTAGTTGGAATTATTATTACAATGTACCAAACAAGTTTTGGCAACATTTCTGTTTTCTTATTCATTGCCATTCCACTATACATTTTGTATATGTTATCTCAATTTATTAGACAAAGACCTTCTAAAAAAGCAAATAAAGAAAAATAAGAAAAACCTTCCGTTTCGGAAGGTTTCTTTTTATCTCGCTATTTACGGGTAGCCCGATTGGTGAGGGCTAATAATCAAAGAGAGGATGGACACCCTTATTTTGTAACCAATACTTTTTGATTTACAGGTGTTACAGGTTCTTCACCATTTAATACAGCTAAAATATTTCTTACTGCCATTTCAGCCATTGCATCACGCGTTTCGAATGTTGCATTCCCTACGTGAGGAGCAAGTACCACATTCTTTAATCCTTTTAGCTCTTCTGTAATTTTCGGTTCAAATTCAAACACGTCAAGAGCTGCACCTTCAATTTCATTTGTTTTTAGTGCATGAGCAAGTGCAAATTCATTCATAATTGGTCCACGTGAAGCATTTACAATATATGCTGTTTTCTTCATCATTTTAAACTGTTCTTCATCAATCATATGATGTAATTTCGGGTTATAAGCACAGTTAATTGTAATAAAGTCTGCTGTTTGTAATAATTCTTCCAATGTTACATATGTTGCTCCCAGTTCACTTTCAGCTTCAGGCTTACGATTTGGCCCTGTATATAAAATATCCATTCCAAATGCTTTCGCACGCTTTGCAACTGCCTTCCCAATTTCTCCAAGGCCAATAATTCCAATTGTCTTACCGTGCACTTCACGACCCAAGAAAAATAATGGTGCCCAGCCGTTAAATCCAGTTGTACGACATAACGTATCCCCTTCAGGAATTCTACGTGCCGCTGCTAAAAGAAGTGCAAATGTTAATTCTGCTGTCGCTTCAGTTGATACTTTCGGTGTATTCGATACTGTAATTCCTTTTTCTCCTGCATACGTGAAATCAATATTATCGTAACCAGCACCGTAGTTTGCAACAATCTTTAAATTAGATGCCGCATCAATAACTTCTTTCGTCACCTTTGTAGAAAGTAAACTTAACAATGCATCTTTATCTCTTACACGCTCTGTTAATTCCTTTAAAGAAATTAACTCTTCTTTATCGTACATTTCTACATCATGATTCTTTAATAGTTCTAATCCGATTTCTGGAATTTTCCCTGCTACTAATATTTTCGCCACTACTAACACCTCTTCTATAGAAAATAAGATATCTCTTATATTTCATTGTAAGAAATCCACATATAAAAACCAAGGAATTTGATTATAGTTTTGAAAATCGACACTTTTCCATAAAAAAAGAGGAGATGCAACTCTCCCCTCTTTTTACGCTTTTTCTTGCGATTCTTTCCCAAGCTTCGCATCGATTGTTCCTTCTGCAACTGTATCGCTAATTTGTTCCTCAATAACAGAGTTAGCTGTATTACTCGTTTCAGAAGTATAGGCTTGCTCCGCCACTTGTACGTTTTGTTTATTTTGTTGTTCCGCCATTTTCCACCCTCCTTTTTATTCTTTCTTATTTTGAACAAAAAGGGTGGTTTTCATCAAAAAATCGTGCTTCATTTTAAAATTGTCACTTCTTCTTCAAGCAATCTCATCGTTCTTACTCGTTTCGTAAATGTAGCTATGTGAGAAATATCATGATTGCGTAATGTCTTTATATTCTCTTTCACATACTTTCCTAAATCATTCGGATAATGAGCATCTGAGGATAGAGTAATCGGAACTCCATGTTTAGCTAATACTTGTAAATAAAGCGGACTTGGACACATTTCGCGCACAGGATAACGATAGTACAACCCTGCATTTATTTCTGTTGCTGTATTTGTTTCCACTAAAGCACGAGCGATTTCCTTATAATAAGAAAGCTGTTCATTCTCATCTAACCGGTAATTAAATACTTTTATGTTATCGAGGTGAGCTATAATATCAAAGAGCTCAGAACGAACGGCACTTTCAACTGTAGCGAAAAACGTGTGATATAAAGTATGTAACTCATGCGTACCAAAATACTCTTTCGTATCTGGATTATCAAATCCCCATCCATCTATAAAATGGACCGAACCGATTACATAATCAAAGTCTCCTAATGCTAGTAAGCCTTTTAACTCTTGTTCACCCCCGATAAAATAATCCGCTTCAATTCCAAGTTTGAGCGTTACCCCTTGTTTATTCCATCTCTCTTTTGCCTCTTCTATCGCCTTTGTAAAATCATAAAGAGACGTTACTCTTACTTGATCTAACCATTCTTTTTGTAAACGACCAAGCTTAGAATCACTAATATCTACATACTTTTCATAATATCCTTTCGCTTCATGAAAACGATATAAATGATCGACAATACCAACTTCTTTTATACCTTTTCGCAAAGCCTCTTCTAAATATAAATCAATCCATTTCGCTGTAAATGGACCTTCCTTCACACGTTTTTTCAGGCGTTCTTGTGTTTTCATAAGCCATTCCATTGAATGTTTATCTTCTTTAAGCGGTTCAAAATATTGTAGTGCATCATTTATTTTAGCAAGCCAGCCTATTGAATATGGGCCTTCCTCTAAATGAAGATGATAATCTACTTTCATCCATATTCCCCCCCTTATAATGTATCTATTTCTCTTCGATCCCCTACTCTCGAAAGCTTTCCATTTCTTTCTTTCACTTCTTGCATGACATCTTCTAATGAAATATTTTTTTCAGCTAATAGAACAAAACAGTGATAAAACACATCAACCATTTCTTTTACTAGTTCTTCTTTATCATTATTTTTAGACGCAATAATTACTTCTGTGCACTCCTCACCAATTTTCTTTAAAATTTTATCTTCACCTTTTGAAAATAAATAATTCGTATATGATTCAGAGAGTGGATTTTTCTTTCGTTCTTCAATTGTTTCAAATAATAACTTAAGGATATCTTCCATATGTATCCCCCTATATAATTTTATAGTGAAAACACGTTTTTTCTCCCGTATGGCAAGCAGGCCCTACTTGCTTTACGACAACAACGATTGAATCTTGATCACAGTCTAAATAAAGTGATTGAACATATTGGACATTTCCCGATGTACCTCCTTTATTCCATAACGATTGTCTCGAACGGGAATAAAACCATGTTCTTTTCGTTTCCAGCGTCTTGTCATACGCTTCTTCATTCATATAAGCTAACATTAAAACTTCTTTCGTATCTTCCTCGACAACAACAGCTGGTATCAATCCTTTTGAAAAGTTAGGTTTCATAACCTCACCTCAACGTTTGCTTCTCTTAATTTCCTCTTCACATCCTGTACAGTCGCTTCACCATAATGAAAGATTGATGCTGCTAATGCTGCATCAACTGTTGTTTTTTGAAATACTTCTATAATGTGATCCGCATGGCCACATCCTCCTGACGCGATTACTGGGACGGAAACGCTGTTTGAAATTGTTTCTGTTAAACGAAGATCATATCCATTTTTCGTTCCATCTGCATCCATACTCGTCAGTAAAATTTCTCCTGCTCCGAGCTTAACAACGTGCTTCGCCCATTCGATTGCATCCATTCCAGTATTAAGTCTTCCACCATTTACATATACATTCCATTTATCCTCTTCTACTTTTCTAGCATCGATCGCTACGACCATACATTGCGATCCAAAGTGTTCTGCCCCTTCCTGGATTAGCTTTGGATTTCTTACGGCAGCTGAGTTAATCGAAACTTTATCTGCTCCAGCTCTTAGTAAATTGTACATATCTTGAACATCTGAAATCCCCCCTCCAACAGTAAGAGGAATAAATACTTTTGAAGCCGTTTTTTCTACAACATCTATAATCGTTTTTCGCCCTTCATGCGTTGCAGTAATATCTAAAAATACAATTTCATCTGCTCCCGCATCATTGTATAAAGCAGCTATTTCAACAGGATCACCGACGTCTTGTAATCCTATAAAATTTACTCCCTTTACTACCCGCCCTTCTTTTACATCTAGACATGGTATAATTCGTTTCGCTAACATAGCTTTGTAACCTGTAACACTTCTTCTAAATCAATCGTTTTCTCGTAAAGAGCCTTACCAATTATGACTCCATATATATTCATATCATTTAATCTTTTCACATCTTGAATAGATGCCACTCCTCCAGAAGCAATCACACGAATGCCCACGCTTTTTTGCAGTAGCTCTAATTGTTCAAAGTTCGGACCTGCAAGCGTCCCATCTTTTGAGATATCTGTAAACACAATCGTTTGAACACCTAAACTTTCCATTTGCTTCGCTAAATCAATGTAAGAAATTTCAGATACATCTAACCAGCCCCTCGTTGCTACGAAACCATTTTTCGCGTCAATTCCAACAATGATTTTCTCGTTATATAGACGAACTGTTTCTTCTAAAAATGACTTATCATAAAGTGCAGCTGTTCCTAAAATCACTTTTTCTACACCCACTGACAATAACTTCTCTACTGCTGCAAGTGACCGAACACCTCCTCCAACTTGCACCGGAATGCGTACCGCTCTGCATATTTTTTCAATGACAGGCAAATTTACTGCCTCCCCAGCAATTGCACCATCTAAATCAACAATGTGTAATCTTTTCGCTCCAAGTTGTTCAAATACGATTGCTTGTGCGACTGGATCTTCATTCATCACCGTTTCTTTACTAAATTCTCCTTGATAAAGCCTTACACATCGCCCTTCTTTTAAATCGATAGCTGGGAAGATTTCCATGCTTCTACCACCCCTTTGAAATTTTTTAACATTTGCATTCCAATTTCACCACTTTTTTCAGGATGAAACTGTGCGCCAAATATATTTCCTTTTGCTACAAAACCAGGTACTTGCACTCCATACTCACTTGCCCCATACACAATTTCATTCGGACAATCTGCATAATAAGAGTGGACATAATATACGAAAGAACCGTCCTCGACTCCATTCCAAAGCGATATTTCTCCTTCTTTTTTTAATTCATTCCACCCCATATGTGGAATTTTATAAGGAACTTTTAACTTTCGAATGACACCTGGCAATAAATTTAATCCGTTACAATTTTGTAGTTCCTCACTTTTTTCAAATAATAACTGCATTCCTAAGCATATGCCAAGGAGCGGTTTTCCTGAGCTCCCAACTTCTTTTAGCACACATACTAAATCTTTTTCTTCTAAAACGTCCATCGCTTTCGGAAATGCGCCTACTCCAGGTAAAATAACTCCATCACTTCTCAATATTTCTTCTTTATCATCCGTTATGATGTACTCTGCTCCAATATACTTTAATGCTTGTTCCACACTGCGAATATTTCCCATTCCATAATCTATAATTGCAATCAATTACAACATCCCTTTCGTTGAATTTACACCATTAATGTTGGCATTTTTATCGACTGCCTCTCTAAGCGCTCGACCAAATGCTTTAAATAAAGCTTCAATTTTGTGATGTGTATTGCTTCCGTATAGAATGCGAGCATGTAATGTAATATTTGCCGCATGAGCAACTGCTCTAAAAAATTCTTCCGTTAATTCTGTGTCAAAATCTCCAAGCTTCGGATTTGTTAATTCACCTTGAAATACAATATATGAGCGCCCGCTTATATCAATCGCGACAAATCCTAAAGATTCATCCATCGGTACATACGCTGAGCCGTAACGGTTAATCCCCTCTTTATTTTGCAATGCTTCTTTCAAGCAAGTTCCGAGTACAATTCCAACATCTTCAACCGTATGATGCGCATCAACGAATACATCACCTTCAGCTTCAACTTGCAAACCGAATCTTCCATGCCTAGCAAATAAAGTTAGCATATGATCAAAAAAACCAACTCCCGTTTGCACAGAAACATTCGTACTTTCATCGAGCTGCAAACTTAATTTAATCTTTGTTTCAGTCGTCTCACGTGCTTGACTGGATTGGCGCATTATTCTTCCTCCTTAAACCTAATTTGGATCGCTCTTGCGTGTGCATGTAAACCTTCTTTATTTGCAAGTTCTACAATATGATGCTGTACACTTCTTAACGCTTCTTTCGTATAAGAAACGAAGCTTGATTTTTTCACAAAATCATCGACGGATAACGGAGAGAAAAACCTTGCCGTTCCACTTGTCGGTAATACGTGATTCGGCCCCGCCAAATAATCTCCGAGCGGTTCAGGTGCATATGGACCAAGAAAAATTGATCCAGCATGCTTTACATAAGCTAGAGCATTCATTGGCTCTTTTATGTGTAACTCTAAATGTTCTGGAGCGATTTCATTTGATAAATGAAACGCCTCTTCTAAAGAAGGGACAATAAAAATTGCTCCATTTCTTTTTATTGATTCACGAGCTATTTCACTTCTTGGTAACGTCTCTAGCTGTCTTTCTATTTCTCTTTCTACTTCTTTAGCAAGCTGTACATTCGTTGTAATACAAATAGCAGTCGCTCTTTCATCATGCTCTGCTTGTGATAATAAATCCGCAGCAATATAATTGGCATTTCCTGTTTCATCTGCGATAACTACAATTTCTGATGGTCCAGCAATCATATCGATATTGACTATCCCATATACTTCTCGCTTCGCTAGAGCAACATACAAATTTCCAGGTCCAACTATTTTATCTACTTTAGGAATCGATTCCGTTCCATATGCTAGAGCAGCAATTGCTTGAGCACCACCGACCATATAAATTTCATCTACACCTGCAAGACTTGCAGCAGCTAAAATATGCGGATCAATTCCTCCTTGCCTCGGCGGTGTTACCATTACAATTTTTTTCACTCCTGCGAGTTTTGCTGGCAATGTATTCATTAATACTGATGAAGGATACGAAGCAGTCCCGCCTGGCACATATACACCTACATTTTCTAACGGCCGAATGAGCTGTCCTCTAATTACCCCTTCACTCACGCAATCGAACATAGATTGTCTTTTTTGCTTTTCGTGATACGAGACAATGTTTTTCTTTGCCTCTTCTAACGCTTCTAAAAAAGCTTGTTCTACAAACTTACTTGCTTGTTTTATTTCTTCTGCACTTACACGAAAATTTTTTATCTCTACACCATCAAACTTTTTTGTATAGAACGATACAGCTTCATCTTTACTCTCCCTTACGTTTTGAACAATTTCGCTTACACTTCTTTGAACAGTTTCTTCTATTATATTAGCGCTTTCTCGTAGCAATTTTATTTTCGATAAAGCCTCTTGGAAATCTTCAAAAACTATCTCCATTTAAATTCCCCCTATTTCCCTGACAAAATTTCTTGTTCCATCATATTTATAATACCGAATATTTCGTCTTTTTTAGTTTTCAATGCAGCCTTATTCACAATCATTCGAGCTGATATAGAGCACATTTCCTCAAATACAATTAACCCGTTTTCTTGTAATGTTTTTCCTGTTTCAACAATATCAACAATTGCATCTGCCAAACCTAGAAGTGGAGCAATCTCTACAGATCCTTCTATTTTAATAATTTCTACATCCTCCCCTTTATCATGAAAATATGTAGAAGTAATGTGCGGATATTTCGTAGCAATTCGTTTTTTTCGATAACTCTTCGGATTATACGTAGGAATAGAAGCGACACAAAATTTACACACGCCTACTCCTAAATCCACCATCTCATATATATCTTTCTCAAATTCCATTAATATATCTTTTCCAACGACTCCAATATCAGCTACGCCATGTTCTACATAAGTAGCAACATCTACCGCTTTCACTAAAATAAATGAAATGTTTGTGTTTTTACTTTTAAACACAAGTTTTCTTCCTTTATCTTTGAGCTCCGAACAATCAATTCCAATTTTTTCAAACAGTGGAATAACATGCTTTTCTAATCTTCCTTTCGTTAACGCAATTTGAATGTTACGCATGAAGCCTCCCCTTCTTTCTGGATGATCCATTTCTCTCTCCATACATATTCCACTAGTGACTCACTCTTCGCCTCAACGACTGTCATTATTTTATACTTGTTTGCAAATTGAAAAGTATCATTTAAATTAGAGAATAAAGATAACTGGGCATTCTTCCCGTCCTTTTGAAGTAAATTTCGTAACCTTTCCCCTTCTGCTAATCTATTTAACTCATAATGAATCATAATATCTATTCTCTTTCGTTTATATGGTTCTTGCTGCTCTTGAAGTGCCTTAACTATTTGATTTACTTGCACCGCGAGCCCAACAGCTGGCATCATCTCTCCAAAATTTCCAATTAACTCATCATATCTTCCGCCACTAACAATCTCTTCTCCAATTTCATATATATACCCTTTGAAAATAACACCCGTATAATAATCCAAATGTTGAACCATACCTAAATCAATTGATATGTAAGAGGCATATCCTAACTGTTCAATTGTTTCATATATTTCTTTCACTCTTGCAATGGCCATTTTCATTTCATTACTTGAGGCGAGTTTTTCTGCTTCCTCAATAACATCTAAACTCCCGAATAACCTTGGCAACTTCTCAAGTAATCTTACTGTTTCATCACACCGATCTAATTTTTTTTCTTCGATAAAATTTGAGAGACCGGCATAATTTTTACTCTCAATATATGTTCTAAGTAACCTCTCTTCTTCATCATGAATGGAGAGTTTTTTTACAATACATTTATATAACTGCACTTGCCCAATCTCAATTGTAAAAGATTGTACCTTCAATTTTTGAAGTGCTTGAATTACGCTTATGACACACTCAATTTCCGCTCTTACATTATCAATCCCGATAATTTCAATACCACTTTGTACCATTTCATTATATTTTCCAGAAAGAGACTCATTCGCTCGAAATACATTTCCACTATATGTAACTTTAAGAGGAGTGTCCCATCTCTGCGTTCCAATTACTCTTGCTAAAGGAATTGTCATATCTGGGCGTAAAACGATAATCCGCCCTTTTTCATCAAAAAATTTATACATCTTTTCTTCATCTATTGGCCTATTTTGAAATGCAAAAACATCGTAAAATTCAATTGTTGGTGTCCTTATTTCTTCATAACCTCTCTCTAAAAAGGTCCGTCTTAATTTTTGTTCCACTTCTTCAATTAACGTACATTCTTCGAATAAGTAATCCCTCGTTCCATTCGGATTTGCACGCTTCCACTTTGTCATCTCATTTCACACACCTTTCCTTCTCTAATGTATGCTCATTCCATTCACCTAAACCGAAAATAAAAAGAGCCTTGTAGAAAAATACCTACAAGGCTCTTTAGTAGAGTGTAGGTACAACGGGAATAACCCTTGTGCCTACACGTTTTCACGTTAGGTTCAAGGGTTTCATGTATGATGATGTAGTTGTGTAAGCATTTTAATAGATTGCACGATATTCATAATACTTACTCCCTTTCTCCTCTGATTTTCACATAGTATATAACAGTTAATTCTGAATGTAAATAGATTTTTAATATTCCGTCTTTTATTAATATAAGGCTATCTCTCTTTCATACTCTCCAATTTCTCGTTCGTATTGCATCGTAATGCTAATTTCATCTAAACCATTTAATAATTTCTCTTTCCACATTTTCTCGATTGTAAAATGAAACCTATGCGTATTCGTTGTAATTACCTCATTCTCTAAATCTACTTCTATTTGTTCTCTCGTATCCGTTTTAGCAAGTTGTTCACGCATTTCTTTATCCATTACAATCGGCAACATACCATTTTTCATGCAATTCATATAAAAAATATCTGCAAATCCCCCGGCGATAATAACGCGGAAACCATAATCAGCAAGCGCCCACGGAGCATGTTCTCTTGAAGAACCGCACCCAAAATTATCACCCGTAATTAATATACTTGCTCCTTTTCGTTCTTGCGCATTAAGAGGGAAATTAGGATTTTCATGGCGCTCATTATCATAACGCCACTCATCAAATAAATATTTTCCAAATCCCGTCCTTTCAATTCTCTTTAAATATTGCTTCGGAATAATTTGATCTGTATCAATGTTATCATTCATAAGTACTGCGGCAGTACCTTTATGAATACGAAATGGCTCCATCATAATTCTCCTTTCTAATATCAACAAAATGACCATATAACGCAGCCGCTGCTGCCATAGCTGGGCTTACTAAATGTGTTCGTGCTCCTTTCCCTTGCCTTCCTTCAAAATTACGATTTGAAGTAGATGCACAATGTTCCCCTTCAGGCACTTGATCCGGATTCATTCCAAGACACATTGAACATCCAGGCTCTCTCCATTCAAATCCCGCTTCTTCAAATATGTGATGTAATCCTTTTTGCATCGCTGCTTCTCTTATCCTTTTAGAACCAGGCACAACGAGGGCTCGCACACCGTCTTTCACTTTTTTCCCTTTTACAACAGATGCTGCAATTTCTAAATCAGATAATCGAGAATTTGTACAAGACCCAATGAAGACATGCTGAACTGGAATTTCAAAAGTACTTTGTCCAGGACTCAATCCCATATACGAATATGCTCTTTCATCATTTTTATCATGTTTTTCTGGTAATTTTTCATCAATTCGAACACCCATACTAGGATTTGTTCCCCAAGTGACATACGGTGCTAAATCCGTAACATCTATCGAAATATGTAAATCATAAATTGCATCTAAATCTGTATAAAGCTCCGACCATTTTCCCATAAACGTTTCATAGTCTTTCGGTGCATATTCACGCCCTTTTACATAAGAAAATGTTTTCTCATCTGGTGCAATGATGCCAGCTTTCGCTCCCCCTTCAATTGTCATATTGCAAAGTGTCATTCTCTCTTCCATTTCCATAGCATGAATCGTCTCACCGTAAAATTCCATTACATACCCAGTTCCAACTGCTACACCGTACTTTGAAAGGAGATGCAAAATAATATCCTTTGCATAAACGCCTTTTGGTAACTTTCCTTTTAATTCAATTCCCATCGCTTTCGGCTTTCGTTGCCACAACGTTTGCGTTGCTAATACATGTTCTACCTCACTCGTACCAATGCCAAATGCTAACGCTCCGAAAGCACCGTGGGTTGCTGTATGACTATCACCACAAACAATCGTTTTCCCTGGCTGTGTGAGTCCAAGTTCTGGTCCTATAACGTGAACGATTCCTTGCTCTTCATCACCAATATCAGCTAATGACACCTGAAATTGTTTACAGTTCTCACGAAGTGTATCCAATTGCTGCTTCGCAATACGATCGGTAATATTCCAAACATCTATCGTTGGAATATTATGGTCCATCGTTGCAAACGTTAATTCCGGTCTCCGTACAGTTCGATTTGCAAGCCGCAAGCCTTCAAAGGCTTGCGGTGACGTTACTTCATGAACGAGATGAAGATCGATATATAATAAATCCAATCCATTTTCATTCGTTGCAACTACATGTCTTTCCCAAAGCTTATCTAGTAATCTTTTTCCCATTATCGTCCTCTCCCTACTAGCGCTTGCTCTTCCATTTCTTGAATAACCGCTTTCGTAAATGAAGTTGTCGTCTCATCTCCCCCAATATCAGCTGTACATTTTCCAGATTGAAGAACTGCAGATATTGCAGATTCAATTGCATACCCTTCTCTCGTTAATCCAAATGATTGCCCCAGCATCATCGCAACTGAACGCATCATCGCAATTGGATTTGCTTTATTTTTCCCTGCAATATCTGGTGCTGATCCGTGAATAGGCTCATATAAAGACGGCCCGTTTTCCGCATGACTCGCTGATGGAAGCATTCCTAATGACCCAGCTAATACAGAAGCCTCGTCACTTAAAATGTCACCAAATAAATTTTCTGTTACGATAACGTCAAATCTCCTTGGGTTCCGAATTAACTCCATAGCAGCTGCATCTACTAAAATATGCTCTAATTCAACACCTGGATAACGTAGTGCTACTTCTTCTGCCACAGTTCTCCATAGTTTGCTAGACTCTAAAACATTCGCCTTATCAATGGACGTTACTTTTTTCTGTCTCTTACTCGCTAATTGAAAAGCATACGAAACGATGCGTTCAATTTCATGACGATGGTACGTAAGTGTATCAGTTGCCGATTCTTCCGTTCTTTCTTTCGGATAAGAGAAATAAATACCACCTGTTAGTTCACGAACGACAACGAAGTCAATTTCATCAGTATTTTTTAATGGTGATAAATGCGAGGTTGCACTTTCTACCGTCACAGGACGAACGTTTGCAAATACACCAAGCCCTTTTCTCAGAGCTAGTAAGCCTTTTTCCGGTCTTTCTTTCGCAGCGTCCCACCGTGGTCCACCAACTGCTCCAAGTAATACTGCATCACTCGCTAAACAAGCTGCAAGCGTTCGTTGTGGCAATGGCTGCCCGCTTAAATCAATAGCAGCTCCGCCAAAGTGCTCATCCTGCAAATAAAAACGATGACCGTATAATCTCTCTACCATATACAATACTTCTTTCGCACTTTCCATAATTTCCGGCCCTACACCATCACCAGCTAAACAAACGATACGTTTTTCCAATTCGAGCACCCCTTTGACTGAATTTTCAGAACTTTATTTCGATAGGTGGGGAAAGACTTCCTCACCTATCAAATACTTATTTCACAAGAGTTATAAAAGATTTCAATTTTCCAGCCGCATGGACATACGCTCTCGCCGATGCTTCTAATACGTCTTGTGCAACACCAAAACCTGATACTTGATGCGTTCCTTCTTTTAATTCAACATGTACATGAGCAAGTGCATCTTGACCTTGCGTAATAGATTGGATGCGATAATCCGCCAATTCACATTCTAATCCTAAAATTCTTTGAATTGCATTATAAATCGCTTCAATACTTCCAGAACCAGTTGCTGCATCTTCGTATACATTTCCTTCCTCATCTTTCAGTACAACTGTTGCGCACTGTGTACTATTTGATACGAAGTGTACTTGCAATTGTGTAATGCTATATTGTTGTGCCGAAAATGCTGCTTCACCAAGCATAAGCGCACGTAAATCTTCTTCTGTAATTTCCTTTTTTCGATCAGCTAATTTTTTAAATGCTTCAAATATAGCATCTCGTTCTTCGTTCGTAAATTCATAGCCAAGTTCTTTCATTTTTTCGGTAAATGCATGACGTCCAGAATGTTTTCCAAGTACAAATAGGTTTTGAGATTCACCTATAAGCGCCGGTTCAATAATTTCATATGTCGTCACTTCTTTTAAAACACCATCTTGATGAATACCTGATTCATGAGCGAATGCATTTGCTCCAACAATCGCTTTATTTTTCGGTACAATCATACCTGTTAAACGACTTACCAATGTGCTTGTCGCTTTAATTTCTTTTAACGTCATAGAGGATTCTGCTTCATAGAAATCTTTTCTAATATGGAGAGCAACTGCGACTTCTTCTAAGGCTGCATTTCCTGCCCTTTCTCCAATTCCGTTAATCGTTCCTTCTACTTGTAACGCTCCGCCTTCAACTGCAGCTAACGAATTCGCTACTGCCATCCCAAGATCATCGTGACAGTGACAAGAGAAAATTGCTTTTTCATACGAAGGAACGGATTCTTGTAAATATTTAAAAAGAGAATAATATTCTTCTGGATTCGTATATCCAACTGTATCAGGAATATTGATTACATTCGCTCCTGCACGAATCGCTACTTCTACTGCTTCAGCTAAAAATGCTCTCGATGTTCTTGTCGCATCTTCTGCTGAAAATTGTACTGTTGGAAATAATGATTTTCCGAGTGTAACTGAGCGATGAATGCTATCTAATACATCTTCTTTAGACATACAAAGCTTATATTTCATATGAATATCACTCGTAGCTAAAAATACGTGTAAACGAGGCGAGACAGCACCTTTCACTGCGTCATATGCTCTTCGAATATCGCTTTCCTTTGCTCTAGCTAAACTCATAACCGTAGCACTTTGAATGGTATTTGCGATACGTTTTACCGATTGAAAATCACCTTCAGAAGCCGCTGCGAATCCAGCTTCCATTACATTAATTCCAAGTCTCTCTAGTTGCCTCGCAATTTGTAATTTTTCTTGTTCATTTAAATTAACTCCTGGTGATTGTTCGCCATCACGAAGCGTCGTATCCATGAACAAAATCTGCTTCATATTATTTAATCCCTACCTTTACTCGCGGCTGTACAAAAGGCATCATTTCACGTAATTTACGTCCAACTACTTCGATTTCATGTTCATTTTCTTTCTCATTTGTCGCCTGGAAATTTGGTCTTCCTGCTTTATGCTCTGCAATCCAGCCTCTTGCAAATGTACCATCTTGAATTTCTGCTAATACTTCCCCCATCACTTTCTTTGTATCTTCAGTAACAACGCGTGGTCCCGATACGAAGTCACCCCACTGCGCTGTATCTGAAACTGAATATCTCATATTTTCAAGTCCGCCTTCGTACATAAGATCAACAATTAGTTTCAGTTCATGTAAACATTCAAAATATGCAAGTTCAGGTTGATAGCCAGCATCAACTAGCGTTTCAAATCCCGCTTTTACAAGTGCAGTCACTCCGCCGCAAAGTACAGCTTGCTCTCCAAACAAATCTGTTTCTGTTTCTTCTTTAAACGTTGTTTCTAGTACACCCGCTCTCGTCGCTCCAATTCCATCTGCATAGGAGAGTGCCTTTTCAGTCGCAATTCCTGTTGCATCTTGATATACTGCAAATAATGCAGGAACAGCTCCCCCTTCCGCAAACGTACGACGTACTAGATGTCCTGGACCTTTCGGTGCTACTAGAAATACATCTACATTAGCTGGCGGTTTTACTTGATCAAAGTGAACATTAAATCCATGCGCGAAAACGAGAGAATTGCCACCTTGTAAGTTTGGTGCAATTTCAGCTTCATATACTTCCGGCTGTAATTCATCAGGTAGTAGAATCATTACTACATCTGTTTTTTCTGCTGCTTCCGCTACTGTATATACAGAAAAACCGTCTTCTTTCGCCTTATCCCATGACTTCCCTTTCCTCAGTCCTACTACCACATCAAATCCGTTATCACGTAAGTTTTGCGCATGCGCATGGCCTTGCGATCCATATCCGATGATTGCTACTTTCTTTTCCTTTAATACATTTACCGTTACGTCTTTTTCATAATAAACTTTCGCCATTTTCATTTCCCCCTATTTTTTAAATAATTATTGAATTAACATAACTTGTTTATCTTGTTTTTTCATACTACGTGTAAATGCCGTTACACCTGTTCTAGCAATTTCTTTCAAACCGTATGGACGAAGTAATTCAATTAACGCTTCTACTTTCTCCTGAGTACCTGTTACTTGCACCACTATGGAATCCTTCCCAACATCTATTACAGTGGCTCGAAATGGTTCAATTAAACTATATAATTCTGCTCTTGCTACAGACGTTGCTACTTTAATAAGTGCAAGTTCTCTAGCGATCATCGCTTCTTCTGTAATATCTGATACTTTCAGTACATCGATTTGCTTATGAAGTTGTTTAATTAACTGCTCAACTTGCTGTTCATTTTCAACGTGTACAACAATCGTCATTCTCGAAATATCCGATGATTCCGTATGACCTACTGAAATACTTTCAATATTAAAATGTCTACGTGTCATAACACCTGTAATTCGATTTAACACACCGCTTTGATTTCGAACTGTCGCTGTTACAATTCTCTTCACCTTTTCTCCACTCCCTCCATTTGGTGAACCCCTTTCCCTGGGGCAACCATCGGCATAACCTTTTCAGATTGAAGTACACGGCAATCAATTACAACAGGCTCTCTTAATTCAATTGCATACTGTAATTGTTGCTTTGCAAGAAGTGGGTCTTCAATACGAATACCTTTTATGCCATATGCATTGGCAAGCGCGACAAAATCTGGTTGGCATGAAAGTAAGGAGTGCGAATATCGCCTATTATAAAATTCCTCTTGCCATTGTCTTACCATCCCTAAAGCTTCATTATTTAAAATAAAAACTTTAACTGGTAAAGAATGCTCTTTTAACACACTAAGTTCTTGTAGTGTCATTTGAAATCCAGCATCACCGACAATTGCAATAACTAGTTCTTCAGGCTTTGCGATTTGTGCACCTATTGCTGCTGGAAACCCGAATCCCATTGTTCCTAATCCTCCAGAGGTTACCCATCTATCTGGGTTTTTCAGTGGATAATATTGAGCTGCCCACATTTGATGTTGCCCAACATCTGTTGTTACAATCGCTTCTCCTTTCGTAATTTCATATAACATATCAATTGCATATTGAGGTTTAATACGTTCCGAATGTTCTTTGTAAGCAAGAGGGTATTTTTCTTTTCTACTATTCAATAACGAAAGCCAATCATTGTGATCTACTTCCCCTTCTTTAAAAGTGAGTAGAGCTTCTAATGCTTGCTTCGCACTTGCAACAATAGGAATTTCAGTCGGCACATTTTTCCCAATTTCCGCTGGATCAATATCTATATGTGCGACAATCGCTTCTTTAGCAAAATAAGCTAAATTCCCAGTAAGACGATCATCAAATCTTGCGCCTATATTAATAAGTAAGTCACATTCATATAACGCCATATTTGCGGTGTATGAACCGTGCATTCCTCCCATCCCTAAAAATAGTTCATCATCTGGCGGAAACCCACCAAGACCAAGTAATGTATGAACAACTGGAATATGATATTTGCGAGCAAAACTTGTTAATTCTTTCGATGCTTTCGCATGCAATACACCTGCTCCAGCTAAAATTAATGGCTTTTTTGAGACCTCAATCGCTTGTAATAATTTGTTTATTTGTAGTAGATTCGGTTCATAATTAGGCTGGTATCCTGGTAAATCCATTTGTACGTCGCTACATCTCTCGCCTTGCTCTACGACCATATCTTTCGGAAGATCAATTACGACTGGGCCTGGTCTTCCTGTTCTAGCAATATGAAACGCTTCTTTAATAATTCGAGGTAAATCCGATGCTTTTCGCACTTGATAATTATGTTTTGTCACCGGCATCGTAAGCCCCATAATATCTGCTTCTTGGAAAGCATCACTTCCGATTAACGTTGTTGCTACTTGCCCTGTAAATACAACAAGCGGTAATGAATCAATCATCGCATCAGCTAGACCAGTAATAACATTTGTAGCACCCGGTCCACTTGTTGCAATTACCACTCCTGGATTTCCTGTAATTCTTGCATATCCTTCAGCAGCATGAATTGCACCTTGCTCATGCCTTGTTAAAATATGTGGAATTTCACAATCATAAAGCGCATCATATAGAGGTAAAACCGCACCACCTGGATAACCGAAAATCACTTCTACTTCTTCCTTTTCTAGCGCTTCTAACAATAGCTGTGCACCAGTTGCCAGTTTCTCTTCCGTTTTTGCAGACATTTTTCTTATAAGCCCCCTTTTTTTAAACATTTATAAAATAAAAAATCCTACGTCCACACTCCAGCTATGTGCTGAAGGGACGAAAGATTTCG
Organism: Bacillus sp. MYb209; assembly: GCF_002975175.1. Taxonomy (GTDB): domain Bacteria; phylum Bacillota; class Bacilli; order Bacillales; family Bacillaceae_G; genus Bacillus_A. Next base: position 384,558 of record NZ_PCNZ01000001.1, read on the forward strand.
CGGTACCACCCTTCTTTGCAAGATTACTCTTGCCTCAGTGACTCGGGATGAGTCTAGCTAATAACGGAGCTACCGTCTAAGCCTAAACAAACGCTTCAGCTTAGCACTCAAGGGTGATGTTCGTCGACGTGAACCATCGGTTTCCAGCAACCACCGACTCTCTGTGAGGCTTCACAGTCAACTACTCCTCCCTATCAACGCTTTATCATGTCATAAAGAGCTATTATCCAACTTTATTTTCTTCGTAAATTTTCTCTCCATCTTCTATAACTAATTTATGGAATTCTTCTAATAAACGATTCGTATGTGGCCCTGTTCTACCTAAACCAATCGTTCTCCCATCTACTGTCGTAACAGCAATTACTTCAGCAGCTGTTCCTGTTAAAAACACTTCATCAGCTACATATACATCGTGCCTTGTAAATAATTCTTCTCTTACGTCATATCCAAGTTTTTCGCCGATTTCTAAAATCGCGTTTCGTGTAATACCTTCTAACGCTCCAGCAGAACTTGGTGGTGTAATTAATTTATTTCCCTTCACAATAAATACGTTATCTCCAGAGCCTTCAGCTACGTACCCTTGATCATTTAACATAAGTGCTTCTTGTACTCCAGCTAGTTTCGCCTCAATGCGAACTAGAATATTATTTAAGTAATTTAAAGATTTTACTTGAGGTGATAAAACATCCGGGCGATTGCGACGCGTTGCAACTGTTACAATCGGAATTCCTTTTTCATAATATTCTTGTGGGAATAAAGATAATTGTTCTGCAATTACTACTACATTTGGTTTCGTACAAGAATCAGGATCTAATCCAAGATTCCCTGGTCCTCTTGATACTACGAGGCGAATATATCCATTAGATAGTTTGTTTTGTCGAATCGTTTCAACAACGATCTTCGTTGCTTCTTCTAACGTATATGGAATTTCTAGCATAATGGATTTCGCTGATTCATATAACCGGACAAGATGCTCTCTCAAACGGAAAACATTACCGCTATATACTCTAATCCCTTCGAACACCCCATCGCCATATAAATAGCCATGATCATATACTGAAACTTTTGCTTCGTCTTTTGGAACAAATTCTCCATTTAAGAAAATCCACTGCTCGTTCACTTGAAAGCGCCCCCTATGTTCTATGAATTTTTTATTGTTTCCTAGTTTACTCTCCTTTTCAAATAAATCAAGTGAATTTTTAGAAAATTTATAATTTTTAATCGTACGTACATCTTTGATTATATTGATTTAACAACATTGTTAGCGTTTACAAAAAGTCAAAATATTTTTTTCGCTAATTTCCACTAAAAAAATTATTTGTTTAAGAGAAGGATTTTCGTTAAATGGTGCGAATCTATTGTATTCAATAAACGGACCTCCGATTTTATATATTCGGGAATAAACAACGACTTTTGGTGAAAAAGGGGGAAAATAACAAAAATAACGCTGTCTAAAAATAACATTCATATTTTTCATTTCGCAATCATAATCCTATTTTTAAAAAACAATTTGTCAAAATGAAGGAGGAAATAAAAATGGCGTATGTACAAATTAAAGGCACGAGAGAAGAGGTAGTAGAAATGCTGCAACTATTTGATCTAATGGATACGAAAGGTTTTTGTAAATTCGATAATTACGTAGAAGTAGAACCAAATAGCAGAGAATATAATAACTTTACTGCTTCAATCGATATTCAGTCTAATAACGCTTCAACACAAGATACATTAAATGATCAATTCGTTACTCAAATGCTTACTGGTGTATATAACGACTAAACGCATATACTCTTCTACCATCTTTTTATAATATATGCTAAAAACTTGAGCATACTAACAACTAGATGGTAGGAGGTGAGAATTATGGCTAGAATTGGCGTTGAAAATTCGTTAACAGATGTTCAACAAGCTCTTCAGCAACATGGACATGAAGTCGTTACACTTAACTCAGAACACGATGCACAAGGGTGCGATTGTTGTGTTGTAACTGGGCAAGATTCTAATGTGATGGGTATTGCAGATACATCAATAAAAGGATCGGTAATTACAGCTCATGGTTTAACAACAGATGAAATTTGTCAGCAGGTTGAAAGTCGCATTTAAATTTTTACAAATCACAATACACAAAAGAAAGAGGGCTCCTTTTCACAAGGAGCCCTCTTTTTTATATTCACCTAACGGGAAAGTAACATATACTGGATGAAAGCCCTACCTCTCTCTCATCATTACGGTTCCACTGACCGCTCCTTGATTCACTAGTATACATATAAAGCTTACAAACACAATTTATAGGGTCTGTTCACAAAAGTTGTTGATAAAATTACCCGATCTTTCGCAAACTTTTCATATTGTATTCATAAGAAATATTCACTTTACACTAGTTGTAACCGAGACACGAATTAATATTTTATCACCGATACTACATACTGTCAACATTTTTTACAAATTAAAAACAGACATTAACGGTTTGTCTGTTTTAAAATGGAGCTTTTTCTTTTATTACATATACAACAAATCCGCTTACTAGCATAAATAAGCCGACTATCAAATTTTTGATATTAATCATAAATTCCTCTCCCTTATTTCGCACATCATATATATTTACATTTCAATTATTTCAATCGTCCTTAAGCGCACTTTTTCTAATATATCACAATTCCTAAAAAATGCAAGTTCACCTTTAGCGACCGTTCACAAATTTATCTACAGTGCTTGGTACAGCATTTAAAGCTTTTTCGATTAAATGGGTGCTACTATTGAGATGCAATACCTGTACACCGTTAGAACCAACTACTAAAAAAGCCACTGGGCTAATGGAAACCCCAGCCCCACTTCCGCCTCCAAATGGATGCCCTTGCTTGTTCTCTTTATGCTGCCCTTGTCCACCATTATGTTTTTCAGAAATAAAATCCCCTTTAAAGTCACTTCCACCAGCTCCAAAACCAAAAGCTACTTGAGATACTGTTAATACTACATTTCCGTCAGCTGTTGAAACCGGACTTCCAACAATCGTATTTACATCTACCATCTCTTTTAAATTTGTCATTGCTGTTTTCATTAAATTTTCAATTGGATGTTCCATTATGTACTACACCCTTTCCTCATTATTCTTTTTTATACTTTCCAAAATAGAGAAAGTCATACTAAGCTTTCCTATTTTGAAAAAACATTTTTCACTTTCCAATTGGATATTACTCCCTGTACAGGTTCGGATAAAAACAGTAAAGAGAAACATACTACTATTGAACCTTGTTATGAAAGGAGTCCTTACTTTGACTGAGAAATTTGATGAATATAAAAAAAGAGATCGGATAGATAGTGATTATAAAGAAGAATACGCAGCTGAAGTTGCACCACAGCGTATTGATTATGATGATAAAGATAACGATGATGTAAGATCATCTGCAGCTGGATCGACTGCTGGTTTTATTGCTCTTGCCTTAGCAATATTATCATTATTCACATTCCCAACACTATTTGGTCTTGTGTCTGTTCTACTTGGTATTTACGCTTATAATCGTGGAGCTACTGTAACTGGCGGTATCGCTGCCATTGTGGGTGGTATCGCTGCACTCATTGCGATTTTATTCCGAGTGGCGCTTATTGGTTTATTGTTCTCTCTTTTTTAAAAAGAAAAAGGTATCTCGCTTTATGCGGGATACCTTATCCTGTAAATACATCTTCTGATGGATATTTAATTTTTTGTTTCGCTGGTCGTGCCAAAGAGAACACAAGTGTTAACGGTCCGATTAATCCACAAAACATAACAAACATAATAATACATTTTCCAAACGCCGATAGCTTCGCAGTAATCCCCATTGTTAACCCTACTGTGCCAAACGCTGAAATTGTCTCAAATAATAACTGAATAAAACTGAAGTCTTCTGTAAGCATTAATACAAATACCGCTGTAAAAATAAGTATTTGACTAGCAACGACAATTGCTAACGCTCTCGTTACTGTCGACATTTTAATCGTACGCTGAAATAAAACAAAATCCTCTTTCTTTCTAAAGAAAGAAAGAACTGATGTAATTAAAATAACAAATGTCGTTAACTTAATTCCACCGCCTGTCGATACACTTCCCGCACCAATAAACATTAATACCATCGTAAATAGTATCGATGACTCTTCCATCCCCCCATAATCTACCGTGTTAAAACCGGCTGTACGAGGTGTAATTCCTTGGAAGAACGAAGCCCATAACTTTTCATTTAAAGATAAATGTCCCAAAGTCTTCACATTATTATATTCCAATACAAAAATCACAATCATCGCAATAACATTAAGTGCTATTGTTCCAACAATCATGATTTTGGAGTGCAGCGATAATTTTCGGAAACTACGGCTATACCATATATCAATTAATACAGTAAACCCTAATCCTCCTATTACAATTAAAGAACAAATCCCAATATTAATAATAGGATCTCCTACATATCTTGTTAAATTATCTGGCCAAAGCGCAAAGCCGGCATTATTATATGACGCAATAACGTGAAAAATACTATAGTATAAACCTTTTCCAAAACCAAACTCTGGAATAAAGCGAATCGATAAAAAGATAACCCCAATTAGCTCAATACAAATAGAAAAAATAAAGACACGTTTCACTAATTTCACAAGACCACCAATATTTGTTTGATTAAATGCTTCTCCAATTAATAATCGGTGGCGTAAACCGATTTTTTTACCTAATACCCAAACAATTAAAATGGCAATCGTCATAAGGCCGAGACCACCCGTTTGAATTAAAAACATAATAACAATTTCACCAAACATCGTAAACGTACTTGCAGTATCTACAACACCTAAACCGGTTACAGTCGCTGCCGACGTAGCTGTAAAGAAAGCATCTACCCAACTAATATGTACTTTCGTTGCAAACGGTAACTTTAATAACAATCCTCCGACCACAATTAAACAAAAAAAGCCTAATGCTAAAATTTGTGGTGGATTTAATCGTATAAAGCGATTATACAACCCTTGTTTTTTTGCTACTTCCATATCACTAACTCCCTTTATCAATTGAAGCTTTTATCCCCCCATAAATAAAGACTCTTTAAGAGCCTACAAGTAGCGGGATAAACCTTATATTCTCATAATATAGTTGAGCATAATCCTTTTTTTCATAGATTTCAACTTTTTTTTATATTCAGACTCCTATCGTTTTACAAAAGAATATTTTCTATTATATCTCCACTTATACTATAACTCTTACAACAACAACAACAACAACAACAACAACAACAACAACAACAACAACAACAACAACAACAACAACAACTATTTTATCCCTTTTCAAATTCCCATATCTTTCACTCCAAGTTCACACGAGGGTCACATCTACCTTTTATAGTATACGTATCGGAGCTGTTCCTCCCTAATTTATAAGACATTCCCCAGTGTCTTTGAATAGCTTCCATCCCTAATTAAATTGACATAAATTGTCCCCTTCCCTTGACCATCCTATATGTGATGGTCTTATTTTTTTGTTCTTTCTATCTTTTATTTGAAACTCCCTCTCTCTTTCACTCCATGTTCACATCTAGGTCACATCCACCTTTTATAGTATACGTATCGGAGCT
>NZ_PCNZ01000001.1:390186-638062 GCF_002975175.1 Bacillus sp. MYb209
GTATCGGAGCTGTTCCTCCCTAATTTATAAGACATTCCCCAGTGTCTTTGAATAGCTTCCATCCCTAATTAAATTGACATAAATTGTCCCCTTCCCTAGGCCATCCTATATGTGATGGTCTTATTTTTTTGTTCTTTCTATCTTTTATTTAAAACTCCCTCGCTCTTTCACTCTATGTTCACATCTATCTTTTATAGTATATGTATCGGAGCTGTTCCTCCCTAATTTATAAGACATTCCCCAGTGTCTTTGAATAGCTTCCATCCCTAATTAAATTGACATAAATTGTCCCCTTCCCTAGGCCATCATGTGATGGTCTATTTTATTTTCCAAATACATAATTTAACTCTCTTCGCTTATTTCAGCAAAATCGGTCTATCTATATTCAAACAGATATTTTTATACAAAATATTCAGAAAATATTGTCAAAATAGGTATTTTTTCGGTACAATTAACTTAGAAAGTACTTTTACAAAAACAAGGGGGGCTTTTATTGAAACAAACAAAAGCAATCTTAATTGCATTATTTCTCGGCCTAGTAGTTGGACTCACTTTAAATTTAGCTGCTCCATCCATTTTCGAGCCACTAAATCAATATGTGTTCAATCCACTTGGTCAATTGTTTATTCGACTCATTAAAATGCTAGTTGTTCCTGTTGTATTCATTTCTATCGTACTTGGGGCTGCTGGTCTTGGAGATCCGAAACAGCTTGGAAGAATCGGCTTAAAATCAATTTCATTCTTTCTCGTAACAACAGCAGTTGCCATCTCCATTGCGGTTACATTCGCACTTATTATAAAACCAGGGGCTGGCGGTAATTTTAAAACAGAAGGGCTTAAGTATGAAGGTGCAAAAACTGAAACATCTTTCGTCGATACATTGCTGAATATTGTACCGGATAATCCAGCAAAAGCGATGGCTGACGGAAACATGTTACAAATTATTGCCTTTGCCGTATTGATCGGACTCGGTATAGCTGTTTTAGGAAAACGAGTTCAAGGTATCCATTCATTACTTGAACAGGGCAACGAATTAATGATGTATCTTGTTAATCTCGTTATGAAATTAGCTCCAATCGGAACATTTGGGTTGCTCGCTTCATCCGTTGGTAAAATGGGTCTTGCAGGTGTCGCTGCGATGTTCAAGTATATGATTGTCGTTATGTTGGTACTCATTATTCACGGTGTCTTCGTATACGGCGGCTTATTAAAGGTATTAGCCAAAGAAAGTATTATTCGTTTCTTTAAAAATTTCGGGCCGGTAATGGCAATTGGATTTAGTACATCTAGCTCTAATGCGTCCCTTCCATTTGCCATGAAAACCGCCCAAGAAAAACTCGGAGTTCCAAAAGCGATAAGCTCTTTTGTACAACCACTAGGTGCAACGATTAATATGGATGGTACTGCCATTATGCAAGGTGTAGCAACTGTATTTATCGCTCAAGTATACGGCGTTGAACTTACATTACCGCAATTAGCTATGGTCGTATTAACTGCTGTACTAGCTAGTATTGGCACTGCTGGTGTACCAGGTGTTGGACTTGTAATGCTTACGATGGTTTTAAATCAAGTAAATCTACCAGTAGAGGGTATTGCTTTAATTATTGGTATTGACCGCATTCTAGACATGTCTAGAACAGCTGTAAATATTTCTGGCGATGCAATTTGCGCAATGATTGTTTCAAAATCAGAAGAAAAATATAATACGGATCAATCTGCAGCATCCTAAATCAAAAAGGAGTGAAATGATTCACTCCTTTTTTGACTTGCTTCCTTTTTTCGAACGATATTCTTTTCCTTTGTTATCATTACCTGTTTCAAATTCAGCACTAAACTCCTGCTGAAATTGCCCTGATTTTGGTGAACCTTGATTTCCACTTCCTTGACTACCATTACGATTCGTCATATTTCTCCCTCCTTCCTTTATTAGTAGTATGGCGCTCTATCTTTTTTCATACACATTTTATTTTTCATCATCTATTACACACAGAAGAAGACCTTCCGTATATGAGGAAGGTCTTCTTTGTTATTAAGTAAGCGTTTTCTTATTTATAACTACTTAAATAAGTTTTTTAGAAATAGATATCATTACATTCATTTCGTCTTCTGAAAGTGCGGAGAATCTTTCTTGTAAATATTTCTTTTTCTCACCTTCCATTTTCGCAACTAAATCTTTCCCTTGTTCTGTAATCTCTAAATATACAACACGGCGATCTGATGTAGAACGTGAACGGGTTACAAAGCCTTTATTAATTAGTTTTTCTGTGACAGCTGTAATATGGCTATTCGATACATTTAACTCATTAGCTACACGTGATACCATTTCTTTATTCGTGCGATTCAATATTCTAAGGACAATGAACTCATTCCACGGTATGTAACCACCAAATATTTTTCCAATATCATTACGCAACGTGCGAAACATTGCAAAAACATTTGTCGATAGTTCTTCCATTAATTGTTCTCGATTTTGAGACAAATTTGACAGCCCCTTTTATTTAATTTAGTTAAATAAAAACCTTATTAATAATTCTACATGAAATCTTACTTTTTGTCACCTTATTTTCCCATAATTCGTAGTTTTTTAAAATATATTTCATGATACAATGAAATTGATTTCCCAGAAAAAGGAGTGCTTTTAATGAATGATGAGGACAAGTTCTCTAATTTCAGCCTAAAAGATAAAACAATTATCATTAGTATTATTGCTCTTTTTCTCATTATATTTTTTGCATTTATATTTTTTGTATATGTAGGAATCTTTCAAATTACAGGTATAGAATACTCATCACGAACTGCTTTACTACTCTTTTTTTTATTTATCCTCCTCTTAGATGGCATTACATACTTTATCTTAATCTTCTTTAAAGTACTGTTATATCCAATGACGACAAATATGCCAAATTGGCTCTCACTTGCACTTTTCTCACTCATTGAAATTACGCTAGATTGGTTCGTCATTCATACTGCCGATGATTGGATAGAAAGCGTGCAAATGTCCAACATAGCTGAATTATGTGTCGTACTATTCTTGTTCGTCTTAAATAAATTATTAAGCGATAAGAAAGAGTAAGAATACAAGCTTTTCTATATAAAAATTGGTACAATGAAAGCAAATCATACTAAAGAGGTGTTAATTATGAATTTAAAACAATGGGCTGATAAAGGCATGTCCTTTGATACATATGTAAATGAAATGCAAGTAAACCAATATGAGCTATTACACATCTACAATAACTTTTTAATTCCAAATGAATTACTTCCCGTTCTAGAAGAACGTCAAAATGATGGCTGGCGTGTTATCGTATTAACAGCTGACTGGTGCGGCGACGCTCTTTTATGTGTACCTGTTATGAAACGAATTTCTGAAGTTGCAAACATTGATATGAGATTATTAATTCGTGACGAAAACTTAGAATTAATGGATCAATACTTAACAAATGGAACAGCACGTGCAATTCCAATCTTTATTTTCATTGATAAAGACGGAAATGAACAAGCCGTCTTTGGACCACGCGCTCCAAAGGTACAAGAATTAGTAACTTCCATGCGCGCTACATTGCCTGAAAAAGAAGATCCAACATTCGAGGAAAAACAAAAAGAAATGTATGCTAACTTCCGTGCTACATTAGCTGATGATACTTCTCTTTGGGAACATGTAATGGAAAGCATGATTGAAAAAGTAGTAAAATAAAAAACCTGCCGAGTTCGGCAGGTTTTTTATTACATAATGAAGAAATAGAATACCGCAGCTAAAATGAAACGGTAATAAGCGAACGGTGTTAGTTTTACACGACCTAATAATTTTAAGAATGAAACAATTGCAAGCATCGCAACAACGAATGCTGTAATAAATCCAGTTGCAAATAACGGTATATCTGCTGCACTTAATATATCCCAGCTTTTAATTAAATCTAAACCACTTGCAGCTACCATCATTGGTACTGCTAAAATAAACGTATATTCAGCTGCCGCTGTATGCGAAACGCGAGCTAATAAACCACCACTTATTGTAGACCCAGAACGAGAAAATCCTGGCCAAAGTGCTAAACATTGGAACATTCCGATTGTAAATGCTTGCTTATATGTGATTTCATCTAACGTTCTTGCTGTACTTGGTTTTGAAAACTTCTCAGCAACAATCATTAAAATACCACCAGCTACTAAGCTAATAACAACCGGTCCTGGGCCGAATAAAACTTCTTTAATTGCACTATGGAATAATACACCGAGTATGCCGGCAGGAATCATCCCGATAATAATATGTAATAAATTTAACGATGGTCCATCAGTTACTTTCCCTATTCCAACTAATGACCATAGACGTTTCCAAAATATAACAACAACTGCTAAAATCGATCCCAATTGGATTACAACTTCAAAAACTTTCGCTCTATCGTCTTCAAATCCAATTAAGTGTCCTGTTAAAATCATATGTCCTGTTGATGATACTGGTAAAAACTCTGTTAACCCTTCAACAGCACCCATGATTAAACCAATTAACCAATCAGCCACAAGTAGTGCCTCCTTAATAACGAATATGTAATTTTTTCACACCTTATCATAATACCTTATCCCTTTTCAAAGCGCATCCTTTTTTATTGATTTCATTTATTGTATACGCGTATTTCTTTTCTATTTTTTGATTAAATTGTATGATAGTAAGAGTTTGTTTTTTACGTTGAAAGGGGATTTTATGAAAGAAACTACTTCATTCTCACAAAAGTTAAAGCAATTTTTATTACTCTTTTTCCCGATTTTTGTAACGCAAATGTCATTATTTGCGATGAGTTTTTTTGATACGACAATGTCAGGGCACGCGAGTCCTATTGATTTAGCGGGTGTTGCTATCGGAACAAGTATATGGCTTCCCGTTAGTACCGGCTTAACCGGAATTTTAATGGCTACTACTCCTATTATTGCACAGCTCGTTGGATCAAAGAAAAAGGAGGACGTTCCCCACATTGTCATACAAGCAGTATATTTAGCAATTTGTGCTAGTTTTGTTGTTATCCTTATCGGATTCTTCGCTGTTTCACCTATTTTAAATGGCATGCAATTAGAAGAACCCGTGGAACATATTGCAGCACAATTTTTAAGTATTATCGCGATTGGAATTATCCCTTTATTTACTTACACCGTCTTACGTGGATTTATTGATGCATTAGGAAAAACTCGAACAACGATGATTATTACATTACTATCATTACCAATTAACGTAGTATTAAATTACTTATTAATTTTTGGTCACTTTGGCTTTCCAAAACTCGGTGGTGTTGGTGCGGCAATCGCTTCTGCAGCAACATATTGTTGTATTTTAATTATTACCGTCATTATTATTCGTACGAAAGAGCCCTTCGCTTCTTTCAATATCTTTAAACAGTTATACCGCCCTTCCTTTACGAGCTGGAAGGAATTCCTGAAACTTGGCGTCCCTATCGGATTTGCTATCTTTTTTGAGACGAGTATTTTCGCTGCGGTAACACTTATGATGAGTAATTTTAGTACGACAACAATAGCAGCACATCAAGCAGCTATGAACTTTGCTTCCTTGTTATATATGACTCCTTTAAGTTTAGCAATGGCAATGACGATAGCAGTTGGATTTGAAGTTGGAGCAAAACGATACAATAATGCGAAACAATATGGATTTATCGGAATTGGATTAGCTCTTGCTTTCGCTCTTTTATATTCAATCCTTCTTTATTTCTTTGATGACGAAATTGCTTCTATTTATACGACAAATGCAAATGTCCATCATTTAGCAAAAGAATTTCTTATATTCGCGATTTTATTTCAAATTTCAGATGCGATTGCAACTCCCGTTCAAGGAGCACTACGTGGCTATAAAGATGTAAATGTTGCCTTAATTATGACATTAATCGCTTATTGGGTAATAGGCCTACCTCTTGGATACATATTAGCAACTTATACTGACTGGGCAGCGAAAGGTTATTGGATCGGTCTTATTATCGGTCTAGCATTTGGAGCAATCTTCCTGCTTATCCGTCTCTTTCAAGTACAAAGAAAATATACAACGCAAAACAGCCGCTAATGATATAACGGCTGTTTTCTTCATGCATATTTTTTCTTGTAACGTGTAACATAATGAAAAAGAAAGGTGGATACATATGGACGAAAAACAAAAGAAACAATCATTCGATGAAGAATTCGCCCCTGAAATTTCACCTGGATATCGGCAAGATGTACATAAGCCACCTAAATATAAAAACACTTCTTTTTTAATGGGCATTACCATTTTCGCAGCCGTATTACTCGTACTCATCATTTTCGTTTATTTTTAATGGAAGGTGGTCTATTATATGAAGAAACAAGAATCTAATCGTTCAAAAAGAACTGTTAAAACAGAAAAAGGATATGCAGGAGATTCTGTTCATACACTGAAACAAGTTGAGCAAGGAAACTTATACATTGCTCAAAAAGAACTTGGGCAACAAAATGAAAATCCTTAAAGTCCCTCTTCTCCTTGAGGGATTTTTCATTGTACGTACTGTTTTTGATCTAACACCCTAAATATACTATTAACCTTTACAATTTTCATGTCATAATTTAATTTAATTTCACTCCTCTTACCATTTTCAGTACCAGCAACGTACACTACAGCATGATAGCGAAAACTCTCATCCGTCACTTCACGTATCTCCTCGTTTGTAAATTTATACTCTAAATCTCGAAAACGATTTAGATAATAATTTTTCATTAATTGTTCATACCCTTTATTTACAAATAGCTCTTCGCTTTTTTGCTTTACATCATTTTTATTATTAAACTCAAACACTGATAGCTGCGCTGTCACAAAACATTCTCCTACCTTTTTCATTTCTTTATGAGTTAAAGTTTCTATACTCTTGTTCTTTGTTTTCTGATTTAACTCGTACTGATCTATCGGTTTAAAGGTAGCAAAAGCCGTTTCTTTATATGACCCGAACAAATAAAAAACGATAAATAACGAAATGATTAATATTCTTTTCTTCGTAATACACACCACACCCACCACCTTCATAATGATAGTCATATCTTAACATATAGAAAGAAAATTCTGATATCATAGAGTGGAATATCCTAACTTTAACTTAGAAACGAGGAACGACTATGGACTCTTACGAACAATATATAAAAGAAGCTCTACCAGATCTTTCTATACATTCATATATGCAAAATGAAGAAGGGTGGGATAATATAACGGTTATTATAAATGACGAACTACTATTTCGTTTCCCGCGAAAACTTGAATATGCACAGCGAATTCCGTTAGAAAAAGAATTGTGCATACTTCTCTCTCATTCGCTACTAGAAATCGAGATTCCAAAGTATCACCTATTATATAAAATGATGCTATTCCGCTTTGTAGTTACTATACTCTCATTCATGGTGAACCATTAAAACCAGAAATAGTTACTACGCTAGAGAAAAAAGAAATAAAAGCACTTATTACACAATTAGCGACTTTCCTTGCGGCTCTACATAGTATTCCTCTACAACGTGTTACAACGTTAGGATTCCCTATCGAAAAAACTCTCACTTACTGGAAAGAGCTACAAACAAAATTAAATCAGTATGTTACTAGCAATCTTAATTCATCCGAGAAATCAGCGTTAAATCGTTTATTCAAAAATTTCTTTGCGTGTATAGCTACATCCACTTTTCAAAATACAATTATTCACGCTGACTTTACACATCATCACATTTTATTTGACAACCAAAACAAAACCATTTCAGGGGTTATCGATTTTGGAGATGCCCAAATTGGCGATCCCGCTTTTGACTTTGCTGGGCTATATTATGATTTCGGACGTGAATTTACTACATCTGTATACGAACAATACAGTACACTTAGTTCTCATCATGATCCATTACTCATTCACCGCATCACTACCTTTTATCAATACAGCCCTTTACTACACAATATTATTTATAACTTTGAAACAAAGAATGCGCTTGAATTCATAGCTGGTACAAAACAGCTAAAGGTGATATTACAGGAATGAGATTACATTCTCTCCTTATATTCTCTCTCCTCATACATCATTAACTTTTTATCCATTTCAACAATAACTTTATACAATTGAAACGCCTGTAAAATTTGCAGTTGAATTCCAAAAGGAGCATTTTGTTCTTTTAACCATTGAAATACTTTCGTTTCATCTTTCATTGATTATTCCTCCCCTTATAAAGTGAAACTTTAATCAGCCCTCACCAATAGGGCGTTTACGGACAGCCCGACTCCCAAATAGCGGGATTAAAATCTGCTACAAATATACCGTAAATGATGAAAAGCTTTTCATGTCAATAATAAAAAGGATGCAACATTGCATCCTTTAATGTACGATATTTTTCTTCTGCAGCGTTTTCTCTTTTGCCTCTTCCACTTGGCATTCAGTACGAAAGGCACAGCTCATGCACTCAGAACGAAAATTACGCTCTGTGTAGTGCTCAGGTTGTTGCAGCATTTCTTTCATTCTAAATAAATCATCCATTCCAGTTATAATATCTTCCTGTTTTGGAATGTACTCATACTTAGTTCCTTCTATTAAATTAATCACTTCGATTTTTCCTGGAAGAATGCCGAAAGCTTTATAACTAAACACAGTCATTAACTTCTGACAAAGAGCTAGCATTTCTTCATTTGCATCAATAACATACTTTTTAATTGTAAATGATTCTGTACTCCACTCACCAACTTCAAATGTCAATGAAATATGAACACCTAACTCTTCCATATACGTTTGAAACTTCTCATATAAAAATAACGGCGGCGCCTGACTCTCATCTCTTTCAACAAACTGTAATAAGTGATCTGTTAGCTTCGCTAAAACAATATAACACTCCGCCTTTGAAGCAAACATATTAACCCTTATTTTTTTCCAATACTTTTCTAAAAGTATTAAAAGCAAAATTTTTGTTTGTTGCCCGGCAGGTACCGTGTAATATTCATTAATAATTTGATTTACAATCATTTGTGCTATTTGTTGCCATTCAAATGAAGATGGTTCTCTTCTTTTTATATGACGGAAATAAAATTTGTGTGGACAACGCATAAAATCATACAAATGGTAATCTGTCATCGTTTTGATTGCGATTTTTTCATGCAATTGCTCTTCATCTCCCTTCTGCCATTAAGAAAGGTGTTTTACGAATTCAGCTCCAAACTGTAAACATTTTTCTACATCTTCATCTTCTGGCGTTAATTCTACTTTCAATCCTTCTAACACAACTCCTGCCCCACGCTCTTGTAGCTTTTCTATTAAAATATCAACCGCTACCCCGTATTTCGGATAAGCAGAATCACAAGAGCCGAATGCTGCTGCTTTTTTATCCGTTAAATCAATAGAATCCATTGCATCATAAAAATCTAAGAAATCATCAGGAAGGTCACCATCTCCCCATGTGTAAGCGCCTAAAATAATACCATCATACTGTTCTAATATAGAAGCTTCTGGTGAATCCATAATATCAATGACTTCAATTTCATTTCCTGTTTCACGAATTGCACCTGCAATATGATCGGCCATTTCCTCTGTATTTCCACTCATACTTGCATAAATCATTACTAACTTACTCAACTGAATCTCTCCCTTTACTATGTATCGCTTTTTCTGTTTTAGTTGTGTTCTTCTCACCTACATATTCGGAACGAATTACATTTTGTTGCCATTCAATATGCTTATCTATATCTTTACTTTTATCTTTTAATCCCCTTCGTAGAAGGTGAAATGTTTTTCTCATTAATATTCCTCATTTATTTCATTGATAATAATAATCAATTTCAACTATACACTTAGATTAATTGAAATTGATTATCAAAGTCAATAACTATTTTTTAAAAAATAGTTAAAATGTACAAGCTTGTCCGTTAGCTATTCATATACTATAAATGAGCATAGTTCTTTCTCAGCCCTCTCTGACGGAAGAAATAGAAGCAACTGCGATAGAGCGCAGTTGCCTTTTTTTATTCCTTATGGATTTCTAGTAATCTTATAGTCGTCTCTAAAAACAATTCTACTCCATAAATTAGGGCTGATTCATCTACATCAAATTTGGGATGATGATGCGGATAACAAGTATTTTCCTTTTGATTCCCTGTTCCTAATTTAATGAAACAACCAGGTGCTTTTCTTAAATACGCTGAAAAATCTTCTCCTCCCATAGAAGGTTCAAGATGCACAATACGCTGATTTCCGAACAATTTTATCGCACTTTTTTCTACTATTTTCGTAATGTACTCATTATTAACAACTGGATCATATCCGTAACGATACGTATATGTATAATCCCCTCCATGCGCTTCTGTAATTCCTTTCACAATTTGCTCAATTTTCTCTTTTGCTTCCTCTCTTAATGTTTGATTAAAAGATCGAACAGTTCCCATTAAAGCTGCTTTGTTTGGAATGATATTATCGGCCATCCCCCCATGAAATTGTGTAACTGACACTACTCTATGCATAAAAGCACTTGTATTTCTTGATACGATATGTTGTAAATTTGTAATAATTTGTGCTCCGATAGCGATAGGATCTATCGTTTCTTCTGGTCGTGCTGCATGACCGCCCTTTCCTAAAATTTCAATTGTAAATACGTCTGGTGCTGCCATCATAGGGCCATATACAATCCCTACCTTCCCACTTTCTAATCCAGACATAACATGCAAACCTATTACATAATCGACGCCGTCCATAACACCGGCCTCCACCATTTCTTGTCCGCCACCGGGATACACTTCCTCTGCGTGTTGAAAGAACAGACGGATTTCGCCTGCAAAATCTTCCTTCATATTTGCTATCGTCTCTGCTGTACTTAATAAAATAGCTACATGTGCATCGTGCCCGCATGCGTGCATTACACCTTTATTAACCGATCCATATGGCTTTAGTGTCTCTTCTTGAATTGGTAATGCGTCTATATCCGCTCGAACAGCAACTACTTTTCCTTTTTTCACGCTCCTTTTAATTGCTAGTACACTATGCTTAGTCGGTCTTGTTACTTCAAAATAAGAAAATGAACATAATGTATCGTATATAAATTGCGAAGTTTCTTTTTCATGAAATGATAATTCTGGATATTTATGGAGATACCGTCTCCATTTAATGATATTTTCTTCTGAAATAAAACTCCTCCACTCTCTTTTCATAATAATTACCTCCTTTTAAAAGGCTCTATACCTTGACAATGTACTAAGTACCCAGTGATTATTAGCCCACTCCAATTCAGGAATAACAAAACAAATATTATATTTTTACGTCTTCTCACAATCCACTTTTATGTATTCACACAATCCACTTTCTATTTACATGTCAAACCCATTACAAATTCATGCTGAATGTAATATAATTGCTAAGTTAGGGATTTTCTTTTTTAGTATTTAGTGCTAATATCAGAAAAGAGCCTTCTGTCTTATTTTTACCTAAAATGTGGAATTTTGTTTTTTTCACAATAATGTAGGACATGATACCTACAAAGAGCTATTATTTCATTAAGAGAGGGAAAGACATGGAAAGATTAAAAGAGATATGGTCTCAACCACTCACACAATGGGTTGCAAAGACGGTTTATTACCTTGCAATTTTATTTGCATTGCTTTGGTTGTATGGATTCCATGATACAAACAC
Organism: Bacillus sp. MYb209; assembly: GCF_002975175.1. Taxonomy (GTDB): domain Bacteria; phylum Bacillota; class Bacilli; order Bacillales; family Bacillaceae_G; genus Bacillus_A. Next base: position 401,814 of record NZ_PCNZ01000001.1, read on the forward strand.
AAGTACATTTATTTACAACGAATTTTAGGGTGGGAACGTTATGAAGTTATTAGAACAAATTGAAAAGTGGGCTGAAGAAACGCCTGATCAAACCGCTTTTGTTTGGCGAGATGCGAAAATTACGTACAAACAATTAAAGGAAGATTCTGATGCGTTAGCACATTGGATTTCTTCTGAGTATCCAGATGATCGTTCACCAATTATGGTTTATGGCCATATGCAGCCTGAAATGATTATTAACTTTTTAGGATGTGTGAAAGCTGGGCATGCTTACATTCCTGTAGATTTATCTATTCCAGCTGATCGTGTACAACGTATTGCTGAAAGTTCTGGTGCGAAATTACTTTTATCAGGGACAGAAGTAACTGTAACTGATTTACCAGTTCGCATCGTATGTGAAAACAACTTAAAAGATATTTTCTTTACTCATAAAGGGAAAACTCCAAATCCTGAACATGCGGTAAAAGATGATGAAAACTTTTACATTATTTACACGTCAGGGAGCACAGGTAATCCGAAAGGGGTTCAGATTACTTATAATTGCCTTGTTAGCTTTACAAAATGGGCTGTTGAAGATTTCAACTTGCAAACAGGACAAGTATTCTTAAATCAAGCACCTTTCTCATTCGATTTATCTGTGATGGATATTTACCCATCGTTAGTAACAGGCGGTACACTTTGGGCAATCGATAAAGATATGATTGCACGTCCAAAAGACTTGTTTGCTTCTTTAGAGCAATCGGATATTCAAGTATGGACTTCGACACCATCTTTCGCAGAAATGTGTTTAATGGAAGCCTCTTTCTCTGAAAGTATGCTACCAAACATGAAAACATTCTTATTCTGCGGTGAAGTGTTACCAAATGAAGTAGCTAGAAAATTAATTGAGCGGTTCCCAAAAGCAACAATTATGAATACGTACGGTCCAACAGAAGCTACTGTTGCTGTAACAGGTATTCACGTTACAGAAGAAGTGCTTAATCAATACAAATCACTTCCAGTTGGCTACTGTAAATCAGACTGTCGCCTTCTTATTATGAAAGAAGATGGTACAATTGCACCCGATGGTGAAAAAGGTGAAATCGTAATTGTCGGTCCAAGCGTAAGCGTTGGATATTTAGGAAGCCCTGAATTAACAGAAAAAGCATTTACTATGATTGACGGTGAGCGCGCCTATAAAACAGGCGATGCTGGCTATGTAGAAAATGGTCTTCTATTCTATAATGGTCGTCTTGATTTCCAAATTAAGCTTCATGGTTATCGAATGGAATTAGAAGAAATTGAGCATCATCTTCGTGCATGTTCTTACGTAGAAGGAGCAGTTATTGTTCCAATTAAAAAAGGTGAGAAATACGATTATTTATTAGCGGTTGTTGTTCCTGGAGAGCATTCGTTTGAAAAAGAATTCAAATTAACATCTGCAATAAAAAAAGAACTCAATGAGCGATTACCAAACTACATGATTCCACGTAAATTCATGTATCAATCTTCTATTCCAATGACACCAAATGGAAAGGTAGATCGCAAAAAATTATTGAGTGAGGTTACAGCATGACCGCATATGGATCATTTTATTTTTTCGCTATAGTGGGCATTTTATTAATACCTACTATCATAGCTGGATTAAAAGGTAAAATGTTGCGTAAATATAATGCCGTTTTAACATTAGTAATGCTTGCTATTATCTTCTCTGATAAACCGAAGCAAGCAATGATGTTAGCTGTATTTATTATTTGGCAATATGTCCTTATTAAAGGCTATTTATTATTAAGAAAACAAAATAATAATACGTTCATGTTTTGCATGGCTGTTATTTTGTCTATTTTGCCACTTATTTTAGCAAAAATTGCACCGTTTGTACCTGAGCTAAAGTTTGTTGTATTTTTAGGAATGTCCTATGTAACATTTAGAGCAGTACAAATGGTATTTGAAGTTCGTGATAACTTAATTAAAGAACTTTCCTTCTTTAATTTCTGGGAATTCGTTTTATTCTTCCCAGCTATATCAACGGGACCTATCGATCGTTACCGCAGATTCCAAAAAGATATTCAAAAGTCACCTAGTGCAGAAGAATATCAAAATTTACTATATACAGGGATAAACCGTATTTTCCAAGGTTTCTTGTATAAATTTATTATTGCTTACTTAATAAAGCAATATTTTATGGATCCGGCATTCACTCAGCAAGATACAATCCTATCAAATATGATTTACATGTATAGCTATAGCTTATATTTATTCTTTGACTTTGCTGGTTATAGCTCATTTGTAATTGGTGTAAGTTATATGATGGGAATTAAAACTCCAGAAAACTTTAATAAACCATTCATTAGTCGTAACATTAAAGACTTCTGGAATCGCTGGCACATGAGTTTATCATTCTGGTTCCGTGACTTTATTTACATGCGTTTCGTCTTTTTCGCAACGAAGAAAAAGTTAATTAAAAACCGTTACACAATTTCGTATATCGGTGCATTTTTAAACTTTTTCATCATGGGAATATGGCATATTACTGGTGAGCATGTGTATCAATACATTATTTATGGTCTTTATCACGCTGCCTTGTTTATCTTGTTCGATATTTTCGAACGAAAAAACAAGAAGCATAAGTTTTGGCCAAACAATACATTTACACACGTCCTTGCTATTGTAATTACGTTCCACGTTGTATGTTTCGGTTTCCTAATTTTCTCTGGACACCTTAACAGATACTTTTAATGCACCCTTCTTATTCTATTAAGAAGTTGCACATATAATATATTCGGATATAAAGGAGATTTTAAAAATGGCAGAATTCAAAGAGCAAGTATTAGATATTTTAGAAGAAGTATGTGAAAACGATATTGTGAAAGAAAATTTAGATGTTCAATTATTTGAAGAAGGTATTCTTGATTCTTTCGCTGTAGTATCTTTATTAGTAGAATTCCAAGAGCGTTTAGAGATTGAAGTTTCTATTTCTGATTTTGACCGCGATGAGTGGGCTACACCAAATATGGTTATTAAAAAGTTGGAAGAAATCCGATGAACAAAGTAAAATTTGGTCCGATGCTTTTAGCATTGGCCCTTTTTGCTGTATTCTTACTTATTCCTACGCGCTTCCTACTCCCACTTTTAAGTGATGAGAAAGTAGAACAAGCTGCGACTTCTTTAAAAGAAGAAAAGATTCAAAGTATGATTTTACAGCAAAAGATGTTAGCAGACCCGAAATATCTTCCGATGTACGGTTCATCGGAATTCGCACGTATGGATGCTTTCCATCCATCGAATTATTTCAAAGTAAAGCCTGAAGGATTCACACCATTCCTACTTGGACGCGGCGGAACACAAGACCTTGTACATGTATTAAACTTCGCATCTACAATGGATCAATTGAAAGATAAGAAAATGATATTCGTTCTTTCTCCGCAATGGTTTGTACCACAAGGTATTGATGAGACACACTTTGCACCTAACTTTTCAAAACAACAAGGTTACCACTTCATTTTCAACGATGATTTAAAACCTGAAATGAAAAAACAAATTGCAAAACGCTTATTAAACTTTGAGATTGTTAAAAAAGAAACTTTATTAAAAATTTCGCTTGAAGGTATCGCCTACGATGATACAAAGTATAAAGTAAAAGCACTTGCTGCTAAACCTTTCGCTTATATTTATCGTAACATTCTAGATCGTAAAGATTTATTTACAGTTATGTTTGATATTAAGCCGCATAAAGAAAAGCTTGATCCATCATTGAAACAAATGGACTGGGAAGAAGCTCGTAAGCATGCTGATCAAACAGGTGCAATAGAATCAAGCTCTAACGAATATGGTATCGAAGATGATTACTTCAATAGCAAAATTAAGAAGAAATTAAAGCAACGTGAAGGTTACTTAAAAAATGATGCTTATGACCAATCACCAGAATATGAAGATTTGCAAATTGTACTTGATTTATTAAAACAATCAGGCGCAAAACCGCTCTTCATTTCTGTTCCTGTAAAAGGTCCTTGGTATGATTACGCTGGCTTCCCGAAAGAAAAACGCGAATTATACTACAATAAAGTTCATGAGCAAATTGAGAAAGCTGGTTATCCAATTGCTGATTTCTCAAATCATGAATATGATAAGTACTTCTTAAAAGATCATATGCACTTAGGTTGGAAAGGCTGGGTTTACATCGACGAAGCCATCCAACAATTTTATAAAGCAAACTAACGAAAAGACCGCTTGAATTATTCAAGTGGTCTTTTTCTATATACATCTTGTAAATTGTTCAATTACGTTCTCTGCTTCTTTCATGATACGTTTCACTACGTGCTGAGCTGATTCCGTTCGTGCTAATGATGATGCTTGTCCCGCCCAAAGCGACATATACTCTTCCTTATTTTGCTTCGCTGCTTCTTTACGTATTTTTGAAGTTAATACGTTTTGCACTGGATACATCGGTAAATTCTCTTCTCTTCCTTCATGTTTCTCTATAAATTCATTACGAATACCCCGTGCATATTTCCCGGAAAACGCACGAGTTACCGTTGTACTCGTATCTGTACTATGTAAAATCGCTTCTTTATACAGGTCATGCGTAATACTTTCTTCGCTCGTTAAAAAGGCTGATCCCATTTGAACAGCTTCTGCCCCTAACGCAAATGCCGCAACAAGCCCTTGCCCATTCATCACGCCACCTGCTGCGACAATCGGGATATGAGGTACTTCCGCTACTAATTGCGGGATTAATGCAAATGTACCAATCATCGCATCTTGTTCTTTCCCAATAAACGTTCCTCTATGCCCACCAGCTTCACTGCCTTGTCCAACAATAATATCCACTTCTAATTCTGCGAGTGCTTTCGCCTCTGCAACATGAGTAGCTGTTCCGATGACCTTTATTCCTTCCCTTTTTAAAGCATCTACTTCTTCTTTTTCTAACATTTGAAATGCAAAACTAACGACTGGTACTTTTTCTTCTAATAGTACTTGTAATTGCGCTTTATAGCTTTTCGGCAGCTTTAGCGCCTGCTCTTCTTCTATACCCAATTCCTTATTCACTGCCGCAAGTAATGCTTTCGCCTCTTTTATCTTTTCTTCTTCTATCTTCAACTCTTTTGTTAAAAGTAAATTAACACCAAATGGTTTATCAGTTAACTTCCTTATCCTATAAATAGCTTCACGAATTTGTTCTGGGCTCATATATCCAGCTCCAAGCGTACCTAATCCACCGCTATTACTTACAGCTGCAACGAGTTCTGGCGTCGTAATGGCACCTGCCATACCTGCCTGAATGATGGGATACTTAATTTGCAATATGTCTATTACTCGACTTGTAAACATCATTTCCCCTCCTATCCCCCTTATATCTTCTTTATTTGACAAGCTTTCCCCTTCTTTTACAAGGGTTGAACTTCATATGAAACGAATATATTGAAAGAGAAGGAGGCTGAGAACAATGATTTATCCAAATGCGTTAAAACAAGGTGATACAGTAATGATTATTGCACCGTCTGGTCCACCTACAATTGAAAATGTATTAAAAGGTGTGAATGTATTACAAGAGATGGGATTATCCGTAATAATTGGGAAGAGTATTTATGAAAAGTATGGCTATTTAGCTGGAAGTGATCAAGTTCGTCTTGATGATATACATGAAGCATTTACAAATAATGAAGTAAAGGCAATTTTCTGTGCACGAGGTGGTTACGGAAGCGCTCGTCTCCTCCCTTATATTCAATATGAAATCATTCAACAGAATCCAAAGATTTTTTGGGGATATAGCGATATTACGGCTTTACATACTGCCTTTTCACGTTATGCAGAGCTTGTTACGTTTCATGGTCCAATGATTGAAGAATTAGGAAAAGGTATAGATTCTCTCTCTTTATCTTCTTTCAATCAACTATTCCATCCGTATTCATCTATCTTATCTGCATCAGAATGTATTATACCTAGCTCCCCATGTACAGTTACAGGCACATTAGTTGGAGGGAATTTAGCTGTGTTAACGAGTATAATCGGCTCGCCCTATGAAATAAATACAACCAATAAACTTTTATTGCTTGAAGATGTCGGAGAAGAACCGTATCGCATTGACCGGATGTTAAATCAACTACTTTTATCTGGAAAGTTTAATGCATGTAATGGCGTTATTTTTTCAAGTTGTCATGACTGCACTCCTTCTAAACCATCCCAATCATTACAAACAATATTATATGAATATTTCACGCCATATAATATACCTGTGTTATTCGGTTTACCAATTGGACATATAAGTCCAAATATCGGTATTCCCCTCGGAGCTACAGCAACAATAAATACAAATAACAAAACTGTTTCTATTTCTTCTGGTATAGCCACTCCCTGTTCAAATTAAAAAGGAAAAGCTACTAAGCTTTTCCTTTTACTTATAATAATTAAAGATCCGTCCTGATGCTATATCTGTAATTTCTTCTGGAATAAATGTTTTACTCATATCTGTTCCAACATTTAATACAGCTGTTGCATCTTTATCGATACTTCCAAACAGTTCTTTTCCACGTATCGTAATAAGGGGCGTCCCTTCCGGCAACACATCTTTTACAAATTCCAATTGTGTAAAGAACGGAACGATCCATCTACCATCTCCTTGGAAATGGCGTAAACGAAGTGTCCCTTCTGTCGCCGCATCCTCTGCCTCTACCGAACCAGCAACATAAAACTCAGTTGATAAGAGCAATTCATAAAATTCCTTTTGCTTTTGTTCATCATCCCCTGCTAAAACGAGTACTTCTTCTATTTTCTTTACTGGAATTTGCTCCATATGATGACACCCCTATTTTCAAAATGATTATACTTAGATTATACGAAATATTCTTATTTTTTTCTACATAATTCTGCAATTATTTTATCAAAATAGTTTTTAATATTTCTTTCGTCGTCACGATAGCAGCAAATTCATCATGCAAGTTTACAAGCGTCATATTGTGAATATCCTCCTAGTTAATTGGGCTGTAATTGAAACAGAAAACCAAGTTGCTGTGACGCAGTAATAAAACAAATATAGGCACAAAGCTCTACAATTTCTTTTTCAGTCCAATATTGTTTTAATACATGAAACATATTATCATCTATCGCCTTTTGGTCATGAACAAATGCATGTGCAAAAGTAACTGCTACGCTTATCTCCTCTATTTTTTGCACGTCATCTGGTCTTCCCTTTGCCATACAGTACGGACATTCATTCCCAAACGCTAATGTTCTTCTTACTTGCTCCTTTAACTCTGCGGAAAGCGTCCCTGTACTATACAGTGTATTCTCTAACGTACTCCACGAATTTAATATATCCAGATTATGCCCTAATAATTTTTGAAACTTTGTATCTCCTATATTTGATAATGTAATTCTCTCCATCATTTTCCCTCCTATTCCCTTCTTTTTTATTGTAAAATAAATAAAGTTCACTTTACATTTCATATGAATCTTAATTTATATTTTTCCTTTACAAAAATCATCATTTTACTGGAGGTATATTTACAAATGCAATTAGACCGTGTTGATCGAAAAATTTTAAATGAATTATATAATGATAGTCGCCTTTCGATGCGAGAATTGGCAAAACGAGTAAACTTATCCGCTCCGTCTACTACAGAACGTGTTCGTAAACTTGAAAGTGAAGGAATTATTCAAAAATACACAATCGATATCAATTATAAAAAAGCTGGACTTGTTTTAGATTGTATTTTAGAAATCACTTTAAAAAATGGTGATACAACACGTATGCAACAGTTTATTCAGTCTTATCCATCTGCAAGTTTTTGTTACCGAGTAACAGGAAGCTTATGCTACATTGTAAAAATCTCTGTTCCTTCACTCGTTGAACTTGAAGAATTTATCAATAATGTTTCTTCATATGCAACGACAGTTTCTCATATCGTATTATCAGAAGTAGCTCTTACTCCGGATATTGAACATATCTTCCCAGAAGATTAATTCATCTTTATTCACAAAAAAGAGTTAAAACCTCTTACATTGAGAATAAAAATGATATATCATGTATTAAAATACACAAAGTTCGAGAAAGGGGCTTTACATTGAAAATCTGGTTTTATGAAAAAACGGCACAATTAGATGACTTGCTTGGTATTTGGGACAATGTTCCGACCATCCCTCGAATTGGTGAAAAAGTTGAACTTCTAAAAACCGTTCGGATCGTTACAGATATTAAATACGTGAAAAATGGAAATAACTTCCGTGTAGAAATTATTACAAATTAAAAAGCAGCTCTCCTTTTCATACTGGAGAGCTACTTTTTCACGGCCTATAATCCGCCTTTTTTATAATAATCTTATCTTCTTCTACAGCTATTGTTACATACTCATTTTCTTCTAACTTGAGCTGGTTGACAGCCTCATCTGGCAGTTCCACCGCCATCAATCTATTCGTTAGTATAACTTGGCTATACATTTCATTTTCACGTGATGAATTCATCACTTTTTCTTCATTTATTAAGCGAATCGGTGGTACACCTACTTCTTTTACAGTACGCCATTGTTTCCAGGTAAAAGGAATTAACCATAATAAACCGATAATCACAAGACCAATGCCGATCCATAAATTACTTTGTGCTTGTAATTCAGTACTCGAGATTGCGTCACTTCCATCTCCACCTACAAAATGCATACTCGTTGCAATCAAATTATTTAGAGCATGCACAGCAATATTCGTCCATATATTTTTTGTCTTTATGTATAGAAGGCACATAATAACACCGAACATGAAAGCACCGATAACATCAAAATGCCCTAGTCCAAAAATAAGAGAGGATATAATAACCGCTCGTTTAATCCCCCATTTGTAAGCCATTCGTTGTAAGAAAAAACCTCTAAAAATAACCTCTTCCATTATTGGGGCTAGTACACATGCTGAAATGAAAGTAAATATCGTCATGTATATGTTACTCGTATTAATTACATTTCCATCTTCTAACATGGTAACTAAGAAATTAGGTAAAGTATGTGCTAAAATATAAAATTGAATTTGGGATATACCGACTGCAAAAATCATTCCCATTATCGTTGCTAATACAATTAACCCCCAATGTAAACGTCCGGGCTTATCAAAAAAACTTTTAAAAACAACATTATTTTTACTTGTTTTTAAATGTAGCCACAATAGTGGAAATGCGAAAAATATTGATATTTGTGACAGGAACTCTATCGTATTGTCAGAAGCACCTGATAAACTTAATGGAATCATCGTCAGGAACATCCCTATAATCATCCATCCAAAAAAACTACGTAGCCTTATACGTGAAAATGCATATTGCATATTGAACACCTCCAGAGATGATATAAAGTGAAACTTTATTCAGTGTTTTATGGGTAGCCCTTCTCCCACAAATGGCCGAATAACTAAATTATAATATGAATATAGTTGAAAATCTTCCTATTTTTCTCAGATAATTTCAAACAACATATCTATTAAAATAATTTTATTGATATAATGTATCACTATAATTGACATGGTATTTTTAAGTTCAGTCACTACAATTCAAGTAGTATAGGATTTAGCTGATCTATTTATCGGTGTTATAGCAGTCTTCAACTTAGTGACAGTTATATCCTTAAATAAATATGTGGTCGCTGCATTTTATAAACCAAAAAGAAGCTGAAAAAGACCCAATGTTTTATGCTGACAGCATGTTAGGAACGTGAAACGATTGAAGAAAGAACTGGTTAATAAAAATCCCCGTGTTAACGGGGATTTTTATATTATAATACGTCACGTTTTTGGAATAATACACTTGATGCTACAAGTAATACAGCAAAGTATGCAACTACAAGTAATAATGAAGTTGTAAACGTAAATTCTGTAAATGTTGGTTCCATTCCACCGCTAACCAATTTATTGCTGTCGTAAACACTTAAATTCAAATGGAAAAATACTACAAATTTCGCTACACCTTTTGCAAACATCATTAGCACCATATTAATTGCTCCTTGTAAGAAAAATAGGAACATCGTAATAATTAATGGTAATACAGAGTTTCTAAATACGTTTGCTAAGAAAAATGCAAGCGTTGCAAAGAAAAATGGTGATAAAAGCTGATATAAAATCGTTTTTAAAACAATTCCTAACGTTAATTCTGTTTTACTACCGTCCATTACAATCCCGCCAATGATCATGGCAATTAACGTACTAGCAAGTACAATAAATAACATCGTTAATAACACCGTAATATATTTAGAAAATAAAACGGTAATTCGTTTTCTTGGGCGAATTAATAATTGTTTAATCGTTCCTTTTTGAAATTCATCTGTAATTGTGCGAGAGGCTGTTGTGATTCCAAAAATCGTTGCGAATATCATAATTAAGCCGATATCTGAACTTACAAAATCTAAGTAAGATCCACTCAAACTACCAGCTTCACCCCATTTGGCCGTTACTACGGCCCCTAAAATCTCCAATAAGGCGATCACACCGATTAAAATATACATACCTTTTTTCGCATGTAACTTTAAAAATTCATTTTGAATTAATTTAAACATTACGCTTTCACTCCCCCAGTAATCGCTAAGAATTCATCCTCTAACGTTTTATTTTGTACAGTAACACCATATACAAGTACATCAGCATTCACTAACTGTTTTACAATTTGCGGAATCTCTTCTTTCATTACAGATGTCACAGCTACATTTCCTTGTACTTTACCTTTAATAATTTCGTTCGCTTTCTGAACTTGATCTACTTCAAATGCGACTACAACTGTTTCATCATGCTTCGTTTGTTCATGTAAGTTATACTCTTGTACGAACTCACCTTGCTTTATAATAACAACACGATCACACATTAATTCAATTTCACTTAGTAAGTGACTTGATACGATTACAGCAATATTTTCTTCTTTCGCTAATCGCTGCAAATAATCACGAATTTGACGAATACCAGCAGGATCTAATCCATTTGTCGGTTCATCTAAAATTAAGATTTTCGGCTGATGAAGTAACGCCTGTGCAATTCCTAGACGTTGTTTCATACCAAGTGAGTATGTTTTCACCTTTTTATGAATCGCATGCTCTAATTCAACAAGCTTTACAATTTCAGCGATGCGCTCTTTACTAATAGGTGTAATTGCCATGTTTGCAAAATGCTTCAAGTTTTGCATACCGGTCATATAATCATATAGTTCAGGATTCTCTACAATCGCTCCAATTTGTTCTAACGCCTTTTCACGCTCTGTACGAATACTATGACCACAAATTGTAATATCGCCTTCTGTCATCGAAATAAGACCTGTCATCATACGGATTGTCGTCGTCTTACCGCTACCGTTCGGTCCAAGGAACCCGTAAACTTCCCCTTCACGAACTTCAAATGATAAACCGCGAATAATTTCTGTTCCACCAATCCTTTTTCGAACATTTTCTAATTTCACTACTACATTTCCCAATTGTGATTCCTCCTTTAAACTTCTAGCTTTTTGTCGATGATGCGACCTGTAACTATTAATAATATAATTGTTAATAAACAATTAAAACATAGATTTAAAACTGTAATCTCTGTACCAGAATAGAATGATATATTTAAAAAGCCGTTTTGATCTATAAATCCAATATTATTTATAGCAAACACATACTTTTCTATTTGCTGAAAGATATACATTACTCCCAAATAAAATGCGCTAAAAGCGATGAATAAGACTACACAAATGACCTTACTCATTGATGATTTTATATTGAGTAATTTCACAATTACTATAATTAAATAAACAGAAACTAGCATATTAACAAAATCTAGTCCCCATAAGCAAATAGATATCATATGCTGTAATATTCCATAATCATATAAACTGTGGATTGCTTGCTGGACACCTAAGTCTGTTTTTTCTTTGTAAATATTTAAAGAAAAATAATATAGAAAAATGATTCCTATTCCTAGCAAAATCATAAAGAGTAGTACACAAAATAAAATATTTGCACATATATACTTTTGTGCTGAAATAGAAGTATAACGAAGCATAGAATTTTTTAGCATTTTCCGAAAAGACGATATACCTGTTAGAAGAATTGCAAATCCAGATATACATAGTACAATCAAAAATATAATAATTATTATATCTTGCCTCCCTGAAATTCTAACTCCTGAAACTCCCTTCATATTAAATAAAAGAATTAGTGAAATAGTTATAAAGCCAAAGTAAATAATTGCTATCTTCTTCTTATTACAATTAAACAAATATCGAAAAAGCTGACTCATTTCTCATAGGCCTCCTTAAACAGCTCATGTACCGCTTTACCTCTTTGAAATCGTAGTTCTTCTACATTTTCATACAAAATCATTTCTCCATCTTTCAAAAAAATCACTTCATCAAATATATTCTCGATTTCTTCTATTAAATGAGTTGAGATAAGCATTGTGCAATCTTCTCTGTAAAATTTAAGGATAAGTTCCAATACATGTTCTCTAGAAACAAGATCTATACCACCGAGTGGTTCGTCTAAAACATACAACTTAGCTTTTCGTGAAAATGTTAATATAATTTGCAGCTTCTCAATCATTCCTTTTGATAATGCTATAATTCTTTCTTCTAGCGGTATTTTAAATTCAACTATCGTATCTACCGCTTTTTGAATATCAAATTCTTTATAAAAATCCCGATAGAAAAATAAAGCATCTTTTACAGTCATCCAATCATCAAATACCGGCTTATCAGACATAAAAGAAACGATTTCTTTCGTCTCTAACCCAACTTTTTTACCGCTAATTGTAATGCTGCCTTCAGAAGGATGCTGCAAGCCTGCAATCATTTTCAATAACGTCGTTTTCCCGCTCCCGTTATCTCCAACAAGCCCAACGATTTTTCCTTCTGTAATCTCTATGTTTAATTCCCGGATTACTGCTTTCAATCCGTATCGCTTCCATAGATTTTCTATTTTTAATAGCTCAGTCATTCGTTCTCCTCCCTTTTCTCATGTAATGAAAAACGAAGAATTGAAAGAATTTCTTCTTCTGAAAAACCTAAATTGTCCATTCCATCTATAAAAGAATGAAGTAATTCTTTCGCCATATCTTTTCGCAGCTCCATAATTTTCTCCCCTTCATTCGTTACATATCGCCCCATTCCTCTACGTGTTACAACAACTCCATCCCGTTCTAGCTCTTGAAATGTACGTTGAATCGTATTTGGATTTACTTGCAATTCACTCGCTAATTCACGTACGGAGGGAATTTTATCACCTGACAATAAATGTCCTGTTACAATTTCCTTTTTTATGCATTCCATTACTTGAATGTAAATTGGTGTGTTTGGAGAAAACTCGATTTTCATTTCTCCCCTCCTGTCTTAGTGTGTTAGTTAAATAGTACACTAAGACAAATTATATGTAAATACTTACCACGTAAAATGTAATAAAAAGGCAGTGTAACTTTTCGTTACACTGCCTTCCTGTAATAAAATACAGGTAAATCTATTCTAATTATAGTTTCAATCGTTTGAATTCACATATAACCTTTTGCGAAATTTATTTTACTTTTACTTGAGTTAGCACAGATTTAAACGTATTAATAACTGTATCTACTTCTTCATAACTAATTGTAAGGGATGGTTCAATACGAATTGTTTTTGAGTTAATTAATGTTCCCGCAACAAGAATTCCTTGATCAAACATCGCCTTTGACACTTCATAACCAATCTCGTCTTTATGGAATTCAATCCCAATCATTAAACCTTGACCACGAATTTCAAAGATTTTATCTTCTTGTCCTTCTGCTACTTGTTTCAATCCCTTTAAGAAATACTCCCCAACTTCCATAGCTCGTTCCGGTAATTTCTCTTCCAATAATACATGGATTGTTGCAATTGCAGCAGCACATGCAAGAGGATTTCCTCCAAATGTTGTTGTATGCATAAATGGATTTTCAAACCAACTTTTGAATACTGTTTCTTTCGCAACAATAGCTCCCGCTGGCATTACCCCTCCACCAAACGCTTTCGCAAGACAAATAATATCCGGCACAACATCATATAATTCTGCAGCAAACATTTTTCCTGTACGTCCCATTCCAGTTTGTACTTCATCAAAAATAAGGAGTGATCCAAACTCATCACAAAGCTCTCGCACTTGTTTCAAATAATTTTCTGGAGGTAAAATAATACCGCCCTCTCCTTGAATTGGTTCTAAAATAACTGCTGCAACATCTTCTCCCACTAATGCACATGTCTCAAATGTTTTTCTCATCATATCAATATCGCCAAATGGAACATGACGGAAACCCGGAATTAATGGTAAGAATGGCTTACGGAACATTCCTTTTGCCGTCCCAGATAAAGAACCAAGGCTCTTACCATGGAAAGCACGAGTTGTAGCAATGAATGTTGTTCGTTCACTATACATTTTTGCTAGTTTTAATGCTGCCTCTACGCTTTCTGTTCCACTATTTGTAAAGAAGGAGTATTTCAAATCACCAGGTGTAATATCCGCTAAAATCTTTGCAAGAATCGCTCGAAGTGGATCAAGTAAATCCTGACTGTGCAATGCTTGACGCTTTAATTGATCTGTCACAGCTTTTACTACTTTCGGATTACGGTGACCAACATTGTAAATTCCAAATCCACCTAAACAGTCAATATATCTTTTACCATTAATATCCATGAAACAAGATCCTTCATCTGACCATTCTACTGCTGCAAATTGTCCATCTTTTGTTACTGTTTTTCTATAAGCAAGAAAACCAGGGTTTACATGCTCTCTAAATCCATCTACTGTTTCTTTTTGAATCCAGTTTGCCTCTTCTTCAGTAACCTTTTCTTTTTCAATTAACTGTAGTACTTTCGTAATATACTCATTTATATTTGAATCTTTTTTATCTTTCTCATTCAATTTATTTTTCACGTTCGTTTCCATCTAATTCACCCCTACGTTTTTTTTATTTGCAAACCAACCTATTGGTTCTACTTCTAGATTTATATTAATCTGCTTAATTTCTTGAAATTCTTCTAAACCAAACGTTCCTAGGCTACGTCCAATACCGCTTTGCTTATATCCGCCCCAAGGTGCCTCATTATATGTTGGATGATAACTATTAATCCACGTAATTCCTGCGCGAAGTTTACGAATCACACGCATTGCTTTTGCACCATCAACTGTAAATACCCCTCCAGCCAAGCCATAGTCCGTACCGTTTGCCAACTCAATTGCTTCCTGTTCGTCTTTAAACTTTTGAATTACTACAACAGGACCGAAGATTTCTTCCTGGACAATGCGCATATCAGGTTTTACATTGACAAAGACTGTTGGTTCAATAAAGAAACCATCACCTTTTCCATCCTCCATTATTCGTCTACCTCCGCAAGCAACGTTTGCACCTTCGTCTTTCCCAATTTCAATATAACGTAATACTTTTTCCATATGTTCTTGACTTACAAGTGGCCCCATTTCTGATTCTGGATTATCACCAGGCCCAACGTTAATTTGCTGTGCTCGCTCTACAAAACTATTAACAAATTTATCATAAATATTTTCTTCTACAAGGATTCTTGATCCTGCTGAACATACTTGTCCGCTACCTGCATAAATACCGAATAGGGCATAATCAATAGCGGTCTCAAAATCTGCATCTGCAAAAATAATATTTGGAGATTTCCCTCCAAGTTCTAACGAAATCTTTTTCATATTATCTGCCGCTGTTCTCATAATGTGCTTACCTGTTTTTGTTCCACCTGTAAAGGAAATCATATCCACTTTATGACTCGCTGCAATTTCATTTCCTACTATTGGACCGGCACCCATTACCATATTGGCAACACCTTTTGGTAGCCCTACTTTTTCAAGGATTTCGAATAGCTTTGTCACAGTGATTGGTGTCACTTCAGAAGGTTTAAACACAATTGTATTTCCAGCTGCTAAAGCAGGTGCAATTTTCCATACACTCATCAGTAACGGATAATTCCATGGAACAATTAATCCACAAACACCAACTGGCTCTCTTACAACCATTGCTTGCATTGGATCGGCTACATGATATGTTTGACCATCTGGTTTTGTAATCAATCCGGCGTAATAGCGAAAACAAGCCGCTGCATCTCCAATATCTCCTTCTGCCTCACGGTATGTTTTTCCATTATCCATTGTTTCAAGATACACTAACTCTTCCATATTTTTATCAATTTCATCTGCTATTTTAAATAAATATGCTGCCCTTTCAGCAGTGGATGTTTCTGACCAAATTCCACTATCGAAAGCCGCTCTTGCCACTTCGATCGCGTATTTTGCATCCTCAATTGTTCCCTCAGGTGCATATGCTATACCCTTTCCATTCGCAGGGTTAATAATCGTTCTTTTCTCTTGATTACTAGACTCTCTCCATTCACCGTTTACATACATTTTTAAATCTAGCACTATATTGAATCCCCCTTCATCGATCGTTTATATATTTATAAGCAATTTTCATGCCAATATTTAAAATGCAAAGGAATCATACATAAACTGACTATTTCCTTAAAAACAATAAACAATTTATGCACTCTCGCATACACTATTCCATTTTGCATAAAACGGAACGTTAATCATTTCCGCTCCCGCCTTCACCACTCGGGACTTGAATCCTAGAGAATATGTATATGCTGAGCGCACACAAAAAAGAGAAGTCTATGTGACTTTCTCCTTTTTTAGAAATAAGAGATTATATCAGTTGGTATTTCTTTTTCACTAACAATTCTTTGATATTTTCGACTCACTGAAGATTGGCTGATGCCAAGAGCTTTTGCTGCCTTAGTCGTTGTTTTATACTGCTTCATTGCAAGTAAAATCAATTGTTCTTCTACAGAATGTAGTGCTTCTTGTAACGGTAATACTCTCGTAATAACTGGTTTTGATTTTTTAAAGTCATAACCGGGGGTTAAAAACTTACTAACAAACTCAGCTTCAATTACTGGATCGTCTGCTGATACTACTAAACGTTCAATCATATTTTGTAATTCACGTACATTTCCTGGCCATGAATAAAACTCTAGTAAGTTAAGTGCATCCGGAGTTAGATGATAATTTTTATTATATTTTTCATTTAACTGTTGTAAAAAATGAAAGGCAAGTACTGGAACATCTTCCATTCTCTCTCGTAGAGGAGGAACTTCCAATGGAATTACATTTAAGCGATAAAATAAGTCTTCACGGAACGTTCCTGCCTCTACCATCTTTTCAAGACTCTTATTTGTAGCAGCAATGATTTGCACATTTATTTTCGTAGGTATTGTACTTCCGATAGGAATTACCTCTTGTTCTTGTAGGACTCTAAGTAATTTCACTTGCAAATGTAAAGGCATTTCTCCAATTTCATCTAAAAATAAAATACCTTGATCAGCCCGCTTAAAATAACCTTCTTTTCCATTTTTATCCGCCCCTGTAAAGGCACCTTTCGTATAACCAAATAGTTCACTTTCTAGCAAAGTTTCTGGAATTGCACCACAGTTTAATTTTAAAAATGGCTTTGAAGATCGATTTCCAAGTTGATGAATTGCTTGAGCGATTACTTCCTTCCCGACGCCCGATTCTCCAGAAATAAGAACGTTGGAAGAAAAATCTGCTATTTTTTTAGCTTGGTTAATAATTTGCTCCATTTTCGGACTACAATAAATAAGCTTCTTAAGAAAACGATCTTTATTTTTAAAGTCATCTAATTCCTTCTTATATTGCTCTGATATCTTCTTTATTTCATGTAATTCCGTCTTCAATCTCGTTGCTTCTGTAATATCTCTTGAGGCAATAATAATGCGATGAAGCTCTCCGTTTTCATTAAATACAGGATTTCCAACCGCTAATATTTTTCTTCCGCTTTTTGTTTCTTGTACAACTGATACCTTTTTTTGTTGTTCCAGCACTAATCGTGTAACAGATGGACTAAATAACCCTTTCTTTTCTAAGTCTAAAAGATTTTTTCCTAAAAGATCTTTCAAATTACTCCCCCAGAAATCATTGATAACGGTTTCACTGTAACGAATTAATTCCCCTTTATGATTAACAACTAATATTTCATCATAAATACTAGACAAGATTGCATGTAAATCTTTATTTAAATCCTTTATATATTCAATTTCCATCGCCATATCCTCAACCATCGGCAAATCTTGTACGATAATAACCATTCCTTCAATGCTTTGATCAAAGTTTGGAATAGGACTGTAGTCAACTAATACACCCATCTCATTTGTGATTTGTAATTGATTCAAAATTGTCTTTCCCGTTGCAAATACGCTATTAATATATTCTTCATTAAAAATTTGTTCTGCTGGTACATTCATCACTTTTTCAGGTGTAGATTTAATCATCTTCAAACCAGATTCATTGCAATTTACAATTTTCTTTTCACGGTCCACTACAAAAATCCCCATTGGAATAGACGTTAAAATAATTTTCAATATATCAACACTCTGATTTTCTTGTTTAAATAGTTCTGCAAAAATATCTTCTCTTCTTATATATCCTATTAACTCATCCATTTCATTTTTCACTATGGCAATCGGCGCTCCAATAATTTGAAAAAGAGCTGTTAAAGAAATATTTTTACTAAAATAACATATTGTATCTAGCGAAACTGCATTTGAAAGCAATGCCTTGGAATTTAATTCCTTACTGTTTGATAGCAGATCCTTGACATGAACGTATGCAAATAATTTCTCTCCTCTTTTTAAAAATAGAAAAGGTTCTTTTATATTTTCAACATCTATATTCCATTCCTTTTCGGATTGATCGATAGGTAGAGAAACAATGGGTCTAATTTTATTACGAGCAATGGAAAACATTCTGCTATTCCTCCTTTGGGATACTTAATTTGTATTGTATCATTAAATGCAGAGTTTTTTAATTAATCTGATAATAATCTTTTTCCTTTATTTAATACAGCGAAACTTTAATCAGTGGGGGGTTTTGTCCAGCCCCCACTGATTATCATCCCTCACCAATCGGGCTTTTACGGGCAGTCGATCTCCCACCTAACCCCCTCGCATTCGCCGACTTTTGAGGTGGGAGTCTTACTGTCCACAAATAGCGGGATAAAAAAAAGGAAGATGAGCACCTCCATCTTCCTCATTGTTCTATCATTAATCACTACCACTAACGAAAAGGTCTTCTTGAATATAAGCTAATACCATACCTGGAATTACTTTATCTCCTGCCTCTACTTCTAAAGATTGAACTTCTCCGCTACATCCCATCTTAATTACTTCCAGTTTACCATTCATATCTTTAATCGAAAATAATGGCTCCCATTCATAAACTCGAGAATCCTTAACAATAGACACTTTTTCAATTATTCCATAGCATGGACTCGTAATAATATCATAGTACATAATCAATCATCCCCTTCTTTTTTTCTATTAATATTGTTCTTCTAACCTTTGTGACTGAAGAATCATATAGAAAAAGCTTTGAAACTCTTCTATGTCTTCTATCTCAATTCCTAACCTTGGTGCCCAATATTGTTCCTCTACAGTATCTTCTTGACTTAATAAAATCATTCTCCCATTTTGAATAGAGGTAACCATTGCTTTTCCAAGAAACTGTTGTGAATACGTAACAGCTATATCGTAACGATGACTTTTCGACAAAATACAATAATAACCGATTGGTTGTCTCTCCACTTCTTCTAATAAAATATCCAGTTTCATTTGAGCCCTCCTTTAGGTTAAAAATGCAACTAGCATATTAGACGTAATATTCCTACAATTGCGCAACCACCTTCAGTGAAATGATTTTCAAGTTCAACTGTATTTGTTTTCTGCTTGGATTACGACCATAACACCCCGCTTTTATATTTTTACTAATTGTACAAAGCAATAATTGTGCCAAATGAAAATACTATATTGATCATCTTTTATCAGCCATACTCCCTAGACTTGCCCCTCTTCCTTATGAATCTTTGAATAACTTATGCAATACTGCATGATTATCAAATAAAAAGAAAAAGACATCGTAATTTATCCGATGTCTTTTTCTTTTTACATTTCCTGTACTTCTTCAAAATGCATTTGCGGAGGGGCTGAACGAAACATATTTGTAATATATAAAAGGTATCCCATTCCAATAGCAGCCCAGCAAATACCGAGAATAAGTGAATGAATATTGAGGTTAAACCATAGTACTGCTACAGTACCAGCACCTAAAATAGGCATAACTAAGAAATTTAAACAGTCTTTTATCGTTTTATATCTTTTTTTCTTAATTACATAGTAGGAAATTACAGATAAATTAACAAATGTAAATGCAATAAGCGCTCCAAAATTAATAAGTGATGCTGCCGTTTCTAAATCAATGAATATAGCAGAGAGTGAAATAACCCCTACAATAACGATGTTATATACTGGAGTTCGCCAGCGAGGATGAATGTATCCGAATATTTTCTTCGGAATTACATTATCTCGCCCCATAACATACAATAATCTAGATACACTTGTATGGGAAGCTAAACCAGACGCAAGTGTCCCCATAAGCGTTCCTACTAAAAAGAAAGCTTGAAATAGTTTTCCGCCAACATATAGCGCAATTTCTGGAGACGCTGATTCTTTATCTTTAAATACAGATGTATCTGGAAAGAAAGATTGTGTAAAATACGTAGTTGTAATGAATAAAACTCCACCGATTAAAGCAGTAAGAAAAATAGCTCGAGGAATTGTCTTCTTCGCGTTTGGTGTCTCTTCCGAAAATGTAGTTACTGCATCAAAACCTAAAAATGAAAAACAAAGAATTGTCGCACCTGCAACTAACGGTGATATTTGTATATCTGATTGAAAAAACGGCTGAATGGAAAAAACTTCTCCTGTTCCCTCTCCCGCTAATAAACCTTTTATAACTAGAAAGACAAATATGGCCATTACTAGCACTTGAAATATTACTAAAAACGTATTGAAGTTAGCAGTAACATTTACGCTAATAATATTTATAAGTGTAATCAGTAGAATAAAACCAATGACCCATATCCAATTAGGAACACTTGGAAAAAATGCTGACAAATAAATTCTCGTTAATAGTGCGTTCACCATCGGTAGAAACAAATAATCCAATAACGCGGACCATCCAACAAGAAATCCAAGCCTTGCACTAATTGTTTTCTGTGTATACGTATAAGCTGATCCTGCGGTAGGAAAAACCTTTACCATTTTGCCGTAGCTTGCAGCGGTAAACAACATCCCTGCTAATGCAATCAGATAAGCTCCTGGAACATGCCCACCTGTTTTTTCCGAAACGATTCCAAAAGTATCAAATCCAACCATCGGTTTCATATACCCGACCCCTAGCATAACAATTGACCACAGCCCTAACGAACGTTTTAAACCAACTACTTTTCCCACCTATCATTCCCCCTACTTTCTCTATCTAATTTCCATTTAAAAATTGACAGTAAAAAGGAAACGCTTTCGAATAACTGTATACACCACACCAACTATTACAATCTCCTTTTATTTTTAAATATTCATGCAATTTTCGAGCCAAAACTTCTGTAATTAAAAAATTCAATCCGAAAAAGAACATATAGGTGGAATGAGGCCTCATTTCTTCTCATTTTTTATTCATTTTGACATAAGTTATTCAATCTCTCATACGACTAAATATGAAAAATAAAACTTTAATCCTTGTTTTTTATTCCCACTTCCTCAAAAATTGGGCTTTTACAAGATCAAAATATTTCCATGAAATAATAACATTATGTAAACTATTCATAGCAAAAAAGCTGTCTTTTCTATAAAGACAGCTTTTTCTATAACACTATATTAAAAATTGAATACGAAGTCATCGTCTGCTAACTTTTCAACATTCGTTGCTTTTACGTAACCATTTCCTTTTACAGAGAAGAAGTCATGGTTTTTCGTATCTGTACGTAAACCATTTAAAACGATTGGATTAATTTCTTCTTCTTCAAACTTCGGCTCAAGCCCTAAGTTCATAAGTCCTTTATTCGCATTGTAACGAACGAAACGATTTACATCCTCTACAAGACCTATAGAAGTGTAAATTTCTTCTGTATATGCCAATTCAATTTCATACAGTTCCATTAATAACTCTTGCGTTTTCGTTTGTACTTCTTGTTGCTCTTCTGCAGAAAGTTCCGCGAAGATTTGTTGTGCTAAAATACCGACGAATACGCCGTGAATGGACTCGTCACGAATTATTAAGTTAATAATCTCACCACTTGCCGTCAATTTACCTTGACCTGCTAAGTAAAGTGGATAGAAGAATCCACTATAGAATAAGTAACTTTCTAAGAACACACTTGCTACCATTGCCATGTATAACTCTTTTTTCGTTACTTCAGGCTTTAATAAACGACGATAGTAACTAGTAACAATACCAGCTTTTTTCTCAAGTAATGGATGGTTATCTACCCATTCAAAAATATCATCAATTTCTTCTTCAGTAGCTAACGTTGTGAAAATATGACTGTAACTCTTCGCATGTACTTCTTCCATAGCGCCCATGAAAGCTAATACACTTTTCGCTTGTAAATTTTCAAGATGAACAAGTACAAGAGGCATCCCTTCGCCGCCTTGTTTCGTATCTAAAAGTGTTAAACCACCTAATACACGCTTATACGCAATTTGCTCTTCTTTTGATAATTGTGCCCAAGTATTTTTGTCAGAAGACACTGCGATTTCTTCTTCTGTCCAAAACTGAGCGATGTTTTGCTTCCAAAACATTAAACTAAAATCATCTTCTTTTTTGTTCCAGTTTACCGCACGCATTAAATCGCCCCTTCTCTAAATAAACATAAAAAATTGATAACTAAGCATGAGCAGGGTTCAGAAAAACCCTGCTCATAATGTCTCACTTTTTATATTAAACGGTACAAGCCACGCACTCTTCCACGCTTAATTTACGTGTTCTCGTATAATAAAGACTCTTCAAGCCTTTTTTATGTGCATAAATGTAGTAACGTGCTAACTCACGTGTTGAAATATCACTATTAACATAAAGAATGGTACTAATTCCTTGGTCAATATGTTCTTGAACTTCTGCGATTAAATCAATTAATTTAAACTGATTCATATCGTAAGAAGATTTATAGTACCAGAACGTATCTTTTGATAAATATGGCATTGGATAATATGTTGTCGCATTTGCATACGTTCTTGATTCAATTTGACTTACGATTGGCATTACGCTTGAAGTTGCATTTTGAACGTAACTGATCGATTGTGTCGGAGCGATTGCAAGACGATATGAGTTGTATAAACCATTCTTCTGTACTTGCTCTTTTAAACCTGTCCAATCTTCTTTTGTTGGAATATGAATTCCTTCAAATAATTGCTGAACTTTTTCAGTTACTGGGCTGTAATCTGTCGTTTCATACTTTTCAAAGTACGTGCCGTTTGCATAATCAGACTTATCGAAGTCTTTAAATGTTTCGCCTTTTTCTTTAGCAATCTCCATACTTTTCTCGATTGAGTAGTAATTTAACATCATAAAGAATGTACGAGCGAATTCTTTCGCTTCAGCACTTTCATAAGCGATTTTATTTTTTGCTAAATATCCATGTAAGTTCATTGCTCCAAGTCCAACTGAATGAAGCTCATCATTTGCTTTTTTCACAGTTGGGGCATTCGGAATGATTGTCATATCAGAAACAGCTGTTAAAGCTTCCATTCCCGCATGAACTGCTTCACGAATTTCTTTATTTTCCATTACGTTTACGATATTTAACGATCCTAAGTTACAGTTAATATCACGACGGATAATGTCTTCTGTACCGTAATCATTTATTTCAGAAGTTTCTTGTAGCTGGAAGATTTCTGTCTCGAATGTTCAACCGAGTTCGCTACTCCTCAGTCCGTTGCTCATGCAACTGCTGTATGTCACCATACAGGACAGACTATATCATCACCTACAGCATTACCTGGTTAGGTGCTCCGCTTTTCGAGCGCCAATCGCTTGCGCTCTACTCCCAAATGGGATAGTCGTTAGGCTTTTACTTATCTTAATCTTTCAGAAAGTCTCTTATTACTTTATGTTGTTCAATAACTCTGCTATACAAAATAATAAGATACATTCTGAACTTTTATATTTTCATTCTAAGATAAGATTTAGCACGGTAGGTTACCTCAAACTTGAGGCTTTCCCCGTTTAACGGAGTTTTCGACTAGCATTTCTACTAGAAGGTGCTACATATTTAACACAAGTTCGACATCTTCACAGTTCCAATATCCTTCAGTGGATGTTGGTTATTTGCATTTGATTTAAACATTAAGTATGGGTAACCAGACTCAAGCTGAATCATAGCAATTTTAATAAGCATATCACGCGCACTAATATCTAGTGGCTTCTTCTTCACTTTCGGATTGCTCATTAATTCATCGTACATTTCGTCGATATCTATATCATCTAAATGTTTTCCGTACTCTTTAAATACTGTATAAGGCGCGAAAACATGGAAAGGTTCGTTTTTCTCAGCAAGCTCAAAGAACTTACTTGGAACGATAATTCCGATTGATAGAGACTGAATACGGCTCTTCTCATCGGCATTTATTTTTTTTGTATCAAGGAATTCAATAATATCCCAATGGAAAATGTTTAAGTATACAGCGCCGGCACCTTTTCGTTGGCCAAGTTGATTCGCATATGAAAACGAATCTTCAAGTAATTTCATAACAGGTACTACACCACTTGCGGCGTTATCAATACCTTTAATTTGCTCACCACGTGCGCGTAGCTTAGATAAGTTTAAAGCTACTCCACCACCGATTTTCGATAATTGCATTGCAGTATTAATGTTAAAGCCGATTGAATTTAAGCTATCATCCATCTCTAACAAGAAACAAGACACCATTTCTCCTCTTCTGCTTCTTCCCGCATTTAAAAAGGTTGGTGTCGCTGGTTGGTAGTTTTGTTTTACAATCATGCTTGCGAAGTGTTTTGCCTTCGCAACATCACCGCGTCCTAAGTATAATGAAACAATTGCTACACGATCTTCATAGCTTTCTAAGTATTGTTTTTGATCATTCGTTTTTAACGCATAATCTTTATAGAACTTAGATGCTGCCATATAAGATTGGAACTCGAAGTTTTCACCATAAGCGATGTTATAAACTCCTTCTACTTCCTCCAAGCTATACTCGTCCAGAACGTTGTAATAGTAATCATGTTCTTTCATATACTCCATTCGCTCTGCCACGCTATTAAAATGAACGGTATTCTCTCTAGCTTCTTCCATAAAGACTTCTAATGCCTCTTTATCTTTATGAAGCTGATAAAAACCGTCCTGCATTTGCGTGATTTCATTATTCAGTTCAATGTGTCGCAATCTCCCGCACCCTTTCTTTAAAATATTCTACATCATTATTTGTTCCAGATAACTCAAATTTTGATACAATAGGCACTTCATATTTAGTAGAAATTTTGTCAGCACTTGCACCAAACATGTCTCCCCAATTACGATTGCCACTTGCAGATACGCCTTTTAATTTTTCATTATTGCGCTCTAAAAAGTCTAAAACACGTTCCGGTACATTGCCAAAACCTGTTGTATACGTAATAAGAATAAAGTCTTCATCTAATACTAGAGCTTCTTCAATTTGAACGGCCGGCATATTTAATTTGTGGATGAAACGCTTCACGTTTCCTGTCATAGAATCATATGCAACTAACATTTCCGACCCTCCCTCTCCAATCTATATTCTCTGTATGTCGTTTCTTGATTTCTCTATATATTGTATTACGTTTCAAAATAAGACACAAGATATATGTATAAATTCTTTCTTTTTTTAACTTTTACTTTTCGACATGACCGTCGATTTTTTTCAATACAAAGACTATGAAACAACATTCTAAAACTCATGTCAATAAAGTGCTTTTCAAAAAAGTTGTCAACGAATTTAACCTTATTTTAAAAAAAGTTAACAATATTTTTTGTCATAAAACAGTAAATGCTGGAGTAATATATTTCTCCAGCATCACGCAAAAAAGAACAGACCTTAAACGATAATCTGTTCCAAAAAACGATTACATTTATCAATTTTACTTTATTAAATATTATACATACTCTTTCGTTCCTCGTTACATACTAAAAGATAACTATTATAGAAAAAGATTATTATTATGGAACTTCAATTTATTTATGAAAAAAATTATTCAGGGTGCTCAATACGCAAAATGTCTTTTACAAATATATGATGTGGATTCTCATCTTTATCAATCATTGTACATACAGGTGCTTCTTCATCAAAGTATACGATCATTCCTTCTACGTACTGATATGTATGTTGAACTTGTACAGTTACTTTAATTTCTACTGCTTGCTCATATGCTCTTTTTATTTTCTGAAGCATTTTTGCTGAACATTTTCGTTTCTCTGGATACATAACCATTCCCATAAACCTATTCCCAGCTCTATCTTTCCACATATAATCCCAATGTGGCAATATGCCTTGTTTAAAATCTCCCATAATTCTCCTCTCCTTTATCTTCTATTTATGAACGTGGTGTTTCTGAATATGTATAAATTACCTGTCCACCGCGCTGTGCGTTCCCGATAATATGTTTAAAATCTTCTCGATTTACAACAACTTCCCTGAACGTATAAAATACATCTTTCGTCGCAACATACTCCTTTATTTCACCATTTTTCAGCTGATCCAAAATTGTATTTGCTAATTGTTTATCCATGTATTTCACCTCTCTGCAATAGTTTATTTTATCGCATCTTCTATAGGTCGACAACGGTAAAATTATCCCTTTTTTATTATTATGTAATTCACTTTCATTATTTTTATAGCTATATCACTTTATTATATTCGCACTAAATATCATATACTAACATAGCTACTTCTCTATATCAAACTTTTTGACACTCTGTATAACAAAGTTCCAAGTCACTGTTTGTTATTTTATTTTATGCTACAATATACACATAGAACTAGGAGGGATACTATGATTCGGAAAGCAAAAAAGACAGATGCGGTAGGGGTAGCACCTTTACTGTATGACGCTCTGCACGAAATTGCTGAAAAAATCACAGGTAGCACAATTGAAGCAAAAGTAATACTAGGACTTGAAACATGGTTCGCAAAAGAAAATAATCGATTGAGCTATGAAAACTGTTTAGTGGCTGAACAAGATGGAAAGGTAGTTGGGGTTATTGTCGTTTATCACGGTAGTGACACTGAACAACTTGATGCACCAATCGTACACTACTTAAGAGAACTACATGAAGACGAATCCATTACGTTAGAAAAAGAAGCTGAATTTGATGAGTATTATATTGACACGTTGTCAGTTTCAAATATGTACAGTGGACGTGGCATTGGCTCTAAATTAATCGATGCAGCTGAACTTCATGCAACTGAAAAAGGGCATGAAAAAATTGCCTTACTTGTTAATTTAGAAAACAAACGCGCTTTTTCACTATATGAAAAACTTGGTTACAAAGAAGATAAAACCGTTATGCTCGTTGGTGAACCGTATGCCCATCTAATAAAACCATTACGGTCATTGGTTTCTATATCTTAAAAGTACAATTCTTTTTTACTTGTTATGTAGAGAAAGAGGCTGCCAAAGGGACAGCCTCTTTTAAATTAATTTTGTATTTAATATATTTCCATCCATCGCCTCATGAAATGTATACGTTGTACATCCCCATGGCTTCCTATGGAAAATAGGCGAACCAGACCACCCCATTGCCCTCAGTTCAGTCCCAATCATCGCATTAAAATAACTATGACCTACAAGGGCAATACGTCCATGTACGAGCGCATAGCGGTGCAACATATTAGCAGCTTGCCTTGCTCTTTCTCGTACTTCCTTATAGGACTCCACCTCTTTACTATAACCAACTATCCATCGTGTACGTCCAATAAACATCCATACATTTGGTTTACATTTCAACCATTTTGGAGCATAAAAACTCGTTGGAACTTCAGCTTCCCTAAAAAGAGGATTTTGCACAAAAGATAGGGAATCCAATAACTCAGCCGCTGACTGTACAGCGCGCCTTTGATCACTCGTTACAACCAGCTTCGCTGATTCAATCGCCTCAATTGTTTCAATTGGTATAGGAGTTTCTTTTACTGTAGTCCCTAAATCATATTGCTTCATCCATTCACGAAATGAAATAATTGTCATTGGCTCTATAGTACTGTCCAAACGACCATGATGAATAAAAGAAATTCGCATTCTTTCCACTCTCCATTCATCACTTACGAACTATATTACGTACTATTTCTTATTGCCATCATACCATGCATAAAAAGAAAGTTATATATCCCCACCACTATTATGTGTTATCGAAGTGTGCACACCATCCAGTCCATCACAATATGTAGTTGTTTCATGATGACGCACTTTCTTCAACTGTATATAAGAAAATAAAAATAATAAAATCGCTATAAAGCTCCCCACAATTTCAAAAATCATTTTACCGCCCCTAATTTCCCCCACTTTAGTAGGTCATTTTATCTTTTATTATACTCCCATATAAAGATGTATGTATTTTCATCATTCCTCTCCTAAACAATATTTTTTACATATTTTCTTACAAAAAGTGAATATTTTTCGAATTTTTACTTTGGAAACATTTACAAAGTAGTAAATATAGTTCAAAATAAGAGGAAATAAAAAAGCCTAAATTATTCTTTTTTTGGGAAAACTGGAACAAGGAGAGTTGCTTATGCAGATCGCAGAAACTGGAGATATCATTGAATTTAAAGGTGGAATGCAAGGCCGTGTTCAAAAGGTAAATCAAAACTCCGTTATTG
The DNA here is from genome assembly GCF_002975175.1 of Bacillus sp. MYb209. Classification (GTDB taxonomy): domain Bacteria; phylum Bacillota; class Bacilli; order Bacillales; family Bacillaceae_G; genus Bacillus_A. The sequence goes on from NZ_PCNZ01000001.1 coordinate 430,498, forward strand.
TTGATATAACAATTATGGAGAATTTTAGAGAACTAGATATGGAACCGCTTACAGTTGTAAGCCATAAAAACTATACTGTCATTAATCAACATGCATAATATAATAGAAAGAAAGGATCTGTATATCATACAGATCCTTTCTTTCTATTATATTAACGATTATCGATCGTTTCTGGATATAAATCGTGATTCATCATGCGGTAGTCTGCCATTTTCTCATACTTAGTTCCTGGGCGGCCGTAGTTACAGTAAGGATCGATTGAAATACCACCACGTGGTGTAAATTTCCCCCATACCTCAATATAGCGTGGATCCATTAATTTAATTAAATCATTCATAATAACGTTCATGCAATCTTCGTGGAAGTCACCATGATTTCGGAAGCTAAATAAATATAGCTTTAAAGATTTACTCTCTACCATTCTTTGTTCTGGAATGTAGCTAATATAAATTGTTGCAAAATCTGGTTGTCCTGTTTTCGGACATAAACTTGTAAATTCAGGACAATTGAATTTTACAAAGTAATCACGGTTTGGATGGTTATTATCAAATACCTCTAAAATTTCCGGGCTATATTCAAATAAATATTTTGTATTTTGATTTCCTAATAATGTTACATCTTTTAAATCTTCATCTAATCTTCCTGCCATTTTAAACATCCCTTCTCATTATACCCCTCGTTTATTTCCCCATACTAACGCATGAAGCTGAGGCAGTACTTTCGCATCATTCATTTCTTTACAATTCACAGCTTTTTCAATAAGCCACTCATATTTTTCTAATAGTTTTTTTATAAGCACCGCATCATCCACTGTTTTCGTATCATCATTCCCTACTTGTAAGAAAAACGGTACATTCGGATAACGCTCGTGCATCTTAACTGCATATTCAAAATCTTGATTATCGAATACTACTACTTTTAAACTAAAATCTTTCCCTGCTAGTTTATGAATAACAGAATCTAACATCTGAAAATCTGTTTTCATAGTTGAACTTGGTGGTTTTGGAGAAATCGTTACCTCATCAATTTGAAGCAACCAATCTTGCCATTTACTCCCTTGCGTTTCTACCGCTGTTCGCATTCCATTCTCCGTTAATATAGAAAGAAGAAATTGCATATTTTTCAGCAAAACAGGATTTCCACCCGAAATCGTAACATGAGAAAAATTTTCTCCACCAATTTCTACAAGCTCATTCCAAATGTCTTCCGGTGTCATTTGTTTAATTTGATCTTTGGCCGATCCATCCCATGTAAAAGCAGAATCACACCAAGCACAGCTATAATCACAGCCTGCTGTACGGATAAACATTGTCTTTTGTCCTACAACCATCCCTTCTCCTTGAATGGTCGGACCAAATATTTCTAAGACGGGGATTTTACTCATCGAGCATCCACTCCCGTCTTACTTCCGCATAACTAGTCGGCGTCTCAAAAAGACGAACAAATTCAACACGAGCTCCCTTGTATTCGTTCGCACGATTATCTTTCGTTAATGCTTCTGCCATCTTTTCATAAATCCAAACGACCATATTTTCAGCAGTCGTATTCATTTCTGGCAATGTTTCGTTTAAATAACGATGATCTAAATAAATTTCTATTTCATTTTTCCAAATCTCTTTTATATCTCCAAAGTCAATTGCAAGGCCTATTTCATTTACATATCCGCTAATTCCAAATACGACTTTATATGTGTGACCATGTAAATTTTTACATTTCCCTTCATAGCAGTGTAAATGGTGCGCTGCGTCAAATGTAAATTCCTTGCTGACCATTACTCTTTTATTATGATATTTGAGTTGTTCACGTTGAATATCCTTGTCCATTTTTTGTAAATTTTCTACGATGCGAAATCCAAAAAAGTTATCCATTAGTTGCTCGCTCCTTCGCGTTCTTGTAGATACGTATCTAATCCTGCTTTACGAAGTTGACATGCTGGACATTCACCGCAACCATCACCAATGATTCCGTTATAACATGTTAATGTTTTTTCTCTAACAAACTCAAATGCTCCAAGTTCATCAGATAATTTCCATGTCTCTGCTTTATCAATCCACATAAGTGGTGTATGAATAACAAACGGATAATCCATAGATAAATTTAATGTAACGTTTAATGATTTCACAAACACGTCACGACAATCTGGATAACCACTGAAATCAGTTTCACATACACCCGTTACAATATGACGTGCTCCAACTTGTTTTGCTAATACAGCTGCAAATGATAAAAATAGTAAATTTCGTCCATCTACAAATGTTGATGGCAATTCACCTTCTTCATGTGTAATCTCCATATCCGTTCTCGTTAACGCATTTGGAGCAAGTTGATTTAATAAACTCATATCTAGTACCGTATGTTTAATTCCTAACTCTTTCGCGATTTCCGTTGCACAATCAATTTCTAACTTATGACGTTGATTGTAATTAAACGTTACAACTTCCACTTCTGCAAACTGTTGTATTGCCCAAAATAAACATGTTGTACTATCTTGTCCACCACTAAAAACAACAACTGCTTTTTCTTTTTTCATTTCACTCATTCTCCTTCTCTACTACGAATAAGAAGAAAGAACGTTCTTGAACTGTCACAATAAAAAAACAAGACAATACCTAAGGATATTGTTGTTTCCATAGTTTTTTATAGAGGGAGTTCGCGAACCTCTCCCATGCAGTGCACGGAATTTCTTCTTTCATTGACAAAGATTATTGTAACATATTGTATACTACCAGAAAAAATTTCTGATTTTTTCCGCTATTTCATATTTTATTTCTTTCATTTTATAGTATGATTAATTTAATGTGAGAAGAGAGGAGGCATCCCACTGAAACTCTTTATTATTTATCTCTTTTTAAATATATTATCCATCCTTGTTACAATGCTTGTATATCATTTATTTTGGAATCAAAAAGGGAAACGCTCTCCTAAATTAAATTCAGCTATGTTTATTGTATTATGTTGCCTCGCTACCATACTATGTATCACTTTCGCAGCAAAAACAAACTATGGATTTCAATTTGATATGCGTCATATCGTATTAATTGTCGGTACATTAACAGGAGGTCCTATTGCCGGTGCTTCCATCTTAGCTGTATTAAACATATACCGCTTCTTATTAGGAGGAATAGGTGTTTTCCCATCCTTTATCGCTTCGGTTCTACTATTCATTGTTCTACTATTAACATACAAACTGTTTAACCGAAGTTCTAATCGTATAAAAATAGCACTCGCTATCTTTTACAGTCTTATATTCGGATTTGGCTGGATACCATTTTTCCTTTCAGAGGTTACAAATACGGCAGATTATATACCACATATTATCGTGTACGAACTATGTACGATACTTGGTACAATCCTTATTTTATATTTGCTACACATATTACAAACGCAAGTTCGTCTCCAAAATGAACTTATGAATGCTGAAAAATTTCATTTAATCGGTGAAATGGCAGCTTCTATCTCTCATGAAATTCGCAACCCTTTAACTTCAACGAAAGGATTTTTGCAACTTTTACAGTCAGATACATGTTCTGAGAAGGAACGAAAATTATATATCGACATAGCCATTAATGGTATCGAACAAGCAAATCATGTTCTTACAGACTACTTAACTTTTGCAAAACCGAGTATTGAAAAAGAACAACAATTACAAGTAGAGGAAGAATTACTTCATGCGTTATCTTTAATTACACCTCTCGCCAATTTAACAAATGTTCGTATACATTACATAAAACAAAGTACATCTTTCTTTATAGCTGGTGAAAAGCAAAAGCTGAACCAATGCTTATTAAATATTTTAAAAAACTGTATTGAGGCTATGCCTAACGGTGGTGACCTTATTCTTACATTAGTTCCAGACCATAAACATATACAATTATATATAAAAGATACAGGTATTGGTATGGATCAAGAACAAGTAAAACGCCTTGGGTCACCTTTCTACTCGACGAAAGAAAAAGGGACCGGACTCGGGATGATGGTCGTCTTCAGTGTTATTCAAGCAATGAATGGAAAGGTTGATATTATTAGTGAAAAAGGAACAGGTACAACATTTTTATTAACTTTCCCAATCATACAAAAAACGTGATGAAGTTCATCACGTTTTTTCTGTTCCTTCAACTAATTCTGCAAAAGCTTTCACCTTTCCATGCGGCTTTTGATTTTCTTTCCGAGCTTTCCAAGCGCGCTCTTCTTCTCTCTTTTTCTTTGACATACTTTTCAACTCCTTTTTCTCTTCCTCATGTAGTATTCCAAAATAAGAAATAAAACTATGCATGAGTAAAAAAGGAAAAGAAGCGGTTCGCCGCTTCTTTTCCTTTTTCTCGTTATTTGATAGCAGCCCGATTGTTGCGGACTAATAATCAGTGATATGCCCCCTGATTAAAGTTTCACTTTACCGCTGTAAAATTGCATGTTTCGCTTCTTTTAGCTGTGTAAGATGTCTTTGTTCGTGTAAATCCAGAAATTGAACCCATTGATATAAATTCAAATCATTAAAAATAGGATGTTTTAATCCATTTTCAAATAATTCTTTTTCATCTATCACACTATGAAGTGCATGAAATAATTCTTGTCGTGAATGCTCTAGTAATTGAATTCCTTGCAGTTTTTTCATTAATGTTTCTGTTGGTTTCATTTGTTGAGGAGCTTCCCGTTTATGTGTGCGATCAAGCGTAAGTTGGAGGTCTTTAAATGGAGCAAGTTTTCTTTCTTTTTTTTGCAAAGCATATACAAGGGCAGATGTGACAGACTGTTCAACTAAATGCAAATGATGCAAAATTTGAATAATACTCCATTTATCACGGCGTGGCTTTACATTCACCTCCGTATCATTTAACATTTCAATTTCTGATAACAGCGTGCTTCGTGTAGACTGTAATGAGTGAACTAAAGTTTCTAAACTAACATCCATATTAGATTGAAGCATAGTGCTTTCCCCCCTTTTGTTGGTGAAAAGGGGTGCTCCCCATTAGAAACACCCCTAAATGATTCTGAATTTTCTTTTATTATCTCATCATTTTTCCATTATGTCGATGTTAAACATGTGAAAAAAGTGCATGTTTTTTACAATTTTGTGTCGTCAACAGCACGTAACCACGCTTCAATTTCTGTAATTACACTTTTTACACACCCCTCAGCGAATGGTGATGTTAAATTTGCAACTTCTACTAATTCTAAGAATGATTTACTTCCACCTTGTTGACAAAGATTTACATAATCTTCCCAAGCCTCTTGTCTATTATCTCTTGCACGTTTCCAAAATTGCAGTGCACAAATTTGAGCTAACGTGTAGTCAATATAATAGAATGGTGAGCTATAAATATGGCCTTGACGTTGCCAGAAACCACCACGCTCTAAATAATCATTATCTTCATAATCACGATGTGGTAAATACTTCTTCTCTATGTTACGCCATGCTGACTTACGTTCTGCTGGCGATGCTTCTGGATTTTCATATACATAATGTTGATATTCATCTACAGATACACCGTACGGTAAAAATAGAAGTGCTGAACTTAAGTGTGAGAAGTAATATTTATCCGCATCTTCTTCAAAGAATAACTTCATCCATGGCCATGTAAAGAATTCCATACTCATTGAATGGATTTCACACGCTTCATATGTTGGCCAATTATATTCTGGAATTTCATACTTACGACTTTCATATACTTGGAAAGCATGACCAGCTTCATGCGTTAATACATCAATGTCACCAGACGTTCCATTAAAGTTTGAGAAGATGAATGGTGCTTTATAATTCTCGATATATGTACAATATCCACCACCAGCTTTTCCTTTTTTCGCAACTAAATCTAATAAATCATTATCTAGCATGAAATTAAAAAATTCATCTGTTTCAACTGATAATTCTTTATACATCGTTTTCCCGTGATTAATAATCCAATCGGCATCGCCTTTTGGATTTGGATTACCTGTAGCAAACTCAAAGTTTTCATCATAATAAGCGAGCTTTTCTACACCAATGCGTGCTTTTTGTCTATTTCTTAACTCGGTTGCAACCGGAACGATATAATCTAATACTTGCTGACGATAGTTCGCTACCATTTCAGCATTATAATCTGTACGATACATTCTTGCATATCCTAATTCAACAAAGTTTTTAAAACCAAGTGTTTTTGCGATTTTCGTTCTCACTTTAACAAGCTCATCATAAATACGATCTAACTCTTCCTCATTCCCAGCTAAAAATCCGTAGTATGCTTCACTTGCTGCTTTACGTTCGCTTCTTTCTTTTCCTTGCATAAACGGAATAAGTTGCGATAACGTTCTTTCTTCTCCTGCAAAGTCAATTTTTGCAGATGCTAATAACTGTGTATATTGTGAAGACAATTTATTCTCTAATTGTAAATCTTTCACTACTTCATCTGAATATGTTTTTAAATCACATTTAGCTAGAGCAAATAATTGCTTTCCATAATACGCTTCTAATTCTTCACGGAATGGCGAATTAATTAACGCCTTATAATATTTTGTTCCATAGCCTTGTACAACTGGTGAGTATTCATCAAAGAAATCTTGCTCTTCCTTATAAAAAGCATCTGTCGTATCAACAGAATGGCGAATGTAACAAAGATTCCCCATTGTACCAAAATCATTACGAATTTCATTAATTGAATTAATTAATTGTTTTTGTTCTTCAAGCGTTTTTGCCTTATCGAACTTTTCTAAAGCAACAATAAACTTCTCTTTTAATTCTTCAATATTTGGCCGTTTATATTCATAGTCTTTAAATGACATGAACGAGCCCCCTCTCCATTATATGCATCATTACTATAATTCAATTCTTACTTACAAATCTCCTCTTATTCTTCAGCAAAATGCGGTAGATGATGTCATAAATACATGCACACAAAAAAGCCTTGGATTTCTTTATCCAAAGCTCCTTTGGAACATATCATCATTTTTCATACTTTCCAATTTTTTTCAATAGCTCGAGTAATTCATCCTTCTCATCCTTCGTTAACATTTCAAAAGACTGATGTATAACTTGCTCATGACCTGGAAAAATAGAAGCAATAAAGCTCTCTCCAGACTCCGTTAATTGTGCATAAATAACACGCCTGTCATTTGGACATGGAATTCGTTTTACAAGCCCTTTTTTCTCTAGCTTATCTACAACGTATGTAATGCTGCCACTAGCTATTAAAATACGTTCACCGATTTGCTGAAGTGGTTGGCCTCCTTTATGATATAGTAATTCTAATACAGCAAACTCAGTTGGATTTAATCCGTTACTTTGTATGGATTTATTTGTAGTATCCATAACAGAACGATGTACACGGGATAATGCAATAAATACTTTTAAAGATTGAGAAATGTCTTCTCGCTCATTATTTGATATCATACCATTTCAACCCTTCACTTAAATTCTCCGCAACAAAAAGAAAAGCAACGTAGCACTTCATTACAACTTCCGAATGAATATTCACTCATCCCTTTTCCTTTCCCTAATGTAATGCAAATGATTCTTGAATAAAAACATGACAATTTTAACATAGTTTATATATAATGATAATAAAAAAAGAAGGAGTACCAAATTTGAAAGTCAAATTACAAAGCATAGTTTTTTACATACTGCTTGTTATACTGCCAACGATAGGGATTGGTGCCACATTTTTTTCGTATCACACTTATCAAATGAAACAGGCAAACAACCTATCTGCTCACACTGTTCTCTTTTTATATAGAGACTATTTAGACCATCACCTTGGTGAAGCTATATCTGCCTTAGAAATGCTCGCAAAAGTCGTAGGGACCGAAACTGGAAACATCAATGGGATTAAACAGATTGTACATGATACCGATGGAAATGATGAACGTTTTTCCGGTCTATATTACGCTACGATAGATGGGATGATTACAATCGCATCCCAAGGCGATTCGCCGCCTATTGACGTTTCTGACCGCCAATACATCCAAGATGCATTGCAATCTAAGGAAACAACTGTATCATCAGTTATTACAGATCGCGTTCTTGGACATCAAGCTATTATGATTGCCTCTCCAATATTTAATAAACAAAAGGAACTCTCGGGCTTACTATTAGCAAGTTTACGCTTTGACTACATTTCAGCCTCTTTAAATGCTATTAAACCACAATATCATTTCGAAGTGACTGATAAACATGATGTAGTTTTTCTAACCGATGATAATAACGAAACAAGCGATGGGCATTCTAACATGCTTACTACCCCACTCCAAAGATTAAATTGGAAAGTCTCTGTTTCTCCGTTACCTATTCATCAACAAACTTTATACCAGTTAGTTTCAATAGAGTGTATAGCTACTTTATTTTTAATGTCTATTTTATTTTTACTTGTTCAATATATGTTATTAAAACGTCAAACAAAACTAGAAAGACAACAAAATGAACTACAAAAAATTGAATTGGTTGGAACTTTTGCAGCTAGTACAGCTCATGAAATCCGTAACCCTCTTACTGGAATTAAAGGACTCGTCGCTCTGTTAAAAGAGAAATATAAAGATGAACAGGATCAGTTCTACTTTTCCATAATCGAACAAGAAATAGAACGGATTAATGAAATTGTAAGCGAATTTCTTATTCTTGGAAAGCCAACTGCCATCATTGAACAAACATATGATGTAAGAACGATTCTTAATGAGGTAGCATTAATTATCCAATCTGAAGCGAATCTACATAACATTGTATTTCATTTACATTTGCCAGACCACCCTGTTCATATACGTTGCTCAAAAGACCATATGAAACAAGTGGTTTTAAACATTACAAAAAATGCAATTGAAGCTATGGCTTCTGGTGATACATTAACCATTGTAGTAACAAACAACGAAAAACACGCACAACTGCAAATTATTGATACTGGAAAAGGGATTCCAAAACATATTCAAAAACACCTCTTTCATCCGTTCTTTACTAATAAAGATACTGGAACAGGTCTGGGGCTTGTTATATGTAAACGAATTGTAGAGATGTACAATGGGCATATATTTATTGATAGTAAAGAAAACAAAGGAACGACAGTTCATATAGAGATTCCATTACACATAGTATAATTATCCTTATCCTAAAAGGGTAATTATACTTATTTCATAAAACCAGCCACAAACATTCTCCAAAAATTGCTCGATTTCCCTTCATACCCAATTTGAAAAATAGGAACCTTTATAATTGAAAACCATTTCGGTGTTTGTTTTTCTTTGTAACGCTGATACTGTACGATAAGCTTGTCCAATTCTTGACTAACTTGAATTGTCTCCATACTATTTAACCCACTTGTTAATCCTAAATGAATCATTTCTTCACGTTTCATATGAATATCATGCGAAAGCTTTTCTAATGTGTACTTCCTTTTTACAGTAAACATCCATATCCCCCTTATTTTTCTTCCATACTCTCAACGTCTCTTCTACTTTAGCCCTTTAAACACTTAATCTTATTTGAATTTGAAGAATCAGAAATTTTAACATTTTCCCCCTGTAATTTACAAATCTTTACCCTCACTTTGAGAATTATTACAAATTATTCTATCTTTGTAAATACATTCGCAATAATAGACATTTTTTTCATCTTCTTTTTTGTAAATACTCAGTAAACAGTGGGTTCTCTATTTTTAATGTACTTTTCTTCGACATTTTTTGTTTAATTTATATAAAAACGCAAAACATAATGATGATTGATAAAATAGAAAGGAAATATTTATATGCGCAAATATACCATTGCATTTCTCGTCTTCACCCTGTTCATACCCTTCTTCTTATTTCCTATTCAAGCAAACGCTCATACGAATAAGGTTGCTATTGTCATCGATGATTTCGGCAATAATATGAAAGGCACAGATAAGATGTTATCACTTCCAATTCCACTCACTGTTGCTGTTATGCCATTTCTTCCTTCTACTAAGCAAGATGCAATAGCTGCCCATAAAAAAGGGCATGAAGTTATTATACATATGCCCATGGAACCAATTAGAGGAAAAAAAGAGTGGCTTGGACCAAAAGCGATTACAACAGATTTAAGCGATGAGGAAATAAACAACCGACTCGAACAAGCAATTCAAGAAATACCTCATGCAATAGGAATGAACAATCATATGGGATCAAAAGTAACCGCTGATGAAAGGATTGTACGTCTTATACTTTCTGCCTGTAAAAAACACGGTTTATTTTATTTAGATAGTAAAACAAACCCTAATAGTGTTGTCCCAAAAATCGGTAAAGAATTAGGCGTGCCTATTATTGAAAATCAATTATTTTTTGATGATGTATATACGGTAAGTCACATTTCAAAACAAGCACAATTACTCATAAAAAAAATCCAAGACAAACCCATTATGGTAGCTATCGGACACGTTGGGGCTCCAGGTGAAATTACATCACGTGTTATAGAAACTTCTATTCCTAAAATTCGTGAGCATGCAGACTTTATTTTTTTATCTGATTTAGCATTGTCTCCACCTTCTGTTTCAAAATAAGATTCATTTCTCGCACTAAAAAAGATACCTATCTACACATAGCAGATAGGTACCTTTCCTTTTCAACTTAAATATAATCTACATGACTCACCCTGAATCCCTTTTTCTCTATCTTTTCAATTAATTGCTTTAATTTTTTTTCATTTAACTCATCCGATATATTTACGATAACACGGCGAATATATTGATCACCGTTATCAAGCGTAAACAGTCCACCGATATTATATGCTTTTAATAATGTCCCAAGCTCTTTAATTGTTCCCTTACAATCTTGTGTTGCAATTGTTAATATATAACCACCCGTCCGCATACCGAACGAATCCTCAATAACATCAAATACATTAGAATGTGTTAAAATGCCGACAAATTCATTATACTCATTTAAAACCGCTAAAAACGGGAGACGACGAATAACGTAAAAAGCTCTAAAAAAAGAATCCTTTTCAAAAATAAACGAATTTGGACTTTCCAGTACATCTTTTGTACTTACATCCTCTAATCTGCTATTACACTTCTTTTCTAAAAGATCTACTTTATAAATAATCCCCGTGAATTCCTTCTCATTTTCTGCTAATACAGGGATTGCGCGAAATCCCGTTTCATTCATAATTTGTAACGCCTTTTCACCAGAATCATTCGTTTTGCAAAATGTCACCTGCTGTTTTGGCAGAAAATGATATTTAACTCGCAAAATATGTTCCTCCTTACATGTCAACATGTAATCTATATATAATAAGGAGACCTATATTTTATGAGTGAAATTTACTTTTAAAACGCTTTCATTTTTATGGGATTTTAATCTCTGTGAATACATCTTTATATAACAGAACTTTTTGCCCCTTTTATCATTAAAAGCTTTACGTGATAGTTCATTAAATACTCTATACCTTCCAACCATTTTTTCGCTTCTTCTGGGGTTTTCCCCCACACGATCATTCCGTAATTATGAACAAGGACTACTCCTCCACCTTCAATAAAATTTGGAACATTATTTTCTAATAAATTAGCGAATTTTTTTTCATCTTCTACAATTGGAATTGTCATTTCTGTAATACCATCTTTTCCAAAAACACGTTCCACACTGCGTTTTTCGAATGTTACTTCTCCTTCTTTCCCATATAGCTCTGACATTAAATGACTATCTACAGTCTGTACTTGTAAAATGCATTCTGCACTACTTTTTTTATAAATATCCGCATGCATAAATGACTCTGTAGCTGGTTTTTCTTCCTTTTCAAATACTGGCTCACACATGCAATTTACGACAATAAAATCTTCGTCAGAAAATACCCCTTTATCTCTTCCCTCTACATTCACTAAAAATGTTAATGGCTCTTTTGACGTACACATCGATAAACTAATTTTTGTACCATAAAACCAATCGCGAAGTGCCAATTCTGCTTTCACATCTTTTAATTCGTTCCATTTCTTCAGAAAAAATAACATTTCGTCACCCCCGGCGTAATATTAATATAATGTTCAAATCCTTTCTATATAAAAGGATTATTTTTTTGATTATTCTAAAAATTTAATTGAATTATCACACGAGAATGCCTTTTTGTCAATATGGTTTCAGCACCTATCGGAAAAATAGGCCTATCACATGTAAGCACTCCTGTCTATTTAGTACTTGATTTTGTACATATAAAAAATACGTTATTCTTCTTATTAAAGAATAACGTATTTTTCTCATTTATTATTTTTTTATTGCCTTATACAGAAATTGCGCATATTGCTCACGTGTTACGAAATCATCCCCTAAAAAGTTCCCATTCCCGTCACCTTTTGATATATTATTATCCACTAAAGCTTTCACATATCCTTCTGCCCAATGACCTGTTGGTACGTCTGTAAAGTTCTCCAAATCATTTTCATTTTCATTTAACTGAAATACTTTTTGTAATACTACTGACATCTCGTACCTAGTTAATACTCCTTCTGGACGAAACTTCCCTGTACCATCTCCTTGCATAATTCCAGCTTGTGCAACTGTAGCAATATCTTGCTCAAACATATGCCCTTTCGTATCAGTAAACATCTCTTTCTGCTCTACTTTATTTTCTAATTTCAAGTACCTTTGTACTAAAGACGCAACTTGTCCACGAGTAATATTATCCCCAAATCCAAATTGTCCATTTCCATATCCTTTAAAAATATCTTCTTTCGCTAAATAGTTAATTGCTTTTTCTGACCAGTGACCCTTTGGCACATCTTTAAATTCTACTACTTCTATTTTCTCATCTTCTTTAGACGTATTGTCCTCTTTACTTTCTACTACATTTTGAATAACAGAACCTGTGAAAAAGATTCCTGTATCTGCAAATGGGTCTTTCACACCAAATTCATATACTTTCTCACCCGGTGTACTCCACTTAACTACATCGTTACTATACGTACCATCTTCACTCTTCAAACGAATTTTTGTAGAGATTTTACCATCTTTTTCGTATACAGGTACTTTCACTTCTTTATTTACTTCTGTTTCCGCTAAAAATATTTTTTGATTTTGAACATTAATGTAAGCTGTCTTACTTAACTCCACAACTGGTCTAACATCGCGAATTTCATTTGCAACAAAACTTAGAAATACTAACTTTTTCAAATTGCTAACTGGTGTTAAGTCTGAAATATAATTTGCTTCTAAATCAAGTTTTTGTAAGTTTACTAGACTTGATAATGGAGTAATATCCTTTAACTCATTGTTAGGTAAGTTTAAAACTTTCAACTGTGTCATCTTACTTAGAGGAGTAACATCTTTTATTTCATTTTTCCCAATCCATAACTCTTGTAATTGATTCAATTGATCAATTCCTGATAAATTTTTAACTTTATTACGCGTTAATACTAAATCTTTTAACGGTAACGTATAAAGCGGTGTAATATCTTCAATTTGATTTCCTGCTAAAGATAAGTATGTTACATTTTTTAACTTACTTAACGGAGCAACGTTTGAAATTTTATTGTTTGCCACATTCAAGTAATCTAATTGTTCCATTTTCGCTAATGGTATTACATCCTCAATTTGATTTCCTGCTAAAAATAAACTTGTTACATTTTTCATTTCCGTTAGTGGTGCAACGTTCGTAATTTTATTATTACTTAAATCAAGAGAATCTAAATTATCCATCTTAACAAGTGGTGTTACATCTACAATTTCATTAGCGCGTAAAGCCAAATGTTTCAATTGCTTTAAGCTCGTAAAGAACGACGGATCTTTTATCTTCGCATTTGCAACTGTTAAAGATTTTAAATTTGGCATATATTTCAATGCACTATAATCAAGAATCTCATTCGTATTTAAAAACAAGTCATTTACTTGTAATAACTCTTCTTTCGTAATTGGTGTATTTAAATCTTTTCTATTAAATACTTTTTTATTAACAAGTTCTCTTAGTTTCTTATCTGTTATCATGTTTTGACTATCAACTGGAGTATCCGTTTCCGTATTGCCTGAATTAGAGTTATCATCTGGTTTCTCTGTTTCTTTGTCGCCTAAAGTTGGATCTTTAATTTCAAATTGAACTTGATATTTATGATCATATCCAATAGCCGGAATAAGTATATGCATTTGCATATTATGCTTCTTCTCAAATTCACCAATTTCAAATTGAACTACTTTCGTCCCATTTTTCCTCTTATCTTCTGACAAAACTTTCACATCATGAAATACACCTGGTTGGTTTCTATCTTCTATTCTAAGATATTGAAAATAATCACTATCTTGTACTGTTGCAGTAACAACCTTTTTATTGTTTTCAATCGTCACTTTAGGATCTTTTATGTATTGAGAAACCATAGATGGTTCATCTTTTTGATCTTTATATATTTTAATTTCAGCATCATATATACGATCACTTACTGTTACTCCTGATTTAGTTGCTTCCATTGTAACTGCTGCTAATGCTGGAGTAGAGTATGCAGCAAATGGAATAGCTAATGATGTGGCTACTAATAGAGCCCTAATATGACTTCTTTTCAAAATAATATCCCCTTATCTTATATATATTTTAATTGATAACCAATATCAATTATATACAAATAAATGATAATGAATATCATTTTCAATGTCAATAGTAATATTACAAATGCTTTTATTTTCTTTTAATGCGCAATAAAAAAACCCTTTATTCAAAGGGCCTTTTTACCTATCGTATGAAGGATTTCACTTTTTTCTTTCTCATTAATAACACCAATCTTCTGCAAAATATTCGTGTAAACTACAAGCTTATTATATATTCGTTCCGACATTCCCGTCCCCTCTTTCCTTCAGCCAACTTTTTTTCTATTGGTAAATTATATGAAGGAAGCGAGAAAATGTGTCCACTTTTTTTGCACGAATACAAACCTTTATTACTCATTATTCATGAGCATCTCAACATTCACGTTAAACATTACTAATAATTAAAGAGAGATGGAATTTCCCACTGATTGTTAGCAAACTGTCCATTGAATATTATGCTTTTTGACTTCTTCTTCAAAACTATAGGGCATTTTCTTATCACAAATAACATGTTGAATACGAGAAAATCCTGCTATTCGGTAGTTCCCTTTTACGCCTACCTTTGTATGATCACATAAAATATACGTTTTCTCCGATAATTTAATCATCGCTTCTGACAGTTTCGCTTTTTCTAATTCAAAGCTGGAAACCCCAAAGCTAGGTAACAATCCATCAATCGAAACGAATGCTTTATGAAAATGGAATTGATGAATTACTTGCTGTGAAATAGACCCCGACACACGTGAATGTTTTGGAGATACTTTCCCGCCTATAAATAAAACTTCACCGTGAAACAACTTTTTATTAATAGAAGATATTAATTGTGTCGCTACTGGAAAAGAGCTCGTAACAATCGTTAAATTTTTACGATGAACAAGATATGGCACCATTTGAAGTGGTGTACTTCCATCATCAATCGCAATAACATCTCCATCTTCGACAAACGTTGCTGCTTTATACCCAATTCTTTTCTTCTCTTCTATATGCAGCATCTCTCGTTCTAACATCGGTGCCTCTATCCCAGCTCCCGGAAGTTGAACGGCTCCACCGTATACTTTCTTCAATTTTTTTTCACGATCTAATTCTTCTAAATACCGACGAATCGTCTCTGTTGATACTGCGAACTCTCTCGCCAATTCTGAAACTTTTACTTTCCCTTTAAACTCTACCTTTTCAAGAATTGTCCTCTTTCTTTCTTCACCTACTACAGACATAGACTCACCCCATTTATATCTACCTCATAAACTGCCTTACTTATACAAAGTTATAATTTTCTTTTTCAGTGAAAATCTCTTCATGAATATAAATACCGCGCTTTTCTAGTTCGTCAAAAATAATTTGTGGATTTTCGAAAGCTTCTTCAGGAGTAATAACACCGACTTTATTAACTACTCCTTTTGCAATTAACTCTGTAGCGATTCCAAATGGGATACCAACATTTCTTGTATAGGCTCTTAATTTCTCCCAACCTACTACAGAACCGTCAGATAGCGGATGTGTATGGTATAAGACATGTCGCTGTTTTTGATTATTTTTCATACCTACTACTTCTACATGAAGTGCATAACCATAAAGCTCTGTTGCTTGCCCTTCTTTCGATTTTAATAGATACTTCGAAATACAATCCATAATACCAATTTCTTTACCGTTTATTTCAATTTGATCATTACGCAATATACCATAATCATATAAAGCACGAACGAGCTGCATATTTTGCTCTGGCCAAGTACCTCTCGTTTCTATTAGCCCAACACCTTTATCCTCCAGTGCCTTCGCTAACGTAATCGTTTCTGAATGCGGGATTATATACTGCATTGTTTTTCCGTAAGGTGCTGGTAATTCAATTTCTCTCGGGCGCGCAAACGGAGGTACTTGCTGAAATTCACCTTCCTCATACACTGTACGCGTCGGCAAATGTGGATCATACTCATATGTCGTTGTCTCTGTAATTGATGCAGAAAAAGCAATTGGACGATACGAGCCATGACTTACTCGAACTGACTCTACAGTATCTAACTGATTTGCTGCATGCATGGCCATCATTTGCGTTACACCTGGTGTCATACCAAATCCAGGTAAACATGTTGTTCCATGTTGAACAAATTTAGAGTGGGATTCATTTTCTTCACCAAATCCATTTAAGTTCACACCGTGACAGCCGGCATCTGCGATACAGCGAGTAGACAATCCATTTAACTTTATCGTCGTACCATCCATTACAATGTCATACCCTTTCATTTTTGCGACCGTATCCTCATGATTTGTCACATCGACTTTCACAAAATCAACACGAGAATCATTTAACCACTCTACTACTTTTCGGCCTTCCTCTTCATTAAAATCGGCTACCGTAATCGTCTCAAAAGATGAAAATTGAACTAAATCTAAAATTGCTTCACGACAAATTTTACCTGCTCCACCTAAGCAAAATACTTTCACCCTATAACAACCCCTTTAGCAATACTATCAACTAAGCGAATAATATCTTCTTCATGTACATCACCGATATTTCCAATGCGGAACGTATCTACTTTCGAAATTTTACCTGGATAAATAACAAATCCATATCGCTTTAATTCATTATACAACTGCTGAAATTCAAATCCTTCACCTGGGTAAATGAAAGATGTAATAATAGGAGATTGATATTTTTCATCTACTAATGGCTTAAATCCAATTTCATTCATTTTGTTCACTAGTAGTTTTTGATTGCTATAATATCGATTGTAACGAGCTCTTACCCCGCCTTCTTCTTCTAATTCCAACAATGCTTGATAGAAGGCGCGTACAATATGGGTTGGTGAAGTAAAGCGCCATTTCCCATTTTGCTCTTCCATCGTTTCCCACTGATCATATAAATCTAATGATAAAGAACGAGCTTGCCCTTTACATTTCAATAGTTCATCACGATTTGCGATGACAAAACCGAATCCGGGAACACCTTGAATACATTTATTCGCACTACTAATTAAAAAGTCAATTTGCAACTCAGCGATATCTATTTCAATACCACCGAAACTACTCATTGCGTCAACCAGTGTAACTTTTCCGTATTGTTTTCCCAATTTACATACGTCTACAATTGGATTAATAATACCTGTAGTTGTTTCACAATGAACAACTACAATATGCGTAATCTCTTTATCTTCTTGCAATAACTTTTCTACTTCTGCAATATTAGTAGGTTCCCACTCTTCTGTTTGACTGACCACCACATCTATATGTAACATCTCTGCCATTTGTACAATCCGCTTACCGTACGCACCATTTGTACAAACTAGCAGCTTTCCGTTTTTAGGAATAACAGAACCAATTACTGCTTCAACCGAAAACGTACCGCTTCCCTGCATTAAAACTGTTGTGTACTTTTCTTCTTCCTTTGTCGCTAACGATACAAGCCTATTTCTTACATCTTGCACCATCGTGTTATATTCAACATCCCACGTACACCAATCGTATAACATAACTTCTTTTACCGTTTTTGTTGTCGTCAATGGTCCTGGCGTTAATAATAAGTAGTGATTTTCATTCATGATCCTATGCCCCTTTTATGAAATAATAAGTTCTTGTTTCTCGATATGTTCAATTACGTTCTCGAGTTCCTGCATCGTTTCAATCGTAAAATGAGCCCCGTTTTCAACGAAACGATTACGAACTACTTCTATTTTTTCACGAAGCTCTAACGGATCCATATTCTCAACTTCCTCTTCCGTTAAACCGAGCTCACTACTACCGAGGATTACACCAACTGTCCACATTCCAGCATTTCTGCCCTCTTTCATATCTGACACGGTGTCTCCAACTTTTATCATATGATTCATTGGGTATACACCTAATTCCATCGCATTTTTATAACACATCCATGGATATGGACGACCTGCTAGAACATCATTTGGTGTAACAAGAAAATCGGGTTTATACCCTTGTAGTGCTGCTTCTTTTGCTACAATATCCATCATTTCTCTCGTATATCCAGTTGTTGAACCAATTTTAATGTCTCTTTCACGTAATGAAGCAATCACTTCTTTTACTCCATTAATCGGTTCTGCATAGCGTGGTAAAATAGCGAAGAGAATTTCTTCAAACTCTTCATACATCTCATGAATATCTTCTTCTATTGGTAATTGTCCGAAGACACGCTTCCACTCATTCGAAATACGGGGCATTTCCGTTAATGCCCTAACATGATCAATCTTCAATAACCCCATTGGTTTGCGAGCTTCTTCTGCTGTAATTTCAACACCGCGCTTATGGAAGATTTCCATAAATACTTCCAGTGGTGCAAAACATCCGTAATCAACTGTCGTACCTGCCCAATCAAAAATAACTGCTTCAATTTTCATTCTATCCATCACCCTTCTTACTTATCTTTTTTGCCATTGTGACGTTCGGTTACGAAGTGCTTTCGTTCCCCATTCATATACAACTCTCACTACAATATTTGTAACAACAATAAGTACACTCATTGCAGCCGCTGGTGCTACATTTCCTGCATCATCCATATTTACAATTGATACAGCAGCTAGTTTAAAATCAGCCGCATATAAGAACACTACTGCCGATACAGTTACCATTGAATTCACGAAATAGTACATAACCATTTCTAAAATAGCTGGTAAACACATCGGTACTGTTACTCGAAAGAAAGTTTTATAAAACGGTACGCTCATCGACTGTGAAACAAGTTCAAACTCTCGGTCCAGTTTCATTAAAGCAGTCGTTGCGGTAACAAACGTTACAGAGTAAAAATGAATGATATTTACTAATACTAAAACAGCAATTGTGCCATATAAGGAATGAAACGGATTTGTTATTGAAAGTCCTAGAATTTGAATTGTTGGTTGACTGAAGAAAAAGACATATCCTAATCCAAGTACTAATCCAGGAATCGCTAACGGTACAATAGAGAAAAAGTAGCCTACTTTTCTGAAAAACTGTAGCTGTTCTATTTTTTCAATCGCATAAGCGAACACAAATGTTAAAATCGCCCCGATAACTGCCGTAATAGCTGAGACAATTACACTATTTTTAAATGCTTCAATTCCGTCTCCTGTCAAACTTGAAAAATTAAAATGCTCAAGTGTAAAACTCATATTATATGGCCATACTTTCACACTTGCAGCAATACCAACTGCCACAAATAAAACAATGATCATAAACGTGACTACGCTACAATATACGAATGAAATAACATCTCTTTTCTTATTATTTATTATTCTGTAAGGTACTGCTTTTGAAGATAAGAGATTCGCCTGTTTTCTTTGCGTAATACGATCAACTGCAAATGCGAAAATAGCTGGGATTAATAAAATCATTCCGACAGTTGCGCCCATGGACATATTTTGCTGTCCAATTACTTGCTTATATACGTCAGTAGCAAGTACGTTATATTGTCCTCCAACAATTTTAGGTGCCCCAAAATCAGTGAAACTAAGTGTAAATACAACGAACATCGCACTAATTAATCCGTATTTCACACTAGGTAAAGTAACCGTAAGAAACTGTTTCACTTTACTTGCACCTAACATATTAGAAGCTTCATATAAACGATAATCAGAACCTTGGAAAGCAATTAATAAAATAAGGAATGCTTGCGGAAATGTATACATAACTTCAGCCATTACAATTCCTACTGGTCCGTATAACGGTATTTGTATTCCTTCAAATAAACCCAACATCCCTTTTGTTATTAACCCTTGATTACCAAATAAATATGTAAGCGCAATACCGTGCATCATCGTTGGTGCGAATAATGGTAATAATGCTATGTATTGAAATACGCGCTTTCCAAAAACATTTGTACGAGCGATCGCATATGCGTAAGCGAAAGCGAGTGTAACCGAAATAATTGTTGTAGCGCCCGAAATCCATATCGTATTTTGTAGTGATTGAACTAGCGTTGATGTTGTGAAATATTTACTGAAATTCGCAACACCAACAAAAGCTCCATCTTTATCATAAAAGGCTTGTGTAAACAGTTGTAATAAAGGCAATACAAGCATGATAAAAAATGAAAGAAGCATACCAATAATTAATAGTCTTTGTATCCACTCTTCTTTACCGATACGTCTCTTAATCTTTTTTTTCGTACTCTCTGCCTTAAAGTTTTCTAACATCTCCATCTATACAATGACCTTCTTTCCATATGACAACATATGATTTTCTGAGAAAGAGATTTGAATTGACTTTCCTTTTCTAATAGCAGTTTCCTCTACTTCTGATGCCAATATATCCACTACAATTTTCTCATTATAAAGGTGTGTTTTCTCTTCTATAACCCGCACTTCCGTCCGGTATACAGACCCGCGAAATTCCATGCTTTCTACAACTGTTTTAATACCATTATTTTGTACAACTGTTACATGTTCAGGACGAATTGCATGTTCTTCGTTATTTTTCGAAAAGAAATTAATAGAACCAATAAAATCTGCCACAAACGGATTGGCTGGTCTTTGATAAATCTCCTCTGGTGTTCCAATCTGCATAATTTCCGCATGATTCATTACAACAATTTTATCAGCCATCGTTAATGCCTCTTCTTGATCATGCGTTACCATAATAGTTGTTACTCCCACTTTTTCTTGCAAATCACGCATTTCTCTGCGCAACTTTTCACGCACTTTTGCATCTAAAGCAGATAACGGCTCATCAAGTAACAAAATATCGGGAGACAGAGCGAGCGCACGTGCAAGTGCTACTCGCTGCTGTTGTCCACCAGACATTTGAGCAGGATATTTATCTTTTACATTCAGCAAATCAACAAGTTCTAACGCCAATAGCGCTTTCTCTTTTACTTCTGTTTTTCCATATTTTTTTGTCTTTAAGCCGTATTCAATATTTTCAAGTGCAGTTAAATTCGGAAATAATGCATACGATTGAAAAACCATTCCGAAGTTCCTCTTTCCAGGTGGTAATGCTGTAATATCTTTTCCATTCACAGCAATACTGCCTGTTGTTGCCTCTTCTAGCCCCGCTAAAATTCGGAGCAACGTCGTTTTCCCACAACCACTTGGGCCTAATAAACAAACAAACTCATTTTTTTTCACAGTAAAAGAAATATCTTTTAACACTGTAAATGCATCAAACTGTTTTTGAATGTGTTGAATTGATAAATATTCGTTCATTTTTCTCTCTCCCACTCACTTACTTTTTCGGTTCTGCTTTTTGGCCAAACTCTTTTTCCCATTTTTCTAAAATTTTGTCACGATTTTCTGCTGCCCATTTAAAGTCATTCTTTTTATATAACTTTTCTGTCACATCTTTAGGGAATCCATCTGGAAGTTTATAATCATTTTTAATTGTCGCAAATCCATTTTTCTCGAAGTATAACTTCATTACATCATCTGTAATTGCCCAATCTAAAAATGCTTGCGCTAATTTATCATTTTTTGCATTATCTTTCTTAATAAGTGCGTTCGCTTCTACTTCCCAGCCTAATCCTTCTTTCGGCAGTACAACTTCAACTGGTGCACCTTTTTGTTTCTCTTTCAAAGCACTATAAACCATTGACACACCAACTGGATATTCACCTGCACCTGCTAGTTTCGCTGGTTTTGAACCTGAATGAGTATAAGTTGCCATATTCTCATGAAGTTTCTTCATGTAATCCCAGCCCTTATCTTCTCCCATAATTTGTAGCCATGCAGAAACTGTTAAAAATCCTGTTCCAGAAGAAGCCGGATGCGGCATAACTAGCGTTCCTTTATATTCTGGTTTCGTTAAATCTTCATATGATTCTGGCATCGGTAAATTTTTCTTCTTCAATTCTTCTTTATTTACAGCAATCCCCGTCATAAATGCAGTATTTCCTACCCATTTTTCTGGTTTCTTATCGTCTTTAAATTGCGGAAGGACACGATCTGCTCCTTTTGGAGAGTATCCTTTTAACATATCTTTTTTCTCTAAAGCTAATAGACTAGACGCTGCAGTTCCCCATACAACATCTGCTTGTGTATTTTTTCCTTCAGCTAGCAATTTCGCTGTAATAACTCCTGTTGAATCACGAACAATGTTCAACTTCACGTCTGGGTACTTCTGTTTAAAAGAATCAAGATAAATCGGTACAAGCTCTTCTTCAATCGCTGTGTAAACAGTTAATGATCCAGATAATTTATCATCTTTCACTTTTGCTCCAGCACTTTCTTCTTTCTTTGCACCACACCCCATTAATAACGAAAATACCATTCCAGTTGCTACAGCTTTAAAGATTGTTTTTTTCACTGTTTCTCTCTCCTTTTACAAATCTTATGTACAACTCAAATATAAACAACTAGTGTAAAAGCAGTATTAAATCAACATTAATCTTTTGTTTGTTGTTTGTTTTTGTGTAATACGTTGCTACTTCTATGTTTTTTCGCATTTTTCTGCTAATATAAAACGTGAAATTTACAAATAATTTAAAAAACCTTTATAATCCCACAAAAAAATGAGGCGTTTGTAAAAAACGCCTCATTTTTGTTTACCTTTTTTTGAATTACGATTTGCATACTTCGCACTATTTTCTCCTTCATACTCTAATGCAAGTTCTGCATCTGGTAAGCTTTCTTTCGGAGTTTTATTATTATTAATTGCTGCATTTTGTTTTACTTTTCTTTTTACCAACATACTCACCTGCTCTCACGAAATAACTTTCTATTCTAGTTTGAAACAACTTACAGTAATTATTACTGGGAAGTGTTAACAAGTACATAAGAGCTTATAGATGGAAATACTACATACGAACAAGCCATTACAAAAAGGAGCGATTACTTTGAAAGAAAAAGAAACGATCCAATCGCCAATTTTAGACGAGACGCTCCCGCATCAAATGAATTTCCCATCATTTAAAGGCACAGGAAAACAAATGCAACAACCTTTTATTAATCAATACGATGTTGTAATTGGAGACAGTAAATACGATTCCACTAACAGTCCTCTTAATAATTGGAGTGATGAAATAGATCCTGCCGTTATGGCTGGAGAAGAATGGATCCATCCTACAAATGATATCGGATGGATCTCAGAAGAAAATCAAGAACTACTAAAAAACGAAGTTGATAACAAAAATGATGCTTTTATGCACCCTCAATTTGGAATTAACGATTAAAAAAACCATTCTACCTAACGTAGGTAGAATGGTTTCATACTATCCAATAATAATTCTCTCTTTCGGATATTTATAGCGAGGTGGTTGTTCTCTTCCACCACTAGCTAATATAAATGTTAAAATACCGACGCGTCCGATAAACATAAGTACAATGAGTACAAGTTTACCAACAGTCGTTAACTCTGGAGTAATACCTGTTGATAGTCCAGTCGTCCCGAAAGCAGAACAAACTTCAACTATTAAGCTCATAAAAGGTGCATTCTCCGTAATAGATAAAATAAATAACGCAGATGCACATAATAAAATCCCCATTGTCATAACAACAGAAGCTTTCAACACATCCTCTTCATGCAGTTGGCGTTTAAAAACTCGAACAGTTCTGCCGCCCTTTGCAAATGAATATAAAGACAGTATGCTCACAGCAAATGTTGTTGTACGTATCCCGCCCCCAACTGAACTTGGAGATGCTCCAATGAACATTAATATACTCATAAATAAAAGCGTTGGTTGTGATAATTCACGTATGTCCATTGTAGCGAGCCCACCACTTCGCGTCGTCACAGATTGGAATAATGTATAAAATACTGTTTCATGCCATGACTTTCCTGCTAAAAATTGATTTCGCTCCAATAGGAAAATTACAATTGTTCCAACAACAACAAGTGTAAAAAATGTTGTTGTTGTCAGTTTTGTAAATAAGGAAAAGCGGAATAGTTGATGTTCTTTCTTACTTACATACTGCTTTATTTCCATCAATACAGGGAAACCAATTGCTCCTAAAATAATAAGTAACATGTGGATAATTTGAACCATATAATCTTTTTGATACGGAATAAGCGATTGACCTGTTAAATCGAATCCACCATTCGTTGTTGCACTAACAGCGGCAAAGAAACCATGAAAATACGCTTCTTGCCAAGTCGGGAAATACAATAGAAATCTTGTACCTAACAGTAACGCTCCAATGAGTTCTATTGAAATAATTACAATTAAAATAGAACGCATCAATTCTACAAGACCTGCTAAATTTCCTTGGTTATGGTCTGCCATAATTAATCTTCTTCTTTGCAAACCAATTTTTTTCCCCGTTATCATCCAAACGAACGTACCAAGTGCCATAATTCCTAAGCCGCCTAATTGTAAAATAAGAGCCAAAATAACGATTCCTCCCGTAGTAAACGTATCAGAAATCGTCACAACTGAAAGCCCCGTAACACTTACAGCACTAACAGCTGTAAATAGCGCATCTATAAATGTCCATTTCACACCAGGCTTCGTAACAAATGGTAAACTAAGCAAAATTACCGATACAACTACCGCTAGTAAATAAAATACAACGATAAGTTGCACGGGACGTAACTTTTGTAAAAACTTTTTTATATCTCTCATTCCATCACTTCGCTACCTTTTTTCTATCGATTAAATAAAGAAAAATCATCACTTTCTTCATTTGTAAATAACTGCTGAAATAGTTTCGCAAATACCATTCCGTATACAGTTCCATTTCCCCCATACGGCAGTGCGTAATATAAATTATGTATTTTTTTATCTTCTTTTAAAATAGGAAGACCGTCATGACTGCCACCAAATGCCGCTGCCCAATAGTACTCTGCCTGTATATTTTTATACTGCGGGAACATTTCTTTTACAATGGTAATAAGGAGATTACGCTTATGCAATAATTTCGTATCGCCGATTTTTTGAATTTTCAGCGCCTCATCTAATCCGCCTACAATAATGCGATTTTGATACGTTCGACAATACAAATACGGACGTGCTGTTTCCCAAATTAATGATTGCTCATGCCAGCCTTCAAAATGATCTATCTTATTTGTCACAACGGCATAAGACGTTTCTACTGTTGTATTTTTTTCTTTCTTTCCAAAAATCGCTTCATAACCTGTCGCCATAATAATATTCTTTGCTACGATTTTATTTCCTGTATTCGTGTAACAAATTAAATCATTTTGGATTTGTTTAATATGTAATCCCTCTGTATGTTCATATATAGTCGCGCCCATTTGTTTCGCTTTATGCAAAAGACTATGCGCTAATAAATACGGATTCACTTCTGCATCACCGCTTGTATATAACGCTGCTTGTTTTGCAAATGAATAACGTTTCTTAATATCAGACTCTGTAAAATATTCAACCGGAAATCCATAATGGCGTAACGTATTATATTCTTCTTGTAAAAATGAAATATCCTCATCGCTACTTGCATAATACAAACTATTTCGCGGAATAAAATGGGGATCAATATCGAGAGTTGGCACAACCTTCTCCATTGTTTGCAGCGCTTCATAACAAAGTCTATATGCTCGTACCCCTTTCTCTTCACCAAATGTATGAATAAGAGAGGTCAACGATTTATCATGAACAAATTGTAATAATCCTGTATTTGCAGCTGTGCTACCACATGCAATTGCTCTTTTTTCAATGAGCAAAACACGCATTCCAATTTTAGCTAACGAATACGCTATATGAGCACCTGCTTCTCCACTTCCAATTACTAGCACATCACATATCATATCATTTTCTAACGTTGGATAACAAGGTACAGAAACTCCAGCACTCCAAAACAACTTACCAGTCATAAGCTTCATAATTATACTCCTACAATGTATTTTTCTCCTTCCTATGTTTCGTCATTTCCCATAAAAAAATCCAACTAACATACGCTAGTTGGATTTTTTCTCTTTAATTAGAACGCTCTGCAAGCCAATTCCCAACCGTCGGATATGTTTGCTTTACAGCCGTTCCACCATACACGATAGACATATGTCCTGTCGGCAAACATACATACTCTTTATCTGTGCTAGAAATATGATCAAGTAAAGCTTCTACTTGACATGGCAGAGCAATGTGATCACGTTTCGCAGAAATATTTAAGACATTCGCCTTAATATTTGCAAGGTCTACCTTTTGTCCGCGAATAACGAGTTCACCCTTCACTAATTTATTATTTTGATAAAAATCACGAATCCATTGTCTATAAGATTCACCTGGGAACGGAATACCATCGCCTACCCACTTTTGAACTAATTTCCAACTTTCGACGAAGCGCTCATTTTCTGAACGATCGACTAAAGCAACATATGGACCGACAAAGTTTGTAATTGGTTTTAACATCTTATTTCCGAAATCAATCATTTCTGGCGGAATATTTCCGAATGTATCAACTGCTTTATCTAAATTGAAATATTTCTCATCTAATAAAGGACCGTATAATCCTGTTTCAGAGAAATCAAAAGGACTTGTCATAAAAATCAAGTTTCGAATTGGCATGTCCGGATGAAGCGCTGCATAAATAGATGTTAACGTTCCACCCATGCAATAACCAAGTAAAGAAATCTCATCCGATTTTGCAGTTCTCATTACTTTTTTCACTGCTTTTGCAATATAATCGAACACGAAATCATCAAACTTCAAATGACTATCTTCTAAACCAAATGTGCCCCAATCAAGCATATACACATCAAAACCACGATCTACTAAATATTCCACTAAACTATTTCCTGGAGTTAAATCCATAATATACGGTTTATTAATAAGAGCGTATATTAATAAGATTGGGACTCTCTGTGTTTTTTCTTGTTTTGGAATGTAACGATAAAGCTTCGTTTTATTCTTCGTCCAAATAACCTCTTTCGGTGTTAAACCAACTTGTGGTTCTGGTTCGCGTAATAAAACTTCGCTCGCTCTTTTCACACGGCGATATGCTTTACGATATTCTTCTGGGTACAACTCCAATTGTTTTTCCCATTCCGTTACGAATGTAGTCATTTTTTCTATCTCCTTTTCGGTCGATTTCTTTCTAAAAAAAGAAGTGCATTCCTGCTATGGATATGCACTTTTTTCTTACTTCATTACATGTATAATCCGCCGTTAATGTTTAATTGCTGACCTGTGATATACGCACCGTCACGGCATAGATATACTACACCTTTTGCAATTTCATCAGCTTGACCAAAACGTTTTTTTGGGATTTTCGCAACGATTTTTTGACGCACTTCTTCTGGTACTTCTGCTACCATTTCAGTATCAATAAATCCTGGGCAAATTGCGTTTACAGTTACATTTGTTCTTGCAAGTTCTAACGCTAATGATTTTGTAAATCCTAACATACCTGCTTTTGCTGCTGAGTAGTTTGTTTGTCCAAATCCACCAGCTTGGCCAATAATAGAAGAAATACTAATGATTCTTCCTTCTTCTGCTTCCGATATGTATGGAAGTACCGCGCTTGTTGTATTAAATACACTGCTTAGGTTCACGTCAATTACGCGCTCCCAATCTTCACGATTTAATTTTTTGAATGTACGATCTCTTGTAATACCAGCATTATTAACAAGAATGTCAACGTTACCAAAATGATTCACAGCTTCTTCCACAAGTCTGTTTGCATCTTCTACTTTAGAAACATCCGCTTGAACTGCATAAACATCATGTCCTTCTTTTCCTAATTCATTTACTAGGTTTTCAGCTGCTTCTTTACTGCTGTTATAGTTAATAACTACTTTTGCTCCCTCTTGTGCTAATGCTACTGTAATTGCTTTTCCAATTCCTTTTGCCCCACCTGTTACGATTGCTACTTTGCCATTTAATTGAACCATTTTTTTTCCCCCTTAAATGAATTTGTGAACGATTGTTATGAATCATTTTGGTACTCATACTAATTGAGTCCATATATTAATTATGTTTCGTTGTTTATACATGAAAAGAGATTCTCCCTCTCTCTTTTACACGTTATAAACAAACGCGATTATCATTTTTTATTTTCTGGCTTATTTACAGGCTTTACTTCTTCTTTTACAGGTACTTGTAGTTTAGCTAGTACTGCATTTTGCTTTTCTAGCAATTCTAAAATTTGATCAACTTTCGTTTCTAACGTGCGCATATCTTGTTTTACTTTCGTAACATCACGCTTTAATGTAGGAGCTTGTCCTAATGAATCCACTTTCTCTTCTAGAATTTCCTCGATGTTATCAACTTTATTTTCTAAGTTAATAACAAGCGTAGCTACTCTAGCGATATCCTCTCTCGTCGGCACATTCACCTGCTCTAAATAATTTTTTGTCGTATCATTTAATGCTTTTTGATAAAACAAATTCAAATCTAGAACGCTGCCCATCCAAGCTGAATATTCTTCTGTTTTAATTGTTTCATTGAGCGCTTTCCCCCAAAATGTTTCGGTTTGTTCATAAGCATTTTTCCATGCTTGCAATGGATCGAATTTTTGATCAATCACTTCGCCTACACTCCCTTTTTCGTTTTTGAAACAATTCAACCTATTCACTATTTTCTAATATTCCGAATAAAACTTCAAGTAAATATTTTATTTTTCTTTATTTTCCAACAAATGCATTGACATTAAAAACAGATAGGTGTAAATTGCACTTATAAGCAAAAAATTCCATCTAACTGATTCATGAGGTGATGCACAATCATGCTACATAATGAACCAGAACACCCAGAAAGTTTGGAAAAAAACCAAGCGAAACAACCAAACTCCATGCCAAAAAACTTCTTAGTTCCTTTCTTACTTCTCTGTCTAAAAGACTGGAGTCTTCATGGTTACAAACTTATTCAAATGCTAATGGACATCGGCTTTTCTTCTGTGGACCAAGGTAATGTGTATAGGACACTACGCAAATTAGAAAAAGAAAATCTTATTTCTTCTACTTGGGATACAAGCGAAGGCGGGCCAGCGAAACGAATTTATTCTTTAACAGAATATGGAGAGCAATATTTAACAACATGTGCGACTTCTTTTGAACATTATCAAAATATGTTGCGGACGTTTTTCACGTTATACACCAATGCATTCTTTCCATTTTCTACTTCTCCAGAAAAGGATGAAAAGGATTCTTCATCTTCACCTGGTGGTACAGCAGAGTAATCTGCGTTCACAATATGAAAAAAAACATTTGGAGGTCAAACAATGGAAACTAAGCCATACGAATTAGTCGATGCATTTTGGAAAAACTGGTCTCAATCTCTTTCCCTCTTCTCTTCAGCTGGGAAACAATTAGAGCAACTTACTTTAGAAACGTTAAAACAACAACAAGACGCTTTGCATAAATTAACATCAGGAGTAGATGAACTAGAAAAAGAACTACACCAATTCACTGCTCAGTTCAATAACCAATATACAGACTATGTGAAGCAATTAACTGGAAACTCCTTAAATGATCAAATTAACGAGTGGCAAGGAAAGTGGAATGAGCTTTCTAATCAAATGCACCAACTTACTGTTTCGCCTACGAAAACATCTTTGTCTATTCTTACTCAAACTAGCGGACAATTTGAAGAAACAACAAAACACTTTATCGAACAACAACAGTCGCAACGTGAAGAGGTTCAAAAACAGTTAGAAGTTTTTTTGGGAGAGTTCAAGTCCAAACAACTAGAACTCGCAAAGCAGTTCGAGGAAAACTCAAAAAATCTATTTACTTCCATCAAGTAAGAAAAATGTGGCAACTAACTGCAGCACAAACAAAACTCTTTCTTCCTCCTACTACATCAAGATGGCTTACATTTTTCGATATGGAAAAGAAGGAGGACAAAATGAATCCATTTCAAGAAGCACAAACTGTTCCGGAGCTTCGTTACGATGAGATTCAAGTCGGTGATCAAGCATCACTTACAAAAAAAATTACGGATGAGGACGTTATCAATTTTGCAAAATTGACTGGAGATGTAAATCCTATTCACATTCTAGACTCTTTTGCAAAAACGACAATGTTCAAAGAACGTATTGCCCATGGCATGCTCGTTTCAAGTTTTATTTCTACCATTCTTGGAACGAAACTCCCTGGCAAAAATACGATTTATTTATCACAAAACGTTTCATTCCGTGCTCCTGTCAAAATCGGTGATACACTTCGCGTTGTGGCAGAAGTTATTAAAAAACGGGACGATAAAAAAATCATCACACTGCAAACAAACATATATAATCAATCTGATGATATTGTCGTAGAAGGTACAGCGACAATACTGAAAAAAGAGTAGCAAATTTGCTACTCTTTTTTCTATCCAAGAACTTCTAATCACACCGTTTACTTCCGTGTATGAGTACGTCGTTTACACATAAAATAACGTTACCAGATAGCACTTAGCTAAACTGGATTACTCTTTAAGGATGTGTATCAACATGGTGAAAACAAACAAATTACTAGTTCCGGGTGCAGAGCAAGCACTTGAACAATTCAAATATGAAATCGCACAAGAATTCGGTGTAAGCTTAGGATCTAATACAGCATCTCGTTCTAACGGATCAGTTGGCGGTGAAGTAACGAAACGTCTTGTTGCTTTAGCTCAACAACAATTACGCGGATAACTATATAACCTATGGCTTAGAGGCAGATATTCTCTGCCTCTTTCTTTTTTAACATACATAATAGTGCTTCTTCACATACTAGTAAGAGCAAATCGAAAGGAACGATATGTGAAATGAAACGGATTAACATTAGCATGAGTCCTCCCCGTGTTCTTACTTTATCTTTTATTATGCTATCAACTATCGGTACATGCCTATTGAAATTGCCAATTGCTACAACAACGTCTATTTCATGGCTCGACGCCTTATTTACAACGGTTTCTGCTTGTACGGTTACAGGGCTTGGTGTTGTGGACACTGGTAAAGTATTTACCTTATTTGGCCAATGTGTCATTTTAACACTTATACAAGTTGGCGGGCTTGGCATTATGAGCTTTGCTGTTTTAATCGCAATTATGCTCGGCAGAAAAATCGGCCTTCAAAACCGAATTTTATTACAACAAGCATTAAACCAAACAAATGTCGGCGGAATCATTCGTCTTGCAAAAGCATTATTTTTATTTTCTTTTACTGTAGAATGTATCGCTACTTTATTTCTCTCTTTTGAATGGGTACCAAAATACGGGATTGCAAAAGGTATATATTACAGCTTTTTTCATTCTATCTCAGCCTTTAACAATGCTGGGTTTTCTGTGTGGAGCGATAATTTAATGTCGCACTCCCATAGCATTCTCGTCAATCTCGTTATTTCTTCCCTCATTATTTTAGGTGGGATTGGTTTTACGGTTATCGTAGATATAAAAAGAAAGAAAAACTTTAAAAACCTTACTTTGCACTCAAAGCTTATGCTCTCTTCTACTCTAATCATCAATATTATTGCTACAGCTTTTATTTTTATATTCGAGTTCCATAATTCTCTTTCTATGAGAGGATTTACACCATTTGAAGAAGGCATGGCTGCTTATTTTCAAGCAATCTCGACTCGTACAGCTGGGTTTAATACAGTGGATATTGCCGCTCTATCTAAACCATCACTTTTATTAATGATGCTTCTTATGTTTATTGGTGCTGGCAGTGCTTCAACTGGTGGTGGGATTAAGTTAACGACTTTTTTAATTATGTTTTTCGGCGTATTTAAATTTTTGCAAGAACAAGATGATATTGTCGTGTTTAAAAAATCCATTAAAGATACGCTCATTGTCAAATCATTAACGATTACTATTATTTCAATTTCGTTTATTTTTCTTTCCATTTTAATTTTAAGCATCACTGAGAAAGTTCCTTTATTAATGAGTGCTTTTGAAGTATTTTCAGCATTTGGAACTGTCGGCCTTAGCATGAATTTGACGCCACACTTAACAATCATCGGCAAAACAATTATTATCTTTATGATGTTTTTTGGAAAGATGGGGCCTTTAACATTAGCCTTTTCATTTGCACGTAAAAAACAAAGAAAAATAAAATATCCAAACGAAGATATTTTAACAGGTTGACAACCGTATAAATTATCCATATAATGAGAATACAATAGCATATCTCCAAAGGGGAGTAGCGTCCAAGAACTATTTCTTGGAAACAAAGTCGTCATTACGTAGAACTTAGTTCTTCCGGCTTTGTTGGCATTTTCATTACATATGTCTAGCAAGACCTTTGCCTATCAACGGCAGAGGTCTTTTTTGTTTTCAAATTCCTTCCACCGTTGATACGCAGGAGTATGGGGAAACTAAACAGTGGGGAACTTCTTCACTTGTTTAGTCTTTATAGAAATGAGAGGAGAATGTACATGGATGTATCATTATTATTGGAGTATGGTTGGGTATTACTCATCCTAATTGCACTAGAGGGGATTTTAGCGGCTGATAACGCTCTCGTTCTCGCAATTATGGTAAAACATTTACCAGAAGAAAAACGAAAGAAAGCACTATTTTATGGATTAGCAGGAGCGTTCGTTTTCCGCTTCGGATCACTATTTATGATTTCGTTCCTAGTCGATGTATGGCAAGTGCAAGCAATTGGTGCGATTTATCTTATGTTTATCGCGGGGAATCACTTATTTAAAACGTATGTTAAAAAGAATACACATGAAGAAACAGAAGAAAAAGAAGCAAAGAAAAAACAAGAGAACTTTTGGTGGACTGTATTTAAAGTCGAAGTTGCTGATATCGCCTTCGCTGTTGATTCAATTTTAGCTGCTGTTGCATTAGCAGTGACTTTACCGAAAACAGGATTAGGTACGATTGGTAGTCTTGATACAGGTCAATTTATCGTTATCTTTACAGGTGGACTTATCGGATTAGTTATAATGCGATTTGCAGCAACTGCTTTCGTACAAATATTAAAACGTAAACCAGGACTTGAAACTGCAGCATTCTTAATTGTAGGTTGGGTTGGTGTGAAATTAGCAGTTTATACATTAGCACACCCTGCATTAAATGTCCTTCCGCATTCATTCCCAGAATCTACTCCGTGGAAGCTTACATTCTGGACTGTATTAATTGGAATCGCAGTTGGCGGTTGGTTCTTCTCGAAAGAAGTAGAAGTAAAAGTAGAAAAGAATTTAGACGAAAAAGCGCTGTAATTACAGTGCTTTTTCTTTTTCTCTCGTTTCAATCCCCTCTCTATTTTTAGAAAAAATTCCATTATACTACCTTTTGTAAGCGTTTTTCCAAAGTTTTGTATGTCCTTTTTGTGAAATATTGCACAAACTTATTGAAACTATGAACAAATCCATGTACTTTATTCATATAAGGAGTATTTATAGACGATGTACTAAAGGAGCGTATTACTCATGCTAGAACAAGGATTAGATTATGTTGTAAAACTGGCTAAGAGCAAAAAGCAAATGCTAGATACAAACCCAATGCAATATTTCATCCGCGCTGCACTCGCGGGCATTTATATTGGATTTATTATTGTACTATGTTTCAAATTAGGTAATTTCTTTCATATTGCAGATTCACCAGCAACATATTTAGCCGCTTCTATGTTTTTCGGAATTGCACTCGTATTAATTATATATGGCGGCGCTGAACTATTTACTGGCAATACAATGTACTTTACAGTGGCAACTTTGAGAAAAGAAACAACTATTTCTGATACACTTCGCAACTGGGTTGCTTGTTATGCAGGTAACTTAGCTGGTGCTTTATTCTTTGCTTTATTATTTTACGCAACTGGAATTTTCGAAGCAATTGGGCACGGTCATTTAATGAATAAAGTTGTTGAAGGAAAGATGAATACACCAACAATGCAATTATTCTTTAAAGCGATTTTATGTAACTGGCTCGTATGTCTTGCCTGCTTCTTACCTTCTCAAGTAAAAGGCGATACAGCAAAAATATTGATGATGATGATGCTCGTTTTCACATTCTTCTTATCTGGCTATGAGCATAGCATTGCAAACTTATCATTGTTTGCCTTATCTTTAGTTTCACCACATCCTGATACAATTACTTTCGCTGGGGCTATTCATAACTTAATTCCAGTTACAATCGGTAACATTATTGGCGGATCCGTATTTGTCGGTATGGTCTATCATTACTTAACAAAGAAAGCACCTGATGTTAAACAAGAGGAAACTGAATTAGTTGCAGCTCAACAAGAAGAAATCATTCCTTTACAAGCACATATGAAACACTAAAAACTCCAAGGTTACGCTTTGGAGTTTTTAGCTCCCTACATATTTCAAGGCAATATAAGGATTAATTCCCCCGTTTTCCTTCCCTCTCTCTATGCTCTTTTTCATCTGATGCATACCGATGACATCATTTGTATGAAAGTGAATTTCATTAACATATAGTCCTTCTTTACAGAAAGCTTCTACAAAATCTAACCCACTTTTTTGTCTCCATCCCATATTATAATCGAGGGAAATAATATTCACCTCATTATCCCTAACAATTTGCAAGGCGGATTCTACTGTGGTTGCCAAAACATATCCGTACGGACAACCTCTTTGATCATCCATATATACATTCATTTTCTATCTCCTCTCTATTTTGC
This sequence comes from Bacillus sp. MYb209, assembly GCF_002975175.1. GTDB lineage: Bacteria > Bacillota > Bacilli > Bacillales > Bacillaceae_G > Bacillus_A. The sequence goes on from NZ_PCNZ01000001.1 coordinate 465,336, forward strand.
ATATGTGACCAACACATAACATATTGCCCCAAGGCTAATAAAAGGTCCAAACGGAATTGGAGTTTTTATTTTTATACGTTTTAACGCTATACCTATTCCGAAAAAACAAAGACTAAAGCAAGATGCTAAAAATAAAGTTATAAAAATACCTTTCACTCCTATTATAAATCCGAGTAATGAAAGTAATTTTGCATCACCTCCGCCAAGACCATCTGGATAAATCTTTTGCATGCAATATAACAAAATAAATATAGTTCCACTGCCAGCTATACTATCTATCCAAGTAACTAACGGTACAAAAATACATTCTAAAATAAGCAAAATCCCAAACCAAATTAAAATACGATTAAGTATTAGCATATATACTAAATCTGTAACTGAAATAATAAGAAGTAAAGAAAAGAGCGATAAAATGATGATGAGCTCTCGTTCTATTCCAATTACATATACAGTAAGAAAAAATAAACTCCCTGTAACAAATTCAAACACTATGTACAAACTTGAGATTTTTCTTTTACAACTCGTACAACGCCCTTTTTGCATACAAAATGAAATGATTGGAATAAGTTCTTTCGGCTTTAACGTATAGTTGCAGTAATGACAGTACGAACGCGGTGTAATAATAGATTCCCCTACTGGAACTCTCATCGCAATCACCATAAAAAAAGAACCAAACACCATCCCTGTTAACAATACATATAAATAAGTGAACATCCCTTCCTCTCCTTTCCAAAAGAACATAACAAAAAAAGGAGAGAACTTCTACTTCACATTATCTTTATTCTATTAAAAAAGCAGGCCGTTTTCCGGCCTGCTTTCCCCTATTTTATACGATGAAATATACTGCTTTTAATGGTCCATGTACTCCGACAACAAGATTCATTTCAATATCAGCAGAGTTACTTGGTCCTGTTATAAAGTTAATACAAGATGCCACTGCTTCACCTTTTTCTACTCGAGAGTTCATGTGTTGAACTGCTTGGGTAATACGAGGTACAAGTGTTTCACGTGGAATAATAGCAAAATATACAGTCGGTAAAAAGTGTAAAGAACGACCTTGCCCTTTATGACTTTGTACAACAATCGTACCAGATTCAGCTAATGTATAATCACTAAATGCAATTCCGATATTTGCTTTTTCCGCTATACGCATATTCTCTTCTTTTTTCTCAGGATCCCATACATTTACTTCAACATTTTGCTTTGGAAGCTCTTCTTTAAATAAAGAAGTCAATCCATAGGAATCAAAACGTTCATCTGCCGATAATATAATAGGTCCCCCGCCGTTTTCAACGATTACTTTTTGAATATCTTCACGTAAACGGTCGTTTGTCGTTTCCACAACAGTTGTATGAATGTTTGTACATTGATTTTTAAATACTTCTAACAATTCTTCTTGTGAATAATCTTTTAACGTTTCTACATTCACATTACTTTTCCATGCTGGACGTTCTACGCCTTCTGTTTTACGCGCGCGCCCAAGTTCTTTTGCGATATTATCTAGAAAGGACTCACGGTTTTGAATTAATCCTGTCATTATTTGTCCCCGCCTTTCTTATGATCTTTATACCAATCACGGAATCGTTCTTTACTTGGAGCCGGGAATTCACGAATATCCGTCCAGTTTTTAAGTGGGCCAACACCTTTTGATACACGGTTACCCGATGTAAATGGACTCATTGCTGCCGGTGCCATTTTTGATCCCATTTTATATAAAGCTGCTGAAGAAGCACCCATGCTAAACATTTTCATTGCTAATTTTTCTGCAAGTGGGGCACGTCCTTCTTGCTCAACGATAACTTGACGATGCTTTAATAATAAATCATGCAATGGAATCTTTACTGGACAAGCTTCTGTACATGCTCCGCATAAACTAGATGCATACGGAAGCTCTTTGTAATCGTCATACCCACCTAAAAGTGGTGTTAATACCGCACCGATTGGTCCTGAATAAATAGATCCATATGAATGTCCACCAACGTGACGATATACCGGACATACGTTAACACAAGCAGCACAACGAATACATTGCAATACTGAACGGAATTCCGATCCAAGAATTTGAGAGCGGCCATTATCAACAACGACTAAATGAAACTCTTCTGGTCCATCTACCTCTTCCTCTTGAATTGGTCCTGCTACTGTTACATAACTTGTTAATTTTTGACCTACCGCACTACGACATAGTAAACCAACTAAAACATCTAATTCTTCCATTGTCGGAACCATACGTTCCATACCCATTACTGCAATTTGTGTTTTCGGAATCGACATAACAAGATCGGCATTACCTTCGTTCGTCACTAAACAAAGAGAGCCAGTATTTGCAACAGCGAAGTTACAACCTGTCACACCAATTTCTGCATCCATAAATTTCTCACGAAGTTGTTTACGAACAAACTTTGTCATTTCGTATGGATCATCAGAATTTTCATATCCAAGTTTTTCTTTAAATACATCACGAATTTGCGTTCTGTTTTTATGAAGTGCAGGTGCAATAATATGTGATGGTGGATCGTTATCTACTTGCAAGATATACTCTCCTAAGTCACTCTCTAACACTTCACAACCAATCTCTTCAAGGGCATGATTCATACTAATTTCTTCAGTTACCATTGATTTTGATTTTACAACTTTCTTCGCTTGTTTCTTTTTTGCAACGTCTTGAATATACTTTGCTGCATCCTCTTTCGTTTTCGCAAAGTAAACGTGACCGCCTCTTTTTGATACATTTTCACTTAACTGCATTAAATAATAATCAAGATTTTCTAACGTATGTTGACGAATTTGTTCACCTAGTTCCCGCCATTCTTCCCAGTTTCCCAACTCGTCAGCTGCTTTTAATCGATTTGTATATAAACGCGTTTGTGCAGAAGATACTGCTCCGCGCATAAACGAATCTTGAATTCCATCGCCAACGCGATCATTAAATTTTTTCTCACTGATTTTCATAGACATAGCTTATGTTCCCCCTTCATGAGCGACTATTCAAGACCTCAGCAATATGCATTACTTTTACTTCTTTTCCTAAACGCTCAATACGTCCGCCAATGTTTAACAAACACCCACAATCTGCACCGATTAAATAATCAGCACCTGTTTCCATTACACTATCTACTTTTTCATCTACCATTTGCTCAGAAATTGGAGTCATCTTAACTGAAAACGTTCCCCCAAACCCACAACAATTTTGCACGTTTGGCAGTTCTCTCACAGTTAATCCTTTTACGTTTGATAATAAAATTCCTGGTGCCTCTTTTACTCCAAGTAGGCGTGTCATATGACAAGATTTATGAATAGTAGCTATCCCTGGTAAACTTGCACCAACATCTGTAACTTTTAAGACATCTACAATAAATTGTGTAAATTCATATGTTTTATCAGCAACCTTTTGTGCACGTTTAGCCCACTTCGGATCATCTTTAAAAACATGCGGATACTCATGAAACATTGTCGCACAAGAGCCAGATGGCGTAACGATATATTCTGCATCTTCGAAAGTTTCAATCATATGTTTCATCGCTTCTTTTGCTGCTTCTACATGGCCGCTATTATAAGCAGGCTGACCACAACAAACTTGTGCTTCTGGAAATTCAATTTCACAACCTAAACGCTCCAATACTTCAACTGTTGCTTTGCCGACGTTTGTTTCAAACATATCGACTAAACAAGTAACAAATAAAGTAACTTTCATAACTATAATTCCCCCTTATTACAACTTCGCCAACAATCATATGGTCATCAGATGACTAAGATTAGAAGAAGTAGGCTCAACCATGGCCTATCCTCTCCCTCTTCCAAAGAAAACGTTTACTTAATCTCTCTCAATTTTATCAGAAAATTAGAATTTTAAAAGATTAAATTACGAATTTATATCGCTTTTCCCTGTGACAATATGTTCTACATTTGTTAAATGATTTAACATCGCTTGCTGCGCTAATTCCACATCTTGCTTTAACACCGCATTATATATAGCTCGATGCTCTTCTAAAAGTCGTTCCGATGTTGTTTGTTCACCATATAAAATAATGCGTCTTGATTCACCAATCGTTTCAGCAATCATCTCTGAAACATGATTCATGAGCTCAAGTAAGATATTATTATGCGAAGATTCTGCAATTCCCATATGAAAATGAAAGTCTGCTTTTTCGCCAGCCTTCTCATCTCCAATGCTCTTTGCCATTTCATCTAACCAATGTTTCATATTTTGCAAATTATCATCCGTACGTTTTGCCGCTGCCGCTCGAACTGCCCCCACTTCGAGCACCTTCCGTACTTCTAATAAATTCAAAATATCCTCTTTCTTCATTAATAACTTGTTATTTAATGATTTCGTTAATGAAGAAGGATCAAAATTCTTTACATATGTACCTTCTCCTTGTTTCATTTCAATTAAGCCCATTGCTCTTAGCGCACTTAGCGCTTCACGAACAGCAGATCTGCCAACTTGAAACTGCTCAGCTAATTGATGAACAGGAAGTAGTTTGTCACCAGGTTTTAACGTACCATTTTTAATCATTGTTAAAATAGCTTCAGATACTTCTTCGTAAATTTTTTTCGGTTTAATAGATTTGTACTCCAGTTAAATCACCTCAGTATCTTCCAAACAACAATTGTAACGTTTTATAAGAACTTAGCATCCATAACCATTTTAGAACGAATTAGTAAGAAGTACAAATGTTTTGTTCATAAAATAGTCAAACTTTTGATATTTGTTGGATATTAATTAATACATTTACGCGTAACTATTTACCTTCAATATGAAGAGCATATTCCAAAGGTTAGAATATGCTCTCCTCATCTTGTGCTTTTAATTTAATAATAACTGTCGTCCCCTTACCTTTTTCACTTTCTATTCTCCACTCCCCATCATGTATATGAGCAATTTGCCTTACAATTGCAAGACCTAAACCTGTTCCACCGTGTTGACGACTTCTCGCTTTATCTACTCGGTAAAAGCGTTCCCCGAGATTTTCTAAATGCTCTCTATCAATACCTATTCCTGTATCTTTTATGTGCAATTCACAATAATCATCGATTTGCTTTAATGTTATTATGATATCCCCGTTTTGATTTGTATAACGTATCGCATTATCTAACACATTATGAAGTACTTGTTGCATACGATCCTCATCAATCATTACGATAATTTCAGGATTTAAATTCGTTGAAATACGAAGTTTTTTTTCTATAAACTGTAACTCGTACGTATCTAGTACATCTTCAATAAGCTGTGAAAAAACGATAGGTTGTTTCTTTAGGGGAAAGTGTTCACCTTCTAGCTGCGCTAGATCTAATAAATCATGAACAAGGCGTTGCATGCGACCTGCTTCTTTATGGATGAGTTGCGTTACTTTTTCCTGCTGCGGCCCCTTCGCTACACCGTCTAAAATAGCTTCACTATATCCTTTAATATAACTAAGCGGTGTTCTAAGTTCATGCGAAACATTAGCTAAAAATTCCTTACGCTTTACATCTTCTGTTTCTAAAGAATTTGCCATTTTATTAAAAGCTTTTCCCAATCGTCCAATTTCATCTTCTGAAGAAATTGTAATCCGCTCTGAGAAATCTCCAGTAGCCAAATGATTTGCAACTCGTTCCATTTGCGAAAGCGGTCTCGTAATAGCAATAATAATTTTTCTACCCATCCATATTGTAATTAAAATCATTGCAAGTGCTAACGGCGCTAAAATAAGACCCATATCAAATATTAAGTCTTTTATACTTTTTAAAGGAATATAAGAGTATACAATACCAACTAATTTTTTATCATCTAAAACAGGGATGACAACACCCATAATATTACGATCAAAATGTTCTTCATACCCTATCTTTGTCACGGTTTTCCCATCTAATAGCGCCTGTCTATCCCCTTCACTTATAAGAGAATGATGGTGAACATCAAAAGGCAAACATGCGCTTAAATCACGCGGATTGTATACGAAAAGGACATCTGAACTAGATATTTGATCATATGCCCTTACTTTCTCTTCAAAAGTGGATACTCCTTCACGTTTATCATATTGCGTGGCAAGACGTTTCCCTTCCATTACTAATGAATCTTTTAAATTATCAACGTATAACTTTTCATATGAGTATAAAGATACAAAATAAAGAAAGGAAACTGTTACACATACTGCACATACTACTGTAAGCCAAAGCTTTTGTACCATCGTAAACATACGTTACACCTCAAATTTATAACCTACACCCCAAACGGTTTGAATGTAGTTTCCACTTTCTCCTAGCTTTAGACGCATTGTTTTTACATGCGTATCTACCGTTCTTGTACTTCCTGCATAATCATATCCCCACACCTTTTCAAGCAATTGTTCCCGGCTAAATACTTGTCCATTATGTTGGCAAAGAAAATATAGTAAATCAAACTCTTTTACCGTAAGAGGAATCGTCTCACCATTCGTCTCGATCCTCCTACTTTTTTCATTAATAAGAATCGGTCCAAATTGAATCTCTTCTTGCTGTTCTTGCTTTGTATATCGTCTTAAAACAGCTTCCATACGAGCAATTAGTTCCCCAGGACTAAATGGCTTTACAATATAATCATCTGCTCCCATACGTAAGCCGTTCACCCTATTCCACTCTTCACCTTTTGCTGTTAAAAATATAATAGGTACATCCGACGTTTTTCGAATCTCTTTACAAACTGAAAGCCCATCCATCTCAGGCATCATAATATCTAGTACAACAAAATCGTAATGATCCATCTCTAATTTTCGAAGTGCCTCTTTTCCATTTTCAGCTTCTCCCCACTCGTATCCGAAGTTATCTAAGTACATTCCGACAAGTTGCCTCATATCACTTTCGTCATCTACGACTAGCACGTTATATTTACTCATTGCCCTTCCCCTTCTCTCTCTATGAGTTGAAACGGTCCTTTTCCGACTTTAATTGTTTGTTTTATTTTCATATTCTTCATATCCATTACGCATACTTCATCGCTATCATAACTAGCTACATATCCTTCTACACCGCTTTTCAAAAATGCAAATGGATTAGATCCTACTTCTGCAAATCCTACCTCTTGATACGTACTTGCATCAAACTTTCTAAGCGTATTCGAACCGTGACTTAGCGCATATACATACTTATCATCCTTTGTTATATTCACAGGCATAAACGGAGCATGTAAAGAACGCATCATCTCTCCGCTCTGTAAAGAATACACTAATACTTTCTCATTCACTTGACTTCCATCACCATGTCCACCAATCCATATTTCTTTCCCATCAGCGCTAACCGTCGCTCCTGTTGATGCTGGTGGAATCATAAAGGACTGTATCACTTCTTTTTTCTTTGTATCAATGGTCGTTAGTTTCGTATCATAAAAGTTTAGTACAGATAACTGGTTATGATGCTCTACCATCGTTATCGGCCCTTTTCCTGTTGAAACACTCCCTGTCTCTTTTCCTTTTATCGTAAAGAACCTTACCTTTTGTTCATTTTGATCGGCAGCAAATAATTGTTTTCCATCATCTGATGCGACAACATTAGCAATTCCTTTTCCAGTCTTATATTTGTCCACTTGTCTTCCTTCTACTAGTGAATATACATACATATATTCTAATTGCTTACCATAAACGAGTATTTCCTCGCCATTTGAAAGTAGCGTAACCCCCGCAATCGGCTCATTTAATTCCCATGTTGTTAATAGCTTCTTTGTTTTTTTATCAATAAAACTAATACTACCTTCCTTTATATTCGTTGTTATAATAACACTTTTATCTTTAGCAATCGGTGTATATGAACTTCCTTGACACCCTACTAATAGAAATAAAAAACAGAGAAGAAAAACATACTTTCTCAAAAGATTCCCTCCATCTTCGGATGATTTCGTTATAATTGTAAAATAACAAATAAATGTGTGGAAAATGTGAAATCTTCCTTTATTAATAAACTTACATATATAATGTACAACAAATAGAATTTGAGGTGTGCAAATTATGCTTTTTCCTGATTTAGCGAATAAAATTGTACGTGAGGTACGCAGATTAATTACTGAAAACATTATTATTATACAAGGCGTTATTATCGCAAGTACAGATGCGGAAAGAATCGGTCAATTTCATGAAGGTGCACTCCGCTGTGCGAAACAAAAGAAAACTGTCATTATTACAAAAGATGATGAACGACGACTGCAAGGTGTAAAAGCTGGGATGAATCTTCCATTACTATTCCATGACGAAGTAATCGGCGTGATTGGAATTACAGGAGAACCTGAAAATATTTCACAATACGGAGAAATATTACGTAAGATGACCGAATTATTAATTCATGAAAACTACTTTTTAGAACAACTAGAACTTGAGCACCGTTCTTATGAAGCATTTGTCTTTGATTGGCTTCAAAATACAGACTGGTCTCCAAGTTTTCTCGATCGTGCAAAAACGCTTGGCATTGATTTATATAAGAAGAAACAACTTATTTTATTATCAATCGCCCAAGATAATACGATGCTCCAGCGTAAAATTTGACAACATATGCGCAACATTTTAGCAAAAGAAAATTTATTTGTTCGTTGGGGAAATGATCGGTTTATTTTGTTTACAACAATGCAATCCAAAGAGCAAACCTTTCAATTTTTAAAACGGTTAAAACAAGACTGTGAAACTTTATTTTCTATTACTTTATATATCGGGATTGGACAAACAGTTACGCCAAGCAATATGAACTTATCGTACGAACAAGCATTACGCGCCCTTTCAGTATCACTTAAAACGAAAGAAATTGTATTTAATGAAGATTTACGTTTAGAAATGTGCTTACAAGATATTTCTACTGAAACTCGGGAACAGTTTCTAGAGCGTACCATTGAAAACTTAGTACCATCTCCTGAGCTTATGCACACTTTACGTTTATTTATCGATTATAACCAATCTTATAAGCAGACAGCTGAGCAATTACATATACACATTAATACACTACATTACAGGCTAAAAAAGATTGAAGAACATACAGGACTTGATCCGAAACAATTCAAAGATTTAAACGTTTTATACTTCGCACTCCTCTTATTAGATAATCATACAAAAAATAACGATAAAATAGATTAATCTTTAGATGATTGTACACAGAAAGAATCCCCCGACTTTTTTATCATTATAATGAAAGCACTGTTACAACGTTTTTTATTATGACGAAATACGTTAACAGTTTGAGGGGGATTTCCAATGTTAGAAAAGCAAATTATTGATTCATTCGTATCTATTGTTGGCGAAGATAATGTAGATACATCCAATATGGGGCGTTTAACTTATAGTTATGATGCCACTCCAAACTTCCAAGCGATGCCTGATGCAGTCATTGCTCCTCGTAATACAAATGAAGTAGCAGACGTGTTAAAAGTGTGTAACACTCATAAAATCCCGGTATATGTACGAGGTTCTGGAACGAATCTTTGTGCAGGAACGTGTCCATTAGAAGGCGGTATCGTCCTTATTTTCCGTCATATGAACAATATTTTAGAAATTGACGAAGAAAATTTAACAATTACTGTACAAGCTGGCGTTATTACACTTGATATCATTAAAGCTGTAGAAGAAAAAGGTTTATTTTATCCACCAGATCCAAGTTCTATGAAAATTTCTACAATCGGCGGTAATATTAATGAAAATTCGGGCGGATTACGTGGTTTAAAATATGGCGTAACACGTGATTATGTAATGGGGCTTGAAATTGTCTTACCGAACGGCGATATCATTCGCACTGGCGGTAAATTAGCAAAAGATGTAGCTGGTTATGATTTAACTCGTTTATTTATTGGTTCTGAAGGAACACTTGGTGTTGTTACGGAAGCTATATTAAAACTTGTCCCTATGCCTGAAACGAAGAAAACAATGCTCGCACTATATGAAGATATTAACGAAGCTGCTCGAGCTGTTTCTGCTATTATTGCGAATAAAATTATTCCGGCGACACTTGAGTTTTTAGACCAACCAACAATTGAAGTTGTAGAAGAGTTTGCACAAATCGGTTTACCAACTGACGTCAAAGCAATTTTATTAATTGAACAAGACGGTCCACCTGAGGTTGTCAATCGAGATATCGAAAAAATGGCTAACGTTTGCCGTGCTATGAATGCGGTCGATGTTCGCGTTGCAAAAGATGAAGATGAAGCCGAAGCAGATGCGCTTCGTACAGCACGCCGTAGTGCACTATCAGCACTTGCAAGACTAAAACCAACAACAATACTAGAGGATGCAACTGTACCGCGTTCAAAAATCGCTCCAATGGTTGAAGCAATTAATGCGATTGCAAAAAAATATAATATTCCTATTTGTACTTTTGGTCATGCTGGTGATGGTAATCTACATCCAACTTGTATGACAGATGCTCGTAACGAAGAAGAAATGCACCGAGCTGAGCAAGCTTTTGCCGAAATATTTGCGAAAGCGATTGAGCTTGGTGGTACCATTACTGGTGAACACGGTGTTGGCGCGATGAAAGCTCCGTATTTAGAAATGAAATTAGGTAAAGAAGGTATTGCTGCAATGCCAGGTATTAAACAAGCCTTTGATCCAAATAACATTATGAATCCAGGAAAGATGTTCGCGAAAGACTCTCGTAAAAGAGTGGTGGTTGAGCGATGACAACATTAAATAAAGAAAAAATTCAAAAGGAATTTAAAGAACGATTAAATGAAGACGAACTATTAAATTGTATGCGATGCGGTTTTTGTTTACCTACTTGTCCTACTTACATTCAATCTGGGTATAAAGAATCACATTCACCACGCGGTCGTATCGCATTAATGAAAGCCGTCGTAGATGGTTTAATTGAGCCAGATGAAGATGTTGAAAATACTTTAAATGTTTGCCTAGGCTGCCGTGCTTGTGAGCCCGTTTGTCCATCTGGTGTTAATTATGGACATTTATTAGAAGAAACTCATGACATTATTAATCAAAACAAAAAATTCTCGCTGCCAGTGAAAGCCGTTCGTAAAGTTGTATTTGAAGGATTATTCCCTCATCAAAACCGCATGAGAACTTTAACTGGACTTATCGGATTATATCAACGCTCTGGTTTGCAGACGCTCTCACATAAAACGGGGATTATGAAGCTATTCCCTGAAACGATCGCAACGATGGATCTTGTCTTACCGAAAGTTCCTAAAATGAAAGAAATGAAAAATCGCCCTGAATTTTTACAATCTGCAATTACAAAGAAAAAGCAAGTTGCTTTCTTCACAGGGTGTTTAATGGATACTATGTTTTTAGAAACAAATAACGCAACGATGAAACTTCTTCAACTTGCTGGTTGTGATGTCGTTATTCCGAAAACACAAAGTTGTTGCGGAGCATTACACGGACACGCTGGTGAAAAAAGTGGTGCAAAGGAATTAGCAAAACGAAATATACAAGCATTCGAAGATTTACAAATCGACTATATCATTACGAATGCAGGTGGCTGCGGAGCTTATCTCGTAGATTATGATTATTTATTAAAAGATGATCCTAAGTGGGCAGAGCGTGCAAAGCAGTTTGTTTCTAAAATTAAAGATATTACTGCTATACTAGTAGAACTAGATTTCCATAAACGAACTGATTTACGACTTCCACCGCAAATTATTACGTATCAAGACTCTTGTCATTTACGTAATGTTATGCGAACATCTTCTGAACCTCGTATGTTACTAGAGGCCATCAAAGGTGCAATCTATCGTGAAATGAAGGATGCAGACCGCTGCTGTGGTTCTGCTGGTATTTATAATATTGTTCATTCGGAGTTATCAATGGAATTTCTAGATTATAAAATGGATCGTGTGCATGAAACAGATGCAGCGACAATTGTTACTGCAAATCCTGGATGTCTATTACAAATGAAACTAGGTATTGAACGTGAAGGAATTTCTCATAAAATGCGAGGAATTCATATTGTAGACTTATTATTAGAAGCAATTGAAACCAACTCGTAATAACTCGTAACATACGTAACAATAGGAAAACGGCTATCTCCTTCGTCTATGTAAAGAGCTAGCCGCTTTTTTGTCCGCTACAACATTAAAACTATGTTACTTTATTATAAAAAAGAACAACAGAAACATTACAGTTTTGTAAAAATCAATCCATTATATTCCTCAAAAAAATGCTCAAACCATTGATACAATAGGATTCTTCATTTTCAATTTAGGTAACTTTATCCAAAATACCCCTCTTAAAACCAAGCATAAAAATGCTGAAAATTCCTTTTATACTCTACGTTTCTCTTATTTCTTTCCTTTTCTCCTCTTAGGATAAATTAGGTAATTTTTAAATCTATGAATTTTTTTCCATCTTATTTCTCGCAAATTGTATGCTACGATGGATTTGTCAGTCAGACAGGCTGTCAAAAACAAATCGTGTGAAAACAAATTAAAACTTTATATAGGGGGACACACATCATGAAAAAGCGTGTTTTATTATCTGTAGCTGCTGCAACAGCTCTTACTTTAGGAGTATCATCTTTAGATGCACAAGCTGCAACAGTACAACCATCTAACGTAAAGGTTCAAAATATTCAGCATTCAAAAGTAATGATGAAACAAATGAGCCAACAAGAATTACAAGCATTCTTACAATCTATGGGAGTTGAGTCATTAGCACAATGGAATCAAGGTCAATTCCAACAAGATTGCTTCATTCCTGGTCAACAGCCTACTGAAAATGTTGTAACTGAACAACCAACAGCTAAGCCAGAAGCTCAAAAGCCTGCTGAGGAAACTCAAAAACCAGCGGAACAAAAGCCTGCTGAAGAAGTTGCTAAACCAGAAGCTCAAAAACCAGTTGAAAACAACAATACTCAAAACGAGACACAAAAACCTGCTGAGCAAAAGCCTGCTGAAGAAGCAAAATCTTTAAGCGAATTCGAACAACGCGTTGTTGAATTAACAAACGCTGAGCGTACAAAACAAGGCTTACCAGCATTACAAATTGATACTGAATTAAGCAAAGTTGCACGCGCTAAATCTGAAGATATGCAAAAGAATAACTACTTTGATCATAACAGCCCTACATACGGGTCTCCGTTTGACATGATGAAAAAATTCGGTATTTCTTATACATCTGCAGGTGAAAACATCGCACAAGGCCAACGTACACCAGAAGAAGTTGTACAAGCTTGGATGAACAGTGCTGGACACCGTGCAAACATTTTAAATAGCGGCTTCACTCATATCGGTGTTGGTTATGTAGAAAGCGGCAACTACTGGACACAACAATTTATTACGAAGTAAATAGAAAAAAAGAGTCTTCTCCTAGAAGACTCTTTTTTTATGTTTCATAGCTTTCTAATATGTATGCGTATAAAATGTAGAACATAAACAAAATAGACCCGCAGCTTATTACACTAATTAACACATAAAACCCCCACTTTAGGCTCAAAAACAATGAAAGTAATATGCTACACGCCATCACTTGAAAAATTCGTCTACTAACTAAACGAATTTTTTGTAATTTGATCGGTTCTTTCTCCGTACCCTTTACCTTTTTAAACTCTTTGCTAAGCATAAAAAGAAACATACTAATTCCAATTGTTAGTCCTGTTTGAAAGGATATAATACTTCCCGAATTAATAAAGAGAATGAGCATATGGATAAATAACATAAATAAAGTAACACTCTTTATAAATCCACTTATAATGAAATGCTCTTCTTTATCAAATTTATATATATTATGTGAAATAATATACACTAATCCATGTAAGAAAATAATAAGACAAGGAATAAATAATACAACAACTTGTTTACTCATAAACTCGTTGGGCACACCATTCTCGTTCCAATGTACTGCCATACGACTTGATAAATATGGATAGTAGCATAGAGTAAATAAAAGACAAGCGAAAAATATTCCTAGTATATATTTATATTTGACCAAGTGATTCTCACCTCTCTATTCTCTTAACGGCTTCGCCTCTTTTAGAGAAATCCCTGCAAAAATCTAACTTTCTCAATGTAAAACTTACACTTTACGCATTTTCTCTTTGAAATTCTTTCATTGTATTGTTTAAATTTGTAGGGAATTGTACTTCAACTTCGATCTCTTCTTTCGTAATCGGATGCAAAAAATTAATTTTCATCGCATGTAACGCTTGGCGATCCATATATTTTGTTTGTCCACCATATAATACATCCCCAACTAACGGATTTCCATTATAGCTCATATGAACACGAATTTGATGAGTTCTACCTGTTTCTAATTGTAACGTTACCAAGGTAGCATCTTGCTTCTTAAAATATTTTTCTACTTTATAATATGTTATAGCTTGGTCACCATTTGGAGAAACACGGCGCCTCGTAGCATGATGTCGATCTCTTCCAATGGCCGCGTCAATTGTGCCCTGCTTCTTTTTTACTCTTCCTTCAACAAGTGCCGTATACGTTCTTTTAATTTTCCGTTCCATTAATAAACGATCCATAATTGCACCCGCAATTCTATGTTTTGCGAATACAACACCACCTGTCGTATCTTTATCTAACCTATGGATATGACGAACCTTCGTCTCTAAACCTTGCATTTGAAAATGAAAAGCAACAAGATTGGCAAGTGTTCCCGTCCCATTTTTTTCAGAAGGATGTGTATCCATTTGCTCGGGCTTATTTACAATGAGTACGTGATCGTCTTCAAACACTACATTTAATTCACCGTATTCCGGCTCTACGCCGTACTCCTCCTCCATAAACATATGAACTTGTAACTTATCTCCTTCTTTTAAAAGTTCATTCCATCTCCTCTGTTCTCCGTTAACCGTAACACCTTTTTCCATACGAAGCTGATGTAATAACTTTTTTGGTACTTCCCATTCTACTTTTAACAACGACTCAATACTTATACCATTCCACGTCGCTGGAACCGTAATTTCACACCATTCGCCCTTTTTCTTTGTTTCCATACTATAATCACCTTATTTCTATTGATTCTCTCATTGTAACGGAAAACATACTTTGATGCACCGTCAAAAATAGAGGACAGTCTTATAATCGACTGTCCCCTCACGCTCTAAGCCTTTTCATCTCCTGCAACACTTCTTCAGCTTTTTGTTCATACAATAAATCTTTAAAGAAATCCGCCAATCGTTTATAGTCGTTGTACGTATCTAATAAGTCGTCTATTTTCTCTCCTTTCATAACTTGCTGCTTTTGCTTCATTTTTACTGGATAACGATACCCCGATACTTCTTGTATTTTATAATACTCATCCTCTACTTGAATGACTTTTACAAGTTCCTCTTCTTCCGCATCCATCGTATACCCGTCAAATTCTCTAAGTAGTTCATAAATGATATGAGTCCATTCATCTTTTGGATAAAATCCTTTTTCTAACCGATAACCGACAATGCGATACATATGTCCATCTTTTTCAGCAAACTGTACTGTATCATTTAGCTTAAACTTAAAATAACGAAACATTGCCTTCACCTACTTGTATGTAATGTTCTTATCACATACTATTTGCAAAATATAGGCCTTGCTATTCATAAAAAAAATACTCATCTTATAGATGAGTATTTTTTACGACGATTTTTTTCTTTTCTTTCGGAATGGTAACCACCAGTTCCAATCTCCAAACAATTTCATTAAACTTGGTACGAGCATAAGGCGAATAATTGTTGCATCAAGAAATATCGCTATCGCAACACCAATTCCCATTTGCTTTACTGGTAAAATATCGGTGAAGGCAAATGCACCGGTAACAACAATCATAATTAAAGCAGCCGACGTAATGATACGACTTGTAGAGACAAGCCCTTCTAGCGTTGCTTTATCATTATCTTTCGTCTCCTCATATAGCTCGTGAATACGTGAAATAAGGAATACTTCATAATCCATACTAAGACCAAATACGAGACCAAAAATAAAGATTGGTAATACAAATAAAACTGAACTTTCCTCTAATCCGAAATGCCCACCTTCAAATAACCAAATTACAATTCCAATTGTTGCGCTTAAACTAAGTACGTTCATAATAATCGCTTTAATTGGAATGAGTATAGAACGGAATGCGAATAATAAAATGACAAAGGTTGATCCAAATATAACAGACATACCAATTGCAACTTTATCTTTAATTTCATCTTCTAACTCTTGCTGGAACGTTGTCATACCGCCCAAATAGTAAGTAACATCGTTTTCCTTATAATTCTTTTTGAAATCACGAACCCATTGTTTTGCAGTTTCTGTACTTGGCTTCGTATCCAAAAAGACTTCCATTGTTGTTTTATTTCCTTTCGTATACGCTTCAAATACAGGAGCTATTTTCGCAGCTTCTGGCGACTGCAATATTCCAGCAACTTGATCTGCTTTCATTCCATTTAGCCCGTCATATACACTTTTCACCTTATATACTTGCTTATCATCTTTTAACTTTTGAACGACAGCTTCTATCTTTTGTAAACTTTCTTTTTCTGTTATATCTTTCTTCGTCTCTACTACTAATGTAACATCAGCGTGTGTTTGGACAGTTTTATTAAAGGTTTCTTCATACTTCTCAAATGCAACTCTCGTATCACTCTTTTCAGGTAACGCTTCAACACCAGGAAACTGCAAGTTAGCTGTACGTAGCGGTAATAAACAAATAACAATAAATGTTATAACAACAATAATCATGACGATTGGATGTTTCATTACAAACTGTGCAAATTTACGCCATACATTTGATGGCGTAGGCGCCGCCTGATTCTTTTTCAATATCCTTTTACCAATTAGAGATAATAGCGCTGGAAGAAGTGTGAGCGAAAACAAAATGCTCATAATAACGACAATCATCCCGCTAATGGCAACAGACTGAATATAGTCTATCTTAAAGAAAAATAAACCGGATAAACCGACGAATACACATAACCCTGAAAATACGATAGCACGCCCTGCCGTTTGATACGTAATCGCTATCGCTTCTTTCACGGTTCTCTTCGCAACTTCCTCTCGAAAACGATTTACAAATAACAGTGCGAAATCAATTGATAATGCGAGCCCAATCATCGGCGCAACATTTAACACGAAAATAGACAGCTCTTTATCACTACCTATAAAATATAAAATCCCCATCGTACTAATGACACTAAGCGCGCCATTTACAATCGGTAAAATAGAAGCAAGCAGACTACCAAATGAGAATAATAGTACGAGAAACGCAATAGGTAATCCAATCATCTCTGCTACTTTTAAATCGTTTTGCGTTCTTTCATTAATCTCTTGATTAATTTTCGGATACCCTGTCGGTGTTACTTTTAGTACTGCACTACTTTCCTTCTCGATTTTGTCGGCGAATTGTAATGTCTTTTCCATTCGTTCTTTATTTGTTTTCCCGGAAAATAAAATCGTCGCATAACCGATATCATCTTGTAACATCTCTTTATTTTGCATTGGATGATGAAAAGATTCGTATGTTTCCTTCTCTTGAATTTGATTTATTATCCCCTCTATACGCTTTTGGAAATCCTCATACGAAGTATCCTTTTCCTTCTCAAAAACGAGTAAAAGTGTATCTTGAGACTGCTTAAAATCTTTATCTAAAATTTCTTTCGTCCTTTGATAATCCCCTTCTGTTTGGAAACCATCACCACCCAATACTCCTGGAAGTTTTGGAGCAAAAGTACCGAGCACTATCGCAAGTAATAGTAATGCTACGATTACTGTATAACGAAATTGATACAGAAAAGTTCCTATCTTCCCCCACTTATCAATTTTATGTACATTTGTCTTCACACATTTTCACCTACTTTATATAATTCACTTATCATTTATACTGTATCACATCTCCCCATAAACAAAAAACGTCTAGAAAAACTATAATACTAGTTTTTCTAGGCGTTTTTCTATCTCTCGTTATTAAGTCCCAATCTCTCGGTAAGTAAACGATGACAATAAATTGCTATGATTAACAAAATGCCACCTGCGCAGTAACCTGCTAAAATATCGGTTGGATAATGTACATTTAAAATAACTCTACTTAATCCAATCAATATAATTAATATGCCCATCGAAATCGTAATACCACATTTTCCAGCTATACTTTTCAAATTCGCAGCAATGATATAGGCAAGAAAACCGAATGTTATGATAGATAGCATTGCATGTCCACTTGGGAAGCTATACCCAAGTGCGTCAAGTGCCTCATTTAATGATGGGCGGTCTCTTTTTGCAATTTCTTTTATTCCCTTATTAACAAGGTGTGTCGTTAATATAGCCATTGGATACACAATCATAGCAGCATAATAACGCTTTTTCCAAAAAACGAGCAAGCTTATAACTAGTGTCGTTATAACTCCAATTGCAGATCCTAACTTTGTAAAATATGTGAAGAATGTAATTGAGCTTTCTGTTTGTAATCCTTTTACCATCTCCCGGACATATGTATCCACTGCTGTAACTCCGCTTGCTTGTACTCTCCAAGCGATAATGCCGAATAAAGCAAGTAATAAAATCATACATATGAACTCATATCGATGTAACTTTTTCTTCAAACGATTTCCTCCTACTTATGAAAAAATGCGATTTCTACTTTAGAAACCGCATTTTCTTACTTATTTACCTTTTGTTTTCAGCTCTGTCCAGTAGCGATCGTAGTCTTTTAACTTATCGTCTACATCAACAAGCCATTCTGTACGATCTAATTCTTCTTTTGTTAAGAAGATCATGTGATTATCACGATATTCTTTACTATGAAGAGGATGAGCTTTTTCATTTGGATTACTATAACCAATTGACTCGTAGTTTTTCACACTTACTTTTTCATCTAATAAGTAGTTCATAAACTTCTCTGCAAGTTCTTTATGTTTTGCACCTTTTGGAATTGCTAACGTGTCAGCCCAAATTGTGCCGCCTTCTTTTGGTACAACGTATCCTACATCTTTATTGTCTTTCGCGATGAATGCTGCGTCTCCAGACCAAACTGTCCCGATCCACGCATCTTCGGTAATGAATTTTTGTTTAATGTTATCTGTATCGAATGCTAATAAGTTTGGAAGTAGCTTCTGTAAATCATTTGACGCTGTCTTTAACTGTGCATCCTCTTTCGTGCTATTAGAGAAACCGTTTTTCTTAAGTCCCATTCCTAATACTTCACGAGAATCGTTTAATAAAGTAACATGTCCTTTATATTTCTCGTTCCATAAATCATTCCAACTTGTAGGTGTTTCTTTCACATACTTTTTATTGTATGCAATTCCTGTTACACCCCAAGTATATACTAAAGAATACTTATTCTCTGGATCAAACGCAGGTGTTTTGAAATTAGAAACAAGATTCTCGATATTCGGGATGTTCTTCTTATCTAAAGGCTCTAACAAGTCCATCTTCGCCATCGTTTTCACCATGTAATCAGACGGCTGAATCAAATCATATGTTGCGCCACCAGCTTGTAATTTCGCAAGCATTTCTTCATTACTTGCATATTTATCATAGTTAATTTTCACGTTATATTTCTTTTCAAAATCTCTTAAAACTTGCTCATCAAAATTGTCAGCCCAGCTATAAATGTTTAATTCTTCTTTTTTCTCACCACAACCAGCAAGTACACCTGCAGCAAGACTGAAGCTAATTGCTATACCAGCTAATCTCTTCACTAATTTCATCGGTTTATTACCTCCTCGTTCTTTCTATATCATTCGTATTATAAAGGCAGGTGTCCTCCAGAGTTCTCTTCACCGTCTGCACCTTTATTACGGAAAATTTCCGATAGCACCATTAATCCTACAATTACAACGATTAATATTGTAGAAAGAGCATTGATTTCAGGTGATACTCCGCGCTTAACCATACTATAAATGTATAATGGCAATGTTGTTGATCCTGGTCCTGATACGAAGAAACTAATTACAAAATCATCAATCGATAATGTAAATGTTAATAATGCGGCTGAAATAACTCCTGGTGCAATTGCTGGAAACGTTACATAACGAAACGTTTGCCACGGCGTTGCTCCTAAATCGTTTGCAGCCTCTTCTAAATCACGTCCCATGCCAGAAAGGCGTGCCGCTAAAATAACAACAACAAATGAAATACTGAATGTAATGTGTGCAATAATAATTGTTGTTTTTCCAAGTTCCATACCTAATTGACTAAATAGGATAAGTAAAGATAATCCCATTAAAATATCAGGAATTAAAATTGGTAAATATACAAGACCGTTAATGACCCCTTCAAAACGATATTTGTAACGGTGTAATGCAATAGCAAAAATCACACCAAGAACTGTCGTCACAATTGTCGTTATAAGAGCAATCGTAATACTATTTACAAACGCATCAATAACATCTTGTTTTTGAAATAAATCTGTATACCAATGGAGTGTAAAGCCCTCCCATTCCGCATTAATGCGAGAATCGTTGAAGGAATATACCATTAAAACCATCATTGGAAAATACAAAAACAATAAGATTAACCAAGAATAAGAAACTAAAAACTTCTTCATTTTTGCCTATTCCCCTCCGTTTCCATCATATTTATATACTTTCGTTGCACGATAATATAAGTAAATTAACAGAACAGAGAATAGAACAACAATCATAGATAACGCGGAACCAAACGGCCAGTCACGTGAGCCTAAGAATTGGTTTTGAATTACGTTTCCGATTAATGCTACTTTCGATCCACCCATAACGTCTGATACAACAAACATTCCGATAGAAGAAACGAATACTAAAATAGAACCAGTTGTAATCCCTGACATCGTCATCGGTACTGTTACATTCCAAAATGCCTTTACTGGTGTTGCTCCTAAATCATAAGCTGCCTCTAGCTTACGCTTATCAAGCTGCTCAATTGCTGCATACACTGGTAAAATCATAAATGGTAATAAAGAATATACCATTCCGAGTATTACAGAAGGTGTATTATATAGCAGATTTAAAGGTTCACTAATAATACCTAGTTTCAATAGCAATGTGTTTACAAGTCCTTGTGAACGTAAAATAACAATCCATGCGTATGAACGAACAAGAAAGTTAATCCAGAACGGAATCGTTGCCAATAATAGAAGGATAGAACGATATTTACGATCAACAATTGTAATTGTATAGGCAAATGGATAACCGATTAATAAACATAGTACTGTAGTAATAACAGCTATCTTCACTGTTTCCCATAACGTCCCCATATATAATGGATCAAACACACGCGCTATGTTATCTAATGTAAATTTCATCTCCACTGTCCCGTATGCTCCGCGCTGCATGAAGGCAAATGCTAATACGAACAGAAGTGGAATTAGGAAGAAGAGTAACAGCCATACGACCGTAGGTAATGCGAGTAATTTCCCTTTCTTCAATTTAAGGTCACCTCGTCCTCTTGCTCCCAACCTACATATACATTATCCCCAGTGCTCCACTGCGTTGCTTCTTCAGCAGTTTGGTATGCCATTAGTAATTCCGCTGTTTTCTCCTCACGTACATATAGCTTTTCCATATTTCCAACAAATTCAATATCTTCAATATGCCCAAGGTGGTATTCTTTTAAAATTGGCTCTTCCACCGAGCGAACTTTTACATTTTCAGGGCGAACTGCTACGTAGTTTTCCCCATTTTTTACGATATTATTTTCACCTATGAACGTCGCAACAAACAATGTTTTCGGCTTATTGTAAATTTCTTTAGGCGTGCCGACTTGTTCGATATGCCCTTTATTCATAACGACAATACGATCACTCATACTCATCGCTTCTTCTTGATCGTGCGTTACATATATGAACGTAATTCCTAAATTACGTTGTAAGTTTTTCAATTCACGTTGCAAATCTTTTCTTAACTTAAAGTCAAGCGCTCCAAGTGGCTCATCTAATAGTAATACACGTGGGTTGTTTACAATTGCTCTTGCAATTGCTACACGCTGCTGCTGTCCACCAGAAAGCTTCGAAGGTTTACGGTTACGGAACTCCAGTAACTGCGTTAAACGCATTGCCTCTTCCGCACGTTCTTTCTGTTCTGCCGCTGATACTTTTTGCATTTTCATACCGAAACAAATATTTTTTTCAACATTCATATGTGGGAATAGTGCGTAATGTTGGAACACTAAATTCATATGACGCTTGTATGGCGGCAAATCGTTAATCTTTTCATCATCTAATAAAAGATTCCCTTTAGTTGGCGTTTCAAATCCTGCGATCATACGAAGTAAAGTCGTTTTCCCGCAACCACTCGGTCCTAAAATTGTTAAAAATTCTCCTTCTTTAATATCTAAAGAAAGAGGGGGGATAATCACTTGATTTCCAAAATGTTTTTCTACTGCTTCAACTTTAATAATCTTTTTCATTTTCCCGTCCTATCTACCTTAAATTTTAATTTTTATATTCATGAATAAATATTTATGTTCTATAGACTATTTTTTGTTTCGATCCAAACAAAAATGGTTGTTTAGCAGCGTTCTCTTCTATTCTTTATGTAGTATGTTTGATTCATTTTCGCATGATACATATGTCGAACAGAAAAACCCCTTCAGTTGCGAAGGGGTTTTTATCATACGGCTACGCCTACTGATAAACACCATCATCATTTTAACAACTTTCGTATGAATTTTAAAGCACTTTTTGTAGAAGAGTAACGAATTTTCATATCGAATGCTGTAGATTGGGACAAAATGCTTTTATAATGGGAAAAAGTCCGAAAACTTTGTTCACCATGATAGCTGCCCAACCCACTACTTCCAACGCCCCCAAAAGGTAAATATGGCGTTGCAAGGTGATATACGACATCATTTATACATCCTCCGCCATATGAAATATTACTCGTCACTTTCTCTTGCACTTTTCTATCTTCAGAAAATACATATAGTGCTAACGGCTTTGGATGGTGCTGAATCGTTTCAATTACCTCTTCTATTTTGTCATATTCTATAATTGGTAAAATTGGTCCGAAAATTTCATCTTCCATAACAGTACTTTGCCATGTAACATTCGTTAACACTGTAGGCTCGATGTGTAATGTTTCTTTCGTATAATTCCCGCCAATCACAGGTTTACCATCTTGCAAAAATGTACATAAGCGTTCAAAATGACGCTCACTCACAATTCGTACGTAATTGTCATTTTGTAGAGCATCTTTTCCATATTGCTCTGCGATTTCATGTCGTAATGCCTCGATTAACTGCTCTTTCACTGAAGAATGAACGTACATATAATCAGGCGCTACACACGTCTGCCCAGCATTCAAAAACTTGCCCCAAACGATACGTCTTGCGGTTACATCTAGCTTTGCATCTTTATGTACAATACATGGGCTTTTCCCGCCAAGTTCTAACGTAAGAGGCGTTAATTTTTTTGCCGCTGCTTCCATCACAACTTTTCCGACGCCAACACTACCTGTAAAGAAAATATAGTCAAACGGTTCCTTTAAAAGTGCACTGCTTTCCTCAACACCGCCTTCTACTACCGATACAAGCTCTTCTGGGAATAATTCTTCTAGCATTCTCGTAAGCACTTTTGAAACGTTTGGCGTTAACTCTGACGGCTTTAAAACGACTGTATTTCCGGCTGCCAATGCTCCTACGAGTGGTGCAATTGCTAATTGAAACGGATAGTTCCACGGTGCGATAATAAGCGTCACACCATACGGTTCTGGCACTACTTTCCCCTTCGATCCAAAATGAGTAAGAGCTGTGCGAACACGCTTTGGTTTACTCCAAGATGAAATATGCTTCATTTGAAAAGAAATCTCTTTTAGTACATATCCAATTTCTGTTGTAAATGATTCGTGAACTGATTTATTCAAATCTAATTTCAACGCTTGAAAAATCTCATCCTCAAAACGCTGAATTCCTTCATAAAGCTTCTTCAAATTATTCTTTCTCGTCTCTACACTTCTCGTATGTCCTTTATAAAAATATTCCTTTTGTTTATTTACAATAGAGGAAATACTCATTCACTCACCTTCTCCCACTATGTTTATCCCGCTATTAACGAGCAGTAAGACTCTCACCTCAAAATCCAGCGAATTCAAGGAAGTTAATAATCAGTGGGGATGGACAAAACCCCCACCGATTAAAGTTTCACTTTATACAATTCTTTCATTATTTATATAGACTTTATATGTAACAAATTTCTATTCGTAAAGTTACATTATATATGACTTTTTACTTTATATAAAATTCATTGCTCACAAAAAAACTACCGAAAGAAAATCTCTCGGTAGTTTTACTGTATTAACGATATAAACGAACAGCACCTGCAGAGTTATCATCAGCTTGTCCTACTACTTCAAACTTCAGACCAAGCTTCGGTAAAATACGTCCTGCATCTGGAATCTGCTCATTAATATACTTTTTAGAGTCATCAAACTTCGGTACTCCTGGTAATCCATCGTATACAAATGTTCCACGCGTTGGAGATACAACTTTCCAAGCTGGCGTTTTGTCAAATGAGAACGCCGAATCAGCAATTTGGAATCGCGTACTGCTTTTAAATGTTGGTTTGCCATTTAAAGTTCCTGCAATTGCTTCTGGATGAGAGTCAACTACTCCAAGGAAACCATGTCCTGGATGTATACCAACCCAGTTATCTGTGTAAGCTGAATCCGCATACCATACAACCATACCAGTGTTATATACCGGACCGCGAGCAAATTTCAATGCGTTATCTGAACCAGCATAGTTTCTCCACTCAACATAGTAGTTATGTTTTTTCTTCTCTGTTCCGTTAGATACAACGAAACCATCTAATTTAAATTGTGATGTACCTTCTGCATCATCTGAGAATGCAACTTGACCATCTACTGTTAATGACGCATTATCAAGAGCGAATCCGTTTAACGCTAAACCACCATCAGTAATGTAATCAAATGTTAATTTCACTTTCTTACCTTTGAACTGACTTAAATCATATGATTTATCAATCCATTTTCCATTTGTCGTAGCTGCATTTCCACTATTTGCTTTCTCACCAAGTCTTTCAATTAACGTTTGTTGACCGTCTTCTGTTACAGCGTGTACTTCAAGGAAATCGTACTCTGCTTCGATTTCATACAATGACTTGAAATCAAATTTCGCAGTCGTTGCATTTGTTAAATCGAACAGCGGTGTTTCCATCTTTGTATGAAGATCGTCACCTTTTGTGCTGTAGTAATACTGTTTACCAAATGCAGGCTGAATTCCTTTTACATCTTTATCTGGTAAGTTAACACGAATCAGACCTGGACGATCTGACTTCGTAACACTTTGGTCTAAGTATGTTGCTAGACCGATACCTTTATTTAATTTCTCGTAATCTACCTCTACGATATTTGCCCAGTTACCACCTATTGTTTTTTGGAAAAACTCTTTATTTTGTGGTGATAAACTCGTTGGTGTTGTTCCAGCAATTTTACCAGCCCAGCTACCGCCACTCATAATAGACCAAGCTTCAACCGGCTCACCATCACCGCTATATTGTGTATCATACTCATCTGGAAGACCTAAATCATGGCCATATTCATGTGCGAATACACCAACCGCGCCATCTTCTGGTTCAATTGTGTAGTCGAATGCTGCCATCTTTCCGCCCCAATATGGAACTTTCGCTTGTGTACCTTCAATTGCGAATGGTTTTGGTCCAACTGTCCAGCGATGTGACCAAATTGCATCATCACCTAATTTACCACCGCCTGCTTCTTGTCCAACACCCGCATGAATAATCATTAAGTGATCGATTAAACCGTCCGGTTGATTTTGATTTCCATCACCATTTACATCGTATTGATCGAACTGATCAAACTGTGATAAATCAAGTCCGCTATCTACAGCTGCTTTTAATGCATCTTTTACTAGATCACGTGGTCCTTTTGGTCCTTTATTATCATGACCTGTACCAGCATCAGCACCATAATCAGCTGCTTTACCAGGAACCGTTAACCATTTTGTAACTGTTCCGTCCACTGTGTAGCTACCACCAGATTGCTCTTCGTAATATTGTTTAAACGTTTCGATTTTGCTTCCATCCTCTAACGCGAATGGCTCATTACCGAATAACATTTTTTCATAATGTTCTTTGTTAAAATCGTTAGAATACATGTAGCCAGGCTCTTTATCGATATTGTTATGTTTAAAGTCAGCATACTCTACAAGTAAAACGAGTACTTTATCCTTTCGAACTTCACCGTTATATTCTTTTTGCTTTGCTGGAGAAGTTGGTACTTTACCATTTAGACCGCCTTTAACTGGTCCTGCCGCAGCAGGTGTCCCTGTTGCAGGTTTATCTAACTTTTCTTTCGTGTCTGCTTTCGCATCTTTCACTTTCTTTAAAAAGTCAGATGCATCTTTCGTAAGTTGGTCCCCACTTGCCGCTTCTTTCCCAGGATTTTCACCCTTCTTTTTCTCTACATACTTTTCGACAGCTTTCTTTGTTTCTGTCCCTGAAGCAGATGAATCAATTACCCCACGTTTTTTTAGCGCATTTGCTAATCTCTCTTCTGGGATTAAGTGATCATCCACTGGGCTTGTAGCTGTCTTGTTTTCAGGCGTTTCAGCATATACAGACTGGCTTCCAGCACCAAACGACAAGCCTAGAACAGCTGTCAAAGCAATTGATGATAACACTTTAAATGGTTTCTTTTTCATCCCTTATTTCCTCCCCTAATATAAAATATGTATTACATATTTTATATTATTAAAAATTCAATATATTTTCAATATTTAGTTATATTATGTAATCTTTTTAATATATTTGTAAAAATTTCATAGTTAGTATACGAATATATCACAATTCAACAATGTTTTCTGAAAATATTGAAAATTTTTGGCGAAAACATTATAATTTCCATAGAGAGAATTTAATGGGGATTTTATCTTTGTTTCATCTACACAATATTCGATAATTTGACACATAAAATATAAAATTTGGTTAATTATCGTCTACTATGTAGCAGCAATTATGACCAATAATTAGGGAGGAATTACATTTGTACAAAGATAAGGCTGACTCACTAGATCAAGAATGGATTGATTTAATACTTGAAGCTCTAGATGCTGGCATTGCCCTGCAAGATATTGAACACTTTTTCCAACGTATGAAGCATACGAGCCAGGCTCAATAGCCTCGTTCTTTTTAACGAAGTTTATGTTATAATAATCACATCATAAGACGACTACATATTGATAGAAAGGTGCGCAAATATGATAGGAGAACGTATAAAACGCCTTCGTTTACAAAAAGGCATTTCACTAACAGAACTCGCCGAAAAAGCTGGTGTAGCTAAATCTTACATTAGTTCTATAGAACGGAATTTACAAAAAAACCCTTCCAT
Source organism: Bacillus sp. MYb209 (assembly GCF_002975175.1). Taxonomy (GTDB): domain Bacteria; phylum Bacillota; class Bacilli; order Bacillales; family Bacillaceae_G; genus Bacillus_A. The sequence goes on from NZ_PCNZ01000001.1 coordinate 492,534, forward strand.
TCAGTTTCTTGAAAAAATTTCAGCTGTTCTACAAATTCCAGTTGATACTTTACTTCACGATGAAACAACATCAGAAAGTCATCTAGACTCCGAATGGACACAACTCGTTAAAGATGCGATGAGCTCCGGTGTCTCAAAAGAACAGTTTCGTGAATTTCTCGAATTTACACAATGGAAGAAAAATCAACAATAATACATATGAAAGAGTGCTTAAAACGGGCACTTCTTTTTTTCTTTATAAAAAAAAGCGGGGAATCCCCGCTTTTTGATTTATTATTTTTCTTCTCCAGCTTCTTGGTTAGCATTGAATGTCCACTCTAAATTCAATGAATCACCTTGGAAAATATTTTGATCTTTTTCATTTTCTACGAATTCAAACTGTACCCATAGGTAATCCTCTGTGCCAGCCTCTAATCCACCCTTTTCTCCCCACTCAGGAGCAAAGATGTCTTTAGCTAAAAGATCTGGATCAACATTTTGTAAATCAGCTAAAGTTGTTTCATATACAGGCTCACTTTGCTTATCCCAGTTCCAAAGGAATTTCACTTTAATATGCTTACCAAAGTCTTCACCAGCATTATCGTTTTTTGCATCTGTAACAGTGTACTTTGTCGCTAATTTAACATCTTTAATTGTTAAATTACCATCGTTCTTTAATAAGAACTCTTTCTTAACAGAATCCCCTGGTTTTAAATCTTTAATATCTACAAGCGTTTTAGGGTTTAATGTAAGATCTAACGTCCCAGCTGCAAATGTATTATTTGACACTTCTTTATCACTAAAGAATGCAAATGTTCCTCCACCAATTAAAGATAACCCCAATGCTGCTGATGCAACTCCCATACCTAATTTCTTTTTCAGACTCACAATCAATTCCCCCTAGCTGTTTTTTGTATTTTTATCTCTTATTTCAAAATAAGAGGTGTAACTAAAACTATATTAGCTTAGCTAATATTTGTTCTTTTTAAAAACCTTAAGTTCATTATAACGAACAAATCTATATAAGTACAATGTATTTTTTGATTATTTTTATTTCTCAATATTTTTTCCTTTTTTCAGAAAATTACGTAGGAATAAAATAAGACTTTAATCCGTGTTTTCCTGTCCATCCCCACTGATTATTAACCTTCACCAAGTGGTGGGCTGCCAACTAACTTCCTCACATTCGTTAAATTTTTGGGTGAAGGCCTTATACCCACGAATAGTGAAATAAGAAAAACAAAGCAAATAGGTGAGTAGTAGGGCTCTCTCACCTATTTGCCTTATGATTGTATTTATTCCTTCCGAAATGCTGCTGTATTTTACTTACTATTCCTATTTCTTCTGTTCTTCTTGTTTCTTACTTTCTTCTAGCTTTTTTGCTTCTTCCTGTTTCTTACTCTCTTCTAGCTTTTTCGCCTCTTCTTGCTTCTTACTCTCTTCTAGTTTTTTCGCCTCTTCCTGTTTCTTACTCTCTTCTAGCTTTTTCGCTTCTTCTTGCTTCTTACTCTCTTCTAGCTTTTTCGCTTCTTCTTGCTTCTTACTCTCTTCTAGCTTTTTCGCTTCTTCTTGCTTCTTACTCTCTTCTAGCTTTTTCGCTTCTTCTTGCTTCTTACTCTCTTCTAGCTTTTTCGCTTCTTCTTGCTTCTTACTCTCTTCTAGTTTCTTTTGCTTCTCAGCCTCACTCACTTGCTTTGCTGTTTCATCCACTAATAATTTCTCAAAAGCTTGAACTTGTCTATCAATCACCTGTAAATTAACTTCTTTATCAACATACTCACAGTTTTCTTTAACTATATGAAAACCAGCATTCACATACGAGAATACTTGCTTATTAGATTCACTTTCATTTTCCTTTAACTCTTCTTGCGCTTTGTTATACGGACTTTCTATTGATACATATACTTTTTGTAATAGTTCTCTCTCAGCAGCTATTTTCTCACGCCCTTGCTTCCACGTAACAAGCACCTGTTCTAACTCTTGAGTGGAAGTGAAAGTTAATTTCGATTTCATCTCTTCATACTCATGCAAAATAACTTCCTTATGTTGCTTAGCTTGCTGTGTTAACTGATCAACTGTTTTTGGAAAAATACTTGCTGTAGAAATAGTAGCCTGCACTTTCGTCTCATGAATGAAAGCTGCCTCTGTATAAGTCATCATTTGAGAACCTAAATAAAAAGTAATAGAGCACAAACATGGCAATATAAGCATCTTTTTGAATTTGCGAGGTGTCTTCAGCATTTTAATCTCTCCTATCGAACAACTTGTTCTTTATCAAGAACTATAACTTTATTATAATAAAGTGAATTACAAAATGATATAAAAATTATGTTTCTTTTTACATTTCTCTTTTAACACAAAAAGAGACTACCACTTTTGATAGTCTCTTTTTGTTGTCATTATTATTTCGTTTCACCATCGCCTTGCTGTGCATCAAACGTCCAAGTTAATTGTAACTTATCGCCTTGGAATTCATTTTGATCTTTTTTATTATCAACGAATTCAAATTTCACTTTGAATTTATCAGATTTACCTGCAGAAATACCTTTTTCATCCCAGAACCAAGCAGCTAAATCATTATTTACTGCTGTAAGTGTATCACCCTTCAATTTATCTAATGTAGTTTCTTTCACAATCGTCTCATGCTTATCTACATTTTTTAAGAATGTTACTTTAATATGTTTACCAAAATCATCTTTATTATCTTTCTTCGTATCTTCTACGCTATAGTCTGTTTTTAATAGAACCTTTTTAATATCTAAAGAACCTTTATTTTCTAGTTTAAATTCTTTTTCAATTGTATCACCAGGTTTTAAATTCGATACATTAACAACTGTTGATGGATTTAATGATAAATCAAGCGTACCAGCCGCAAATGTATTATTTGACACTTCTTTATCGCTAAAGAATGCAAATGTTCCTCCACCAACTAATGCTGCTCCTAGTACTGCTGATGCGATACCCATCCCTAATTTTTTCTTTAAAGTCATGTCCAAATCCCCCATAATATATATATTTGTTAATTTCCTAGTAGGAAATTATAACTAAGATAACTAGACGGATTGTTCTACTTTTTTATCTTTCTTTTCCCCGTCGATGCTACGAATAGCGCCAAAAATAGAAATCGCGGAATAGCCAAGTAAAAAGACTCCTGGAATAATAAGAAGTAATGCTGCTCCCGCCTTTGAACTCGCATAATTCAGTCCATAACCAACGTATGGAACTGTAATATCTGCATATTTTCCGATTACATTTTCTGCAAGTACTGGTGCTAAATCTGGTCCGTTGTTGTTATCCCCTTTTGTTTCATACATTACTTTTCCATTTGTATCTTTCACACCGATAATACGGTGAGTGACAATTTTTTCATCTTTCTCTTTAAAGGTAATAACATCACCTTTTTGATATTTAGAACCATCTTTCGTTGGCTCTATCGCAATGATTGACCCTGTCAAAAATGTTGGTTCCATCGATCCTGAAAGAACGCTCTTAAATTGATATCCCATCACTGTTGGATCCCCGCCACTCGCTTTTGAAGAAATAACTACAAAAGCTAAACAAACCATTACCGCAAATAAAACAAATGAGATAACGTTGCTAATCACCTTCCAAATTAATTTCATCGTCTCTCTCCCTCTCCGTTGTTTTATATTATTTGAAGTATGCAATATACACTTTCGTTCTTTAACAAGAACACAAGTAAATAATATAACGAACATAACGGAAATGCAATAAGAAAATTTACAATTATTAGTTATTTTACAGGGATATATGAACACAAAAAAGACCGTGACAAAATCTCATCACAGTCTCCATACTAACAATTTATTTCTCTTCTGATTTCATTCCTTGTTTATTTCGACGCAGCACTACATATAAAATGGCTCCAAATAATACAATCGCACCTATCCCAACACTTATCACTTTCACATTGGATTCCTTTACTTCAGGTGCTACGGTATCTTTTTTAGGCATCGCAAACGTAACATCTTCTTTTGAAAGAACATTTATAGTCGCAATCGTTTGATTATTTTTTATAATATCTACCGTACCAACTACTTCACCGCGATGAATTCCTTTTTGGTACAAAGATTCTTTATCCACTGAATTAACCCGAAAAGCCGTTTTTACATTTTTCCCTTCATCTTTCTTCAACATAAGCTCAGCACTTTTTTCGAGCTCAGAATCAACATCTTTATTTAAATACGTTGTCTTTTGATGCCAACTATGTTTATCGAGTACCGTTTGCTTCGTAAATTGCCCAAAAGAATATTCCGCCATCTGCTTCAAATCTTCATAAATTTCAGGTCTTTGAGAAGCCATTACTACATTTATAATACGATTTCCATCCTTCTCATTTAATAAAACGAGCGTATTGCGCGCTTCATTCGTAAATCCTGTCTTACCACCAATGCTATATGGATTTTCAAAATAAGTAGACTTATTAAAAATAGACACTGTTTGCGTAGATGTCGTAACCGTCGTTCTTTTCGTATTCATCGCTTGTAAAATTTCAGGATACTTTTGCACACCTCTTGTAATCATTGCCATATCATATGGCGTCGTATAATGATTTGGATCATGCAATCCATTTGGCGTTACAAAATGGCTATCTTTAGCCCCTAATTGCTTCGCCTTTTCATTCATCATATTAGCGAAATTTTCAACACTTCCTCCAATACGCTCCGCAATCGCATACGACACATCATTCGCACTCAGCACCATTAAAATCATAAGTGCAGTATTTCTATTAATAGTCTCACCAGGTTGAAACTCAATTTGATAATTACTCTTCTCTTGATCTAATGCTAATCGTGAAAACGTAAATTGATCCTCTGGCTTCGTATGCTCCATCAATAAAATCGCCGTTAACACTTTCGTCATACTAGCAGGGAACGCACGATGATGTGCATTTTTGTCGTACAACATATCTCCTGTTTTCGCATCAATCGTAGTCGCAAACTGACTAAAAACATTCGGCCCTTCCGCAGGTGGAGGTGCCACTTGCTCCGGATTTACTCCAATATTCGTCTCAGCATATAACGTCATAGGTGTCAAAAAAAATAAACAAATAACCATAATAAAAACCGAAATTTCCTTAAAATTTACCATATGACTCTCCCTTTTCACTTTACTTTCACATTCTATAAAATAACTCTACCAATCTATATGTAATTTGTATTAAATTGAAAGAATATTCACTTTTTTACTATATCACACTTTAACGATAAGGAACATAAATATACAATAAAAAATAAGAAGGAATTACTCTTTCTTATCCTTCTCATCAATCAACGAATCTATTAACTTTTGCCCAGCTTCCTCAGCCGTAATCTCATCCGTCATACCCATAAATGACCAACCTTTAGAATCGACCCACTCAACGAACTCTTGCAAAAACTCATCATGCGTCACATCCACATCAAGAATCGAACCATCAATCGAAATCGTTCTATTTCTAGACACACGCATCTTAAACGTTTTTCTTACCATTACAATTATTCTCCCTCTACTCCTGAATATTTATAAATATCTTGTACTTCTTTTATACATGATTTCTTGAAAATTGTAAAAAGGATATATTGGCCAATTTGCATATTAAAAATGAAAATCTCTTATTATATAACCCTCACACTACATTCATTTGGTCATAAATTACGGAATACATCCATATAAAAAAAACAAAACACCTTACATTATATCACATCAAACACACTTGACTTTAGTACAATAAAATGGAATATATTAGAAAATACCTTAAAATGAGGAGGAACTCCATGGCGCGTTGTACATATTGTAAAACGAAGTGGAAAGTAAAAGATGTATGGTCGCTTCTCATAACATTCGAAAAAGATTGTCCGTATTGTTTCGGAAGACAATATCTATCAAAGAAAACATTGAACGCTATGCCAGAACTTATAAGCTTACCTTTACACTTCTTATTCCCTTTTCTTGTCGATTTAAGTGATAAAAGTCCTTTGGATTGGTATCGGAAATCATAATATAACAGGTTTATTCAAAATCCACTTTCAATTAAATGCTCTTCTTATATATTCCTTAATACACTACTAGCGTGATTCCAAATACATTACCTTTAAAAGATTGCTATAAAATATTGTAAAATTTCAGTTAATTATATATAATTGCTTTAGCATAATTATTAAAGATGCTATTACATAAGCATTTTTGAAGATCCCGTAGCTCAGCAGGGAGAGCGCCACCTTGACAGGGTGGAGGTCGTGAGTTCGAGTCTCTCCGGGGTCATACAGTTAGTTATATCAAGGGTTTGAGTACGTTTCTTAACAATTAAAAATGTTATGGTCATTACCAAACCGGTACGACTAAACGAAAACCACTTCGCAAAAAAATGCGGGGTGGTTTTTTGTTGTTAAAATTTGCTGTCCTTGATTTTTTGGACGATAGAGAGTTTAAGAATGTTACACCGAAAACGCTACAAAGCTATCGGGATATTCTGAAACAGTTTGAAAATTTCTGTTTAGAACATGATGTTATCAATGTCGAGGATATTACTACAAGTATTATGAAGCGATATATCTTGCATTATCAAAAGAAAGGAAACAACGCAACCACTACAAACTCTAAGTTGCAACGTATTCGTGCTTTTCTTAATTATATGATTGAATGTGAAGTCATTAAGAATAATCCTGCTAAGAAAATACAGAAAGCACGAGAAGATGTACGTATTGATGTATTTACGGATTATCACATTAAACAAATGCTTAACTACTATAGAAGGATTAAACAGCGTGAAAAAACCTTTTACGCATATCGTGACTATTCCATTATCGTTGTTTTACTTGGTACAGGGTTGCGACAATCTGAATTATGTTCCCTAAAGTGGACTGATATTGACTTCAAATATCAAACTTTATCTGTATTTGGGAAAAGTCGTAAAAGAGAATCTATTCCTGTTGCCGATAAGGTAATTATGGAGTTAGCGACATACAAAACATTTTGCGAACAGATCTTTGTAGAAAAAGGACTTTCAGAATACGTTTTTTCAAACCGTACTAATAAACAATTAACTCCTAATGCGGTACAAAACGTCTTTAAACGTCTAGCCAAGATTATGAATTTTAAAGATGTACGTCTTTCCAGCCATACATTTAGACATACATTCTGTCAACGCTGTATCCAATCGGGAATGAGTACATTTGCGGTTCAAAGGTTAATGAGACATTCGTCCATAGTAGTAACAGAAAGATACGCAGCTATGTGGGGAAATGACTTAAAAGAACAAAACGACAAGTTTAATCCTTTAAATACGATAGATATATAAATAGGAAAAAAGCCACCTACGGCAATAGGTGACCAAAATTCAAATTCAAAACTAAATAACGGAAATTCCGTACATTCAGCACCTCCATTATAAATTTTTCAAAAATATAATGCAAGAGGTCTAGTTTCCTATTGTCTTTTTTAGCTAGTGTACAGAGATTTTCGAATGTGGGAATGACCTAACACCACACTAAACACTTGAACAGGTTAGCTAAGCCAATGTCATAAAATTAAGCGTCCTAACAGATAACGGTTCCTTGTTTACGTTGTTAAGAGTCTAGGTGAGAACGACCACTAACGGTTCGGCTGGTTGCTTGGTGTACTACGGTACAGGTAGCAACGAATAAGAAAGATCATATTAGGTTACGAGTAATTAAGGGTATGTCAGTAGTACAATTCCTTCCCTAAGTTTTTCAGCATGTTGGACAAGCATGACATGTTAAAAGTTCGTTGCAGATGAAAATCTAGCGTTCAAACAAGGTGATACGATGGAAACCTCAGCAAACTCAGTTTAATTCAGTATTAAAGAACGTCTACTTTTATAGCACTTTGTTTTTTGAAGTGTTATAAAGGTAGTCATTCTTCTGTCCAATATTTCCTAGACAAATCTAGTTAATTCAGCGAAAAGGAAAACCTAAAGTCAAGAGATTCAAATCATTTTAATTACCACTAGATAAGGATATTTGTAGAAGAAAGTAACTACTAATCAAATCTATTTGTCCTATTTTACTCTTTTCCTGCAAGTAGTTAAGTGTAAGACAAATCTTACAGAACTATATGAGAAAAGGAGTTTAGGTATGTTATTAAAACATCCAGTACAAACAAAAATTAACATCATTGACTCAATTATGGGTAGTGGTAAAACTAGTTGGGCAATACAGTTCATGAAAAACGCACCAGCATATCAAAAGTTTATTTACATTACCCCCTTCAAAAATGAGGTAGAACGAATAATTACTTCTGTTAATCGTAATTTTCAACAACCACAGGCTGATTGTAAAGGAGAAACAAAGCTAGAAGATATAAAACGTCTCATCTCAGAAGGTAAAAACATTGTTTCTACACATTCACTTTTTAGAAATATAGATAATGAAGTCATTGATCTGTTAGACATGGAGAATTACACGCTAATCCTAGATGAAGTTATGGATGTTATTGAACAAGTAGATGTTTCAAAAGATGACTTGAAAATGCTAACAGAAAACGAGGTAATTGGAGTAAATCAAAACGGTGTTGTTCACTGGAAGCAACTTGATTATAGAAAAGGATATTTTGAAAAATTGAGGAACCTAGCTTATTCAGGGAACTTAATGATGTATGAAGACAAAGCAAATGAACCGAGTGCAGTATATTGGATCTTCCCTGTGGAAATATTTAAGTGTTTTGAGGAAGTTTTTATTCTGACCTATATGTTCGATGGACAGATTCAACGTGCTTATTTTGATTTATTTGGTCAAGAGTATATCTATAAATCAGTTGTAAAGGAAGGTAGTAACTATAAGTTAGCACCATCTGTGTCTTTTAAAAATGAAGACCGTTCACATTTGAAGGAAATGATTAACATTTATTATCTTTCACCTAAAGATAAAAAGGATATGAACAAGATGGGAAATAAGCATAATTATTTTAGTGTGTCTGATTTAAAAAAGAAAACTAAAAATAAGGATACAAAGAAAGTCATTAGAGATAACGCTTATAACTTCTACCGTAATAAATGTAATGTACCTACAAATGAGGTCATGTGGACTACTTTTAAAGAGTTTAAAGATAGCCTAGCACCTATGGGGTTGAAAGAACACTTTGTAAGTGTAAATGCACGTGCTACAAACCAATTCCAACATAAAAGGACATGTATCTATTTAGCTAACATTTATACAAATCCTTTGATAAAACACTTTTTTAATAAGCAAGGTATACAGCTTAATGGTGATTTATTTGCATTATCAGAACTACTTCAATGGCTTTTCCGCAGTCGTATTCGTACAGGAAAGTCAATAGATGTTTTTATTCCATCTAAGCGAATGAGAACGTTGTTGGAACAGTACCTCAATAATGAAATTTAATTACTTTCTCTACTTTTATTGCTTAGTAAAGAAACGTTGTAACCCTTGATAACACTGGGTTTCTTGAATATTCCCTTATAAGAAAGATATAAAAATGTTATAAGTATTAAAAGACAATCCCGAATAACACTACAAGGGATAGCCTAAGCTACCCCTCTTCGTGATTATTCAGGGTATACTTTAATAGCTATATAGAATAGTATTATTTCTAAAAATAGTGGTGAGGGCATTCTTTGCCCGAACACGAGGCGTAGCCGAGGTAGAATAAAAAATCAATAACATGATATAAGTACTTTAATAAGTATAGGAGGAAATGGCTTGGAACTAGAACGATATTCTTACAATCCATATAAGAAGAAATACAAGGGGCATTGGCACTATCGCTGTAGACATTGCGACAAAGTTATATATGTTCCTAAAGAACCTAAAGGTGGATATTATACTTGGGACTACTGTGACAAGTATAGTACTGAAATAGCATGTTTAATGTTTTGTTCAAAGGAATGTATAGAAGAAGTTGACCAAGAATATAAGAAAAGACGAGGATGGGCATAATCGCCTATCCTTTTATTTTTTATTAGTATAATCTCCTCACGAGAGGCAGCATTGGGAAAGAATTGAAAATTCAGATCATAAAAGAAGATTTATTAGTAAGGTTACTTCAAGATTTGGCTTTTTCGTGTAAGGAATATAACTTTTTGTTGTTCTTATAAAAAACTTTCAATTTAATGTCCTATTATGAAATGAAATTGCAAGTATCTAAGTGTAAGGGCTGATTCAAGCCCACAAAAAAATACTTGGAGGTACTAACAATGAAAACAAACGTTAAGAATGGCATTATTTATTTAGGGGAGTTTGCTACAGATACAGAAACTATTCGATTAGGGGACTGTGATATTTTAGGACTACAAATAGAGACAGAAAGTGATGGAGGTTGGTTTTCTGTATTTGGTGAAACAGATGAAAAAGGAATTGTTAAGCGTTTAATTATAGACCTAGAACCAATTGATGAGAATCCAGATGAAGAAGATTATGATAATTGAATAAGAAAAGCGAATTAAAAGGCTAAATTATTTGGAAAGGAAAGGCGTTTATGAATGGTATTGGATTTAACAACATAAAATTGACAGATAGAGACGTATATAAAATACTGTATCTAAACAAGGTAGAAGGATTACAATCACACCAGCTAGAAACAATGTTTCCTGTCACTAAGGCAACTATTAAAAGTATTGTAAACGGTAAGAGTCGAAAAGATTGTTATGGCTTGTTTATGAAATACAAAGATAGCCACAGTGACGAGTTTATGAAACTAGCTAAATAGTGACTAGCGTAATCTTAATAGTATATGAAACCTCTCAGGTTATTTCTGAGGGGTTTTACTATATATCGTAATTTCATGAATCTTATGTGTGAATTCAGCTATAGAATGCACAATCAGTGAAATGTAAAAAAACAGTGTTCATTCCTTAATACGACTGCATTCATCAGAATGGATTAGTTGTGCTTTTCTGTGCAAATCTCACTTTTTTCGCTTCCACTCCCTCTTTATACAGTCGCCTCAAAATTATTTTTTCTGCACAAACAAGAGGCCATTATTTAGCACCTTGTTGTTCTCTGTATTCTTTTAATCTTCTCTTAAATGTAGCAACACTACACTTTGCAAATTCAGCCCCCTCAGGCTGTGATATTGTACCAGCTTCAACTTGCTGAATGGCATTTAATAAAGCCCCTTCAATTTTATGTGTCTTAGATTTTCTACCAAACTTAACGCCCTTCTCTTTAGCCTCTTTAATGCCTTCCTGAGTTCTTTCAAGTATCATAGAACGTTCAAATTCAGCAAACGCCCCTAATACATTGAATAATAGTTTTGTCATAGGATTTTCCATAGTCTCGGCTGTAAACATTCCCATATTGATTATATGAACCGCTACACCTCTATTAGTTAAATCAGTAACGATATTCTCTAACTGTGATAATGAACGTGCTATACGGTCAGCCTTAGTTACTACAAGCGTGTCACCAGCTTTAATTTCTTCTAATAGCTTGTTAAGTTCTTTTCTGTCAGCTTTAGCCCCACTGATCTTTTCTTTATATATCTTTGTAGAACCAGCCTCTTTAAGTGCTTTTATTTGAATATCCAATTCTTGTTTATTTGTACTTACACGTCCATAGCCATAAATCATTGTTATTTTCCCCTTTTTAGACATTTTTATTTGATACGACTTTTTGATACTATACAAACCCTATAATACAGCCACTCTTTGTTAGTGTCAACAAGTGTAGACTTTATGATACATTGTAGGTGAAAACAATCACTGAAAGCCACGCTGTAATTCCTTCCAATCAATAGTGTCAATCAAAAACGTATTACTAGAACATTGATAAGTAAAGGCTGTATAATACCAATACTGGTCGGTACTACGTTGGTAAGATGATAGGTTAAGGACTAAGCTGGGGTACTATATACCCTACTATCATTGACAAGGATACCAGTAAGATAAAAGGAAGTAACAAGCATGGCACACGAGGCGAGGTGAGGGCAATAGATAAGCAATGAACAAGTAATGAAGGTAATCAGCAGAGACAGTTGCGAGGACGCTGGGCGGTACATTGGGATTCGCTATTATTTGTATCCCTAACACCCCCACCATAGGGGGCAGGGGGTCTTTTTTGAGGTCGTCTAGTGGTTACTAAATATACGAGGCGGTTTCTAAACCTTTATGGTAAATATCGGAATACCCTATAGACGATTCTGAGGTGATTAACTTTTAATTCGTGGGCAATGTAGCACCTAACGTTGAGGAAGAAGGACAAGGTTCAACAAATGTTGATTATAATAATCTACCTGAATACCTTAAATATGATTTTCTAGGAGGAAGCAACTAATGGGAAAAGCTATGAACGTATCTAAATACAATAACGTGATTACATTGGAGGAAATAACAGTCACTATTGAGGATAATGAGGGCGTTACTGAGGAACAAGGTCTCTGTTTTGTGGACAGGTGGGGTAAAATCATTTCACCTGAAAAGGCAAGGAAACTTATTACTGACTTAGAAACCTTTTATGATTCTGAGTGTGATGAATGGATTAAGGAACACAATAAGGAAATTGATAAAGAACTAGAAAAACAAATGAATGGTCATGTGGAATAACCTGTAAGAAAATTTTTTTGTTAATCACAATTTTAATGTCCTAAAACTTGTGCCTTTTGCAAGTACCTAAATGTAACGACAAAACAACTACATTTAGGAGGGCATTAAAATGCAATACCCGATTCTTAAAAATAAAATTTCACCAATTTTCCAGGAACATTTAGGGAGGGCTTGCTGCAATGACTAAGAAAATGACAGCCGATGAGATTTTAGTAGCTATGTATAAAATGGATGATACTGAGAAATTTGAATTGTTAAAGGTATTATCAGAAAAGCACTTTGGTGGTACTAAGTCAGTTGAAGAAATGATTGAATACATGAAACACATGGAGAACAGTGAGAGGGGGAGATTTTTAGATTATCTTCTCCATAATCACGTCGATTCAAGTACAATGAGGAATGTAAGTACAGCCACAAGGGCTTACATTGAGGGTTATCTACAACGTGAACTTACAGATGAAGAAATTATAATCATGAAGTTAGCTTATGACTGGGGTCACTTTGTTGGGGAAAAACGTAGAATGAAACAAGTTTAAAAAGTGATGAGGATAAAAAGGGGTAAGGATTTACCCCTAATTTATTTAAGTCTATCTTTTAGAATAACAATTTTTTCTTTAGATAATCTTCTTCTATATTGTATTTTCTAATATTACTGCATTGAGAACACGACCGTCCTTCTTGAAAAGGTGTTCAATAACCTCAATCCCATTACGCATGTCCCTTATAAATCTATCTAATTTAGTGATTACTAATGTGTCAACTTTAGAAAGATGACTTAAAACTATATTGAATTGGGATCTATCAGATGTAGTTCCAGTAAAATTTTTAGAGTAGATTTTTCCACAGTTTTTATTTTGGAGTGCTTACAAGTTGTACATCTAAACCTTGACCTATTATAGACACTTTAGCTTATCTGTATTTTTTCTATATGGATTTATGCCCTTAAGTTACGCTACCCTTAGATATCTCGATATCACAGAGGAAGCTTATGTATGTTAATCCTTTTAAGTTATGGCACCGCTGTATAACAAAAGGCAATTACCAGTTGAAGAGGTAACTGCCTTTTTAGAGGTAGATATTAAATGAAAGTAAAAGTTAGTTAGCGATTTGTTTTTTAATAACAGCAATCTCATTATCATTCAAATTGTATAAAGTGTAAACTTCCTTGTCTATTTCGCATTGTACAGCTTTAATTTGTTGTTGTGTTAAAATTATTTTTTCTTTTTTCTTTTCAAAAACAGGCTTAAAATCAAAGGCTTCTACTTCGGTTAACTTCACCTTTTTTTTATTTAATTCTCCTATAAATTCCTTGTAAGAAAGATTAAAGAATTTATCTAGCTTTTTCGAAGGTTTTTCTAGTCCTTTCATCTCTTTCAAATAATCTAAAAAGGAGTGTTGTTCGTTATACAAAGATGTATTCAACTCAAGTAATTGATTAGCTAAATTTTCAATCCTAAGCTTCTCAGCACTTTTAGGAGTTTTTACAGGAAAGTCATTAAGATACTGACGTTTAAATCGTAAGTATCCTCCTCTGATTGCAGCACCTGTTGCAAACATATAATAAAAAAGGAGTTCTGAGTTCAATAATCCTAATAAATATTTTGAGTCAGAAGGAATAAAAAAGCCAGTCATATCTATATACCTACCTACTGTATCAAGAGAAAAGCGTGGTATAGGTGCAATATCAGGAAAGATGATTTTTACTTTCTTATATTCTTCATAATAAGAACAAGCCCTTAACTCGTACCATTCACCTTTACCTTTAATATCACTTCTATTAGATAGAGGTTCTTTATATTGATTAAGATGATTTAAGATACTAGGATAATTGCTTATATCTATTCCTTTTTCAACTAAAATAATAAAGCGATCTTTGTCTGCAACTAGATATTGTCGAATATCTGTACCCATAGTGAAAGGGTGTATAATATCAGCAGCCTTAGGATCATCATTGATGAGTTCCATTTTCTTTTCTTCATCAATAATATAAGCGGTGTTATAACCAGTCTTGATTCCACCGTAGATGTCCTTACCTAACCATTTAGATAGAGAAGTCCCTTGCTTTTTTATTTTTTCGAAGATGGAAGTACTCTCTGTATTGCCTATATACCAAAAACCGTCATCTAATTTATTCGACTTAATAGGAAAAGAGTTTTCTTCTAAGTACTCGTCCAAATTTGTAACATTTTTTTCTTTTACATCACATGCTTTAATATCATATGCTTTTTTGGGAGAAGCTTTTTTCATAGATAAGATTAAAGGATAGGTTACAGCATCTTGGAATATAGGCAAATCTCCAAAGTCAATAAGTTTAAGTATTTGATAATTAAGCAAGAAGCCTCTTAAAGGCTTTCCATACCTAGCTTTCATAAACTTATTAGGAAAAATAAGTGACAAACGTCCTTCTTTTTCTTTAAGTAAGTTTAGACTTTTTTCTAGAAAGTAAGTATATAAATCAGCACTACCACTAAAAACTGTATAATTCTTTTCTAAAAAAGGTTTGTAATGACCAATAAATTCATTACGTACATAAGGCGGGTTTCCAATAATGACATCAAAACCTCCATTGTCCATAATGTCTTTAAAAGATTCTGACCAATCAAAAGGTTTTAGTGCGGGACTTGCATTGTCTATTAAACTGTTACCACATTGGATGTTTTTATCGAGTGTAGTCAATTCATCTTTTGCACTGGCAGTTTTCAGCCACAGAGAAAGCTTTGTGATTTCTACCGATTCCTTGTTTAGATCTACTCCAAACAAATTATTTTTTAAGATGTGCTTATTTAGATCAAACAGAGTTAATTGTCCTACCCCCGTAATTGCCTCGTTTACAATCATGCCTTCCTTGTACAAATAATCAAAAGCTTGGTTCAAAAAAGCACCAGAACCACAAGCTGGGTCTAAAACTTTAATATTTGAGAGTACATCTCTATACGCCAACCAAAAATTTAACCATTTATTTTCAGCAGCAGTACGAACAGATTTTGCTGAACTTTTTAATTTTCTTTTTTCGATAGCATCTAGCTTTCTATTATATTCAGCCTCCCTTTCTTTCAATTTTGTGTTATACCATTCATCAATATCAATAAGTTCAGGTAAATTTTCTTCACCTAACTCTTTTCTTTTAGCTGATAGCCAACCTCCGATAGCATCTTCTACTATAAATCTAGTTATATACTCAGGAGTATAAAAGATACCATCTTTTTTACGTTTTCCATTCTTGCCAATCTTTTCACCACGTATCTCTTGTTTCATTTCTTCTATATCAGATATAGACTGTTCAAAAATGTGCCCTAAAATGTTTACATCTAAATCACTGTTAAAATTATTGTTTGAAATTCGTGTGAACTCTATAAAGATTGAATCTTGAATGTTAAGAGAGTCAAGAACTTCGTCATATTTAAATAGACCGCCATTGAATTTATTGATGTTGTTTCGTTGATTTCCTTTGTCTATCGACAAAAAGAGATTCTTTAATTGTTCCCAAATTGGTGTATCAGTTACTACATAAGATAGTTTTGCAGCTTCAATTACACGTCTAAACGTATTTTCAGGGAGAAGCCCTGTGTCTTCACAAAAGCATACAAAGATAAATCTATCCATTAATTTTTGGGTCTTTTCAAATAAGACTAATTCATCTACAAGAGGATTATGAGTCTTTAAGTGTTCAAATACATTTAAACGCGTCTGTTTATATTCTTTATAAAACTTGTCGCTAATTTCTTCCTTTTCAGCGTCATTTGTATCATAAAACTCATCTGTTTTAGAATCTTTTTCTGAATCGATAAGATGTTCTTTACAAAGTAAATAGTAAAAGCGTTTGAACTCTTCTACGTCTGTTAATTCAATTATGTCGAATCGTTCATACTCGGATTGTGTCGAACTTCTATAAAACCTAATTTCTTTAAAGTTAGAAACAATAACCCACTTACAATTCTTACCTTGTTTAGAAGCATAAGAAAAAGCCTGTTCAACTGGTGTTTGCTGATTTTTCCTCCCACGTTGTTTACTGTCAAGATGTGTTTTTGCATCCTTTAATTCAATGATTACTTGTACATCATGCTTATTACGTGTAAAGTAGCCTAAAACTCCGTCAGCTTTGCTACTATCTGTTGAAGATTTGCTTTCCTGTATTAAATTCCACTCATCATTTCCAATTTGATCTTGATATCCTAATACATTTCTAAAAAAGTCAATTAGAAAACTCCCTTGCAAGGATTCTTCTTTAGTCTTCTTAAATTCATTGTCTTCTAAACTGTGTTTCCAATTAGTCAATATTTTTAGTTTTTCATCGAAGTTTGGAATCTGATCTAATTTAAAATTTCCCAATCGTTCATTTAACAGTTTTCGATTAAAAATTTGTTTATGTATCAATTGATATACCGCCCTTATAAAAGTAGTTATTTCCATATTACCACAAACCAGCCATATCATAGGATAGATAAATCACTAAAGATACAAGGTGTTAGGTGTAGAAAAAAACTCCTATTATACTTATATCAATTTAAATTCAAGAATATAGACCTGCGATTCTCCTTTTTAATCGAACAAACTGTCAGATTAAAAACATATTTCATATATTAAATAAAAGCTTATATAAAATACTACATATTCTGACAAATCATCCCTTTAAAATATGTTATTATTACGTGTAAACTAAAACCATCGGAGGAGTATTATGTTATTATTTTTCATTATTATTTGTTACTTAGGTTTAAATATTATTTCCTATCTATGCACTATTAAAGTTTTTCGAAAAGGTGAGATCTTAAAAGGGTTAATTTATTTATCATTAACAACAGCTTTATTTATTACTTTTATCTTCCTGTGCTATCTCATTGATTTTAAAGTTAATTTTATAATTAAATTTCTCATTGCAACTCTGGCTGCCTCAAAAGTAATAACTTTATCTCTTAGATTGTTGTTAAACATATCAAGATTAAAACAAAACGAGAGTTATTTATCAAGATGGGTTATTTTCCTGCCCATTTTTATAGTAGTAGCCGCAATTTATTGGATAACCGATGATTATATTGGGATACCACAAAGCACGTATATATATATAGAAGCTGTATCTTATCCACTATTCGTAGCAGGTATCGTCCAATACCTTCAGTTCCTGGAAAGAGATCAAAAATTCCCGTTCAAATATAAATAAATTACAATGTAGGAACTATAATAAAATACAATTAAAATGCAAAATCCTAATAAACTAATAAATACCCATCAAATAGAACTGGGAGGATAATTAAAAATAAAGTCATTGATTACTCATTTAAACGTACGATAAATATTAAAAGACGTCAGACAGATGTAATTCCCTTTTATAATATGTGGTTTAAATATTGCCTAAAAAAACAAAATGCCCCTCGAAATTTTTTAACCACTTTACAGCAGAAAATAACCCTTTTATAATAAAGTTAATAAATAATTCATGTGAAGTGGTTTGTCGTTAGAAACGTAATAAAAACAATTGATATACATAAGCTTCCAACTTTTAAACCTTGACAGGGTGGAGGTCGTGAGTTCGAACCTCTCCGGGGTCATAAAAAAACACCATATCAACCTATTAGGTGATATGGTGTCTCTTTTTATCCAAGTTACTTCTTATAAAAACTAAA
Source organism: Bacillus sp. MYb209 (assembly GCF_002975175.1). GTDB lineage: Bacteria > Bacillota > Bacilli > Bacillales > Bacillaceae_G > Bacillus_A. Next base: position 510,654 of record NZ_PCNZ01000001.1, read on the forward strand.
AATCTTGCCAGTTAATCACTTCCCACCAAACATCTTCTCCAAAGACTTCGCATTAGCAAATAATAATTCCTGCAGGTTGTCATCAGCAACGATTTTGTAGTCTCCATCTTTGTCTTTCTTTAAGTTCAATGTAACTTCGCGAATTGCCATTGCTGCCTCTTTATCTGCTAAGTTTTTGATGATAGTTGATGTCATTGTTTTTTCTATTGTTTTTTCGGATTGCTCTTTGTCTTCACTAAAGGCACTAGCGAAGGCCATTGGCATAACTTCTCCCATTGCTTTTGTTACGGCAACAGATAGATCAACAGATGTAACTTTCACTTTAACTTCTGCTTTGTCATCCTTTTTTGATACTTCTTCTATTTTTTCAAATTTAAAGTTTTTCGTAATGGCGCTCAGCATGGCTTTTCCGTCAGCATCATCTGTTTTTTCATTTAGTTTACTAAACTCTTTGTCACTTTCAACAAATGTACGAGCCTTTTCTAAGTCACCTTTTTGTATCGCTGTTAAAAATTCTTCTACAGAGTCTTTCGGATTTGCACATCCTGCTAAAACACCAACTGTTAATCCTACTACCATCATTAACAGCAATAATTTCTTTATCTTTTTCACGTTCATTCTCCTCTTATCTTTTCTAGTAAGTCATCACTATACAATAGTATGAAACTGACATTACAAACATTTTTTAGTATAGCATTTATATGATTTGTTTTCTATTCTTTCCCAAAAGACAAAGAGCCTTGTAGAAATACTACAAGGCTCTTTGTCTTTCAATCCGTATCCGTAGCACAAATTAACCACATTTTATGCTCCTTACTATCTAACACCATCCAAGTAGCATCCCATGCAATATCATAAAACCAATCTGTCCAAGGACGATAGCTTTCAAACACTCTAATATCTTCATATCGATCTTGGAACATGTATTGACATACATTAATCGCTAATTGCTTCGCGACAACCGGACGATCTTGAAATTCTACATATGCTCCGCCCCATAAAATTTGAGCGGCAATGCTATCATCAAGCATTACTGCGTTACTTTCTTGAAAATGAAACTTATATTTTTCTGATGTATGTATTTTTAACTCTTCTATGTTATTAATTATATCTAAAGAGTTGAAGATTCTTCTGAAAAAGTGCTCGTGTCCATCTTCTCCATACGGTATTTCTTTGAAAAAATTTTCGTTATGTACTTTAAAACAGCTTATAACCGCTCCGCCATGTAAGTTGTGTTCCTTGAATGTATGTATTAGTTGCTCAATAGATGAGTCATTTGTTTCTACTTTTTCAAAAGTTCCTGCTTTCCACCTCATGACGCCCACTACTCTCTATTAAAAGTTTGTTTCTCCATTAAAGTATTAAAATAAAAACCAGCAACTTTAAGATTGCCGGTTTATCTCTTATTCATATTTGAAAATACAATAACAATTACTCCAAGTACATCATGCCCCGCTACCATCCATATACTCCGATCAAAAATCATAAGGGACAACCAAAGTGATATATTAATAGCAGCAAATAATAAATATAAAATAAAGTCCCTCTTTTGTAGCGCCTCTCTATTCATCAAAATGTAAATTGCACCGATAGGAGGCAGAATAAAGCAAAGGAAAAAGACAAATATTTTTCTTAATGACCATGGATATGAAGTTACTGTCTGCATATGAACCTCCTTTTCACTTTATAGTACTTTTAACATCGGCCTTACTACCCTATATTCTTCACTATAAGGTTCCTTTATGATTAACGGCGGGTGATTATCTTTTTCTTCTTCAATCATTGTGAATACTTCTGTTTTTTCTTGTAATATGTTGGATTCACTATCTTTAGTAGGCTGTTTGCTTGTTTCAATTTTCTTCGTCACTTCGCCAAGTTTTGGCCCGGATTTTTCTGCTTTGGCAGGTTCATTCGTAACGTAATATTCCTGGCCCTTCCATACTAATATAGGTGGTACTTGTTCTCGTTTGTTACATATTATATAAGTAATACTAGCTATAAGTAGTAGGCATATTGCTATAAAGAAGATAGCTTTTTTATTTATATACTATTCTCCTTATCTATCATTTTATTGGATTATATAATAGGAAATATAGTCAGTAAATAGTTTTTATGGTGATTTTTAGTATTAATTTCAAATAGAAAAACCTTACTGTAAAGTAAGGTTCCGTTTTTAAATTCTATAATGTTTTATTAATTAGAACGATCATTACGATAATCGCTATAAACATAACAACTAAACAGCAGATCATTTTATAAAATCCTCGTTTCGTTAGCGTTCCGCCCTGAACGTCTTTACGAATGAATAGGAACACCGCTAAAAATAAAACAAGCCCCATGCCAAAAGCGTACATCATTTGCATATGTTAATCTTCCTTTCTCTCTTACATCTTAATATCTTTTAGATAAAACAACAAACGAGATAAAAACTGTACTCATCGTAAGTGCCATTAATATGTTCAATAATTCAACCGCAGATAGTGTAATTACTTTTAAATTTAAGCCAATAGAGAAAAGAAGATAGTATGCTGTTAGCGCAAAAAAGCTGAAGAACATTCCTTTGTAACGAATGAGTTTCATTCGCTCATCTTTTTCTTTAAATTGCGGGTGTAAGTAACTTAGGCAAAAACACATAATCATCATTGCAAGCACGGTATAAGTTGGAATTGGCGGCGCGGAATGCGTCATTATACCTGCTAATACCATAGTTCCACTCATAATTAAAAAGATAATCCCCATAATTACAAAGTACTTTTGTGAATAATTCATCCTTTCTCCCCCTCTTTTTTTCCTTCATAAATAAATACATGTTCTATCGTTGTCTGAAATGCTTTTGCTATTTCAAATGCTAAAGGAAGTGATGGATCATATTTCCCCTTTTCAATTGAGATAATGGTTTGTCTAGAAACCCCAAGTTTCTCAGCCAATTTTTCTTGAGATAGTCCAAATTTTTTTCGGTATTCGACCATTTTATTTTCCAAGGAAATTTCTCCCTCCTTCCTTATACCGAGTATATATGTAAAGCAAACTTTACGTCAAGGTTCCTTTACATTCATTTAGATTATTTTGCATTCTATTTATCCCGCTATTTGCGGGCAGTACGAATGCAAGGAAGTTAGGCGGGCGATAACTGCCCGTAAATGCCCGATTGGTGAGGGCTAATAATCAGTGGGGGATGGACAACCCCCCACTGATTAAAGTTTCACTTTATATAGAAGAAACTTTTTCAAATTCAGCACGTCTATTTTGAAATGAAACATGGAACAATGTATATAGCCGTTACTATATCTCCTCCCCGCTTTTGTGAAAATTTAATATCTCCATATTTGTTTTATCCTTTTAAAATATTTTATTCTTCTCCTTATTGGGTGATGTGCGCTATTGTTTTTACGTTGTTTTTCGCCATATTTATAGAAACTAACGGTTTATGAAGCATTTTTTATGTATAGCCACTTTTTTTGTAGAAACCCTTCATTTTCCTTTCAATATTTAACACTATCGATATAAAGTTTATGGTAAATTCATAATTTTTTATTTTTTATACTATATTCCGTTATATTGTTGTATAATATCAATGAAAGCGCTTATTATTTCAATATACATAATTCGAACTAAACTTTATCGAAACATTCTGATAGTTATACTTATATTTAAATTCAACAATTATAGTTATTAATGTAGGTATACCAAATATATCCACCCCATTTTTCTGTAAAATTACTTTATAACATGAAAGATTAACTTGGGTGATAAGTTATTGTGAATGTTTTTTTACAAAACAGATAAGTAATAGTGTTTGGTATTATGTAAATTATTGTAATAACATAAGAGTAAAGAAAACCATTTACATTAATTATTAGTTCATCAATTATTGAAAAAGAGCAAAATGCACCTTTTGTATAGGAAAAGGATTATATGCATTGGGAGGTTTAAACAAATGACGAGGAAGAATACAACGACAAACCCTTGGGCCAAGTTCCATGGTCCGAACCTTGGTTATGTTATTGAACAGTATGATCTTTACGTAACTGGAGCAGGTTCTGTTGATCCGGAATTACAAGAGCTTTTTGAAATTTTTGGAGCTCCTTCGTTTCAAGATGATGTCGTAACAGGGGACAACACAGCAACACATTTTTCTCCTCAAAACACAGGGAACATTGAAAAGATTCTTAAAGTCGTTCAACTTGTTGAGCAGATTCGTTCTTTCGGGCATACATTGGCTCACATTAATCCGATGGAAGATGCTGCAAATGGACAATCTCTTATCGAGAAAACAATGAACGAACTGAGCGATGCTGATTTGAAAGCGATTCCAGCAAAAACAGTATGGCAAAATGCACCAGAGGGTATTCACACTGCACTTGATGTAATTCATAGATTAAAAGACGTTTATACAAAATCTTTAGCTTATGAATTCTCACATATACAAGATAGTGAAGAACGCGCGTGGTTGCATCAAATGGTGGAATCAAATTCATTGCGTCAACCATTATCAAATAAAAAACGAACTGCTCTTTTAAAACGTTTAACTGCTGTTGAAGGTTTCGAGCAATTCTTGCATAAAACATTCGTTGGTCAAAAACGTTTCTCAATAGAGGGCGTTGATATGCTTGTACCTGTACTAGATGAAATTGTTTCAGAAGGTGCTAAAGGCGGCGTAGAAGATGTCATGATTGGTATGGCTCACCGTGGTCGTCTAAGCGTACTCGCTCACGTATTAGAAAAGCCATATAATCACATGTTTGCAGAATTCAAACATGCAAAAATAGAAGGTGTAAAGACAAATGCTGGCTGGACTGGCGACGTGAAATACCATTTAGGTAGAGAACAAGTCGTTGGTAATGAAGAAGTTAGCACTCGTGTTACATTAGCAAATAATCCGAGTCATCTTGAGTTCGTTAACCCTGTTGTTGAAGGTTTCGCACGTGCAGCTCAAGAGAATCGTAAAAAACCTGGTCTTCCAGAACAAGATACTACAAAATCATTCGTAATTTTAGTTCATGGTGATGCTGCATTCCCTGGTCAAGGTGTTGTGTCTGAAACATTGAACTTAAGTAGATTGAATGCGTACCAAACTGGCGGAACTATTCATGTTATCGCAAATAATGCAGTCGGCTTTACGACTGATAGCTATGATTCTCGTTCTACTAAATATTCAAGCGACCTTGCAAAAGGTTTCGATATTCCGATTGTTCACGTGAATGCTGATGATCCGGAAGCTTGTCTTGCTGCTGCAAACCTTGCGATCCAATATCGTACGCTGTTCAAAAAGGACTTCTTAATCGATTTAATCGGTTACCGCCGATATGGTCATAACGAAATGGATGATCCAGCAGTTACGCAACCACAAGTGTACAAAAAAATTAAAAATCACCCAACTGTAAGAGCAATTTATGCAGATCAATTACAATCTGCTGGCGTTCTGAATGCAGATGAGGTTGAAACAATTACTCAGTTTATACAAGAGGAATTAAAGGCTGAATACGCACAAGTGCCACCAGCTGATACGAGTGCTGCAACAATTCACGTTAAAGTTCCAGAGGTTGTTGCAAAAGGAATCCAGCCGATTGACACTGGTGTTTCAATTGACTCGCTTCGTGCAATTAATGAAGGACTATTATCTTGGCCTGAAGGCTTTAACGTATATCCAAAAGTGAAGAAAATTCTTGAGCGCCGTAAAGATGCTCTGGAAGAGAACGGTAAAATTGAATGGGCACTTGCTGAATCTTTAGCATTCGCTTCTATTTTACAAGAAGGTACGCCAATTCGTTTAACTGGTCAAGATTCACAGCGTGGTACATTTGCGCATCGTCATATCGTATTACACGATACTGATACAAACGAAACATATTCACCATTACATCGTTTACCGAACATTAACGCATCATTCTCTGTTCATAACAGTCCGTTATCAGAAGCTGCTGTTGTTGGTTACGAATATGGTTATAACGTATTTGCTCCAGAAACTCTTGTGATGTGGGAAGCTCAATATGGTGACTTCTCAAATACTGCGCAAGCATTATTTGATCAATATGTTTCAGCAGGAAGAGCGAAATGGGGTCAAAAATCAGGTCTAGTTCTTCTATTACCACACGGTTATGAAGGTCAAGGACCGGAGCATTCTAGTGCACGTCCAGAGCGTTTCTTACAATTAGCTGCTGAGAACAACTGGACAGTTGCAAACTTAACGAGCGCAGCACAATACTTCCATATCTTGCGCCGTCAAGCATCTATCTTAGGAACAGAGGCTGTTCGACCATTAGTAATTATGACGCCGAAAAGCTTATTACGTCACCCACTTACACTTTCTACAGGTAGTGAGTTAAGTGAAGGACGTTTCCAACCTGCTTTAGAACAAGGAAACCTTGGTGCGAAACCAAACAAAGTAAAACGCCTTGTTTTAAGTACAGGTAAAATGGCAATTGACTTAGCAGCAGAAATCGAAAGTGGTAAGCATGAGTACAGCCTAGATGAAGTTCATATGGTTCGTATCGAGCAGTTGTACCCATTCCCTGCTGAAAAAGTTCAATCTATTATTAAACGCTTTAAAAACTTAGAAGAAATCATTTGGGTTCAAGAAGAACCTCGTAATATGGGCGCATGGCATTACATGGCTCCAATTCTGTTCGAACTAGCTGGGGATAAAGTGAAAACAGGTTACATTGGACGCCCAGATCGTTCTAGCCCATCTGGTGGCGATCCATTCGCTCACAAAGCTGAGCAAGAATTAATCGTTGCACACGCTTTAGATGTGAAGTACAACTTCCGTCAAGATAAACAAGAAATTGAAGTTTTCAGCAACTGAAAGTAACAACGAATTTCACTAGCTCAGCTTGGGCAGATATTCTGCCCAAGGTCGAGCTAATACATGGAGATTACCGAAGATTAAAGAAGACAAAACACACCGTTAGGCAAATAAGGGGAGGACATTTAAAATGATCGAAATTAAAGTACCTGAGCTTGCAGAATCTATTTCAGAAGGAACTATTTCACAATGGCTTATCAACGTAGGCGACAAAGTTGAGAAAGGTGGCAGCGTTGTTGAGCTTGAGACTGACAAAGTCAATGTAGAAATCATTGCAGAGGATTCAGGTATTGTATCGAAGTTACTAGGCGAACCTGGAGATACAGTTGAAGTTGGCGCTACTATCGCAATTTTAGATGCAAACGGCGCAGCAGTTGCAGTAAGTACACCTACTCCGGCTAATGAGCAACCAAAACAAGAAACTACTGAAGCACCGAAAGCAGAAGCTCCAAGTGCTGAACAAAATAAAGCGTTGCAAGGTTTACCAAATACAAATCGTCCTATCGCATCACCAGCTGCTCGCAAAATGGCTCGTGAATTAGGAATCGACTTAAACGACGTACGTAGCACAGATCCACTTGGACGTGTGAGACCACATGATGTACAAGCTCACGCTGCAGCTCCAAAAGAAGCACCAGCTGCTCCAAAACAAAGTCCGGCTCCAGTTGCAAAAACTGAATTCGAAAAACCAGTTGAGCGTGTGAAAATGTCCCGCCGCCGTCAAACAATTGCAAAACGTCTTGTAGAAGTTCAACAAACATCTGCAATGTTAACTACATTTAACGAAGTTGATATGAGTGCAATCATGGAATTACGTAAAGAACGCAAAGATGCTTTCGAGAAAAAACATGATGTACGTCTTGGCTTTATGTCATTCTTCACAAAAGCAGTTGTTGCAGCATTAAAACAGTTCCCATTATTAAATGCTGAAATTCAAGGCGACGAGCTTATCATTAAAAAATTCTATGATATCGGTATTGCAGTAGCAGCTCCAGATGGATTAGTTGTTCCAGTTGTACGCGATGCTAACCAATTGAACTTCGCTGAAATTGAAAGCGAGATTCGTAATTTAGGTCTGAAAGCACGCGATAATAAACTTTCATTAAAAGAGCTACAAGGTGGTACATTTACGATTACAAATGGTGGCGTGTTCGGTTCTCTAATGTCGACACCAATCCTAAATAGTCCACAAGTAGGTATTCTAGGGATGCATAAAATCCAAGTACGTCCAGTTGCGATCGATAACGAACGTATGGAAAACCGTCCAATGATGTACCTTGCACTATCTTACGATCACCGTATTGTTGATGGTAAAGAAGCAGTTAGCTTCCTTGTTGCCGTTAAAGATATGCTTGAAGATCCAAAATCATTATTATTAGAAGGTTGATAGATTACGAATCTATTAAAGGCTGTAGAATGAATCATTCTACAGCCTTTTTTTATTGTGTTCATACGGGACAAATCACACTACATAGACTAATAATGTATGCCTAAAGCGTAAGGGGGATAAACATGAGTAACCTTCCAGTTCATGCAAAACTTAAAGCAAATAAGGATACTTTCTTCCTCCCCGATTCAAACGGGGGTGTTTACTTTCGAAATAACTCCAGTTCATTCCGTATGGATGGTGATGGAATTTATGACTGGATTGAGAAATTAATGCCTATGTTTAACGGTAATCATTCTTTGACAGAAATAACCGATGGTCTCCCTCTTCCCTATCAAAATCGAGTATTTGAAATTGGAGAGATTTTATATGAAAATGGTTTCGTTCGTGATGTAAGCCAAGATGCTCCCCACGAATTAAACAGTGCATTACTCGACAGATACGCTTCGCAAATTGAGTTTTTAGAAGCTGATTCCCATTCAGGTGCTTTAAAATTCGAAACGTACCGCGCAGCAAATGTGCTTATAATTGGTTCTGGCGATATGCTTACTTCACTAGTTTCGTCTTTATTAGAATCTGGTTTACCTACATTTCATTATCTTGTTACAGATCGTGCTGAAACAAACTACGATCGAATTCATGAACTAAGCGAACGTGCATATGCAAATGATGACAATGTACTTATTCAAGAAGTAGATATTACAATTGATCTTCCTTTACATGAAGTATTCGAGCCTTTCGACTGGATTTTATACGTTTCCCAAAATGGAGATATTGAAAGTTTAAGAGCAATCCATACTATTTGTAGAGAGTTTAAGAAAAATTTCATACCAGCTATTTGCTTATCAAGAATTGGTTTAGCTGGACCTGTCGTAACCGCAGACCGTGAAGAATGCTGGGAATCAGCTTGGCATCGTCTACACGAAACTACTTTACAAAGTGAAAATCCACCTGAACCTGTCTCACCAATTACATCTGCAATGTTAGCAAATATTATCGCTTTTGAGTTATTTAAACATGTCGCTGAAGATTCACACAGGCAGCATAATCCTCAATTCTTTTTATTAAACTTGGAAACACTTGAAGGAAAGTGGCACCCTTTCATAAAACATCTTCTCGCAACCGATGAAATCTTTACAATTGATACGGTGCAAAATCTTCAAGAAAACCTTGCCCATCGTTCCGGACAATATACTTCAACTGAACTTTTTCGTTTTTTTGATACGTTAACTTCTAAAGAAGCTGGCATATTCCACATGTGGGATGAACAAGATTTACACCAATTGCCTTTATCACAGTGCTATATTCAAGTTGCAAATCCATTATCAGACGGACCTACCTCTCTCCTTCCTACTATAGCTTGCGGTGGATTAACTCATAATGAAGCACGCCGCGAAGCTGGTTTAACAGGAGTTGAAACATATGTAGCTGAAATGATTCATCGTCTTATCCCCGAACATACTGATATCGGTATTGGTGCTGGGGAAACGATGGCAGAAGGTGTATACCGAGCACTACAAAAACATTTAAATAATAAGTTATATGAACGCCAATCACATATGCTAGAAGAGATTACAGAGCTTGATTTAACCGAAATTCATGATAAACATTGTAGGTTTTACTACGATGCTCTCTCTACAATTCATGAAATACCTAAAGTAGGAATGAGTGAGGAGTTACTTGGTTTTCCTGTCGTTTGGATCGGTATAAATGATAGATGGTATGGTGCGGCAAATATTAATATAACATTGGCGTTAAGAAATGCTCTGCAACAAGCACTCCTTCATATTCAAAATGAAGAGATTCCTTATAAAGCTAATATGTTACCGGAATCATCCATTGTTTTATATAGTACGGATTCTGTTAGAGTAACAATACAAGAAGAGGAAGAAATTCCAGGCGTACAGTCTTTACAAGTTGCCTTGCAAAATTTAACGAAAAACAACTTGTATCCATTCGTTTTTGATTTAGCTATTGAGTCATTTTTAAGAGACAACTTAGACGGTGTATATGGGGTATTAATTGCAAAGGAGGATGACCAATGACTCAAAACATATTACTTATAGGAGATGGCCTACTCACAGAATATGTACATGAGCAATTGTGTAAGCAATATTCCCTCATCCGCCAGCATACAATTACAGAAGCTCTTCCTGAAAACATTCATCTTGCTCTTGTCTTACATGACGGGTCTCCTTCTTCCGTACATCATGATGCTGAGCTTATCTTTCGCTCAAATAATATTCCGTGGCTTCGCGCGTTTACTTCGTTTGGTGAAGGTATTATCGGTCCTTACGTGAAGCCTCTTACAACTGGATGTTCCCACTGCGCTGATGGACGCCGGTTTATAGCTGGATTTGATCAAAAAGAAATGTGGGAACTACAACGGAAATATGCGTTAAAAGCAGATAACGTGACGAGGCGTGATGTACGCGCCACCCAAAATGGAATGTTACAAATGTGCCAGCTCATTCATGCTGAAACAGAGAAAATATTAACTAACAAACATTTTTCTATAGACAATGAACTCATTTTACTGGACTTACAAACGTTACAATGTACCCGGCATTCGTTTCTTCCAGACCCTCTCTGTCCGGTATGCAGCAATTTGTCTGACGATACAGCAGATGCAGCGCAAATTTCTTTACAACCAAGTTTGAAAACGAGTACTGAAACGTATCGCTGTCGTTCCATTCACGAGCTAAACACATTTTTAACGAGAGACTATTTAGATTACCGGACTGGTATTTTAAACGGCAAAATGCAACATTCTTTATTACCGTTTGCTGATGTTATTATAAACATGCCATTAATGTTCGGCAATGAAGGTGTAGCGGGCCGAACTCATTCATTCGCACTTAGTGAAGCAACCGCTATTTTGGAAGGATTAGAACGATATTGCGGTATGTCGCCTCGCGGGAAAAAGTCAAATGTGCATGGTAGTTTTCATGAGCTAGAGCATATTGCACTGAATCCCCTCACACTCGGCGTGCATACAAATGAACATTACAATCGTGATAGTTTTCCATTTAAGCCGTTTGATCCTGATTATGAGCAAAACTGGGTATGGGGATACTCTTTATCACAAAGCCAGCCACTTTTAGTTCCAGAAGCAATCGCTTATTATAGCCTCGGTCAACGAGATGCTTTCGTGTATGAAACATCAAATGGATGTGCACTTGGTGGTAGCTTAGAAGAGGCAATTTTTCATGGCATTTTAGAAATTGTAGAGCGTGACGCCTTTTTGCTCACTTGGTATGCCGAATTACCTCTTCCCCGCCTTGATCTTAGTTCAGCAAATGATACGGAATTACAATTAATGCTCCATCGGTTACGCACGATTACCGGGTATGAATTACATGCTTTTAACGCGACGATGGAACATGGCATCCCGAGCCTATGGGTCATTGCAAAAAATACGCGTGAAAATGGAATGAACGTTGTTTGTGCAGGAGGCTCTCATTTAGACCCAATCCGAGCTCTAAAGAGTGCAATTCACGAAATAGCAGGCATGTTACTTATAACAGACGATGAGCTCAAGCAAAAAAGAGAGAAATATGAAAACTGTTTACAAGATCCATATCTCGTTACGCAAATGGAAGATCATAGTATGCTGTACGGATTGAAAGAAGCGGAAGAACGTCTTCACTTCCTTTTACGAGACGATGCTCCGGTGCAAACGTTCCAAGAAATGAAGGCATTACAATCATTTGATATGGATTTAACATCTGATCTTCATCAACTTTTAAACCGACTACATCAATCTGGACTTGAAGTAATCGTTGTAGATCAAACCGTACCCCTTATAGAAAAAAACGGATTACATTGTGTAAAAGTCATTATTCCAGGCATGTTACCGATGACGTTCGGTCACCATCTCACTCGGGTTACAGGACTGGATAGAGTGTATACCGTACCGATGACACTTGGATATAGGGCTGAGCCTTTAACGAATGAAAGTTTAAATCCACATCCGCATCCTTTTCCATAATTCATAGCGAGGGGGAAATTTGATGCAACTGGATACTTTTTTACATCATCTCCATTTTTCTATTAATGAAATTATGTCGTCCGATAAAGAGATTGATTGGGAAGACGCACCACTTCCTTATAAATTATATCGAAATTTACCAGTCATCCCTCTCTCTTTAGAAATCCCTTTAACTTTGCGGAATTCTTCTACTAAACCTAACTTAGAGGAACTCGGTCATTATCTTTGGTACTCATTTGGTTTAACACAATTATGTCAACCTACTACTAGCCTAGAAAATAATAAAACAACGACTCTATTTCGAAGATTCATCCCTTCTGGGGGTGCTTTATATCCAAATGAATTATATATGTATTTAAAAATTGATCATTATCCAGACGGCATTTACCATTATGACGCCGCGCATCATCGTCTCATCTTACTTCGCGAAGGAAATTTCGATTCTTATCTTACAGAAGCACTCGGCAATCGTTGTAACATACATTCTTGTTTTGGCGCTGCATTCGTATCCACTATGTTTTGGAAAAACTTCTTTAAATACAATAACTTTTCGTATCGTCTGCAAGGATTAGATAGTGGTGTTCTGATCGGTCAATTGCTTGAATGCGCAAAACAATTCGGTTATACAAACGGTGTATATTTTCAGTTTCTAGACCGGGCAATGAATCATTTACTTGGACTGTCAGAAGGTGAAGAAAGTGTATATGCTGTTATTCCTTTAAGTACAGAACCCACTGCAGATTGGTTTCACAATGATCATTGTGAAAATAAAACAGTTACTTCTCATGACTTACTGCAGCAAATCCCGCCGTTAACACATGAGCATTTCGTTCGCTCAAAATATGTAGATGAATATCCGATGATAAAAAAAATAAACGCGGCATCTATGATTGAATCGACAGAACACTTCCAAACATTAACTCAAGAAGACCGACATCAATATAGTGCACACGCTGTACAGCTACCAAAAGTAGAGCGTTTATCGTATGATTTCTTACATCTTTGTAAAAAACGATATTCACCTGATTCTGACTTCATTTTAACGAAATGGGATGCAGCCGAGCTCGCTACTCTACTACAAGAAGCGAGCCTCTCTTTCCCTTATTACAACGACCTTGATGGCAAGTATGTAAATGAAAACGCACGAGTCTCATTATATGGATGTTTTTATAACGTAAAAGACATAGAAAACGGCGCTTACGCTTATAACAGTAGGACACATTCCATACAGCCACTTCAGCACGGAGACCTTCGTTATCCGCTTCAATCTAGTATGACGATGGATAACGTAAATCTTTTTCAAGTACCACTTTGTCTACATGTAATCGGAAATAAAGATTACTATAAAAATAAATTAGGTTATAGAGGATACCGCATTCACCAAATGGAAGCTGGCATGCTCGTTCATAAACTCGTTTTAGCTGCGACCGCTATGGGGATGGGCGGGCATCCGTTACTAAGTTTTGATACAAATTCATGCGATCAATTGTACGGGATTGATGCCGGAAATAAAACTTCACTCATTCAAATTCCGGTTGGGGCGTATCGAGCGCGAAATTGGCTAAAAGGGTCCTTGCATAATTAGAAGCACGCCGGTAGACGGCGTGCTTTTTTAAAGGAGTTAAATTATTAAAAGCGAAATAAGTATATATTCTTATATAAAAGGAGAGCTGGAATTGGGTATTTTACAACGATTAATCGAGCAAGCGAAAAATCCTCGTGGGACAATTGGTTCCTCTATGCTTTGCATTATGAATGCTGCGCATACGAGACTAACAAATTGGGCTTTACAAAAAATACATATACGTGAAGATGCAGTTATTTTAGATATCGGTTGCGGAGGTGGGAAAACAATACATAGCCTTTCAAGAGTAACTCCCCACGGAAAAATATACGGCATTGACTATTCAGAACAGGCTGTTGAAAACTCAAAGAAAACCAATATGAAGGATGTAAAAACAGAAAAAATAATCATTCATCAGGCAAGTGTGTCCTCTATTCCATACAATACGAACTTCTTCGATCTCATTACCGCCCTTCAAACCCATTACTTTTGGCCCGATTTTGAACACGATATAAAAGAAGTATTTCGCATCTTAAAACCGAACGGATCCTTTTTACTAGTCGCTGAAACTTTCAAAATCCAATATCATATGGATAAATTTAAGACGACCGAAGAATTAGTAAACCTTTTTTATAAGACGGGATTTACAAGCGTGAAATATTACGAAGAAAGAGGGTGCCTTTGCGTAATAGGAAATAAGTAAAAAAGCAGACCCTCCAGGGCCTACTGTTTTACTAGATTAATTTAAAAATACTCTTAATTTGTCTTGCGAATAGCCAATTTTTCGTACCGTAGTTATCATTCAGGCTATCTAAACTGATAGATTTCCCGTTAGCAAACTTTAATTCTAACGTTGTATTTTTATCATTTGTTTTTAAGTTACTATTTGTAATATCATCATACTTTAATTTTTCAATCTCAATATACTCTTCCTTCTCTTCTCCGATAACGACTTGATCTTGGAAGAAAAACAATACTTCTACTTTCTTACCGAAACAAAATACGTTTTTCGTATAAATTAATGTCGCGTTATCAAGTCCGACACATACTTCTTTCATCTCTTCAACAACGTTTCCTAAGTCTTCTTCGTTTCTTGCATTTGATTCAGCAATCCATTCTTCGATTGTATTCATGTTAATTGCCATACTGTGCCCCCTGGTTCGTTCATTGCTTTGTTAAAAAAACAAATACTATATGACAATATAAGCGATAAGTACTAAGTTTTTCAAGGGTGAACGGTATATTCGAAATAAAGTTAAATTTCAAAGTACTACATACGGAGCACCAATTCCATTATATTTTAAACGTCTGCACGAAGCATTCCTCATCATCAATTAGCTGTTTTCGTTCATCAAATTCAATGTTTAGCTCTCTATATAATTTCTTCGAAAAAGAAACAGCTGGTACATTTTTCACAAGCTCAATAACGAAATATTTGCCTCGTTTCTCTTCTAGTAAGTTTTCAATAACTTGCTTACCGATTCCTTTTCCCTTGTATTGATTCAATATGAAAATATCATTAATGCCAAAGTCGTTTTCTTTCTTCAAAAATGGACGTTCCAATAGTAATAAAAATCCTACAATACTATTATCAGCTTTTATGAAATATGGAGTGATTCCATCAATTTTCCAAAACGTGTCCAAATCTTCGTATTCAAAAAAGCCGTCCGCTCCAATAGTTATATTAGTAGTAAACTTAGAAAGGTCATGAAGATATAGTACATACAAATTACGTAATATTTCTTTTTCTAATTCTTGGACTTTTTGAAGTGCCACAACCATTTTTAAAGATCCCCTTCCCTATATGTAACTATTTCCCAAATCTCTTTATTCGACAAAAATGATTATTCCCCTTTAACAAAAAAATAGCACTTTAAAAAGTGCTATTCCGCTCGCCTTGCTGCTTGTTGAATTGGATCCCAAACGCTGTTATATGGTGGTGCGTAACTTAAATCGACATCTTCTAAATCGTGAATGCTCATTTTATTGAAAAGTGCCATTGCGATAACATCAATGCGTTTATCTATCCCTTCTTCTCCAATTACTTGTCCTCCTAATAATTGTTTCGTATCGGCGTGATATAGTAATTTCAAGTGAAGTGGCGAAGCACTCGGGTAATAACCCGCCATATTTGTTGAATCTACTTTGACCGTCTTATATGGGATGTTTAGCCCTTTCGCTTCTTTTTCATTTAAGCCTGTTCTTGCGAGCGTCAGATTCATAAATTTAATAATGCCTGTACCTAACGTACCTTTAAATGATCTTCGTTTATCAACCATATTGAGTCCGGCAAGTCGCCCTTGTTTATTCGCAGTCGTTCCAAGCGGGATATGATCATGAGTTTCCTTTATAACATGGTAATGCGTTGCACAGTCTCCGGCCGCGTATACGTCTTTCACATTTGTTTGCATATAAGCATTTACTTCAATTGCACCTTTATGATTTTTATGTACATTTGTCCCCTCAAGAAAATCAGTATTTGGCTGTACACCGACAGATACTAAAACGAGATCAGTTTTATACGTCCCTTTATCTGTTTCAATTTGTTCCACTCTTTCTTTTCCTTTAAACGCTTTTACATTCTCATTTGTTAAAATTTCAATATTATGTTTGTCTGCTTCTTTATGTATATATTCCGCCATATCGGCATCATAAATTGTGCCAATATGATCGTTTCGCTCAATCATTCTTACTTTCTTTCCTAGTTCTACAAATGTTTCTGCCATCTCTAGACCAATTGCACCGCCGCCAATAATGGTTACATCTTCAACTTTATTCGCTTCTAGCGTTTTTAATATGCGCTCTGCATCTGGAATTGTTTTTAAAAGATGAACACCTTGTAAATCTTTACCTTCCCAATCCGGCATTACAGGACGTACACCCGTCGCGATTAATAATCGGTCATATGAAAATTCAAAGACATCTTTCGTCTTCGTATGTACTGCATACACAATTTTCTTTTCCGTATCTACTTTCGTTACTTCATGACGCACTTTCGCATCAATCCCATATTTATCACGAAACGTCTTTACATCGCGTGCAATTAACTTTTCAGTAGAGGCGATAACACCACTAATCACATACGGTAATCCGCACTGAGCGTATGAATAGATTTCACCTTTTTCTAACGTTACAACATTTGCCGTTTCATCACTTCTAACAATTTGCATTGCTGCACTCATACCAGCTGCATCTCCGCCAATAATGACATATTTCACTTTACCACTCCTTCTTTTTACATACTCTTTACGATTTCCATAATTTATAGAAATAACACCTACTTCCATTGTAAAGAAAGAGAATTTAATCTACAAATTTAGTGCACAAGACTATGTATAAATAGGTAACCGTCGTGTCTTATAAATAAGATGTTTAATATGCTATAACAGTAACTATTGAAAGTAGGTGAAACATACATGTGCGCCGGCCTTCTCGTCCAGCTTCCAGAGGAACCGATAGAACCGAGACCCGCCCTCCCGCTTGAACAAGAGTTTTCCATTAACGCAACAATATACAGCGCTCGCGCTTGGTTATCTAACGATGATACTTTCGCACAAACTATTTGGAAAGCTACCCGTTTCGCTTCTGCATCACACGCTGGTAAGTCCATCTTCCCCATCGGTACTGTTAAAATCGTTAACTTATCTCCCGATACAATAACAGTTACTACATAAGATGATGATGATGCGCTCAAAATAGTCGTACCACCCCATTCTGAAGCAGCTTTAACGTCTAGTTCTTTATCCGCTGTACAGGCTAGTACATCAGGAAAAGCAAGTAAAGTCACATTTCTCTTTCACATCTTTTTCTCAAGGGATCCTGGTCCAGCTAAATAACCATAGAAAAGGTACAGTAATATACACTGTACCTTTTTCACGCGTTCTATTCTCTTGATTTGATAAGTTCAACATTATAAACTTCAATATCCGTTAACTTCCCTGTAAAATACGGATTTTCTCTATACCAAGACTGTTTTGAAAAATACGTTTGCATATCTTTCGCTTGAAAAATATGTCCATGTCTTGCGTATATTTCATTTCTAGCAATTTTCAACTGCTCTTTCGATAAGTATCTTAAATCTGAACTCGTTAATTTTCGAATATCACTATCAGGGAAGATGAAGGCATTATATACATACCCCGTCGCAGGTGGCGGGGTAACATTGTAAACAACCGTTTTTTCTGTACTTTTCTTTTGGAATGGCAGGCTATAAGCCGAAAGTGCCGTTACCGTTTCTACCTTCGTCATTTCCCTTCCATTTTCTCCATTTCGTTCTAAATAAATCGCCGCACTTCCATCGGTCGCTATCGGTCCCCACGTAATTTCTTCTCCGGTCAATGCTGTAACTGGCTTTTGATTCACATATAATGTTGCACCAGGCTCATTCGTTTGAACTGTAATATATTGCCCTTGCAACGTTAAATCTATCGTTACATTATTTTGACTTTGTTTCATAAGTACAACCTTTTCCTCACGTGATAGTTTTACATAGTCATTTTTATATTCGGATTGAAATACTTGAGCTCCTGGAAGAAACGGCCCATATTGCTTCTCAAACTTTTTGTCATTTGTCTTATCAATTTCTTTTCCGTTCAATTTTAAAGATGTCCCTTTTTCATTTGTAAGCAGAGTCGTATAATACGTCTTCGCTTTCAATTTATACCGATCAAATAAAAAGAAATGTTTCCCGTCTTTCGTTAAAGAAAAATCTGCTCTTTCTATTCCATCCCCTTGTTTTTCACCTTGCCTCAAATATTCTTTCAATTCATTCACGTAAGATGGATTTTCTTTTATATATGAAAATAGAGGCGTTAAGCTCTCTCTCGTTACAATAACGGCTAGATCATCTGTCGTGACAATCTCAGCTAATTTCTCTCCGTCCCTCTCTTGTAAAACAGTAATAATTCTCTCTACTTGCGATGATTGTGAGTAATATGAAGATCCATACGCATATAATCCGCCCAATACTATAATAAAAAATGTTAAAAGTGTAATTCCAATTATTGTCCCTTTGCTCATTTTCTGCTTTTTTACTACAGGATTTCCCCTCTTCGTCCCGCAATTTTGACAAAATTGCACACCGTCTTCAAAATGCGTCCCACACTTTGTGCATACATTCATCCGTTCAACCACCTTTTCGTTAGAAGCCAGTTAATCCCTGTGTAAAGGTTTGAATTATCGTGTTAATGTAAGACCAAAACACAATAAACGTTGCAATTCCAATTAAAACATTTGCGATAAGAAGTGTGTAAACAGGATCTAATCCACCGTTATCTAGTTTTAATATAGCTACAATTATACTAATTCCCATATACGTTGTAGCCAGCCCTAATAATATTGGTAAAAAAAAGATCAATAGGAAACTAAATAGAAAAGAAAGAACTAGTATAGCAATAGCTGGCGTCGCTATCGTCCCCCATATACCGAATGCTTCAAGAAAAGAAAAAGATGATTTCATCATCTTACCACTTACAAAAATAATAAATCCGACAAATAAAGTTAAAATTAATAAAAAGAAAAAGACCATTACAGATTCTCCAAAGAAAGTAGGAGTAGTTATATCTGGCACTAATGTCCTCGTAACAGTCGCCGCCGCGCTCATCATTCTATAAAAAATACATGCTCCTAAAAAACAAATAAGTACAAGGCTTGCAATTCCATTTCGCGCTTCAATATTTCCACTTTTCATAATGGCCGATGGTGATTTAAAAGCATTTTTAAAGAACTGAAAATAGCCACTTGCAAATCTCTTCGCTTGTTCTACCGTTTCATTCGGACGACTTTCCTTTACTTGTGCCGGGCGCGATAGTTGCCCTTCTTCCTGCCCACCACTTGCTACGGCTTCTTCCGTTAACGAATGTCCACAATTTCCGCAAAACTTTGCTTCCGCTGCATTTTCTGTATTACACGCCGGACATTTCATTCTCTTATCCCTCCTTAAACATATACCTTATAGGGTGTTACAAATTCAATATATGACTTTGGACATAAAACATGACTACAAGAAAAAGAATATAAAATCCTTCTTTTAAACGAAACTATGTGTGCTAGTAATATAGAAAAATAATGTTATTATGAAACAGAGCAAATAAAGTGCAACTTTAAACAGATTGGATGAAGACAGTGGAATTTGTAAACTCGATTTTTCAAACACTCCTTACAAGTGTGATACAATTATTTTCTTTAATTGGAATCATCATTGTAATTGGATTTATATTAGGTTATTTAGAATCTCTCACACGAATGTATTGGTCGAGAGCTTTTGGTAGGAAAGGCTTTCTTTTGACTGCATGGATCGGTGTTCCCGTTCATGAGTTTGGACATGCAATTATGTGTCTATTATTTCGTCATAAAATTGTAGCAACGCAGTTCTTCCCAACAGATACAAGTCAAGGAGCTCTAGGTTACGTACAACATCAATACAATCAAAAAAGTATATATCAACGAATCGGGAATTTCTTTATCGGCATCGGCCCTATTATTTCTGGTATTACTACCTTAATACTTTTAATGCGCTATTTCGTACCCGAGTCATATTCTTTATTTAATACGACTCTCGAAACAACGATTGCATCGACTTCTATTAACTTAGACATGATTCAAAACATGTTTTTATCAACATTCTTTTTATTAAAAAGCTTGTTTACAATGAGCAATTTATTGACCCCTTCTTTTTGGTTATTTTTATTTATCGCTATTTGTATTTCCGCACATATCGCTTTAAGTAAACCAGACATTAAAGGATCAATAGACGGCGTCATCGTAATGTTTATCGTATTATTTTTATTCAATATAATAGCAGGGCTTTTTCAGTACGATAGTAACCAACTAATCGGCAAAGTTATGAAATATAATATGTATCTCATCGCGTTTTCTAGTGTGGCGCTGCTTTTCTCTTGTATTTCTACACTTGTGAGTTTTGTGTTTTATAAAATTAGAGGAGGTAGTTCATTTTGAACTACCTCCTCTAATCATTTCTCTCTCTTATAACTACAATTCTCAACCGGAACACGAGCATGCCCTTCTTCATCGATACACCATGATTGTGACTGAAAAGCAAGGAAAATACCTATCCACTCTTCTTTCTTCTCAAAATGAATAAGTAGTCCACCGTCTTGCCATATACCGTCGTCACCTTGCCATTTCTCTACATTTCCTTGGTTCATATGAATATCATGTATACCGTTTCCTGGTTTAAAATGAAAGTAGAAATCAGGTGTAGTTTCTTCCGGTCCCCATCTTTCACCGAACGCGTAAATAATCGCTTTTTCTTCTATTGCTCTCTTTATATACCGCTCTATTTTTTCATTCAAATCATTATCCACTCCTGCTTTTTCAGCAGGTAAAGGAATCATTTGCTTCGAATCAAATAAATTACCTCTTACATAATCTAAAGCGACTTTCGGCTCATTATTTTTCACTTCTGTAAAGCCGAACGGTAATGTTGGTAAAATATGAATCGCCTCTGACCGAATGTTACTACTTGCAAAATATAAAACTTCCGACGGATAACTTTGCGACTTTACGTTAATTGCAATACGATAATTTACTCCTGCTTCGCCTTGTAAATGAACTTGATAATGAGGTGTTTTCCCTTTTCCAATCTTAGATTGTATAACTGTACCTTTTAATACACCGTAGTTTTTTAAGGGCATACATTTCATCTCCTATTCATTTAGTAGAAGCTATTCATACTTAAGGCATTATCCATATAAAAAGAAAATCCTCCTTTGCCAGGAGGATTTTTTATTTTCTCAACATATACCAAAAAATCACCTCTACCACTACAAGCAACACCGCACCAAAAATCATTAACGTCGTCTTCTTTAGTAGTTCGTTTTCACGATAAGGGATATTACATAAATAAGCGCCTAGTGTTATACGTGATGGGCAAGCGATTGTCGCTACTGATGATGCTGTGTTTTGCAGTGTTGTGACGTATTGCCACGGGAGTGCTACGTTTTGTGCTGTTTGCATTTGGAGTTTAATAAACATCGCATTTGATCCTGCGTTACTACCTGTTAAAAAGCCGCCAATTCCTCCAATGAACGGAGCAACGAAAACGAAAAAGGTACCAAATGTTTCACCAGCTGTCTTTGCGAGTAATGAATGCATACCAGATGCACCCATTAGTTCTGAAATCGCAATGAGCATCGTCGTTGTAATTGCGAAAGGAATCCATTGTTTTATCGTTTGCGAGAGTGATTGTTTAATAATATTAGATGGAATACGGAAGAAAATAATTGTAAATAAACAAGTCATGGCGAGCCAAAATCCTGGCGAATATAGTAGCTCTAGTTTGTAAGAATATGATTTTAAATCGAGAACTGCATATGACCTAAGAAAATCGTGTAATGCTGGAACGAGGCGAGAAAGTAAAATACAAACTGTTAAAAAGATATAAGGACTAATAATTTTTATAATCGATACTTCTCTCTCCGTAGCCGCAGCATGTTCTGTTATAAGGGTTTGTTCATTTTTCCCTTTTAGTTTAATGATAAGAAAGCCAAATGTAATTGTAACGATAGAACTTAATATCCCTGCTAGTTCAACACTTACGTATGCGTTAGAAAGGTAGATTCCGAGAGAAAATAATAGAAAGAATCCTACTCCTTCCTTCCACTTTTCAATAACTGCCTGCCTGCCACCAACAACGTGCAAAGAAAGAATGATGAAGTAAGCAAACATCGGGATGCTTAATAGTGCTGTATTTGTGCCAAGTGTCGTAAGTGGCATATTTATAAGCTGCGAACCGATAATCGTACCAGTTGCCATTGCGCCCCACGAGCTTGCGAGTAAGCCGATAAATGAAAGCAGTACAGCTTGAAATGGTTTATAGCCTAATGAAAGAAAAATAGGTGCCGCTACCATAAAACCAATACCGAATCCACTTACTGATTCAATTAGTGGGCAAATACCAAAACACATAAGAAGCATTTGTAATAAGCGATCGTGAGTAACTTCTTCTAAAAAACGAGCTACTTGATCGATATACCCCATTTTGTTCATGAGGTGAAATAAAAAAATACCAAAAAATAAAACGTACCCGACAATAAAACAAATTAACCAACCTTTAATCGTTGCGTGCACAGTTTCACTTATCCCTAATTGAAATGTTGGCGAGAGTAAAACGATTCCAACAGACACAGCGTAAGAAATTAACGAGGATCTTAATGACGTTTGTTTAAACAAAAATAAACAAATGAAAATCATCATAATTGGGATAAGTGCCAACAATATGGCCATGCTATCATCTCTTTTCGTAAAAAGTACAATTTTAACTATTATATAACAGATACCATAATTTTCAATTATTTTTGTAACAGACTCAAAAAAGAAGCCAAGCGGCTCCTTTTTGAATCACTCCCATTTTCTTTTATCCTGAAAAACCGTCTGCTGCCCCAGCATTCTTTCTAAAACAGCAAACACAATATAAACACATACTACCTGCAATGCAACATTCCAAAATTTCATTAAAGAAAATGAATGTATCCACTGAAATAATTCATTTAGCAGTGCAATCGAAACGATAGTGAATAGTCCTATAATGAAGGAAAATATACATACTTCTAAAGTAGATTGCTCATGAATCCGATTTAGATTAGAGAAGATGAATAAACATCCTAGAAACAGAGCCAATAATTCTATTTTCGTCATGCTAATTAGACAAGCGTATAGTGGTACGGTTAAAAGAAGATATAATAGTTTACGTCTTAACATGCCTTCTCCCCCTCTAAGTTAGAAGTAATCTTTTGTATATTTTAACATTTTTTACATCAAACAAACAGAAGAGACTTACGCCTCTTCTGTTTGTTTGACTGCCCCTATTAACTCACATATTTCCTCTAACTTTTCATTTTCTAAAAGCTCAATAACCTTACTCCCAACGACAACACCATCACATATCGTAATCATTTCTTCTATTTGCTCTCGTGTTGAAATACCGAATCCTGCGACTACTGGTAAGTGGACATGTGATTTTACTTTTTCTAAGTAACTATGAATCTCATCTTTAAAGTTTTGGCGTACTCCCGTTACACCAGCTACCGTAACGGCGTAGACGAATCCTTGTGATTCACTCGTAATTTTTTCGATTCGCTCAATAGGGCTTGTTACGGTAACGAGTGGAATTAAAGCAATATTCGCATCGCGGAGAAGCGGTGCAAGAATATGTTGTTCTTCATACGGTAAATCTGGAACGATAATGCCATCCACACCTGCTTCAAGACAGCTCTCAATGAAACGTTCTTTTCCGAATGCGAGTACTGGATTTAAATATGTCATAAGTACAAATGGAATTTGAACTTCTTGCCTCACTTCTATTAATGCTTGAAAAATACCTTTTAATGTTACACCACTATCTAGCGCTCGTTTTCCTGCTCTTTGAATAGTTGGCCCATCTGCGACTGGATCTGAGAATGGGATACCAATTTCAACGATGCTTGCTCCTGCTTCATCTAGAAAACGGATTCTTTCTTTTAACTTTTCAAGTCCACCATCTCCGCCCATTACGTACGGAATAAATGCTTTCTTGCCATTTTCAAACGCTGCTGTAATTTTTTCTACTCCCATTTTTTACACCTCTCCCATATAACGTTTTATACTCTCTACATCTTTATCACCGCGGCCGGATAAACAAATGACAAGCCCCTCGTCTTGCTTCATTTGCGGTGCTAATTTTAAAGCGCATGCGACAGCATGTGAGCTTTCTAATGCCGGGATAATCCCTTCTTTTTTCGTTAATAATTGAAACGCTTCTAACGCTTCATCATCTGTAATCGAATGGTAAGAAACGCGTCCAATATCTTTTAATAAACTATGTTCTGGTCCAACACCTGGATAATCTAGTCCAGCTGAAATAGAGTGTGCTTCTTGAATTTGCCCTTCTTCATTTTGGAGAAGGTACATCATCGATCCGTGTAAAACACCGACGCTTCCTTTCGTTAAAGTCGCTGCGTGCTTTTCTGTATGAACGCCTTTTCCAGCTGCTTCTACGCCGTAAAGGGCAACTTCTTCATCGTGTACGAACGGATAAAACATTCCCATTGCGTTACTACCACCACCGATACAAGCAACGACTGCTTCTGGTAATTTCTCCTCTAACGCTTCATATTGTTTTTTCGTTTCTTTTCCAATTACACTTTGGAAATCACGGACAATTTGCGGGAATGGATGTGGTCCGAGAACTGACCCCATAATGTAGTGCGTATCGTGTACATGTGAAACCCAGTAACGAAGTGCCTCGTTCACCGCATCTTTCAACGTGCCGCTACCTGCCGCAACGCTTTCTACTTTCGCTCCGAGTAATTCCATTCGGAACACGTTTAATTTTTGTCGTCTCACATCTTCTTCCCCCATGAAAATGACGCATTCTAAACCGAGAAGTGCACATACAGTAGCTGTTGCAACTCCGTGTTGTCCTGCTCCTGTTTCAGCGACAACTTTCTTCTTACCCATTCTTACCGCAAGAAGTGCCTGACCAATTGTATTGTTAATTTTATGAGCTCCCGTATGGTTCAAATCTTCACGTTTCAAATAGATTTTTGCACCGCCGCAATACTTCGTCATATTTTCAGCGAAATAAAGCGGTGTTTCTCTTCCAACATACGTTTGTAAATAATGATTTAATTCCTTTTGAAACGCTTCGTCTTGCATCGCTTCTTTATACGCTTCTTCTAACTCTAATACGGATTGCATTAACGTTTCTGGAACGTATCGTCCTCCGTATATACCGTAATGACCTTTTTCATCTGGATATGCGTAATTCATTTGGAACACTCCTTCACTTTTTTAATAAATTGTTTTATTTTCTCTAAATCTTTCTTTCCTTCTGTCTCTACTCCGCTACTCACATCGACCATATATGGCTGAACGGTTCGAATTGCTTCTTCTATATTAAGGATGTTTAATCCGCCAGCTAATATCGTTTTCTCTCGCAAATCGTTTGGCATATGCGCGAGTAACTCCCATGAAAATGTCTTACCGTTCCCACCATGAAACTTTTCTTTAGGGCTATCAAATAACATGTAATCTGTTTCGTATTTTTTCGCATGTTCAATATCTTTCTCTAAAGCTACTCCTACCGCTTTTATAGACGGAATATTCAATCTTCTAATATGGTGATTTTCCTCGTCCCCATGCAATTGCACATGTGTTAACCCGCACTCTTCTGCAATTTTCCGGATCACTTCTACTGATTCATTTACGAAAACACCAACTTTTAAAACGTGTGCTGGAATTTCCCCAATAATTTCTTTCGCTTGCCCTGGAGTGATTTTCCGTTTACTTTCTGCAAAAACGAAACCGATTGCATCCGCTCCGTATTCGCAAGCACGTTTCGCTGTTTCCATATCAGTAATACCGCAAATCTTTACTTTCATATTTTCACCTTGCATTCATCGAAAAAGCTACTAATAGAAGATGTTGTCATAAGTGCTTCTCCGACTAATACGCCTTTGGCACCAGCTCGTTTGACTCTGATGATATCTTCTTTTGAATGAATACCACTTTCACTAATCCAAAGTAGATTTTCCTCATTCAGTCGTTTTCCGAGCTTTTCAGTTTGGCTTAAATCTACTTCGAACGTTTTTAAATTACGGTTGTTAATACCGATAACGTGCGGATGTAATTCGATCGCAATTTCTAATTCCTGTTCATCATGAACTTCAACAATCGCTTCTAATCCCATTTCTAGTACGTAGTTATAAAGCTCTTTTAATTTCTCTTTTGACAATGCTGCAACGATTAATAAAATAAGATCTGCTCCTGCTTCATAAGCTCTATCAATTTGAATCTTATCGATTATAAAATCTTTGCATAAAAGCGGAATGTTACTTTCTGCTCTTGCCGTTTGTAAATCGTGAAACGATCCTTTAAAAAATTGACTGTCTGTTAAAACCGAAACTGCTCCAGCGCCGCATTCTTCATATGTTTTTACTTGTTTTGGTACATCAACGTGTAAATTAATATCGCCTTTTGATGGAGACGCTCGCTTTACTTCGGCGATTACAGTAAACTGCTCTAAAGCTTTCACAAGTGAGTTTGTTTTCCTTTTTTCTTTCACTGGTGAATATGTTTCATATAACTCCGCAACTTCTACTTTCTTCTGCTCTACAATTTTGTCTAAAATCGTCCCCACTTTAATTCACCCTTTCTAACTTTTCATGACTTGCTGTAATTAATAAGTTTAATTTTTCTAATGCTTTTCCAGAGTCAATGCTATGCGTTGCTAGTTTAATTCCTTCTTCAATCGTTTCCGCTTTTCCGTTTGCGAAAAGAGCAAGCCCTGCATTTAATAAGACGGTATCGCGGTAAACACTCTTTTCTCCATTCAATACTCCGAGCGTAATCTTTGCATTTTCTTTTGAATTCCCGCCTCTAATTTCTTCATTTTTCACTTTTGAGAAACCATACTTTTCCGGATCAATACTCATTTCTACTATTTCATTATCTTTTAAAACGACGACATGATTTTCTCCTTGTAATGACGCTTCATCTAAAAAGCCACTTCCATTTACGATAAGCGCTTGTTTCCTGCCTAGCTTTTGTAATACTTGTGCAACTGGTAATAACATATCTCGTTTATAAATACCGACAAATTGTGTTTCTAAATTAACTGGATTTGTTAAAGGGCCAATTAAGTTAAAGATCGTCGGAACATTTAATTCTTTTCTTATTTTCATAATGCGTCGCAGTGCTGGGTGCATCGCTGGTGCGAATAAGAAGGCAATCCCTACATTTTCTAATAAGTAGTCAATCTCACCTGGCGTACAACTAATGTTTACACCGAGTTCTTCTAATAAATCAGCACTTCCTGTTTTACTAGAAACAGCGCGATTTCCATGTTTCGCAACCTTTACACCAGCTCCGGCAAGTACAAATGCCGATGTTGTACTGATATTGAATGTTTGCGCACCGTCACCACCCGTTCCGCAATTGTCCATCGCGCCTTTTATATGATTTGAAAACGGTAATGCCTTTTCGCGAAGAGCACGAACGAGACCGTATATTTCTTCTGCTGTTTCGCCTTTCGCTTTCAGCAATACTAAGAAAGCTGCAACTTCACTTTCCAATATGTTGTCACTTAATAAAAGAAGTCCCGCTTCATACATTTCTTCTTCTGTTAAATGTTGTCCCTCTACTAATTTTCGAAGATAACTGTTCATACTCTTTCCTCCTCTTTCACTTCTGCTAAAAAGGCACGTATTAACTTTCCGCCTTCTTCTGTTGCAATTGATTCTGGGTGAAACTGTAATCCGAAGAGCGGATAATAGTTGTGACGAACTGCCATGATTTCTCCGTCATCCATCGCTGTCGCGAGTATGTCAAAACACTGCGGCAAACTATTTTGCGCTGCGACGAGGGAATGGTAACGCATCGCCGTTAGCGGCTGCGTAACGTACGAAAAGATTGACGTTCCGTTATGTTTCACACGTGATGTTTTTCCGTGTTTAATGCGCTCTGCTCTAACAATTTCTCCTCCAAATGCGGATATGATTGCTTGATGGCCAAGGCAAATTCCTAAGATGGGAACGTTCTTATGAAAGTGACGAATAACATCGATACAAATTCCAGCATCTTCTGGTTTCCCAGGTCCTGGTGATAGCACAATTCCTTTCGGCTTCATCTCCTCTAATTGTTCAATTGTTATTTGATCATTTCTTACGACAACAATTTCTTCCTCGTACTCGCCTAATAGTTGATACAAGTTATATGTGAATGAATCATAATTATCGATAAGTACAATCATTTCATAACCTCCAAAAGCGCTCTCGCTTTATTTAATGTTTCTTCATATTCAGCTACCGGGTCTGAATCGTAGACGATACCCGCTCCTGCCTGAACGTACGCTTTCTCATCTTTCACAACCATCGTTCGAATTGCTAGCGCCATATCAAGATTTCCTGAGAATGAAATATATCCAACTGCTCCGGCATATACATTTCTTTTTTCATACTCTAATGTATTAATAATTTCCATCGCTCTAATTTTCGGAGCACCTGATACTGTACCAGCTGGTAAACAATACGCTAATGCGTCAAATCCACTCATTTGCTTTCGCAATGTTCCGTAAACTTCAGATACAATGTGCATAACATGAGAGTATTTCTCTACTTTCATATATTTATCTATCGTAACAGAGCCAATTTCACTTACTCTGCCAATATCATTTCGTCCTAGGTCCACAAGCATCATATGCTCCGCCCGCTCTTTCTCATTTCCTAACAGTTCTTTTTCGATTTCCTCATCTTCCTGCTTCGCTTTCCCCCTCGGTCTCGTACCCGCAATCGGGTTCGTCATCACTTTATCCTCTCTTACTGATAACAAACTTTCCGGCGAAGAACCGAGTACAACATAATTTTCAAAATCGATATAAAACATATATGGCGACGGGTTTGCAATTCGAAGTTTCCGGTATAATGCAAATGGATCTCCTTTACATTCACTTTGCAAACGCTGAGATAATACAACTTGAAAAATATCTCCGGCCCGAATGTATTCTTTCGCTGTTTCTACCATTTCACAAAATTCTTTTTCAGTTACTGAAGAAGTGAATGATAAAGATGATATTACTTCACTCACCTTCTCTTCTTCTCCGTTTAGCACTTCCTCTTTGTATACTTGCAATCTTTCGTATACTTCTTCATAAGAAGCTGAATCATCTTCCCTGCATACATATACAAACGACAACTTTTGGCGTAAATGATCGTAAACGATGAACTCACGATATAGTAAAAGGTGTACTTCTGGAATATTTAATGGATCATGTAAGTCTACTCCTATATTTTCATACTGCCGAATTACATCGTAGCCGATGTATCCAATCGCTCCTCCGCAAAACGGAAATGGACTTTCTACTTGCGATGGTGCGAGTACTTCTTCTAATACATGTAATACATTTTTTTGAAACTTTTCAGTTTGACCATTTATCGTTCGTTCTACCGCTGTACCAACACTTTTCACTTCTCCATAAGGATTACACCCTAAGTAAGAATAGCGCCCTTTATCTTGATGAAGCTGCGAGCTTTCTAGTAAAAACTTTTTCTGCCCCTTCATACGTCTATATAAAGAAATTGGCGTAATGCTATCTCCTTCTTCTTCAGCGATTACTAAAAATGTTTTTCCTTGGTTTTTTTGCTTCATAAATTCTTCTTTCGTCATCATGCCTTTCACCTCACTCTGAAAAATAAAAAAAGTCCCCTACATATCGAAATATGTAGAGGACGATAAATTTACCGTGGTACCACCTCATGTTGGATGCAAAAGCATCCCGCTTTATTCAGGTACAAAATATATACCTTATCCTTGTAACGGCGGAACCCGGGTTGCCTACTGAAAACAATTGTTCAGCATACCTCTCGTAAGCCCATTCCGTATATGGCACCGTACCGGGCTCTCACCTCTCCCCAGCTCTCTGAAACGTCTCCAAATATACGTACTCTTCTTACTTAAACGATTTAGCTTATTTAATTTTTTATACACAAAAAGGGAGTACTCATCCTATAGAAAGGACGGGTACTCCCGTGGTGCCACCTTAATTCGTTACGATTGTAACGCACTTTGCCGTATCAAAAAATAATACGTGTCTCTTATATCGATGAGATCATGTCGCCAAAGCCTACTTCTTTCGTTTCGGTTTGGAAGCTCCGAAGCCCATTCCACATCAATTCCATACTGATTCGCACCAACCATCAGCTCTCTGACATGTTCATCATGTGTACTCTTCTTCATCAACGCTTGCATTTTTTTAAGTTGCACTCATTATATTCCTCGCGTTTCTAAAAAGTCAATGCTTTTTCCGAAAAAAAAATTTTTTCTTCATTCAATATTATATTGACAAAACAACCTATTTTTATGTAAATATAATAAATACTCTATTTAAATTAAGGTTTTTTGTCATAAAATTATATATTACAAAAGAAAAACATTGTCAAAAAACGCTTACATTTCAGAAAATTCGTATTTTAGAATGGATTTTTCTGAATAATCATGATAGATTATAAATATGCAAAATGCATCAAAAGACATTACAAAAGGAAGGGGAACTACATGAGTACGCAGATGTTAACTTTAACTTCTATCTCTATTTACATGCTCGGGATGTTAGTAATCGGCTATTTCGCCTACAAACGAACGTCCAACTTAACAGATTATATGCTTGGCGGGCGTACACTAGGCCCCGCAGTAACAGCATTAAGTGCTGGAGCATCCGATATGAGTGGTTGGCTTTTAATGGGATTACCCGGTGCAATGTTTAGCGTTGGATTAAGTAGTAGTTGGATTGCGCTCGGCCTAACACTAGGCGCATACGCAAACTGGCTTTATGTCGCTCCTCGCTTACGTACCTACTCAGAAATTGCAAACAACTCTATTACTATCCCAGAATTTTTGGAACACCGTTTCCACGACAAATCTCATATGCTACGCTTAGTATCCGGACTTGTTATTATGATTTTCTTTACTTTCTATGTAGCTTCAGGACTAGTTTCAGGTGCTGTATTATTTGAAAATTCATTTGGTATGAACTATCATGTTGGATTATTCATTGTCGCAGCAGTTGTCGTGGCTTACACATTATTTGGTGGTTTCTTAGCGGTAAGTTGGACAGACTTCGTGCAAGGAATCATTATGGTAATTGCTCTTATTCTTGTTCCTATCGTAACAATTATGAATTCGAACGGACTTGGACCTGCGTTTGACACAATTCGATCTGTAGATCCAACACGTTTAGATATTTTTAAAGGTGCCTCTACTTTAGGAATGATTTCTTTATTCGCATGGGGCCTTGGTTATGTTGGACAACCTCATATTATCGTACGCTTTATGGCAATTTCGTCTGTAAAAGAAATTAAAAGCGCGCGAAGAATTGGTATGAGCTGGATGATTTTCTCTGTTGTCGGAGCTATGTTTACTGGTCTTATCGGTATTGCTTACTATTCACAACAAGGGTTGACATTATCTAATCCAGAGACAATTTTCCTTGAACTTGGAAAAATTTTATTCCATCCACTTATTACTGGATTTTTATTAGCAGCGATTTTAGCAGCGATTATGAGTACAATCTCATCTCAGTTGCTCGTTACTTCTAGTGCTATAACAGAAGATTTATATCGTACATTCTTTAAACGTTCTGCTTCTGATAAAGAGCTTGTATTTGTCGGTCGTATGGCTGTACTTGTTATCGCCTTAGTCGGGTGCGCATTAGCGTTTAAACAAAATGATACGATTTTAGCTCTTGTGGGATATGCTTGGGCTGGATTTGGTTCTTCATTTGGACCTGCTATTTTATTAAGCTTATATTGGAAACGTATGACGAAATGGGGCGCACTTGCTGGTATGGTTTCAGGTGCCGCTACAGTAATTATTTGGACTCAATTCAAATTCTTAAAAGATTTCTTATATGAAATGATTCCTGGTTTCGCTATTAGTTTACTAGTGATCATAATTGTTAGTTTACTAACTAAACCTTCAAAAGAAGTTGAAGAGCAATTTGAGAATTTTGAAAAACAACATATTCATAATCTATAAAAAGAAAGCTCTGCTGTTATCGTAACAGCAGAGCTTTCTTTTTACCGCAGTTCGACAATATTCTTCTCGAATTTAACAATTTCTTTATGTTTCGTTAAATTTACTATAACATTCTTCCTTTATATTATTAGTATCGACACCTATACAGAAAGGGGACTCCACAATGTTAGCATCTTTACAGCAACAACATATAAGAAAATTTTCACCTATCACAAACACTTCTACTTCTCGTTTAAACATACAACCTAATCCACCCAAAGTTTCAATTGCTCCTTCTGTTATATCTGTAATTGGTATTCATATACAGAAAAATAAGCTTAAAATAAAAACCGGACAAAGTGCCGATTTATCAGCTTCTGTTTTGCCAATGCAGGCAACGAATCAAGAGCTTATATGGACAAATATGAATTCCGACGTCATCACCATCTATCCGAAAGGTGAGACAGTAACGATTACAGGAAAAAGTGCGGGAAGAGCAGTTGTTATTGTCACAACTGCTGAAGGAAAATTCCGCGACTTATGTGTCGTTCACGTACAACCTTATATGACAAACCCAAAGTGACATAAAGAGAGTG
The DNA here is from genome assembly GCF_002975175.1 of Bacillus sp. MYb209. Taxonomy (GTDB): domain Bacteria; phylum Bacillota; class Bacilli; order Bacillales; family Bacillaceae_G; genus Bacillus_A. The sequence goes on from NZ_PCNZ01000001.1 coordinate 543,504, forward strand.
GATATGAATCCACTCTCTTACTTTATCCCGCTATTTGCCGGGCAGTAAGACTCCCACCTCAAAATTCGGCTGGAGCAAAGAAGTTAAGTGGGGGATGAACAAAACCCCCACTGATTAAAGTTTCACTTTATTTCAATCCCAGGATTTTTTCTTTTTAACAACAAAATAAATTCTTCTTTATTTCTTGGAGAAATAAGTTCTGTTTCATATGATCCGTAAACAATTTCTAATCGATCGAATGATAGTGCATGAGCTGCTATTGGATTTTTCGTATCTGAAATTCGCTTTATATCCCTTATAAGAATACGTTTTTTGACGAAACCAGATCTAATAGTAATCTCTTCTTCCCCTACAATATATTTTGTTGAAAACCAACTCCAAGAAAATAGTATTGCTAACGGAATTGTGAAAAACAGGAGGAAATATTCCTGCCCTGCAAAAATTGGAGCGAAACATGCGCCTAAAACAATGAAAAAGATTGGATATAACCATGCATCTTTTTTTGATGGAAATTCCATTACGCTCTCTCCTCTCTTGATTTAAGTCAATGAATTCCCCTCCTTCTCTTATTAAAATAAAAGTAATATTGAAATAGGAGGACGACATATGAATGAACGAAAGTTTGCCTTATTTACTGGTGCTTCTCTTCTTATTATGGCATTTGCTGCATTTTTTTCTTACGGTTTTGTTCACGGAAATCTCGTTGTACAAGGAGCTGCGAACGCGACACTCCATAATATTCAAACTTCAAGTTCACTTTTCAAAGCAGAAATTTTCGGATGGATTATCATTTTTATTACGGATATTATCGCCTCGTGGGCTCTTTATTTCTTTCTAAAGCCTATCCATGCTAGCCTCTCATTACTAGCTGCCTGTCTTCGTCTTATGTATACAGCTATACTTGGGATTGCTATATTCAATTTAATATTTGTATTACCTCTTTCAAAAAGTACAGTTGCTAATTCCGAAGCATATACAATGTTATTTCTAGAAGCTTTTGAATACATTTGGTCTGTAGGATTAATCATTTTCGGCTTACATCTTCTCACCTTAGGATACGTAACCTTTCAATCTAAAAACATACCGAAAACTATTAGTATATTACTGCTCATTGCTGCAATCGGCTATATCATCATTAACATAATGAATACAATATTTTCACAATATGATGCGATTATTTCCATTCTTAACGTTGTCTTTCAACTACCGATGATCGCAGGTGAACTAGGATTTAGTATATGGCTATTGCTTAGAGGTGGAAAAAACTCTACTGTTTGAGTCGTTTCTTAATTCTGCTTAATGATTCTGGCGTAATACCTAGATAACTTGCCAATTGATATTGAGGAACACGATGAATTAAATGAGGTCGTTTTTGTAATAATGATTTGTAGCGCTCTTCTGGTGTCGATGCAATAAATAATGTAAGTTCTTCTTGTACTTCACCAAAATTGTATTCAATCATTTTGCGCGTCATTTCTTCTAACTGTGAATATTTCTTATACACGTCCTTTTCACTATACAGATCGCCAACTACAACTAGACAATCTTCTAGGCACGTTAACGTATGTGGGGATGATTTATCTTGTTTATGATGATTGAAATTTGCGATTGCTTGTTCTTCTGTATAGAAATTTGATGTAACTTCTTTCCCAGCTTCATCTATACAATGTTGCCTCACGCATCCTTTTAATACAAAATAACATTTAGACGGAACATCTCCTTGCCTTAAGAGCACTGTTCCTTTTTTATATTCTTCAATCTGTAGTTCTTCTACGATCATGCGCTGCTGTTCTTCACTTAATGTCGTAAGATTTTTCATGTATTTCATTAAAATATCTTTCATTTGGTCTCTCCTTCCCTCTCTATCTTTGTATGAGAAACGTATGATTGAACTCCACTATATATTTATAGTGGAAATCCCCCCTATTTATCTGTTTTACTTTCTGCATGGAACAAAAAAAGAGAAGTTACCAATAACCTCTCTTCTCATATTTTACAATAAACTCGTTATACTTCCTGTGTATAAGCCGGCTCGTTCACCATATTTTTTGATGTTCGCTTTTGTTGCTGTAGTAAGAAAACAGATACACCAAACAATACGAGCATGCTACCGATAATTTGCATTGCGTTTAATTTTTCCCCAAGTAAGAAGAACGCTAGTATAGATGCCCCAACTGGTTCCCCTAAAATACTCATTGAAATTGTTGTTGCATTTACGTAATTTAATAACCAATTATTAATGACGTGTGACACTGTCGGTACAATCGCAAGTAAAAGAAAAATACTCCAATCCCACTTCGTATAGCCTGTAAATGGCACTTGAAGTATAACGTTATAAATCGCTATAAATATACCAGCGAAGGCAAATACAGTGAAACTATAAATCCAATGAGATACTTTCTTTACTGTCGTTTGTCCGATAAATAAATAACCGACAACTGCTATTACACTTAAAAAGGATAATATATCCCCATAAATTGCTTGCTCACTTAGCCCTAAATCTCCCCAGCCAATACACATTACGCCTAGTATCGCAATTCCCATCGTCGCAATTGCTGAATAGGTTGTTCTTTCTTTAAATAAGAAAAAACCTCCCACTAAAGATACGATCGGTTGAAGTGCTAAAATAATCGTCGAACTAGCAACTGTCGTATGCTTTAAGGATTCAAACCATAAAAGAAAATGAAGAGCTAAAAAGAAACCAGATCCAATTAAAAATCCCCAATCTTTTATTTGAATCCTACTAAACTCTTCCCGTTTTTTCCAAACGATCGGCAGCATAATAAGTACGATAATCCATAATCGGTACATACTTAAAATTGAAGATGGTGCTGAGGACATCTTTGCAAAAACAGCTGCGAATGAAATGGCTATAATGGAAATGGCTAATGGTAGTGCGATTGATCTTTCTTGTTTCAAATCCTGTCTCCCCTCTCACCTGTAAAAAATCCCACTTCATTATATCCGTTTTCTTTCATAACTTAAATACTAATTTTTTAGATTCTTCGTACCATTATGGTAAAATAGAAATTAAGGCACCTATTAGTGATTATTTCTTTCCTTTTCACTACAAGCGTCGCTCTTACAATCATTACAGTAAATTTTTATTTAGGGGGATATACATGAATCAACCAATAGGGAGAATTGAAGAAATTTCATTTTTTAGTACATCACTTCAAGAAGAACTTACACTTCTTGTTTATTTACCAGTAAATTACACATCTCTCCATAAACATACGGTTGTTATTGCACAAGATGGTAGAGATTATTTTCAGCTCGGTAAAGCGCACCGTGTAATTGAGCGTCTTCGTGAAACTGAAGAAATCGACCGCACAATTATTGTCGGTATTCCATATAAAAATGTACACGATCGTAAGGAAAAATATTTCCCGAGCGATGTAAAGAATGCTGCTTACATTCGTTTCCTTGCTCACGAGCTTGCTCCATATATTGATGCAAATTATCCAACGTATCAAATGGGTAAAGGACGCGTTTTAATTGGAGATTCTCTTGGCGGTACAGTTTCCTTCATGACCGCACTTATGTATCCGCATACATTCGGCAAGGTCGTTATGCAATCACCATTTGTTGATGAAACAGTCATGAACTTAGCAAAAGATTTCAAAGATCCGGGAGCGCTGGAAATTTATCACGTCATTGGGACCGAAGAAACAGCTGTCAAGCGTACAGACGGACAAGTATCTGATTTCGTAGAGCCAAATCGCGAGTTAAACAAACTACTTACAGATAGAAATTTCATCACGCATTATGAAGAGTTTGAAGGGAATCATACATGGAAATATTGGCAAGCAGATTTACCGAAAGCATTTTCTCATATTCTATCAATGAAATAATAGAGAGCGTTATTCAGAATAATTTGATATAATAGATAAAGAGATTTATTCTCAAAATCTAACTAGACTTGCAAAGGGAGGAATTGGAACATGAAATTAGGAATTGTAATTTTTCCATCAAAAATGATTCAAGATAAAGCGAACGGATTACGTAAACGTTACGATCCGCATTACGCATTAGTTCCGCCACATATTACATTGAAAACACCCTTTGAAACGCAAGATGAACAATTAGAATCGATTGTGAATGAGTTACATACAATCGCAAACAAAACGAACCCTTTCACCCTTCATGTTGGAAAAGTTGGTTCATTCGCACCTGTTAATAATGTTCTTTATTTTAAAGTAGAAAAAACACCTGAACTTACTTTCTTAAATGAAGAAATGCATAATGGTTTCTTTACACAAGAGCGCGAGTACTCTTTCGTACCTCATTTAACAATCGGTCAAGACTTATCAGATGCAGAGCACGCTGATGTATTAGGTCGATTACGTATGAAAGATTTCTATTATGAGCAACCAATCGAGCGTTTCCACCTTCTATACCAATTAGAAAATGGAACGTGGACTGTACATGAAACATTCCACCTTGGAAAGGGGAACAAATAATTTGCACGCACAAATCGTACAAACGGACGAACAACTAAGTGATGCATTCTCTGTACGTAAGCAAGTATTTGTAAATGAACAACAGGTTTCTGCAGAAGAAGAGTATGATGAGTTTGAAGAAATTTCAACACACGTTGTTATATATGATAATGATGTTCCAGTTGGTGCGGGCCGCTTCCGCATCGTTGATGGAATAGGAAAAATGGAGCGCATTTGCGTACTAGCTTCCCATCGTAAAAAAGGCATTGGTAAAATCATTATGGATGCACTTGAAGCGTATGCGAAAGAAGAGTCTCTACCGAAATTGAAACTCCATGCTCAAACACATGCTGAAGTTTTCTATAAAAAGCTAGGATACGTGACGGCTTCTGATGTGTTTATGGAAGCAAATATCCCGCACATCGTAATGATAAAAGAATTATAATTTTGTAGCAGGAGGTAGCCCCTCCTGTTTTTTACATTGCTATTTTCTTTTTCTTCCGCTAAAGTTAAATGTTGATGCTATAGTTTTGAAGGTGAATATATGACACAAGAAAAATTTTCACAAAAATCGTTAACACACGCTGGCATTCCGCAAGCGACGTATCATATTCCGAAAACATCTACCCATTTAATTATGGAAGAAGATGCAGATGCGACGTATTTCCGCGCTTTAGAACAGCAAGGTGTTTATTTAAATGAAAAACAGTTAGAAGCAGTGCAAACGACAGAAGGACCTGTCCTTACACTAGCTGGTGCTGGAAGTGGTAAAACATCTGTTTTAACAACTCGCGTTGGTTATTTAGTTAATGTAAAACATGTCCATCCGCGAAATATTTTGCTGCTGACGTTTACACAAAAAGCAGCTGAAGAAATTCGAAGCCGTGTAGCGAATTTACCTGGTATGAATCATGCCGCAAGTAGCTATGTCGTTGCTGGTACATTCCACTCTGTCTTTTTAAAATTGCTTCGTAGTCAAGGATATAATCAGCAAATTTTAGCAAATGAAAAACATAAACAAATTATGATAAAGAAAATTTTGAAAGAATTGCGCTTAAAAGACGATTATGATGCCGAAACAATACTCGCTATGATTTCACTTGAGAAAAACAAATTGAATCGTCCGAAAGATGTAAAAGCGAAAACGCCTGTTGAACAAGAGTTCAAAGAAGTATACGAGCGTTTCGAAGAGGTAAAACAACGATACAATTATATCGATTTTGACGACATATTATTAGAAATGTATTATATGTTAGAAAATAACGCTCCCCTGCTTACTCAATTACAAGAGCGTTTTCATTACATTGAAGTAGATGAGTTTCAAGATACGTCGTATGCACAATATGAAATTGTAAAATTGTTAGCCACGCCGAGAAATAATTTATTTATCGCAGGTGATGACGATCAAGCGATTTACGGCTGGCGAGGGGCAAGTCACCAAATTATTTTATCTTTTCCAAAGGAATTTGATAATACAACGATTATCGCACTTAATACGAATTATCGATCTAATCCATTTATCGTCGGACTTGGAAATGAAGTTATTAAGCTCAATCAAGAACGTTTTGATAAAGAGCTATATTCTGTTCGTGAAGAAGGTGTACAACCATTTTACGCAAGACCCGCTACGACTCTTGATGAAGCAAACCAAATTTTGCAACTCATTCAGGAAAAAGTAGATAGTGGTGAACGAAATTATAAAGATTTTTGTTTATTATATCGTACACATTCTGTAAGCCGTTCTTTACTCGATCAGCTTACAATTCATAAAATTCCATTTATAAAACATGGGGCGAGCCAATCGTTCTACGAGCATTCTTTAATTAAGCCCGTATTAGATCATTTACGACTCGTGCTGGAACCGTTCCGCCTCGAATCACTTTCAAATATATTGCCAACGATGTATATTGGCCGTGATGAGTGCATTTCATTTATTGAACGTGAACAATGGAAATATGGTGAGGGCCGTTTCCCTTCTCTTCTTCATTTCCTATTATTAAATCCAAGCTTGAAACCTTTTCAAGTTAAAAAAGTAAATGAGCGAATCGATTTTATTAAATTTATAAAAGAACTTGAACCGAAAAAAGCATTGAAAGAAATTATTCATGGTAAAGGAAAATATTTAGAGTACTTACAAAGTAACGATCGTTCTTCCTTTACGATGCATAAGGACATACAAGAAGAAATGTTAGAAGAATTAATGGAGTCTGCAACTCGTTTCACCGATATTCCAGCTTACTTACAATTTATTGACGAGGCGATTCAAGGCCAAAAAGAAATGGAAGCATTAAAAACAATGCCGCAAAAAGATGCCGTATCGCTTATGTCAATTCATAACGCAAAAGGCCTTGAGTTTCCATGCGTCTTTTTACTTGGAGCGAGCGATGGTATATTACCGCACACTTCTTCTTTAAAAGATGCAAATGACCGTGTCACAGATACTTCTGAAGCCTTAGAAGAAGAACGCCGACTACTTTATGTCGCAATTACACGCGCAAAAGAAGAACTTTACATTTCCTCTCCGCAATTTTTCAGAGGAAAAAAACTAGATATATCTCGTTTTTTATATACTACGCGAAAAGATTTACCTGAAAAGACATCCACGAAATAAGGATGTCTTTTTTCCATATCACGTTATGTATATCCCCTCTATATAAAGTGAAACTTTAATCAGTGGGGGTTTTGTTCATCCCCCACTGATTATTAGCCCTCACCAATCGGGCGTTTACGGGCAGCAGGGCTCCCCCCTAACTTCTTTGCTCCTGCCAAATTTTGAGGCGGGAGTCTTACTGCCCGTTAATGCGGGATAAATTCCCTGTTTTTATCATGAGAATTAACGTAATATCGACCATATCCCACTCATATTGTAATAGTGTATGTCAGAACTCACGATAAGGAGTGAACATAATGAGCTGCAATTGTAACGAAGATAATCATCACCATGATTTTGATTTCAACTGTGTATCTAATGTCGTTCGTTTTATACATGAACTACAAGAATGTGCAACCACAACATGCGGATCTGGGTGCGAAGTTCCATTTTTAGGAGCACATAATAGCGCAGTAGTTGCAAATACGCGTCCTTTTATTTTATACACAAAAGAAGGAGAACCTTTCAAAGCATTTGCACCATCAGAAAATTCTAAGCACTGTATGTCTTCGATTTTCCGCGTTGAGAGCATAGATGATGACGACTGCGCTGTGCTACGCGTATTAGTTGTTGTATTATGTGATGGCTCTCCTGTACCAGGTGATGATGATCCAATTTGTACGTTTTTAAATGTACCAAATGCGAAATTAAAATCAACCTCTTCTTGTCTTACTGTCGATTTAAATTGCTTCTGCGCTATTCAATGCTTACGCGATGTTTCTATATAAAACTACACAATGATTTAAGTATGGATTGGGTGGCAGAGAACTCTGCCACCCAATCCATGCTTAAAAGGTATTATTATGTATTTTTCATAAAATTGGGAACTTGTTCACTACATTAACTGAGAGTAGAAACAGATAAAAGAGTGAAAAACACATTCTCTTCTGATTGCGAATTTACTAAAATTGATTGCGAGGCGAAACCAGCTAGTACACTAACTGCCTTCGGTTTTGCTTTTAATGCTTTTGCGCCTCAATTCGCTTCATTATTCACACCATTACTATTACCTAGCACAAGTCCAAATCCAAACATTACGGTTCCAATAATAAACGATACGGTAAGTGTAGGAGATGGTATTAAAATTCAACTACCTGGTATTTATCAAATCAGTTATACATTATCAATAAGCCTTGATAATTCCAATGCAATTCCTGAAGCTGATCGTTTCTTCTTATCATTAGATACACCACACAATATTATTCCAGGCTCAGGTACTGCGGTTCGCTCTAACGTTATTGACACTGGTGAAGTAGATATCTCCAGCGGTGTTATCCTTATTAACTTAAACCCTGGCAACTTAATTCAAATTGTACCAGTCGAATTATTCGGTAGTGTAGATGTTCGTGCTGCAGCATTAACAGTTGTACAAATCGGTTAGTAAAAAGCGGTATTTCTTAACCGAAATACCGCTTTTTATTTTTATAATAAAAAACACTCACAGTAACATGAGTGTTTCATTCTTCATATTGTTTTAATATGTTCTTCTTTTTCCCACAGTTACATCCCTTTTTCTTCACAAATCCTTGTTGCTGTAACTGTTCTTGATATGCCTGTTGTTGTGCTTGTTGCTGTTGCTGTATATTATACCACTGCTGTAGGTCATATGAATTTTGACTTGGATTATTACTCACAGCAAACATCTCCTCTACTGTCAATTCTGTCTATTTACTATATGAACAACTCCTTATTTCCGTTCCCTCATCCTCTTAAACTCCGCTTTTACTAGCATCATGAAGATTTATCCCGATTGGTGAGGGCTAATAGTTAGTGTGGATGATCCCCAGTTTCATTTTATTATTCTCCCATAAAATATCCTGTAATTGTTTCAATGATCGCCGCTGCACCTGCAATGGCTAATAATGCTAGTACAGGCTCTGCAACAATAGGAATCCATTTATATAAAACTAATAAAAAAGCACTGACCCACACACCTGTACACCAATAGCAGCTTAATAATTCTCCAATCCACTTTCTTAATCCTTTCCCTTTCACCTTTGTAAAAGTCGATACACTTCCATCTGGTTCCGTAATCTCTAACTCATCAATAAACGGTCTTCGCAAAAAAGCTGTAATTTTATCATACACAATGAGACGAGTTAACCTAAAAGCAGCTAGCGCGAAAATAAGAAATAAAAGCCAGCTTGTAACTAACATAATTCCACCTTCCCTATCTTCTTTAGCCTATTAAAAAAAAAGGTCTTGAGACTGTGACCAAATCTCCCCTACTCCAATATCTTATTAATGTAAATACAAACAAGAAGATAAGGAGTGACATTAATGAGTTGTAACGAAAATAAACACCATGGCTCTTCTCACTGCGTAGTTGACGTCGTAAAATTCATCAATGAACTACAAGATTGTTCTACTACAACGTGTGGATCTGGTTGTGAAATTCCATTTTTAGGAGCACATAACACTGCATCAGTAGCGAATACACGTCCTTTTATTTTATACACAAAAGATGGAGAACCTTTTGAAGCATTTGCACCAGTAGCAGTAGGAGAAGCTAAGCACTGTACGTCTGCAGTTTTCCGTGTTGAGAGCGTAGATGACGGTAGCTGCGCTGTGCTACGCGTATTAGTTGTAGTATTAGGTAATGGCTCCCCTGTACCAGCTGATGATGATCCAATTTGTACGTTTTTAAATGTACCAAATGCAAAGTTAAAATCAACACCTACTTGTATTACTGTTGATTTAAGCTGTTTCTGTGCTATTCAGTGCTTAAGCGACGTTTCTATTTAATAAGTAAACTAAAAAACTATTGGGGGAGGGGTAGAGTCTTTCTACCACCTTTACATATTTATAAACCGGCCATATCAATCGATTTTATTTCTTTTATAGGTAACTTAATGTCTCTCATACTATTTGGTGGCATAATTGATACGACTCCATTTTGGTACGATATAATCGATCCTACATATGATATCGTTGCTGTTTTTATTCTGCATCTTACTTTCGGAATGTAATGAGGGCGGTTTAATAAGAAGTTAATTTTTTCTTCATTGCTCATATTCTTAAACGATTTATTGTGTGGGACTGTTCTCACCTGTGCTTGCTCTTCTTTCCCGTCTTGCTCCTCCTCTTCTATTTTTTCTTCTTCCACTTGATGTTCCCATTGCTCTTGTCGTTCTTGCTCTATCACCTCTTCCACCGCACTACTGACAATACTTTGATCTCTATCGCTTTGCTCACGCCTACCATCATTTTTAAAGTTTGTAAGGAGAATTCTTTTTATTTTCGGTGTATCGAGTTCTAAATTTACTTGTGCAATATATAACAACGGTTTTCCAACTGTTGAACTTTTATTTTTATTCTTCACACTCGTCCCTCCCACTTCCATACATAACTGGATAAATCGTGTACTATTATAGTTATATTCATAACAATGCAAGAACTTTCGTTAAAAATCGTTCTTTCCTAGAACAATTAAAAAGGACAGTCTCAATATTTAGAGACTGTCCTTTTTAAAAAACTATAATCAATATTATATTTATCCTAGAATATGATATCCTGAATCAACATGAATGTTTTCACCTGTTACTCCGCGTGCTAAATCACTGAATAAGAATACTGCTGTATCTCCAACTTCTTCTGGAGTTGTTGTGCGACGAAGTGGTGCGCGCTCCTCAATTTCTTTTAAGATTGAGTTAAAGTCACCTACACCTTTCGCAGATAACGTACGAATTGGTCCTGCAGAAATAGCGTTGACGCGAATGCCGTGTTGTCCTAAATCGTTTGCTAAATATTTTACACTAGCTTCTAATGAAGCTTTCGCAACACCCATAACGTTATAGTTTTTCACAACGCGTTCGCCGCCAAGGTATGTTAACGTTAAAATATTTCCGCCTTCTGTCATCACTTTCTTCGCTTCTCTTGCTACAGCTGTTAAAGAGAATGCACTAATATTTTGTGCAAGTAAAAATCCATCGCGAGAAGTATCTACAAATTCGCCTTTTAAATCGTCACGATTTGCAAAAGCAATACAATGTGCTACACCGTGAATTGTACCAACTTCTTGCTTAATCGTTTCAAAGCAAGCTGTAAGTTCTTCATCATTCGTTACATCACAAGGTAATACAAGTGATTCTTGTCCTTCTAATGTGTCCGCTAATTCACGAACGTTTCTTTCTAAACGTTCTCCTGCATATGTGAATATTAATTTTGCACCTGCATTATGCAAAGAGCGAGCAATTCCCCATGCAATACTTCTTTGGTTCGCAACGCCCATAACAACAAATGTTTTCCCTTGTAATAGTTCCATGATATATCCTCCCAGAAATACTTATACTTGTTATTAGTACCTGATACTATAATAATAGTACCATAAAACCTCTTAAAGGCAAACAAAAAAGTCATTAACTTAAATTTGTTAATAACTTTTTGTTTCTATAAAAAACCGTTCTAATCCTTCTTCCCAAGAAGGCATTTGTGAAAAACCACTTAATCGTAGCATGTTATGTTGAAAGATAGAATATTTCGGTCTCGCTGCCGCCGATCCGAATTCTTCGGTTGAAACAGGTAATACATTCACTTTCATATTTGCATACGAAAATATTTTTTTTGCAAATTCAAACCAAGAACATGAGCCTCTATTTGATACATGATACGTACCGTATAAAGAAGTATGAATGAGCTTATTAATAATCATATTTAAATCCGCCACATACGTAGGAGAGCCGATTTGATCCGCTACAACAGATACTTCTTCTCTTTCTTTTCCTAATCGCATCATCGTTTTCACAAAATTATTTCCATATTTACCATATAGCCAAGATGTACGAACGATAAAATATTTATTATGTAACTCTTTTACAAACTGTTCTCCTGCAAGCTTAGAATATCCGTATATATTTATCGGTGCTGGATTATGAAATTCATGATATCCGTTCGGCCTATTACCTGGAAATACATAATCGGTACTGATGTAAACTAATTTAGCCCCTACTAATTGTGAAGCAACTGCTACATTTCGAGCTCCAATCGCATTTATTAAGTACGCAAGATTCTGTTCTTTCTCAGCAGCATCTACCTTCGTATACGCTGCGCAATGAATAATTGTATGCGGCCTTATTTCTTGTACGACTTGCTCAATTTGAGATATATTTGTTACATCAAGTGACTTCTTATCAAATGGATACATGTCATATTCCTCAGAATTCAACTCTTCTTGTAGTTGCTTCCCTAATTGACCGTTAGCTCCCGTTATGATAATCCGTTCTTTCATCTACATGCCCCTTACCTTTCTTTTAGTGGTTTCCACCATTCCGTATTGTTTTCATACCATTCCACTGTTTCTTTTAATCCTTGCTCGAATGTATATTTCGGTTCCCAATCAAACTCATTCTTCATTTTTTGTGCCTCAATCGCATAACGACGATCGTGACCTAAACGATTTGTTACAAATTCAATATCTTTTTTTGTTTTTCCTAAAAGTTCTATAATTTGTTCCACAACATCTACATTTGTCTTTTCATTATTTCCACCAATATTATATACCTCTCCTACACGTCCCTTATGCAAGACGGTGTCAATTGCACTACAATGATCCATTACATGCAGCCAATCTCTTACATTTAATCCATCACCATATAAAGGTAGTTTCTTTCCTTCAAGTGCATTCGTAACCATTAACGGTATTAACTTCTCAGGATATTGATACGGTCCATAATTATTAGAACAACGCGTCACAATAACTGGTAATTGGTATGTTTTATAATAAGATAAGGCTATCATATCCGCGCTCGCCTTACTGGAAGAATATGGACTATTTGGCGCTAATGGGGTTTCCTCTGTAAATTTCCCCGTTTTCCCTAAAGAACCGTATACTTCATCTGTTGATACTTGCACGAGTTTAATATGCGGATATTTTTTCACTAGCTCCAATAACGTAACTGTACCTATTACATTCGTATCATAAAAAGGGATTGGGTTTTCAATACTACGATCCACATGTGATTCAGCCGCGAAATTTACAATTACTTGCGCATCACATTCATGAATAACATGCTCTAGCATCTCTCCATTTTGAATTTCCCCTTTTACGAATGAGTAGTTAGGATTATCTTGAATAGACTTTACATTATTTAAATTCCCGCTATATGTTAATGCATCATAATTAATAATTTTATATGTTTCATATTTTTTTAACATATAATGTATGAAATTACTTCCAATAAATCCCGCTCCACCTGTTACTAATATATTCATAAACAACTCTCCTACTTAAAAACTATCTTCATATTCCTGGAGTAACGGTAATATTCGATCCTTATCGGACAAGATAGGATTTGTTACCGGCCATGGAATTGCTAATTCTTTATCTTCCCAAAGCAAACCTGAATCGTGATCAGCACTATAATACTCATCTACTTTATACATAACAATTGTATGAGGTACAAGCGTACAAAAACCATGAGCAAATCCTTTTGGCACTAATAATTGCCTATGATTATCCGCACTTAAAATATACCCTCTCCACCATTTAAAAGTTGGTGATTCTTTTCGCAAATCAACGATAACATCATATATTGCACCTTGCATAACTTGAATAAGCTTCGTTTGTGCTTTCGGATCTTTTTGAAAGTGTAACCCACGAATCGTTCCCGACCTAGCTGAATAAGATACATTATCCTGTACAAATGAATACGTAATCTCTAACGTTTCTAGTGTTTTCTTATTATAACTTTCTGTAAAAAAACCTCGCTCGTCTTCAAATAACCTCGGTTCTAACAATTTCGCATCGGTAAAATTTGTTTCTACAACTTTCATATTTTCACCTGTTTTCCATTAAACTGTTTCCCAAAGTTTATATCTCGCGCTAACGTATTCGCTCTTTGAAGAGATGCATAAGTTCCCGCATCAGTCCACCAACCGCTCATTTCATTATAAGTAAGTACCCCTCGTTTTAAATACCAATTATTTATATCTGTAATTTCAAGTTCCCCTCTTGCGGAAGGTTTTAATTCTTTTATATAAGAAAAGACTTTCGAATCATACAAATAAATTCCCGTCACAGCATAAGAACTTTTCGGCTCCTTCGGCTTTTCTTCAATTTCAATTATTTTCCGCCCTTGAATATGCGCTACGCCAAATCGTTCGGGATCTTCTACAGATTGAAGCAGCACTTTCGCACCTTCTTTTTGACTTGTAAACTCTTCAACATATGGACGAATATCATCTGAAAAGATATTATCTCCTAATATAACTACCATACGATCATTCCCAATGAAATCTTCACAAAGCCCTAACGCCTGTGCAATCCCGCCCGCCTTATCTTGCACACGATACGTAAAGGACACGCCAAATTCTTGACCACTTCCTAGAAAGCTAACAACACCTCCCATATGCTCTTTACCTGTAATAATCATAATATCTGTAATTTCACATTGCTTCAGCTTATATACCGCATGATAAATCATCGGATATCGCCCAACGGGAAGTAAATGTTTATTCGTTACTTTCGTTATTGGATATAGTCTCGACCCTGTCCCGCCTGCTAAAATAATCCCTTTCATCCTTCATCTCTCCCTTATGATGGAGATAGTATATCTTTATAATGTTCTACGAAAACTTTCCGGTACTTCTCATATGTATCCGCATCAAACTCATCTCCGTTGTAATGAATACACCATAGATTTGCTTGATTAGGGATACCAATTAAATATCCAGCCTTTTGAAATTCTAAAGACTGTGACACATCATAAAAGTGGAACCCTTGAAACAAATCCTCTCGCCACGGAATATCATGCTGCGTTGCTTTTGAAAAAGAAAAATTTCTAGCCGCTGCAAAATCATCAATCCATGAAAATTCGTATATATTAGAAGCATATTTCTCCACAATCTCTTTCGTTCGATCCATAGAACCCGTATCAACTATAATAATTTCATCAACTATGTTTTTTACTGATTCTAAGCATCGAGCTATTGTATTTTCTTCATCACGAACAATCATACATAAGCTAATTGTAATTTCATGCTTGTTCAATATAATCACCCGCTCCCCACTCAATCATATGTTATATACACAAAAAACTTCCCCTTTTTTTATATTATTCAATATATTCGAGATTTCTTTTCAATCCTTCTAATGTCGATGGTATTTTCTCACTAATTCCCACCTACTATATAATGAGAGATTTATGGAGGTGACTTTATGTCCAATCATACTTATTCAGATGGTTTAAATCCGGATGAATCTTTATCCGCCAGTGCATTTGATCCTAATCTCATAGGACCTACATTACCGCCAATTCCACCATTTACTTTTCCTACTGGACCGACCGGTATCACTGGGAACTCCGGGCCGACTGGCACTACCGGCGTCACTGGACTAACTGGCGATACTGAGACTACTGGCGATACTGGCACTACTGGCACTACTGGCGCCACTGGCACTACCGGGGCCACTGGCACTACCGGACCGACTGGAGCTACCGGCGCCACTGGCACTACCGGACCGACTGGAGCTACCGGGACCACTGGCGATACTGGTACTACTGGGGCTACTGGACCGACTGGAGCTACCGGCGCCACTGGGGCTACCGGAACTACTGGGGCTACTGGACCAACTGGACCGTCTGGGGCAGGACTTCCAGCAGGCTTGTACGCATTTAACTCTGATTCGGCTGGTGTCACTTTGTCGGGTACCGGACCTGTACCGTTTAATACATTGGGATCACAATTCGGCACAGCAATTTCTCCATTTTCAGGTGGTGATACTTTCAACATAAACGAAACTGGATTCTATAAAATTACCGTTATCGTATATACTACATTGGCAAGTGCATTAGGTAACATTGAAATTCAAGTTAATGGCTCACCTATACCAGGCGCCAATACAACTTTAGTTATAGCTGGAGTACCTATCGTTATCCAAGCGATTACACAAATTACATCAACTCCATCATTAGTTGAAGCATTTGTTACAAACATCACTGGATTATCACTAACTGCTGGTACGAGTGCATCAATTACTATTGAAAAAATCGCTTAATTTTTACTTAGCAGTAAAACTTATATAAGTTTTACTGCTTTTTCTATTATGTATTCAATCGTTATTTCTTCTCTTTCTACATTAGCCATAATGTCGTATACCTTTTTATAGGAGGCTCACATATAGAAAACAAATCTGTAGTTCAACCTTTCCACGGATTGCTAAAAAGAACAGCTTTGTTTGAAATATGAGTAGCGTATGGGCCATATCTCCCTACCTCATTACATATATCTATAGAACTTCCGCCTCGGTTGCACATTCAATTGAAGATCCTCCAGTACCATTTCTAAGTATTTTAAAGAATTCTTTACATACCGTCACATTTCAAATATCATTCCTGATGCACATGTACGTCTTTCTCATTATTTGGATATAATTATAAAAAGAGCTAAATCATTAGCCTATTCTACGAAAATAAAAGTATATAATCGATATGTGAATCCACGTTATCGATCATGCATTCATTTTAAACTCTGCGATACAGCAACTAAGATCCACTAATATAAAGAGCATTAGAAAGGAATACATACAGTGAAAGACTCAAATCCTCAATATCAAATAGACTACATATTAATATTTATTTTATTTGCCATTGGGACTGTTAGTTGCTTCGCTATTGCAAGTGCACAACCTTCTTTACCACCATTTTTACAAAACGTAAATTTTGTCCTAAAGCAAATCCAGTGGTACGTTATTGGATTTATCGCCATTGGTGTTATTATGATTATCGATTTTGATCGCTATAAAAAAATTGCTTGGTATTTGTATGGCTTTGCAATGATACTTCTTATTGGCCTAGAGCTTCAAGTTCCTGGCGCCGTTACAATTAAAGGGGCTACCGCGTGGTACAGACTTCCAGGCATCGGAAATTTTCAGCCTTCTGAAATTATGAAATTATTTTTGATTATCGTCGTTGGACGAATTATAGCGAATCACAATGAAAAATACCCTTTTCGAACAACTCGTGAAGATTTCATTTTACTTTTAAAAATATTTGTGGCTAGCTTACCACCACTACTTCTAATTGCAAAAGAACCTGATTTAGGAAACACAATGGTAATTTCCGCAATGCTCGCAGCAATGATTTTAGTTTCTGGTATACGTTGGCGCTTTATTTTCGGATTAACCACTACCATTTTCGCCATGAGCTCTGCCTTAACATATATTTATTTCACTCATACAGAGTTCTTTAAAGGTCATATTCTAAAAGAATATCAATTAAACCGCTTCTACGGCTGGCTAGCACCTTACAAATATGACGCTCAAGGATATCAATTAAGACAAGCATTCTTAGCTGCTGGATCAGGAGAAATGCAAGGAAAAGGGTGGGAAAATGGACAAGTATATTTCCCAGAGCCGCATACAGATTTTATTTTCACAAATGTCGCTGAACAATTCGGCTTTTTAGGAGCCAGTATCATTATTTCACTTTTTTTCTTACTCATATACCGAATGATTCATATCGCTTTAGAAAGCAATGAACCTTTCGGTAGTTACATTTGTGCTGGTACAATCGGAATGTTCACGTTCCAAGTATTCCAAAATATCGGGATGACAATTGGTTTACTCCCTATTACAGGAATAACATTACCTCTTATGAGCTATGGTGGGAGTTCACTGCTCACATACATGGTTGCTATTGGATTTATTTTGAACGTATGCTCAAGAACTAAAGTCTTTATGTTTAAATGAACCATATCGAAAAACGGTATGGTTTTTTTCTATGTCCATTTTAGATATACTAATGAAAAAATGAGCTGGAGGTTTACATATGAAATATGACATTATAGGCGATATTCACGGATGCTTCCAAGAGTTTCAAGACTTAACAACGAAACTAGGATATAGCTGGGATAGCGGTCTCCCAATTCATAACGAAAAACGAAAGCTGGCATTCGTTGGTGATATTACAGACCGCGGTCCACATTCATTACGTATGATTGAAATTGTATGGGAGCTCGTAATAAATAGAAAAGAAGCTTATTATGCTCCAGGGAATCACTGCAATAAACTGTATCGTTTTTTCCTTGGGCGTAATGTTACAATCGCTCATGGGCTCGAAACAACTGTTGCAGAATATGAAACATTATCTTCTAATAAACAACAAATAATAAAAGAAAAATTCATTACTCTTTACGAACAATCACCGCTATATCACATACTGGATGAAAAAAAATTAATCGTCTGTCACGCTGGCATTCGGCAAGATTACATAGGAAGACACGATAAAAAAGTACAAACATTTGTATTATATGGTGATATTACAGGAGAAAAACATCCTGACGGCTCACCAGTTCGGCGCGATTGGGCACAAGAGTATACAGGTGAAACATGGATTATTTATGGGCATACACCTGTCAATGAACCCCGCTTTGTGAATCATACAGTCAATATTGATACCGGCGCTGTATTTGGTGGTAAACTAACTGGACTACGTTACCCTGAGATGGAGACTGTTTCTGTCCCTTCTTCCCTACCTTTTGTTCCTGAAAAGTTCCGCCCAATTTCATAAATACCCCTATTGAATTCACAAGTAACAGGGAAAAATGATATTTTCTAGGCGTATCCCACACTAAAACTAGATAAAGCAATTAAAAAAAGATGCAATAAAGTGCATCTTTTTTTAATTGTGCGGCATATACTGTCGCAGGAGGTGACGGAATGAAGAAAAAATCTTCTAAACAAAAAAAAAAATTCCACCCTTTATACCATCCCATGTATGGAATTAACAACTGGTGCAGTATTCGAGCTGCAGCTATAGAAGAAATAGAAGAACAAGAGTCATCAAAAAAAAGCAAACCGAGAGAAAAATATGTCTCTTTAGAAAATGCTGTTATGAGGCGGATTATAGATAGCAGAAAAATAAAAGCACGACAAAAAAAGAAGCTCGCTTCTAATAATGATGAACCTGTGCTTAATTCGGAAAAGATACAAGAAAATATAGAAAAAAATATTCCTGCAGCAATAAAGGAAAAAGTACAACCAGAAATTCCAGCTACTATTATAAATCAAGTAAAAAAAATAAAAGAAGCATTAGTCTCAGGCAACGATGAACAAATAGAAGTATCCGCCCCTACTCAGGCTCCTGTACCTACACCTATAAAAAAAGAAGTTAACAAAGGAGGTCGCCACGCATATAAAGAAGGCCTTCACTCTACAGCTGACGGAATCGCCTCACATGCCGAAGGATTGCTTACACAAGCAATGGGTGCCTTTTCTCATGCAGAAGGATCAAAAACAAAGGCAACTGGACATAGTTCGCATAGTGAAGGAAGTGAAACGACAGCAGGCGGCTCTTATTCTCACGCGGAAGGAAAACATACAATTTCTTTAGGCGAAGCAGCACACGCAGAAGGAACCGCAACTATCGCTAATGGATTCTCATCTCATGCGGAAGGAAATCATACATCAACAGCTAATTTTGCAGGCAGCCATATTATGGGTAAATTTGGTACAGCAGAAGAAGCTTATTCCTGGTTTATCGCAAATGGGACAAATGACACTGATCATAATATTGGTGCCAAATGGCTTGCCCATAACGGAGAAATGTATATCGATGGTGCTTCTTACAATGCAAGCGGGACTGATTATGCACAAATGTTTGAAACAGCAGATCATACCCCTATTGATGTCGGTTATTTCGTTACATTTAGTAGCGAAGAAAAAATTCGGATAGCCACTTCAAACGATTCATTCATATTAGGAATATCTAGTGCTACACCCGCTCTCATAGGAAATAGCGGTGCTTTAAGTTGGCAAAAACGCTATAAAACAGATAGCTTCGGAAAACGTCAATATGCGCGTACGGATACGCAAGAAATACAACCTCTTTTAAATACAGAATGGGATCCATCTTGTAAGTATATATCAAGACGAAATCGCACCGAGTGGCTTCCTATCGGATTAATTGGACAAATGTTAGTACGTGATGACGGTACTTGCGAAACACACGGATATTGTCGTCCGAATGATGACGGCATTGCTACAAAGGCTGAAAGTGGCTTTTTCGTTATAAAGCGTACTAGTGAGAATCAAATTTTAATATTATTCCGCTAAAAAAAAAGGGAACAAAATTCTTATCGTATAAGAATTTTGTTCCCTTTTACTTTTTACGTAAAGCGTATTGCATATCATCCGGAATGCTGACAGTAAAAGTCATTTCCTTTTCTAAAATAGGATGATAAAACGTCAAAGAAGTACTATGAAGCGCTTGACGTTTTATCACATCTCTTCGGCCGCCGTATAAATCATCCCCAAGTAGCGGATGTCCTATATGTGCCATATGTACACGAATTTGATGTGTTCTTCCCGTCTCGAGCTCAAGCGCTACATGCGTCTTATCGGAAGAACTCTCCATCACTCTAAAATGAGTAACAGCTCTTTGACCATCTTCACAGACAGTTCGCTCGATAATACTATCCGCTTTTCGTCCGATTGGTGCATCAATCGTTCCTACTTCTTCTAAAATAGTCCCATGAACGATTGCCTCATACGTTCGTTTCACCCCTTTTTGTTGATGCTGCTTCGATAAAAGGTGATGAACGAATCTATTTTTCGCAATTAACATAAGCCCTGAAGTATCACGGTCTAACCTCGTCACAATGTGCACCGTACTTGCAAGATTTTGTTTATCATAATGATATAAAAGAGCGTTCGCAACACTTCCTGACCGGTGCTCCCTAGACGGAATCGTCGACATATTTGCTTCTTTATTTATAACAAGAACCGCATCATCTTCATATACGATACATAAAGGGATCTCTTCCACTTCCATCCCTTCACTTCTTTCCTCCACTGGAAAAAAGACTTGTAACTCTTCACCAGCTTGTAACTTGTGACGAACACTCGTGTGTTGACCGTTTACTTCAATTGCTCCGCCACGGAACTTTATATCCGTTAAAGCAGCTTTCGAAATCCCTTTTGTTTTCAAAAATTCTCTAACTAAAGTTCCCTCTTCAGCCAGCCCTATATCCCATTTCAATGTAAATCTGTTCAAATATATAAACCCTCTCTATTTATCTGCAACAAACGAGTCACGAACACGTTTCCAGAATGGGAACGGACGGAAACGAACAAATCGTACTTTCTCGTTTGCAACGCGATACTGAATTGATTTCACATCTTGATGAACCATCGTCAAATGATCCACCGTAATTTGCAAGTTCATTCCTGCAGCCGGCTTTAAAACGCATGTATGATGCTTCGGCAGTACGAGCGGCGAACCTACCGTACGAAATACACGATTGTTGATAGATGCCATTTCTGCAATTTGAATCGCTTCAATAGAAGGGTGAATAATCGCTCCGCCAAGCGCCTTATTATAAGCGGTACTTCCTGAAGGAGTAGAAATACAAAGACCATCTCCGCGAAACGTTTCGAAATACTCTCCGCGTATTTCCACTTCTGTTACTAATGTACCTTCTGCACTTTTTACAGTCGCTTCATTCATCGCCAAATACTGCGACTCTTTACTACCATTCACATAGCGAATAATCACTTCTAAAAGTGGATATTCAACCACTTGGAACGGTGTTTTAGCGATTGCAATCACCAACTTCTCTACTTCCGTCGGTAACCAATCTGCATAGAAACCTAAATGCCCTGTATGTACACCAACAAATGCGGTTTCATCTAATCGATTATAGTAACGATGAAATGCATATAAAAGCGTTCCATCTCCCCCAACAGAAATTACAATATCAGGTTCCTTTTCATCCATTGTAAACCCAAAATCTAGCAAGTATTCTTTCATCGTACTTGCTAGTGTATCTGATGATTGATCTCCCTTTGACATAATTGTAAATTTCATCGCCCAACACCCTTTAGTTTATGATTCAGAATCTTTCGTTTCCTGCTTTCGTGAAAAGACCTTTTGCGCTTCTTGAATTTCAAGACGAATGGAAGACATTTCTTCATCTAATAAAAACGCCGCTTCCGCTGCACGTTGTAAGCGTATTTTAATATCTTCAGGAAAACGTCCACTATATTTGTAATTTAAAGAATGCTCAATCGTTGCCCAAAAATTCATTGCTAACGTGCGAATTTGAATTTCAACTAACACTTTTTTCTCCCCCTGTATCGTTTGAACAGGATAACTAATGACAACGTGGTAAGAGCGATAGCCGCTATCTTTCTTTTGCGTTACATAATCACGTTCTTCCACAATGTCAAAATCATTTCGTTTTCGAAGATATTCTACAACAGGCTTAATCTCATCTACGAATTGACACATCATTCGAAGGCCCGCGATGTCCTGCATATCTTCTCTGAGCCGGTCTAGCGGTACATTTCTCTTCTCCGATTTATCAATAATACTTGCAACCGACTTTACCCTTCCTGTTACAAACTCAATTGGAGAATGCTCCGTTAACATTGCAAATTGAGTACGCATTCCTTTTAGTTTCACTTTCAGCTCCGCCACCGCTTGGTGATAAGGCGCTAAAAATTCTTCCCAATTACGATTCATTTCAACCACCACCAAAATCAATCCATTTGCTTATAGAAACACTTTTTCTACAGCAGTTACTAGTTCTTCTCCGTAATTTGCATTACCTTCAATATTTTCAACTAAATATTCTACTTCTTCTTTTAATCCTTCTAATTCTATTTCAACATCATTCACGCGAATAAACATCGCTGTATCTTTATTCATCGCTTCATGCATTGCCTCCCAGCATGTATGCGGAATACTTACATAAATGAAAGATGATTCGTTTTCTAAGATATATAAAAATGATAAATTGTCTGAGTCTACAAGTACGTGATTACGCGCACTTAACTCCTTTACCTCTATTTCAGTATTTTCCGCACAAAAAATAAGCGCATTCTCTCTCGTTTCTACGCTCTTAACTTGAATTTTATTTTGCATGCTCGAACTCCTCCATCTCAACTTCCTGTCTTACTTAACAGTATTATTGTATCATAACATGGACGCAAACAAATAAAACATTGAACCAAATTTATGAAAAAGCGATAATGTGTAAAGAATTATTTTTCAAAAGGAGCGCACACAATGACACAAGAAATTGAAATTGAATTTAAAAATATGGTTACAGAGGACGAATTCCAAACATTATGCAAATCTTTTTCTATTGAAGCATTTACAAAACAAGTAAATCACTACTTTGAAACGCCTCACTTCTCTTTAAAAGATGCAGGCTCTGCACTTCGTATTCGTCATAAAGATGGAACTTATACATTAACATTAAAACAACCTGCTGAAATTGGTTTATTAGAAACTCATCAGTCTGTAACAGAAAAAGAAGCAAAACTTATGATGGAAACAAACACACTCATTCAAGGAACTGTAATGAATCAGCTAGACAAACTACAAATTCCCGTTTCCTCTTTAACTTATATGGGTAGTTTAACAACAGAAAGAGCTGAAACATTATTTGAAGGCGGAACGCTTGTCTTTGATCATAGTTTCTATTACAATCACGATGATTATGAAATTGAATACGAAGTGCAAGATGAAAAGACCGGTAAAGCAGCATTTATAAGGTTATTAAAGCAACATAACGTACCAGTTCGTCATACAAATAACAAAGTAAAACGCTTTTTCCTTGCCAAACAAAACAAAGAGCGCTAAAGTGAAATTTCCATTAGTGAAGAAGAGCTGTACTTACGGCTACGTTTCACCTTTTTGGAAAGCAAAAGATTTATTAGCAACATATAGAATAAGTAAAGAATGTTATGAAGGCTGTTTAGTTGCTCTTCATAACATTCCATTGCTACAATAGATATACATTTCATGGAAAAAGGAGTTTATAAAGGATGAGCAAGCAACCGATGACACCATTTGAAGCAATTGGCGGTGAACAATGCATTGCAACATTAGTGGATACATTTTATTCCTATGTCAGTGAACACCCTGACTTATCTCCGATCTTCCCGGATGATTTAACAGAAACTGCTAGGAAGCAGAAACAATTTTTAACACAATATTTAGGTGGTCCTAATTTATACACTGAAGAACATGGGCATCCTATGCTAAGAGCACGCCATCTTCCGTTTGAGATTACTCCAAAACGCGCAGAAGCTTGGCTATCATGTATGGAGCAAGCAATGGATGATACAGGAGTGCAAGGTCATATAAGAGAGTTTGTTTTTGAACGTTTAGCATTAACTGCTCAACATATGGTCAATACTCAAAATGAAACAGGTGAAGAGTAATGGATAAGCAGGAAGCAAAGCATATGAATATGCCTTCTCCTTCCACATGCGAGCATAAATCTGTAGAAGCATATTTATTTATTGATCCACTTTGTAAAGATTGCTGGGATATCGAGCCTTTTATTATTAAACTATGGCTTGAGTATGGGAAATACTTCTCTATTCGTCATATAGTAACAGGAAAAGTGGACGGGGCAAACGCTTCCTCACACAAATGGAATAAACCTGCTAATATTCGATTTGTGTGGGAAAAGACAACAAGTTTACAAGGTTTTTCATGTGATGGAAAAGTACATATGCAAGAGGCATCGTCAACACCGTATTTAGTTTCGATGGCAATTAAGGCGGCGGAGTTGCAAGGCCGAAAAGCAGGTTCGAAGTTTTTGCGAAAACTCCAAGAATACATTTTTCTTGAAAATGTATCAAACCCTGACTGTGAATTATTGCTTACATGTGCTAAAGATAGCGGCATTGATGTAGAGGAATTTAAAAAAGACCTACACTCAGTTAGCGCAAAAAAAGCTTTCCAATGCGACCTAAAATTCACAAATGAGATGCATATTACAGAAATACCTTCCCTCCTATTTTTTCATGCAAATTCAGATGAGGAAGGTATTAAAATCACAGGAATTTATTCCTATGATGTATACGTACAGCTATTAAAAGAACTGGTAAAATGCGAAATTGAGCCAGAGCCATTACCTCCTTTAGAAGTATTACTAGAAGCAACACAATTTATTTCTTCAAAGGAAATCTCATTTATATATGACTGCCCTCAGCAAGAAATAGAGCGCGAACTAAAAAAATTACAACTAAGACGAAAAGTACAAATGATTGAAGTGAAGTGCGAGCGTTATTGGAAATGGATAGCAAAAGAAGAAGACCTGGTGTAAACACCAGGTCTTCTTCTTTACGGCTTATAAAAATATTAAAGGGGATGGGAGAAATTTTCACGTTCAAACAAAGGGGTATATGTTTGTATGTGAATTCGTTCACGCTTATTATATTACAAGATTCGACGTCAGATGACAACCCCTTTTGTCGAATTTCACATTTTTGTCACATTCTAAACGTTTTCATTCTTGAATAAGCTATAAAAAAAGCAATTTAGGAGGTTTCCTTATGAAAAAGTCTCATATTTTTCTTATCTTTCTATGTGTTATTGTTTCTTTTTTCTTGTATATCCTCTCTCTATTACAAGCTTTTCCTAAAATTATTGCCTTCCCCCTTTTATTCGGAGTTATCGTCATCGCTGTCTCTTATTTCAACTATAGAAAACGATTTAAAGGATTTTAACTACAAAAATAAGTCGTGAAAATTCCTTCTAATATAGAAAAAGTAAAGAAAATCACCTTAATCATTCGACAAATATCGACATGATGTACTTTTGAGCAAATGTTTCAAACAAAAAAGACGAGGATAACATCCCTCGTCTTTTCTCATTACTTCTCTTCAAACAATAGCGCTTCTAGTTCATTTAACTTCTCTTCAAATACTTGTAGTGCTTCTTTTACAGGTTCTGGTGATGCCATATCTACTCCTGCTTTTTTCAACACTTCAATTGGGTAATCAGAACTTCCAGCTTTTAAGAATTCGTTAATGTAACGTTCTACTGCTGGTTGCCCCTCTTCTAAAATTTGTTTTGACAAAGCTGTCGCTGCACTAAATCCTGTTGCGTATTGATATACGTAATAGTTGTAATAGAAGTGCGGAATACGAGACCACTCTAAGCCGATTTCTTTATCGATTACTAAAGCGTCCCCGAAATATTTCTTATTTAAATCGTAGTAGATCTCCGTTAACATATCTGGCGTAACAGCATGTCCTTCTTGTACTTTCTTATGAATGATATGCTCGAACTCTGCAAACATCGTTTGACGGAATACAGTACCACGGAATCCTTCTAAATAATGATTTAATAAATATAAACGCTCTTTCTTATCTTCTGTCGTCTTCAATAAGTAATCATTTAGAAGCGCTTCATTACAAGTTGATGCCACTTCTGCAACGAAGATTGAATAATCACCATATACGTGCGGTTGTGTCTTCCTTGTATAGTAACTATGCACTGAATGACCAAACTCATGAGCAAGTGTAAATAAATTATTTACATTATCATGCCAGTTCATTAAAATATACGGATTTGTTCCGTATGCACCAGATGAATATGCTCCGCTTCGTTTTCCTTTATTCTCATATACATCTACCCAGCGATTTTCATATGCTTCTTTTAAAATTTCAACATATTCATCACCAAGTACATTTAAAGATTTCAATAACATTTCTTGCGCTTCTTCATACTTCACATTCATTTTCACTTCTGGTACAAGTGGTGTATATAAATCGTACATATGAAGCTCATCAAGACCTAGAGCACGCTTGCGAATATCAATGTATCGATGTAGTAAGTGTAAATTATCATTTACCGATTCAATAAGTTGATCATACACCGCCTCAGGAATATTATTATTACTTAATGCAGCTTGACGTGCAGAATCGTATTTACGAACGCGCGCATTGAAATTATTACGTTTCACAGCCCCGCTTAGCGTACTTGCAAATGTGTTCTTATATTTTCCGTACGTTTCATATACAGCTTTGAATGCATCTTCCCGTACACGACGATCATCACTTTCTAAAAATTGAATGTAACGACCATGTGTTATTTCTACCTCTTCTCCATCCTCACCTTTAATAGATGGGAATTTCAAATCCGCATTATTCAACATACCGAATGTATTACTTGATGCACTCATCACTTCAGATGCTTCTGCTAATAACGCTTCTTCTGCCTCAGATAATACGTGCGGGCGTTGACGTGTAATTTCTTCTAATGCATGCTCATATACACTTAGTTCTCGATTTTCTTGTAAGAAAGTTTGTAGCGTATCTTCTGAAATAGATAAAATTTCAGGTACGATATAAGCTGTGCTACTAGATACTTGTGAGTATAAATTTGTTGCGCGATCATTTAATGCTTGATACACAGAGTTTGTTGTATCTTGATCGTAACGCATATGTGCATATGTATATAGCTTACCTAATCGCATTGAAATTTCATCTTCATATTGCAATGCCTCAAGCAAATTGTCTGCAGAGTCGCCAAGCTTCCCTTTAAATTCAGTTAACTTTGGCAATAGCTCTTTAATAGCTTGGAATTCTTTTTCCCATTCTGCATCTGTTTGGAAAATATCTTCTAATCGCCATGTGTTTGCTTCTTCAATCTCATTGCGATTTGGTAATGATTTCACTGTATTTTGTTCAGCCATTCTTTAAGCCCTCCTTATAATATCTCTACTTAAGTACAATTCGATTTTTCTTATGTAATTCCTTCACGATCAGTCTTTATTATATCCCCTTTTCCATCTCTCATGTTGTACTTTGTCTCAAATAGAGATAGTGCATGAACTAAGCAAATTTCATCATATTTCATAATTTCTTCCTCTGTTTTTACCAACACAACATCTCTTATTTTTCGATACTTATTAATACCTATTTTTATTAATACACCTGCATAACATAAAAATGTCATATACTCCGCAACTGCTACCTTCCATATATGTTGTGCAAAATACGGAAGTAGACGCCTCTTCGTATATTTTGCTACATAGTTACATACGTATTGCAGAGAAATATACTCGCCTACCTTAAGCATACCTATACACTTCATATAAAGAGAAGCTTGCCATATAAATGGATTTGTTTGAAAAGCAAACGCGGATGGGAGCGGAACACCGATTTCAGAAGGAAAACTCGCTGGGGTACATTTATATTGATATAAGAGGCGGAGTAGTGACTTATGATTATAATTCCAGATAGATAGAGCGTTTTGCCGAAAATGGTTCTTTTTTTTCTTCCATTCTTGTCCTAATACCTCTTTCTGGAAAGGCACGGGAGAAAAGAGCATGTCAACAGTAGTCGTATCAGTTGGTAAATAAATAGTATGTGCGAAAAAGACATTTGTAGAAAACGGAGTGATAAATGCGCATTTCATAAACGATTTTTGTTTCGGGCAAAAGAAAATAAGAAATGGCTGAGGGTAAGGTTGTAAGGAGAAAGCCATAAGGGCGGAGAATGTCATCCAATAGGCGGATTTCTTTTTCAACTGATTTCCACCGATTATCCAGATGACTTGTATACTAGCTTGCCAATACGAATACGTTCGCTTATAAAGCTGCTCTACAGAGAGATTTGCACATTGATATTCAATCGCAATTTTTCTATCCGCTCTCTCTACGTAAATATCTGGCCGTTGCTTGATTACTGGCAGATAATGCTCTATATCGACATGAAAATCTTGACGTTTTAACCATCTATATAACAATTCTTTACCGTGCATATGATACATAGATTCTGCTTCATAAAAGGCAAGACATGAATCCACTTTCTTATGAGCAAAATGCCAGCTCTTTTGTTTTCCTAATTTCATTTGCACTTCTTTTCCGCAAGCTGTACAAAAGAATTTTTCTCGTTTACGCATTTCGCGTAAACGTTCTTCATCCCGGTTATATAATAGATGAATTTTCTCTCCGTTTTCTCTCCTTGCAATAAACATCACCATCACACCCTTTCAACTTCTTGTATTCTACAATTTACTACAAATTCCTCTCAAAAAAGAGATGTCCTAAATTAGGACATCTCTTTCTATAATAAAGGTGATAATAACCGATACGTCGATTCAACAATCCGCCTATGAAGACGTCTCTTATGAAATCGGTCAACATGAATTTCACTGGATTCTTCTAAATCGTCTTTAAAATCTTGAACGAGCTTTCGAATGCTACCTGTATCATATAAAAAGGCATTTACTTCAAAGTTTAAATGAAAACTTCTCATATCCATATTAGCTGTCCCAATTGATGCGAGATCAGAATCCACGATGACAACTTTACTATGAAGAAAACCTTTTTCATATTCATATATTTTTACTCCTGCATCTAATAACTCCGTAAAGTACGATCTTGATGCATAAAAGACAGTCCGCTTATCTGGCTTACTTGGCATTAACAAACGAACATCAATACCAGCAAGTGCAGCTACTTTTAATGCAGATAAAATATCATCATCTGGAATAAAGTATGGTGTTGCAATCCAAATCGATTTCCTAGCTGAAGCAATCATTGCAAAATATAAATGTTTAATTGTTTCCCATTTATTATCCGGTCCACCTCCAACAAGTTGGACTCCGCCCCAATGATCACCCTCAACTGCTTCCGCTTGTAAATATTCAGGTGCTAATACCGCCTCACCAGTCATATAAAACCAGTCTTGAAGGAAAATCAGCTGTAAACTTTGAACTGCTTCACCGCGTAAATATAAATGCGTGTCTCGCCAAAAACCGAAATATTTATCCTTCCCTAAATACTCATCACCAATATTTAATCCCCCTACAAACCCTTCATTTCCATCTATAATAACGATTTTTCGGTGGTTTCGATAATTAATTTTATCGTTTAAAATTGGAAAACGCACAGGGAAAAATGGAATCATTTCTACTCCTGCATCATTCAATTCTTCAATATACGAATTTGATAATTTAAAACTTCCAACCGCGTCGTATAAAAAACGAACGACAACGCCTTCTTTTGATTTTTTTATTAAAATATCTTTAATTTCTGTACCGAGCTTGTCATCACGCACAATGTAATACTCCATATGAATGTGGTGTTTCGCTCGATTTAACCCATCTAAAATTGCCTGAAACGTTTCGTCTCCATTTGTTAATGTCCTCGTTTCAGTTTGAAATGAAATATTTAAAGCACCTAGTCGATCTGCTAAACGAAATAACAATTCTTGATGCTTATGATTTCGTAAAATCCGTTCTTCGTAATCTTCGTGTCCCTTATATTGTAAAAACGCCTGTTCATCGAGTAATGCCTTCTTTTGGAACATTCTTTTTCTGCGAAAGTTTTGTCCAAATAAAAGATAAGCAAAGAAACCGAACACTGGAAAAATACCTAGTACGATTAACCACGTAAGTGTTTTTGACGGATGGCGGTTTTCTAAGAAAATAACACATCCAATTAAAAATGCGGAAACCGTAAATAAAATACTAATAATACCTAAAATCGAAACATCTTTTATCCCAATTACATCCGAATAAAATGCTACATCAATAAACATACGTAACGAAACAAATAATGCGAACAATAGTAGAAAAAAGAAAAGTAGTTTTAGTGTATTTTTCATCTCTTACCCCCTAAATAAGAAAGCCTTCCTATTCTTCATAAAAAAAGCCGATTTCATACTATAGAAATCGGCTTACATTTTAGGAGGGAAATTGTTGCGAATTGTCTCAAGCGCACGCTCTTTCACAACCTGTTTCCCATACTCACTTACACGGTGAATCGTTAAAGTAGATTCTTCTCCATATTCTAAAACAATACTTAAAATACGATCAATTTCTTCTTCATCATGTAGCACTTCATCGAATTCCACATATACATAATAGCGGTCCTCAAATGAATGCAATTCATCTTTTATATCTTCAAAGATAAGACGATGACTTAATGAAATGACATCTTCAAAATCATTAAACTTAATTAAAAAGCCAAACGTACCATCTTCATTAAAGTTTGTTCCTACTTGTTCTTCTACCTCTTCCACTAATTCTTGCTGGAATAATGATTCGATGCCTTCATCTAGAGGAATGTCTATAATTTTGTCTACACCTATTGGTAGTTCCAGCTTTTGTCCATCCTTTGAAAGCTCCGCTTTCGTTACGAGTACTTCAATCCCTTTATCGACTGCTTGCACTTGAATCCATAACGGTCCATCGATAAAGAAATCATCATGATCACGAGCTTCGTCCATCATCTCCCAAAAGAGCTCTTCACTTCGTTCGCGGTCATACCAAATTTCTTCACGGTTAAACCCTCTGTCCTCTATATCAATGTACGTAATAAAAAATTTCATAGTATGGTCATTAATTCTTTCAATATCCAAAATACAACTCTCCCTTCCTGCTTAGAATTGTTATGAAGGGATTCCCCACTCATATGACAAAACAATAGATTCTTGTACTCTCATTTTATGATAAGATTCTCCAGAAGGGAAATAAAATCGATTTATTTTACAAAAATAGTTATATACCTATCTGTATTCGACTGTTTACATAAAGTGAAACAATAATCAGTATTTTTTTCATCCCCACTGATTATTAGCTCGCACCAATCGGAATAAATATACCATTATACCAATTCACTGCTCGCAAAAAATTTGGACATACATTCCCATATTCCCCCGTACACTGTAATAAAGTGAAACTTCTATTAGAGGTGATTATTTTGTCCCCGCGGGCGCGGGATCAAAACTAGACAAACTTTCTTCACCACATACATATATTTCGCTTATTAAAACATCATAAATGGAGGCAGACGAATGGACTTAGAGTTTTTAACATCTGTACTAATGATTGTCGGTATCGATGTTGTACTAGGTGGCGATAACGCAATTGTCATCGCACTAGCTAGCCGAAATTTACCTGAAGCAAAACGAAATAAAGCCATTTTGATTGGTACTATGTTAGCAATTGTGCTACGAATTCTCCTCACAATACTAGCTGTCTATTTACTTGATATCCCATTTTTACAACTCATCGGCGGAATTTTACTCACATTAATTGCGGTCAATTTACTCACTGATAATAACAACGATCTTTCTTCTATCCAAGGAAAAACGACTTTATTCCAAGCTGTGCGTACAATTGTATTCGCGGATCTCGTTATGGGGTTTGACAATGTTATTGCCATTGCAGGAGCAGCTCACGGAAGACTTTCACTCGTAATTATCGGTTTATTCATTTCTATCCCGATTATCATTTGGGGAAGCAAACTTATTTTAATACTCATGGAACGCTTTCCATTTCTCATTTATTGCGGAGCAGCAGTTCTCGCCTATACAGCAGGAAAAATGATTACCCATGAAGACAGACTTACAACGTTTTTTCATCATAATCCTAGTTTCACCGCAAGTATCCCTTATTTGTTCATTTTCACCGTTTTATGCATAGGCATTATCGTTCAACAAGTGCGATTACGTAATGTTAAACAGTAAAAAAAAACCTTCTACTATATAATAGGTAGAAGGTTTTCATATTATTATAATTAATTTACAAGACGTTGTGCTTCACGTAATTGGAACGTTCTTACTGTACGTGGTAAGAAACGACGGATTTCGTCTTCGTTGTAACCTACTTGAAGGCGTTTTTCGTCAATCATAATTGGACGACGTAAAATACCTGGATAGTCACGAATCATCTTATATAAATCTTGAAGTGGTAAAGACTCTAAGTTCACATTCAATTCTTGGAAAACTTTTGAACGAGTAGAAATAATCTCATCCGTTCCGCTTTCTGTCATACGTAAAATCTCTTTAATCTCATCAATCGTTAATGGATCTGAGAAAATATTACGTTCTGTATAAGGAATATGATTTTCCTCTAGCCATAATTTCGCCTTTCTACAAGACGTACAGCTTGGAGAACTATATAATGTTACCATACAAAGCTCACTCTCCTTAAAGAGTACAAATTCTGTACTAATTACAGTTTAAATTTCTAACTTCCGCAATTTTTCGCGATAACTTGTCTTATAGCAAAGTAAAAAATCGCAATTCATGTAAGCAACAACAATTACTTTTAATAAGTAACTTCTATAATCATTATACAATAGTTTTTGCAAGAAATATACAGTGAATTTACTGCTAGTTGAGAAAATTTCTCCATGTGCTCCACTGCTATGTAACATGATTACACTCATTAAAACTGTCCTTTAACAACGGTCTTCAACCCTTTTGATACTTGCTTTCTACAATAATTTTCACTTGCTATACAATTACAGTTTCATAATCTTCCCCATTAAAAAGAGAACGTTTTCTTACCTTTTCCCGACAAAACAATTGAGAAATGTAAGACTCTAAAGGTTAGAAACGAAAAGGAACACCTGTTCTTATTTTAGCAAATCCCCCCGCTCATGTCTATATGCTTTCTAAAGTAAATCGAATATTTTTCTGACATTTCTTTCTTTTTTACCATTTATCTCATACAATAAAAATACAGACAGGCAAAGGGGGAATTTGCATATGATTGCTTTTTTCACTGATTTTATCATTGTTGCTACCCTCATCATCGGAATAACAGCATTGATTGGTGTCATTACAAATAGCATCGGTGAAAAACTCTTTGGTGGGAAAGAAAAAATGAAGTTTGTTAACAAAAGTTTAGATGTACAATCTGGCTGGAACCAAGTTGGCGGAAAAGGCATTTATAAAAAACGTACGTACTAAAAAAAGCAGGTAATCACCTGCTTTTTTTGTTATTTCTCTACTGATGCCCATTTGAAGCTTACTTCGCCACCATACTTATGGTTGTACATATCTTTAATTGTTTCTCTTTGTAAATATGCTCTACCACGTTGATATACTGGAACAATCGCAGCGTCATCAAGTAACATTTTTTCTGCTTCTAATAAGTTTTTCCAGCGAGCATTTACATCGCTTCCGTCTTTTTTCGCTTTCGTAATAATCTCATCGTACTTCGGATTAGAATACTTCATTTTGTTTTGTGCCCCGTCAGTTACGAACATATCAAGATATGTAACTGGATCCGGGAAGTCTGCACTCCATCCAGAGAATGACATTACATAATCGCCAGCATCTTCTAATTTTAGTTTTTGCGCGAATGGTTGTTGTTTAATTTTCACTGTTAAACCTGGTAAATTCTTTTCTAACTCACCTTTTAAATATTCACCAGTTTTCTTCGATAATTCAACGTCTTCATTTAATAACTCTAATTCAATTTCATTTTTACCAAGCTCTTTTTTACCAGCTTCCCAATACTTTTTCGCTTCTTTCACATTTGGTTTTATAATATCTCCATTTTCAGCACGGAAATCTTGTTTATCCGGTCCTTTAATGAAATTGTCAGGAATTAATCCCGTCGCTGGCTTAGAACCGTTATTTAATAATGTATCAACGAATGGTTTACGGTCAAAACCAAGGGAAATTGCTTTACGAATATTTTTATTTGCTAAAGCTGGGTCTTTTTGATTTAAGCGAAGGAAGAATACAGATGTATCTTCTACCGTTTTGAAATCTGGTTTCCCTTTATATTTATCGATGAACTCTGCTAATAACGTCGCTCGATCGACTGCGTTTGTTTCATATAAATTAATTGGTGTAGACGTATCTTTTACAATATTAAAGTTTACTTCCTCTAGCTTCACTTCTTTATTGTCCCAATATGATGAGCTCTTTGTCATTTTGAAGCTACGTTCATGTTGCCAATCACTTAATGTAAATGGACCGTTATAAAGTGTTGTATTTGCTTCTAAACCAAACTTCGTCCCTTGCTCTTTCACATACTTTTCATTAACAGGATAGAAGATCGGATAGACCATTAAATCAACAAGATATGGAATAGAATTA
This sequence comes from Bacillus sp. MYb209, assembly GCF_002975175.1. Lineage (GTDB taxonomy): Bacteria > Bacillota > Bacilli > Bacillales > Bacillaceae_G > Bacillus_A. The sequence continues at coordinate 578,191 of NZ_PCNZ01000001.1, forward strand.
TCTAATTCTACTTCTAATGTATGATCATCAATCGCTTTCACGCCTAATTGGTCTGGACTCATCTCTTTTTTATTAATTTTCTCAGCATTTTTTATATCGTACATAATGTACGCCGATTTCGCAGCTGTATCTGGATTAATTGCTCTTTGCCATGCATACACGAAATCTTTCGCCGTTACAGGTTCACCATTTGACCATTTTGCATCTTCACGTAATTTAAATGTATACTTTTTACCGTCTTCTGACTTTTGGAATTCTTTCGCTACACCTGGAACTAATTTATCGTCTTTCCCAAGGCGGTATAGACCTTCCATCGTGTTGTTCATTACTTTTGAAGAAACTGCATCAGCTGATAACGCTGGGTCCATCGTTGGAATTTCTTGTGTTTCAATTAAGTTAATAACTTGCTTCGCACCGCTTTTCCCGCTATCCCCTTTTGCGTTCGCTTGCGGTTCATCTTTTTGGTAGCCACATGCCCCTAAAATCATGCTCATTGCTACTGTTGATGCTACAAAAACTGGTATCTTTTTTTTCATACTTCCACCCTCCAAAAAAATGTTAGCCCTTTCATTTTCAAACAGAAAGAAATATATATATGTTCTAATAATTCATATTATACACACAAATATATTCTTTGTATATTTATATTTCTATTTTATTAAAATTTTCTGTTAACACTCGGTGTATTTGTAAACGTTTCACACTGCGTTTTTATTGAACTAAAGTGTTAAAAACAACAAATTTTATACTTTTCTAAATTATCAGAGAAAAACAAATTTTATATCCTATAATATCTTACGCATAATTATTCTTCCTTTTTTGTCATAAAATGAAGGTTTATTCATATTGAAAATATGTAGGCTAAAATAAGTGCAAAGGATATGAAAGTGTGTTACGATACACTTTGCTAAAAATAGATATCGGTAAAGAGGGGACGGACATGACAGCAATTCACTCAAAAAACGGGCCAACAGAGAAATTAAGTTTATTCTTATTAACATGGCCTATTTTTCTAGAAGTTTTTCTTTTTATGCTGATGGGGATCGCTGATACGTTCATGTTAAGTGCATTATCAGACGATGCTGTATCTGGGGTTGGTGCAGCGAATCAATACCTTCATATCGCGATTTTAGTACTAGAAGTCATCGGGAATGGTGCAGCTATCGTTGTATCCCAATACCTCGGTTCTAAACGCTTTATGGAAGCATCAAAAATATCAGCATTAGCCGTCACATTAAATTTAGTGGTCGGACTCATTATAAGCGCTGGTTTTCTTTTATTTTCAAAACATATGATGATGGCAATGAATTTACAAGGCGATGTACTAACGTATGCACAAAGCTATCTATCCATCGTCGGAGGAGCCATTTTCCTTCAAGCTATTATTAACTCATTAGCCGCAATTATCCGCGTTCACGGCTTTACAAAGCAAGCAATGTTTGTTTCGCTTGGAATGAATATTATTCATATCGCCGGAAACTACGTACTTATTTTCGGGAAATTCGGTTTCCCTGAACTTGGTGTGCAAGGGGCCGCGATTTCTTCCGCTGTCAGCCGGTTAATCGCACTTATCGTTTTCTTCTGGTTACTGTATCGCGTTATGGAATACCGTGTGAAATTACAATATTACTTCACTTTATCAAAAGAATACGTTGGCAAAATTTTAAAGATCGGCATTCCATCTGCATTCGAACAAGTCATGTATCAAGCTTGTCAAATTGTCTTCTTATATTACGCAACATACTTAGGAACAGAATCGTTAGCTGCAAGACAATACGCTACTAACATTTCCATGTTCACTTATTTATTCGCCATTGCTATCGGTATGGGAACAGCTATTATCGTTGGACGCCTAGTTGGCGGAAATGAAAAGGATGAAGCTTACACACGCGTATGGAAAAGTGTACAATGGGCGATTGTTGTAACTTTATTTATGGTCATTCTCGTTGTTACATTCCGCACACAATTAATGGGACTATTTACGGATAATCCTCATATTATCTCTCTAGGGGCAAGCGTTCTTTTACTAAGTGTACTACTTGAAACAGGACGGACGATGAACATCGTCATCATTAATTCACTTCGTGCAACTGGCGATGCAAAATATCCTGTTTTAATCGGTGCATTCTCCATGGTGTTAATGAGCTTACCGCTCGGCTACTTTTTCGCCTTCCATTTAGATATGGGGCTCGTTGGTATTTGGCTAGCGATTGCCATCGATGAATGGACGCGAGCAATTATTATGTTCTTCCGCTGGAGAAGTAGAGCGTGGGAAAATTATGCACTTGTTAAACCAAATGAGCAAGATGAGAGTGTTTCTGTTCAGGCGCAGTAAAATAAAAGTGTTTCTAAATGAAGAAAAAGGCGGCTGGATTTCAGTCGCCTTTTTCTTCATTCTTGGAAACTCTTAATTTGCTGTCTTTAAAGAGAAAAAGAACTTGGATAAAATCTCTTTATACTAAATTAAGTTTAACTAGTATAAAAAAATAGAGCCATCCTTCTGTAATAGAAGGATGGCTCTACTTTATTATTGATAGATCTCTTTATATTTCTTATACTCTGCTTCAGAACATAATACAAAATGTCCTGGGCGGATTTCACGCATTGTTGGTGCTTCCTCACCATATTGATGTTGAGATGGATCGTATACGATACGTTTACGATTGCGCTCATAATCTGGATCTGGAAGCGGAATTGCAGATAGTAGTGATTTTGTATATGGATGCATTGGATTCGCATATAACTCTTCACTTGTTGTCAGCTCAACGATTTGACCACGGTACATTACACCGATGCGATCACTAATGTATTTTACCATCGATAAATCATGGGCGATGAATAAGTATGTTAAACCTTTTTCTCTTTGTAACTGTTTCAGTAAGTTTACAACTTGCGCCTGAATCGATACGTCAAGTGCTGAGATTGGTTCATCAGCAATGATAAATTCAGGTTCTACAGCTAGCGCACGAGCGATACCGATACGTTGACGTTGTCCACCTGAGAATTCATGTGGGAAACGGTTCGCGTGCTCTTTATTTAAACCAACTGTATTTAACAGCTCGTGAACACGGTCCATACGCTCTTTTTTGCCTTTTGCTAGTCCGTGAATATCAATACCTTCTGCGATAATATCCCCTACTGTCATACGAGGATTTAATGATGCATATGGATCTTGGAAAATCATTTGCATTTTACGGTTGAATTTCTTAAGTTCTGCACGTGATTTTTTCCCATGTACATTTTCACCATCGAACAACACTTCACCGGCAGTTGCATCGTATAAACGAATAATCGTTCTTCCAGTTGTTGACTTACCACAACCAGATTCTCCTACAAGTCCAAATGTTTCACCGCGGTAAATATCAAATGAAATATCATTAACTGCTTTAACAACACCACCACTCACATCGAAGTGTTGTTTCACATTTTTTACTTCAATTAATTTCTCACGTTGTTTAGTCATGTTGTTCACCTGCTTTCATTTGAAGAATACGTTTTTCAACAACTGCTGGTGGTTTTACTTCTGGCGCTTGCTCATGAAGTAACCAAGTTGCCGCATAATGTGTATCACTTACTTTAAATAAAGGTGGTTCCATTTCAAAATCAATTTTCAGCGCCTGCGGGTTACGTGGTGCAAAAGCATCACCCTTTGGCGGTTTTAATAAGTCTGGAGGCGTTCCTGGAATCGCATATAGCTCGTCCTCTGAACCATCTAAGCTTGGCATAGATGCGATTAAGCCCCATGTGTATGGATGTTTTGGATTGTAGAAAATTTCATCAACAGTTCCAATTTCAACAACTTTACCAGCGTACATAACCGCAACTCGGTCTGCAACGTTTGCCACTACACCTAAGTCATGCGTAATGAAAATGATTGCTGCTTCTGTTTTTTGCTGAATGTCCTTCATAAGTTCTAAAATTTGCGCCTGAATTGTAACGTCTAGCGCTGTTGTCGGCTCATCGGCAATTAATAATTTCGGATTACAAGCTAACGCCATCGCAATAACTACACGCTGTCTCATACCACCTGAGAATTGGTGAGGATATTGTTTTAAGCGTGCTTCTGGATTTGGAATACCTACAAGGTCGATTAATTCTAAAGCAACTTTACGTGCGTCTGCTCTACTCATCCCTTGGTGTTTAATAAGCCCTTCCATAATCTGATTACCAATTGTCATCGTTGGATTTAATGATGTCATTGGATCTTGGAAAATCATCGCAATATCTTTACCGCGTACTTGCTGCATTTCTTTTTCTGTTAGTTTCGTTAAGTCACGACCTTCAAATACGATTTCACCGTTTTTAATACGTCCTGGAGGATTCGGAATTAATCCCATTAACGCTTTAGAAGTAACTGATTTACCAGAACCAGATTCTCCTACAATCGCTAATGTCTCTCCTTTTTTCAAATCAAAAGTAACACCGCGTACAGCTTGTACTTCACCTGCATGTGTATCAAAGGAGACTTGCAAATCTTTTACCTCTAGCAATGTTTTCATTTTTACTTCTCCCCTCTTTTACTTACGCATTTTTGGATCTAACGCGTCGCGTAATCCGTCTGCCATTAAGTTGAATGCTAAGATTAACATACTGATGACAACCGCTGGAATGAACATCATATGTGGATACGTTTGAATTGATTTATAACCATCGTTTACAAGAGAACCAAGTGATGCGAATGGTGGCTGAATGCCTAGTCCGATGAAGCTTAAGAATGCTTCACCAAATACCGCTGTTGGAATTGTAAACATTGTCATTACGATAATTGGTCCCATTACGTTCGGAATTAAGTGCTTCACAATTAACTGTGTATTCGTTGCCCCTAATGTACGAGATGCTAATACATATTCTTGGTTTTTTAATTTTAGGATCTGTCCACGAACGATACGCGACATCCCTATCCAACCTGTAATTGCCATCGCAAGTGTAATTGACCAAATACCTGATCCCATAATGATTACCATTAAAATAACGATGATTAAGTATGGAATACCGTTAATAATCTCCATAATACGTTGCATAATATTATCTACTCTGCCGCCATAGAAGGCTGAAATACCTCCGTATGCAACCCCAATTACTAAGTCAATCGCTGCTGCTAAAAGAGCGATATATAATGATACTCGTGTACCTTCCCATGTTCTTGTCCATAAATCACGGCCAAGATCATCTGTACCAAACCAGAAGTACTCTTTAATATCACGTTTTTCATATTGGTCAACACCATATTGATCTGTACCGTCAAATGGTAGCCAATGAACATTTTCAATCACTGGAATTTTCGGTGGCATTTTCGCACGACCTAAATCCTGCTCTTTATAAGAATGCTTACTTACCATCGGTCCAAAAATTGCTAGTAGTACAATAAGCATTAATAATACGAAACCAAACATTGCACCTTTATGTTGGAACAAACGTCTTCTTACATCTTGCCAAAACGTTAAGCTTGGACGGGCAATGACTTCATTATCAACATTACTTTGATTGGCTGCTTGAAATAAATCTGGAGATAATTTTTGTACATCTTTCATCATTTTTTCCCTCCCGCTAAACGAATACGAGGATCAATAATTCCGTATAAAATATCGACAATGAAAATAACTAAGATGAAGATCGCACTATAGAAAATTGTAGTTCCCATAATAACTGTATAGTCATTCACTGTAATCGATTTAACGAATTGTTCCCCAAGTCCAGGTACAGCGTAAATTTGCTCAATAACTAGTGTCCCTGTAATTAATCCTGCAACCATTGGTCCTAAAATTGTTACAACTGGAATTAATGCGTTACGCAGTGCGTGCTTGATAATGATAACGCCTTGGCTAATTCCTTTCGCTTTCGCTGTTAAAATGTAGTCAGCTTGCATAACCTCAATTAACTCTGCACGAGCGAAACGTGCGATTGTTGCGATAACTGCCATCGATAAGGCAATTGTAGGCATTACTGTAAACTCCGGTCCTTTCCAGAATGCTACTGGGAACCAACCAAGTTTTACCCCTACGAAATATTGTAGTAATGCGGCGAATACGAATGATGGTACCGACATCCCGAGTACGGAAATAATTGTCGCCCCATAATCGACCCATGTATTGTTACGAAGTGCCGCAACGATTCCTAAAATTAAACCGATAAATGTCCCTAATATAATCGCTTGCAAACCAAGTTGTGCTGATGGTCCAATACGATCCACAATCATATCTGTTACTGGGCGGTTATCATATTGGAATGATACCCCTAAATCACCTTTTGCTAAGTTACCTAAGTAACGTGCATATTGAACTGGTACTGGATCATTTAATCCATATTTTTCAAGAATGATTTCTTTTTGTGCCGGTGATAGTTTCTCCTGGTTTTTAAGCGGAGAACCCGGAAGTAATTTCATCAAAAAGAAAGTCAGTGTAGTAATTAAAAATAATGTCAAAGCCATGTACACGAAACGTTTTAATACATAACGTCCCATAGTCAAGCACCTCCCCGTTTTTCTCAAAAGCAATAAGATAGTTTAAAATATTCTTACTTTTATTTTTTAAAATAAGAGCATATGCCCATCATAGGCATATACCCTTGTAAACGATGGAAAAAAGATTATTTTTGTTCAACAGATGCCCATTTGTAAGTTAATTTACCACCATAGTTAATTGGGATAATATCTTTTACGGCACCTTTTACCACATATGCTGAACCTTTTTGGAAGATCGGAGCAATAACTGCATCCTCTTTAATTAATATTTTCTCTACTTCTAAAAGGTTGTTCCAACGAGCTTGTAAATCTTTTGTATCTGTTTTTGCTTTTAGAATTAGCTCATCATATTTCGGATTAGAATATCCTGTTTTATTTTGTGAACCATTCGTAACAAACATATCTAAATATGAGACTGGATCTGGGAAGTCTGGAGCCCAAATACCAAACGCCATATCATATTCCTGAGAGTCTTCTAACTTATTTTTTTGCGCGAATGGCTGCTGTTTAATTTTGATCGTTAAACCAGGTAAGTTCTTTTCCATCTCACCTTTTAAGAATTCGCCAATTTTTTTCGCATCTTCATTATCGAAGCTTAAGAATTCTAGTTCAATTTTATCAGTGCCAAGCTCTTTCTTTGCTGTTTCCCAAAGTTTTTTCGCTTCTTTTGAATCCGTTTCAACTAGCTTCCCATTTTCAGCACGGAAGTCTTTTTTATTCGGACCTTCAGCGAAATCTTTTCCAACAAATCCGTAAGCACCAATTGCGCCGTTGTTTAAAATAACTTTTGCAATGTTATCACGGTCAAAGGACATTGAAATTGCTTTTCTTAAGTTTTTATTACTCAAATACTTATTATTTTGATTAAATCTTAAGTAGGCAACTCCAGCTTCTTTTCGTGTTTGGAACTCTGGAGTTTGTCTAAATTTATCAACAAATTCCGATGTTAGAGCCGCACGATCAATCGCATTTGTCTCATATAAATTTACATCAGTTGATGTATTTTTCACAATATTGAAATTTATCTCTTCAATTTTAACCGTCTTGTTATCCCAATATGATGGGTTCTTCTTAAATTGGAAGCTTTGTTCATGTTTCCAATCACTCATAACGAACGGCCCGTTATATAATGTTGTATTTGCCTCTAAACCAAACTTATCACCTTGTGATTTCACAAAGTTTTCATTTAGTGGGTAAAACACTGGATAAACTGTTAAATCAATAAAGTAAGGAACGGGATTGTCTAATTCTACTTCTAATGTATAATCATCAATCGCTTTTACACCTAATTGGTCAGCAGGTAATTCTCTTTTATGAATTTTTTCTGCATTTTTAATATCGAACATAATGTATGAATACGTCGCTTTTGTATCTGGATTTACTGCTCTTTTCCATGAATACACAAAGTCTTTCGCTGTTACAGGTTCCCCATTCGACCATTTCGCATCTTTTCTTAATTTAAATATGTATTTCTTCCCATCATCTAGCTTTTGGACATCTTCAGCAATCCCAGGCATTCTCTTTTGATCTTTGCCAGTACGATATAAACCTTCCATCGTATTATTTAATGCTGTTGAAGATGCAGAATCTGATGCTAACGATGCATCCATTGATGGAATTTCAGATAACTCTGTTAAATTAAGAATCTGTTTTCCGTTACTACTACTAGTAGTGTTTTCTTTTCCTTTTGCTTTAGCGTCCTCTTTCTGGTAGCTACACGCGCCAAGCAACATACTTGCAGTTAAAGTTGATGCAAGTAATAACGGTATCTTTTTCTTCATGTTGTGTTGCCTCCCCTAATTGCACTCCCTGTACCCTCACTTGTAGAAAAATAGAATTGAAAGAATAATCTCCAAGTTTCTACAATTTTCATTATACATATAATATGACGATTGTGAATATAGTTTTTTGTTTTTTTGTTAAAATTTTTAATAAAATGTTTATATTTTTAATTTTTTGTAAAGGGATACGTTAACATTGCTACCATCATCTTGAAATTAGAACCTCAATTGCGTATAATTTTCAAAAAATTATTTATATTACTTATTATAACTTTTATAGTATAATAATTCTAGTAATATTTTGACGGAGGGGAATATTTTGAATAAAGTTTTTTTTCATACTTGTATACTATTTTTTGTTGCGATAATCGCTTCTAGTGTGGGCGCATTCCTCGTTTCATCTCAATTTTTGTTGAATTTTGTCAACATCTCATTCTATATTGCATTGGTTTTTATTCTTATAGGTGGTTTTTTATTCATATTTCAAAATGGATTTTTTAACGTAACAATTTACGCATTCCAAAGAGTATTCGGTACGAATAAAAAAATTGACTCTTTAATTGAAGAAGCAGAGGAACCTATCGATAAGAAAGAACGTATTTATAAAACATATTCATTCAAATGGACGTATCCGATTTGTATTACCGGTATCGTACTTGGGTTGTTCTCGATCCTCATTAGCTTTACTATTTTGATGTAGTTTGCAAACACTATTCCATATGATATAATAATCAGCAAAACATTTTGTTATAAAACTTTAGTTCTTTCATATTAAAAGGGCTCAGTTAACAATAAATAAATTTATATGTATGCGATGATAAAGAAGAGTACATATTGAGGCAATTTCAGAGAGCTTGTGGCTGGTGTGAACAAGTAATTGTACAGTATGGAATGGGCTTTTGAGCACCAAACCGAACCGAAAGTAGTAGGCTTTGGCGTTATATCCAGACGTTATTATGGATCTTGAGAGATTTCACAGCTGTGAAATAATTAGGGTGGTACCGCGGTCCATTCGTCCCTATGTAATTTGGGATGAATGGGCTTTTTTGTATGCCTTCTCTTCCCCATCGCACATTCAATTTTAGGAGGAATTACTTATGTCAGTTATCTTTTCTGGTATTCAGCCAAGCGGAACAATTACACTTGGAAACTATTTAGGAGCTATGAAGCAATTTACAGAGCTTCAAAACGAACACGACTGTTATTTCTGTATTGTAAACCAACATGCGATTACAGTACCTCAAGACCCTGCAGGGCTTCGCAAAAACATCCGCAGCCTTGCTGCGCTATACGTTGCATGTGGCATCGATCCTGAAAAAGCTACTTTATTTGTACAGTCAGAAGTACCAGCACACGCTCAATTAGGATGGATTATGCAATCTGTTGCATACGTTGGAGAATTAGAACGTATGACACAATATAAAGACAAATCATCTGGTAGAGATTCAGTTCCAGCTGGATTACTTACATATCCACCATTAATGGCTGCTGATATTTTACTTTACAACACAGAAATCGTGCCAGTTGGTGACGACCAAAAGCAACATATCGAATTAACACGCGACCTAGCAGAGCGTTTCAACAAGCGTTACCGCGAAATCTTCACAATGCCTGAAATTCGTATTCCAAAAGTAGGAGCTCGCGTTATGTCATTAACAGAACCTACGAAAAAAATGAGTAAATCTGATCCGAACCCAAAATCAATGATCAGTATGCTTGATGAGCCAAAAACAATCGAAAAGAAAATTAAAAGTGCCGTAACTGACTCTGAAGGTATCGTGAAATTTGACAAAGAAAACAAACCTGGAATCTCTAACTTATTAACAATTTACTCTTCATTCTCTGGAAAAACAGTTGAAGAAATAGAAACAATGTACGAAGGAAAAGGATACGGCGACTTCAAAGGTGACCTAGCACAAGTAGTTGTAGAAGCAATTCGTCCAATCCAAGACAAATATAACGAACTAATCAACTCCCCAGAACTAGACGAAATTCTAGACAAAGGTGCCGAAAAAGCAAACCGTGTTGCATTCAAACAACTACGCAAAGTAGAAAACGCAATGGGACTAAGCAGAAAACGTAGGTAATATAAAAAGCGGAAGCGGCTCGCTTAGAATGTGAGGGGGATGGAGCTCCTGACGTAGAGGCGTTTTTTGCCTCGCAGGAAGGCGCGAAGCCACCGAACATTCTTGCCGCTGGAGCCGGATTACACATAAAGCGGAAGCGGCTCGTTCAGCTCTGACTGGCTAAGGTTCTTTCGCATAAAAGGCGCTTTTTGCCTTCTTATGCGGAAGGTTCTTAGACACGAAGAGCTTGCCGCTGGAGCTGGATTACATATAAAGCGGAGGCGACTGCTTAGCCCTGACGGATAAGATTCTTTCCCACAGAAGGTGCTTTTTACCTTCTCGTGGGGAAGGTTCTTATACGCGAAGGGCTAGGAGCCGGAGCTAGATCATAAAAAGCAGAGGCGGCTCGCTTAGAATGTGAGGGGGATGGAGCTCCTGACGTAGAGGCGCTTTTGGCCTCGCAGGAAGGCGCGAAGCCACCGAACATTCTTGCCGCCTCCATAAAAAAAACCGCCAATTGGCGGTTTTTTTAATTTACCTTCTGCTCATTTTCCATTTCCCATAACTTTTCAAAAAACGGCTGTCCTTTTACAAGGCGCTCACATAATTGCTCGTGCTTCTCAGACCATCCAGTTTTCGCTTCATCATAAAGTCTAACCCAAACATCTTCAAACTCCATATGTTGGACCATTCCGTATGCTGATGGATCCCACTCTGTGAACCAATAGCGGATTTCAGCTGGATTTTTCGTTGTATGTAATTGATCTAACGCCATAAATAATAATTGTTTTAACTGTCTTTCTTTACGAGTTAGGCCGTTCATAATGAAAGGTGACGGCGATAAAATATGATGTTCTTTTTCAATCTCTTCCACTTGGAACTCATACTTTTCTGCTTGCACATTTTCTACCATCTCATATACCATCTGTTCTTGACGAGGTATAAGCCTACTTTTTCTAATTGGCACATTATAGCCGATTGAATCAATCGCAATAATTCCTTTTCCATCTGTAACTACAAAACAATATTCTTGTTGCAAACGTTCGTGATTTTTACGAATATAAGCCTTATGATATACGTCTTCCAATAATTTTTGCGGAAGCTCTAATAATTCGTTCTCGATGTAATGATATAATGTGGAATCTACTTTTAATAATGGCACTTGATCTAATAGCTCAATCGTATCATCTTTCCGCCATTCGTAAAAATGACAAACGTTATACCCATTTTCTTCACCTTCAAACCAATTTACCCATACATCATGCAGATATAACATTCACTACCCCTCACTTCACTACTGTTTGTACCAATCATTATGTTCATTTTTGCTTAACTTTATTCCACTTGAGGAAATATATTCTAATTATTATTTTTTCTTCTATAATATAAAAAACAGGAGGTAACGCTCCTGTTTTTTATGAAACATGAAATGTATTTGCTTTATTCAATATTTCCTTCGCATCTATAGATAATAAAGACAGTGTATTTTCCCCTTCAAAAGCTACACAATCTTTTACAATATGGAATCCAAGTGCATAGCCAAGCATTTTCGGATACGAGTGCAGTCCATTTAATAAAACATCATGCTCCCTCGTACCTCTCTTTACGTCTATTCGTTCTTGTATTGAATTTCTCCAATAATAAATAGCATCTTCTTTTGAAATGTAAGTAGTCCACGGTGCACACCTTTTTTCTGTATACCTTTCATACACAGCTTGCTCAGCTAACCCTTCCATAATCATCGTATCAAGTAATGTATACTCTGTTTCTTTCGTCTCAATTTGATGTAATCTACATATATGGTGGTATTCATGCGTTAATAACGCTTTTAGTTCCTCTACTGAATTACGTCCACATACGAATAAGAAAATAACGTGACGCATAGATAAACCAGCCTTCCCGTTATATTCATCTTGTACAGTTCGATTATATGAATCTGATAATAAAATAAAGATAGGGACATCTGGACCTTTAAGCCAACTTTTCAATTTTTCATACTCCATGCTAAGTTCTTTCCAAATTTCTTTTTTCTCTAATTCTTTAATTTCCCGCTCTCCCCGCATTACTGGGCGATACATACCTTTAGAGATTAAAAAACGATACAGCCTCTCTTTTGGCAATGGAATATACTTTGTAAATTTCTCACAAAGCTTCTCTGGACGTCCATAATACAGATGTAACCATTCTGCCGTTTCAACAACCCCCACCTTCATCCCTCCTTTTCTTATGTATATGCAAAAAAGAATGGAACGTAAAGGTGATAAAAAATAAATAAGGTGTCTTTTCGTAGTACTTTACGAAAAGACACCTTATTGTACATATTACTTATATACTTTAAATACTAATACTGCGTTATGACCACCGAATCCTAATGAATTACTTAATACAGCTCGCACTTCTTGATGTCTCGCTGTATTTGGTACGTAATCTAAATCACATTCTGGATCTGGTGTTTCATAGTTAATCGTCGGAGGAATTACTCCGTCTGTAATTGATTTAATAGAGAAGATCGCTTCAACAGCACCAGCTGCTCCTAATAAATGACCTGTCATTGATTTCGTTGAGCTAATCGCTACTTTATATGCATGCTCACCGAAAGCTTCTTTAATTGCCATCGTTTCATACTTTTCATTTGCATCTGTACTTGTACCATGTGCATTAATGTAATCAATATCTTCTGGCTCTAGACCTGCATCAGCTAAAGCTTGACGCATCGCACGAACTCCGCCTTCACCGCCAGGAGCAGGCATTGTAATATGGAACGCATCACCAGTTGCACCATAACCAGCAATTTCCGCATAAATGTGAGCACCACGTGCTAATGCGTGCTCTAATTCTTCCAGAATAAGAATTCCTGATCCTTCACCCATTACGAAACCACTACGGTTTTTATCAAATGGGCGGCAAGCCGTTGCTGGATCTTCATTGAATGTTAATGCTTTCGCTGAACTAAACCCAGCGAATGCCATACTTGTTAATGGCGCTTCTGCTCCGCCTGTTATCATCGCATCAGCATCACCGCGCTGGATTACTTTAAACGCATCACCAATTGAGTTTGCTCCAGATGCACAAGCTGTTACAGAGCAAGTATTAATTCCTTTCGCTCCTGTAGCGATTGACACTTGGCCTGCTGCCATATCTGGAATCATCATTGGTACGAAGAATGGGCTCACGCGGCGCGGACCTTTTTCAGTAAAAATCTTAAATTGTTCTTCGTATGTTTCCATACCACCAATACCAGAACCAACCCATACACCAATGCGTGGTGCATTTTCTTCTGTAATTTCAAGCTTCGCATCTGCAACTGCCATTTTCGCTGCTGCTACTGCATATTGCGTAAAGCGGTCCATACGGCGCGCTTCTTTTTTATCTATATATTTTTCGACTTCAAAGTCGTTAATTTCTGCTGCTACTTTTGCAGGAATTTGTTCTGAATCTATTCTTGTAAGTCTTCCGATTCCGGATACACCGTTTTTAATGTTTTCCCAAGCTGTTTCAACATCTGTTCCGATCGGTGTAACAGCTCCTAGCCCTGTAATTACGACCCTCTTTTTTTCCATACAAAATACACTCCTTTTTTTCTCTCAGTCCTTATTTACCCCAACGAAGAGCTACTGCTCCCCATGTTAACCCGCCGCCAAAACCGACTAGTATAATTAAATCACCATCTTGAATACGTCCATTTTGCAATTCCTCTACCATTGCAATTGGAATTGAAGAAGCCGATGTATTACCAAACTTTTCAATTGTCATACTCATTTTTTCTTTCGGTAAATTTAATCTTTCTCTTGCAGATTCCATAATACGAATATTCGCTTGATGTGGTACTAAGAAGTCCACATCCTCTTTCGTAAGTCCCGCTTTTTCTAACACGCGAAGACAGGAATCACCAAGTTGGCGAACAGCAAATTTAAAGACTTCTCTGCCGTTCATCATAACATACTCGTCTTGATAAAGATGCTTACCGCCACTTCCGTCCGCTCCTAATTCAAAGGAAAGTATACCTTTTCCTTCCGAAACAGCTCCCATTACGATAGCACCTGCTCCGTCCCCAAATAGTACTGCTGTATTTCGATCGTTCCAGTCTACAATTTTAGATAGTTTGTCACTACCAACTACTAATACATTTTTATAAGTTCCCGTTTGAATAAATTGCTGCGCTGTAATCATTCCGTACATAAAGCCAGCACACGCTGCACTTAAATCCATTGCGGCTGCGTGTTTTGCGCCAATTGCTTCTTGGATTACACAAGCTACTGCTGGGAATGCGCGATCTGGCGTTACTGTTGCCACTAAAATAAGATCGATATCCTCTCCGCTAATCCCGGCATCTTCAAGTGCTTTTTTAGAAGCCTCTACCGCCATATATGAAGTATCTATTGTATCATCGGCAATGCGTCTTTCTGCAATTCCCGTTCTCGTACGAATCCATTCATCAGATGTATCTACGATTTTCTCTAAATCGTGATTTGTGACTACTTTTTCTGGCACATATCTTCCGATCCCTAAAATGCCCACGTTCACATTGCAGCCCTCCGTTTTATATCAATTATTATGACTTGGTACTAATTTTAAAACATAAATGTACTTTTGTCTAGAATATATTTCAGCTAAAAAAATAAGACAGCGTATTACTAACTTTATTTTTCATTAAAAGAAACAGAAAAATTCCTGCCCTTTCAAAATACAAATTATTCCATACCCTTACTCCGCTCGAAACAAAAAAGGCCCAAACCGCTTCTACACACGGCTCGATCCTCTCTTCCCTCTAAAAAAGAAGAGTTTTATTCTTTATCTGCTTTCCCTTCAAAACTAAGACCTTCTCCTTTAACCTCATCATCTCTCTGGTTTTACTCCGCTTGAGACTAAAAAAAGCCCCAACCGCTTCTATCCACGGTTCGAGCCTCTCTCCCATCAAAAAAGAAGGGTTTGATTTTGTTTTGTTTTATTCTTTATCCGCTTTCCCAAGCTCATATGCTTCGCCCATTACTTTCATCAATAGCTCTAACACCGGCTGTGCTTTCTCCATATCAAGTGCAATTCCATTAGAATCTAAAATTGCCTTAGCTTCTGGTAAATGCTTCATTGCGATTTGTAAAAATTGCATACTTTTTTCGTTCATATAATCTCTTCCTCTCCATTAAAGCTTTCAATCAATTATCCATACAATAGTGTAACACGCGCGCTACCCTTCGTATAACTCTTTATATTTTTTCATATGTGCCAATTGTTTATTTAAACCGAATTCTACTGGTGTATTTTTTTGAATAGAAATAACATCTACAGCTTCATCTCTTACTTCCACATTTTTTTTATTTACCTTACCATCTGCATGTAAAAGACTCATACCCTTTTCCCATAATGCTTCTTTTCCGCTAAGTAAATTATATATACCGAGGTGTTTTACATTCATTCCATGTTCCCATAAATATTCACATACATCTTCAACGTAAAGTAAATCGCTTCCTATTTCTCCATTTATACAACGGCACTCTTTTTCATCAAGTTCTGATAAAATAAGCTGATGATACATCATAAACGACGGTTGCCACGGCCCATATAATGTAGGAACTCGATATGCACTATATTGTAATTCGCCTTTTTTCAACCCTTCTTCCACTTTCGAAAATAGATGTTTGTTTTCGGATTCTTCAGTGCTTCCTATTTCAATAGAAGAAATTAGATTTAACTTTACTTTATTTTTTTCACACATCCTTACGATTCGTTTTAAATATTGTAATATGACCCTTTCATTCCGAAATCCACTTTGCTGATTCGGCTCATACAAGCAAAAATAAACCGTATCGAAACTCTCTTCCTCTACCGATCGCCATCCGTCTTCATCCCTTATAGAATAGTACGTAAATAACGCATTCCGCCCAATCAACAATAATTTCTCTTCATTAATTTTTGTCATACTATCAAGTTCATCAAAATCAAGACCATATACTTCTACTTCTTCTGCAATCATTTTATTCACAAGGTGATAACCTACAAACGTAAGTGCACCTATAATCAGCACGCGTTTCATACCACCAACCCTTTCCCCTTGAAACAAATAGCTCCTCATTTATGTATATGGGAGCTTCACAATTCTTCTTCATATTTTTTAAAGAAATCAGTCATTTGTCTAACCATTTTATATTTCACATCTTGCAGATGGAATAAGACAGAAGTATCACATTGATTTAATTGCCTCATTTTCTCGTATTTACGTAACAATTGTTTTCTTCCTCTTTTTTCCTGTGTTGAGACAAAAATTTTAACAGGTACACAAGACGGAAGAAGTGCAAATGATTTCTTATTTATTTTTGATTCTAATTCTTCTTCTTTGGAATCATACGCCAAACTTAATTCCTTCACTAATCTTTTGTAAAAAAACTTATGCTCTTTCTCAAACTCCACATATTCTGGTAAATCTAAACACGGATTTAACATAACGACAGAACGTATACATTCAGGGTATTTGTTCATCATCTCCAGTGCTACAAGCGCCCCCATACCATCTGCCATAATGTGCATTTTCGCATTCAATGTCTCTTTTCTTAGAACGACATCATACAAACGTTTTGCAAGACGAACAGCTCGATCGTTCCCCCAATGCCTTCCGTATAAGTTAGATGAAAAGACCGTATAGCCTTTTTCAATAAGGCCCTGTAAAAAATAAGCTCTCCCTGCATGCTGTGTCCATAAACTTGTACCATTCTCAATAAAATAGTTATAATCTCCTAGGAGCATAACAGAAAATCCATTTGGCTTTTCCGGTAAATAAATTACACATGGTTCTTTTTCTAAATAAAAAAAACGTTCCGTAATACTCATTTTTCCCCCGCCTTATTTTCTAAACGTATAAAAGTACTCTTTTATAATGTATGAACAGAATGCAAATTTGCGTTGGAAAATCTACAAATATTTTTCTATATTCTTTTTTCAATTGTGTTACAATAAGGACAGATTGAACGAATAGAGGTGTAAAATATGCGTTTCATTTGGGCATTAATTTGGTCGTTCGCGCTTGTACATATGATGAGCTATGTAATCGGCTCTATGACTGGCGGTACATACGATTTTAACCAGGCGTCTATTTTCTCAGTTGTTCTTGCGGTATTAGTATTAGCGATTGCAGCTGCGATTCCAAACGAGCCAGTAGAACAACACTAAAAAGAGTCCGGATTTTATCCGAACTCTTTTTTTACTTTACATGAACGACTAATTCATTATTTTCAACATCAACAACTACGTGACTATTATCCGTAATCGTTCCTGCAATCAATTCTCTCGCTAATTTTGTCTCAACTTGACGCTGTACGTATCGTTTTAACGGACGAGCTCCGTACATCGGATCGAATCCAGCTTCTACAACAAATTCTTTTGCAGATTCCGTCAATTCTAATGATATGTGGCGATCTGCTAAACGC
This sequence comes from Bacillus sp. MYb209, assembly GCF_002975175.1. Lineage (GTDB taxonomy): Bacteria > Bacillota > Bacilli > Bacillales > Bacillaceae_G > Bacillus_A. Next base: position 595,916 of record NZ_PCNZ01000001.1, read on the forward strand.
CCTTGTAATTCTTGTACAATCTTATCAACAATACCTTTAATTTCATTCCTTGTAAGAGGTTTGAATAAAATAATTTCATCGACACGGTTTAAGAATTCTGGTCGGAAATGTCCTCTTAATTGTCCCATTACAAGTTCTCTTGACTCTTCTTTAATAGAACCATCTTCTTCTAGTCCTTCTAATAAGTGAGCAGACCCAATATTTGAAGTCATAATAATAACCGTATTTTTAAAGTCTACTGTACGTCCTTGTGAATCTGTAATGCGTCCATCGTCTAACATTTGTAATAAAATGTTGAATACTTCTGGATGTGCTTTTTCGATTTCATCTAACAAAATAACAGAATATGGTTTACGTCTTACTGCTTCTGTTAATTGTCCACCCTCTTCATATCCAACATATCCAGGAGGCGCACCAATTAAGCGTGACACTGCGTGTTTCTCCATATACTCAGACATATCGATACGAATCATTTGCTCTTCACTGTCAAATAACGTTTGTGCTAACGTTTTTGCAAGCTCAGTTTTACCAACACCTGTAGGGCCTAAGAAAATGAATGAACCAATTGGACGATTCGGATCTTTAATGCCAGCGCGAGCACGAAGTACTGCGTCTGATACAAGGCTTACCGCTTCCTCTTGACCGATAACACGCTCTGATAAAATTTGTTCAAGACGTAATAATTTCTCACGTTCACCTTCAACGAGTTTTGCGACAGGAATACCAGTCCACCTTGAAACAATGTCTGCAATTTCTTCTTCACTTACTTCCTCGCGTAATAAACGATTCTCTTGTTTATTATGTGCACCCATCTCTTCCGCTTCTTTTAACTCTTTTTCGATAGCTGGAATTTTCCCGTGGCGAAGCTCAGCTGCTTTATTTAAATCGTAATTTCCTTCTGCTTCTTCTAACTCACGGCGCAAGCGCTCTAAATGTTCACGTAAGTCACGTACTTTATGAATGTCTTCTTTTTCTTTCTCCCATTTCGCTCTCATACTACTTGCAACTTCTTTTAAATCCGATAATTCACGTTGCAATGTTTTTAGGCGCTCTTGACTACCTAAGTCCTTTTCTTTCCCAAGAGCAGCTTCTTCAATTTCCAGCTGCATAATGCGGCGCGTTACTTCATCTAATTCTGTTGGCATAGAATCAATTTCTGTTCGAATTGTTGCACAAGCTTCATCAACAAGATCAATTGCTTTATCTGGTAGAAAACGATCTGAAATATATCGATCTGATAAAACAGATGCTGCTACAATCGCGCGGTCATGAATATTTACACCGTGATAAATTTCAAAACGCTCTTTTAAACCACGTAAAATGGAAATTGTATCCTCAACAGTTGGCTCTTCTGCTAGTACTTGTTGGAAACGTCTTTCTAACGCTGGATCTTTCTCAATATATTTACGGTATTCATCTAATGTCGTTGCTCCAATGCAATGCAGTTCACCACGCGCTAGCATTGGTTTTAACATATTTCCTGCATCCATCGCCCCTTCTGTTTTACCAGCGCCGACGATTGTATGAAGTTCATCAATGAATAATAAAATGCGGCCTTCACTCTTTTTAATTTCATTTAATACAGCTTGCAGACGCTCTTCAAACTCACCGCGGAATTTTGCTCCGGCCACAAGTGCACTCATATCTAAAGCGAAAATTGTTCTATCTTTTAATCCTTCTGGGACATCTTTTTTCACAATACGCTGTGCTAATCCTTCAACGATTGCTGTTTTACCAACACCTGGTTCTCCGATTAAAACGGGGTTATTTTTCGTTTTGCGTGAAAGAATGCGGATCACGCGGCGAATTTCACTATCTCGGCCGATTACAGGATCAATTTTCCCCGCTCTTACTTCAGCCACTAAATCACGGCCATATTTTTCTAACGCTTCATAAGTTGCTTCTGGATTTTGACTAGTCACTCTTTGATTCCCCCGAACTGTCATTAAAGACTGTAATAAATTATCTTTCGTAATATGAAATTTTGTAAATAATTGATTTATATCGCCTTTTTCTTCAGAAAAAGCAAGCAAGACATGTTCGACTGAAATGTAATCATCTTGCAATTTCTCCGCTTCTTTTCCCGCTCTTACAAGCAGTTGTTGCAAAGCACCTGTTACATATAATTTCCCTGCCTCTGCCCCGCTTCCAGTTACAGAAGGCTTTTTCTTAATTAAACTTTCTACACCTTGCTTTAACGCTTCTATATCGACATTCATTTTTTGAAAAATACGTACTGTTAATCCGTCTTGCTGCTCTAATAACGTAAGCAATAGATGAACAGTATCTACTTCTTGATGATGATGAGCTACCGCTAAAGATTGAGCACTCATAATCGCTTCCTGTGTTTTTGTTGTCATTTGATTTAAGTCCATCTTTACAGCCCTCCAAATGTTTGACTTTCTTTGACCTTTGATTTAATTATACGCCAACTTACTTTTTTATACAATAATTTTGCTTATGTAGTTCAAACTTATTATTGGAAAAAGAAAAAAGTAACATTCATTGTCCTAATCAAAAAAGCCGCAATAAGGATTGCGGCTTCTGTTACGGTTTTCTTTTATATGTCCACTGACGGTTATGATTTGCGTTCTCTGGAAACCTTTCCCCGGCAGTTAATTTCACCATTTGTGGATCTTTCACCATACTTCCCGTTTCACCAATTTCTACGTAAATGCCATCATTTGGCGCCTTTTGCCCTGAACGAAACCTGCGATTTTGTCCCATTTCCATTCTCCTTCCATGACGTCTTGCCTCATTAGTATATCCATTTTAAAAGAAAGCTTTTCTGTCATGTTTAGGAAACAAGTACTACCGTTTACTCATGTACATATATATAATTACACAAGCTTAAGCAGGAATTATTGGTATATTTGTTGAAAAAAAGAAACCAACCTAAGTTTAGGCCAGTTCCAAAGGAGAGTCAAACATATACGAGAAGATTACATGTTCATTATAAGTCGCATCATTCAAACAATGTAACCCTTTTCACAAATTGTACATAATGAAAGAAACATTGTTTGAACTTTCTAAAAAGACGTTGACTTTTCCTAATTTCCAACGAGAAATAGTAGACACCACAGCGCTTCGCGACGTAAGATGGATATATAGTGAAACTTCCATCTACAGTAGTTTCACCCAGTCTAACCTCTTATTTCTGCATATTAAAAACGGAAATACAGATAAAAACAAAAAAATTATTATAAGAGGTGAAATTATGAACAAACAACATTTAATCGCTTTAGACTTAGACGGAACTTTATTAACAGACAACAAAATAATTTCTCCAAGAACGAAAAACACAATTGCAAAAGCAAAAGAACAAGGACATATTGTCGTTATTTCAACAGGGCGTCCATTCCGCGCTAGTTACGATTACTATAAAGAACTTAGCCTTAATACACCTATCGTAAACTTCAATGGAGCTTATGTGCATCACCCTCTTGATTCAAAATGGGGCATACACCACTCTCCTCTTGAACTTTCAACAGCGCAAGAAATCGTCCGAGCTTGCTTTGATTTTGGCGTGAAAAATGTATATGCCGAAGTCATGGATGATGTGTATGTTCGTGAAATTGATGAAGATAAAAAACATATTTTTGAATTCGGTTCTCCAAAGATTTTCACAGGAGATTTATTAAATATTTTAAACGACCATCCAACTTGCTTATTAATTGACGCACATGACGGACATTCTGCTGCAATTCGTCAGCATTTAACAGATATGCACGCTGAAGTAATCGACCATAGAAAATGGGGTGCGCCTTGGCCAATTATTGAAATTGTGAAAAGCGGACTAAATAAAGCTGTCGGATTACAAAAAATTTCAAGTCATTACAATATTCCAAAAGAGCGAATCATCGCTTTCGGTGACGAGGATAACGACTTTGAAATGATCGAATTTGCTGGTCATGGAATTGCAATGGGAAATGCAATCCCTGAATTAAAATCACTCGCAAACCATACAACATTAACAAATGAAGAAGACGGTATTGCCCTATATTTAGAAGAGGTTCTTGGGTTGTAATCTAAAAATTCCCTACTTATAGTTTCCCGCAAACTGCTCATACTATTATTAGACGCACGGAAGCGCGTCAATTGTTTTCAGCTAAATAAAGGGAGGTTTTTCGAATGGGTAAAAAGAACAAATCAAAACGTTTTATCCAGCAAGGAGCCGATGCTGTTATGAAGCATGATGCAAGATTCCCGTACAGAGGTACATTAGCTGAGGCAGAAAAAGCAAGAAGTAACTCTTCTCTTGGAGGGGTTTAAATGGGGAACTTACTATTCCAACAAGCTAGAGACGCTGTTGCAAGTGCCGTTTCTTGTTCAAGTGGCGCTGAACAACAGGAACTCGTTTATAGAGCAAAAAACTCTTTGCACTCTGCTTATGCAAACTCTTCAACTGCTGAAAAAGTTCAGCTACGTGAAATGCAGGAGCAATTGCAAAACATTACGAATTTGCATTAAAAAAAGAGGACCAGCTTTGGTCCTCTTTACTCTTTTCGAAACAATCCAAACACTCCGACCGTTTGCAGTACATTTGTAAATGCAAACGGGTCCACTTGTTTAATAACCCTCTCTAATTCGTACAACTCGTAACGAGTAATAACAATCATTAACATTTCTTTATTTTCATTTGTATAAGCACCTGTTGCCGGTATAGTTGTAATCCCTCTCACTAAGCGAGAGTGGATCGCTTTTCGCACATCTGCCCCATTCTTTGTAACAATTAATGCCGTAATTTTCACATGACGTGTATGAATCGCATCAATAATTCTCGTTGACACATACAAAGTGACCAAAGTATATAATGCTTTTTCCCATCCATATACGTAACCAGCAGCGATAATGATAATTGCATTAAAGAAGAAAAAATATGTACCGACAGGTTTATCTTTTATCTTTGATAAAATCATAGCGATAATATCTAAGCCACCTGTAGAAGCGCCCCACTTTAAAGCAATCCCTACCCCGATTGCTGAAATAACCCCACCAAACATCGCATTCAATATTATATCGTCCGAAACCGCTTTAACTGGGATAATTTCTAAAAACAGAGTCATAAATATAACGCAAAGAAAACTAAAAAATGTAAAAGCCTTCCCAACCTTTTTCCACGCTAAAATAACGACAGGAATATTAAATAAACTAAACAACACCCCCGTCGATATATGAATAGATAAAAAGTCACCTAATATTTGTGATAATAATTGAGACAATCCAGCAAAACCACTCGCATACACTTTCGCTGGTGTTAAAAATAAATTCATCCCAATCGCATTTAATAAACCCGCAATAATTACAACGACTAACTTCTTAATAAGTTCAGTATAATTCAGCTTCAAATCCATTTCTAATCCACCTTTAGTATTCATGAATGTACCGCTATACATAGTCTTTACGAAAAAGGAAATGATAAACATACAACGTTTAGAAATGGAGTTGATACATATGCCACATACGAGCGATAACGACAAAAAAGCGCGCGACAATAATGCAAAGCGCACTCAAAAAAATGAACAAGAGCAAAAAAATATTCAGCAAGGAAAACGTGCATATTCTAAGAAAACTGATCACCTTTGATTACATCGTACATCAACGTTAATGTTGATGTACTTTTTTTACATTTTACAGGGAAAAAACATTGAAAATTCACTTCATGTTCACTTCTATATTCTACAATAGCGATAACATATTCAGATGAGGTGTTAGCATGAGAGGAAAAAGTATATTCATTATCACTGCACTAATAAGTATATTAATGCTATCTGCTTGCGGACAAAAAAATGACTCGGCCACAATCGCTACAACAACAAACTCAACCATTACGAAGAGCGATTTCGAAAAACAATTGAAAGATCGATACGGAAAAGACACGCTATACGAAATGGTAGCACAAGATGTTATTACTAAAAAATATAAAGTATCTGATGATGCAGTAGATAAAGAAGTAGAAAAAGCAAAAAAGCAATATGGAGAACAATTCAAAGCAACACTAGAAAATAATCGTTTAAAAGATGAAGAAGATTTCAAAAATCAAATTAAATTCAAACTTGCATTGAATGAAGCGATTAAACAAAGCGTTACAGAAAAAGATGTGAAAGACCACTATAAACCAGAAATTAAAGCTAGTCACATTTTAGTAAGTAACGAAAATGAAGCGAAAGAAATAAAGAAGAAATTAGATACCGGCACTTCATTTGAAGAATTAGCAAAACAAGAATCTCAAGATTTCGCATCAAAAGATAATGGCGGAGACCTCGGATACTTCGGGGCAGGCAAAATGACACCTGAATTTGAAAAAGCTGCCTACAAATTAAAGCCCGGCCAAATTAGCAATCCCGTAAAATCACCAAACGGCTATCACATTATTAAACTAACTGATAAAAAAGATTTAAAACCTTACGATGAAGTGAAAGACTCAATACGCAAAGACTTAGAAGAAGAACGTATTGCCGACCCTTCCTTCGGTCAAAAATTATTACAAGGTGAATTAAAAAAGGCGGATATTAAAATAAATGATAGTGATTTGAAAGATACATTTTCTCATCTTTTTTGAGAAAGGGAAATAAAAAACGAGGGTGCAAACTTTTTAAACAGTATGCATGATGATAAATGAAATTATATCGATTTACCTACAAAAAATGACAATATAAAGAAGGAGGCTGTTCAAGCAGCTCCTTCTTTTATTCTTTCATTAATACTTTTAGCTTTTTCTTCAAGCTTTTATAATGCCAATTGATGTGATTTAGTTCTACCTCTACTTCGATTAACATATCTATTAAATCGTCTTTATTTTGCTGAGAATTCATCATATTCTCAAGCAATTTTTCGAAGCTTTGACTACTCTCATATATATCATTTAAATCCATGGCTACTATTTCACGTTCTTTTTCAGGCGATAGTACTGAAAGGCGCTCTATTAATTGTTCCAGTACATTATCTTGCACTATCATGCCTCCCTTTTAATCCAATGCTTATACCTCTTTCTTTAACAGATTATATGCACTTCATAATTAACCACGGATACCACAATACCTCTTCTACCTCAATTTCCCCATCATCAATTAAATGGATAATCTGCTTTGCATCTTCATAATTATCAACAAGTGATAATTCATTTAATTTCTTACCAAAATCCTCTTGTAAATTATTATGAATAAAAGAATAAAAATTATTGTTACTAAAACCACATATATCAAATCCTAATATTTCATCGTTCTCAACACAAAACGGCAATGATTTTTCAAGAAAATCATATATGGAAACTTCAAAATCATTTTCTTCTCGCTCATTCATTAAGAAATCCGTCCGATACTCTTCTGAAAGATACAAACTAATAATCTCCAGATTTTCTATTCCCTTTAAATAATTCCGCTTAAAAAATCGCGCATCCTTTAAAGATTTAAAAGTATTCGGCCATGCGAACTTTTTTTCTCGCATTAATGTATCTAAAAAAGATTGTCCACTTTCATGCTCCTCTGTACTAATCTTTAACCTTACATTTATCATCTGAGCAATAGGGTCATTTTCATTTGAATTACACCAAGGAAAAAACCAATAATCCGGAAATGTAGGTCGAACCCCATTACATATTGTTAAAATCGTTTGTGATAGCCCCTCAATATTGCATTCTTTATAGATAAGTTCCCTATCGTAGGAAATTATGAGGTATCCAGCGTTATAAAATTTCATATGCACACCTCCTTTCTTTTCAATTAAAAAGTAAACTCAAGCTCTCTTCCATGTAGATATACCTATCTATACCCTTTAAAATATTCCTCTTCCACTGGTGTTCTTACTCCCACTGTCAATTTTTCCTGAACGCAAAAAGAACTACCCCTCCCCTAATAAACTTAGAGAAAAGATAGTTCTTTCTAATTCACTTTATTTCTTAAAGTAAGTCCAGCCTTCTTCTTGGTAAATCTTTTCTTCTTTCATCATTTTACCAAGTGCACGCTTAAATGCAGCTTTACTCATGTTGAAACGTTCTTTAATATCTTCTGGGCTGCTCTTATCCCAAAACGGCATTGCTCCGCCTCGTTCTTCCATATATTCATAAAGTACTGCAGCATCATCTTCCATTCCTTCTTCTTTACGAGGAAGAAGTGAAATGTTAATTGTACCGTCGTCTTTCACGTCAATAATACGACCTGTTATGCGCTCACCAATGCGGACCTGTTCTTTTCTTTCTGTATGGTGTAAGAAAGCACGGAAATGCTCGTCAGTTAGTATGAATGAACCAACTTGAAGTGAGCGATACACACGTCCATTTACGTTTTTATTACGCATAGATGGCGTTGCATCTACGATAATTTCTTGCATATCACTGTCTCTTGCCGGAAGAGCAATTAAACGATCACGATTCGTTAATTTTAACGTACAATATAATTCGTCGCCTTCTTCAGGCCAAACTGGCATATAAATTGGAAACTCATCAAGTGGAATTAGTATATCTTTTGATACACCAATATCAACAAACACACCTAAACTAGGAATAACTTCTACAACCTTTACCCAATTCCAATCATGTGTTGTAATAATTGGTTCCTTCATTGTTGCTGAAATACGATTTTGGTGATCAAGGTATAAGAACACATCAATCGTATCGCCTTCTTCAATTTCTCCAGCTAATTCGTTTTTATGTAGGAAGATTTCTTCCTCTTCGTTTCCAACCATATATCCGATTTCCGTTTCGCGTAAAACAGTTACCTGTTCAATCGATCCTAATTGCAAATACATATTTTTTAATTCCCTTCTATATATATAAAGTTATCTTTTTTATCATTCCAAACAAAAGTTAATTATAACACGATTTTTCCTTTATTTGTCCAACTGCCCAAAATTCACTATAATAAAGTGAGGTTTCATTAATATGTACATAAAACCCTTAAGTCTTAATACGTTTTCCGCTATACTTTAATATGGACAGTACATATCTTGGCTTAGACGTAAAAAGATATTAAATTTATTTGGAGGTGCTAACTATGGCAAAAGACAGTTCTTTTGACATCGTTTCGAAAGTAGAATTACCTGAAGTAACAAACGCAATTAACATCGCATTAAAGGAAATCCAAAACCGATATGACTTTAAAGGTAGTAAAAGTGATATTAAATTAGAAAAAGAAGTACTTGTTTTAACTTCTGATGACGAGTTCAAATTAGACCAAGTAAAAGACGTTCTAATTTCTAAGCTTGTAAAACGTAACGTTCCAATTAAAAACTTGGACTACGGAAAAGTTGAAGCTGCATCTGGTAACACTGTTCGCCAACGTGCAACTCTGCAACAAGGTATCGATAAAGATAACGCGAAAAAAATCAACAACATCATTAAAGAAATGAAATTAAAAGTGAAAACACAAGTACAAGATGACCAAGTACGTGTAACAGCGAAAAGCCGTGATGACTTACAAGCAGTAATCGCAGCAGTTCGCAGTGTGGACTTACCAATCGACGTACAGTTCATTAACTACCGCTAAAAAGAAACCTCCTCTATTCAGAGGAGGTTTTCTACTTATTAAGAGATGCAATATTCTAGGCTGTACACATTTCTAAGAGCAGCACCATATTGCTTTATCAAATGATTTTTCTGGAATATATACTTTATCATTCTCAATTTTGTATTTGATATTGTTTTTCTTTAGAATCTTTGTATCAACAGAATGAACACTATCGCCTCACCGAACAAATTCCCTATCGTCACCGTTGTCCCAAAAATGCAAACTTACGAATACGATAAGAATACATAAACATAGAGCGAACAACTTCTTTCTCCTCAAACATCTCACCTCATCATAAACTATCAATTGATTACCAAAAGAGAGAAGCCCTCATTTCCGTTTCTTTTTAACCGCAATTAAAAAAGCAATAAATAATACGTTCACACCGACTATTAAGGAGATAAATAACCAATTTATACCTGTTTCTTCGCTAACTTTATACACATTCGACTCTTCACGCTTTAAAACGAGATAAAACTGCCCGTTTTCTTCTCTTATAATTTCGTCTTCTAACAATCCTCTTAACTCTTGTTTTTCACCAATTGCACTTACAGGTAAGGAAACCTTTTGCGTTTTTTTCGTATTATTAATCGCTACTAGTGTTACTTCATCTTTATACTTTCGTTTTAATATACTCATTCCATCTTTATCATATAGAAGTTCAAACGTACCACGTCGTAAAGATGGTCTCGTTTGTCTAAGTTCACCTAGCTTCGTTATGTGCTGGATAAACTTTTCATCAGATTTGAAATCCATTAATCGTCTATTATCTGGAGCATCTCCCCCATCTAATGCGATTTCAGTTCCATAATAAAAATTCGGTATCCCCGGGGATGTTAATAAGTAAGTGATCGCTAGTTTTAAACGAGACGGCGGGTAATACATATTTTCTTTTGCAATACGCGCAAATCGCTTTGTTTCTTGATTATCTAAAAACGTAGCGAATTCCTCTTCTTTTCCGCTCACATCATATAAAGATTTCACAGACATATCTGCTTTTGAAAATGACTCTACTATTTTTTTATAGTACTCATTATCTTCCTTTGTCATAATGCGAAAATCTTTCTTTACCTTCTGCAAATCCTTTTGCACTTCATCCCAAAAAGTACGCGGCTTTTTTTCACTATGTATCACATAACTTCCGTCTAAATCGACTTCTTTTATCCACCATTTCATCGAGTCTATTAATTGTTGTTCATTTTCTTCATACGGAAATTGAAAGACAACTTTCATTCCTTTTTTGTGAGCCTCATTTACAAGTTCTTTCACATCATTTTCTGTTCCGAAATGTTCATTTACTTTTTGAAAGTTTCGAACGCCTAATCCATCATACTTTTCACTTTCAAAAAGCGGCGAAAGCATAATAGTAGTAAATCCCATTTCTTTTATGTAGTCCAATCTTTTTATAATCCCACGTATATTTCCGCCCTGATACCCTTCTAAATTACCAACGTCTAACTGTTTGTCATTTTTCGGTTCTCCGTTATTAAAGCGATCAATCATAATGGAATATATAACTTCATCTCGCCATTCCCTTTTTTCTTCCGCAAAAGTATGTACTGGTACAAACAAAATAACAGCTAAACAAAAACAAATGAATAGTTCCTTAGTCCATATTTTTTTCACACGCATCCCCCAAACTTCCAATTGTAAGAATATTATACCAATTTTCAGAACAAATCGCATACGTTGATTTTATTCCTCCAAAATACATCATGTTAGGTTTTCTAACATAAACTAAAAAGTTTTCTGAATTTTTAGTTGATTTTTCTTTTTATTTCGAATATGATATAAAACATAACAATTCGATGTTATTTTTCCTAACATCATAGGAGGAGAGAGAATGAATACGGGAGATACAGTTTTTATTTTTGTAACAACAGTAATGGTCATGTTGATGACACCAGGATTGGCACTTTTTTATGGAGGTATGGTTCGCAGTAAAAACGTACTCAGCACAACAATGCATAGTTATAGCGCAATGGCTATCGTTTCGATTCAATGGATTGTTATCGGTTATTCTTTATCATTCGGACCAGATTGGCACGGACTTATCGGCAATCTCGATTGGTTCGGTCTAAACGGAGTTACCTACGCACCAAACCCAGACTACTCATCTACTATTCCTCACAATTTATTTATGATGTTCCAACTCATGTTCGCTATTTTAACTCCCGCTTTAATTTCAGGTGCATTCGCCGAAAGAATGCGATTTTCTGCCTTTCTTATTTTTATCCTTCTTTGGACAACAATCGTTTACAATCCTGTCGCTCATTGGGTATGGGGCGTTGGCGGATGGCTGAGAGAACTTGGCGCGTTAGACTTCGCTGGCGGTAATGTCGTTCATATCACATCTGGCGTTGCTGGTCTTGTATTAGCTATTTTCCTTGGAAAACGAAAAAACATAAGCGGTACCTCCCCTCATCATTTACCATTTACAATGTTAGGCGCAGGCTTACTCTGGTTCGGCTGGTTCGGTTTTAACGTCGGTAGTGCATTATCTTTAAATGACGTAGCTTTAACTGCATTTATTAATACAAATATAGCTGCTGCTGCTTCAGCTCTAACTTGGATGCTTTCTGAATGGTTCTTCCAATCAAAGCCAACTGCGATGGGAGCTGCTTGCGGGGTTGTTTCTGGTTTAGTCGCCATTACGCCAGCTTGCGGATTCGTTACACCTTTCTCCGCTCTTCTTATCGGAGCAATCGGCGGTATATTATGCTTCGGCGCTGTCTTCTTCTTAAAAACGAAATTCGGATACGACGATACACTCGATGCCTTTGGATGCCACGGCATCGGAGGAACTTGGGGCGGTATCGCAACCGGACTTTTCGCAACAACTTCTATAAATAGCGATGGTGCTAACGGATTATTTTACGGAAACGCCACTCTCCTTTTCAAACAACTTGTAGCAATCGGCGCAACATATGCATTCACGATCATAATGACGTACGCCATTATTAAAGCCATTAACTTCTTCCTCCCTGTTCGCGTCGATGAGCACGAAGAACAAATGGGGCTTGATATTTCGATGCATGGGGAGAAAGCTTATGAGTATACAGAACGAGTAAATTAAACAAAAAAGACGACCGAAAATCAGTCGTCTTTTCCTATTTATTTTGGAGCATTCCCTACATACTGCGAAATATCAACATTTAACGCCCCAGCTAAACGCATTCCGTAGTCATGATTTGCACGGAAGAAGTTACAAATAGCAAGTAATTTCGTGCGTTCATTTACATCTCTTAAGTCATTTGTTAAGTTCGCAATTAAGTTGTCTTGCTCTTCTTTAGAGAATGAACGGTAACGCTCACCCGCTTGTTTGAAGTCATTTGGCTTCTCAATTTTTTCACGAGATACGTAGCCTTCTACTTTCATAGTTGAATCGCGGTAAGTTGGGTCTTCAACTGGATTTTCAGTATGACGGCTCGGTTCGTAGTTTACTGTAGATGGGTTTTGATCCACTTGCATCGCACCATCACGTTGTTGGTTACGAACAGCAGCGTATGGGCAATTTACAGGAATTTGCAAATAGTTAGCACCAAGGCGGTAACGCTGTGTATCTGGGTAAGAGAATAAGCGCCCTTGTAATAATTTATCTTCAGATGCTTCAATACCATTTATAGTTGCACTTGGCGTGAACGCCGCTTGTTCTACTTCCGCGAAGAAGTTTTTCGGGTTACGATTTAACGTCATTGTCCCTACTTCTATTAATGGGAAGCGATCTTCTGGCCAAACTTTCGTTGGATCTAATGGATCGAAATCTAAAGAATCCGTTTCATCTAGTTGCATTACTTGTACGTGTAAATCCCATTTCGGATGGTTTCCTTTTTCGATTGCATCGAATAAGTCACGAGTTGCATGATTGAAGTCTTTACCTTGTACTTGCTCCACTTCTTTCGCACTTAAATTACGTACGCCTTGCTGTGGTTTCCAGTGGTATTTAATGTAAACAATTTTACCTTCTGCATTAATCCATTTAAATGAATGGACACCGAAACCTTCCATTTCGCGATAATTTGCCGGTGTACCGTAATCAGAAAATACCCATGTCATCATATGTGTAGATTCTGGAGTTAACGTCATGAAATCCCAGTAACGATCTGGTGTTTGAACATTTGTATCAGGTGCTGGTTTTAAAGAATGCACCATGTCTGGGAATTTAATTGCGTCACGAATGAAGAAAACAGGTAAATGGTTACCTACGATATCGTAGTTTCCTTCTTCTGTATAAAATTTAACAGCGAACCCGCGCGGATCACGAGCTGTCTCTGGAGAACCTTGACCATGAATAACCGTTGAAAAACGAACGAATACAGGTGTTTCCGTTCCTTCATTTTGTAAAAACGCTGCTTTCGTATATTGCTTCATGCTGTTTTTCGTTACGAATACACCGTGAGCACCTGCACCACGTGCATGCACAACACGCTCTGGAATACGTTCACGATCAAAGTGAGCAAGTTTTTCTACTAAATGATAGTCTTCTAACAATACCGGTCCACGGCGACCAGCTGTACGAGAGTTTTGGTTATCTCCAACTGGAGCGCCTTGGTTTGTTGTTAAGCGATTCTTTGGATTCATCAAGGGGATCCTCCTCTTTCTTTCGTAGTAATTATTATTTATTTAAAATTATTATAAACTAATTATTATTCAAAAATAAATCCTTGTCAACTATTTCCTTCATTTTTTTGGAAACAATTTCAGCTAAACAATCAATAAATACAGATTTTGAATTGGGCATATTTAGTCTACAATATGCGGTATTTAATTCATCAGTTACAACTTTACATTCATAATCGTTGTCATATAAAACTTCTAAATGGGGCAATGTGCTTTAAACCTAAGTAACAAACAAATTCATACTCTGTAAACATTTTATTCATTGAATCTGTTAATTTATGCGCCTGCTCTTTCGTTATTTTCGCAATTGATGAAATTCCACCAATTGCTTTATACCGTCCGATTAAATCTTGGAGCGCTTCTTCAGACGCCTTACGCCCGTGACGAATGTGAGTATACATCCTCTAATAACTCTGGCGTTCCATACGCCATCACAAGCAAACCTATTTTCTTCTTCGTCATCTATATAACATCTCAATTCTGGAAATGAGAATCTTTTTCAAGAACATTCGTTTCCAATTATAACAAGTAATAATGAGTTCGTCAAAATAATAATTCTAAATAAACATTATTTATAATATGATTTTTAATTTAATTTAACAATTCCTTTAATATTAATTACCATCATAGGAAAAGCGGCTCACACCAATCTGTAAGCCGCCCTTTTCCCTATTCTTTTATATTCACTCCATACTCTTTAAACCAAACATGAATTTGTGCTAAATGAGCTAAAAGTTGCGGCCCAGTCATTAATTGCCCAAACCAAGGTTTTTGAAATGCACTGCCGCCAGACTCGATCAATCCGCCCAATTGCTCTTTATCGAACAATTCATGCAAAATGGAGCCTTTATCCGTTAATAAATCTTGGAGCCATACTGTGACTGCTTTCGTATAGTGCGGATTATGCGTTTTCGGATACGGGCTTTTCTTTCTATACAATATATCATTTGGAAGTAAACCTTCTAACGCTTTACGCAATAGACCTTTTTCGCGGTTTTTATACATTTTCATTTCCCAAGGAATATTCCACGCATATTCGACAAGTCGGTGGTCCGCAAATGGAACGCGCACTTCTAAGCTTGCCCCCATACTCATACGGTCTTTTCTATCTAATAATGTTGTCATAAACCATACCATGTTTAAATAAAATAATTGTCGTCTCTTCGCTTCTAATGGGCTTTCTCCCTCTAAAATAGGGACTTCTTGAATGGATTCTTCATAGCGGCGCTGTACATATTGTTGTAAATTTAATTTATTTCTCCATTCTTTCTTTAGAAGTTGTTCACGCGCTTCTGTAGAACGCATCCACGGAAATGCACTTGATTGTAAATCATCTTCTCTATAAAACCACGGATAACCACCGAATATTTCATCTGCACATTCTCCAGATAAACCGACGACAAAATCTTGTTTTATTTCACGACAAAACCATAATAAGGACGAATCAATATCTGCCATACCAGGCAAATCACGAACGAGTACTGCTTCTGTTAAATACTGTGCTAGTTGTTCATTTGAAATGACACAGCGATGGTGGATTGTTTGAAACGTCTCCGTCATTAAGTTAATAAATGGTGCATCTGAATTTGGCTGAAATGCATTCGCTTTAAAGTATTTGTCGTTATCTTCATAATCAATAGAATACGTGTGTAATTGCCCTTTTCCTGATCTTTCATACTCTTTTGCAGCTATTGCTGTTATAGCACTTGAATCTACACCGCCTGATAAAAAAGTGCATAGTGGTACGTCAGAAACTAATTGTCTCGTAATCGCATCTTGTAATAAAAAACGAGTTTTTTCTACTGTTTCTTCAAATGAATCTTCATGTTTTTTACTTTCCACATTCCAATATCTCCATATGCATAAACCGTCTTTTGAGAACGTCATTGCATGACCCGGGCGCAGTTCTTGAATACCAGCATATATACCGTGACCAGGCGTTCTAGATGGTCCGAGGCCGAATATTTCTGACAACCCTTCTAACGTTACTTCCGCCTTCACATCTGGATGCGCTAGTATCGCTTTTAACTCTGAACCAAATAATAATCGTCCGCTATCATATTTATAAAATAGTGGCTTCACACCTAATCGATCTCTGGCAATAAAGACTCGTTCATTTTTCTCATCCCATACTGCAAACGCATATATACCGTTTAAATGATCGACACATTCTTCTTTCCATTCAATATAAGAGGCCAATAGTACTTCTGTATCAGAATGTCCTTTAAATGTATATCCTCTTCTTAATAACTCTTTGCGAATATCTTCTGTATTGTAGAGCTCTCCGTTATAGCAAATCGCATAACTAGTTTCATCTTTCAAACAAGTCATGGGTTGTTTACCACCTTCAGGATCTACAACGATTAACCGTTTATGCCCAAATGCAACGTTCCCTTTAATCCAAACTTTATTATCATCTGGACCGCGTTTCGCTAGCGTTTCCGCCATCTTCGTCACGATGTCCCTTTCCCCTTCTAATGAGCGCTTATAATCCACCCATCCTGTAATCCCGCACATAAAAATCATCCTTCCTAATCTAATATCTGTTTCTGAACGTGCAGTAATCCCCACCCTATGAGTGCGGATACATAAAAACAACAAACTTGACGATAACTAACTATCCATATATGGAATAGCAGTTTCACAGTGTAAAGCGTGTTTTATTGTATGCCCATCTATCTTTAGGTGTGTCTAGTTATAAAGAACGTACGAACTGTCCATAACAAGAATAACTACTTCTATAAAAGGAGAAATGAACTATGGTACAACGCAAACATATTTTGTATAACCAACCGCGTGCTCATTCAATCGGTAATGTGGAATATATAAACAACGAGTGGATATTCTTTGATGATGAAAATGATGAGGCTTTTCTATTAGAAGATATTGCCGAAGATGGTTTTGAAATTTTATATAACAACAATTGGCTACCAGCTCGTTTTTATGAACAAAACATATTGCAAATTGCAAATGAACAACATTCTCTCCAAAACGGGGAAATGATACGAATTCGAAAAAAATTACTTCTTAGCTATAATGAATGGCTTGAGGAGTTACCTGACTCTGTCTTTACATTATTAACCGAATCATTGCAATCACTTCATTACTCTTTATACGATTGCATGTATTGTCATAATTATTTATCATTCTTACCGAAAGATGAAGCAGGCGAAGGAGTAAATATTCTTTTGTTCGATAACGAAGAAATGATTTGTACATTGCAGCATCATTTCGTACGCCACTCTTCCTCTAATAAAAATATTTTGCGATTTACGAAAGTAAACGGAGAAGAGCTGCATCTCGATGCGACATAAAGTGAAACTTTAATCAGCGGGGGTTTTGTTCATCCCCACTGATTATTAGCCCTCACCAATCGGGCGTTTACGGGCAGCAGGCCCCCACCTAACTTCTTTGCTCCAGCCGAATTTTGAGGTGGGAGTTTTACTGCCCACAAATAGCGGGATAAAATAAAAAAACCACCTTATCTCTCAAATATTTGAGACTATAAGGTGGTTTTATTTTCAATTAAAATACTTGCCAGCCAATTGGTAATTTCAAACCAAGATAAAATACCGCTACTAGCGCGATAACAAATAATCCCCAAAATGCCCCTGTTGCCTTGTTTTTGCTCATTTTTACAAGAACCATTTCCATTCCACCGATAACTAAAATACCAGCTAGCATTTTCATGCCGTACCACATGTGCATGCTACCTGTTGCTGTCTTCACAATACTCATGTACAACATAACACCTGTCACAATAATGATAATGTACATAAGGCGAAGCCCCATATGTACACCTTTACCTTTTCTTCCTGCTGAATAAAGTGAATACGCAACGAAGAATAAAATTAACCCTAACGCCCATGCTGTAATATGCATATGTACCATCGTATCCCTGCCTCCTCTTTTCACACTTTTTCACTCTATATGATAACATGTTCATTTATTTTCAGGAAATGTTTCGCTTTTTTATATTTAAATGCTATAATATTTAGAGTATTTACAAACTTCTTGTAATAACAAAAGGGGGAACAATCATGATTCAAACTAAGGATATTATCGAACTTACAGACACATACGGGGCAAATAACTACCATCCACTTCCAATCGTTATTTCTAAAGCAGAAGGCGTTTGGGTAGAAGATCCTGAAGGAAACCGCTATATGGACTTACTAAGTGCATATTCTGCAGTAAACCAAGGTCATCGTCATCCAAAAATCATTAACGCTTTAATTGACCAAGCTAATCGAGTTACGTTAACTTCTCGTGCTTTCCATAGTGATCAATTAGGTCCTTGGTACGAAAAAGTTGCGAAACTAACAAATAAAAATATGGTACTTCCTATGAATACAGGTGCAGAGGCTGTTGAAACTGCAATTAAAACAGCTCGTCGCTGGGCTTACGATGTGAAAAAGGTAGAGGCAAACCGTGCAGAAATCATCGTTTGTGAAGATAACTTCCACGGACGTACAATGGGTGCTGTTTCTATGTCATCAAACGAAGAGTACAAGCGCGGCTTCGGTCCAATGCTTCCTGGCATTATTGTAATTCCTTACGGTGATTTAGAAGCGTTAAAAGCTGCGATTACACCAAATACAGCTGCATTCATTTTAGAGCCAATCCAAGGTGAAGCAGGAATTAACATTCCACCAGCTGGTTTCTTACAAGAAGCTTTTGAAGTATGTAAAAAAGAAAACGTTTTATTCGTAGCAGATGAAATCCAAACAGGCTTAGGCCGTACTGGTAAAGTATTTGCTTGCGACTGGGACAATGTAACTCCTGACATGTACATACTTGGTAAAGCACTTGGCGGCGGCGTATTCCCAATCTCTTGTGTTGCAGCAAACCGCGACATTTTAGGCGTATTCGAGCCAGGTTCTCACGGTTCTACATTCGGTGGTAACCCACTTGCATGTGCTGTTTCTATCGCAGCTCTTGAAGTATTAGAAGAAGAAAAATTAACAGAGCGTTCTCTTCAATTAGGAGAAAAACTAGTTGGACAATTAAAAGAAATTGATAACCCAATGATTACTGACATTCGCGGTAAAGGTTTATTCATCGGCATCGAATTAAACGAGCCAGCTCGTCCTTACTGTGAACAACTAAAAGCAGCTGGGCTATTATGTAAAGAAACACACGAAAACGTAATTCGCATTGCACCACCTCTAGTAATCTCTGAAGAAGATTTAGAGTGGGCATTCCAAAAAATTAAAGCTGTACTATCTTAATCATAGTGAGGTTGTCCTAAAATATAGGACAACCTCTTTCTTTTTTTAGTAGTTTACCGTAAAATAAAATTGAATATTCTGTTTTTTGTGAAAGGAGGGTAACTGTATGCTGTTGAAATACGGTAAACACATTAACTATTTAGCTACAATTTTTATTTCTATTGCATTCATCGGCTTCATATTATCTACAACTTTACTCAGTCATTATTCAACTCCTAATACATTCACACTACTTAAAACATCATTTTGGACTGCTGTTTTCCTTACAATTATCGGTTTTGGCCGTAAGAGAAGCTCACTTGCAGTTATGCTAATTGGAATTTGCACTTTAGCATTAATCGGATTGTATATTTTCGCCATTATAGATTACTCCGTTAATCCACGCCCATAGAAAAGAGCTATCTTTTCACAAGATAGCTCTTTTTTCATTTCACTATATTTCTTAGCGTACCAATTCCCTCTACTGTAACAACAACTTCATCACCAGCATGCAAAAACTTCGGTGGTGTAAAACCTTTACCAACACCAGCTGGTGTCCCTGTTGCAATGATATCTCCTGGTTCTAATGTCATGCCTTTACTTATAGTTGAAATAATTTCTTCTACTGAAAAAATCATTTCTCTCGTATTTGAAGTTTGCCTTACTTCTCCATTTACCACTGTTTCAATGTGTAATGCATTCGGCGTTCTAACCATCGATTTATGAATTAAATACGGTCCCATCGGACAAAATGTATCGAAACTTTTCCCTAGGAAAAATTGTTTATGTTTCCTTTGAATATCCCGAGCAGTTACATCATTTATAACTGTATATCCAAAAACATGATCAAGAGCTTTTTCTATTTTTATTTGTTTCCCTCGCTTACCAATAACGATTGCTAGTTCACCTTCGTAATCAAGTTCATTCGTTGCGTGAGGGTGACCATTAATTTGCTCATCAATTCCGATCACTGTTGTTGGCGCCTTTGTAAAAATCATTATATTTTCAGGGATAGACTCTACTCCGCCCATTTCTAACGCATGCTCACGATAGTTTTTTCCCACACAAAGAATATTTTTTCTCGGCCTCGGAATCGGTGCTAATATTTTCACTTCTGTTAATGGATAATATGCCGTTTCCCCGTTTTCCTTCGCCCAATTTACAATATCACACACTTTCGCGAGGCATTCACTTCCTCTTTCAATACACTCTAACATTGTAATTGGGATTGTAACCTTTTCACCTTTTTGTCTTTGCGCTTCTCTTAAATGTAGTACCTTTTCTTCCTCTTCATCAACAATACCAACAAATACCTTCTCTTCTTTCTTCGCCGTTACAAAACGCAATATTTCCACTCTCCATCCTAAAACTCATACCCTTTAATTGTATTCGCATCCTTCAGAAAAAAACCTTCTCCCGCACGCTAATTTTTACAATATTCCTCCCTCCTTATATTCGTTCCTCATTCGTTATTTGACATAAAATGTAGAAATTATACTTTTTTTAGCGAAGATGTTTCTTTTTTATGGAATTTTTGTATAATATGTACTACATATATACATAAAATTTATTGAGAGATGGAGCCGATTTCAATGTTTGAGCAAGCTATCGAAAAAAAACGCGAAAAAATGATCTATTTTGCTGAACGCTACGGAATGACTTCTCAAAAAACAGTGGATTGTAGCCAGGAATTGGACAGGCTCTTAAATGTTGTTTGGCCTATACACTCAGATTGCACACACACTCAAATGTTCGAAACACATACGCAATAACGTATGTGTTTCTTTTATTTCAAAAAAATACACATTTTATTGAAAACGCCCATACAATAGTAGAAAAGAAAATTTTAAAAACGAAAGGTGTTTTGTATGCCAGCTATGGTCGGACATATTCGTATCGTTAATATTGGATCGAGTGGTATTTTTCATATTGGAGATGTATTTGCGATTAGGCCTATTAGTTATTCACGCGCTTTTGCCGGAGCCGGTTCATTTAATGTTGGGGATAACATCTCTGTCTACAATTATCAAAGCTCAACGACTGTCAATGATTCAGATGTAATTGATCAAGCAATAATCGGTTCGAACTAAAGGAGGCGATTGCATTGAATTTTTATGTGAACCAAAGTATCATCATTAACAGCATTAAAATCGATAGCATTACGACCTCTTCCGTTTTTCAAATTGGAACTGCAGGTAGTATTAAGGCTCTTTCTAAATTCTCAAATTCTGGCGGATTTACAGAACCTCTTCGCCCTTTACATGCGAAAGGACAAATTATTTCTATTAAACCTTCAACTAGTTCTTCTTAGACCATCCTTATCATAAATATATAGCATTAATGTACCCTCCCTATTGAAAAGGAGGTTTCACAAAATGAATCAAGATATATACACTTACCTACACCAACTTCAGCAAGCTCTCCAAATACAGCAGCAAACTATTCTAAATCTTGAAGAACAAGTTCGCCTACTACAAGAAGAGCTTAATGAGTTAAAAAGTCGTCCCTCCTCTTCTATAGGAAAAGTGGAATATAAATTCGATCAATTAAAAGTAGAAAATTTAAATGGCACTTTAAATATTGGCTTGAATCCATTTTCATCAAAGGGGCAGCAAATTGAAGATTTTCAAGTGGATACAGAAACATTAAAAGTAAATCCTGAAACAGAAACAAATCCAGACTTTTATCAAGGTATCCTTCAAGAAATGCATCGCTATTTAGATGAAGAAGCATATAGTCGAATTCTTCATTTTGAACAAGAAGAGAGGACGCCGCTTGATGAGATGTATCGACAAATGATGGTGGATGACATAAAAAAACAGATGGAACATAGACTTCCGTATTATTTATCACAAGTTCAATCGTATGAGGGTATTTCCACAGATCCCGATTATTTACGAGACGTCATTATTCAAGCAATGAAACAAGACATTGACAAAGCCTTTCTTTCCTTTATTCAACACATACCAGGCAATTTCCGAAAGGAGTAAGTATGTATGAATTTAAATGTTGTGAACCGCGAGTTAAAAGTAGGGCAGATTAAAATGAACGGGGTTTCTTCTTCCGCATTATTTTTAATTGGAGATGCTAACCTTCTCATCCTTTCTTCTATTCTTGATACGCCATTCGAATCCGTTACAGAGGGGCCATTTGTACCATTAGTAACAGCTGTCCCTACGACTCCAGGTTGAGGAGACTCAAAATTATGTTACATCATGTTTCAGTTGTCCAAAATGTTTCTATTATTTCTTTGGGGATTGCTGCAGTATTTCAAGTTGGTGATGCAAATCAAATGGAATTAAAAAGCAGGGCGCTTTTGGTTCATCGGGAAATTCCTTGTTATTTAAAAGGAGAAGGTCGCTTAGATGCTTTTGAAATTTTCACAGATGAACACATTACTATTCCAAAGCGAACCACAGATGTAAAAGTAAATATTATAAATGAGTGTCCTTTTATTGAAGTAAACAACGTTGAAGTGCGGACACTTTTAAGTTCTGGTTGCTTTCAAATTGGAAATATTGATTATGCTTTTAATAACTCTCGTATTATGCAAATCCGCCAATTTATTACTGATGAACCTTCCTCTAAATAATTCATATAGTAATTAAAAAGCTTAGTAAAGTAGGTGGATGGTATGCCTTCGGTTGTAGGAAATCTTGTCGTTCAAAACAGTAACGGCTCTTTCAACTTAGGAGATTTTTATAACGTGTCTCCGAAAGAAAATACGAAAGCTTATAACGGATCTGGGGCTTCCAATGTCGGATTTGTCGTCAACACTTTTAGCGGCGTTAGCGCAACAAATACATTCGATTCGGACGTTGCAGACCAAGACCAGATTGGAACAGCGTAAAAAAACAGCCTTAGCTCTATACAATATAGAGCTAAGGCTGTTGCTATAAAAAGAGTTTCAATCCTTCTTGAATCCACACCCTGATAATAAGCTGTTTTTAACATCTTACATATTTACGTTTGAACCCGAGTCTTCCTCTATCAAGTTCTTTATGAATACTTTCGTAAGCATTTAGAAAACTGCTTTTTTTCTTGTCTCGTTTTAGTTCTACTATGCCTACTTCCTTTGCGGTTTCAACTGCCTTTTCATGTAGCGGCACATATGAAATCCCCACAGTGTTTAGAAAATTATTCATAGCGGATTTCGTTCGTTCTGGCGAATCGTGAATTGTATTTTTCACAACTTCTAGCATATTGGCAATCTTACTTTCGGAAAATTCATTGTCTTTTCGATTCCCTAAAAGCCAGCAGTAGCAACTCCAGCCCGCTGACATTCTTAGTTCGTCACCACTTTCAATCCATTTATCAGCAACGCCTTGTGCAAAATCTGATTCTGATAAAGTTACTGCCACCACATAATCGGACAGCATATAAAAGTACGCCCCATCCATCCAACGATTAAAATCCGATTCATTCATAGTTTTTGGGTCTGCAATAATGCCTGCAAAGTACATTGCATCGTAGTTACCTGTGGCATACAGCTCTTCAGCTAAACTTTGATTTATTTTTATTTTCTTTGCGATTGGTTTCATAGCACCTGTAGCTACGCCAAAAAGTGGATCCTTTGCACCATTAGATATGTATATTTTTTTAGTTCGTTCCTTACCGAGAGTTTCCAGCTCTTGCATTACTGTTTCAAAATCCATAGTGTTGCACTTCCTTCCTTAATATTATAATCAATTCGCTTATATTCTTTATCAAGTTCTCTACACTTCATAAATCCATCTTTTAAATCGTTTCGTCCATCGATTTACGATTTTCAAAATGAGATTTCGTTATACGCCTTTATCGAGCTGATTAATACCGATTATATAAACTAATCATTAGTGAAGATACTACTCCCCACTAATGATTAGTTTTTCTTTATTTAAATGATAATCCCTTATCTTCTAAAGCCGTTCTCAATTTAGGTAAAGATGCCGGTCCTATACCGTGCAGTTTCAAAATTTCTTTTTCACTATACTTTGAAAGTTCTTCTAAAGTATGAATTCCATAATGTTCTAACGCTCGCCTTGCTGGTGCTGAAAGAAGAGAAAGAAAGCCTTCTTTTGGCTTTCTCTCTTTCTCACAGGTTGGGCAAGTTGGACAATCGCTACTTTTGTAGTACTCGTGTCCTTGATCACAAGTTCTTAACGTCGCAATAATCCATAACCCCTCTCTAAGCTCTATTCCTCAATATTTACAACATGATTCCCATCAAAGAAATATAAACATTTCTCTTTCACAGGATGTTTTAAGCTTTTCTCGAGTGCTTTTGCATATAGTGAAAGCTGTACTTTGTATCGGTCTTCTAAAGTTGGTTTCGCTTGATCAAATCCGCCTGGGAACTTCCCTTCAATCGTATCTGTTTTAAAGTCGATTAAAGTAATTCCGTCTTCCTCTTCGATCATGCAGTCGATAACCCCTTGGACAAGTATTGTTTCGTCGCTCTTACCTTGCCAATCTTGATACGCCTCTTTTGCTGAAAGCATCATCGTAAATGGCACTTCGCGCTCAACACTTTTCGCTGCTAATACCCTTTTACCTAAGTCACTGTCAAAGAATGAAATTACTTTTTCAATCGCTATTTCTTCAGCTTGTTCAAATGTTAATAGCTCTTTATTTACCATTCTTGCAATTTGTTCTTGAAGAACTTCAATCGTAATTGGTTTCTTCAAATCTACATGCTGCATAACGGCATGGACTGCTGTCCCTCGCTCTGCGTATGTTAGCCCTTTTTTCTCCATAAAGCGCGGACGTGTTTTAATTGGTGCACGAAGTTTTTTAATAAAGGCGTTATCGCTACCTTCTTCAGATTGATAATTTCTCTTTATTTCTGTAACAGATTGTTTCGCACGGTGAGATGTTGCGTCCTCATACCCGTATTCCCACATTAATCTGTCGTACACTTCTTCTTTCCGTTCACTTTCTAACGGAACAGCCTTTTTATCGCGAAGCGCTTCTAATAACTCTTGTTTCTCTTCTTGAACCGGTTCTGGTGCAAGTAGATCTTTTCCTTCAACAACTTCTACTTTCCAGCTAGCACTATATTCATAAATTTCGCCTGGAATATTTCCTTGTCCTAATTCAAGAAGCATTTCACTATCACGGTGTCTATATAATGAAGGTGCAATCCAGTCTAAGTAGCAAGACGCTCCGGCACGAATATGGTCTGGTAATAACCATTCACTATGCTCTCTTGCATCGAGCCATTTTTCCATTTCTTTATTTGCATCTTTAACCGTTCCAATTAAAATTAACTTCTCTTTTGCACGCGTTAAAGCTACGTATAGTACGCGCATTTCCTCCGCAATTAATTCCATCTTCATTTTACGCTTAATCGCTAGTTGCGATAATGTCGTATATTTAATTCGTTTACGAGGATCGATAAATTGTGAACCGAAACCGAAATCTTTATGAAGCAAGAAGCGCTTCATTAAATCTTGTGTATTAAAACGGCGACCAAGTCCAGCTACAAATACGACTGGGAACTCTAGCCCTTTACTTTTATGAATCGTCATAATGCGAACAACATCTTCTTGTTCTCCAAGAGCTCTCGCCGTTCCCATATCATCTCCGCGTTCTAAAATACGCTCAATAAAGCGTAAGAAGCGGAATAATCCTCTAAACGATGTTGCTTCATATTGTCTTGCGCGGTCATATAGTACGCGTAAGTTTGCCTGCCTTTGCTTTCCGGCTGGTAAACCGCCGACAAAGTCGTAATAGCCTGTCTCACCGTACACTTTCCAAATTAAATCAGAAAGTGATTGTTGACGCGCAAATTCACGCCACCCTTGCAGTAAGTTATAAAACCACTCTAATTTATCATGCAGTTCTTGTTCTTCTTCAAGCGGCGCTCCTTTTAAGAATGAGCTCATTACTTCATAAAACGAGCCTTTCTTTCCGTGAGCACGAAGTGTCGCAAGTTCTTCATCATTTAGTCCAACGATCGGTGAACGAAGTACAGCTGCAAGCGGAATATCTTGCACCGGATTATCAATAACGCGGAATACGTTCATCATAATATTTACTTCTGTCGCTTCAAAGTAACCAGTCGCAAGGTCAGCATATACCGGAATTCCTTGTAATTTTAACTCTTCCATAATTTGCGGCGCCCACGGCATGGAGCGAAGTAAAATAACGAAATCACGGTATTGTACTTGGCGCATACTATCAGTTTTACGATCATACACTTCATAACCTGAATCGACCATTGCTTTAATACGCTGCGCCATAAGACGAGCTTCAAGCTGCGCTTTTTCTACTTCTGCACCTTCTTCACCATCTATTACTTCTTCTTCCGTTTGCTGAATGCATAATAGTTCAGCCGCTACATCTTCACCTTCTGGATAGCTAGCACCTAGCTTTAATTCAGCGTCAGCGTCGTAATCGATTTCCCCAACTTCTTCGCCCATAATTTGTTTGAAAATAAAGTTCGTACCTGCTAGCACTTCATGACGGCTACGGAAGTTTTTCGCTAAGTCAATCTTCATTCCGCCGTCTAATCCTTCTTGTGTGAAACGTTTATATTTTCCTAAGAATAAACCAGGCTCTGCTAGTCGGAAACGATAGATTGACTGTTTTACGTCACCAACCATGAACAAGTTTCCCTCACTCTCAGAATCTTTCGTTACGAATTTAATAATTGATTCCTGTACGAAGTTCGTATCTTGATATTCATCGACTAGTACTTCAGCAAATTTATTACGATATTGAAGTGCTACTGCTGACGGCTTCATTTCACCGTCTTCACTTTGCTCACTTAAAATTTGCAAGCAGAAATGCTCTAAATCTGTGAAATCGACCATTCCTTTATCTCGCTTAATGGCTTGGAAACGATCTGTAAATACTTTTACAAGCTTCACGAGTTTTTCTAATACAGGATGCATATCTTGAAAATCTCGTAAGAAACTTTCAGGTCTGCGGCTAAATAGCTCTTCTTGTAATTTCTTTACTTCATCTTTCGCTTTATTACGAAGAGAATCCACCTGTTTTACAACATCTTCGTTATAATCACTTTTTTTAATACGCTTTAGCGTTTGCCACGATACATTTTGCATCGCTTCATAAACGCTTGTCCACGATCCACGAGCTGCTGAGGATAACGTTCCAAGTAAAGCTAAATCCGCTTGTAAAGTTTCAACGCGAGGCGCTGGACCATCAGGAAGCATTGCGAGTTCAGTCGCTTTACGAATATGCTCTTCCGCTGTTTCAAGCTGAAATTTCACATCTTCTAATAAGTAAGAAGCATACACTAAATCTTCAATCGTCTTTCCTTCAACGTCGTATGCTTCTACTAATTTATCAAGCCACTTCTCCGGATTTGGATGCGCTCTTGATTCTGTATGAAGCGCTAAAATCATTCGTTGTAAGTCATCGTCACTACGGTCACTCGTATAACGATCAACTAATTCAAAGAAAATACTATTATCTTCGATTCCATACTCTTCTTCTAATATGTCATCTAGCACTTCTTCTTTTAATAACTCATTTTCTGTTTGGTTCGCAATACGAAAACGAGGATCGACATCAAGCATGTAATAATACCCTCTAATAACTTGTAAACAAAATGAATGAATTGTAGAAATGGAAGCTTTATTTAATAAGCTAAGCTGTTTTCTTATATGCTGTGAACCTGGCCCATCAATTAATACTTTTTCTAACGCTTCCCCAATTCGATTTTTCATTTCTTGCGCCGCTGCATTCGTAAATGTTACAACGAGCAGGCGGTCGACATCGACTGGATTTTCCTCACTTATAATCTTTTTAATAATACGTTCAACTAATACTGCTGTTTTCCCTGATCCAGCTGCTGCTGCGACTAAAATATCACGTCCGTTCGCTACAACCGCTTTCCACTGGTCATCTGTCCATTGACTACCTTCTGGTTTCTGAGGCCAATTTTCTATCATTCTCCGCCAACCTCCTCTCTAATTTTCTCCATTGCTTCGCTATCTTTCATATCTTTTAACGTACGGAATTGGTTATCTTCAAGTGATTCATCAAACTGACAAACTGATTTAAAGTTACAGAACGTACATGCCGCTTTATTCCCCTTTTTGTAAGGAGCAATATCGATAACACCTTCTGTAATATCTTTTCCGATATTTTCAAACGAGTGGTGTACATATTTTTGAAGTACGTTAAACTCTTGTTCACTTGCAATGCTAGAACGCGCACTGAAACTACCATCTTTTTTCAGACCAGCAGAAATAATATCAGAGCTTCCTGTTGAAAGTTTATTATCCATTAAACGCACAACGTCAGCATCTCCCAGTACGAGCCCTTTCATTTTAAATTTCTTTAAAATTTCTTTCTCAATTTCTTCTTCAGATGCATCGCCTTTCATCTCAACAATCGGGTTATGAATATGGAAATACAATACACCCGCCGGTGATGCAGTACTGCCCTTTTTCATCCACGTATGTGCATTTGAAGTAACAACATCTAAATACGTTAACATTTGAAGTGCGAGTCCGTAATACACTTCTGTTAAATCTAACGCTTTCGAACTTGATTTATAATCAATAATACGAAGGAACGTACCACTCTCATCTTCCGCCTTATCAACACGGTCAATACGGCCAACTACTTCCATCTTCACACCATTTGGCAACGCAAATTCCATTGGCGGAAGCGATCCAGTCCCGCCCATACCGAACGGTACTTCTAAATCAACTGGTACAAAGCCACTCGACTTCGCATGTTCACGAAGAATAAGTGACGTACGAAAAATGATTTGTTGTAGTTTTTGTTTTAAATAGAAATGACGGTTCGAACTTAATAAAATTTGTCTTTGTAATAACGGTGCAATTTCTTCTATTACTAAAGCAGAAAGGTGCTCACACTCTTTTATTGATAAATCCGCCCAAGTACGATTTTCACGTAATAGCTTGTCTGCAATTCTCTTCAGCGCTGCATGGAATAACTCACCGATATCTGGCGCATCAAGTTTGAAAATATCACGCTCTCTTAGCGATAAACCGTGCTGAGCAAAATGAGCGTACGCACAGCGATTAAATAGTTCCATACGAGAAACGCTTCCCTTAATTGTATCTCCATATAAATCCCTACTTACATCTGTACTTAGTTTCTGTGCACGATTTCGGTAGAATAAACTCGATAACACACGGCTACTTTTTTGCTTCCATTCATCTGAAGTAACGTAGAAGTTATATACGTCCCACCAAAAGTCTAAATTGCCTTCAAATCCGTATCGCTTCCACGTCTGCAGTTGCTGCATGACATAAGACAACGTTACTTCTGGCGTTGCTACGTATGAGATTTGTTCCGAACGCGATAAGTCATTTACATCATTCGTAATAAACGATTCTTTCACATTAGGGAACATTCTTTTTATTTTCTTAATAAAACTAGAAGCAAGTAACGTCTTTCCTTCTTCATCTGCAAGCGGACAGGAAATGTATAACTTCTCAGATGCTCTCGTCACCATTTGATACATAACGAACTGTTCTTCTAATAAAGTTTGTCTCGTCGTTGGTGCTAATTCGATACCTGCAGCGGTGAGAACATTTCTTTCCTCATCAGAAAGCATACCTTCATCCATAGGCGCTGCTGGAATCACTCCTTCATTTACTCCAATAATGAACGTCGCTTTAACATCTGATAATCTAGAATGATCAATATTAGCAACTAACACTTGATCTAGTGACGGCGGAATGTTCGCAAATTGAAGTGCCTCAAGACCTGTCGTCATTACATCAGTAAACATAGACAAGGACATCTTCTCTTCGCCAAGCATCTCAACGAACGTATCAAGAAGGCTCATCACTTCTTCCCATACTTGCTCATGGTCTGTCGCAAATAAGAAATCTCCGCTTTCTTCTGCACGAATACGTAATGCTTCTAGTTTTTTCGGAACGTCAAGCTCCTCTAAAAATAAATATACCGCTTTGCACATTTGCATAACTGTTCCAGCACGCTTCAGTCTTTTTTGCATACGAATAACTGGCGTCCTTACAACGTCGCGAAGTCGATTTATTTTCTCTTCCATTTCATGCTCACTGTCTGTTATCATTTCGCTCGTATCATCAAGAGAACGATAACGACGATACATCCACGGATCTTCAGAAGTCCATCTCTTCCCTTGTACACCGTACGCTAAACAGTAGTTTTCGAACTCATCCATCTCTTCGCGCATCGCTTCTTTTCTTACGTCTAGTGGATATAAAAGTTCTGTTTTCACACAGCGGAACACTGCATCATAACGCCAATTCCCGCTAATAATCTCTAAAGCCGAACGAATACATTCTACTAGCGGATGATGTGACATCGGGCGTTTTTCATCGATGAAATGCGGGATATTATAATCCGTAAATAACGTTCGCATTACATCATAATAACTTTCTCCGTTACGAAGAAGTACTGCGATATCTCGGTAACGATAGTCTTCAGTCGCCACAAGTCTTCGAATTTCACGAGCAACACCTTCTACTTCAGCTCGTAAATTAGCTGCTGTACTAATTGTCACACTCGCTTCACCGTGAAACTTTTCATTTGGACGCGCTTCGTAATGCATTTCTAAATGTGCTAATGCTTGCGAATGAAAACGCGGCTGTTCCATAAGTGAAATTGTTTTTTCAACTTCTATTTTCTCTTCACGCGCCACTTGTTTTATTCTTTCATACGTTAACGTCGTTTCATAAAATAAATCTAGTTCATTCACTGGCTGCGCTAACATTTTTTCATCTATCGTTAATGTTATTGTTATTCTAGTTCCTAATCTCATTAGCCCTCTAACGATTTCTAGCTCTTGAGGAGAAAATGAATGGAATCCATCTATATAAATTTCCGCGCCTTTTACATACTCAGAGTCTGAAAGCTTCTCAATTAATAATTGTAAGTAGTCTTCTGAATCTAAATACTTTCCGATTAAAGCACGTTCAAAATCATCATATAGTAACTGTAAATCATACACTTTATTCGCTAGTAACTTTTGCTCTGCACTACTGCTATGCGTGTCTAATTGTTGCCACATTTCATATACGTTAGACGGCGTCACATTGTAACGTTTAAACTCCGCAATCATACTACCAAGATGTTCAAAGAAGCCGTTTTGCTCCGCTGCTTTTTGAAACACAGATAGTCCATCTTTACGAGATTCTACAATTTTACGAAGCAACATATGTACACCAGCTTCATCAATATGAAGACGACTCGCTCCACCAACTTCTTGCAGCACCTTCCAGGCTAATCGCGAAAAACTAAAAACTTGTGCCCGAATAGAACCTCTTACATCTTCGCTCCCAATTAACGCCTGCTGCGTTTGGAATGTCATCTGTTCTGGCACAAGATATAATATTGTTTTCCCTCTTGGGCGCTGCTTTAACTCTTCTTGCACTTCGTGTAAACAAAGTGTACTTTTTCCACTTCCAGCTCTACCAATCACAAATCGAAGTGACATGTAACCCCACCTTTCACTTACATAACGAACGTTAGTTTGCTATCACAATTGTATTATAGGACGATAAAAAAGACAAACTGAGCTGTTTGTCTTTTCCTTATACTTCATTTTATTATATCAGCCTTTTGAAAAATTCGTTTGTACCTCTCGAATCGGCCAATATCGTAAATCAACTTTACCGACAACTGTATCAGCTTTTACAAAACCGAAGTACCTACTATCCCAGCTACCAAGGCGGTTGTCACCAACTACAAAAATAGAACCAGGTGGTACAAACTTTTCATTCGTTAATTCTTCTAATTTAAAATCACCTGTTAATTGCCGTCCATTTATCTCTTTCTTATACGCCTCTAAATAAGGTTCCTCCACGAATTGTCCGTTTATATATAGTTTATCATGCTTATATTCGATATGATCCCCAGGTAAACCGATAATTCGCTTTACATAGTCCTCTTTTTTATTCGCATGAAAAACGACGACATCAAATCGATTCAAGTCCCCTACTTGATAACTCACCTTATTCACAACGAGCATATTTCCATCTTGCAATGTCGGCATCATTGACTTCCCCTCTACAACGTACGTTGAAAAGAAAAACGTTCGAAAAAATACAGCTAATAGTACACCAATTAAAATTGTTCTTATCCACTCTAGCCCTTCTTTTTTCAAAGTTTTCTTCATTCGCTTCTCCCCTCGCCCTTTAATAATGAAGCTTATCTTTTCAAAGAAGACTTTTCCTAATGCAGTTCTAACTTTACTTCAATTTTTTTACCGACATACCATAAAATAAAAATAACAACGCCAACAATAACCGATTTCACCGGCTTATGAATAAATGACACTAAATCATGACCGATATAAGTTAAAATAAAGATCATAACAAGCTTTCCGAATGCTAACGCTAGTCCAAACTGTTTTACGCTAATGCGAGACAAACCAGCTACAACATTTATAAGCGCAGACGGTGTGAACGGAAAACAAAATATAACAAAGATTGGCGCAAACCCTTTTCTTTCAATCCATCCCATCGCTTTCCGCACTCTCTCATGCTTATTTACAAAAGAAAAGAAACGACTTCGTCCAAAGCTGCGAATAATGAAAAATACAAGCATTGCACCAATTACTGACCCAAGCCATGAATAAAGAAAACCGAACCAAAAACCAAATGCAACAGCATTTGCCAGCACAAACACAATGAGTGGCAATGCCGGAATAAGCGCCTCTATCATCGGTAAGCCAATACCGAGAAGCGGTCCGAACGCACGATAACTTTCAACAATATGATCCATATTTTCTGGTGAAAAATATTCTTTGATTGTCTGAAAATCCATTCTACACTTTACCCCTTTACTCTAATTACTACCTCTACTGTATCATTGCTTAAATAAAAGAGGAAATGGTAGATATGACATATGGAGATGTATTTATTAAAGTTTCCATATCCTTCGTTAGAATTCCTTCATTATCACGCTATGATAATCTTTCAATATTCGACAACGTTTGTTATACGTTTGGTTATTTAAGGAACAATATTTTTTGATGATTTTTTCGGTAAATGAAATTACATCGGTGATTTTTCGAATATATCGACTTTCCGATAAAAACGGACAAATAAAAAGGATGGGGGGCTCCCCATCCTTTCACACTTCGCCTTCCTTCACAAAATACACTTTCTCATATGCTGGTGTTAATTTAGATTCTTCATTTTTATCAATCTCTTTAAAGCAAGGATTTCCTTGTTTTTTCTTACGGTCTTCATACTCCGTTCGCAATTTTGCTGTACGGTTTTGTTGATTTTCAAAACTACTTCTTGATATTTCTAATTTCACAGCAAAACCATTTATAAATCTAATAATAAGATTTCCATCCTTTAGCTCTTTATTACTTTCAATATGAAAATGAGACAACCACGCACATTCTTTTCGAGAATAAGAATACGTAGGGAAAAAATAAAGTTGGTCTGTCGGACTGATCGCGATAGGAGCTTTATGTGTAATACTAGTTAACTCCTTCGTTCCTTCTTTTCTTCCCAAAAAACTAGAACCATGTTTCCGGCAACTTCTCTCTATAATATCAAGGGGCTTTTGAAATACGAAAAAAGAATCTTCCATTTCAACAATTCGCGTAACAACTTTCTTTTCTCCTAGAACAACAGGAAGTAAGGCCATTGTATTTTTGCTTACAACATAGTTTTCGACATAACGCTCTACTTTACTTTCCATAGTCTACTGTCTGCTACTAAAAATATAGACAAATGTATATCCTTAGAGTATGCAGTTTTTGCACGCTAAGAATATTTTTATCTATATTCGCTCTTTTGTTAGTAACAGATTTTTCACCTCTCTTTTTTAAATTTTCGATTGCTGTTTTAATTTCCCTTCTTCATTTCCCTTTTATAGTAGCACCTACGAAAAGGAAATGGTTTACATTCTACGATTCTTTACAAATACTTATAATAAATCAAATATAATATAAATCTATTAATAGTAATATATCAATAACGAATAAATAACCTATATAAAAAGAGGATTCTATATATGAAAAACGAATTTATATCATTTGTAATACATTTAACACATTCCCCTTTTCATATAATTACAGCAATTAATTTTGCTATAATTAAAATATAAATCAAATATACGGAGGTCTCTCATGGAAGAAAAGCAAGATCATCCAACAATTCAAATGAAAAATAGTAGCATTGTTATCGTAAAAAATTCAGCGAGTATTATATTCGGTTTATTTTTTATTTTACTGTTCTTCGCGAAGCCTTTTCGTAATTCTAAATGTCCAGAATGTAAGAAACGCGAAAAGAAAAAAGCTGTGAAAGAACACTAAAAGGCCTTCCTTTACGGAAAGCCTTTTTACATACCGATTACCATTTCCTTCATTCTTCTTCGTCCTCAAAAAAACCTACTATTTTTTCTTCCTTATATTCACATTTTCTTCCAATATTCTCTGTATCTCTTTCAACCTGTACTATGATTATATATGGTTCTTGATCTAAATACTGAGAATGAGACTTCCTCAAATCAATTACCGTCACTTTATCATTTTCATAAGTTTTCGAGTACGTCTTTATTTCTTCAATCGTACTTTTTAGGCTGTCTTTATTACTAATATAATATCGTATGTCTCAACAACAAAAAAAAGGATGGCATAAGCCATCCTTTTTTTCTATCATAAACTATAAAATTATAGTTTGATTACGTTTTTAGCTTGAGGTCCACGGTTACCGTCTTCGATTTCGAAGCTAACTTTTTGGCCTTCTTCTAAAGATTTGAAACCTTCAGTTTCGATTGCAGAGAAATGTACGAATACATCGTTTTCGCCTGGAACTTCGATGAAACCGAAGCCTTTTTCGTTGTTAAACCATTTTACTTGTCCTGTAACTGTCATAATTATTTCCTCCTATAGAAAATACATTTTATTTAGTTTTCATGTATAAAAAAAGAATCCACACATTATCAAATTCGAAACATAAACTAGTTCTCACATACTTTTCCCCGTTTGTTTTCGGCACTTGATAATATATGGATTGCTTAATTTAATTATTCAACTGGTATTATCATAGCATACTTAAAATAGAATGTACAATCCTTTTTGAAAATAAAATTTCTAAATTTTATTATTTCTTATAAAATATAACCACACCTATTCTAATAAGGAGGAGTATATGACAGAATTAATCCCTAAAAAAACATTAAAGAGAATTGAAAAAGATATTGAAAATAACAATCTTGGAAAAGCAAGAGATAGATTACACGGATTAATCGCTACTTATCCGAATGAATTAGCACTTAGAAAAAAACTCGGTGATATTTACTTTACATTACAATACCCAGAAATGGCTGGACGGTATTGGTATCTTGAAAAAGAGAAAACAAATGTTATGCACGCGGCATGTCTACAATTTGAAAAATCGATGGGAAACGATCCTTATCATATTGCACGTGCTTTAAAATTCAAAGGAGATCATGACATTATTAAAGAACTATATACCGAACATACTTTACAACCACTGCAGAAAAAAGTAGCGGAAGAACTAATTGACGATTATGAAGAAACATGGAAAGACAAACTATTTGAATGGGGCTGTCTAGCATTATTCGCATTCCTTCTTTCTACTGCTATTATTGGTATATTCACTATACTGGATTGGATATTTTAAATAGAAGTGAACGTCCCACAATACGACGATAAATAAAATTATATCAACTTTCCGACAAAGTTTAACAATGTCAGCGACGTAATAATAAATAAGAAAGGTGCCCCAAAAATATTTTTGGGGGCACCTACTTCTACCTTTATTTCGTAAACTGTTCTTCTTCTGTGGATCCTTTTAGAGCAGTCGTTGACGAAGTACCACCTGTAATCACTTGTGCTACTTCATCAAAGTATCCTGTTCCTACTTCGCGTTGATGGCGCGTTGCAGAGTAACCATATTTTTCTGCTGCGAACTCTGCTTGTTGTAATTCAGAGTACGCTGCCATGCCGCGCTCTTTATAACCACGCGCTAATTCAAACATACCGTAATTTAATGAATGGAATCCAGCAAGCGTTACGAACTGGAATTTATAACCGTACGATGCAATTTCTTTTTGGAAGCTTGCAATCGTTTTTTCATCTAATTTTTGTTTCCAGTTAAATGAAGGGGAACAGTTGTAAGCGAGTAGCTTCCCTGGATATTTCTTATGAATTGCGTCCGCAAAGCGTTTTGCATCTTCTAAATTTGGCTCCGACGTTTCACACCAAACGAGATCTGCATACGGCGCATACGCTAAACCACGTGCAGTTGCTTGATCAAGACCTGCTTTCGTACGATAAAACCCTTCTGGCGTTCTTTCCCCTGTAATAAACTCTTGATCAACCGGATCAATATCACTCGTAATTAAATCTGCCGCATCTGCATCTGTTCTTGCGACAATAATTGTTGGTACACCCATTACATCCGCAGCAAGACGTGCCGAAATTAAATTACGCACCGCTGTTTGCGTCGGTAATAATACTTTTCCGCCTAAATGCCCGCATTTTTTCTCTGAAGATAATTGGTCTTCAAAGTGCACGCCAGATGCACCCGCTTCAATCATTCCTTTCATTAGTTCAAATACGTTTAATTGTCCACCAAATCCAGCTTCAGCATCCGCCACAATTGGGACAAAATAATCTGTATCACCGCTACCTTCCATATGCTGAATTTGATCAGCACGTTGAAGTGTTTGGTTAATTCGTTTTACAACAGCCGGTACACTGTTCGCTGGGTATAAGCTTTGATCAGGATACATATGTCCAGAAAGGTTCGCATCTGCCGCTACTTGCCAACCGCTTAAATAAATTGCTTTTAATCCAGCCTTCACTTGTTGCATCGCTTGGTTTCCTGTTAATGCCCCAAGTGCATTAATATAATCTTCTGTATGAAGTGATTTCCAAAGATTCTCTGCACCGCAGCGCGCTAACGTATGTTCAATATCAATCGATCCGCGCAGACGAATTACATCTTCAGCTGTATATGGACGTGTTATCCCTCTCCAGCGCGTATCTAACTCCCAGCTTTCCTGCAATTTATCAATTCTTTCGTTTTTCATATGTTCCATCCCCTTTTCTTGTTTCTTATAAAATTTCATAACCCGGTAATGTTAAAAACGGCATGAACTCGTTATTACGAACAAGGTTTGTAAACAGGTTTGTAGCTTCTTCAAATCTCCCTTTCTTAAACGCTTCCTTACCAATCTCTCTTTCTATTTTTGCTAGTTCTTCTTCTTTCAATTCTTCCATCAATTTAAAAGTGATATCACGGCCATCACTTAACTTTCCACCCTCATGACGAATCCACTGCCATACTTGTGCTCTTGATATTTCCGCTGTTGCCGCATCTTCCATTAAGTTATAAATAGGAGCTGCTCCTCTCCCGCTTAACCAAGATGCAATATATTGAATACCGACGTTAATATTAGTGCGAAGACCAGCCTCTGTAATCGTTCCCATCGGTACTTCTAATAAATCCTTTTCTGTTACACGTATTTCTTCACGCTTTCTAAAAATTTGATTTGGCGTTTTCATTATGTGATTAAATACTTCCATTGCAACCGGTACAAGTCCCGGGTGGGCAACCCAAGTCCCGTCATGACCGTCTAAAGCTTCGCGCTCCTTATCAGCACGCACTTTCTCGAAAGCAGCCTCATTTGCTTCTGGATCATTTTTAATTGGGATTTGCGCTGCCATTCCTCCGATTGCCGGCGCGTTACGACGATGACACGTTTGAATAACTTTCAAAGAATACGCGCGCATAAACGGCGCTGTCATCGTGACTTGCGCTCTATCCGGAAGTAAAAATCCATTATGATTACGGAAGCTCTTTAAGAAACTAAATATATAATCCCATCGTCCGCAGTTTAAACCAGCAGAATGATCTCTTAGTTCATACAGAATTTCATCCATTTCAAATGAAGCGTGAATCGTTTCTATTAACACAGTAGCTTTAATCGTTCCGTTCGGAATGCCGATATACTTTTGAGCAAATACGAAAACGTCATTCCATAATCTTGCCTCTAAGTAACTTTCCATTTTCGGTAAGTAAAAGTACGGGCCACTTCCTTTTGCTAAAAGCACCTTCGCATTATGGAAAAAGTACAAGCCAAAATCTACTAAACTGCCAGACATGTTCTTGCCGTCAACTTGCATATGTTTTTCTTCTAAATGCCACCCTCTCGGACGCACAATTAATACAGCCGTCTTACTATTTAAACGATATTCTTTTCCGTCTTCATTTTTATGTGAAATCGTTCCCTTACTCGCATCTCGTAAGTTAATTTGGCCTTCGACAGCATTTCTCCAAGTTGGTGCATTCGAATCTTCAAAGTCTGCCATAAAAAGATGTGCTCCTGAATTTAAAGCGTTAATGACCATCTTTCTATCTACCGGTCCAGTAATCTCCACGCGGCGATCCTCTAAATCTTTCGGAAGCTGGGCAATTGTCCAATCCCCTTCACGTATATGCTTTGTTTCTTCTAAAAACTTAGGAAGCTCCCCTGCATCAATTCTTTTTTGTTTCTCCACACGCTTTTGTAAAAGTTCCGTGCGGCGTTCATTGAAATTTTCATGCAGTTCCTTTAAAAAACTAAGCGCCTCAGGTGTCAATATTTCGTTGTACGCTGGTAACATTTCTCCAACGAGTGTAACCCGTGAAGTTTGCGTCGACATATTAGCATCCCCTTCTTAAACTGTCTTATAACAGATTTGATTTTATGTTTTATATTATATAACAAATCTTCAGAAAAGGAAGTTTTTTTTGAAAATTTAATGGTTTTTTTACAAAACTGTGTTTATCCATTATGATTTCAACATAAAAAAGAGCCGGTGTTGTATAACACTGGCTCTTTTTTATAAATTATTGTTGCTGATCATTTAAAATTGCTTTGTATAGGAACTGTGCATATTGTTCACGTGTTACTTTCATACCTGGTGCAAAGTTACCTGAACCATCACCTGCTGAAATACCATTTGAACCTACTGCATTAATTGCCTCAGCTGCCCAATGTCCTGCTGGTACATCTTTAAATCCTGGTGTACCTTTTACTTGTAACTCAAATGTTTCCGTTAAAATTTGTGCCATTTCTGCACGTGTTAACGTATCTTTTGGTCTGAAGTTTCCACTATCATCACCTTTAAAGATTTCTAATTCTGTTAATGCTAAAATTTCAATTGGGAACATTGTTGAGTTATCATCAACGATATCTTTATATGTACTTACAAACTCATGATCTTCATCAAAGTATTGGTCCCCATCAATTGTACGGTAAATTAACGCCGCTACTTGCTCACGTGTTACATTATCACCAAAACCGAATCTTCCATCTCCGTAACCAGCAATAATTTCCCAGTTTTTTAGGTTTTGAATTGCTTCATAAGACCAATGTCCTGCTGGTACATCTTTAAATGTGCCAGGTACTGCTTGTTGTTGTTTCACAGCTACTTCCGCATTTGCTGTAGTACCTTGTGCACTTAATCCAATTCCACCCATAATTGTTAAAGCTGTTGCTACTTTTAATATCTTTTTCTTCACTTTGTTCTCTCCCTAAAAACATATTTTTTTCTAATATAAAGAATTCACGGAAAAGTAACAATACACTTATCCATATAATGTTTGTCTAATTTGCGAATTATACTTCATATACTTCTCTTTACACTTAGTTAAAAATAAAGTTACTAAACCATACCTTTACCCCATGAAAAGTAACTATAATTAACCTTTTTTTTCCATAAATACTAATCACCGAAATATGAACAGCAGAATAAATATACAGATAAACAATTTAAAATAAGAAAAAAGCGCGTAATTTCCGCGCTTTTTTTAAAGAAATATGATATATTAATATAATTTTAATTTCCTTGTACTATATTATTTTTTAACTTCCGTTTCATGTTATTCATCTTTCAAATAAAAATTAGTAATAGCTTTATTTAAAAATGTTGCATATTGCTCACGTGTTACAACTTTATTTGGTTCAAACTTTCCATTCCCTGTTCCTACTATGACATTATTAGCTTGTAGTGCACTAATTGCATTTTTTGCCCAGTAATTATTTGGTACATCTTTAAATGTATGCTGTTGCTGTGCTTCAAATGAAAATGTCTGTGTAAGAACTTGTACTACTTCTGCACGTGTTATTGTTTCTCTAGGTCTAAAGTTCCCCTTCTCATCACCTTTAAAAATGCCACGTTCTGTTAATGCTAAAATTTCATTTGGAAACATTGTTGATCTTTCAGAAATATCATTATAAGGGTTTTTTAACGGTCCTTCATGCTTTATATTAAGTGCGCGATACAGTACTGCCGCCACTTGTTCACGGGTTACATTATCACCTACACCAAACTTTCCATTTCCATAGCCTAGCATAACTTTATGATACGTCACTTCCATAATATATTCATATGCCCAATAGTCTACTGGAACATCATCAAATACAATCATTTCTGGATACTCTTCTGCTTTTATGTTAGGTACACTTGCACTTACCAATAATCCACCCATAATAGTCGCTGCGGCCATTATACGTAACATTTTTTTCTTCATTGTCCTCTCTCCTTCATTTCCACTTTATTAAAAGTGGAAAATAATAGACTAAATTCTTTTCCCATATTACATATGCTGTATTTGCAAGCCGTATGTAATATATTGCATTTTTAACATCTATTATTTTGAAGATTACTAGGTGAGCCAATTCGCTCTCAATTCCAATTGGTATTCTGAATTTGAAGAAATATTCTTATCTTTGCGCTCTAGTTTCTCTGTTTGATTTTCAAAAAGGATAAACAAAAGTTTTTGCAAAGATGTTATATATACAATATTCTACTATCTACTAATCAAGTCCTTCACTTATAAAAATTTCACTTTATCGACAAAAAAAAGCGCAAATATCATATTTGCGCTTTTTTTCATTTTCATATAGTAATCATTTGAGTGGAATCTAAGAATTGCATTATTTAAAAACTTCGCATTCTGGCTCAAATAAATCATTACCAGTTTCAACTATAGCTTTATTAGACTGTAAGGCGCTAATCGAATCTTTAGCCCAATGATTTTCTGGTATGTCAGTAAATGTATGTTTTGTTTCACTTTTCATACAAAAAGGTACAAATATGATCTATTTGCACTTTTACTACATAATAATGTAGCTCTTATTTATTCCATTTTCTCTGGTGAATTATCGATTGCCTTTTTTAAGAATTTCGCAAATTGCCCGCGTGTTACAAGCATTTCAGGTTCAAATTTCCCATCACCCGTTCCTACTACAACGTTATTAGATTGTAGCCCACTAATCGCATCTCTTGCCCAATAATCTTCTGATACATCTGTAAATGTATGAGGTTGTTTTGCTTTCAGATTATATGCTTTCACCAAAATTTGCGCTAGTTCCGCTCGAGTTAACGTATCTTTTGGACGGAAGTTCTGATTTTCGTCTCCTTTAAAAACACCACGCTTTGTTAATTGTAAAATTTCATAAGGAAACATTGTTGATTTCCCGTCAATATCTCCATATGGATTTTCAATATGTACATTTCGTTTCAAACCTAGTGCGCGATACAGCACTGCGGCTGCCTGTTCGCGTGTTACATTATCTTCCACACCAAATTTCCCATTTCCGTAGCCATACATAATTCGGTGATACACTAGTTCAACAATTTCATAGTATGCCCAGTGATCTTTTGATAAATCATCAAAATCTATAATAATATTAGGACTAGATTTTTGATTCCCCCCAGTATTTGCAGAAGCACCATTTGCACTTACAAATATTCCCCCCATTAACGTTAATGATGTAGCTACTTTTAATAACTTCTTCATTTTAAAATGTACCCTATAGAATAGACACTTAAAAAAAGTCTATTCTATAGGGTATTT
>NZ_PCNZ01000002.1:0-106209 GCF_002975175.1 Bacillus sp. MYb209
AAATACCCTATAGAATAGACTTTTTTTAAGTGTCTATTCTATAGGGTACATTTTAATGAGAAGGGATATTCCTTTTCATACTTCTATACTTTTTTATGAAACGTATTTTTACTGAGCTGCTGCCATTGGCATGCGTACGACTTCAACATCATAGTAAGTGATTTTATTGTCGAGAATATACTCTGGTAGCCCGCTTTGATGTGAGTGAGCATCTTTAAATGCTGAGCTCTTCGTCCAACCTTGAAAATCTTCTTTTGAATTCCAGCGAGTGCTAATTGTTACTTCATCGTAATCAACTGTATTTTGTGTTAAAAGAACTTCTAATCCTAAAAAACCAGGCATTGTTTCAACTTTTCCAACTTTATTAAAACGCTCGATTAATTTATGACCATTACCCTTTGTAATTTTAGCTATATTTGCAACAATAATCATGTTTATTCCTCCTATAAAGTTATCTTTAATTTCATGAATTCATATACATTAATGATAATGAAAATCATTATCATTATCAATAGTAATAATGAAATATATAAGTTTTTTTCGGTTATGTGAGAGAATGAGCTAGTTGTACGAGCAAAGCAATAATATGGTATAGTGAAACGAGGCTTTTTTCAGCCTCGTTTTTTACATTGCTTCCTACTAATTAGAAAGCATTCAAATGGAAAGGAAGACATTACATGCGATCTGAAGTAACTATAAAAATAAAACCGAAGTTTATAAAAGAAATTAAAAGTGGATATCCACTTATTTTAAAAGATGCTATTCAAAATTTAAATGATGTACGTGAAGAAGGAACAATCATCAACGTAGTAGATGAGAAGAACCAATTCATCGGAAAAGGCTATTATGGAAAACAAAATAAAGGGTATGGTTGGATTTTAACGAGAAAAGAGAAGGAGCAAGTGAATCAATCTTTCTTTGAAAGTAAAATCAAATCTGCTTTACATAAACGAAAACATTTTTATAAATCAAATGATACAACAGCATTTCGTGCCCTGAATGGTGAGGGTGATGGCCTTGGTGGGTTAATTATCGATTATTATGACGGTTATTACGTAATAAGTTGGTATAGTGAAGGTA
The DNA here is from genome assembly GCF_002975175.1 of Bacillus sp. MYb209. Taxonomy (GTDB): domain Bacteria; phylum Bacillota; class Bacilli; order Bacillales; family Bacillaceae_G; genus Bacillus_A. The sequence goes on from NZ_PCNZ01000002.1 coordinate 1,081, forward strand.
TTTATACTTTCCGCGATGAAATCGTAGCAGCATTTCAAAAGGTAGCAAACTTTAAAGGCATCTATGAGAAAAAGCGTTTTGATACGAAAGGAAAGTACATTGAAGGTGATGATTTCGTAGCAGGAGAGCGCGGTGAGTTCCCACTTATCGTAAAAGAGAACGGTGTAAACTTTGCTGTATATTTAAATGACGGGGCGATGGTTGGTGTGTTTTTAGATCAGCGTAACGTTCGAAAACAAATTCGTGATAAATATGCAAAAGGAAGAACAGTTTTAAATATGTTCTCTTATACAGGAGCGTTCTCTGTATTTGCAGCACTTGGTGGCGCAAGTAAAACAACAAGTGTTGACCTTGCAAATCGTAGTTTAAGTAAAACGATTGAGCAGTTCAGTGTAAATGAAATTGATTATGAAGCACAAGATATTATTGTAGAAGATGTATTTCTATATTTCAAATATGCAGTTAAGAAAAAGATGAAGTTTGATATGGTGGTACTTGATCCTCCAAGTTTTGCACGCTCAAAAAAATATACGTTCAGTGCGGCGAAAGATTATAAAAACTTATTAAAAGAAACAATTGCCATTACAGAAAATAACGGTATTATCGTTGCTTCTACAAATTGTAGCGCATTCGATATGAAAAAGTTTAATGGCTTTATCGATACAGCATTTAAAGAAATGAACGGTAAATATAAAATATTAGAAGAGCATTCTTTACCGGAAGATTTCCGTACAATTGATCAGTTTAAAGAAGGGGACTATTTAAAAGTAGTTTTCATCGAGAAAATTAAAGCCTAATAAAGAAAAAAGGAGCTCAAGTTTAAATGAGCTCCTTTTCTTATTGAATGATATTTTGGACTCTGCCAACTTGCCCGTCCTGCAATCGTACTTTAATGCCGTGCGGATGAGAGGGTGAATTAGTTAAAATATCTTTTACAATTCCTCTTGTTAGCTTGCCTGTACGTTGATCTTGTTTTAATACAATATCAACTTCAAGACCTGATGAAATGTTAGATCGTTTTTGCCCGTTCATTTATACACCTGTACGTCTACGTTGGTTGTTTGTTTTCTTCGTTTGTTGGTTTTGTAATTTTTTCGTTGCTTGACTTTGATTTCCATTATTTGAGCCGTTTCCATTTCCTTGCTTTTTCTTTGCAAGTTGTTCGCGCATTAAATCAGCTAAGCTTACTTTTTTATTTTCTGACATGATAAGTCTCCTTTATATAAAGTTAATTATGAACAATAGTAGTGAATTTCATCATATCATTGTTAGGGAAGGAAGGGAAGTTGGTTTAAAAATTCATATAATTCTTTCCAGCATTCATTCGTTACGATACAATTAAAATGTTAATGTTTGTAAAAAAAGGGGATAGAAATATGTCATATCATATTTTATTAGTTGAAGATGATATCTCAATTCAAGAGATGGTTGAAACATATTTAGTAAAAGAAAGTTTTCAAGTTACAATCGCATCTGATGGAGAAGAAGGAGTTAACGCATTTTTAAAAGGTTCATTTGATTTGATTATCCTCGATATTATGATGCCAAAGTTAGATGGCTTAGAGGTTGTGCGAATCATTCGAGAAAAAAGTGCTGTTCCGATTTTAATGATGTCAGCAAAAGATACGGATGTTGATAAAGCGATTGGCTTAGGGCTTGGAGCAGATGATTACATTTGTAAACCGTTTTCTATGATTGAATTAGCAGCACGTGTCAAAGCTGTTATTCGAAGGTCAACAAAGTACTCAGCGGTGGAATCGAAAGATGAGGCCGTTCAGATTGGTGATTTAACAATTGATCCAATTAATTTTACTGTGGAGAAAAAGGGAAGACAGCTTAAACTTACTTTAAAAGAATTTGAGATTTTAAAACTATTCATGAAGAATCAAAATCGTGTTTTTACGAAAGCACAAATATATACGCTCGTTTGGAATGAAGAATATTATGGTGACGATAATGTTATTAACGTTCATATGAGAAGGTTACGCGAGAAGATTGAAATTGACCCATCTAACCCAGAATACATAAAAACGCTATGGGGGATTGGGTATAAATTGGAAGTGATGTAGTATGGTTATATTTTTAACAGTGGTAATCTTTATATTGCTTATCGTCATTTACGTGCAATATAAAATTCGAAAAAATAATAGTAGCAATTTACGATACACGTATGAAAAATTAGAGGGAATTGTAAAAGAACAAACTGGTGAGAAGCTATTAATTATGACGGATGATAAAGAATTACAAAAACTATTAGTCGTAATTAATCATCTATTAGATGCAAAACAGAAAACGAATGCAGATCATGCAAAAGTGGAAATTTCAACGAGAAAAATGCTTTCAAATATTTCACATGATTTAAAAACACCACTAACAGTTATTCTTGGATATACAGAAATGTTAAATAAGGATAAAACGATAAGTAAAGAAGAACAGCAAATATTACTTGAAAAGGTGCATGTGAAAACACTAGAAGTGATGGAACTGATTCATAAGTTTTTTGATTTAGCAAAATTAGAATCTGGTGATAAGGCAATCGAGATAACAAAAGTAAATATGAATGAAGTTTGTCGCGAGAAGATTTTATCTTTTTATGATTTAGTGACGACGAAAGGTTTTCATGTTCATATCGATATACCAGAAAGAAATATATATGCACTTGGAAATACAGAAGTATTAGGCAGAGTGTTAAATAATTTAATATCAAATGCGATTACATATGGAGACGATGGAAAGACACTCGGTATGACTTTAAGAGATGATGAAACGAGTGTGTATATAGACGTATGGGATAAAGGAAAAGGAATTGATGAATCTCATATTGATAAAGTGTTTGAGCGTATGTACACACTTGAAGATTCAAGAAATAGATTGTACCAAGGTAGCGGTCTAGGGTTAACGATTACGAAAAGGCTTGTGGAGGCGATGGATGGAGAAATTCATCTTTCTAGTAAGCAGTATGAAAAAACAATTTTTACAGTTGTATTAACAAAGATGCAGTTTTAGCTTGTAGAGAAGTAGATTCTACAAGCTTTTTTGAACGTAAGGAATTTGTAAGGAACGGGTAAGAAAAAAGAGATTTCCATTGTCTATTATAGAAATATAGAGCAGTGCGAAAGGGGAAAGTGACATGACATATATATTAAAAACGAACCAGTTAACGAAAGTGTTTAAAGGGAAAGAAGTTATTTCTAGTGTTAATATGCATGTGAAAAAAGGAGAGATTTATGGCTTTTTAGGACCGAACGGCGCGGGTAAAACAACGATTATGAAAATGATTACAAATTTAATAAAACCGACGAGCGGTGATATTGAAATTTTCGGTGAGAAGTTAACAGACACATCTTATGAAGTATTAAAAAGAATGGGGACAATTATTGAATATCCAATCTTTTATGATAAATTAACGGCGAAGGAAAATCTGGATTTACATTGTGAATATATGTGGTATTACGATAAGAACGCAATTGATCATGCTTTAAATTTAGTGAAACTGAGTGGCATAGACAATAAAAAAGTAAAAGATTTTTCATTAGGGATGAAACAAAGACTCGGTATTGCAAGGGCGATCATGACAAAACCAGAGCTACTTATTTTAGATGAACCGATTAACGGCTTAGATCCAATAGGTATTAAAGAATTAAGAGATTTATTCAAAATGCTTTGCAAAGAATATGGCATTACGTTATTAGTTTCTAGTCATATTTTAGGCGAGATGGAACAAATGGCAGATACAATCGGTGTTATTCAAAATGGAAAACTAATAAAAGAAGTTTCAATGAAGAGTATTAATGGAAAGCAAACTGAGTACATTGAAATTACTGTTCCTGATGTGAAGCGTGCAGCTTATATTTTAGAAGATAAACTCGGTATAAAAAATTACAAAATAATGAGTGGAAACACGATTCGTGTTTATGAAGTGGCGGCGACGCAGCAGGCAATTTCAAAAGCACTTATTATGAACGATGTAGAAATTGAAAGTATTAATAAGAAACATAGTTCGTTAGAAGAATATTTCTTAAACGTAATGGATGGAGAAGGCATTCACGCTTAATGTAACTTCAGCGAGGGGGATATGATCATGAATGCATTAATACTAAATCTTATAGCAGGATTTATCGTAATACTCATAAGTGGAATCTTATATTATAAAAAGCCAGAACGAAAGTGGATTTTAACTTTACTAGTGATAGGGATATTAAGCGTAGTTACTGCTGGAATTAGAATGTTAGTAGCGTAGAGACAGTTATATAAGGAATGGAGGCGTGGTTTGTATGCTTAGATTAATGAAGCTCGAATGGAAGAAACATCAATTATCTAGTTACTTTAAAGGTGTAGCAATTTGTATTATAGCAATTTTTGCTGCGGTGAGCCTTATGGCATCGGGAATGAAAGGCGAAGGAGACGTGGCAATCACTGACTTCACAAAATATATGATTTTAGCAAATCTTGTTATTAGGATAACATTCATTATTTTTAGTTCGGTCATTTTATCACGTTTAGTAATTGATGAGTACAAGAATAAAACAATGCAATTATTGTTTATGTACCCACTGCAAAGAAAAGTGGTAATGGGAGCGAAATTAGCAATTGTTTTTAGTTTTTGCTTTGTGAGCACGATTATCGCTACTTTCATTATTAGTTTGCTTATATTCTGTATGAATCCAATGATGGGCCTACTTGAAACACCTGTTACGATGGGCGAAATAATAGCTACTGTTCCGGCTACTTTTATAAATGCATTTATGATATCTGGAATAAGTTTAATTCCTTTATTTTTTGGGATGAGAAAGAAATCGGCACCGACAACGATTACTTCTGCAGTAATAATCGCGATGATAATTAACGGTAACTTTGGTACTGGAAACGGTCAAGTAAGTATATTTGACTTTATAGCTATACCAATTGCCCTCTGTTTATTAGGAATTTTTATTAGTTATCTTTCGTATCGTAAAATCGACAAGATTGATGTGGCGTGAAGCAAGATTAAAACAACAACGAACTGGGGTATGAATGGTGAAAAAAATAATAGTAATTGCAATTTTGTTTATTACAATTGCTAGTGTGGTTTTTGGTTTTAAGACATTTCAGGGAAAAGATTTTAAGAAAGAAAATTCTTTTGAGATAAATAATATAAAAGAAATAGAAGTGGACAGTGAAAACTGGGATATTGAATTTAAAAGTACAGACTCTAATAAAATAGTAATTTCTGCTCAAGGTGAACGAGTAGATAAAGAGATAGATCCCGTCAAAAAGGAAGGAGGACTATCATGCTACGTCTTATGAAGCTAGAAATGAAAAAATTTAAGCTTGGATGGTATGTGAAGGGAGCAATTATTGCAAATATCGCCATACTGGCACTACTAATCTTTGTTAGTATCGTTTCTCAAATAGAAGGAGATCCAGAAATAAGGGATCCGCAGGCGATTTTGTTAATGGCTAGTGCATTAGTAAGAGCAACATTTATTATTTTTGGTGGTGTATTAATCGCAAAGTTAATAATTGATGAATATAAAAATAAAACAATACTACTCATGTTTTCTTATCCGATTAACCGAAAGAAAATGATGATTAGTAAGTTGGCTATTACAGCAATAGTAACATTTATAACAGTTATTTTATCTAATGTTTTAGTAGTAGGACTTTTCTTTGGAATAGATAGTTACTTTTCAATTCTTCCTAATTCATTCACAGTAGATCAATTGATTCAAGAAGGGGTAAACCTTGTCCCTTTAGCAATTGCAACGGCGGGAATAAGTTTAATCCCTCTATATTTTGGAATGCGTAAACATTCGGTGCCAACTACAATCGTTTCATCTATTATCGTTGTACTAATCGCAATTAATAACCAGCCAGTATTTTCTATAGCGACTTTTCTCCCTCTACAATTCACATTTGCAGCAATTGGTATTGCGATTGCTTATTATGGAATTAAAAATATTGAGAGGGAAGATGTAACAACATGACAAAAATAAGTAAAAAAGAGTTGGCGTTACACCAACTCTTTTTTGTATATGTATGCTTAGTTACTACTCTGTAAATTTGTAGTGTTTACTTAAATACTCTTGAACTCCTGGAGAAATGTTAAAGTTATTAGGACTTTTATATTCGATAGTAAACTCTCCGTCTGTATTTGTTTCAAAGGAGATTGCATAGCTATTCATTTTAGCATCGTAAGAAGTATTTTTGACTTCCGCATCAAGATTAAAGTATTTTGTAATATAATTTTTTGATTCGGCAATTGCTGTTTGTTTTCCCCAAGGGGTACCATAACATGTGAAATAAATAGATACCCCAATAACTCCAATGATAGAAGTTAGTAGAAGAGTTCCCATTGTTATTTTTTTATTTTTAATATTCAATTTAGTTCCTCCTTTCCAATAATATGAATTTATCCCGCATTAACGGGCAGTAAGACTCCCACCTCAAAATTCGGCGACTGCGAGGGAGTTAGGTGGGAGATCAACTGCCCGTAAAAGCCCGATTGGTGAAGGCTAATAATCAGTGGGGGATGGACAAAACCCCAACTGATTAAAGTTTCACTTTATTTTAACGTATCTTTTCCATAAAACAACCATTTAGCAAAAAATAGTTTCACATGAAACAAGTTACAGAAAAAGACAAGGTGATTATTTTTATCAAGACCTAATTTTAAAAAAGATAGAAAAATTAAAGGGTTCTACATATTAGTCATATCTAATATATAGAACCCTTTCTTCTTTTACTAAAGCACCCGTTTGTTTAAGTTGTATAGTGATAATAAAGTTATTGAATTTTGATTAAAAAAGATAAGAGCCTTATTACATTCTATATGCAGCAAGGCTCTTTAAAGTTGTTTCAAATTATATCCATCTGCTTATGTAATGCTTAAAAATGAATAATAAAGTTGTTTACTTCTTATTGAACTAACGCCCCCGTTAGTTTAAGTGTAACTCTTCACAATTATTTGATATTATATAGATAAATAGAAAGATAAATCGGAATTTAGTTTATAGTTATAAAAATAAGTTATTTATACCCTTATAATTCTTCAGAAAGGAGAGTGTATGAAAAAGACTATTGTTTTTGTATTAACGATATTTATATTATTCTCAGGATTCGCAACACAAAGTTATGCGTTGTCAGATTCGAAATCTGTGGCAATACAAGCATTGCTAGATGATGCCTGTCGTACGTCAGGTGTGCCTGGAATGTCACTCTCAATACTTGCTGATGGTGAAGTGTTCTACTTTTCTTCTGGGTATGCAGATCTTGAAAAGGGACTGTCTGCAAGTGAAAATACACTCTATGAGTTGGCCTCGGTGAGTAAAGCTTTTACTGGTATGGGGATTTTGCTATTGGAAGAGCAAGGGCTGCTATCAATGACTGACCCTATCCAAAAATATTTACCTTGGTTTACGTTAAAGTATCAAGGTAAACCTGTTGATATGCAAAACCTTACACTAAATAACTTTCTTCACCATACCAGCGGCCTAACAAATATTAGACATCTTCAAAATATTCCACAAGGTAATACGCCTGATATGTTGCAAAAGACTGTGGAAACGCTGGTAGATGCCGAATTGGCGTTCTCTCCCGGTGAACAATATAACTATGGAACCGTTAATTATGACGTATTGGGTTTGGTTATTGAGATTGTATCACGACAAAGCTATGAAGACTTTATGAAGGAACAGGTACTTCTACCCTTAGGTCTTCACCAGACGTATGTTTATAAAGAAGATGCTCAAGCCACTGGACAGTTAGCACAGGGCTACCGTTCTTCCTTTTTTATAACAACTCCATTTAACGCTCCGGATTATGCTGGGAATAAACCTGCCGGCTATATCATTTCTAATACAAAAGATATGACGCGTTGGATGGGCATACAGATGGGTATCGTGCAGGACATACCCGAAATATTTCACAGGGCCATCGAAAAATCACATAGAGGTGATATGTCTGTTTCGGCTGTCAATGATATGTATTATGCGGCAGGTTGGTTGGTAAACGTCGAACAAACGTTTATAGAACACACTGGGGGTAATCCGAATTTTAGTACCAAAGTAGCCATACTGCCAAATGAAAGAACAGCCATCTGCTTACTGAGCAACGGCGCAAATACCAATATAAACCTGGTACTACAAGTTAAAAATATATTAAACGGCAATCTAACTCAGTCATATGAGATAAGTGGCACACAGCTTTTGGACATCATTTTGTCGTCTACCACAATTATTCTTTGCCTATTAGCCGTTCTGTTATTTTTCTTAGGATTAAGAAAAAGGAAAACGAATGAGCAGCAGCCAATGACAAAAAAGAGAACAATCGTAACAATTATTTTCCTAATCGCTACGATTGCCCAGTGTATAATGTTTTTTGCCTTCGATTGGTCAACGATACTTATTTGGCAAACATATAGTGTTCTTACAGCTTTAATTTCGTCAACATTATTAACAGCAAGCATTACTTGGTTTGTATATACTCAACGATTAGATGCCTCGGTCCGAAAATAAGTATAATGTTAAGTAAATAAATCTTAATTTATCGATATCCTTAATTTTAAAAAAAGAAGACACCTCGGTGTCTTCTTTAATGTCATCGACACTTCTCCTAGTTAAACCCACTTGCTATTTCTTCCACTAACCTGCCTCGTTAGTAGAAGAAGGATTTTTAAACAACTATATTATTTTTTAAATGACTTTATTGTAAATTAAACAACTTTATTATCTCTGTACATAAGTTAGTAAATTCACATTCATAGTATCTCTCAAATATACTACCAGTTTATATATTCATAATTCTTCTCTAGCAGGTTCTTCATTAAATCTCTTAGATAAATTGTAATTTGTTAATCTATATGCTTGTGTAACCACTGTTCAAATACCTTCAACTGTTCTTCAGTATGAAAGTAATGTTCACCTGCTTCCAGGACTTCTAATTCACAACGGTGTTTTTTTGTAAAATAGTTAATAGTTTCAAATTCGCACAGTTCATCCTTGGCTCCATACATAATATATGTATCTGTATTCCATGTATTAATAGGATGTTCTTTTACATAGCATAAATAATCCCAATATAACTTTTGACCAATAGGTGTTTCTATAGTCATTTCTTTTTGCAAAAGCTCTGGTGTTACATTAAACCATTTCATCATATTTTCGATAATTCGTTCCATATTAACTACTGGTGATAAAAATAATGCCTTTTTTAACACATCATTTTGATACGCCAAAAGGCTAAAATAAGCTCCCATACTACATGCAAACACACTTACTTCTTTCCAGTGTTCTTTTGCGTAATTCATAATTATAGATAATTCACTAACACAAAGCTGTACCTTGCAAGGAGTATTATCATTTTTTCTTTCTCCATGCTCAGGTAAATCAAAGCTTAATACTTGATAACCTTTTTGATTGGCTTCTTCAGCTAATAATTGAATCACTGCATCTTCCTTATTTGACATATTTCCATGTACTGCAATAAAAATTTTTTCACTCTTTTCTCCCCATAAAACCGCGGGAATATTACTAATTTTAAAGTTATCTTTAAGCATATTTCCTCCATAGAATAAGACATATAGGATTGGGTAAAAAATCACATACATTTTATATTCTTCTACTTAGTCTCGAACAAATCAAACTATTCCTAATTTACCACAAATGAATTATATTATCTCTCTACATCTGTATAACATATTCTACTTTGTATTTAAAACCCTTCTTTTGTCCACTTCTTCAGAAGCTTACAAGTTCTTATTTTGATTCCTTATTGAGCTAACCTGCCAGTTAGTTGAAGAAGAAGGGGGAGAACAACGTTCTCCTATTGACTATAACTTCTTATATACGTCTGCGTAAGCTACCTTCAGTTGCTCTCTTAATTGCTTGTTTTCATCTTCCAATTTCTTATTTTTCCTTTTTAGGGAAGCAATCAGGGCGTCCTTGTTACTTTCATTCATTTCTCGCTTTACTTGTTTCGGTGCAGGCACTTGTGACTGTTGATTTCGTAATGTTTCAATTCTCGAACGAAAGCCCTTGTTGTTATAAAGCGTTGCTTTTGATACATCTGCTTCATTGGATACACTGTTAAAATTAATTTTTTCATTCGCTTTTAAAAGCCTTTTAATAGCTTCATCTACTCGTTGAAGGGTATTTGCTTTTCGTTTGGCATGAATTGCTTTCAAATGTGCAGAACGGTCATATTCAGACATGTTTAACACCTAACTTTCTCTTCATCCGAGCTTGTCTACCAAATATAACATTTCCTTCTTGTAGGGTATTGAAAATATTTTGATAACGTTGTAAATTTTTTTCGTTTTTCTCGGCTATATCTTCTCGCCCCCTTTGTTTTGCTATTTCTATAGCTTTTATGGTTGTTTTAATGTGAAGTTCATATTTTTCCTTATCTAATTCCGAAAAACCTACTGCTAGGTCTTTACATGGCGTTTGATTGTCACCACAAGTTAGGCAAGGTGGTGCTTCCATATGAGGGCAATTTCCATTCAGACGGGCGTGACACGTTCCATAAGGGTTATCCATCGCATTTAGCTTATGGTCTTGCCATAAGGCATCCAATATTTCTGCTGGAATATCTTCTCCTGATTTAATTTCTTGTACTTCACCGTTTAAGTCAAAACTAAAAACACCTTGCTTTATTACCGATTCAAAGGCTTTTCTTTTCGTATCATCTAATAGCTTGGCATATCTTACTGTCATTTCAGGGGATGAGTGTGCTAATAACTCTTGTACCGTAAGAATATCCGCACCACCGTTCAACATCTTTACTGCATAAGTATGTCGGAACTGGTGGGATTTAAAACGGAAAATATCCCCATTTTCATCAGTGATGTTTTTTTTATTTGCTAATATATTTAATTTTTTTCCTAGAAAGCCTTGTCCAAAAGTTTTTCCTTTCCGTCGGCCACGATAACGAACGAAAATATACCCTTCGGGATTGTTGTCTTGATTGCTAAGTTCTTTTGATTTCTCGATAAGAACCGCAAGAATATCTGCTAATTCATTGTCAATCGGAATTCGATGCCCTTTTACATATGTTTTCTCAATATCGGTTTCAATGGAGTATTGACCATTTAGTTTTACTAAACAATCAGAGGTTAAACCTAATACATCAGAAATTCTAAGTCCTGTTTTAAACGCAATCCAAACGATAGGAACAACTTCTTTATGCAAGTGATCAATATGAGTAAAGAGTTGCTCTAATACATAGTCGGGAATATAGTCAATTTGTTCAATTGACTTTTTTCTTAGCTTTGGTTTATCTTCAGGAAAAATTAATAATCGTACATTAGCTTCGGGAGCCATATCGTACCCATACCGTTGAATGTCTTCAAGGAATTTTTGTAGCAAAGACAGCGATCGCATAACATAACTTGCAGGGTGAGCGTTACGTTTTTTTAAATTATTTTTAGCGTATTCATGTAAATGTTCGATGTACTTCTCAATATGTGCTCTTGTTAGAGGCTTTAAGTCTTTCCATGTTGTTTCCAATGAAAATATAAACTTAAAAAAACCTGGTATATGTTTTAGATAACTCTGCGCTGTCCCCGTAGAAAATCTGTTTTTACTGACTAATCGTTGCTTAAAATATTTTTTAACTTGTTCACGAACCATTTCATCAATCTTTGAGAAGTCAAGTTTGTAGAGATTGGTGCTTTTATTGTAGTCAATACCATATTTATCATGTAAATTACGAATATCCCACTTGTCTTTTTCCCATTCATCTCTCTTATCAGTGAAATGGATTAATGTAGTATAAACGATTCTTAAAAAGCTTGCTATTGCGGTTTTCATATAACTATCTTTACAATCTTCATGTTTTATAGTGTAATAAGTTTTGATTCCCTTTTTATTCAACCAAAAGACATATTCCTGTTCTGCTTTTTCAATATCCAAATTCAAAAAGGATGATATTTTGGGGTATTTTTCGTTTATGAACTCTATCATTCTTTTTAATGGGCTTTGAGAGCTAAATATATTCTGGATTGTCCAGAAATCATTAAACAATTGCTGATAATACACATATTTCACTTCTAAATTGAGTGAAGGATTATTAAGTCGAAAGTAAATATTTTTACTGGAATTATTATAGTGTGCTACCACTTCTTCGAACTGCCTGATTCCACCTACAACGTTTATATTCCATGTGTCATTAACTAAGAAATAGGGATTGTTTACTTGTTCAATTGAAACAGAACTATCTTCATATACTGTTTTTTCAGGATATGTTGAAAGTTCTCTTTGTAAGCCTTCATGAAAGCCTATTTCTTCTACCTGAACCTTCTTGATTTGCTTCATATAGTAATTCCTTTCAGTTTTTTTTCTTTAGGTTAAATTCGGATTGTGCTTTATTCCAATCTTCTCGAATATCTTCATCCGAAGGATGTAAGTATAGATTCATCGTTGTTTGAATTTGAGAATGTCCTAATCGTTCTTGTACTTGCTTAATATCCTTTGTTTTCTGGTAGAACATTGTAGCGTGTGTATGACGAAATAGGTGAGGATGTAGGCTTATCTCTGTTTTCTTTTTTAAACGCTTAAATAGAGACTCAACGTTCCAATATTCCATTGGTTTTCCCACATCTTTTCCTCTCAGCTTTACAAAAACAAAGTTTGAATCCAATTCTAATTCATCAAGGACTTCATATAAGTAATCATCATATAAATCCATTAAGGATGGTGATACATAAATTTCACGTTCTCCTGTTTTTAACATAGCACCGTTTTCTAATTCTCCTCTATCTACCAAACGAATCCGATGACCTTTTTGATGGTCATAAACAAAATCCTCCATGAAAAGAGAGAGAGCTTCCCCAATACGCAATCCCGTTTCAAATAACAATTGAATTAAGAACTTATCTCGTATATTAGTAGTTGCTTGTAATACTTTTTGTACTTGTTCTTTTGTGAGTGTTTCTACTCTTTTGCGTGGTTCTTTTAACTTCAATATATTTCTGATTGATGGCTTGTCCTTATTAACATGATGTAAGAAACTTTTGTAACGCGAGTGTCCTCCTGTAAATACTTGCTTCATTAACTTCTCCATCATGTCATTTTGTACTTCTTCATTTCGGTAGAGGTAGTCATAGAAGTTTGCTATAACGGTAATTGTATGGTTAATTGTTTTTTCCGTTCGCTTTGCTTTCCTTTGTTGAAAAGGAGTGACATTTGAACCCTGATAGGGGCTTCTTAACCATCCTATAAAGTCAACTAAATCTTCTAATCTAATAAACTTGTAATCTTTATTTGTTTCTTTTAAGTAGGTATAAAAATGTTTTAAGGAATAACAATATGCTTTTTGAGTATTAGGCCTTTTTCCTGTCTTATCTAAATACTTTATATATTTCATAACTGGCATTACAGGGAATCCTTCTTGATCCAGTAATATGTATCTTTTGTTGTTATTCTCTATGAGAACCTCTTGTACCCTCATAGTACTTCACCCCTAAAAAATATTAACGATCGGTCTAAAGACCTCACTACGCCTCCCGCTATGGGCTACGTCCGCCACTTAAAGTATACAAATTTTTCGGAATATTATATACATATTTAACTATATTTTCAATATCTGTATAACTAATCAAATATGTATAAAAAAAGAGGATATATGCTCATATATTGAACATAATATCCTCTTCTTAGTTTAGTCTATTTAAATAGGACACCTTGTCTTTTTCTGTCATTACATTTTAGGAGCTTCCATTCCAGCTGCAGCCCATTCTTCTTTGGAAGGACCGTATACGCCAGGGACTTTTAATCCAGCTTGACGCATTAAAACAGTCATCTGCCCGCGGTGGTGATTTTGATGATTAATGAGTGTCATTAAAAATATAGAATTCGGCATAGGGCGACCAAAGAAGTCATTAATAGTAGCTAAGTCTTTATCAGTCCATTCGCTTTGAAGTGCTTCAACAAAAGCTGTATTCACTTTGCGATACCGATCTGCAATTGTTTTTGCTGAAGTTGGTACAGGATAATCTTTCGTTTCTCCTTCAAACTTAAGTCCTGTGCCAGATAGCATAATAGGAATTGCAGTAACGATATGCCAAGCAACTCTTCCTAACGTCCAGTGTTCAGGTGCAATTTCTTGTGACAAAGATTCATCTGTTAATGCATCGAGCATTTTCTGAGTGGATTCAGCCTCGTATTCCCATGATTGTAAAAAGCCTTCAATTGTTTGGTACATAGTTATCCCCCCTATTTATGTTCATGGGTTAAATTCGTGAAAAATAGTTAGTTTCCTGTTGATCTATGAAAATGAATGATAAAAAAGAAGGCTTCCCATACAAGAAGCCTTCCTTTTAATTAACCTTCTTCCCGCTCTTCCTCATCAACCATAAGAAATACGGAGCTCCAAGTACAGCAACAACAAGCCCGGAAGGAATTTCTTTCGGATATGCAATTGTTCGTCCGAGTAAGTCAGCAATGGAAAGAAGTATTGCTCCAAACAGTGCTGAACAGACGAATAGTCTTTGATGATTCATGCCAACAACGATTCGCGCTAAGTGTGGTGCAACAAGGCCTAAAAAGGCGATAGTACCGACAGCAGCGATATTGACTGATGCAAGTAGTGTCGCTAATACAATTAGAGCAAGACGCGTTTTATTTACTGGTTGCCCGAGTCCGGTTGCTAAATCATCGCCAAGCACAAGGACGTCGAGTTGTTTCATTAAGAAAAATATAATCGGTACGAGAATGAGTGATGGGTATAGAATAATATTTTCTAAGTGATTCCATCCTCTTGCATACGTACTGCCTGACAACCATGTTAAAGCAGCAGCAACGTTCAAATTTGCTTTAACGATAAAGATTTGAATAATTGCTGAGCCAAGTGCTGAAATCCCAATCCCTATTAAAGCAAGAGCTGTTGGACTAAATCCTGATTTCCATGAGAAGAAAAGGACAATTCCAACTGCAAATAGTCCACCAATAAATGCACCAATTGGTAGGTAGAAACCAGGAAGTGCAGGGAAGACATACATAATGGTTAAAGCACCTACACCTGCTCCAGACGAAATTCCGATAATAGATGGATCAGCCAGTGGATTTCGTAATATGCCTTGGAAAACAAGTCCGCTTATCGCAAGACATGCTCCAGCAATAGAGGCAACGAGCATTCTTGGTAAACGAAGATTCATCATCATATTTTTATCAAATTGTGTTAATTGTCCTGTTATGGCATTGGTTATACTTTCGATATAAGAGTTGCTACCGATTGCAACGCCAAGAGAAATCGTCACAATACAAAGTACGATAGATATAATGATTACCTTTTTATAAGAGTAATAGCGAGAACTAGCTCCAGCTGCATTAGCTCCATTATCATTCATATATTGTTTCGATTTCATCATGCGATACACTAAATAAATAAGCCAAGGTGATCCAATCATTGCTGTAACTGCCCCGACAGGTAATTCTGCGCCAGTTGGATCTATTAATCTACCGACAACATCTGCTCCTAGTAATAATATTGCTCCCCATAAGAATGAGGAGAGAAGGAGAGTAAAGTGTTGACGATAACCAATAAGCCGCATTAAGTGTGGTGCAACTAAGCCGACAAACCCAATCGGTCCAACAACAGTTACAATTACTGCTGTTAAAAAGATTGCAGCGATGAATGCAATAAACCGTGTTACTGCGGTTTTCTCTCCAAGTGAAACAGCTACATCATCACCGAGTAAGAGGATATTAAGCTTACGTGACATGAATAGTAAAACTAGGAAAGAAAAAATAATGAATGGAAATGCGAATTGAACACCGTTCCAGTTATTTTGAATAAGAGACCCAGCCCCCCATAAAAATAAACCAGCTGTTTCATTTTCATAGAAAAGTTGCATCGTTCCAGTAAAAGCTGAAAGCATTAATGTAACGACCATACCAGCTAAAGCCATACGAAGTGGAGTGCCTTTTTTTCCGCCAGAAATACGGTATACAAATAAAGCTGTAATTGCGCCACCGATAAATGTGAAAAGAAGTGAATTAATTTGTAAACCTTTCGGTAAAAAAATAGTAGCTGTTACTAAAAAGAAATATGCTCCAGAGTGAATTCCCATTGTACTTGCTTCAGCAAGAGGGTTTTTCGTTAAAGTTTGTAAAATTACTCCGGATGCAGCAAGAGCTCCCCCAGCTAAAATGGCGATTACAGCTCTAGGCAATCGAAGCATGATTAAAGTTTGATGCTCTAGAGATTGGTTCGGTGAGATAAGAGCGTCGATAATCATACTATAGGAAATGTTTGCTTGTCCTTGTCCGATATGAATAAAGAAAAGGAGGAGCAAGAGAGCTGCTCCTCCTCCGAATACAAGACTTGCTCGAAGTGTATGTTGTAAGCTATTCATCGTTTCATCACTTCTTCGCTGTCATTACATCTGCTACTTGTTTCGCTAAAGATTTTGCAGATTCAGGACCACCGAAAATCCAAGTGTCGCCTTTTAATTTATACATTTTGTTTTCTTTTTTGAACTTTAACTCTTCCCAAGCAGGGTTACCTTTTAGTTGAGTATCAAAAACGTTATCTTCATCAGCTACAATGTAAATGAAATTTGAATCTTGTACACTTTGTAATGATTCTACAGTTGTTTGTTTGAGACCGTCTGGCTCGGATTTTCCTGCTTCAAAAGTATTTGTTAAACCTAATTTTTTTGTAACTTGTAAAGCTGTAGAATTGTCAGTTAGAATACGGAATGTTGGCACATTTTTAGCTGTAAATGCTTGTGCCATTGCGATGTTTTTATCTTTTAAGCCTGCTTTTTCAATTTTTGCTTTTGCATCAGCAAATGTTTTATCCATATCAGCTAATACTTTTTTACCTTCTTCTTCTTTTCCAACAGCTTTTGCAATTTGTTTAAATGTTTCTGTCATTTCTGCAAAGTGATCGTTATTGCTTGTTGATGGATCAAACATAACTGTTGGTGCAATTTGTTCTAATTCATTTTTAATTGCTTTACCACGGAATGACGCAGTGATAATTAAATCTGGTTTTAGGCGGCTAATTTCTTCTAAATTCGGTTGTTGACGTGTTCCTACATCTACAACATCTTTACTCGGTTTTGTTTCTGTATTTACCCATTTATTATAATTCTTAATGTCTGCCATCCCTACTGGCTGAACACCAAGTGCTAATAAGTCTTCTGAATATACCCACTCAAGTACAACAACTTTTTTCGCTGGTTTATCTAACTTTGTTTCCCCTTCAGCATGTTTAATTGTTATAGCTTGATTTTTATTGTCCGCTTTTGTTTCTTTTTTCTCCTCTTTCTGTTGTCCACATCCGACAACGAATAGAAGAATTACCATGAAAATACTAAAAATTTTCTTCATCTTCTGCCCCCAAACAAATTATTTTATTTGCAACGAACGATATTGAAAATCGTTATCAATTACAACACCGAAATCATACTATGAGGATATTTTAAGTGTCAATATATTTTTAAAATTTAGACGGGTAATAATGTTTTATATGGATTTATATAGATTTATATATATCTTATTGAAATGCATGTACGCATTAAGATTGAAGAAGAGGAAATTCGTTTAATGAGGAAGGCGAAAGTACAAGCGAAAGGAGAGCGTATTGCATGTAATACTTATTAGAATGTAAGGAAAAAAACTTTGTTTATAAAAGGTTTATTCCAGAGCGGATAGTTGATAAGGAAAATAAAAACTAATTTTTTATTAGAAAGATATTTTTTAATTCGTTGGCTGTACTTAAAAGATTGAACACGAAGGAGGGGTCAACATGTCTTTATGGAGTAATAATACAAATGGATATTGTGGGTGTAATAATCAAAATGGTGTACATGTTGATTCATGCTGTTTTAGTTGCGATGGGACAGTTCCTAAGCTCGGTCCAACAGGTCCAACAGGTCCAACAGGTCCAACAGGTCCAACGGGAGCAACGGGAGCAACAGGTCCAACAGGTCCAACGGGAGCAACGGGAGCAACAGGTCCAACAGGTCCAACGGGAGCAACGGGAGCAACAGGTCCAACAGGTCCAACGGGAGCAACGGGAGCAACAGGTCCAACAGGTCCAACGGGAGCAACGGGAGCAACAGGTCCAACAGGTCCAACGGGAGCAACGGGAGCAACGGGAGTAACAGGAGCAACGGGAGTAACAGGAGCAACGGGAGTAACAGGCCCAACGGGAGCAACGGGAGTAACGGGAGCGACAGGAATAACGGGAGAAACAGGGGCAACAGGAGCAACTGGCACAAGTATAACAGCAACATATGCGTTTGCGAATAATACGTCGGGTGCGGCAATATCGGTGCTTCTTGGTGGAACGAATGTCCCGCTTCCAAATAATCAGAATATCGGTCCAGGAATTACAGTGTCTGAAGGGAACACAGTATTTACGGCTGCAAATGCAGGGAATTATTATATTTCATATACAATTAATATAACGGCTTCATTATTAGTCAGTTCGCGAATTACAATTAATGGGGCACCGCTTGCTGGGACTATCAATTCCCCTGCATTAGCAACGACATCATTTAGTGCAACAATTATTACGACTCTTGCGGCGGGGAGTGCAATTAGTTTGCAGTTGTTTGGATTGTTAGCTGTTGCAACATTATCAACGACTACACCTGGTGCAGTTTTAACGATTATAAGATTAAGCTAAGTAACGTGAACTCTCTTATTCTTTTAAAATTAAGAGAGTTTATACATATAATAAGAAGTTAATGAAGTAAAGCATAGTTATATAAAAGTCAGAATATTATGATTGTAACGCTGTTATGACTATAATATAATGAAAACAACCATCATGAATGAACATTCATTTATTTTCACAAGTATTGGAAGGGGGAATGAGAGTGGAAAAACCTTGGCTGCAGAGTTATCCAGATGAAATTCCAGGGACAATTTCTTATGATATTCAGCCACTTCATGGATATTTAGAGAAAATGGCTGCTCGTTATCCAGAAAAGAAAGCGCTTCACTTTTTAGGTAAAGATGTTACATTTTCAGATTTCCATGACAAGGTAAAGAAATTTGCGAATTACCTTCAAAGGCTTGGTATTGAAAAAGGCGATAGAGTTGCGATTATGCTACCGAATTGTCCGCAATCTGTAATTGGTTATTATGGTACTTTGCTTGCGGGAGGGATTGTCGTACAAACGAATCCTCTTTATACAGAAAGAGAGCTTGAGTACCAACTTCATGACTCAGGGGCAAAAGTTATTCTGTGCCTTGATTTAGTGTTTCCGAGAGTTACTAACGTTCAAACTGCAACAAAGCTTGAGCACATTATCGTAACCCGTATTGCAGATTTTTTACCATTTCCTAAAAATTTACTTTATCCATTTGTACAAAAAAAGCAGGCAAATCTTGTTGTGAATGTGTCGGAAAGCGAAACGATTCATCTTTGGAAATCGGTAGAAAGGGAAAGTAGTACTAATGTTGAAGTTCCATGTGATCCTGAAAATGATCTAGCCCTTTTGCAGTATACAGGGGGAACGACAGGGTTTCCAAAAGGGGTTATGTTAACGCATAAAAATCTGGTTTCGAACACTTTAATGGGAGCGCATTGGTTATATAATTGTAAAGAAGGAGAAGAGGTAATTCTTGGTGTTCTTCCGTTTTTTCATGTGTACGGGATGACAGCTGTAATGAATTTAAGTATTATGCAAGGATATAAAATGGTGCTTATTCCGAAGTTTGATATGAAAATGGTTTTTGAAGCAATTAAGAAACATAAAGTTACACTATTTCCAGGAGCACCAACCATTTATATTGCTCTATTAAATAGTCCTCTTTTAAAAGAATATGATATTTCTTCAATTCAGGCTTGTATTAGTGGTTCTGCACCGCTTCCTGTAGAAGTGCAGGAGGAGTTTGAGAGAGTTACAGGTGGTAAATTAGTAGAAGGTTATGGATTAACGGAGTCATCACCAGTTACACATGGGAATTTTTTGTGGGAAAAGCGTGTGCCGGGAAGTATTGGGGTACCGTGGCCGGATACAGAGGCAATCATCATGTCACTTGAAACAGGAGAGTCATTACCTCCAGGTGAAATTGGTGAAATTGTTGTAAAGGGCCCACAAATTATGAAAGGGTATTGGAATAAGCCAGAAGAAACGGCAGCTGTACTGCAAGATGGCTGGCTCCATACAGGTGATGTAGGATACATGGATGAGGATGGCTTTTTCTATGTGAAAGATCGTAAGAAAGATATGATCGTTGCTAGTGGTTTTAACGTATATCCTCGTGAAGTAGAAGAAGTGTTATATGAACACGAAAAGGTGCAAGAAGTAGTAACAATCGGTGTTCCTGATCCGTATCGAGGGGAAACTGTAAAAGCGTTTGTTGTTTTGAAAGAAGGCGCCGAATGTTCTGAAGAAGAATTAGATCAGTTTGCACGTAAATATTTAGCAGCTTACAAAGTCCCGAAAGTATATGAGTTTAGAAGTGAGTTGCCAAAGACGACAGTCGGGAAAATTTTACGCCGCGTCCTAATAGATGAAGAGAAGAGAAAGAATGAAGATGAGCAAACGGGCTAAGGCCCTTTCTTTTTGAAAAAATAGGATTGACACTTTTCTAAATAGTCAGTATTATAAGAATATGAATGACTATTCATTCAGTCATCTTCTTGAAGGGGACAGTAAAGTGAAGAAAAATAGACCGAAATACAATCAAATTATTGATGCAGCAGTCATTGTGATTGCGGAGAATGGATACCATCAAGCGCAAGTTTCTAAAATTGCAAAGCAAGCTGGGGTAGCTGATGGCACGATTTATTTATATTTTAAAAATAAAGAAGATATATTAATATCCTTATTCCAAGAGAAGATGGGAGAATTTGTTGAAACAATTCGTCAAAAAATAGCAGGAATTGAAAGCGCTGTAGCGAAGTTATTCATGTTGGTAGAAACGCACTTCTTGCTGTTGTCACAAAATGATCCTCTTGCTATCGTTACGCAATTAGAACTAAGGCAGTCCAATCAAGACTTGCGCCTTAAAATAAATGAAGTATTAAAAGGCTACTTACAAGTTATGGATGAGATTTTAGAGACAGGTATAAAGCAAGGTGAATTTCAGGCGGATTTAAATGTTCGCGTGGCAAGACAAATGATCTTTGGAACAGTAGATGAAGTTGTGACCAATTGGGTAATGAGCGATCATAAGTATGATCTGGTCGCACTTTCAAAAACGGTACATGGGCTACTTATTGCAGCTTGTGGTTATCGTAAATAATGGGAGGGATCATGTTGAAATTCCTATCTGTAAAAGTTGAAGATCATATCGCGGTGGCGACGTTAAATCATGCTCCAGCTAATGCGATGTCTTCACAAGTTATGCATGACGTTACTGAATTAATCGATCAAGTGGAAAAGGATGATAACATTCGTGTTGTTGTTCTACATGGTGAAGGACGCTTCTTCTCAGCGGGGGCAG
This sequence comes from Bacillus sp. MYb209, assembly GCF_002975175.1. GTDB lineage: Bacteria > Bacillota > Bacilli > Bacillales > Bacillaceae_G > Bacillus_A. The sequence continues at coordinate 22,473 of NZ_PCNZ01000002.1, forward strand.
ATATTAAAGAATTTACATCTGTTACTGAAGCGAAGCAAGCAACAGAGTTAGCACAGCTTGGACAAGTTACGTTTGAGCGTGTTGAAAAATGCTCAAAACCAGTTATTGCGGCAATTCATGGAGCGGCACTTGGCGGCGGCCTGGAGTTTGCTATGTCTTGCCACATGCGCTTTGTAACTGAAAGTACAAAGCTTGGTTTACCTGAATTAACACTTGGATTAATTCCTGGTTTTGCAGGTACACAGCGCTTACCACGTTATGTTGGTAAAGCGAAAGCTTGTGAAATGATGTTAACAAGTACACCAATTACTGGTGCAGAAGCATTACAATGGGGACTTGTTAACGGAGTGTTTTCTGAAGAATCTATTTTAGAAGATACGCTTAAAATTGCAAAACAGATTGCTGGAAAAAGCCCAGCAACAACTCGTGCTGTGCTAGAGTTATTACAAACGACAAAATCGTCTCATTATTATGAAGGTGTACAGCGTGAATCACAGATTTTTGGTGAAGTATTTACGAGTGAAGATGGAAGGGAAGGCGTAGCAGCGTTTTTAGAAAAACGTAAGCCTTCATTTAGTGGTAGGTAATCCAATTATTTTTTAATAAAAATTAACAGAATTTTAAAATTGATAGAATCTTTCTGAAAAATAAGGGGGTAAATGGAATGAACATCTACGTACTCATGAAACGAACATTTGATACAGAAGAAAAAATCGTAATTAAAAACGGTGCAATTTACGATGGCGAAGCGGAATTCATCATCAACCCTTACGATGAATATGCGATTGAAGAAGCGATTCAAGTAAGAGATGCACAAGGTGGAGAAGTTACTGTTATAACAGTTGGTGGCGAGGATAGTGAAAAAGAACTTCGCACAGCATTAGCGATGGGCTGCGATAAAGCGGTACTAATTAACATTGAAGATGATGTTGAGAATGGTGACCAATTTACAACAGCAAAAGTACTTGCTGAATATTTAAAAGATAAAGAAATAGATTTAATTTTAGGCGGGAACGTTGCGATTGACGGTGCATCTGGACAAGTTGGTCCACGAGTAGCAGAAGCGTTAAATATCCCATACGTAACGACGATTACGAAGCTTGAAATTGATGGTACAAATGTGAAGGTTGAGCGTGATGTTGAAGGGGATACAGAAGTAATTGAAACATCGCTACCAGTTTTAGTAACAGCGCAACAAGGTTTAAACGAACCGCGTTATCCATCGCTTCCAGGTATTATGAAAGCGAAGAAAAAGCCACTAGAAGAAGTAGAATTAGATGATTTAGATTTAGAAGAAGATGATGTGGAAGCAAAAACAAAAACAATTGAAATCTATTTGCCTCCTAAGAAAGATGCAGGAAAAGTGTTACAAGGCGAGCTGCAAGATCAAGTAAAAGAGCTTGTATCGTTGCTCCATACAGAAGCGAAAGTAATCTAATAAAATACGAAATTATATATGCAGGAGGGAAAATCTATGGCTCGTAAAGTATTAGTAATGGGTGAAGTTCGTGATGGATCGCTACGTAACGTTTCGTTTGAAGCGGTAGCAGCAGCAAAAACAATTGCAGAAGGCGGTGAAGTGGTAGGTCTTCTAGTTGGAGACAGCGTTGCCTCTTTTGCAAATGAATTGATTCATTACGGTGCAGATCGCGTTGTGACAGTTGAAAATGATAAATTAAAATCATATACATCTGATGGCTATGCACAAGCGTTTTTAGCTGTATATGCTGAAGAAAATCCAGAAAGCATTGTATTTGGACATACAGCACTTGGTAAAGATTTATCACCAAAATTAGCAGCGAAGCTTGAAGCTGGTTTAATTTCTGACGTAACTGCTTTAGAAATTGAAGGTGGCAATGTTATCTTTACTCGTCCAATCTATTCTGGTAAAGCATTTGAGAAGAAGATTGTAACAGATGGTATATTATTTGCGACAGTGCGTCCAAATAATATCGCAACTCTTGAAAAAGATGAATCTCGCATCGGTGATGTGTCTTCTATTACAGTTGATGTGAAAGATCTACGTACAATCATTCAAGATGTTGTCCGTAAAACTGCAGAAGGTGTTGATCTTTCTGAAGCGAAAGTTATTATCGCTGGCGGACGCGGTGTGAAGAGTGAAGAAGGATTTAAACCGTTAAAAGAATTAGCTGACGTACTAGGCGGCGCTGTTGGAGCATCTCGTGGTGCTTGTGATGCTGAGTACTGTGATTATTCATTACAAATTGGTCAAACAGGTAAAGTTGTTACACCAGACCTATACATTGCATGCGGAATTTCTGGTGCGATTCAGCATTTAGCTGGTATGTCTAATTCAAAAATAATTGTTGCGATTAATAAAGATCCAGAAGCTAGTATCTTCAAAGTAGCTGACTATGGTATTGTCGGTGATCTATTTGAAGTATTACCTCTTTTAACAGAAGAGTTTAAAAAGTTAAAAGTACATTCATGATTTGAGTACCCTTGAGTTCCAAGTGAAGTACCCCTATATATAGAAAAAGGTGAGAGATCCCCTGTCTCTCATCTTTTTAGTATTTCATCCATATTTTTATATAGTATAAAGGAACATTTTTTTGTTACAATACATAACGATACATAATATTCGCCACGTATAAAAGTTAATGATATACTCTTGGTAGAATATACTTGAAGGAGGAAATAAAATGGCAATTATAAATGCAAATGACCAAAGCTTCGCAGCTGAAACTAGCGAAGGTGTTGTATTATTAGATTTCTGGGCGCCTTGGTGCGGACCTTGTAAAATGATCGCTCCTGTATTAGAGGAAATCGATTCAGAGTTAGGCGAGAAAGTAAAAGTAGTAAAAGTGGACGTTGATGAAAACCAAGAAACTGCTCGTCAATTCGAAGTAATGAGTATTCCAGCTCTTTTCGTATTAAAAGACGGTAAAGTAGTTGATCAAGCGTTAGGATATAAACCGAAAGAAGCGTTAGTAGAATTAGTTTCTAAACACTTCTAAAATAAAGAAGCTACCATTTGGTAGCTTCTTTTATTTTCTTTTTTACAGCCTTTCCGTTACAATAAAGGAACGTATGTTGGGTGTTTTGATATAGTATGTTTTCGTGTGAAAATAAAAATGATAAGCATGTAGAAATGGAGGGAGACGAGTGCACGAGCATTTAAAAGAGAAGTTAGCAATTTTGCCCGATCAACCTGGTTGTTATTTAATGAAGGATAAGCAGGGAACGGTTATATACGTCGGAAAAGCAAAGGTACTCAAAAATCGTGTGCGCTCGTACTTTACTGGTTCGCATGATGGGAAAACACTTCGGCTTGTTGGAGAAATTGTTGATTTTGAATACATTGTGACTTCCTCAAATTTGGAAGCTCTCATTTTAGAGTTGAATTTAATTAAAAAATACGATCCGAAATATAATATTCAATTAAAAGATGATAAAACATATCCTTTTATTAAAATTACAGCTGAAAAACAGCCGCGCTTACTCATTACGCGAAATGTAAAAAAGGATAAAGGAAAGTACTTTGGGCCTTATCCAAATGCGCAATCGGCACATGAAACAAAGAAATTATTAGATCGTATGTATCCGCTTCGTAAATGTTCAAATATGCCAGATAAAGTTTGCTTGTATTATCATATGGGCCAATGTTTAGCACCTTGTGTGAAAGAAGTAACGGATGAGCAAAACAAAGAAATTGTTGATGAAATTATTAAATTCTTAAACGGTGGGCATAAAGAAATTCGTTCAGAATTAGAAACGAAGATGTATGAGGCTTCAGAGAAACTAGAATTTGAACGGGCGAAAGAGTTGCGAGATCAAATTGCTCATATTGATGCAATTATGGAAAAGCAAAAGATGATTATGAGTGATTTAGTGGATCGTGATGTGTTTGGATATGCAGTTGATAAAGGGTGGATGTGTGTTCAAGTTTTCTTCGTTCGAAAAGGAAAGCTAATTGAACGTGATGTTTCTATGTTCCCGATTTATGATGAACCAGAAGAGGGATTTTTAACTTTTATCGGTCAATTTTATGAAAACAGTAGTCATTTCAAGCCGAAGGAAATTGTTGTTCCAGGAAGTATAGATTCAGAATTAGTAGAGCGCTTTTTAGAAGTTGAAGCGACACAGCCGAAGCGTGGGAAGAAAAAAGATCTTGTGGAATTAGCAAATAAAAATGCAAAAATTGCACTAGAAGAGAAATTTCACTTAATTGAACGTGATGAAGAACGGACGATTAAAGCTGTTGATAATCTAGGGAAGCAACTAGGGATTGAAACGCCATATCGTATTGAAGCGTTTGATAATTCAAATATTCAAGGGACAAATCCTGTTTCAGCAATGATTGCTTTTATCGATGGGAAACCAGCGAAGAAAGAATATCGGAAATATAAAATTAAAACGGTCCAAGGGCCAGATGATTACGAGTCTATGAGGGAAGTTGTGAGACGCCGTTATACGAGAGCATTAAAGGAAAATTCACCTTTGCCAGATTTAATAATTATCGATGGGGGAAAAGGACATCTCACGGCTACAAGTGATGTTCTTGAAAACGAGCTTGGATTATATATTCCAATGGCAGGGCTTGTAAAAGATGAAAAACATAAAACATCACATTTAATTATTGGGGATCCGCCTGAGCCTGTTATGCTTGCGAGGAATAGCCAAGAATTTTATTTATTGCAGCGCATTCAAGATGAAGTACATCGATTTGCAATTACATTCCATCGTCAATTACACGGGAAATCTGTTATTCAATCCGCGTTGGATGAAATTCCGGGAATCGGTGATAAACGAAAAAAGGTATTGCTAAAACATTTTGGTTCATTAAAAAAGATGAAAGAAGCTTCCATATCGGAATTTGTCGAAGCAGGTATGCCGAAAAATGTAGCGGAGACAATTTATACTTATTTAACAGATAAGAAGACGTTGTAGTTTACAACGTCTTCTGTTTTTTGGTATAATTTCTGAAGATTTGAAATAAACACACCTAAATGAATATACAAAAAAGTCAACTAAACTTATATGTCTAGTTGACTGTAAGTAGATCCTACACTTCAATGAGATCTTTTATATCCCATTTAACAAGAAATGTAATAGAGTCTGAACGTTTTTTCTGTTCCTCATAGGACTCTGCAACGACGTTTCTTTGTCTTTGAATTTGCTCGGCGATAAATCCAGCTTCTAATTGATAAGATGAATGTCTTTTTTGTTTTTGACGCTCAGTAATAAGTGTACCTTTAAGTTGAAACTGCATTTCACGACGTTTATGTTCAATGATGCTTAAAGTGCCCCAACCAGCTTTTTCAAAAAACTGAATGACTTCTTCAATTGTTTCTAGCGGATATTTTCTCGCAAGGTTTCTACCGGCCCAGTATAAAATACCATCTAAATCGTTACCAATTAAATCAGGTAGTAATTCTTCACGTAGCAATTCATAAGCGAAGGCGTTCAATGAAACATCTTCTAAAGATGTTATATCGATTGTATTTTTGCTCACAATATTCCCCTCTTTCTATAGGGATTATTATATAACATTTTTCATTTATAAAAACAGATTTTTCTTTGGGGAAATCTGAATATATAAGAAGACAAAAAGAATTGGCAAATTATATGCAAATTATGTATACGTTTTCTTGACGCTTCGACAAAAATAGGAGTAAAATGAACTTGGTATCAAATTATGCTGAAATATTTCGAATAATTTTTTCAGTTTTTCTTATGCCAATAGTGAAAAAACATTATTGTTGTAAATTAATCTGAAAACAGCAGTCAAACATTCAAGGGGGTAATGGGGACATGAAAGGCCGCGAGTATACGTTTCGTAAGTGGCACTCATTAATGGGGGTCATTCCGGTTGGTGTCTTTTTGACGCAACATTTAATTGTAAACAACTTTGCAACAAGAGGAGCAGAGGCTTTTAACAAAGCTGCAGGCTTTATGGAGCTCCTTCCATTCCGGTATGCGCTAGAAATTTTCATCATCTTTTTACCTATACTGTACCATGCCATATATGGATTATATATTGCATTTACAGCTAAGAACAATGCGGTATCTTACGGCTATTTCCGTAACTGGATGTTCGTCTTCCAACGAATTTCAGGTATCGTTACGCTGATCTTCATTTCTTGGCACGTCTGGGAAACTCGTATTCAAGCATTGTTAGGTAAAGAGGTAAACTATGATATGATGGCAGATATTTTAAACAACCCATTTATGTTTGGTTTCTATTTAGTTGGTGTTGTTTCAACAATTTTCCACTTTGCAAATGGACTATGGACATTCTGTATAAGCTGGGGAATTACAGTATCTCCACGTTCACAAAGAATCTCTACTTATGTAACATTAGCTATTTTCTTAGGTCTATCTTATGTAGGTGTGAGTGCATTATTAGCGTTCATCGATCCACAGCTAGCAAACCAGTAAGGAGTGGGAGAGCATGAAAGGGAAACTTATAGTAGTCGGCGGTGGCTTGGCCGGCTTAATGGCAACGATTAAAGCGGCAGAAGCAGGAGTAAATGTTGAACTATTTTCTTTAGTACCAGTAAAACGTTCACATTCTGTATGTGCCCAAGGTGGAATTAACGGTGCCGTAAATACAAAAGGTGAAGGGGATTCTCCATGGATCCACTTTGACGATACAATTTATGGTGGGGACTTCTTAGCGAACCAACCACCAGTTAAAGCGATGTGTGATGCAGCACCTGGTATTATTCATTTAATGGACCGCATGGGTGTTATGTTCAACCGTACGGAAGAAGGACTTCTGGATTTCCGTCGTTTCGGTGGAACACAACATCACCGTACAGCATTTGCTGGTGCAACAACTGGTCAACAATTACTATATGCATTAGATGAGCAAGTACGTCGTCATGAAGTAGCAGGACTTGTAACGAAATATGAAGGTTGGGATTTCTTACGAGCTGTTGTAGATGATGAAGGTGTGTGCCGAGGAATCGTCGCGCAAGACTTACAAACTATGGAGATAAAAAGTTTCCAAGCTGATGCCGTGATTATGGCAACAGGGGGCCCTGGTATCATCTTTGGAAAATCAACAAACTCTATTATTAATACAGGTACAGCAGCGTCTGCTGTATATCAACAAGGTGCATATTATGCGAACGGTGAGTTCATTCAAATCCATCCAACGGCAATTCCTGGAGACGATAAGTTACGTCTTATGAGTGAATCTGCACGTGGTGAAGGTGGACGTGTTTGGACGTATAAAGATGGTAAGCCATGGTACTTCTTAGAAGAAAAATATCCAGCTTACGGAAACCTTGTACCTCGTGATATTGCAACGCGTGAAATCTTTGATGTTTGCGTAGAGCAAAAACTAGGTATTAACGGTGAAAACATGGTGTACTTAGATCTTTCTCATAAAGATCCGAAAGAACTAGATATTAAACTTGGTGGAATTATTGAAATCTATGAGAAATTTACAGGTGATGATCCTCGTAAACTACCAATGAAAATCTTCCCAGCGGTTCACTATTCAATGGGCGGATTATGGGTTGATTATAAGCAAATGACAAGTATTCCAGGTTTATTTGCAGCAGGTGAGTGTGATTATTCTATGCACGGTGGTAACCGCCTTGGTGCGAACTCATTATTATCAGCAATTTACGGTGGTATGGTAGCAGGACCGAACGCAATTGAGTATATGAAAGGTCTTTCTAAATCATCTGATGCTGTTTCATCTACTGTATATGAGCAAAATGAATTAATCGAAACAGAGAAATTTAACAATATTTTAACGCTTGATGGTAACGAAAATGCATATGTTCTTCATAAAGAGCTTGGAGAATGGATGACAGATAACGTTACAGTAGTTCGTGAAAATAAAAAGTTAATAGAAACTGATGCGAAAATTGAAGAGTTAATGGCGCGTTACAAACGCATTAACATTAACGATACAGCAAGATGGAGTAATCAAGGTGCTTCATTTACACGCCAACTTGCAAATATGTTCGAGTTAGCACGTGTTATTACAATTGGCGCATATAACCGTAATGAAAGCCGCGGAGCGCATTACAAACCAGAATTCCCAAATCGTGATGATGCAAACTTCTTAAAAACTACGATGGCGAAATTTGAGGGAGAAGGAAATGCACCAGCATTCCATTACGAAGAAGTGGATGTTTCATTAATTAAACCACGTAAACGTGACTATTCCTCAAAACATGATGTAGCTGCTAAGGGTGAAGAGAAGGGGGATAAACAACATGTCTGAGAAAACAATCCGCCTCATCATTACGAGACAAGATGGACCAGATGCACAAGAGTTTGACCAAGAGTTTGAAATTCCATATCGTCCTAATATGAATATTATTTCGGCGCTTATGGAAATTCGCCGTAATCCTGTCGACTCAAAAGGGAACCAAACAACGCCGATTGCATGGGATATGAACTGCTTAGAGGAAGTATGTGGAGCATGTTCGATGGTGATTAACGGAAAACCACGTCAATCATGTACAGCTCTTATTGACCAGTTAGAACAACCAATTCGCTTAAAGCCGATGAAGACATTCCCGATTGTACGTGATTTACAAGTTGACCGTAGCCGTATGTTTAACGCGTTAAAACGTGTTAAAGCTTGGATTCCAATAGACGGTACGTACGACCTAGGACCAGGTCCAAGAATGCCAGAGAAAAAGCGTCAATGGGCATATGAACTTTCGAAATGTATGACATGTGGTGTTTGCTTAGAGTCATGTCCGAACGTAAACAGTAAGTCTGACTTTATTGGACCAGCACCGCTTTCACAAGCGCGTTTATTTAACTCGCATCCAACTGGTGAAATGCATAAAGCAGATCGCTTACGTGCAATTATGGGTGATGGAGGACTTGCAAACTGTGGTAACTCTCAAAACTGTGTGCAATCATGTCCGAAAGGTATTCCATTAACAACTTCAATTGCAGCATTAAACCGTGATACAACAATTCAATCGTTCAAAGATTTCTTTGGTAGTGACAATAACTATTAATAAATATTGCCTCTTCATGTTGAAGAGGCAATATTTATAAGTTTATTTTTCTGTTTATTCTGTTTATTTTAAGGGCGAAAAGGAGAGGGAACAATGAAGAGAATTTCTTATATTGAAGACTTTGAGCAATGGGAAAGTGGTTTTTCATTTTATAATCCTGTCAAAGTTCGTTTTGGTGAAGTAGATATGTTTGGACATGTAAATAATGTCGTTGCTTTTACATATTTTGAAGAAGCACGTATCGCATTGTTTAAAGAACTCGGATTTATGCAAGAATGGACACATGAATCTTCAGAAACGATGATAGTCGTCGCAGATTTACAATGTAATTTTATTAAACAAATTTATTTTGATGAGCAGTTGAAAGTATATGTAAAGGCAGGAGCAGTTGGGAATTCTTCTTTAGATCTGCATTATATGGTGAAAAATGCAGAAGGAGAAGTTTGTTTAGTTGGACGCGGTATGATGGTCCAAGCATCGAAAAAAACTGGAAGAGGCGAACCGTGGCCTGAGGAATGGAAGGAATTACTACAACAATAGAATAAAAGAAAAATAAGAGAGCGAATTGCTCTCTTATTTTTTGTCCTTCGTTGCCTCTTCTAATGTTAGGTGGTGCTTATGTATGTATGTGGCATATGGATTGCCAACGTAGCGTAAGTGCCACGGTTCGTATGAATACTCTGTTGTCTCTGTTTTATCCTCTAAATAACGAATGACAAATCCGAACTCATGGGCATGTTCTGCAACCCATTTTCCTTCTGCTGTCTCTCCGAAGATTGGTTCTAATTGGAATTTAGCAGATTTTGAGCTAATATCCATTGCTAGACCAGTTTGATGCTCACTTGTTCCAGGAATTGCACTTACCGAATCAGCCTCAGCTTTTCCTTGGCGTTTAATATATGTATTATGTAATGACTGTTGGCGTTTGTAAGAACGGTAACCTGAAACTGCTGTAAGTTCTAAACCTTCTTCTTTCGCTGCTTGGAACATTTTTTCAAGAGCGTCTGCAGCATCTTTGCGAAGTAATGTTTTCTCTTTATCTTTTGGACTAGTAAATGGTACGTTCGGTTTCGTTAAATCTTCTGGAATGTACCCATCTGGTAATTTACGATGTTTATTGACTAATACAAGAGCAGAATCTGGATTTGTTACAACGGAAAAATTATCATCTAGTTTCTTTGCATTATGATCAGCTTTTGGAAAAGCAGGAATTTCTTCTTTTGGATGGTTACTATGTTTTTGACTTTCTACAGCTTTCGCCTCATTTTGCAGTGGTGATTTAGAACCAAAGTAAGCGAAAGATGTGATACCGATTACAATAGTAGCGGCAGAAATAATTATTATCTTTTTCATGATACCTTGCAATCACTGTCCTTTCTTAATAAAATATGTATCGTTTTTATTATAAGTCTAGTTTATTGAAAAAGAAATATAAGAGTCATAACGTAATAGAAATGCAAAGAAAATGTCAGAAAATGTGTGAAATTGTAGTATTTTTTTATATAATTCATTTCCTATCTTTCATGTAATTCATTTTTTATGTAATATATATACATAAGGAGATGTAGCGATTATCGAGAATGAAGGACTTCTTGTATAGACTAGGAGTGAATGGGAATGGATTTTGCAACAATTATTGGAATCATTTTAGGAGTGTTGGCGGTAGTAGTAGGAATGGTCGTCAAGGGTGCTGACGTAATGGCCTTAGTTAATCCTGCAGCAGCATTAATTATTTTTGTTGGTACATTTGCTGCAGTATGTATCGCATTTCCAATGAATCAACTAAAAAGGATTCCAAAATTATTTAAAGTTCTTTTTGGTTCAAATAAAAAAGATTTAAGTTATGAACAGTTACTAGAATTATTTGCTCATTGGACATCTGAGAGTAGGAAATACGGTATTTTGTCTTTAGAACAACAATTAGATAAAATTCAAGATGAATTTCTCTTGCGTGGTATGAAGTTTGTGATTGACGGTGTATCTGCAGAAGACTTAGAACAAATTTTAGAAGCTGAATTAGAAGCAATTGAAGAAAGACATGCAAAAGGATCTACTATTTTTTCGCAAGCTGGTACATATGCACCTACATTAGGGGCTTTAGGTGCTGTTATCGGTCTTGTAGCTGCACTTGGAAATTTAACTGATATTGAAAAGCTAGGACATGCTATTTCAGGTGCGTTTATTGCAACGATTTTCGGTATTTTTTCAGGTTACGTATTATGGCATCCATTTGCAAATAAATTAAAGCAAAAGTCTGCTGCTGAATTAGAGAAGAAACGTTTAATTATTGATTGTTTATTAATGTTACAAGAAGGTACCATATCCATTTATTATGAAAAACCGCATTTTAGGTGCGCTTTCTGCAACTGAGCGTAAAAAGCTAGAAAAAGGAGCGGAAAAAAATGCGGAGTAGGAAGAATAGAAGAAGTAAAAAGAAAAAGCATGACGAGCATATCGATGAAACTTGGTTAATTCCGTATTCTGATATGCTAACGTTGTTGTTTGCACTGTTTATTGTTTTATTTGCAATGAGTAGTATAGATGCTGCGAAATTTAAACAGATGGCAGTAGCTTTTCGAAGTGAACTAGCAGGTGGAACAGGAAATAAAGAGTTTTTAAGTGATCAAAAACCAAAAGAAGAAAAAGAGCTATCGGCAAGTGGTTTGGAATCTGAGAAAATCAAAAAAGATGCTGAAGCTGAAGTGAAGCAGCAAGAAATGAATGAATTAAAAGCAGTACAACAAAGTATTGACAAGTATATTGAGGAAAAGCAATTATCTTCTTCTTTTAAAACGGATTTAACTGAAAAAGGATTAATGGTAACGATATTAGAAAATGTATTATTTGACTCAGGGAAAGCAGATGTGAAGTTGGAATCGTTAGGGATTGCAAAAGAGATGTCTAACCTACTTGTTTCGGCATCACCTCGTGAGATTACAGTGTCGGGTCATACAGATACGGTTCCTATCGCAAATGCACAGTTTGCATCAAACTGGGAGTTAAGTACACAGCGTGCAGTTAATTTTATGCAGGTGTTACTCCAAAATAAAGAATTGCAACCAGAAAAATTTAGTGCAGTTGGTTACGGAGAATACCGTTCAATTGCACCAAATGATACGCCAGAAGGAAAAGCGAAAAATAGACGTGTTGAAGTGTTTATCTTGCCTTTAACAAGAAATATGCAATAAAAGAGGATGGCGCAAGCCATCCTCTTTGTTATTTTGCATCAAATGATTTTAAGTTGTCATGACGAATTTTGTCTTTTTCTGCATCTGATTTTTTGAAATTATAATCGTATAAAGCACCTTCCCAGTCACCGTACATTGGGTTAGGGAAAATGATGAATTTTTCACCAAATTGTGCTTTTGATTCTGCTACTGTTTCATTGCGATCTTTTACAGATTTTCCATCAAAACCAGTGAAATCAGATAAGTTGTCACCGAAGAATAGGACGATGTCATGTGTTTGAGAAACAAGTTCACGACGCTTTTCTTTCCCTTTTTCTTTCGGGTCCTGTAGTAATATATGTTCTTTCGTTGCTTGAGGAGCCCCTACGCGTTCAAGGTTTTTAATTGTTGCATCTAGTTGATTCGTTTTGCGATTTGAGATGTAGTAAATATCTACACCTTTAGACTCTGCATATTTTAAGAAATCAATAGCGCCTGGAAGAGCGGCAGCTTCAGCCTTATTAATCCAATCGTCCCATTTATAAGGATAGCCTTTTCCTGTTTTTACGCTCATTGCTTGATGAGGACTATTATCTAAAACAGTTTCATCCAAATCAAGTACGATAGCAGGTTTTTTGCCTGTCCCTTTTGCAAGAGCTGCATCAAGCTTCAATTGACCAATATTATATCCTTGGTAGTATAGTGCTTTCGTTTCGCCAGCTGTTTGATACCATAAATCAGCCATCAATTGCTGGTCTGTTAATTTTACTTTTTCTTCTTTCGCCACTGTTTTCTCAGCTGTTCCTGAACATGCTACAAGCGATGTGGAAAGAACGGCTACAGATAATAAAGTGGTAATACCCCTCTTCATCTTCATATGTATCCTCCTTGATGTTAGAAAATCATTTTATATTATATATTAAAATATGATAATTTTTTTATGAATATTTGCATATTGTCTTTTGTATATGTAGTAGTTTGTCCTATATTAGAAAGATGAGTTAAATAATAATAATTGTTTTGACAAGTTTTATTGTCGTAATGACAATTATAATTGACAAAAACAGGATTTTTATTTACAATTTTAACTAAATGAAACAAATGATGGGTTAGGTGTAGTGATACATATAAGAGAATGAAATATAGTACCATACTTCATTCTGAACAATCATAGGCTTTAACAGAGGGTACGAATGATACTAAAGGGGAGGCTTTATACATTGAGTTTACAAATTCAAAAATTAACAAAAATATTCGGAGAATCTAAAGCAGTTAATGGTTTGCAAATCTCGTTACCGAAAGGTGAAGTGTTAGGGTTACTTGGCCGAAATGGTGCAGGGAAAACAACGACAATTAAAATGTTACTAGGTTTATTAACGCCAAATGAAGGTTCTATTACGTGGGATGGAAAATCATTTGGTGATAGCGGGGTAACAATTGGATATTTACCAGAAGAAAGAGGATTATATACAAAAAGTAGAGTAATAGATCAGTTGCGATATTTTGGTAGATTAGAAGGAATGACGAAAAAAGAAGTGGATCTTGCAATTGATCACTGGTTAGAGCGCTTAGCAATTCCAGAATATAAATTTAAAACGGCGGGAGAACTTTCAAAAGGGAATCAGCAAAAAATTCAATTGATTGCTGCTCTTCTTCACAATCCAGAACTCCTTATTTTGGATGAACCATTTAGCGGACTTGATCCAGTTAATGCTGGAATGCTAGCTAGTATTATTGGAGAACAAGTACAGGACGGAAAGACAATTATTTTATCAAGTCACCGTATGGAGCAAGTAGAGGCTTTTTGCCAACATGTATGTATTTTGAAAAAGGGTGAAGCAGTTGTAGAAGGACAGTTAAGTGATATTAAGAAGGAATACGGTTTTCGTAATTTAACGATTGAAGATATAGCAGAGAATGAAAAGGGATTAGAAGCTATACATGTTCCGTATGAAAAACAACAAGGTCTTCTTTATGTAAAAGTACAAGATGATGCAGAAGCTCTAAAGATTTTGCAACAATTGCAAGAACAAGGTGTTAGCTTACGACAATTTAAAATGCTAGAGCCAACGTTGAACGAAATCTTTGTAGAGAGGGCGAAATAAAGATGCGTAAATTTTCTCATGTATTTTCATTTTATTTTAGGGAAGCGTTTTTATCTAAAAAATCATTAATTACGAGTGCGATTTTATTTTTGGTTGTGTTTGGGATTTTTGCATTTAATCATTTTACTTCAGGCGATGATAAAAATAAGGATAAAGATAAAATTGCAGTTGTAGTAGAGAGTTCCACATACAAAGTACAAAAGGAAGAGCTAAATAAGCTATTGCCATCAGCAAAAATAACGGTCGGTTCAAAGGGTGATTTTGATAAACTGCATAAGCAAGTAGAAGAGGGAGATTTAGACGGTCTATTCCATGTGACGGAAAAGGGTGGGGCTCCAGCAGTTACATATATGTATAATGGATTTCCAAGCCAAGCAACTTCTGCGATTATGGCGGGTTATTTAAAACAACAATATACGATGGTGACGATTGCAAAAAATAATGTTTCATCAGAAATTGCGCAGCAATTACAGGCAGAAATTCAAGTGAAGCAAGAAGCGATAAAAGATCGCACATCTTCTTTCGGAATTGCGTATTTCTTTACATTTGCTTTGTATATGTTTATTGTAGCTTTCGGAAATACAATCGCAATGAATATTGCATCTGAAAAGGCGTCACGCGTAATGGAAGTAATGCTTCCGAAAGTAAAGCCTCTTACGATGATGTATGCGAAAATTTTGGCGGTTGTTTCAACGGCGTTATTACAACTTGTAATATTGGCGTGTGGTTATCTTATTCCTTATTTGTTAGGTTGGGTCGATTTAGAAAGTGCTTCATTATTTGGTGTTCCCATTGACTTTACAAAATTAGATGCAAAGGTTATAAGTATGTTTCTTGTTTATTTCATTACGGGGTATTTACTTTATGCGATGATGTACGCTGCGGCTGGAGCTGTTGTGTCTAAGACAGAGGATTTACAAGCTGTATCTTTCCCGGTAATGATTTTGATCATGGCTGCATTCTTCATTAGTATTAAATCATTAAGTGATCCGAATAGTACTATTGTTGTTGTAAGTTCGTATGTTCCGTTTTTCACACCGATGGTTACCTTCTCGCGGATTGTAGCTGGTGAAGCAGGTATGTTAGAGATTACGATAACATTAGTATTTTTATTGGCGACGATTGGTATATTAAATGCTATTACAAGCCGTATCTACGTAAACGGTGTAATGAATTACTCCGACAAAGTGAAGTTTAAAGATTTAGCGAAATTTATAAAGCGTCAATAATGGGAGAAAAGCATGATTTTCTAGTGGAATCATGCTTTTTCTTTATGTATAAATTAAAAATAGTATATAATAATAAGAGTCGTCTTTTAATAGAATGAATAAAAAGGAGGGTGTGCAGATGGGAATTAGTAGTCGTTTTACAGTAGGTGTTCATATGTTAACGTTACTTGCAATAGATCGAAACTCTCGCTGTACCTCTGAATGGATTGCTGGTAGTGTGAATACAAATCCAGTTGTGATTCGTCGCATTACAGGAATGTTGAAGAGAGCAGGACTTGTTGATGTACAAGCTGGTAAAGGTGGTACGACACTTGCTCGTGATTTAGATGAAATTACATTACTTGATGTATATAAAGCTGTGGAAGTTGTAGAAGAAGGACATCTATTTTCTTTCCATGAAAATCCCAACATTGAATGTCCAGTAGGAGCTAATATTCAATCGGTATTAGAGATTGTTTTAATACAATCGCAAGAAGCGATGGAAAACGTACTTGCAAATGTAACGGTGCAGCAATTAGTTTCAAATTTAAAGTCGAAAATTAAAGAATAAAAAAAGCGAGCTTCCTCATGATGAGGGCTCGCCTTTTTTTATTCGGAAATATTGAAAATTCTATTTTTCAGTATTTAAAATAAACTTTCCTACAACAGCTGCTACGATACCACCAAGAATTGGGGCAACGATGAACACCCATAGTTGAGAAATTGCTTCTCCGCCAGCGAATAGAGCTGGTGCGATACTACGAGCTGGATTAACAGATGTTCCAGTTAACGGAATACCTAATAAGTGAATTAATACTAATGTGAAACCAATTACTAGTCCAGCTAAAGAAGAACTTCCCTTTTTACCTGTTACAGCAACGATAACTAAAACAAATACGAAAGTTAAAATGAATTCAACTAAAAATGCTCCAGATAAACCAAGAGTTCCAAAACTATTTTGTCCTAAATTATCTAAAGGTAATTTAGCAGATCGTAAAATTGTTACTAACGTTGCAGTTCCTAATAAACCACCTAAAATTTGAGCTAATAAATAATAGCTAAGTTCCATAGCGTTCATTCTTTTATTGAAGAACATAGCGATTGATACTGCGGGGTTAATATGACACCCAGAAATTGTTCCAATACTATATGCCATAGCCACGATAGATAATCCGAAAGCCATAGCGATACCTAACGTTCCAATTCCTTCAATTCCGCCACCAATGACAGCTACTCCAGTTCCGAATAATACAAGTACAAATGTACCAATAAATTCAGCAATTGCTTTTTTTAACATAATTTACCTCCTATTAATGCACATGAAACGTATTATAACATAGGTTTTAGTATAAATAGCTAATGAAATACTATTCTGATAAGGCGAAATAGGGAGACAATAAAAATAAATATGGTTCTATGAAGAAGAACCATATCTATTTTTATGCTGATTTTTTTTGTTTAATGACTGGAACAGAACGGTTTAAAACACTATTTACGATCATTCCTAACATTATAATAATCATCCCAATCAGTGACAGACCGCTAGGGAATGAACCATTTAAGAAAACAATCTCACCAAGCACAGTGAAGACCATCGTTCCAGCTTGTGTTGCTTCAACAGCTCCAAGTAAAGCGAGATTGTCTTTTGCTAAGTCGGTAGCAAAGAAAAATGTCATCGTCGCAATAACTCCGGAACATAATGCTAATAAAAATCCTTGCATCATTTGACTTGATGATGGAATACCGGTAGTGGAAAATCCGTATATACCAAGTAGAATTGTAATAGGGAGACTTCCGATTGCCATTCCTAATACACGTTGGAATGTATCAAGACGCCCGCCAACAAGTTCCATCATTTTTCGGTTACCGAAGGGATATAAGAAAGCTGCTAAAACGACAGGTAAAAAACCAGAAATGAATTGAGTCATTGTAATATGACCTGCTTCAGTAGCTTGCATACAAAGTACACCAAGTAAAATAAATAAAGCGACGTATAAACTGCGCAGTGGAATTTTTCCACGTACAAGTTTTGTACCTGATTTTGTTTCTATTTTAATGAAGAATAATGGCGATAAAAGTAAACCTGCTAATATCGTAACTTGCCAAGTTCCAGCAACGAGCCAAGCTGGAGAAAAAACAGCTGCGAAACTTAATAAAGAATAGAAGCCGATGCCAGCGACAGAGCCCCACCCGATCCATACAAATGGATGTTTTTTTAATTCTTCCCATAAAGCTCCTAAGTTTTTGCGAAATAAAACGATAAGGAATAAAATAGGGAGAGCAAATAGAAAACGGAAGGAAGCAGTCCAAGCCCAGCTTGTTCCAGATACATTCATTGCTCTGTTAATAATAAAGGTTGCAGAAAAAAAGGCCGATGATAAAAGACCTAGTAGTATTGCGCGCATGAAGTATGGCACTCCTTTCGGAATTGAGTATTTATGTATAGTATAATATACTTAAAGTGAATAAAAGTAAACTATTTTATATTTTAAGGTGGTTTTTATATATGAAAGAAAATGAAGATATGCAAACGAAAGAAGTAATTCAGCAAGTAGGTCAGTTATTAAGACAAATTCGAAATGAACAAAAATTAAGTTTAGAAGATTTAGCCCAAAAGACAGGTGTTAGTAAATTAACGCTAGGAAAAATTGAAAGAGGTGAAACGAATCCGACATTAGCTGTCATCTGGAAAATTACGAAAGGGTTATCAATCCCTTTATCGAGATTGATGGTTGTTGGAGAGCCTGTAGCTGTTGCGCACTGCGGAGAAGGCTTTGCAGTAGATGTAGGACAAACGTGGCACTTAGAAACGATGTTCCGTTACACGAAAGAAACGGGGATGGAAATGCACCGAGCTTGTTTAAGAGCGAATAGTATATATGAACCTGAAGCTCATCATGAAGGAGCAATCGAGCTTGTAACAGTAATGAAAGGGAAAGTTTCTATTCAAGTGGAGAACGATGTGTACGTGCTAAATGAGTTTGATTCGATTCAATTTGAAGCGAATAAGAAACATAGTTATAAAAATGAAGAAGATGAAGTGGCGGTATTACATTTAACGATGAAATATTCTTCATGAAAAAATCACCTATAGAAAAGAATTCTATAGGTGATTTTTTATATGTTCTTCTTAAGTATATGGAATGATACCAGTTAGTACGCGCGTGGCATAAGTAATAAACAAATAAAAAAAACTAAAAATCCAGTTCCGAAGCATAAAACGGCAATAAGCCAAATGATACGAATGAGAGTAGAGCTAATATCAAAATATTCTCCTAAACCACCACATATACCAAATAACATTTTATCAGTTTCGGATTTATATAACCTCTTCGACATATTATGATCCTCTCCTTTTTATATCACCGCTGTTATGTATGAGTGATACAGTGTACTTTTATTCTATATGGAAATTTATGAGAAGACCATTAGGTTATATTACATTTTTTTTGTGAAGGGGCAATGTAGTATATTAATTGTCTTAATTTTCAGTTGATATTAAAATGAAAATGAGGGTGTGACGTATTTTCTAATATAAGGTGGGGAAATGGTAATGACATTGTATTGGTTGACTAATGTAAAGCTTGAAACAGGTTATACATATGAAGAAGCGAAAATTTCACAAACGGAAACTGAGATATGCAGTCTTCTTATTGAAGATGGGCGAATTAAAAGAATTATATCGGGAATCGTTCACGAGGAAGGAACGTTAACTTTTGATGCTAATCGTTTATTAGTTTTACCAGCTTTTGAAGAGATGCATATTCATATTGATAAAACATATTATAGTGGGCCTTGGAAAGCTTGTATGCCAGCAGAAAATATTTTTACACGTTTTAATGAAGAAAAAACGATTTTACCAAAGCAATTAGCAACTGCTCAAGACAGGGCGGAAAATATGCTAGAGTTATTGCTTCGAAATGGCGCAACAAATATTAGAACGCATTGTAATGTTGATCCAATTATTGGACTTAGTAATTTGGAGGCAACGTTAGCGGCTTTAGAAACATATAAAGATCGGTTGTCTGGTAGAATCGTCGCATTTCCGCAACATGGATTATTGCACAGTAATTCTGTACAACTTGTGAAAGATGCGATGCGTATGGGAGCACAATTAGTTGGCGGAGTGGACCCAGCTACAGTAGATAATGACATCGAAAAATCATTACATACGATTATGGATATTGCGGTAGAGTTTAATGTGGATGTTGATATTCATTTGCATGATGCGAATAACCTTGGAACGTTTACGATGAAGAGATTGGCAAGCCTAACAGAGGAAGCAGGATGGCAAGGGCGTGTAACAATTAGTCATGCACTTGGACTTGGAGGCGTTACTGATAAAGAAGTTGAAGAAGTGGCAGAAAGACTAGCAGCGTTAAAGATTGATATTACTTCGACGGTTCCAATCGGTAAACAAGTAATCCCAATTCCATTATTAGATCGAAAAGGAGTTAAAGTTTCATTAGGAAATGATAGTATTACAGATCATTGGTCTCCGTTCGGAACGGGAGATATGCTGCAAAAAGCAAATCGACTGGCGGAACGATTTGGTTGGAGTGATGAAAGATCTTTAGGGAAAGCTCTTCGCTTTATTACAGGAGGGAAAGAGACGTTAAATAATGAAGGGAAGCGAGTATGGCCAAATGTAGGAGATGAGGCAAGCTTTGTTTTAACGAACGCAACATGCGTCGCTGAAGCAGTAGCCCGCCAAACGGAGAAGTGTGTAGTTATGCATAAAGGGAATGTTGTTATAGGGAATTTAGAGCAAGTGAAATCAGATAATCTTGTATAGAAGAATCGTTTAAGTGTTTTGAGAAGGGTTCTAATTGTAAAAATAGAACTCTTCTTTGCTGTTTAGTAGAAATAGGGTAACGTTATACTTCCTTATAGGGAAGCTAGAAGGGATGAAAAGTTTGGACAATCAACATAATCAAAATCATATTATGGGAACTTTGCAATGGTTTATTTTTTTATTAGCAAACTCAATCGCGCTACCAATTGTCGTTGGCGGATTATTTCATCTTACGACGGAAGAAGTATTTTATTTAATGCAGCGTACGTTTTTCGTAGTTGGTATATCTTCTTTTTTACAAGGATGGCTTGGACATAAGCTTCCGATTGCGGATGGGCCAGCTGGATCATGGGTTGGTGTATTTACCGTACTTGCTTATGCAACTGTAGGGCAGGATCAATTACATAGTACGTTGCAAATTTTAGAATTAGGAATGATGGTTGCGGGAGTTGTTTTAATAGGACTAGGAGTAACGGGGTTTATCGGGCGTATTTTATTTTTATTTACGCCGCTCGTGACAGGGACGTTCTTACTTCTATTATGCTTGCAATTAAGTGGTGTGTTTTTAAAAGGGATGTTAGGAATTACAGCTACTGTTTCTCAAATCGATGAATTTACAGCGTTGATCGCTTTTGGCATATTTTTGTTCGTTGTCATACTCTCCAATTTTGGAAAAGGTTTTGTTAAAAGTTATGCGGTTTTAATAGGATTGGTTAGTGGTTGGATTATTTTTCTTATTGCAGGAAAAGTGACGATCCCATCTCAAGTAACTCATTTTGTGCAACTTCCACATATATTCGCGTGGGGAATTCCAAAATGGAATACAGGTATGGCGGTATCAAGTTTCGTTATGGTATGTATTTTAGTTTCAAATACAGTGGCAGCTATTATAGCAATCAATCAAGCTACGATTCATAAAGCGACTGTTGAACAAAAACAGTTGAGAAATGGTACGTGGGTCGGAGGGATTTCGCATATGATTTCCTCTTTATTTTCAACTGTAGGTGTCGTTCCGTTACCAGCAACGGCAGGTTTCATACGTTTAACAAATCAAAAGTACATGCGTTCATTCTTATTTGCATGTGTACTATTAGTCGGTATGTCGCTGTTTCCAAGTATTATCCGCTACTTAGCCTCTCTGCCATCCGCGGTCGCATCTGCGGTTTTAATGGCTTCGTTCGTGCAACTTATTGGGATTGGATTTCATAATATAAAACAAGTGCCACTTAGCGAACGAAATGTAACTATTTTAGGGGTTGCGGTATTATTTGGCTGCGGCGTTATGTTTTTACCGTCTGTAGCACTCCAATCATTGCCTTCTGTTATGCAATATATATTTGGTAATGGTTTGTTTGTAGGTACTGTTGTAAGTATATTGCTAGAACAAATATGGCGTACTGAAAAATAAATGTATAAAACAAGTTCATGCAACGTATAAAAGTCTAAAATAACATAAGAAATAAAGCCTATTTTCATTCACCACCTGCACATTTCGTTCATACAATATCTTGACTAAATAAACACCCAACTTACACATACACAGCTCTGGCTTAAGCAAGGAGGGTTATACCAGTTGAAGGAAAAAGCGTATCAATCTAAACCTTTACTCACAAAGAGAGAGAGAGAAGTATTTGAACTACTCGTTCAAGATAAAACGACGAAGGAAATTGCAGGTGAACTTTTTATAAGTGAAAAAACAGTACGCAACCACATCTCAAATGCAATGCAAAAGCTAGGGGTTAAAGGACGTTCACAAGCAGTTGTTGAGCTTCTTCGTATGGGAGAACTCGAACTATAATAAAGAAGCCGACTTTTATACAAGAGGTCGGCTATTTTTCTGTTTATTTATATATGAATGATAAGGATGTTTCATACATAAATAGGTAGTAAGGAGGGGATATGTTGAAAAGGGTATTATTAGTTTCAACAAGCGCTCATGATATGCGTGGACATCCTACTGGATTATGGCTTGAGGAGTTAGCAGCGCCATATAATTTGTTTAAAAAGGCTAAGTTCGATGTTGACCTTGTATCTATAAAAGGTGGAAGGGTACCTATAGATAGAGTATCTATTCCAAATGGCATACCCCGTGAATTTAGGCATGTAGCTACGATATTGCAAAATACGAAGCCGATCTCAACTGTTCATTTTTCGGATTATGATGCAGTATTATTTGGCGGTGGGCACGGGGCGATTGTAGATTTTCCGGGTAATCCATATGTAGCACCTAATTTCACGCCGCATGTTGTAGTAGATGGACATTTAATTACAGGATAAAATCCACAATCAAGTTTGAAAATAGGTAAGGCTATAAAGAACGCGATAAATAAGATATAGAAATAAAACTCCCGCTATTAATAAAGGTAGCGGGAGTTTTATTTTGAATGAGCATTTTATATAGAAGAAACTGACTTTCATATAGAAGGTCGGTTATTTTTCTGTCTTGCAAATTATGAAAAAAAGGAGCAAAATAAAAAAGGTCCTGATCTATACAGGTACAAATGAAAAGTTTTATACAGGGGCATTTTAAGTTAGCGAACTTAAAGTGTGTAAAATATACTGATAAAATAAGATGATGAATGAGAAAACGGGTGATTAAGTTGAATAGAGCGATCGGTGTTATTGATTCAGGAGTGGGCGGTTTAACAGTAGCGAAGGAATTAATTCGTCAGTTGCCGAAAGAGCGTATTATATATTTAGGAGATACAGCACGTTGCCCTTATGGTCCGCGTTCTCGTGAAGAAGTGCGTCAATTTACGTGGGAAATGACGGAGCATTTATTAGATTTAAATATTAAAATGTTAGTTATTGCGTGTAATACAGCAACTGCCGTTGTATTAGAAGAAATGCAGAAACAATTACCAATTCCAGTAGTTGGAGTTATTCATCCAGGATCACGTACAGCTTTAAAAGTGACAAATACGTATCATGTTGGGATTATTGGAACGATTGGAACAGTAAAAAGTGGCGCCTATGAAGAGGCGCTAAAGTCTATTAATAATCGTGTTATGGTAGAAAGTTTAGCGTGCCCACCTTTCGTTGAGCTTGTAGAGAGTGGGAATTTCGAAAGTGAAATGGCGTATGAAGTTGTAAGAGAAACATTGCAACCGTTGAAAAGTACTGACATTGATACGCTTATTTTAGGATGTACACATTATCCGATTTTAGGTCCTGTTATTAAAAAGGTAATGGGGGATCAAGTGCAATTAATTAGTTCGGGTGATGAAACAGCGCGTGAGGTAAGCACGATTTTATACCATAGTAAGATGTTAAATGAGGGAGAAGAACAAAGTGATCACCTCTTCTTAACGACTGGTAAAATAGGTCTGTTTAAAGAAATTGCATCAAAGTGGTTCGGTCAGCCGATTGAAAATGTGAAGCATATTAATTTAGATACAGAATAATAGTAGATTCATATAAGAGAACTCCTGAGAAATCAGGGGTTTTTTCTGTGTAAGTGGCTATAGCTTGTTCTAAAATATGAAACAGCTCGTATACATAATAGTACAAACTTAGATTTTAGGGGGGAATGGCATGCCTAAATCCACTTTTAAATGGGTTGTTGGTGCTACTGTGAGTGCGATTTTATTATCAGGGTGTGGCTTGTTAAATCAAGAGAAAGCGACAGAACAAATTGATCCGCCAAAAAAAGTTACGTATACAGAAGGTGAAAAGAAAGAAACTGCTAAAAAAGATAAACAAGGGCAAACAGTAAATAGAGAGTTATACCTCGTTGATAAAAATGGATATGTCGTACCGCAAACTATTGCAATGCCTACTCCGAAAGCGAATGAAGTTGTACAGCAAACGTTAGAGTATCTCGTGAAAGATGGACCAGTCACAAATTTATTGCCAAATGGATTTCGAGCAGTCCTTCCAGCGAATACGACGATGACCTTGAATTTGAAAAAAGGCGGGACAGCAGTAATTGATTTCTCTAAAGAAATGAAAAATTATTCAAAAGAAGAAGAACGTCAAATTGTTGAATCAGTAGCGTGGACTTTGACTCAATTTACAGAAATAAAACAAGTGCAGTTCCAAATAAATGGTGAAAAGTTAGCGAAGATGCCTGTTGCGGGTACACCGCTTGGTGAAGGGGTAAGTCGTGCGAATGGAATTAATTTTGATGATGAACAAGTAGCAGATGTGACGCATACAAAACCGGTTACACTTTACTTTATGGCGCAAAATAATAATAAGCAGCAATATTACGTACCGGTAACAAGACGCGTTGCAGAAGGAAAAGAAAATGATTACGCGACAATTGTGGATGAGCTTGTAAAAGGTCCGATTCAAGGATCGCTACTAAATGATTTTAATCCAGGAGCTAAGCTTATTACGAATCCGAAAGTGCAGGACGGAAATATTACATTAAACTTTAACGAAAATATATTTGTGAACCCAGACAAAAATATGATTTCAAATTATGTGTTGAAATCGTTAGTCTTATCTTTAACGGAAAAACAAGGTGTGAAAAATGTTTCTATTGAAGTGAATGGGAAAGCAAATCTTATGGATGAGAAAGGTGAAAAGTTAATAAAACCTGTTGATCGTCCACAAAACGTGAATACAGGTAGTTTTTAATCGCGAATAATTTGATATACTTATGTAAGAAAGGGGAATTGCTTTTTGAGTTCCCCTTCTTTTATTGTTATACATATCGTACATTTAAATTTGGCTATACTAATGAGAGTATTTATGAGGGGGTTATTTTTATGCGAGTAGATGGTAGAGGAAAAGCAGAGCTACGCCATATACATATTCATACAAATTATTTAAAACATCCAGAGGGATCAGTACTAATTGAAGTTGGGGATACAAAGGTAATTTGTTCAGCGACAATTGAAGAGCGTGTACCGCCGTTTATGCGCGGAGAAGGAAAAGGCTGGGTAACAGCAGAATACTCAATGATTCCACGTGCGACAGAGCAACGTACAATTCGAGAGTCAAGTAAAGGGAAAGTAACAGGGCGCACAATGGAAATCCAGCGTTTAATTGGACGAGCATTACGTGCGGTTGTTGATTTAGAAGCGCTTGGCGAAAGAACGGTTTGGATTGACTGTGATGTAATTCAAGCGGATGGCGGAACGAGAACAGCTTCTATTACAGGTGCTTATGTAGCGATGGTATTAGCTTTTGAAAAATTATTGCAAGCAGACAAAGTATCTAAAATTCCGGTGAAAGATTATTTAGCGGCAACGTCAGTAGGCATTGTTGAAGAACAAGGTGTCGTTTTAGATTTAAATTATGCTGAAGATTCTAAAGCAGACGTTGATATGAACGTTATTATGACTGGAAAAGGTCAGTTTGTTGAAGTGCAAGGAACTGGAGAAGAAGCGACGTTTAGCAGAGCTGAATTAAATGAATTACTTGATGCTGCTGAACAAGGGATTTTCCAACTTGTTGAAAAGCAAAAAGAAGCGTTAGGTGACATCGTATCTCATATAGAGTAGAGGTGGAAAATATGAAGCAAGTTGTTGTAGCGACGAAAAATCTTGGGAAAGTACGTGAGTTTGCTGAGTTATTTGAGAGATTTGACTTAGAAGTGAAATCTTTACACGATTTTCCTCATATTGAAGAAGTCGAAGAAACTGGTGAAACATTTGAAGAAAACGCAATTTTAAAAGCGGACAGTCTTAGTAGACAGTTGAATTCCATCGTAATTGCAGATGACTCTGGTCTTATTGTAGATGCCTTAAACGGGAAACCAGGTGTATATTCAGCTCGTTTTGCTGGAGAGCCGAAAGATGATCAGGCGAATATAGATAAGGTGTTACAAGGGCTAACCGACGTCGATTTAGAAAAACGTACAGCTCGTTTTTACTGTGCGCTAGCAGTTGCTTTCCCTGAAGCTGATAAAGAGCCGGTTATTGTAAACGGAACGTGCGAAGGAAAAATCTTAGAACAGCGCCGCGGGGAAAATGGTTTTGGATACGATCCGATTTTTTATGTAGAAGAATATAAAAAAGCGATGGCGGAGCTAAGCTCAGATGAGAAAAATGCGATTAGTCACCGCGGGCGTGCTCTTCGTAAATTAGAAGAAAAAATCCCAGAATGGTTTTTAGAAGAATAAGGGAGAGAGATTGATGAAAGCTTTAATCGTAAGCGATAGTCATAGCTCTGTGAAGGAATTACAGCAGTTAAAAGAGAATTACGAAGGGAAAGTAGATGTCATGATTCATTGTGGTGATTCAGAGCTAACGCCTGCTTACGAAGAACTGCAAGGTTTCCATGTTGTAAAAGGGAATTGTGATTATGCTAACTTTCAAGATGAAATTGTAACTGATGTAGATGGAATTCGTTTCTTAGTTGTACACGGTCATCGTCATAATGTGAAAATGACGTTACAAACGTTAGCGTATCATGCAGAAGAAGTAGGAGCGCAAGTAGCATGCTTTGGACATTCTCATGTATTAGGGGCAGAATTAATTGATGGGATTTTATTTATTAATCCAGGAAGTATTTTGCTCCCACGCTCTCGTGTGGAAAGAACATTCGTTTTATTAGAAATGGATGAAAATCATATAGAAGTTCGTTTTGAAACATTAGACGGACAGCTGGTGGAACAAGCAATTTTTAAAAGAGGATAAGAAAAATTATCCTCTTTTAAAAAAGTGTTGACTTTATAAGTAGTTATGAATATAATAAATATTGTCGATAGGGCAACGGCGCTAACGAAGAAAAATAAAATAACATATGCGGGTGTAGTTTAGTGGTAAAACAAGAGCCTTCCAAGCTCTGGTCGAGAGTTCGATTCTCTTCACCCGCTCCATGTCCCAGTAGCTCAGCAGGATAGAGCAACGGCCTTCAAGAAAATAGGAGCCTTTATAGGGAAACAAGAACCTATAAAGTGGACGACACTATATCGGTGAAGCCTTAACAGTTCGGCTGATGGTAATACCGAGGAAACTTACGATCTTCTAAAGGAGATTAAGGAGTTTTGAATGATTAAGTTAATCTTAATGGTAAAGACTCTGAAGTATGATGCAAATCATCGTGAGGTTCCGTAGAGACTACACGTGTCGCACCTGAAATGGTGAAGATATAGTCCAGACTACAAACAGTAATTGCTGGTAGCGAAAGCTATGGTGGTAAGCTAAGCCGTCGGTCGGGAGTTCGAATCTCTCCTGGGACGCTAAGAAAACCTTGTTATCTTTTGATAACAAGGTTTTTTGTTTGTTTTAAATTAGTTATTAATAAATTTTTCAAAGACAAAACCATAATCTTTTACGTTATATTGCTTTTTCGTATCAACGAGCCAGTTGAAGGCGATCTCATTCATCTCTTTAAATTGCTCTGCCAGATTCACTTGTGCATTTGTAATGCGGCTAAAAGTGTTAGAAGCCATATCTAAACTTTTATGTGCATACTGCAATGTAATATCGTTGTCGTATGAAATTTCTTCGATTTTAAGAAGAGCCTTATATAAATCTTTTAATTCTTCAATATGTTTTTTATGAACATCAATTGAGTAATGCTCATCTCCCATATGAAACTTAATTTCTACATCTAAATCAATCGTGCCTGCAGTTTCGAGTGCTACGTTTTTAATTTGATATTTACTATAGCTATAGCGGCGCAATGTACGCTTTTTGCTTGTGGCGCTTGTACCATCTAGATGAATTAATCCTTTGTTTGTGAAACAATATTCATCCGATTTTGATTTAATAAGAAAATATATTTTCTCCCCATCTTCATGCATGACGTAATCATCAGCATCGACCTTATCGTAATCTTTCGGTGTGATAACGGAACCTACATCGCTTAGTCCTAAAACGTCAGCTGCCATTTTTTTAAACATGTGTAATCCTCCTTGTAAAATAAATTCTTAATTGTACAAAAATATAGTATCATGATTTTAATAAATTGTTTTCTTGTAATCCGAAAATATTTGAAGGTAAGTTAAGAAAAGTAACGAATATTATTTTGAAAATATGTAAAAAGGTGTTGAGTAAAAGTGCACCATCATACAAAAACAAAAGGAGATTTAGCGGTTTTAAAGGCTCAAGTTGACTTGTATGAAAAAGGATATATGATTTTAACACCACAAACAGAGCATTCTTCATTTGATCTTGTAGTGTACAAAGATGGATTGTTTAAGAGGGTGCAAGTTAAATATAGAGAATTGAATTCACGGGGGATACTTGAAGTTAGATTCCGCTCTAGTTATTCTACGGCAAATGGGGTGACCACAAAAGAAGTGAACAAAGAAGAAATAGATGTGTATTGCGTATATTGTCCACAAACTAATTCATGTTATTATTTCGATCCTAAAGTATTTAATAAATCCATTAGTTTGAGAGTGGATTCTCCAAAAAATCATCAAGAGAAAAAAGTTAATTTTGCAAATGATTATAGAGAAATTCCGTGAATTCGCCTCTAGTTACATGAGGTGTTTTTTATGTTTTTTGAAATCTTACAATTCTGTAAGGTAAGTGTAAGGAAGTTCGATGGTAACAAATTACTAATCCTCTATAATGAAGATAACAACGATAAATGAGGAGGAAGAGATGATGAAAGGATTAATCGTAACGGGCTTAACCGTAGCTTTTGGATTTGTAGCGTATGAGAAATTAACGTATGTAGTTGATGTTGTGAAACATTTAATAGCTTAGAAAAAACTGCCATGAGAGGGAAAGGGAATGAGTGAATGAATGGAATGGTTATTTGGAATTATAGGTACTTGTAGTGTAGTTTTATTGTTCTTTGTCCCGAGTGGTATACTTAGTTCGACAACAAGTTTGTTCTTTTTAAGTTTGTTTGCTTGTACGATGCTTATTATTATGTTTTTAATGAAGCGAAGTAAACCGATCTTCTATTTTAGCATGATTGTTATGGCAATTATTGTTCTCCAAATTATTACCCTTGTTATATACCCCACGATTATAAAAGCTTTCCATTAATGATAAATCCTCTGCGTCTGTTGCTGAGGGTTTTTGTTTGTGAAAAATGAATTTTATTTAAAAGTTTGTTGCTTTTTCGTTATAAAAATAGAATATTCCTATATTTCAAATAAATGATTTTGGAGTGTTGTGTTCTCATTACGCATTTGATATATTTACTTTGAAGATCATTAAAATCTAGAAAAAGAGGCGGACGTATGGATAAAAAAGAAAATACGGTCGTATTGTTTCCGCAACTATCAGAACGCTATATTGATAAAGGTTTTTTAGCGTTGAAAGAGCGGGAATTCGAAGATGCATTGCGCTGCTTTGAAGTATTACGTCAGTATAATGCAGAAACGGAACAAACAGAATTAGCTTCAGTTATTTGTTTGCTAGAATTAAAACGTATGGAAGAAGCGAAAGAAAAATGTGAGCAGTTGCTTGAAACGGGAGCTGTATTATTTGGTGATATTCTTGAAACGTATGTAACTATTTTAGTTCAAACAAATGATTATGAAGGTGTCATCGAAACTGTTGAGGAAGTTTTGCAAACGAAAGATATAATTCCTGAGCAAAAGGAAAAATTGGCTCAGCTTGCTTTGTTTGCGCAAGGGATGCTGAATGAAGAAGATATACCGCTAGTGGATTCGAATTTTGAATTAGAAAAATTTACCGATGGGCTTTTTGGAGAAAACTTTGGTCAAAAGCTAAGAGTGATCCAGAAACTTTCGTTAAAAGACCTGGATCTCGCACTTCCTACTTTAAAGAAATTTTTAATAGACGAAGAGCAGCACCCTTATTTAAAAACTTCTATTTTGTATAAAATGGTAGAAAATCAAATAGAAGAAGAGATAGAGGTAGAGAAGTTTGGAAATACGATAAAGGTGATTCCAGCATTTACGGGTCATAATGAGGAGCAATCCGATAAAATTATACATAAATTCTCAAACCGATTAGAGCAAAATTATCCAGATATATTTGATGCGATGGTTACATACTGGAAAGAATTACAAATTAGCATTTTCCCATTCCCTCTATTAATGGACAAAGTAGAAATTTGGGCTGCCGTCTTAGAGAGAATTGGAAGAAAGCGTTTCGGATTGGCTATTGATGAAGAAGAACTTATGACAGCATACAATATTGAGTTTGAGGAATTTCATATTGCCTATCAATGGTTACTGCGAATTGAAAGAGAAGGGTATTTGCCCGTATAATTATGAAAAAGAATCGTTCAGTTATTGAAACGAGCACATTCTATGTTATAATGTAAGGGTTGCAAAAGGCAGAAATCTGCCTGTTTGTAAGAGAAGAGGAGTATAATTCTCTTACTTAATATGTTTCATATTAGTCTCGAACAAAATATACCGTAGTTGTCTTTTAGACAATTAGTAGATTGGAACATTGTATCTGAAAGCTTTTTGCTAGAGGGTTATTTGTACATTTGTTATTTCAAGAAAGAGATAATAAAAATCTTAATCTATAGAGGTATGTGCATACATTATTATAGTTGGAGGGAAAGAATAAATGTCTACAAAATGGGAAAAATTAGAAGGTAACGTTGGCGTTTTAACAATCGAAGTTGATGCTAAAGAAGTAAATAACTCTATCGACGCTGCATTCAAAAAAGTAGTAAAAACAATTAATGTACCAGGTTTCCGTAAAGGAAAAATGCCTCGTCCATTATTCGAACAACGCTTTGGTATTGAATCTTTATACCAAGATGCTTTAGATATCATCTTACCAAAAGCATACGGTGAAGCAATCGATGAAGCTGGTATCTTCCCAGTTGCTCATCCTGAGATTGACATCGAGAAATTCGAAAAAGGCCAAAACTTAATTTTCACTGCAAAAGTTACTGTAAAACCTGAAGTTAAATTAGGTGATTACAAAGGTTTAGCAGTAGAAAAAGTTGAAACAACTGTAACTGACGAGGATGTAGAGAACGAAGTAAAAGCTTTACAAGAGCGTCAAGCTGAACTAGTTGTTAAAGAAGAAGGAACTGTTGCAGATGGTGATACAGCTGTAATCGACTTCGAAGGTTTCGTTGATGGCGAAGCATTTGAAGGCGGAAAAGGCGAAAACTATTCTCTTGCAATCGGTTCTGGTACTTTCATCCCAGGTTTCGAAGAGCAAGTAATTGGTCTTAAATCTGGTGATTCTAAAGAAGTTGAAGTATCATTCCCAGAAGAGTACCATGCTGCTGAATTAGCTGGTAAACCAGCAACATTCAAAGTAACAATTCACGAAATCAAAACAAAAGAACTTCCTGAGTTAAACGACGAGTTCGCTAAAGATGCTGACGAAGAAGTTGCAACTCTTGATGAATTAAAAACAAAACTTCGTACAAACTTAGAAGAAGGCAAAAAGCACGAAGCTGAGCACAAAGTACGTGACGAAGTAGTAGAATTAGCTGCTGCTAACGCTGAAATCGACATTCCAGAAGCTATGATCGACACTGAGTTAGATCGTATGGTTCGTGAATTCGAGCAACGTTTAAGCCAACAAGGTATGAACCTTGAGCTTTACTACCAATTCACAGGTACTGACGCTGACAAATTAAAAGAGCAAATGAAAGAGGATGCACAAAAACGTGTAAGAATCAATCTTGTTCTTGAAGCTATCATTGAAGCTGAAAACATCGAAGTTACTGAAGAAGAAGTAACTGAAGAAGTTGAAAAAATGGCTGAAATGTACGGTATGCCAGTAGACGCTATCAAGCAAGCTCTTGGAAGCGTAGACGCTTTATCTGAAGATCTTAAAGTGCGTAAAGCTGTAGACTTCTTAGTAGAAAACGCTGCATAATAAAATAACAAGGCGCGATTTTAATCGTGCCTTGTTTTATAAATATAGAAATATATTTATAAAACTTTTCGATGAAGAAGGAAAAGTTCCTTTGTAAGTCGAATATACATATTTCAAAAGTTTTAAAATTTTTTATTTGTACATAACTAGTCATATTATTTGTATTTCTCGCCACGTAGTGACATAATATGTATTTACATACGATACATTTATCGTGTACATACGAAGGCAAGAGATTAGCACTTTGTAAGGGGTGTGAAAATATGTTTAAATTTAATGATGAAAAAGGTCAATTAAAATGTTCTTTCTGTGGTAAAACACAAACGCAAGTTCGAAAGCTAGTTGCAGGTCCAGGTGTTTACATTTGTGACGAGTGTATCGAGCTTTGTACTGAAATTGTACAAGAGGAGCTTGCGAAGGACGAAGAAGTAGAATTCAAAGATGTACCGAAACCGGTAGAAATTCGTGAAATCTTAGATGAGTATGTCATCGGACAAGATAACGCGAAAAAAGCACTAGCGGTAGCGGTATATAACCATTACAAACGCATTAATTCTAACAGCAAAATTGATGATGTAGAATTGGCGAAGAGTAATATTTCACTTATTGGGCCAACTGGTAGTGGTAAAACATTATTGGCACAAACATTAGCGCGTATTTTAAATGTTCCATTTGCGATCGCGGACGCAACATCTTTAACAGAAGCTGGATATGTAGGGGAAGATGTAGAAAACATCTTACTAAAATTAATCCAAGCAGCTGATTATGATGTAGAGAAAGCGGAAAAAGGAATCATTTATATTGATGAGATTGATAAAGTGGCACGTAAGTCCGAAAATCCATCAATTACACGTGATGTATCTGGTGAAGGCGTACAGCAGGCACTTCTGAAAATTTTAGAAGGTACTGTAGCAAGCGTTCCACCTCAAGGTGGTCGTAAGCACCCGCATCAAGAGTTTATTCAAATTGATACAACGAACATCCTATTCATTTGTGGTGGAGCGTTTGATGGCATCGAGCCTATTATTAAACGTCGCCTTGGTGAGAAAGTAATTGGATTTGGTGCTGAGAAGAAAAATGCTGATGTAAATGAGAAGCATGTTTTATCTCACGTTTTACCAGAGGATCTTTTAAGATTCGGTTTAATTCCGGAGTTTATCGGTCGTCTTCCAGTTATTGCGAACCTAGAGCCGCTTGATGAAGATGCTCTTGTAGATATTTTAACTAAACCGAAAAATGCACTTGTTAAGCAATTCCAAAAACTATTGGAGCTTGACGATGTTGAGTTAGAGTTTGAAGAAGGTGCACTAGTTGAGATTGCGAAAAAAGCAATTGAACGTAAAACAGGTGCTCGTGGACTTCGTTCTATTATTGAAGGCTTGATGCTTGATGTAATGTTCGAACTTCCATCTCGCAAAGATATCGAGAAGTGTATTCTTACGAAAGAAACAGTAGCTGATAATGAACCGCCGAAATTGGTGTTACAAGACGGTACTGTACTTGATACAAAAACATCTGCATAATGCGAAGAAGAAACAGCAATTTTTATAATTGCTGTTTTTCTTTATGTTTAGCACTATTCCTCCCAGGAAATACTAAAAGGTAAAACATAGCGGGAGGAAATGAATTATGAGCTGGACAAATATATTTTTACTTGTTCAACTTGTTTTTGGCGTAATTGTCGGATTGTATTTTTGGCATTTACTTCGAAATCAGCGAACACAAAAAGTTTCAATTGATCGAGAATCGAAAAAAGAATTAGAGCAGCTTCGTAAAATGCGTGAGGTTTCTTTAACAGAGCCACTTGCGGAAAAGGTACGTCCTACATCCTTTGTAGACATTGTAGGGCAAGAAGACGGGATTAAGTCGTTAAAAGCGGCTCTTTGTGGTCCTAATCCGCAACATGTGATCATATATGGTCCGCCAGGTGTCGGAAAGACAGCGGCAGCACGCCTTGTATTAGAAGAAGCGAAACGAAATCCGAAATCTCCATTTCGTACAAATGCAACATTTATTGAACTTGATGCAACGACAGCTAGGTTTGATGAGCGTGGTATTGCGGATCCATTAATTGGTTCAGTGCATGATCCGATTTATCAAGGAGCAGGTGCAATGGGGCAAGCGGGTATCCCGCAACCGAAAAAAGGGGCTGTAACAGATGCGCATGGTGGTATTTTGTTCATTGATGAGATTGGTGAATTACATCCAATTCAAATGAATAAAATGCTAAAGGTGTTAGAAGATCGGAAAGTGTTTTTGGAAAGTGCGTATTATAGTGAAGAAAATTCGATGATTCCAACGTATATACATGATATTTTTCAAAAAGGTTTACCGGCAGATTTTCGCTTAGTTGGTGCAACGACGCGTTCACCAGAGGAAATTCCTCCTGCAATTAGGTCGCGGTGTTTAGAAGTGTTCTTCCGTGAGTTAGATACAGAAGAAATTCAAAAAGTAGCGAAAAATGCAGCTGACAAAGTGGAGATGCAAGTAGGTGAGAACGGTATCGAAATGATTGGAATGTATGCAAGAAATGGACGAGAAGCAATTAATCTCGTGCAAATTTCTGCTGGTATGGCGATAAATGAAGAACGACCTTTCATTAAAGATGAAGATATTGAGTGGGTTGTTCATTCTAGTCAGCTTACACCAAAGTACGAAAAACGTATTTATCCAATTCCAAGAATCGGTCTTGTGAACGGGCTTGCTGTATATGGGCCGAATACAGGTGCGTTATTAGAAATTGAGGTAACAGCTATTCCTGCGAAAGATAAAGGGTCAGTAAATGTCACTGGAATTGTAGAAGAGGAAAGTATTGGCAACCAAACGAAATCGATTCGTCGAAAAAGTATGGCGAAAGGTTCTGTTGATAATGTGTTAACAGTACTTCGTTCTCTAGATGTGTTGCCAGAAGGGTATGATATACATATTAATTTTCCTGGTGGTATCCCCATTGATGGTCCTTCAGCAGGTATTGCTATGGCAACAGGTGTCTATTCAGCAGTGCATCGTACGTATGTGAATAATGAAGTAGCGATGACAGGTGAGATAAGTATCCACGGAGAAGTGAAGCCTATTGGTGGTGTGTACGCAAAAATAAAAGCTGCGAAAAAAGCGGGAGCTAAGAAAGTCATCATTCCGGCTGAAAACATGCAACCATTTTTGTATACAATAAAGGGAATTGAGATCATTCCTGTTCGCAAATTAAAAGAAGTGTTTGAATTAACATTTATGCAGGAAAATATTCATCGTGAGCTTGATGCACATACTGCTTTGGACGAAACAGATGCACAATCAATGTGAGAATATACAATAATAAAATTTGCCAGACTTCGTTTAAGTTTGTATGCTTAAGCGGAGTCTTTTTTCTTTTCGTGAGGCACAAAAAAACAGGGGATTTACAATTGCGAAGAATCTCTGCAATTGCATCTAGATGTATTGTAATATAAAATAGTTGAACAGGAGTTTAATTTGTTATGGAGGTGCTATGTCTAGTATGAATACGAATGAAAGAATTGTGCCCCTCCTACCATTAAGAGGCATTCTCGTATATCCAACGATGGTTCTGCATCTTGATGTAGGACGTGATAAATCGATACAAGCACTAGAGCAGGCGGCAATGGATGAAAATATCATCTTTTTAGCGATGCAAAAAGAAATGAATATCGACGATCCGAAAGAAGATGACATATATAGTGTAGGTACAGTGGCGAAAGTGAAGCAAATGTTAAAATTGCCGAATGGTACGCTTCGTGTCCTTGTAGAAGGTTTACATAGAGCAGAAGTAGTAGAGTTTATCGAAGAAGAAAATGTGGTACAAGTTTCTATTAGAACAGTAACTGAAGAAGTAGAAGATGATTTGGAAGAGAAGGCTCTTATGCGTACGTTACTGGAGCATTTCGAACAATATATTAAAGTTTCGAAAAAAGTTTCAAATGAAACATTTGCAACGGTAGCTGATGTAGAAGAACCCGGAAGACTAGCTGATTTAATTGCTTCTCACTTACCGATTAAAACGAAGCGGAAACAAGAGATTTTAGAGATTGTATCTGTGAAAGAACGACTACATACACTTATTTCAATTATTCAAGATGAACAAGAGTTACTTAGCCTAGAAAAGAAAATTGGACAAAAAGTGAAACATTCAATGGAGCGCACGCAAAAAGAATATTTCTTACGTGAGCAAATGAAGGCGATTCAAACTGAACTTGGTGATAAAGAAGGCAAGGGCGGGGAAGTTGAAGAACTTCGTGAGAAAATTGAACAGTCGGGAATGCCTGAAGAAACAATGAAGGCTGCACTGAAAGAATTAGATCGTTATGAAAAGTTACCTGTAAGTTCTGCTGAGAGTGGTGTCATTCGTAATTATATTGATTGGTTATTAGCTCTCCCGTGGACAACAGCAACAGAGGATATGATTGACCTCGCTCATTCGGAAGAAATTTTAAATAAAGATCATTACGGTCTTGAAAAAGTGAAAGAGCGAGTACTTGAATATTTAGCTGTACAGAAGTTAACGAATTCATTAAAAGGACCAATTCTTTGTCTAGTAGGACCTCCTGGGGTTGGAAAAACTTCGTTAGCACGTTCTATTGCAACATCGTTAAATCGTAATTTTGTACGTGTTTCTCTTGGTGGTGTGCGTGATGAATCTGAAATTCGTGGTCACCGTCGTACATATGTAGGAGCGATGCCAGGACGTATTATTCAAGGTATGAAAAAGGCGAAAACAGTTAATCCAGTCTTCTTATTAGATGAGATTGATAAAATGTCTAACGATTTCAGGGGAGATCCATCAGCGGCGTTACTTGAAGTGTTAGATCCAGAACAAAACCATAACTTCAGTGATCATTACATTGAAGAGCCATATGATTTATCGAAAGTTATGTTCGTTGCAACTGCTAATACACTTGCAAGTGTTCCGGGCCCATTGCTTGACCGTATGGAAATCATTTCGATTGCTGGTTATACAGAACTTGAAAAGGTGCACATTGCTCGTGAGCATTTATTGCCGAAACAATTAAAAGAGCACGGTTTGCGAAAAGGTAATTTGCAAGTGCGTGATGAAGCGCTTCTTGAAATTATTCGTTATTATACACGCGAGGCTGGTGTTCGTACGTTAGAGCGTCAAATTGCAAAAGTTTGTCGTAAAGCAGCAAAAATTATCGTTACAGCAGAACGCAAGCGCATTGTTGTAACAGAGAAAAATATTGTTGATTTACTTGGTAAGCATATATTCCGTTATGGTCAAGCTGAAAAAACAGACCAAGTTGGTATGGCAACAGGTTTAGCTTACACAGCAGCGGGCGGCGATACACTTGCAATTGAAGTGTCTGTAGCGCCAGGAAAAGGGAAATTAATTTTAACAGGGAAACTTGGGGATGTTATGAAAGAATCCGCACAAGCAGCGTTTAGCTATATTCGTTCTCGTGCAGAAGAACTTCATATTGATCCGGATTTCCATGAGAAAAACGATATTCATATTCATGTTCCAGAAGGAGCAGTTCCAAAAGATGGACCGTCAGCAGGTATTACGATGGCAACTGCACTTATTTCTGCACTAACAGGTATTCCTGTAAGTAAAGAAGTTGGTATGACAGGTGAAATTACACTTCGTGGTCGTGTATTACCAATTGGTGGTTTGAAAGAAAAAACATTAAGTGCTCACCGTGCGGGATTAACAAAAATTATTTTACCGGCGGAAAATGAGAAAGATTTAGATGATATTCCAGAGAGCGTAAAAGAAAACCTTACGTTTGTGCTTGCATCTCATTTAGACGAAGTATTGGAGCACGCATTAGTAGGAGTGAAACAATGAAAGTAACAAAAGCAGATATTGTAATTAGTGCCGTTAAACCGGAACAATATCCAGACAGTGATTTACCAGAAATCGCCTTAGCAGGTCGTTCTAATGTCGGGAAGTCTTCCTTTATTAATAAAATTTTAAATCGTAAAAAGTTAGTACGTATTTCTTCTAAACCAGGAAAAACGCAAACGCTGAACTTTTTCTTAATCAATGAAATGATGCATTTTGTTGACGTTCCAGGTTATGGATATGCGAAAGTATCTAAAACGGAGCGCGCGGCATGGGGCAGAATGATTGAGACTTACTTTACAACACGTGAGCAATTAGACGCAGCTGTATTAGTAGTTGATTTACGTCACCAACCAACAAAAGATGACGTGATGATGTATGATTTCTTAAAGCATTATGAAATCCCAACAATTATTATTGCAACGAAAGCCGATAAAATTCCGAAAGGGAAATGGCAAAAGCATTTAAAAGTTGTAAAAGAAACGCTTGCTGTTGAAATTGGGGATGAAATCGTTCTATTCTCTTCTGAAACAGGACTTGGAAAAGAAGAAGCATGGAAAGCAATTCATAAAATGACAAAAACAAAAAACGCGTGACGAATGTCGCGCGTTTTTTTTATTTACTAAAATTTTAGCGTACGTTTAATGTAACTTCAATATTTCCTCTTGTTGCTTTAGAGTAAGGACATACACCGTGAGCGGCTTCTACAAGTTCTTGTGCTTCGGCATGAGAAACACCAGCAACATGTATGTCAAGTACAGCAGATAGTCCGAAACCACCATCTGTATCTTTACCGATAGAAACCTGTGCAGTCACTTCTGTACTTTCCACTTTCACACGTTTTGTACGAATTACAAGTTGCAATGCGCTATCAAAGCAAGCTGCATAACCAGCTGCAAATAATTGTTCTGGATTTGTTGCCTCTCCGCCTGCGCCACCTAGTGCTTTTGGCATTTTTACATCAAGATTTAATATGCCATCATCTGAAACTACCTTACCGTTTCTTCCGCCTGTTGCTGTTACTGAAGCAGTATATAATTTATTCATGTTTATTCCCCTTTTCAATCATTAATTTTTTTCATTGTTCCAATTAATGTGTTTAATTGGATTAATAAAGAATGATATTCTTGCTCTGTAATTCCTAATTTTGTAGCCATCGTTGTCGGTAATGAACAAGCTATTTCTTTTAAATCTTTACCTTGTTCTGTTAATTCAATACAAACTTTTCGCTCGTCTTCTTTTGAACGAACACGTTGTACAAGTTTTAATGATTCCATCCGTTTTAACATAGGTGTTAAAGTACCAGAATCTAAAAATAGACGTTCCCCAATTTCTTTTACTGTTAGTCCGTCTTGTTCCCAGAGTACGAGTAAAGTAATGTACTGGGGATACGTAATGCCCATTTCTTCTAAATAGGGGCGGTAAAAACGGGTAACCTCTCTAGAACAAGCGTAAATAGAAAAACAAAGTTGGTTATCTAGATGCAAAGGATTTTCTTTCATAAGCAACTCCTTGTGTTTTTTAATTTTGCACAATTTAATTTTGTAAAATCAATATAACGAAAAAGAAATACAATGTCAAATGCATTGCATTGAGAAAGTGAATACTATATTTTGGAACAATCATACATATTTTCCTTCATGATGAAAGAAGATAGAAAAGATGATGTTATAATTAATATGGAATAGTTTCCATCACTTGATTATGAGGACTTTTTTTGGTAACGTACAAATAGAGTTGTTATTTTATAATCATTATAAAGTAGAGAGTTCTTTATTAATCTTACTGAAGCTCCTTTATTACATATGGAGAATAAATAAAAAATAATCAGTTGTTCACACGATTGTCAGATTTATAAGAGGAAAGTTGTATTATGATAGTAGATAAAGTGATAAAACGGGTGAAGGGGGACATGCTGCGTGCATATTCTTGTTGTTAGTGTAAATTATCGAACAGCCCCTGTAGAATTTCGTGAGAAACTCACATTTCAGGCAGCAGAGCTAGAGCAAGCAATGACTACATTACAAAACCAAAAGAGCGTGCTAGAAAATGTCATTGTATCAACTTGTAATCGCACTGAGATTTACGCTGTTGTCGATCAATTACACACGGGACGGTATTACATTAAGAAGTTTTTAGCTGATTGGTTTCAGCTTGAAATAGAAGAAGTCGCACCATACTTGTCTATTTTTGAACAAGATGGCGCAATAGATCATTTATTCCGCGTAACGTGTGGTTTAGATTCTATGGTTGTTGGAGAGACACAAATTTTAGGTCAAATAAAAGATAGCTTTTTAGAAGCACAACAAGTAAAAGCGACAGGTACAATTTTTAATGAGTTGTTTAAGCAAGTGGTTACGTTAGCAAAACGTGCGCACTCAGAAACAACGATTGGTGAAAGTGCGATGTCTGTTAGTTATGCTGCTGTTGAGCTCGGAAAGAAAATATTTGGCGATTTAACAGATTGTCATGTACTTATTCTTGGTGCGGGTAAGATGGG
Source organism: Bacillus sp. MYb209 (assembly GCF_002975175.1). Taxonomy (GTDB): domain Bacteria; phylum Bacillota; class Bacilli; order Bacillales; family Bacillaceae_G; genus Bacillus_A. Next base: position 62,710 of record NZ_PCNZ01000002.1, read on the forward strand.
TGAACTTGCACTGCAAAACTTATACGGAAGTGGAGCTCGTAAAGTAACAGTTATGAATAGGACGCTTACGAAAGCGGAAGTGATGGCTGAGAAATATATGGGACATGCAAAGCCTTTAAGTGAATTGCAATGTGCATTATTAGAAGCGGATATTTTAATTAGTTCAACGGGTGCATCAGAATATGTCATTACGAAAGAAATGATGACAAAAGTAGAGAGAATGCGCTCTGGTCGTCCGTTATTTATGGTTGATATTGCAGTACCACGTGATATTGATCCTGCGATTGATGAATTAGAAGGCTCTTTCTTATATGATATCGACGATCTGCAAGGTGTAGTTGAAGCAAACCGTGCTGAACGTTTAAAAGAAGCAGAGAAAATTCAATTTATGATTGAAGAGGAAATGGTTTTATTTAAAACGTGGTTAAGTACGCTTGGTGTTGTGCCGTTAATATCGGCTCTTCGTGATAAAGCGCTAGCAATTCAAAGTGATACGATGGAAAGTCTTGAGCGAAAAATACCAAACCTTAGTGATCGTGAGAAAAAAGTAATTAGTAAACATACGAAAAGTATTATTAATCAATTGTTAAAAGACCCAATTTTAGTAGCTAAAGAACTAGCTGTTGAAGAGGGAGCTGGCGAAAAATTAGCTTTATTTGCGAAGATTTTTGATTTAGAAGTGGAAGAAGCGGGAAATACGGAAGAAGTAGAACATAAAAGAGCGTGGACACCATCCGTTCCATCTTTATAACTTGGAAGGATGATCGGATGAGTTTTTTAAATAACAGTATTATTTATCATATTGCAATTATTTTATATGCTTGTAGCATTAGTTTATATTTTATAGATTATTTTCAAAGTAACCGAAAGGCGAACCGATTTGCTTTTTGGTTACTTTCGATTGTATGGGTATTGCAGTCTATCTTTATGTTGCTGAGGGCTACAGATTCAGAAACGAATCCTATTTTAACTTTATTGTCAGGGATTTATTTTTATGTTTGGTTATTGATTACGATGTCATTAGTCATTAATCGATTTATGCGCATTGACTTTTTAGTCTTTTTTACAAATGTTGTAGCATTTGGCGTAAGCGCTTTTTCTATTTTTACACCGCTCGGAAAGATGTCGCCAGTACTTGCAGAGCAATTAGTTTCAGAACTTGTATACGTGCATGTCGGTATGGCGATTATTTCTTATGCAACGTTTACTGTATCGTTTATTTTTTCTATTATGTATTTATTGCAATATCGGCTATTAAAAAAGAAAAAATGGAATGCGAGATTAAGAAGATTAGGAAATTTACCGAAGCTTGAATCTATGTCTTACGGATTAAATTTATTTTCTGTTCCATTTTTCTTATTAGCAATTATATTAGGATGCATATGGGGATATACAAAATTGGATAATTTCCATTGGTATGATACGAAAGTAATCGGGTCTTTTGTCGTTCTATTTGTATATTGTGCAGGCTTATATTTACGAGCGGCAGATGTGTTGCAAGGTAAGAAAATTGTGCAGTGGAATATCGGGGCATTTCTCGTAATGCTAGTTAACATTTTTCTATTAAGCAGTTTATCTAATTTCCACTTTTGGTATTTATAATGAGGAGAGAGAATTATGCGCAAAATTATTGTAGGTTCACGAAAGAGTAAACTAGCATTAACACAAACAAATTGGTTTATCGATCAATTAAAAGCGCTTGGTTTACCATATGAATTTGAAGTGAAAGAAATCGTCACAAAAGGTGATGTTATTTTAGATGTTACTCTTTCAAAAGTAGGCGGAAAAGGTTTATTTGTAAAGGAAATTGAACACGCGTTACTTACGAAAGAAATTGATATGGCTGTACATAGTATGAAAGATATGCCAGCTGTACTTCCAGATGGATTAACGATTGGTTGTACACCAAAGCGCGTTGACCCTCGTGATGCTTTTATTTCTAAAAACGGAGAATCGTTTAAAGACTTAGCAGAAGGCGCGATCTTAGGGACTAGTAGTTTGAGACGTAGTGCACAACTACTAGCTGCGAGACCAGATTTACAAGTGAAATGGATTCGCGGGAATATCGATACACGCTTACGTAAGTTAAAAGATGAAGATTACGATGCAATTATTTTAGCGACAGCTGGATTACAGAGAATGGGCTGGGACGGAGAAGTTATTACAGAACATTTAGATGAAACGTTATGTGTACCAGCCGTAGGACAAGGTGCATTAGCGATTGAATGTCGTGAGGATGATAAGGATTTACTTCAGTTGTTAGCACATATTAATGATGCAGTAACAGAAAGAACAGTGGCTGCTGAACGAGTATTTCTTCATAAACTTGAAGGTGGATGCCAAGTTCCAATCGCTGGATATGCAACTCTTAAAGAAAATGATGCAATCGAATTAACAGCGCTTGTCGGTTCTATGGACGGTTCTGTTTTATTGAAAGAGATAGTAGTAGGCATTGATCCGAAGCAAGTTGGATTAGAGGCTGCGGACCGTTTAATTAAACAAGGAGCAAAAGAGCTCATCCTTGCTGCAAATAAGGAGCAACAATAAATATGGATGCTCTCGCTGGCAAAATAGTATTGATTACACGTGCCCAGCATCAAGCGAAACAAATGAGTGTAGCAGTGAAAGAAAGGAGCGGAATTCCATTGGAAATTCCGCTTTTGCGTATGGAAGGCACATCTCATAGGCAAATTCAACGTATAACAAGGCAACTACATTCGTATGACTGGGTTATTTTTACGAGTAAAAATGGTGTAGCTTTTTTTCTAGATGGTTTGAAAAAGAAAATACCATTAACTATTAAAATCGCTGCGGTAGGCGTGAAAACAAAATTAGAGTTAGAAAAAAGGGGCTATCAAGTTCATTTTGTTCCGACCTCATTTGTTGCAGAAGCATTTGCCGAAGAGTTTCTAAAAGAATTAAGTGGAAACGAGCGTATTTTATTTCCGAAAGGGAATTTAGCAAGAGATGTAATCCCGGTTAAACTTAGGGAGTTTGGTGTTTTTCTAGATGAGCTAATCGTATATGGTACGAAGGTGAATGTAGAGAAAAAACAAGAACTTATAGCAGCATTGAAATTAGGGGAAGTAAATATTATTACATTTACGAGCCCGTCAACTGTTGATAGTTTTGTTCGTTTACTTGAGGGTACAAACTGGAGAGAATGGACGAAAAAATGTACAATTGCTTGTATAGGACCTATTACGGAAAAAGAGGCGAACCTTTATTTTCCACATGTTATTGTGCCGAAAGAGTACACTGTAGAAGCATTACTACAATGCATTTGTGAATCTATAAAGTGAAACTTTAATTAGTGGGGGGGGTTCATCCCCACTAATTATTAGCCTTCACCAATCGGGCGTTTACGGGCAGCAGGGCTTCCACCTAACTTCTTTGCTCCAGCTGAATTTTGAGGTGGATGTTTTACTGCCCGTTAACGCGGGATAAAATAAAAGAATGGGGATAGAAATCTATGAATTCTTTACAATTTAATCGTCATCGTCGTCTAAGACAAAGCGGGGGCATGCGTGCACTTGTGCGTGAAACATTTTTACATACAGAAGATTTTATTTACCCTATTTTTGTATTAGAAGGAGAAAATACTCGTAATGAAGTTCCTTCTATGCCAGGCGTATATCAAATGTCTTTAGATTTATTGCAAGCTGAAATGCAAGAGGTCGTTGATTTAGGTATTCGTTCTGTTATTGTATTTGGTTTACCTGCTGAAAAGGACGAAGTTGGATCATCGGCATATTGTGAGCATGGAATTGTACAGCGTGCAATTAAGCAAATTAAGGATGAGTTCCCAGAGCTAGTAGTAGTTGCAGATACATGTTTATGTCAATTCACAAGCCATGGTCATTGCGGTGTTATTGAAGATGGCGTTATTTTAAATGATGAGTCTCTTGCAGCTCTTGCAAAAACAGCTGTAAGTCAAGCGAAAGCAGGGGCGGACATTATTGCACCATCTAACATGATGGACGGATTCGTAACAGCAATTCGCCATGCATTAGATGAAAATGGTTTCGCGCACGTACCAGTTATGTCGTACGCTGTGAAATATTCATCAGCATTTTACGGACCGTTCCGTGATGCAGCACACGGTGCACCGCAGTTTGGTGACCGTAAAACATATCAAATGGACCCAGCGAACCGTATGGAAGCATTCCGTGAAGCAGAATCAGATGTAATGGAAGGGGCCGACTTCTTAATTGTAAAGCCAGCTCTTTCTTATTTAGATATCGTTCGTGATGTGAAAAATAACTTTAACTTACCAGTCGTTGCTTATAACGTAAGTGGTGAATATTCGATGATTAAAGCAGCAGCGCAAAATGGTTGGATTAATGAAAAAGAAGTTGTACTTGAGAAATTAATTAGTATGAAACGCGCAGGAGCAGACTTGATTATTACGTATCATGCAAAAGATGCAGCAAGATGGTTACAAGAAGGAGGCGCTAAATAATGAAAAAGTTTGATAAGTCGATTGCGGCGTTTGAAGAGGCTCAAGATTTAATGCCTGGAGGCGTAAATAGCCCTGTTCGTGCTTTTAAGTCTGTTGGTATGAATCCGCTGTTTATGGAGCGCGGAAAAGGCTCTAAAGTATATGATATCGATGGGAATGAATACATCGATTACGTATTATCGTGGGGACCTTTAATTCATGGTCATGCGAACGATCGTGTTGTTGAGGCTTTAAAAGCTGTTGCTGAAAAAGGAACAAGCTTTGGTGCACCAACAGAAATTGAAAATAAATTAGCGCAGCTTGTTATCGAGCGTGTACCATCAATTGAGATTGTGCGTATGGTTAACTCTGGAACAGAGGCGACAATGAGTGCACTACGTTTAGCTCGTGGTTACACTGGACGTAACAAAATTTTGAAATTCATTGGTTGTTATCACGGCCATGGTGATTCTTTATTGATTAAAGCAGGTTCGGGTGTAGCGACGCTAGGTTTACCAGATAGTCCTGGTGTACCAGAGGGTGTAGCGAAAAATACGATTACAGTAGCGTACAACGATTTAGAAAGTGTAAAATATGCTTTCGAACAATTCGGTGATGACATCGCTTGTATAATTGTAGAACCAGTGGCAGGGAATATGGGTGTTGTTCCTCCACAACCAGGATTTTTAGAAGGACTTCGTGAAGTGACAGAGCAAAACGGTGCACTACTTATTTTTGATGAAGTAATGACAGGATTCCGTGTTGCTTATAATTGTGGACAAGGTTACTACGGTGTAACTCCTGACTTAACTTGTTTAGGTAAAGTAATCGGTGGTGGTCTACCGGTAGGAGCATACGGTGGTAAGGCAGAGATTATGCGTCAAGTTGCACCAAGCGGACCGATTTATCAAGCTGGAACATTATCGGGTAATCCACTTGCAATGACAGCAGGTTATGAAACGTTAGTGCAGTTAACGCCAGAATCATATGTGGAATTTGAGCGTAAAGCAGAAATGTTAGAAGCTGGACTACGTAAGGCGGCTGAAAAGCATAATATCCCGCATCACATTAATCGTGCAGGTTCTATGATTGGTATTTTCTTTACAGATGAGCAGGTTATTAATTATGATGCAGCAAAATCTTCAAACTTAGAATTCTTTGCAGCTTACTATCGTGAAATGGTAGAACAAGGTGTATTTTTACCACCTTCTCAATTTGAAGGTTTATTCTTATCGACAGCACATAGTGATGCAGATATTGAGGCGACAATTGCGGCGGCCGAAATTGCAATGTCAAAATTAAAAGCATAATTTCTTAGAGAAAATCGCTCTCCATAAGGGGAGTGATTTTTTTTATTCATAAAGTAGGCCGTAGATACATAAATCTGTAATGACATATAGTTTGGGAGGGGGAAAAGAAGTGGCAACAGATCATTCATTACGATTTTCGTTAAAAGAATCTGTTTGGTTCCAAAAGGGACAGGAAGTCGAAGAACTTTTGTCAATTTCGTTAGATCCAGACGTTGAGATAGAAGAGCTCGATCATGAAGTTATCGTGAGAGGGCAATTAGATTTAACGGGAGAGTACGTTGCAAGGCAAGATGATTCAGCTTATTCATTAAGAGAGCTATCACCAGCAAAGGCAATTGATTATGTAGAAACAAGGGAAGACGGGGTTAATGAGCTTGTCCATTCCTTTCCGCTCGAAATATCAATTCCAAGAAATCGAGTGAAAGTAATTGAAGAATTATATGTATCAATCGAGGAATTTGATTATGAATTAAAGGAAACTGGTTGCTTACAACTGTTAGCGGATATATCTATTACAGGTTTATGTGACGAGGAAAGAACCGAGGATGAAGAGGAAGAGACGGTTTATGCCGAGTTGGAAGCTGATTCAGCTGAAGAGGATGAAAGTAGACCTGCGCCGCACGAAGAGGTACCAGCCTATAAAGAATCAGATGGATGGGAAGATTATGCATTTGAACCGTTTCAGCTAGAAGAAAGAAAAGAGCAAGAAATAGAAGAAGAGGCATTAGAAGAACATGAACTTGTGGAGCGTGAAGAGGAGAAAGAAACGACGCCGCAATTTGAATTGTTCGGGCGGAAAAATTTCAAGAAAGAAAAAGCGAAAAAGCAGGAAGAGCCAGAGGAAGAAGCATATTCACAGCGAGATGAAAATGCACTTTATTTAACGAAATTATTTACGAAAGAACCAGAAGAAGAATTTACGAAGTTAAGAATGTACTTCGTACAAGAAGGAGATACAATTGAATCGGTTGCAGAACGTTATGAAACGACTGTACAAAACTTATATCGTGTAAATCAATCAGAAGATATATATTTAACTACAGGGCAAATTATATATATTCCTGTTTCGAAAGCAACGGCGAAATAAGTGAGTGAGTTTTTTCACTCACCTCTTTTCTTTTCCTAGAAGCTATGTTTTGAATAAGAAAGGGTTATTCGTATGGATATTGAATTACGAAATCGCTATGAACCCATTGTGAGGCAATATAGATTGGACACTCAGCATATGGAAGAGCACGGAAGTGTAATGAAAATTTATACGAATCAAGGTCCGTATGCGTTAAAGAAAATACAAGATAGAAAATTAGAGCGGAATAATTTTTTGCACCATATTCAATATTTGAAGGAGAAAGGTTTTTCGAATTATGTACCTATCTATCATACGACGGACGGGAATTATGTTTTAAGTGATGGGACGTATAGTTATTATTTAATGCCTTGGTTAGAACGTGCGGAAGGAAATGGCGAAGATAATGATCAATACCATAAGATGTTTCAAACGCTCGGGACGTTGCATCAAAAAACGGTGAAAGAGGAGACTTATACAGAAGAAGATTTAGAAAAACATTATACAAATATATCCGACCGTTGGGAGAATGATGGTGAGATATTAGAAGAGTTTCTTTTAGAATCTGAAGCGAAGTGGTATATGTCCCCATTTGAATTACAATATTGTACGTATTATCACCATGTTATGAGAGCGCGTGAGTTTGCAACGAAACAATTAAGTGAATGGCATGATGCAATGAAAGAAAAGGAAAAAACACGTACTACTTTCGTTCATGGAAATGTATCGCTTAATCACTTTTTATTTGATTATGAACGAAACGGTTATTTTATTAGTTTAGAAAAGTCTCAGTTTGCTACACCGGTACAGGATATCGTCAGCTTTTATTCAAGGTCTTTGAACACATATCCAATTGCGCGGAGTGACCGCTTTGAATGGTATCAAATGTATCAAAAAAATTTTCCATTTACGAAAGAGGAGCAGCTTCTTATGTTTGCGTATATGACGTACCCGTCGCATTTTATTCGGCAAATTCAGTCGTATACGAAAAGAAGAAAGAGTCGTAATGAAGAAAATGAGCTTCGCGGGGTGAAAATTCTGCAGCAATCGCATTGGCTCATTAGTAATACAGAATATTTCCTTTCGCAATTACAAGCTGCCCAGCAAGGGAACGGATAAAGAAGATAAGTAGGGAGAACCCTGCTTATCTTTTTTTATTAGTTCCATAAAGAGATAAAGGTCGTAGTTTCAAATTTATCTTGACGAATAAGGTTTCGTTTTTTACACTATTGTATATAATAATTAACAATCACATAAATGCATTGAAGGGGAAGAGTATAACATGAAACGTCTTCAGAGAGGGGAACCATTGGCTGGGAGGTTCTCTAGATAGTTATGTTAGAAGGTAGCCCTGGAGCATCTTTTCTGAACGGAATGATTCTTATTAGGAAAAGACGGATTTGTCCGTTATCAAATTAAGAGTATAAGCAAATTCTGAATTTGTTTGTAAATAAAGGTGGTACCGCGATGTCCCTCGTCCTTTTTTGGATGAGGGGCATTTTTTATTTCAAGGAGGGAAAATAATGTCAAACACGGAAAAGAATTTACCAACTAAATATGATCATATGTCCGTTGAGGAAGGCCTTTACAAGTGGTGGCTTGAAGGCAAATATTTCGAAGCAACAGGAGATGAGAAGAAACAACCATATACAATTGTAATTCCACCTCCGAACGTAACTGGTAAGTTACACTTAGGTCATGCTTGGGATACGACGCTTCAAGATATTTTAACTCGTACAAAGCGTATGCAAGGTTACGATGTATTATGGCTTCCAGGAATGGACCATGCCGGTATCGCAACGCAAGCGAAAGTAGAAGGAAAACTTCGTGAAGAAGGTATTTCACGTTACGATCTTGGCCGTGAGAAATTCCTTGAAAAAGCTTGGGAATGGAAAGAAGAATACGCTTCTCACATTCGTCAACAATGGGGGAAAGTTGGTTTAGGACTAGACTATTCTCGTGAACGCTTCACATTAGACGAAGGTTTATCTAACGCTGTTAATAAAGTATTCGTTCAATTATATGAAAAAGGCTTAATTTACCGCGGTGAGTATATCATCAACTGGGATCCAGCAACACGCACAGCTCTTTCTGATATTGAAGTAATTCATAAAGAAGTTCAAGGTGCATTCTACCATATGAACTATCCGTTAACAGACGGTTCTGGTCACATTCGCCTTGCAACTACTCGTCCAGAAACAATGCTTGGTGATACAGCGGTAGCAGTTCATCCAGAAGATGATCGCTACAAACATTTAATCGGAAAAACAGTTACACTTCCAATCGTAGGCCGTGAGATTCCGATTATTGCTGATGAATACGTAGAAAAAGACTTTGGAACAGGCGTTGTAAAAATTACACCAGCTCATGACCCGAATGACTTTGAAGTAGGTAACCGTCATGACTTACCACGTATCTTAGTAATGAACGAAAATGGAACGATGAACGAAAAAGCTGGTAAGTATAACGGTATGGATCGTTTCGAATGCCGTAAAGAGTTAGTGAAAGACTTACAAGAAGCTGGCGTATTAGTAGAAATCGAGCCTCATATGCACTCAGTAGGTCATAGTGAGCGTAGCGGTGCAGTTGTTGAGCCTTATTTATCAACACAATGGTTCGTAAAAATGGCTCCACTTGCTGAAAAAGCAGTAGAGCTTCAACAAAAAGAAGAAGAAAAAGTAACGTTCGTACCAGAGCGTTTTGAAAACACATACTTACGCTGGATGGAAAACATTCATGACTGGTGTATTTCTCGTCAGTTATGGTGGGGACACCGCATTCCAGCTTGGTATCATAAAGAAACTGGTGAAGTATACGTAGGTACAGAAGCGCCAGTAGATCTTGAAAACTGGAATCAAGATAATGACGTGCTTGATACATGGTTTAGTTCAGCATTATGGCCATTCTCAACACTTGGCTGGCCGAATGAAGATGCAGCAGACTTTAAAAAGTTCTATTCAACAGATGCTTTAGTAACTGGTTATGACATCATCTTCTTCTGGGTATCTCGTATGATTTTCCAAGGTTTAGAGTTTACAGGAGAGCGTCCATTTAAAGATGTATTAATTCACGGTTTAGTTCGTGATGAGCAAGGACGTAAAATGAGTAAATCTCTTGGTAACGGTATTGATCCGATGGATGTTATCGAGAAGTACGGTGCAGATGCGATGCGTTACTTCTTATCAACAGGAAGTGCACCAGGTCAAGATTTACGTTTCAGCATGGAAAAAGTAGAATCTACTTGGAACTTCATTAATAAAATTTGGAACGCATCACGTTTCGTATTAATGAACATGGATGACATGAAGTATGAAGAAATCGATTTAACTGGTGAAAAATCAGTTGCGGATAAGTGGATTTTAACTCGCTTAAACGAAACAATCGAAAGCGTAACACGTAACATGGATAAATATGAGTTCGGTGAAGCTGGTCGTTCATTATACAACTTCATTTGGGATGATTTCTGTGACTGGTACATTGAAATGGCGAAACTTCCACTATACGGTGAAGATGAAGCAGCTAAGAAAACAACTCGTTCTATTTTAGCTTACGTATTAGACCAAACAATGCGTCTATTACATCCATTCATGCCATTTGTAACAGAGAAAATTTGGCAGCATTTACCGCATGAAGGCGAGTCTATTACAGTAGCAGCATGGCCAACAGTTCGCGAAGATTTACAAGATAAAGAAGCGGCAGCAGAAATGCACCTTCTAGTTGATATCATTCGCTCTGTTCGTAACATCCGTGCGGAAGTAAATACGCCAATGAGCAAAAAAGTTCAAATGCAAATTAAAGCAAAAGACGAGGTAGTACTAGCTCAGCTTACGAAAAACAGCTCTTACATTGAGCGTTTCTGTAACCCAAGTGAACTAACAATTAAGATTGATTTACAAGCGCCAGAAAAAGCGATGACTGCAATCGTATCAGGTGCAGAGTTATTCTTACCATTAGCTGATCTTATCAATCTTGATGAAGAGAAAGCGCGTCTTGAAAAAGAACTTGAGAAGTTCGATAAAGAAGTAGAACGTGTACAGAAGAAACTTTCAAACCAAGGATTCGTAGCGAAAGCTCCTGCAGAAGTTATTGACGGAGAGCGTGCGAAAGAGCAAGATTATCTAGAAAAACGCGAAGCAGTTCGTCAACGTCTAGCTGATCTTGAAAAATAAAGTGAAACTTTAATCAGTGGGGGTTTTGTTCATCCCCCACTGATTATTAGCCTTCACCAATCGGGCGTTTACGGGAAGCACGACTCCCGCCCAACTTCTTTGCTCTAGCTGAATTTTGAGGTGGGAGTCTTACTGCCCGGCAAATAGCGGGATAAAAATATTTTTCAGAGACTCACTATATTGGTGAGTCTCTTTTCTTTGCGTATAATAGAATTACGAAGTTTGTCTTTTGAAAGGGGAATAGCAAACGTGATACATACATACGAAGAAGCGATAAGCTGGATTCATAGCCGATTGAAATTTGGGATAAAACCAGGACTAGAAAGAATGCAATGGATGTTAGAAGAACTCGGAAATCCAGAGCGTCATATAAAATGTGTTCATCTTGCGGGCACAAATGGAAAAGGTTCAACTTTAACATATATGCGCTACATGCTAGAAGACGCGAAATATAAAGTAGGATCGTTTACATCGCCTTACATAGAAACATTCAATGAACGTATTAGTGTAAACGGAATACCGATTGCAGATGAAGAGATTGCAGAACTTGTAAATATGGTAAAGCCAGTCGTTGAAAAATTAGATGAGACGGACTTAGGAGAAGCGACTGAGTTTGAAATTATTACAGTAATGGCAATTTGTTATTTCGGTAAAGTTAATTTCTGTGATGTTGTTTTATTTGAAACGGGGCTTGGGGGAAGATTTGATTCTACAAATGTTATTCATCCGGTTCTCACGATTATTACGAATATCGGTCACGATCATATGCATATTTTAGGCAATACACTAGGAGAAATTGCATATGAAAAGGCAGGGATTATTAAGTCTGGTGTTCCAGTTATTACTGGTGTGAAAAATGAAGAAGCATTACAAGTAATTCAAAAGGTTGCTAAGGAAAATCATGCAAGCTTATATGAACTTGGAAAACAGTTTACAACACTACATAAACATTCTAATGAAGAGGGGGAACACTTTGATTTTGCTTGTCCATTCGCCTCGTTTGAAAATGTTCGGATTTCAATGAAAGGTATTCATCAAGTAGGCAATGCAGCACTAGCGCTTATGGCAGTAATGTATTTAAAAACATATTTATCATTTTTAATTGATGAAGAGGAAATAAAAGCTGGCTTACAAGAAGCATACTGGATTGGTCGATTTGAAAAGTTACAAAGTAATCCAGATATTATAATAGATGGTGCTCATAATCCAGAAGGTATTGAAAGTCTTGTAAAAACAGTAGAGGCACATTATAAAAAGAAGAATGTAATAGTTTTATTTACTGCTCTTGGTGACAAACAGTTACATAACATGGTAGGGCAATTAGAAAAAGTTGCTGATGAAATAATATTTACAACGTTTGCCTTTGATCGTGCCATTTCTGCTGACAAGCTTGCATCGTATTCGCAACAAGAGTCAAAATTAGTTTTTGAAGATTGGAAAGAGGCAATTGATACAAAGGTTGAAATGATAGGAGAACATGATGTTTTTATCATAACAGGTTCTCTGTATTTCATTTCCGAAGTTAGAAAATATATTCGCGAGAAAAACTAGATAGTCTTTGCTATCTAGTTTTTTGTTCTACAAATGAAGTCAAATGCATACATATAAGATAATAATATAGGGTTATTTGACGAATTCCTCTGACAAATATCTCGTTTTTTTGTGGAATGAATATGATATGATGCGGACAACGACAAGAGGTGAGGTGTGAGTGTATGGACAAGCAATCACGAACGATCTCGGTGAAAGTAAATGGAACAGAAGCGAAGTATGAGGAAAAAAAGAAGGATGAGTTTGACTGGATGGTAGCAGAAAGTGAAAGGTCACAAAATGTTGTGCCTTTTAAAAAAACAAAGACTCTGCCTATGGAACAGTACAGAAAGAAATGGAGCAATACAATAATCGCAATCGTTGCAACTGCAATTATTATTGGTACGGCGTTTGGAATGGGAATGCTGCATGTACTTAAAGGACAAGGGACGACGGGGGGAAGCGAAGTAACAGCTTCGAAGCAGACGGGGAATGAAGAACTAAAGGTGGGTGGAACGGCAGAACAAACACCAACACCGAAAGAGGAAAAACAAAAAGCACAAGTAGGAGCTGCATTAGAACCAATGAAACTATTTTTCGTTCAAGGAGGGCTTTATTCCTCTGAAGAAAAAGGACAGGCTGCTATTGAAGAGTGGAAAAGTAATGGGGGCGTGGCTACTTTGAAACCGAGTGGTGATAAGTATGCGTTAGTTGTTGCTATTACGAGCGATGAACAGGCTGTTAATCAATTAATAGATCAGTATAAGCAAGATGGTGTTTCAGTTTTGAAAAAAAATTGGGATATTACAGATAAAGTATTGCTCAAAAATGATAAAGAAGTAGGAATGTTTTTAGCGAAAGTGCAGCCATTATATACTCATTTAGCAAAATATGTGTCCAGCGTACAAACTAGTGGAAAAAGTAATCCAAAAGATGTAGAAGCGATTCAAAAAGAGTGGAAAGCTATTGAAAAGGAAGGCAAGAGTATGAAGCGTGAAGATGCGAAGAAGCTTTATACGTATACGTCAGTAGCGGTGCAAACGATTAAGGAAGGGAAGAGCGATAAGGAATCTGTAGCTAAATTAAATCAAGTTATTATTGATGGATTACTTTCGTACGAAAAAATGGTTTCACAAAAAGTAAAATAATAAGATAATGAGATGAAGGGGAAAGAAGTACATATACTTCTTTCTTTTCTTTTGAATTTAGAGCAAAGTGCTTTCTGTATGGGCAGCATATAATCGTATTTAAAAAGAACTATTATTTTGTTTAGAGAAAATGATATTTCTAGAATTTGTGGGGAAACTATTCCTTTGATACGATTGATTTGAATTATTCTGCTTCATGTGAGAAGGGAAGGAGAAAATATGAGGGAAATTATTTTAGCTTCAGGATCACCAAGGAGGAAGGAACTGCTTGAATTAGCAGATGTGCCATTTGAAATCGTTGTTAGTGAAGTAGAAGAGACGATTGGTGCATATTCATCACCTTCTGATATTGTTATGTCGCTTGCTTTGCAAAAAGCATCTGCTGTGGCAGAAAACCATAGTGATCACGTTGTACTAGGTGCAGATACAATTGTTACATATGATTCGCGTATTCTTGGAAAGCCGTCTAATGAGGCTGAGGCGAAAGAAATGTTACGATTATTATCGGGGAAAACACACGAAGTATACACAGGTGTTGCAATTATATCGAAAGAAAAAACGGTAACTTTTTATGAACGTACAGAAGTAACATTTTGGGAATTAACAGAAGAGGAAATAGACGTATACGTTGCATCGAAGGAACCACTTGATAAAGCAGGAAGCTATGGAATTCAAGGTAAAGGGTCTATTTTTGTTCAACATATTCAAGGGGACTACTACAGTGTAGTTGGCTTGCCAATTGCGCGTCTTGTCCGTGAATTAAAACAGCTTGATAGCGATGTAACCCATGCGTAAAATTGCATGGGGTTTTCTTTAGGAGAAATCGTAAAAAAAGGGGTGGAGAGATGAACGGTATTCGTGATGTTGTGAGAGAAGAACAGCCACGGGAGCGTTTATTGTTAGAAGGAGCAGGAAGTTTATCGAATCGAGAACTTCTTGCAGTTTTACTCAGAACGGGTTCTAAAGAAGAAACGGTGTTAACGTTATCAGATAATATTCTACATCATTTTGACGGCTTACGAATGTTAAAGGATGCAACGTTAGAAGAGATGATGAGCATTCATGGTGTTGGGATTGCAAAAGCGTCGCAGCTTATGGCTGCTTTTGAATTAGGTAGAAGAATGGTACGTTTAGAATATCAAAATAGATATAGTATTCGAAGTCCAGAAGATTGTGCGAGTTATATGATGGAAGAGATGCGTTTTTTGCAACAGGAGCATTTTGTTTGTTTATATTTGAATACGAAAAATCAAGTTATACATAGGCAAACGATTTTTATTGGAAGTTTAAATACGTCGATTGTGCACCCAAGGGAAGTTGTGCGCCCATAAGGGCATTTAGAAAATCTGCTTTGGCAAAGCAGTAGGGAAATATCATAATCTTTACCCTATCATCAGCCAGCTTATCCGTAAGGGAAACCGAGCGGGGAGTGTAGCATGCTGGCAAAGCCATAAGTTGTCTAGTTACCAAGACACGACTGAATGGCGAGATGAAACTCATAGACAAGGATGAAAGCTGGATTGCTTAAATGATAGCTCAAGGGGGACTACTGGGACCTTCAGCGGGAGGTAACGATAAACGCTGAATAGAATAAGCAGGTTCCTTAAAGGTTTCGAGGAACCTGAAATGATACTATTCTAACCAACTTCTGTATGGAAGTAACGAGCGAAAGTCATATCCGAAACTATGAATGCCTAAGTTTCTAAATGACTAAATGGGGATTGCCTAAGTTGGAACGCCACAAAGGCTATGACAAATGTGTCTTAATATCCAATAAGGCAACGGAACTCTCGTAGTAGTCCGAGGTAGGGAAAGCCTATTACATGGCGAAGGAGAGTAGTTTATCTAGTTTAATGCAAAATTGGGAAGGAGCGTGAGGCTCTATGAGAAATCCAAAAGTAGTATTAAGCAGTCTAACTTCCAAGGCGATTGAAGAAAATTACACATTTAAGCGATTATATCGGAATCTATATAACATTGAATTTTTCTTAGACGCATATGCCAAAATCTATCCTAATAAAGGAAGTAACACCAAAGGTGTAAATGAAGATACTATAGACGGCATGAGTGTAAAAAGAATAGATACTCTTATTGAAAAGCTTAGAAATCAAACATATCAACCTAATCCCGCAAGAAGAACTTATATTCCAAAAAAGAATGGGAAACTAAGACCTTTAGGATTACCAACCTTTGAGGATAAATTAGTTCAAGAAGTAGCTAGAAAAATTCTTGAAAGTATCTACGAACCTGCATTCTCTGAAAACTCACATGCTTTCAGACCAAACAGAAGTTGTCATACGGCTCTTAAGCAAATTAAACATACCTTTACTGGCACTCGCTGGTTTATCGAAGGTGACATAAAGGGATTCTTTGATAATATTGACCATCACACTCTTATCAACATCTTGAGAAGAAGAATCGAGGATGAAAAATTTATCAACTTGATTTGGAAATTTCTACGTGCTGGTTATGTGGAAGACTGGGTATTTCATAAAACATTCAGTGGAACTCCACAAGGTGGTATCATTAGCCCAACTCTCTCTAATATTTACCTTAATGAATTGGATAAATACATTGAAGAATATACATCGATATTCAATAAAGGTGATAAACGCAGACATAATCTAACCTACCATAATCTAGCATCGAAAATAACTTATCATAAACATAAGAATAAACGTGAATGGTCAAATTTAAACAAAGAAACTAGAGCTGTAAGAGCCAATGAATTGAAAGAACTCTACAAAAAGTTAATCAAACATGACAGTAAGGATCTGTTTGACCCGAATTATCGTAGAATGAAATATGTGAGATATGCAGATGATTTTCTTATTGGTGTTATAGCAAGCAAAGAAGAGGTAGAAGAAATCAAGAAGGATTTAACGATTTTTCTAGCTGATAAACTAAAACTTGAACTAAGTGCGGAAAAGACGCTGATTACACATAGCAAAAAGAATGCGAGATTTCTTGGGTATGATATAAGAGTAGCTAGGGATTGGCAAACAATGAAAATGCCTAACGGCACACAAAAAAGGAAATTTAATTTTCAAGCCAAACTCTTTGTACCTCACGAAAAATACATCAAAAAACTCATTGACCTTGGTGCATTAAGCCTCGGGAAAAATAATCAATGGAAACCGATTCATAGACCGTATTTACTCCGTAATGATGACATAGAAATCATAAGACAATACAATGCCGAAATAAGAGGACTGTACAATTATTATCGACTAGCTAGTAATGTGCATGTTCTGCAATCTTTCCGTCAAACCATGAAATACAGCATGATAAAAACTTATGCTAATAAATATAAAAGTACCGTTAGCAAGATAATCAATAAATTTTCTATAAACGGAAACTTTGGTATTCGCTACAAGACGAAAGATGGGCAACGTATTGCATACTTCATAGAACAAAAAATGGAAAATAATACAAAGACTAATAATGAAGAGGTTGATATAGAACCGATTACAGTTCAATTTGGTGGCAAAACAAGTCTCATTGAGCGCCTTTTAGCTGAAAAATGTGAATGGTGTGGTATAGATAATGTTCCATTAGAAATGCACCATGTCAACAAACTTAAGAATCTAAAAGGAAAAAAACGATGGGAACAAACCATGATTGCAAGAAATCGAAAAACAATCGCAATGTGTGTGAAATGCCACTATGACTTACACAATGGGAAGTTAGATTGATAAATGGAAAGCCGTATACTCTGAGAGGAGTACGTACGGTTTGGAGGGGAGTTCTTGGAAACCTGCTTAAGAAACTAAGTAAGGCGCCGGGTTCTTACCCTACTTTAAAGAAGCGTTCCGTCGGGCAGCAGCCTCTATTATATGTCTTCATAACCATCCCTCAGGAGATCCGGCGCCGAGCCGTGAAGATATTGAAGTTACAAAACGATTAGTAGAGTGTGGTCGAATTATCGGAATTGAAGTACTTGATCATATCATAATAGGTGACCATCAGTTCGTGAGTTTAAAGGAAAAAGGTCATATTTAAGACTATTCTTTTTACTTATTTTGTTTTATAATGTGATTTATGAGTTTTTTGTAGAAAATTATCTACAAAAAGGATGCAGATATAAAAAAAACGTACTGTTTTTATAAATATAAAGTAAGAAAAATGAGTCCGTGAAAATAAGAAGGGAAGATAAATGATATGTTTGGATTTGGTGGATTTACTCGCGATCTTGGAATAGACTTAGGAACAGCGAACACGCTTGTATATGTGAAAGGGAAAGGTGTAGTTTTACGTGAACCTTCAGTAGTAGCATTACAAACTGATACGAAACAAATCGTTGCGGTAGGTAGCGATGCAAAACAAATGATTGGTCGTACACCAGGAAACGTAGTGGCACTTCGCCCTATGAAAGATGGTGTAATTGCTGATTACGAAACAACAGCAACAATGATGAAATACTACATTCAACAAGCTCAAAAATCAAATGGATTCTTCTCACGTAAACCATACGTAATGGTATGTGTACCATCTGGTATTACAGCTGTAGAAAGACGTGCGGTAATCGATGCGACTCGTCAAGCTGGTGCTCGTGATGCTTATCCAATCGAAGAGCCATTTGCAGCAGCAATTGGTGCAAACTTACCTGTTTGGGAGCCGACTGGTAGTATGGTTGTTGATATCGGTGGTGGTACAACAGAAGTTGCAATTATTTCTTTAGGTGGTATTGTAACAAGTCAATCAGTTCGTGTTGCTGGTGATGATATGGACGACTCAATCATTCAGTACATTAAGAAGAGCTATAACTTAATGATCGGTGAAAGAACAGCAGAAGCATTAAAATTAGAAATCGGTTCTGCAGGCGAGCCAGAAGGTATCGAGCCTATGGAAATTCGCGGTCGTGATTTAGTAAGTGGTTTACCAAAAACAGTACTAATTCAACCAGAAGAAATTGCAGATGCATTAAAAGATACAGTAGATGCAATTGTAGAATCAGTTAAAAATACGTTAGAAAAAACTCCACCTGAATTAGCAGCGGATATTATGGACCGTGGTATCGTATTAACAGGTGGTGGGGCATTACTACGTAACTTAGATAAAGTGATTAGTGAAGAAACAAATATGCCAGTTCTTGTTGCAGAAAATCCATTAGATTGCGTAGCAATTGGAACGGGTAAAGCATTAGATAATATCGACCTTTTCAAAACTGCTGCTCGATAATATTGCAAAATAAAAATCAATGAAATTAAGAGGGTGTGAACGTGCCACAGTTTTTCTTAAACAAAAGATTAATTGTTTTGTTAGTTAGTATTATTCTTCTCGTGGCATTGATTGGAATCTCATTGAAAGAACGGAACAGTTTATCATGGCCAGAGCAGTTTATAAAAGATACTGTCGGTGTTGTAGAACGTGTATTCCAAAAGCCAGCGAATTATGTTGCCGGATTCTTCGAGAACGTAGAAGATGTAAAGCGCACGTATGAAGAGAATAAAGAATTAAAAGCAAAATTAGATAACTATGCAAAGTTATCAGGTGAAGTAAAGCAATTAGAGGATGATAAAAAGAAATTACAAGAGTTAACTGGTAAAAAAGAGTTGCCTAGCGATTATACTGAAATTCCAGCTACTGTTGTTTCTCGTAATCCAGATAAATGGTACGATTTAATTGGAATTGATAAAGGGGCACAGCAAGGAATTAAAAAAGATATGGCTGTAGTAACTTCACAAGGTTTAGTTGGACGTGTGAAAAGTGTATCGCAGTTTACATCATCAGTAGAGTTGTTAAGTTCTATGAGCCGAACAAATCGTGTTTCTGCTATTGTAAAAGGGCAAGAAAATATCTTTGGTTTAATCGAAGGTTATGACAAAGAAAAACAATTGCTTCTTTTCACAAAGATTGGTTCTGATGCAAAAGTAGCTAAAGATCAACTAGTTGTAACGTCTGGACTTGGGGATATTTTCCCGAAAGGGCTTGTGATCGGAACAATCGTTGATGTTCAGCCAGATCCATACGGTTTAACAAAGACTGCTTATGTAAAACCTGCAGCTGATTTAAATGACGTGGAGCATATTACGGTTGCCAAACGCCATATGCCTTCGGCGCCGTTAGAATAGGAGGGGAAGAAGAGATGATGAAGATTTTAAAAAGAGCAGCTCTTCCTCTTTTGCTCCTTTTTGTTTTTTTATTTGAAAATATGTTCTCTACTGTTGTTCCAACAGACGTCTTTTGGAAAGAGAGTATAGCAGCACCTCATTTCTTTATAATTGTGTTATGTTTTATTACGGTGTACTATAGTCCGGTTCAAGGGATTTACTACGGACTATTATTTGGTTTCTTATTTGATACCGTATACACAGAACTTGTCGGTATATATATATTTGCTTATCCGATTTTAGCTTATTTAGTTTATAGTGTGATGAAGGTATTACAATTGAATTTATTTATTGTCGCTTCTATCGTACTGGCTGGCATTGCAGCATTAGAGTATTATGTGTATGGGTTTTTAACTTTGTTAGGACGTACTCACATGTCAGCATCTGTCTTTTTCACAGATCGTCTCCTTGCTACTTTATTGCTAAATGGAATTTTCCTATTAATAGTTTGTTTCCCACTGAGACGATATTTAGTGCGTCTTTCAAAAGCGATAGAAGAAAAAGAAAAAAGGATTTTCTAATTTTATGTCGAATTGAATCGGTGGGGTGAACTTTAGTGGAAGAAAAAAAGCAACAAAATGTAACGATAAAAGGGACAAAAGATGGAATAACACTTCATTTAGATGATTGCTGTTCATTCTCTGAACTACTAAAAGAATTGGATGAAAAGCTTTCTACACATTACTATGAGGGTGACGGACGTTCTTTAATTGAAGTGCGTGTTAAAGTAGGAAATCGCTATTTAACAGAAGTACAACAAGAAGGGATTCGTACGTTAATTCGCAATAAGAAGAACCTTGTTGTAGAATCAATCGAAAGTGATGTTATAACAAAAGCAGAAGCAATATCTTGGAAAGAAGAAACAGAAATTGTCCCTATTTCCAAAATTGTTCGCTCTGGACAAGTGTTACATGTAAAAGGAAATTTATTATTAATTGGAGATGTTAATCCAGGCGGAACGGTTATCGCTGGGGGGAATATTTTTGTCGTGGGATCATTAAGAGGAATTGCACATGCGGGGTATGATGGAGATTCAGAAGCTGTTATTGCTGCATCTATTATGAACCCTATGCAACTCCGAATTAGTGATGTGACAATGCGGGCTCCGGAAGAGAAAGAAGACGGAGCAGAGGCGGCAGAATGTGCGTACATTAATGAGAACAATCACATTGTTGTCGATCGCCTGCAACTTCTCACTCATCTTAGACCTAATTTAACAAAGTTAGAAAGGGGAATTGTATAGCTGTGGGAGAGGCAATAGTAATTACATCTGGAAAAGGCGGAGTAGGTAAAACTACAACGTCTGCGAACATTGGTACAGCCCTTGCGTTATCTGGAAAAAAAGTGTGTTTAATTGATACAGATATCGGTTTACGCAATTTAGACGTAGTAATGGGGCTGGAAAATCGTATTGTATTTGATCTTGTTGATGTCGTTGAAGGGCGTTGTCGTTTACCTCAGGCTCTTATTAAAGATAAGCGTTTTGATGATCTTTATTTATTACCTGCAGCACAAACGAGCGACAAATCGGCGGTAACACCTGAACAAATGGATGAATTAATACAAGTATTACGTCAAGATTATGATTACATATTAATTGATTGTCCTGCGGGGATTGAGCAGGGATTTAAAAATGCTGTAGCAGGTGCGGATAAAGCAATCGTTGTAACAACACCAGAAGTATCCTCAATGCGTGATGCGGATCGTATTATCGGGCTTTTAGAGAAAGAGGATATTGAACCACCGAAACTTGTCATTAACCGTGTGCGTAGTCATATGCTTCATGAACAGGATATGTTAGATGTTGATGAAATCGTACGTACACTGTCAATCGAGCTTCTTGGGGTTGTCGAGGATGATGATGAAGTTATTCGTGCTACGAATACAGGTGAACCTGTAGCACTGCAACCTAGTGGGAAAGCAGCAATAGCTTATCGTAATATTGCAAGACGCTTATTAGGTGAGAATGTACCATTACAAGCATTTGAACAAGAAAAAGTATCGGTATTTACAAAGATGAAAAATTTCTTTGGAATCCGTTAAAAGCACTTCGCATAAATGCGGAGTGCTTTCTTTTTTCTTCGCATGAATATCTTCCTTCTATAACTCATACATATGTACAAACTGTATATAACTGTTTCTATTTGAATAAGGCTAACGAAAGAAAGGAGACCGTATGAAGAATAGAAGAGTGGAAGAAATTAAAAAGCGGATTGCGAAAAGGAAAGCAGAGCAAGAATTGCTAGAAGAAGAGCGGTATTTTGCGGGAGGAGATTTTGATAGCGAAACGGTCTTTATTGAAGAGGGGGAGAAGGAATTTCATCCTCTATTTCGAAAAGAAGTTTTTCTCTTCAAAGTTTTGCTATCAGCAATATTAGTTCTTTCAGTTGCTATTTTATTTAAGAACGCACCTTCTTCTTTTGATGGTACTAGAGCTGTTACAGAAAAAGTTATGCAAGAAGAATTTCAATTTGCTACTATATCGAAATGGTATGAAAATCAGTTTGGAAAACCTCTCGTGTTCTTTTCTCCAAATGAGAAAAAAGAAGAGGCTATTCAGCAAAAGGATTATGCGATTCCTGCCTCTGGAAAGGTGATGCAAGGATTTCAAAAAAACGGCCAGGGTGTATTTGTTCAAACGGCTACAAATGCAACTGTGGAGTCAGTAAATGAAGGTATAGTTGTTTTTGCGGGCAAGAAAGAGGAACTTGGAAATACAGTTCAAATTCAGCACGCTGATGGCACGGAGTCTTGGTACGGAAATTTAAACGATATGTCAGTGAAGTTATATGATTACGTTTCGAAAAAACAAAAAATCGGAACGGTGAATAGTGACGAAAATAATAAAAACGGTAAATTTTATTTTGCGATGAAAAAGAATGAAAAATTTATTGATCCTATTCAGGTGATTTCATTTGATTAAATATAGAGATGTTTTCACGAAAATTTCTGTGCATCCGTTGTTTTGGGTTATTATTGTCATTGGTATTTTTACGGCGCGTTTTAAAGAGTTACTATTGTTATTTTGTATCGTTCTCATTCATGAACTTGGGCATGCTTTTGCCGCAGCGTATTATAATTGGCGTATTAAACAAATTCAGCTTTTGCCGTTTGGTGGCGTAGTTGAGATGGAGGAACATGGGAATAAATCGTTAAAAGAAGAATTAATTGTCGTTATGGCGGGGCCAATTCAGCATATATGGATGATTGCGGTCGCTTACATTTTGTATCAAGCAGGCTGGGTAACTGATGATTTGTACCATTTCTTTGTATGGAATAATGTCATTATTTTAGGGTTTAATTTATTGCCTATTTGGCCACTTGATGGCGGAAAAGTATTATTTAATGTATTATCATATCGTTTTCCCTATTTACAAGCACATGAAAAGATGATGAAATTGTCATGTGTTTTTTTTAGTGTAATATTAGGATGGCAGTTACTTTGGAATAGTAATAACATTATGATGTGGGTATTACTCGTTTTTCTAGCGATTTCTTTATATCAAGAATGGAAACAAAGACGGTACGCATTTATGCGTTTTTTATTAGAACGTTATTATGGGAATAAAAGAGATATTGAAAAAATAGCACCTATTGAGGTGAAAACGGAAGATCATTTATATACGATTTTCACAAAATTTCGCAGAGGATATAAGCACTCTATTATCGTCCATGGAAAATATAAAGAGCATTACACATTGGACGAAAATGAATTGTTGTATGCGTATTTTGCTGAAAAACGAACAACTTCATCTATTGAAGAATTAATTGGTTAGTGTTGACGACGACACTAACCTTTTATATTGTAAGGAAAAGAAGTGAAAAGTGAGGAAATAATTTTGAAGACGTTATATATTAATTACACTGGTTTGGAAAAGCGTGTTGCGATAGAAGAGAAACAAAAAATTGTCGAGCTTTTATGGAAACGGAATGAAGAGCAGGAGATTGTCGGACATATTTATGTTGGGCGTATCGTAAGAACAATTGCTGGGATGAACGCAGCCTTTGTAAATATCGGATTAGAAAAACATGCATATCTTTCGTATGATGATGTACCATCTTCATATCGCATACATGAAGGGCAGGCGATACTTGTACAAGTTGTGAAAGAGGCAATTGATACGAAAGGGCCAAAATTAACAGCGAATATAGAATTTACCGGAAAATATGTCGTTTACATGCCGTATGATGACATGCGCGCTGTTTCTCGGAAAATAAAAAATAATAAAAGAAGACAACAGTTACTCGAAATTGAAGTAGAAGGAACGGGTGGATACATTTTCCGTTCTGCTTCTGAAAAAGGAGAAATTGAAGAAATACAAGCCGAAATGCAAGGGTTGCAGCAGTTATATGAAGAGTTAAAAAGAAAAGAAGATCAAGGGAAGGCGCCCTTACTACTTCATCAACCAGCGACGTTTTTAGATCGTGTATTTCAGGAGAACCCAATTGAAACGATTGAAAAAGTAGTTGTAGATACGAGAAGTATAGTAAAAGAATTAGAAGAAAAAGTAGGGAAAGAAAGAGTATCCTTTTATAATGAAAAATCTTCGATGTTTAACCATTTTGGAATAGATCGTGAAATCGAGAAAGCACTTCAAAAAATTGTGTGGCTACCAAATGGTGCCTATCTAATTGTAGAACAAATGGAGACGATGACTGTAATTGATGTGAATACAGGTAAATTTACTGGAAAACAAAATTTACAAGATACCGTATTTCGCACAAATGAAATGGCTGCTGAAGAGATTGCTCGTCAATTAAGACTTCGTGATATTGGCGGGATGATATTAATTGATTTTATTAATATGAAAAGACGGGAAGATAAAGAGAAGGTAAGAGAACGCCTCATAGCTGCTATGCAAGATGATCGCACATATACAAGAGTGCTTGGGTTTACAGAGTTAGGTATTTTAGAGATGACGCGAAAACGTAAGAAGCATTCGTTACGTGACGTATTATTAGAAGAATGTGTACCTTGTAAAGCGACGGGGTATGTTATGTCTTATGAAACAATTGCATATGAGCTAGAGAGAGAGTTAATTACATATGGCAATATAGAAGATGAAGCAGTATTAATCGCTGCACCAAAAATTTTGCAAAAACATTTTTTACAAAAAGAATTACAAAAAAATATTCCAGTTGAAATTTATTTCAAAGATGATATTATCGAAAAGTACGCTATTATCCGTTTTGGAAGTAAGAAAGAAATTGTAGAACGGAAAAAATAGTTAGCAGAACATTCATTGACAATAGTCAATGATTCATGGTAACATCTTTATGTTATAGTTTATAGCACCTAAACTGCTATATGCTACAACCGCACAAGACAGGTTCCTTAAAGGCATTTTATGTCTACCTCGTTTTTGGCGAGTCTTAGTAATTAAGAGGAGGTGCAAGTATGTACGCAATTATCGAAACAGGTGGAAAACAAATTAAAGTTGAAGCTGGTCAAGCAATCTACATTGAAAAATTAGATGTTGAAGCTGGTGAAACTGTTACTTTTGACAAAGTTCTTTTCGTTGGTGGCGAAAACGTGAAAGTTGGTAGCCCAGTTGTAGAAGGTGCAACAGTTACTGCGAAAGTTGAAAAACAAGGTCGCGCTAAGAAAATCATCGTTTTCAAATACAAAGCGAAAAAGAACAATCGTAAGAAACAAGGTCATCGTCAACCTTACACTAAGCTAGTAGTTGAAGCTATCAACGCTTAATTCTGGTTAAGATGATTAAGATTACGATAAGTCGCACGAAACTAGGAAGTATCCAATCATTTAAAATGACTGGACATGCCAATTATGCGCCACATGGACAAGACCTTGTCTGTGCTGGAACTACAGCGGTCGTGTTTGGTTCTATAAATGCAGTGGAAGAACTTTGTAAAGTGCAGGCAACTATTGAACTCGGAAGTGATGGCGGATTCTTAACGTATGAATTGCCTAATGATTTAGACGTTCATGCAGCAGAAAAAGCACAGATACTTTTAGAAGGATTGGTTGTTTCGCTTAAGACGATTGAACTTGATTACGGAAAGTATATCCGTTTAATAGAAAAAGTGCAGGAGGTGTAACGTATGTTAAGATTAGATCTTCAGTTTTTCGCATCTAAGAAAGGTGTAGGTAGTACAAAGAACGGTCGTGACTCTCAGTCAAAACGTCTTGGTGCTAAACGCGCAGATGGTCAAACGGTTTCAGGTGGTTCAATTCTTTACCGTCAACGCGGTACAAAAATTTATCCAGGTGTTAACGTTGGTCGTGGTGGCGATGACACTTTATACGCGAAAGTTGACGGCGTAGTACGCTTTGAGCGTCTTGGTCGTGACCGCAAACAAGTGAGCGTATATCCTGTTGCTCAAGAAGCATAAGAACTCACGGAAAACTCTAACCTGAGTGCAGGTTAGAGTTTTTCTATATTAAGGGGTATCTAAATGAATGAAAAATGGACAATTATAGATGCGTTGCGCCATTCAAGACATGATTGGCTCAATCGTTTGCAGATGGTTAAAGGAAATCTTTCCCTTGGAAAAGTGGAAGAGATTCATAGGCTCATCGATCGTTTTGTCCAAGAAGCCAGACAAGAATCCAATCTGATAGGGCTATCAATGCCTTTATTTTCAGAGTGGATTTTAACATATAATTGGAAACAGCAACCGTGCTTATTGGAGTACGAAGTATTAGGAGAATTACATAACTTATCTCATATCGATGAGACTGTATGTACATGGACGAATCAATTTTTCTTAATGCTTCAGCATAGTTTAGACGTATATGTTGAAAATTATGTTTGTATCACAATTGAATGTGACGCGGATAATGCTCGTTTCTTTTTTGATTTTCGTGGAAAGCTAACGAATGTAGAAGAACTACAGAACTGGCTTGCGAACCAAAACAATAAATGGTATTCCATTTCTTATGCAGTACGAGACGAAGAAGTCTCGGTTGTATTACAACTAATCGAAAAAAGTGTGGTGAGATAATGTTTGTAGATCAGGTCAAGATATATGTAAAAGGCGGCGACGGTGGTAACGGAATGGTTGCGTATCGTCGTGAGAAGTATGTTCCAAAAGGTGGCCCAGCAGGTGGCGACGG
This sequence comes from Bacillus sp. MYb209, assembly GCF_002975175.1. Classification (GTDB taxonomy): domain Bacteria; phylum Bacillota; class Bacilli; order Bacillales; family Bacillaceae_G; genus Bacillus_A. The sequence continues at coordinate 89,568 of NZ_PCNZ01000002.1, forward strand.
TGGTAAAGGTGCAGATGTTGTTTTTGTTGTTGAGGAAGGCTTACGTACATTAATGGACTTCCGCTACCAACGTCATTTCAAAGCTGATCGCGGTCAGCACGGAATGAGTAAAGGTCAGCACGGTCGTAAATCTGAAGATTTAATCGTAAAGGTTCCACCAGGAACAATAGTGAAAGATGAAAAAACAGGTCAAATTCTTGCCGATTTAGTAACACATGAACAAACAGCTGTAATCGCAAGAGGTGGCCGTGGTGGCCGTGGTAACTCACGTTTCGCAACAGCAACGAATCCAGCGCCTGAAATCGCTGAGAACGGGGAACCAGGTCAAGAACGTGATGTCATTCTAGAACTTAAAGTGCTAGCAGATGTTGGACTTGTTGGATTCCCAAGTGTAGGTAAATCTACATTATTATCTGTTGTATCATCAGCGCGTCCGAAAATTGCAGAATATCACTTTACAACAATCGTTCCGAATCTTGGTGTTGTTGAAACTAGTGATAACCGCAGTTTCGTTATGGCTGACCTTCCTGGACTAATTGAGGGGGCACATTCCGGTGTCGGACTTGGACACCAATTCTTACGTCATATCGAGCGTACACGTGTTATTGTGCATGTTATTGATATGTCTGGTTTAGAAGGACGTGACCCATATGAAGATTATGTCACAATCAATAATGAACTAAAAGAATACAATATGCGTTTAACTGAGCGTCCACAAGTTGTTGTTGCAAACAAAATGGATATGCCAGATGCAGAAGAAAACTTACAAGGATTTAAAGAGAAAGTGGGAGACGAAGTAAAAATCTTCCCAATCTCAGCTGTAGCGAAACAAGGTGTTCGTGACTTGCTATTTGAAGTAGCGAACTTGTTAGAAACAACACCAGAATTCCCAATGTACGATGATGTAGAAGAATCTGAAGCAAGTGTAATGTACAAATTTGAATCTGAAGCTAATTTTGAAATTACACGCGAAAGTGATGGTACATTTGTCATTTCTGGTTATGACATTGAGAAAACATTCAAGATGACAGACTTCTCACGTGATGAATCTGTACGTCGATTTGCTCGTCAAATGCGTGGTATGGGTATCGATGAAGCCCTTCGTGCACGTGGTGCTCAAGATGGAGATATTGTAAAAATTCTTGAATATCAATTTGAATTTATCGATTAAGACTGCCGAAATATGGCGGTCTTTTTTTTTCGCTATTTGAGTCCAGTAAAGATCCGATTCGCATAGGTGAACCATAAGTCGATATAGGAAAAAATCCCCATTGATTAAAGTTTCAATTTATAATAGAAAAAGAAGTGACTTTAGGAGAATATTTTATGGGGAGAAAAGGAACATGTATAAAATATTAATTGTAGAAGATGATGAAAAAATTGCAGAAATATTAGAGGAGCATTTAGAAAGGTATGGATATCAATCTTTCAGAGTAAGCGATTTACGGCATATAAAAGATGAGTTTGTAAAAGTAAGTCCTCATCTTGTGTTACTTGATATTAATTTACCATACTTTGATGGCTTCTACTGGTGCCGCCAAATCCGCATTGTATCGAATGCGCCAATTATTTTCGTTTCTGCAAGGACAGGGGAAATGGATCAAGTGATGGCGATTGAGAATGGCGGGGATGATTATATTACAAAGCCGTTCCATTTAGATATCGTAATGGCAAAGGTGAAGAGTGCACTTCGCCGCGGGTATGGTGAGTATGCTTTGGCCGCGGAAAGTGATTGTTTAGGTGTTAATGGATTGTTATTATTTCCATCACAGCACACAGTAGAGTGGAAAGGGCAACAAACTGAACTTACAAAAAATGAATTTTATTTATTAGAATGTTTAATGAAACAAGCGAATCAATACGTGACACGTGAAGAGCTGTTAGAGGCCTTATGGGATGAAGTAGCTTTTGTTGATGATAATACATTAACTGTGAATGTAAAGCGTGTAAGGAAGAAATTAGAGGAGTTAGGTATTAAAAATGCAATTGTAACGAAACGTGGATACGGTTATGCGCTTCTTACAGAGTGGGGCGAAGGGCATGAAGGCTAAAAGTTACCTCATAGACCGCTTTTCTTTAATTCTTTCTTATATTGTAAGCCTTTGTTTATTTGGACTCGTATTGCAGTTACAAAGTCTTTTAGAAAAAAGATCAATTGATTGGAGTACGTGGTTATACGGACTGTTATTAGGGACAGTTGTGTTTACTGTATACCTCATTTACGATTACCGAAAACGAAGTGTGTTTTTAAAGAGAATCGAAAAATATGTTGCTGGCGGAAATACATTACATGATTCTTTACTTATTGATACTTCGTATACGGTAGAGCAAGAGATGGTCGTTGAGTCTTTTACGTTGCTAAGACAGCAATATATGAATGAAGTTCATAAACAGCATGCAAAAGAACAACAGCAAATGATATTTATGAACCAATGGATTCATCAAATGAAAACACCAGTATCCGTTATTGAATTATTGTTACAGAAATATGGTAAGGAACACCGTGAAGCAAGGAGAACGATTGAAAGTATTCGTGAAGAAAATAACCGTATTTTAAATGGGTTAGATTTAGCGTTACATATGGCGAGGTTAGATCAGTTTTCAAAAGACTATAAAGTAGAAGTAGTAAATGTTATAGATGTCATTCGAGATATTATTAATGAAAATAGAAAGTCTTTCATTCAATCTTCTGTATTTCCGAAAGTGATGTTTGAAGAAGATACTTGTATGGTTGCATCTGATAGAAAATGGCTGAGTATTGCTATAGGTCAAATTGTTGTAAATGCAATTAAGTATACAAAAATTTCAGAAGCAGAGAAAAAAGAAATTCAATTTCAAATTGAAGAGAAGGATCAAAAGGTGTTACTGCATATTCGAGATAATGGAATTGGTATTCCAGAGCAAGATGTAAAGCGTATATTTGATCCGTTCTTTACGGGAGTAAACGGCCGTAAAACGAGGGAAGCAACTGGAATGGGTTTATATATTACGAAGGAAATTTGCGGTAATTTACATCATGGAATTTATGTACAATCAACAGAAGATGAAGGGACAACATTTACGTTCCAATTTGCAAAAGATGAAGAATATCATACATTAATGAGAAAAATGACAAAATTGTAAGATAACAAAACGTTTTGTAAGGGAAATCACTCGTTTCTTTTTCTTATTTTTCTTATAGTAAATGTAAGAAGAAAACACATAGGGGGATTAGAAATGAGTGTTCTTGAAGTAAAAGGGTTAACGAAGGTGTACCAATCGAAAGGTTCAGTAGCGACGACTGCTTTAAATGATATAAATTTTAAAATTGAAGAAGGCGAATTTGTAGGAATTATGGGGCCTTCAGGGAGTGGTAAAACAACGCTTTTAAATTTATTAGCGACAATTGATAAGCAAACTTCAGGTCATGTACTTGTAAATGGTGAAGAAATTAATCAAATGCGTGCTGCAAAATTGGCGGAATTTCGCCGTACACATTTAGGATTCATTTTCCAAGATTTCAACTTACTTGATACGTTATCCATTAAAGAAAATATTATTTTGCCGCTTGTAATGGCGAAGAAATCTGTAAAAGAAATTGATGCGAAAGTACTTGAAATTGCGAGGTTTTTAAACATCGAAGAAATTTTAAATAAAAAAGTATACGAAGTATCAGGCGGACAACAACAACGTGCAGCTGCTGCAAGGGCGATTATTCATGAACCAACGTTAATTTTAGCAGATGAGCCAACTGGAAACTTAGATTCTAAGTCAGCTAAATCATTAATGGGAGCACTTCAAGATTTACATGAGCAAAAGAAAGTGACAATTGCAATGGTAACGCACGATCCGGTAGCAGCTAGCTATTGCGAACGTATTCTTTTCATACGCGATGGAGAAATTTTCTCGGAAATCCATAAAGGGAGAACGAAGCAAGCCTTTTTCCAAGAAATTTTAGACGTACTTGCGATGTTAGGAGGAGAATATCATGAACTTTCGCCAGCTCGCGCTTAATAACGTAAAAGGAAATTGGCGTAATTATAAAGCATTCCTTATTAGTAGTTGTTTATCGATCGTAGTATTTTTCATGTATGCTTCCTTCATTTATCATCCAGATGTCGTAAGCGGTAATATTAGTATGAGGACGATGATTACAAAAGGATTAGAATCGATGAATTATATTGTAGTCATCTTCTCAGCACTCTTTATTTTATATGCAAATTCAACGTTTTTACGAGCAAGAAAAAAAGAATTCGGTTTATTAACATTAATAGGTGGAACGAAGGCACAACTTGGCCGAATGATTATATTAGAGCAACTGATGTTAGGTAGTATTGCAATTGTAGTAGGTATTGGGATTGGAATGCTTTGTTCAAAACTTTTCTTCCAAGCACTCAGTGTCTTACTAAAAATTGATAAAACACTGCCGCTTGTGTGGAATGGAAAAGCAGTTCTTATTACAGCTGGCGTATATTTTATCCTCTTTTTAATCCTATCATTGTTTAGTGTTTGGACAGTAGGGCGCTTGCAAATTATTGATTTATTAAGAGAAGCAAGAAAACAAAAAGTAGAGCCTTTTGCATTTACATGGTTAGGTGTAGTCGGTATAGGCTGTATTATTGCGGCGTATATACTCTGTTTCCAAGTAACAATTATGAATTTTATTATGTATTTCTTACCAATTGTAGGACTGACGATTGGCGGAACGTATTTACTATTTACGCAAGGTAGTACAGTCGTATTAAAAGCATTGCAAAAAAGAAAACAATCTTTTTATACGTATCCAAATATGTTTGTACTTAGCAATCTTATTTATAAAATGAAAGATAATGCTCGTTTTCTATTTGTCATTTCTATCATTACAGCAGTTGTTTCTTCAGCAGTTGGTACGCTTTATGTATATTTTGAAAATATGAGTGCGAAAACGGTAGACCTTACGCCACATGCTATTTCATATGAAGAAAAGGGTATAAATACGCATACCATTATTGACGAGGAAAAAGTACAAGGATTATTAAAAAAGAATGGGTTTGAAGATGCACGAAAAATAAACTACGTAAAACTACCTGCAACGCAGAAAATAACGTTCTTTAACAGTGAACATGAAGTGCCAACAGCGATTGTTTCAGAGAAAGAATATAATGCGGAAGTACGCAAACAAAAAAGGGAAGAAGTTAGAGAAGTTCATAATGCACCAGGTAGTGCGACGATGATCATGAGTGATATGACAAATGATCTAGTGAAGATAGATCGTACGAAGCCATATGAAATTGCAATTAATGGGCAAAAACAGTCTGTGCAGTTAAATGAACCAACTTCATATTCTGTTTTTAATGATGACGAATATCTTATTGTGAATGATCAAGATTTTGAGAAATATGCAAAGCTCGTACCAGACGGAGAAAAGACGAAATATTATGGTTGTTATATTGAAGATTGGAAAAGTACCGAAAATCTTGTGCTAGATTTAAAAAAGGAAATTGCGCCAGAAAAGCAAGGAGAACTGAAAAATTCAGTGTTTGCTTATAAAGATATAAGAGAATCCGGAGCGATTACAATGTTCATCGGTTTCTTCGTAGCAGTACTGTTCTTCTTCTTCGCTTGTAGCATGACATACTTTAAATGGTTTAATGATAAAGAACAAGATCGTATTCAATTTAAGTCATTAAAAAGAATTGGTATGACAGATAAAGAAATTCGTAAAATTGCAATTCGACAAATGGGTGTTATCTTCTTTATCCCAATTTTAATCGGTACAATTCATAGTGGATTTGCCCTTCATACGTTAGGGAAAATGCTTTATATTGATTTATGGAAATCAGGTGCGATTGTAATTGGAGCATATATTTTAGCTTCTGCCATTTACTTTATGATCGCTCAAAGAGGATATTTAAAACACGTAAAAAGCTAGGGAAACCTCTAGCTTTTTACCTATGTAGTAAGTTACAGGAGGACGGTAGATGAACATTAGGCAACTAGCGATGCAAAATATAAAGGGGAATTGGCGTAATTATAAAGTGTTTTTCTTAAGTAGTTGTTTTGCAATATTTGCGTCTTTTGCATACATGTCTGTTATTGTACATCCGTATATGCAAGAGACAATGTGGTATCAAAATGTACGCTGGGGACTTATCATATGTAACATTATAATTATTTCTTTTTTCGTCGTATTTATTTTGTATGCTACTTCTATTTTCATAGAAGCACGTAAGAAAGAATTAGGACTATATATGTTAATGGGAGCAACGAAATCTAACGTAATAGGAGTGATTATGACCGAGCAAATATTAATTGGGATTTTCGCTAATATTTTCGGTATTGGGCTTGGAATGATCTTTTTGAAACTCTTTTTTATGGTATTTAGCATGTTACTTCGCCTTCCGAAAGAACTCCCTGTCATATTTGACGTGAGAGCGATTGGTGTGACTTTTGTTACATATATGGTCGTATTTATTTTCTTATCTTTTATAAGTGCTTTACGTATATGGAATATAAAAATCATTCGGTTATTAAAAGAATTTCGTACGGATAAAAGAGAAGCGAAAACATCAAAGTGGCTTTGTTTATTTGGTTTTGTTTGTTTAGGGGTGGGGTATACGCTAGCGCTACAAGTGACGATGCCAACGATAGCATTATACTTTTTTCCTGTTGTTATATTAATTTCTTTTGGAACGTATTTCTCATTTACACACGGCGTTACACAAATATTAGAAATGATAAAACGAAATAAAAAGATTATGTATACATATCCGTATTTGTTTATAGTGAATCAATTATCACATCGAATGAAGGAAAATGGTCGCTTTTTCTTCATGCTGTCTATGGCAACGACGTTTGTAGTTACTGCAACAGGTACAGTGTTCTTATATTTTTCTAGTATGCAAGATATGTGGCGGGACGGAGGAGTACACTCATTTTCGTACATAGAAAAAGGTACTTCTACTCATGAAGTCTTTGAGGAAGGTGCGGTTGAAAAATTACTGCATCAATATGGATATGATGATTTTCAATATATGAGTTTTGTTGGAGTGTATGCATCTTTTCAGTCCAATAAGGGAGAAACAGAAGTGGCACCGCTTATGAAGGAAAGTGAATACAATCAAGAGGCGCGAAAACAAAAACAGAAAACGTATCATCCTAAAAAAGGAACAGTTACGCTTGTTTATTATAATAAACGCAATCATCCAAATGTATATAATCAAAAAGAGATTCAATTACAAGTAATGAATCAAACGTATCCATTCGCATTTAACGGTCAGAAAGAAGGGGTACAATTTAACTATCACCCCGCGTACATTAATGGTCTGTTTTTCGTCATGAATGATGAAGATTTTGACAGTATAGCAAATACAATTCCGGATTCTGAAAAAATGATATATAGAGGCTACACATTGCCAAATATCGAAAATACGAAAGGATTAAATGCAGATTTACGGAAACATATGAAACAAGATACGAATGATGCGTTTCGAAGTAATATGGAGTTATATGTGAATATGAAAGAGTTCGGTGATATAACTCTATTTGTAGGCTCATTCATTAGTATATTATTCTTCCTTACTTCATGTAGCATCGTATATTTTAAATGGTTTCATAATATTGCATCGGATCGTAAGCAGTACGGGGCACTCTCTAAACTTGGAATGACGAAGGAAGAAGTGTGGAAGATTTCTCGTTGGCAATTGTGTATGCTATTTTTTGCGCCAATTATAGTAGGGAGTATGCATAGTGCTGTTGCGTTATATACGTTTCATAATACTGTCTTTATGGACGGTTCATTAAGAAAAGTAGGCTTGTTCATTCTGTTTTATATTTCTGCATGTATCATCTATTTCTTCTTCGCTCAAAGAGAATATAGAAAACATATAGACTAGTGAAGACTAGTATTTTTTAAATATTCGAAATTTACATAGAAGAATATAAAAAATTATGGTATAACAGTAAGAAAACGAAAAAGAGGGGAAAAGACGATGATTCGAGTAGGATATTTAGGACCAGAGGCAACATTTACAAATATGGCGGTGAGTCGTTTTTTTCCGGAAGCAGAGCATGTACCGTATCGAACGATTCCTGATTGTATTGATGCAGCTGCAAATGAAAATGTAGATTTCGCAGTTGTACCATTAGAAAACGCCATAGAAGGTTCAGTTAATATAACAGTTGACTATCTCGTACATGAGCAACCACTTTCCATTGTAGGAGAAATTACGGTACCAATTCAGCAACATTTACTTGTACACCCACAGTACGAAGAAGTGTGGAAAGAAGTATACGCTGTACATTCTCATCCGCATGCCATTGCACAGTGTCATAAATTTTTAAATGAGGAATTAAAAGGCGTAACAGTTCGAGATATGACATCAACAAGCGCTGCTGCGCAATATGTGAAAGAACATTCTGAAGAAAAAGTTGCCGCCATTGCAAATGAAGCAGCGGCAGAAAAGTACGGATTAACAGTTGTAAGACGTGACATTCATACGCATAAAAACAACCATACGCGTTTCCTTGTTCTGCATAAGAAAAAGAAAGCAGTACTCCCAAACAACGGAGAAAATCGCGGAGAGAAAACGACGCTTATGATAACGTTACCTGCGGATTATGCAGGAGCGCTATATCAAGTGTTATCAGCTTTCGCATGGAGAAAATTAAACTTATCAAAAATCGAATCTCGCCCTATGAAAACAGGTCTTGGAAATTACTTTTTCTTAATCGATGTCGATAAAGCATACGATGACGTATTATTGCCAGGTGTAACGATGGAACTTGAAGCACTCGGTTTTTCTGTTACTGTTCTGGGGAGTTATTCTTCTTATTGGTTGTAGTGATAAATAAAATCCCACCTGCAAAGGGTGGGATTTTTTATTTTAACTTCGCAAGACGATCCGCTAACTGCCCACGCCAAACATCAGCTAGTTCTGGAACCTCAAGAATTTTTTCAAGGCCAACTTTATCTTTTCTATTATGAAAATATATTTCGTTAGAGAAAAGAACAGATACATTGCTTGGATGACGCTCTAATAATGTGATTTTAGAATCTTTACGCACGGTACCTTCTTGTAGAACTCGGCATAAGTATCCAGTATATCCAGTTGCTACAATACGTGGCAAAATACCAGGAATGCCAAGACGTTTTGAAATCGTACTACAAGGTACTCGAGCTTGTGTTACTTGAATGATCGCGTCGCCTAATTGATATGTATCTCCGATGCAAATATCACGTTCTAACATATTTGTTACTGTAATGTTTTCGCCAAATGTGGAAGCTGGAAGTGTTGTTTGAAATTCTTCTTCCCATAGTGAGTAATGTTCATACGGATAAATACAAACAGCGCGGTCAGGTCCACCGTGATGTTTTAAATCGGCTACATCATCACCAAGGAATCCATCCTTTGAGAGGAAAGCTTCTTCTATAGGCTCTTTACATATACCAGTGATCATTTCTTTATCTTCGTTATATTTCATTTGTTTCGGTTTACCGGTGCTAAAGTGAACGAGTTCAATTCCCATATTTGATCTCCTTTACAATTGATTACAATATTATATCATTAAAAAAGCACAGAGAATGATGAAAACCTCTGTGCTTTACATTAATAAACGAGAAATCCAGCGCGGTCTAGTGCATCACAAGCCGCATCTAATTTCTCCTTAGAATCTGCTTCAATTGTATGTAAGTGAATACCATCTGTTAGTTGCGAAAGATAGGAAGCATTTGTGTTTTCGATTTTTTGTAAATATTGCTCTACATCAAAGCGATTACTTACCATAATCGATGCTGTTAAGTCGCCGTATACAGGATGCTCAACTTTTACGTCTTTAATCGTAACGCCGTGGTCAACTAACATGGTAAGCTCTTGACGTACTTCTGCCGGTTTATGTTGGCATACGATTACGCGTTCGAAAGCTTGTTGTCTTGTTTGTGGTTTTAAATATAAATACCCTTGTGCAGTCGCAATAATTGGTTCATTTCGTGCTTTTAGTAAGGAAATGTCTTGAACGATAACTTGCCTACTTACGTTTGTCTTTTTAGATAGCTCATTCCCAGATAACGGATCATTTGCAGCAAGAAGCCACTTGAGGATGAGTTGTCGTCTTTCTTCGCCTAAAATCTTTTTTTGATCATTTTGTTTCATTATGATTTAACACCTCTATAAAATTGATTTCCAATTGTGTGTAGTGCATGAATAGTTGTATCAATTTGTTCTTTCGTTGTTTGATGTCCAAATGAAAAGCGGACATATTGTTTTGCCTCTTCATACGTTTTTCCAATTGCAAGCATTGTTTTTGAAGGGTCTTGATTACCGACTTGGCAAGCACTTCCAGTTGAAATGGCTATACCATGACGGTTACATTCTAACATTGTATACTGACCTTCTATTCCTTTTATTGTAACCCCAATAATATGTGGTAAACAAGAAGTAGAATGTCCTTTCACTTCAATTTCTAGAGGAAGTGTTTGTAATTGCTCTAAAAAATAGGATCGTAATTGTTTAAAACGAAAGCTCTCTTCCTTTTGATTATTTAATATATGCTCTGCGGCTGTTAAAAAAGCAGCGATTCCAGGAACGTTCACTGTACCAGGGCGAAAGCCTTTTTCATGAGAAGTTCCCGGAAATACTTGTTCCCAGCGAACTTGTGGATTTATATAACAAGCTCCAACTCCTTTTGGTCCGTATATTTTATGGGCTGAAACAGAGAGACTATCGATCTCCATCGCTGTAACGTCTATTGGAAGTTTACCAAATGTTTGAACACAATCCGAATGAAATAAAACATTATATTTTTTTAAAAGTGCTCCGATTTCTGCAATGTTTTGAACGGTCCCGATTTCAGAGTTTCCGTGCTGTATACTTGCTAGAGCAGTATCTTCTGTAATAGCTGCTTCTAAATCTATTAAATGAATTATCCCACTTTTATCAACAGGAATCTCAGTAATAGTATAACCTTGCGATTGTAAGGATTGAAAATAACTTCGAATCGATGCGTGTTCCATAGGTGTCGTAATAATGTGCTTTCCATTTCTAGCATTTAGAAGGGATTGAATCGCAAGGTAGTTAGATTCTGAACCGCCGCTTGTAAAGAATACACCTTGTTCCTTACCCCTAATCATTTCTGCAAATGTTTCCCTACAAACTTGTAATAAAGATGATGCACTTCCGCCGATATCGTGTAAACTTTGTTCATTTCCGAAATATGTTTTTGTTGCTTGTATATATGTTTCTAAAGCTTCTTCGCTCATAGGTGTTGTCGCTGCATAATCTAGATATATCATCATGTAATTTCCTCTCTTCAGTAAGAGTGACATTTGTTTTCGTTTTTAGAAGGGTAGTGAAAATAAGAATTGTAAAAAAACTCTTGTCATTATTTTAAAACTATGTAAATATAGGTGTCAAGACAGTTGAAAAGTGTAAAGTAGGAGGCAACAATTATGCCAAGTGCAGATGTCTTGATTATCGGGAGCGGCGTTGCAGCGCTTCGTGTTGCGAAAGAGCTTTGTCACGAAAAGAATGTGATGATTATCACAAAAAAAACAGGACGTAATAACAATACACATTTAGCTCAAGGAGGAATTGCAGCAGCTGTTGCTACATATGACGATCCGAGTGGGCATTTTGAAGATACATTAGTGGCAGGTTGCCATTATAACAACGAAGAAGCAGTTCGTTATTTAGTTGAAGAGGGGCCGAAAGAAATAAGTAAGCTTATTACAAATGGAATGAAATTTGATGGGGATGAAAAAGGGCTCCACCTTGGCAAAGAAGGAGCGCATCGAAAACGACGTATTTTACATGCGGGAGGAGATGCAACTGGTAAAAATCTATTAGAGCATTTAATACAAGAAGTAGTTCCGAACGTTACTGTCGTTGAGCATGAAATGGTGCTCGATTTTATTATAGAAAATAATAAATGTATAGGGGCTTTAACGCGAAATAGTGAAGGGAAGCTGAAGCGTTACTATGCTGATAATACGGTGTTAGCATCAGGAGGAATAGGTGGTTTGTACGCCTTTACATCGAATGATGAGACAATTACAGGCGATGGACTTGCGATGATATATCGAGCTGGGGGAGAACTTGTTGATTTAGAATTTATACAATTTCATCCGACGATGTTATACGTGGACGGGCGATGTTGTGGTCTCGTTTCTGAAGCAGTCCGTGGTGAAGGAGCTGTCCTTATAAATGGAAAAGGACAGCGTTTTATGATGGATATACATCCCGGGAAAGATCTCGCACCGCGTGATGTAGTGGCAAGGGCTATTCATGAACAACTTCTTGCGGGTGAAAAAGTGTACTTAAACATCGAAACCATTCAAAACTTTGAACAACGTTTTCCGACCGTCTCATCATTATGTAAAAAGAATGGTATTGATATAAAAGAAAATTCTATTCCGGTCGTACCGGGTGCTCATTTTCATATGGGCGGCGTGAAGACGAATTGTGAAGGAGAGACGTCCATTTCAAACTTATATGCGGTCGGTGAAGTGGCTTGTAATGGAGTTCATGGTGCGAATAGATTGGCGAGTAATTCATTATTAGAAGGTCTTGTGTTTGGAAGACGAATAGGAAAACACATTTTAGCTAAACCAGCAGAGGAAAGAAAAAATGTTCTGGAAGAGAGAGGGAAAAGTTTTATAGCTCTTAATGATTTACCGTTGAAAGAAGAAATACAAGAATACATGATGAAGCATGTTGGGATTGTGCGAACTGAGAAAAATTTATCATATGTTAAGAGATGGTTTAGTAGGTACGGTGTGCTAAATATGATATTACAATATGATGCACTTACAAATGAAGAGATAACGCTTATTAATATGTTAACAGTTTGTGAGCTTATAACAGTATCAGCTTTGCAAAGAGAAGACAGTATTGGTGGTCATTATCGCATTGATTATCCAGAAAGAAACAGCGTGGAAAAAGAGATTATTCGAGTGAGAAGAAAACTACAACTTGTTTAATAAGGGGAAGAGGGGTTTTATGAATACGTTAAAAGTTAAGGAAGCATTAAATCGATTTTTTCTAGAAGATATAGGAGAAAGAGATGTAACATCTCAGCTTATCTTTCCCGATAATGCACTTGCGAAAGGAACGTTTCTTGTAAAGGATACAGGCGTATTTGCAGGGCGCTTAGTAATTGAAGAAGGATTTAAATTAATTGATCAGAGAATTGAAGTTGAACTTCATAAAAAAGATGGGGATCTTGTAGAAAAAGGCGAAATAATTGCAACCGTGCAAGGCCCAATCGCATCATTATTAACGGCAGAGCGGGTTATATTAAACGTTATTCAGCGTATGAGCGGGATAGCGACGATGACACGTAAGGCGGTTTTTGCTTTAGATAGCAGTCATACACGCATTTGTGATACGAGAAAAACGATGCCAGGACTACGTATGTTTGATAAATATGCGGTAGTATGCGGGGGCGGATTTAACCACAGATTCGGTTTATATGATGGTGTCATGATTAAAGACAATCATATTGCTTTTGCTGGCTTGATTACAAAAGCTGTTACATCGGTGAAAGAAAGATTGGGACATATGGTGAAAGTAGAAGTCGAAACAGAGACAGAGGCGCAAGTAAGAGAAGCAGTAGAGGCCGGCGCAGATGTTATTATGTTCGATAATCGTACGCCAGAAGAGATTCGTGAGTTTTCAAAAATTGTACCAAGTGCCATCGTTACGGAGGCTTCAGGTGGTATTACAATTGAAGATTTATCAAGATACGGAAAAACCGGGGTAGATTATATTTCACTTGGAGTGTTAACACATTCAGTGAAGGCACTTGATATTAGTTTTAATATTGAGGCTTAATGAGAGTGGTTTAGAGGGGGAGAATCATAAATGGGTATTTTAGAGAAAGTTCAGCCAATCGAAGGAAGGTTACCAGAGCGTTATCAAACGATGTCTACATTAGAGATGGAAGAGCGTGTCCGTGAAATTAAAGAAAAAACGGGGGCATTACTATTTATTCCAGGACATCATTATCAAAAAGATGAAGTGGTGCAATTTTCAGATGCAGCAGGGGACTCACTTCAACTCGCGCAAGTTGCAGCGAGTAATAAAGAGGCAAAATATATTGTGTTTTGTGGTGTGCACTTTATGGCAGAAACGGCAGATATGTTAACGACAGATGATCAAATTGTCATCTTACCAGATATGCGTGCCGGCTGTTCTATGGCAGATATGGCAGATATTGAACAAACAGAAAGAGCGTGGAAAGAGCTCACGAAATTATTTGGGGATACGATGATTCCATTAACATATGTAAATTCAACAGCTGCGATCAAAGCGTTTTGTGGTCGTAATGGAGGGGCAACAGTAACTTCTTCTAATGCAAAACAAATGGTGTCTTGGGCGTTTACACAAAAAGAGCGTCTCGTCTTTTTACCAGACCAACATTTAGGAAGAAATACAGCGTATGATTTAGGTATTCCGTTAGAAAAAATGGCAGTGTGGAACCCGCATACAGATTCGTTAGAGTACGATGGAGATATAGAAGAAATTCAAGTGATTTTATGGAAAGGCCATTGTTCTGTTCATCAAAATTTCACTGTGAAAAATATCAAAAATGTGCGAAAAAATCATCCGGATATGAATATTATTGTTCACCCTGAATGTTGTTATGAAGTTGTTGCCGCTTCCGATTATGCAGGATCAACGAAATATATCATTGATATGATTGAAGCTGCTCCAGCGGGAAGTAAGTGGGCGATTGGTACAGAGATGAATTTAGTGAACCGAATTATTCAGCAACATCCTGATAAAGAAATTATTTCGCTAAATCCGTTTATGTGTCCTTGTTTAACAATGAACCGAATTGACTTACCTCACCTATTATGGGCACTTGAGAACATAGAAAGAGGAGAACAAATTAACGTTATTCGTGTAGAGAATCAAGTAACAGAAGAGGCAGTTCTTGCATTAAATCGTATGTTAGAGCGTGTTTAAAGCAGCGGAATTTCCGTTGCTTTTTTTCGTACATATAATCATAACAAGAATGAAAGAGGCATACATTGTGTTGAGGAAATCATTGCGATTTTTCTATGCTTATTCCACTTCAAATCATATTGAAAATAGAAGAAGTGATAAAAGTAAAAGAAGTTAATGTTGTTTAGAAAGTGTTACTTCAAAGTGTTTTTTACTTATAGATAAGTTATACAGGAGGGGGAAAATTTGAAAATTCATATCGTGCAAAAAGGGGAGACCCTTTGGAAAATTGCAAAAAAGTACGGAGTGGATTTTGAGACGCTAAAAAAAACAAATACACAGCTTAGCAATCCAGACCTAATTATGCCAGGGATGAAAATTAAAGTGCCATCGAATAGCGTTCATGTGAAACAACAGACTGGATCGGGTTCAGCGCCCCCGAAACAATATGTAAAAGAGGTACAGCAAAAAGAGTTTTCATCAACACCAACTCCACTTGGAATAGAAGATGAAGATGAAATTACGTACCAATCAGCACCTATTACACAGCAACCAGCTATGCAACAAACACAAAAAGAAATGCAGGTAAAGCCGCAAAAAGAAATGCAGGTAAAGCCGCAAAAAGAAATGCAGGTAAAACCGCAAAAAGAAATACAGGTGAAGCCGCAAAAAGAAATGCAGGTAAAACCGCAAAAAGAAATACAGGTGAAGCCGCAAAAAGAAATGCAGGTAAAACCGCAAAAAGAAATACAGGTGAAGCCGCAAAAAGAAATGCAGGTAAAACCGCAAAAAGAAATACAGGTGAAGCCGCAAAAAGAAATGCAAGTGAAACCACAAAAAGAAGTACAGGTGCAGCCACAAAAAGAAGTACAAAAAGAGAAACCAGTTGAAAAACCTTCAGTTATTCAAAAACCATCTGTTATAGAAAAACAAAAGCCAACTACGAAGGAGAACACTAAATTTTCCATTAATGTATTGCCACAGCCACCGCAACCACCAATTAAAGCGAAAAAAGAATATAAAATTTCAGATGTAATAAAAAAGGGAAGCGAGTTAATTGCTCCTCAAATTAATAAAATGAAACCTAACAACGTCATTTCTCCGCAAACGAAAAAAGAGAATGTAGGGAACATAGTCTCACCGCAAGTGAAGAAAGAGAATGTAGGGAACATAGTCTCACCACAAGTAAAGAAAGAAAATGTAGGGAATATAGTCTCACCGCAAGTAAAGAAAGAAAATGTAGGGAATATAGTGTCGCCGCAAGTGAAAAAAGAAAATGTAGGGAATATAGTGTCGCCGCAAGTGAAAAAAGAAAATGTAGGAAGCATAGTGTCGCCGCAAGTGAAAAAAGAAAATGTAGGGAATATAGTGTCGCCGCAAGTGAAAAAAGAAAATGTAGGAAGCATAGTGTCGCCGCAAGTGAAAAAAGAAAATGTAGGGAATATAGTGTCGCCGCAAGTGAAAAAAGAAAATGTAGGAAGCATAGTGTCGCCGCAAGTGAAAAAAGAAAATGTAGGGAATATAGTGTCGCCGCAAGTGAAGAAAGAGAATGTAGGGAACATAGTCTCACCAAACGTATCAAAAGAAAGTGTTATGATCCCGCAAGCAATACCGCCTAATATTCAAGTACCGAACATAATGTCAATAATGGATAACAATCAAATGCCAAATATAATGCCGATAATGGATAACAATCAAATGCCAAACATGATGCCGATAATGGATAACAATCAAATGCC
>NZ_PCNZ01000002.1:106229-604363 GCF_002975175.1 Bacillus sp. MYb209
AACATGATGCCGATAATGGATAACAATCAAATGCCAAACATGATGCCGATAATGGATAACAATCAAATGCCGAACATGATGCCGATAATGGATAACAATCAAATGCCGAACATGATGCCAATAATGGATAACAATCAAATGCCGAACATGATGCCAATAATGGATAACAACCAACCACCGAATATGATGCCATATCAAATGCCGTATCAACAGCCAATGATGCCGCCATATCCGCATTATCAGCAACAAAATCCATACAATCAAATGCCGCCACAATATACTTCTATGCCAAATCCAAATATGATGCCAATGGATAATAATATGCCACCACTCGTGCAAGGGGAAGAAGATTGTGGATGCGGAGGAGAGAGTAGGTTATATAGTCCGCAACCGGGTGGACCACAATACGCCAATCCTTTATATTATCAACCGACTCAGCCAGCATATGCACCGCAGCCAGGAACGATGTATTATCAGCCAGATCCACCAAATGTATTTGGAGAACCAGTTTCAGAAGAAGAGGATGAAGAGGAAGTTTAAAAAAGGTGGGGTTATTCCCGCCTTTTTTGTATTCGTGATAGTCAGGAATATGGTGAATTTACATTAAGTGCTAGAAAATTCCTAGTGAAATATTAACAGTGTAAAAAACCTCTCTGTTACTCATCATAAGGGGGAGCTTTTCGAAAGAGAAGTTCATTCTAACAAGGGGGGTTTTTGTATTGAATACGAAAGTAAAAGTTATTGCTGCTTCTTTGTTAGTTACCAGTGCATTAGCTGCATGTGGTACACCAAAAGATAATAATGCGATGGATGGACGTAACTATAATTACGAGCGTACATCTTATAATGATACACACCGATATAATGATAATGTAACGCGTAACGATCGTTCTACAGATTATGTAACATATAGAAACGGTCGTAATGACGCAGGATCCAACTATTATCGTGATGTAAATTATAATGGGCAAATTGCTAATCCGCACCCAACTCGTAATATTACAATGAACAATTCATACATTAACAATGATGGTAAAACTGCGGAGAAAATTACGAATCGTGTAAAACGTATGAATAACGTAGATCGAGTTTCTACAGTTGTATATGGAAACGATGTAGCGATTGCGGTAAAGCCACGTAATTCAGCGACAGATGAAACAGCAATGGCAAACGAAATTCGTCAAGCTGTTGCGAATGAAGTTGGAAATAGAAATGTTTATGTTTCTGTAAGAAATGACATGTTTACTCGTGTGGATGCAATGAGTACACGTCTACGTAACGGCACAGTTACAAACGATTTTAATCGTGACATAACAAATATGTTCCGAGATATTCGTTATGGATTAACTGGTACAGTGCGATAGCAAAACAAAAGAGGAGGGGCTTAGCCCTTCCTCTTTATTCTTCTTCATCTTGTAAACGACGTTTTTTGATGAAATAACTAATGGAATAAGAAACTAAAAAGCATATGAAGAAAACACTACCTGTTAGAAGTGCTTCAAACAGAGGTCTTTCTGGACTGAAAATGATATAAATAATAATCATAATAGTTCCTACAATAAGAGAGCGTAAGACAAGCTTGTAATAAGGAGTTAATTTTATTTCCTTTTTGCCTTCTTCCACATCAATTGAAACGCTTAACTGTAAATAAGCAAGTAAAATACTCGTAAGCATAAATAATAGCCACAATGGAGATTTCGTAATTTGATCAATTCCTTCAGTGAATCCGATATAGCCTAAAATTCCAATTACGCCAATGTATTGAAAAATAAAGACAATACGTATATTTTTTAATGTTTGAAGAATGAGACGTTCATCCTTTATTTTTTTCACAATATCCATCTCCTGTTTATATTTATAGCATTAATTGTAATGTATATATTACACTAATCAATTTATAATTTACATAAATTTCGATTGGATGAAAAGAGGAAGAAAAATATGTTTAGAAACATGTTGCGCTTCTATCTTATTAATGTTATATTAGCAAAGCGATGAGCTAATTTACGTAAGTCGAGAGATATGCTTAAGTGCTAAACACGCGAATGTGGTCGCCTGGTTTCTCGCCGTAAACGCATCAAGACGCCTGCTTTGCAGGCGTCTTTCATTTTATATAAAAGTAAATGATACATGCAGATGAGGATTAACCCTTATCTGCATTTTTTATTTTCCTTAGAAATTTAATGCTATTGTTTATATGGATAAAACCCCCATTTCCGGAAAAGCTACAAATGAAAGTATGATTTTGCCTAGAAGAGGTGAACGGAAATGAAATGGATACTAATTGCATTGCAAGCTTTCGTTATGACGTTTTGCTTAGCTTATGGATCCGATGTGAGGGCAGAAGTAACGGAAAAAGAACCTCAAGTTACAATTTTATTAGAGCGTATGTATGTTGATGGCGAAGTAAGTGAAGAAATATTTACAGAAAAAGTAGCGGATTTAGAAAAGTTTTTACAGCAATATAAAGAGTGGCAACTTGTTGATCGTGATGATGTGCAAATCGTATTACAAAAGAAAGTTGATGATATTTCTCCTTTACTGAAAACGAGCGGTTATTTTGGTGTTTCAGAGGAAGGGATATTGCAAATTTTCAAAGGGGTACCGAAAAGTGATAACGCGATCCATTCCTTCTTTCAAATTGATATGAAAAAGCTTGAAAGTTATGAGCGTGCGAAATTGAAACGTGGTATTCGCATAAAATCAAAAGAAGGTTTTGTAAAGACAATCGAAAAAATGAAGCAGTACGCAGTGCAAAATAAGAAAAAAAGCAGCTCAGGGTGAGCTGCTTTTTTTCTTATTTATTCTTAGCTAAAATTTGTTTTGCGATTTCATCAATTAGCATGTCTTTTCCGATTGGATTGAATGCTTTCGTATTGAAGACTTCGTTTGATACTTCATATACGTGATTGTTTTTTACTGCTTTATTATCTTTCCAAACAGCGCTGTTCTTATAGTCTTCGTACGCTTTATCAGCTTCGCCGCCGAAGTTTACAATGAACATTTGATCAGGCTGGAATGCAACAAGCCCTTCTAGTGATACTTGTGCCATCGTTTGTTTTAAATCTGTACCTTTTGTTGCTGGAAGTTTTAAGTCGTTAAAGATGATGTCACCGTATCCGAAGCTACCGTATACACGGAAGTTTTGTGGTGTAACTGCAACGAACATAAAGTTCTCATCTTTTGTTTTCTCTATAATTTTTTTAGATAAAGAATCTGCTTTTTTATCGTAGTCTGCAATCCATTTGTCTGCTTTCTTTTCTTCGTCAAATAGTTTACCTACTTCTTTAAACTTACCGCGCCAGTCTTCTAGATTTGTTTCTAGAACAACTGTCGGTGCAACTTTTTCTAGTTGATCATAAATTTTCAATTGACGATTGTTTAAAATAATTAAGTCTGGTTTTAAAGCAGTAACAGCCTCTAGGTCAACTTTAGGTGCCCAGTACCAGCCGACTGCTTTTACTCCGTCTAGCTTGTCTGTTAAGTGATTTTGGATTTTATCTTTATATGTGTTTGCTGTGCCAACAGGTTTATGTCCAAGGATTAATAATTCCTCTGTTGATCCAGATAAGTCAACAATTCTCTTTGGATTAACTGGAATTGTTGCTTCCCCTTTAGCGTGTTTTACAACTTTCGTTTTCGGTTGTTCTTTTGTTTTTGATTCTTCTTTTTGAGAAGAACAGCCAACAATAGAAAGAACAACTAGCATGATAGTAAATAAAATAGATAATTTGCGTTTCATCCCGATGTAACCCCTTTAATTAGTATTGATAATCATTATCGACTTCTGTATAGTAATGTTCTTTCTGTCTTTATGTCAATAGAAAAAAACGGAAATTCCAAATAGGGAACGTTTGTTGGGGTAGTCTCGCTTTTCTCTTGTTAAATATGTTAAAATGGAATACATGATTTGAGAGGGAGAGATCGTATTTTGTTTGAATATGTTACAGGTTACGTGGAGTATGTAGGACCGGAATATGTCGTAATTGATCATAATGGAATTGGTTATCAAATTTTCACACCAAATCCGTATGTATTTCAAAGAAGTAAGCAAGAAATTCGTGTCTATACATATCATTATGTGAGAGAAGATATTATGGCACTTTACGGATTTAAAACACGTGAAGAGCGTTCATTATTTACAAAATTGTTAGGTGTATCGGGCATTGGACCGAAAGGCGCTCTTGCAATTTTAGCTTCTGGTCAAACAGGACAGGTTGTTCAAGCGATTGAACATGAAGATGAGAAGTTTTTAGTGAAATTCCCAGGTGTCGGAAAGAAAACGGCACGCCAAATGATTTTAGACTTAAAAGGAAAACTGGCAGATGTCGTACCAGATGCATTTGTTGATCTATTCTCAGATGTCGAAAGTTTTGATCAGAAGAAAGGTTCATCAACTGAGCTTGATGAGGCGCTTGAAGCACTAAGAGCACTTGGTTACGCGGAGAGAGAAGTTTCTCGCGTTGTACCAGAATTATTAAAAGAATCACTTACAACGGATCAGTATATTAAAAAGGCACTTAGTCTGTTACTAAATGGTAAGAGGTGAGTATAATGGACGAACGTCTCCTTTCAGGGGAATCTGGATACGAAGATGCGGATTTAGAGTATTCATTACGGCCACAGACGCTCCGTCAGTATATTGGCCAAGATAAAGCGAAACATAATTTAGAAGTGTTTATTGAAGCGGCGAAAATGCGTGAAGAAACGTTAGATCACGTACTTTTATATGGACCACCTGGACTTGGTAAAACGACGCTTGCGAATATTATTGCCAATGAAATGGGTGTTAACATTCGAACAACGTCAGGTCCCGCAATTGAAAGACCAGGAGATTTAGCGGCTGTATTAACAGCACTTCAGCCTGGGGATGTATTATTTATTGATGAAATTCATCGTTTGCATAGATCTATTGAAGAAGTGTTATACCCAGCGATGGAAGACTTTTGCCTTGATATCGTTATTGGGAAAGGACCGTCAGCTCGCTCTGTACGTCTAGACTTACCTCCATTTACGCTAGTTGGGGCAACGACGCGTGCAGGTGCATTATCAGCACCACTTCGTGACCGTTTTGGTGTACTTTCACGATTAGAGTACTATACAGTAGATCAGCTTTCTGCGATTGTAGAACGTACAGCGGAAGTGTTTGAAGTTGAAATAGATTCGTTAGCTGCATTAGAAATTGCAAGACGTGCCCGTGGTACACCTCGTATTGCGAATCGTCTATTACGACGTGTACGTGACTTCGCGCAAGTTCGCAGTGACGGAACGATTGCGATGGAAATTACACAAATGGCGTTAGAACTATTACAAGTAGATAAATTAGGACTTGATCATATCGATCATAAATTACTGCTTGGTATTATTGAAAAGTTCCGCGGTGGTCCAGTTGGATTAGAAACCGTTTCAGCAACGATTGGAGAAGAATCGCATACGATTGAAGATGTGTATGAGCCGTATTTATTACAAATGGGCTTTTTACAAAGAACGCCAAGAGGCCGGATCGTAACACCGCTCGCATATGAGCATTTCGGAATGGAGATGCCAAAAGTATGACGGAGATGCCAAAGCTGCTTATTACAGCGGGTATTTTACTCATTGTTGTTGGATTAGCTTGGAAGTTCATTGGAAGGCTTCCAGGCGATATTTTTGTGAAAAAAGGAAACGTTACCTTTTATTTTCCTATCATTACCTGTATTGTGTTAAGTATTGCATTATCTTTTATTATGTATATAATAAATCGATTCAAATAAGAAATAGGTGGATACAGTTATGGATATTAATCTGTTTGATTTTCATTTACCAGAAGAGCTCATTGCACAAATTCCGCTTGAAGAGCGTGAAACATCAAGATTGATGATGTTAGACCGTGAAACAGGAGATATTGAGCATAAACATTTTACGGACATTCTTTCTTACTTACATGAGGGGGATTGCTTAGTTTTAAATGAAACGAAAGTTATGCCTGCTCGCTTGCACGGTGTGAAAGAAGATACAGGTGCACACATTGAAGTACTTCTTTTGAAACAAGAAGAAGGCGATAAGTGGGAAACGCTTGTAAAGCCAGCGAAGCGTATAAAAGAGGGAACTGTCATCTCTTTTGGTGAAGGAAAGTTAAAAGCAACTTGCATTGGAACAGCAGATCAAGGTGGGCGTCAACTTGAGTTTTCATATGACGGCATCTTTTATGAAATTTTAGACGAACTTGGAGAAATGCCACTTCCTCCATATATTAAAGAGACGCTAGAAGATCGCGATCGTTATCAAACGGTATATGCGAAGGAAATCGGTTCAGCAGCAGCACCAACGGCTGGACTTCACTTTACAGAAGAGTTACTCGAGAAATTGAAGCAAAAAGGCGTTCAATTAGCATTCATTACACTCCATGTAGGACTTGGAACATTTAGACCAGTTTCTGCAGATACGATTGAAGAGCATCATATGCACGCAGAGTATTACCATATGTCTGAAGAGACTGCTGCCCTATTAAATCGTGTGAAAGAGAATGGCGGACGTATTATTACTGTAGGTACGACATCAACTCGTACGTTAGAAACGATTGCGACAGATCATAGTGGTAAGCTTTGCGCCGCTTCTGGCTGGACAGATATTTTTATGTACCCAGGATATGAGTTTAAAGCAATTGATGGTTTAATTACAAACTTCCATTTGCCGAAATCAACATTAATTATGCTTGTAAGTGCATTTTCAAATAGAGATAATGTACTTCATGCTTATAATGAAGCAGTAAAAGAAAAATATCGTTTCTTTAGCTTTGGTGATGCGATGTTCGTTGCATCTCACGCTAAAATGAGAAACAAATAAAAGGAGTAAATTATGACAGCAATTCGGTATGAATTTATTAAAACTTGTAAACAAACGGGTGCGCGTTTAGGTCGAGTGCATACGCCACACGGTTCATTTGATACACCAACATTTATGCCAGTTGGTACACTTGCAACAGTTAAAACGATGTCACCAGAAGAATTAAAAGCGATGGATTCTGGCATTATTTTAAGCAATACGTATCATTTATGGCTACGTCCAGGCCACGAAATTATTCGTGAAGCAGGTGGCTTGCATAAGTTTATGAACTGGGATCGTGCAATCTTAACGGATTCTGGTGGTTTCCAAGTATTTAGCTTAAGTGACTTCCGCCGTATTGAAGAAGAAGGTGTTCATTTCCGTAACCACTTAAATGGAGATAAATTATTCTTATCACCAGAAAAAGCGATGGAAATTCAAAATGCATTAGGTTCAGATATCATGATGGCATTTGATGAGTGTCCACCGTTCCCTGCTACTTTTGAATACATGAAGAAGTCTGTAGAGCGTACAAGCCGCTGGGCAGAGCGTTGCCTAAAGGCGCATGAACGTCCACAAGACCAAGGTTTATTCGGTATTGTGCAGGGCGGGGAGTTTGAAGAGCTTCGTCGCCAAAGTGCGAAAGATCTTGTTTCAATGGACTTCCCTGGCTATGCTATAGGCGGTCTATCTGTTGGTGAGCCGAAGGATATTATGAATCGTGTTCTTGAGTTTACAACACCACTTCTTCCAGATAATAAACCCCGTTACTTAATGGGAGTAGGTTCTCCTGACTCGTTAATTGATGGTGCAATTCGCGGTGTTGATATGTTTGACTGTGTACTTCCAACTCGTATCGCTCGAAATGGTACATGTATGACAAGTGAAGGTCGTTTAGTTGTGAAAAATGCGAAATTTGCTAGAGACTTCGGTCCGCTTGATCCAAACTGTGATTGTTACACATGTAAAAATTACTCTCGTGCGTATATTCGTCACTTAATGAAATGTGATGAAACGTTCGGAATTCGTTTAACGTCTTATCACAACCTTCATTTTCTGTTAAACTTAATGGAGCAGGTGAGACAAGCTATTCGTGAAGACCGTCTTGGCGATTTCCGCGAAGAGTTCTTTGAACAGTATGGCTTTAATAAACCGAATGCTAAAAACTTCTAATACATAATTTAAAAGGAGGAACACAAGATGAATCCAGGTATGATGAATATCGTTATGATTGTTGCGATGTTTGCGATTTTCTATTTCTTATTAATTCGCCCGCAGCAAAAGCGTCAAAAAGCAGTTGCTCAAATGCAAAATGAAATCAAAAAAGGTGATGCTATCGTAACAATCGGTGGCTTACACGGTACAATCGAATCAGTAGATGAAACTTCAATCGTTGTTAAATCTGGTGGTTCACACTTAACTTTCGATCGCAATGCGATTCGTGAAGTTGTGAAAAACTAATGATGAAGGCCCTGCATGAAATGTGCAGGGCCTTTTTTTACGCATTATCCGAAATAAGTCTCCTTCCTCAAGCGTGTGAAGGACGATAGTCCAACGGTAGGTGGGAGATGAATTTCGGTTTGGCGTAGCCAAAAAATTGGTTTTCCTATTTATTTCGCCTCTGCTATAATCAGCCTTATAAGAGGTAAAGTTTGGTATAACAATGAAAGTAGATAATCATGCAGTGTTCATGTTGTGTTATCACCGCCATAGATAAAGTAGAACCGTTTATGGGAAATGAAGGCGAAAGGTGAGATGAACGGATATGACAAAGCATAATAAGGCGTACAAATTTCATCTGTATCCAACAGAAGAACAAGCAAATTTGATACGTAAAACTTTCGGGTGTGTACGCTTTGTGTATAACAAAATGCTGACTGAACGGAAAGAAGTATACGAAAAGTACAAAGAGAACAAGGAAGAACTGAAGAAACAAAAATTCCCTACTCCTGCAAAATACAAAGTGGAGTATGAATGGTTGAAAGAAGTCGATTCATTAGCGTTGGCAAATGCTCAACTAAACTTGCAAACTGCCTATAAGAATTTTTTTAGTGGGCAAAGTGATTTTCCTACATTCAAAAGTAGAAAAAGTAGAAAATCTTATACAACGAATAGAGTCAACGGGAATATTATGTTATTTCATGGTTATATCAAATTACCGAAACTGAAATTAGTGCGACTAAAGCAACATAGGGAGATTCCGCAAAACCATATCATTAAATCATGCACGATTTCGATGACACCAACCGGTAAGTATTATGTGTCTGTTTTGACTGAATATGAAAAGGAAATCATTCAAAAAGAAGTAGAAAGTGTAGTTGGATTAGACTTTGCAATGGCTGAATTGTACGTGAGTAGCGAAGATGAGAAAGCCGGTTATCCTCGCTTTTATCGTCAGATGTTAGACCGATTAGCAAAGGCGCAACGAGTATTAGCAAAACGTGTGAAAGATTCAGCGCGTTGGAATAAACAACGCATCCGTGTAGCTAAATTGCATGAAAAGGTCGCCAATCAACGTAAAAATTTCCTTCATCACAAGTCTAAAGAATTGGCTACTCATTTTGACGTTGTAGCCATAGAAGACTTACATATGAAAGGAATGTCACGAGCACTTCGCTTTGGTAAAAGTGTTGCGGACAACGGTTGGAGGATGTTCACGACATTTTTAGCATATAAGCTACAAGATCAAGGAAAACAGCTTGTAAAAATAGATAAATGGTTTCCTTCTACAAAGATGTGTAGTTGTTGTGGAAACAAAAAAGAAATGTCACTATCTGAAAGAACATATGAGTGCTCGTGTGGACTAACAATAAGTCGTGATTATAATGCAGCTATCAATATCAAAAAAGAAGCCATACGCTTATTAGCGTTGGCATAAATAGCAACAAACCTTTGGAACAAGGGAGTTAGCTCGGCTGTCTTAAGACAAATTCGTTAGCTATCAAAAGTAACGATGAACCGAGAAGCCCCCACTTCAAGTAAGCTCGTAAGAGATACTAAGTGGCGGGTAGTTCACTTATTTTGTTTTGACATATTTACACCGAAAATACCTCCGAGTGTACTCGCACCCATTAATGCTAATTGGTAGAGTAACTGTGAGTTCGATAAAGTTTGAGAGAAGCCTAAATAGTTAACGAGAAAGACGAGAAGAGTGAATGTGAGTCCTGTAGTGAAACCTACTAACCAACCTTTTCCTTGTGCCTTTTTACCAGCAATAAATCCAGACATAAGCATAGATAGAAGTGCTAGTATAAAAATAGTAATTACTAATGTCCCTTCATTAATATTCGTGAATTTTAATAAAAGAGCCATGATCATACTTGTAATAGATGCGAGGATTAATAGGGTAATAATACCGAAGCCGATTGCGCTCGATAATTTTTTCGTTCCATCCATTATGCATTCCCCCTTTTTAATACAAGCATATTTTCATTTTGTTTAAGTTAGACTAGTTTCTTTTTTGTAGGGGAGCCTATAAGTAAAAAAAGGGGATGTAGAAATGGAATGGGTATCAATAATCGGACGAACAATGCTTTTGTATACAATCATTTTAATTATTTTTCGTCTTATGGGTAAACGTGAAATTGGAGAATTAAGTGTATTAGATTTGGTTGTATTCATTATGCTCGGTGAAATGGCTGTAGTGGCAATTGAAAATACAGATAAATCACTTTGGCATCAATTAGTTCCAATGACTTTTCTTATGTGTATACAAATCGTTTTGTCGGTCATTTCTTTAAAGTTTCAGCGTTTTCGGCATTTAATAGAAGGGGAGCCTGCGATTCTTGTGAATGCAGGTAAAATTGATGAAAAAAAGATGCGGAAGCAGCGATATAACATGGATGATCTATTGATGCAACTACGTGAGCAAGGAATCGGAGATGTGCGTGATGTAGAATACGCTATTTTAGAAGCATCTGGAAAGTTATCTGTCTTTCAAAAACAAAAAAGTAAAAAGAGTAAAAATGATACACCAATTTTTACACTCCCACTAATTATTGATGGAGAAATTCAATACAATCATTTGCAAATGATCGAACATACAGATGAATGGCTCGTTGAGAAACTGAATAACTTAGGTTATAAAGATGTGAAACAGATTTTATATTGTAGTTTTCAAAATGGGCAATTTTTTGTTGATTTGAAAGAAAAGTAGAGGCTTACCATTTTGAATGGCAAGCCAGTTTACTTCAAAAATGAAAGTTTTCGAATGATAGGGAGACGACTTAATTCTTCTTTTCGAATGAGTTTGAAAACGAAGAGGAGAACAATATAAACGATTGTTGTTAAGGTGATTTCCCATAATGTTTGTACGCCAAGTGAATGAGAAAAAACGATATGCTTATGAAGATAAAAACCGAAGGTACCAGCAATCCCGATAGTAATTCCACCGAAAATATAGTCTTTTGCGTAAATGGTAAATGCAATTTTCTTTAAAACAGTGGCGTAGTGAAGGAATGTTACGGTTACTATATTTGCTGCGATGGCGAGGGCAACGCCCATCATTTGGAACTCTGGGCGTGAAGCGAGTGCGAAAATAACGATTAATTTTACGATGGCGCCAATAAAGGTGTTCATCATAGCAGCGCGTGCTAAGTTTAAAGCTTGCAACACAGATGTAAGGGGACTTTGGAAATAATGAAATAAAAAGCAAGGTGCAAGAAGCTGAATGAACGCTGTCGCGTTGTCTGAGCCGTACATGAGAGTTAAAACTGGAGAAGCAAATACATATAATATAACGACTGACCATCCGCCGGTTATTAAGGAAATTCGAAGTGCTTGTTGTAATCGGTGTTCCACTAATTTGTGTTGTCTCTTTGCCATTGCCTCGCTAATTGATGGGACGAGTGCTGTAGAAAGAGCATATGTAATAAAGGCTGGCAGTGATAGAAGCGGGAACGCATATCCGTTTAATATACCGTATTGCTGAGTTGCGACAGAAGCAGCAACTCCGGCGATCGCTAAGCTTTGCATAACGACGATAGGTTCAAAGAAATAAGAAACGGAACCAATTAAACGGCTTCCTGTAGTTGGTAAAGCAATGTCCATAAGGGAATAAAATGTATTTTTGCTCTCCTTGACAGTAGTGAAAAATCCAGAGCGTATAGATAAATGTTTTTCGCGTTGGAATAAAGTAAGTAAAAATAATAAAGATGCAACTTCGCCAAGAACAGCTGATAGCATGGCACCGGCTGCGGCATATTCTACGCCGTAAGGTAAAAATAACCGAATGCATACAGCGATAATTGTAATGCGGACAACTTGTTCTATGACTTGAGCATAAGCGCTCGGCTTCATATTTTGTTTCCCTTGGAAATAACCACGTAAAACGGAAGAAACTGCAATAACAGGGACGACAGGTAAAATAGCCATTAATGGATAGTAAGTTCTTTCATCTGTTAATAATGTTTTTGCTAAAATAGGTGTGAGTAGCATAATCCCAATTGTTAAAATGATACTAATAATGGATGTAACGGCTAGCGAGACAGTTAATATTTTTTTAACTCTTTGTTTATCGTTCACCGCTTCCGCTTCTGCTACAAATTTTGCGATTGCAACAGGCAGGCCAATTTGTGTTAGCGTAATTGCTAAAATGAAGGTGGGGACAGCCATCATATAAAGGCCAACGCCTTCTTCGCCTAAAATACGTGCCATTACAATGCGGTTAATAAATCCAAGGATTTTTGTAATAAAGCCAGCTATCATTAAAATAAATGCACCTTTTAAAAAGCTTTGTCTCGTCATACTCTTCTCCTACCTTCTCAAAATCAATGGAATGATTTACAATAATTTATATGCACGTATGAGACAAGAATGACAAGCATTTAAGAGAGTAAAGTGTGAATGGTACTCTTGAAAGAAGTTATTACTGTCCATTAGAGCGGGATTAAAAGCGACTTTTCGTGCTGAAATAAGAAGGAGATGTTTATATATGTTGGATAAAGAGGCTTTGGTAGAATCATACCGCGGACAGTTACAAGTCGTTTTAGAAAGTAAAGTAGAAGAGTTTCAGTTGTTCGGTTACGACCGAGTGACAGATAATGATATTTGGAAGTTTCTCAAGGCGAAAAAGTGGAAAAAGATAGACAGTGATGTTAGGTTATATGAATTAGTAAATGATGTATTAAGAGTAAGTACTAATGAATATATGAATTATTTAACTGTTGAAGCATATCAAGCGCCACTTTGGTCGTTTGATGAATATGAAAATAAATAACCGACTGTAATTGGTTTGTTCTTCCTTTTGCAGTATAATGATAGGTATTGATAAAGAGGAATTAATTATGTCAGAGATTTTAAGTAAAGGAGGTAGTGAAAGGGAAAATAATAATATGTAATCCGATATAGGGTGTGTTTGTACGAATAAAGCACAGAGCTGAAAGTTTACCTATATGGCTAGTAGTGAGCTAGTAAAAAACACTGGAATTTACAGAAAGGAAGTCTACTAACTAGACAGGCGCATAGGTGTGGAATTTGTCTATTGTAAGTGAATCGATTGATTTATTTAAAGTGTTAGTAGCAGAAAGAGGGTACATATGGCAAAGCGTGGTACAAGAATTGCCGCCTTTTTCCTCATCGTTTTATTAATTGGTGGAGTAATTGGTGCGGCAGGAAAAGACATAGCAAAAGGAATTAGTCTAGGACTAGACCTTCGCGGTGGTTTTGAAATTCTGTATGAAGTAAAACCAGCCAAAAAAGGTGATAAAATCGATCGTGATGCACTTGTAAGTACAGTAGGTGCTCTTGAAAATCGTGTCAATGTTCTTGGTGTAAGTGAGCCGAACATTCAAATCGAAGGAGAAGATCGAATTCGTGTACAGCTTGCTGGTGTACAAGATCAGCAAAAAGCACGCGAAATGTTATCAACACAAGCGAAATTAACATTCCGTGATGTGGATGACAACCTTCTTATGGATGGAGCGGATTTAAAAGGCGGCGGAGCAAAGCAAACATTTGACGAGCAAGGCCGTGCGAGCGTAGGTCTTACACTAAAAAGTGCTGATAAATTCCGTGAAGTAACTGAAAAGATTTCAAAAATGCCACCACCAACGAATTTGATGGTAATTTGGCTTGATTTTGAAGAAGGAAAAGATTCGTATAAAGCAGAAGCTGCAAAACAGAATGCAAAACAGAATCCGAAGTATTTATCAGCAGCAACAGTAAGCCAAGTATTTAACCAAGCTGAAGTATCTATCGTAGGTGGAAACTTTACAGTTGAAAGTGCGAAAGAACTTTCATCTTTATTAAATGCAGGTGCACTTCCTGTTGATTTAAAAGAAATGTATTCAACATCTGTTGGAGCGAAATTTGGTCAACAAGCATTAGAGCAAACGATTTTAGCTAGTGCGATCGGTATTGCTATTATCTTCTTATTCATGCTTGTATTCTACCGTTTACCAGGGATTGTAGCGGTTGTTATGTTAGGTTTATACATTTTCGTTACATTACTTGTCTTTAACTGGATGCATGCAGTTCTTACGTTGCCAGGTATTGCGGCATTAGTGCTCGGGGTTGGTATCGCAGTTGATGCGAATATCATTACGTACGAGAGATTGAAGGAAGAGCTTAAAATTGGTAAGTCGATGATGTCAGCATTCCGTGCTGGTAACCATCGTTCATTATCGACAATTTTAGATGCGAACATTACAACTATTGCAGCAGCGGGTGTTTTATTCGCTTACGGTAATAGCTCTGTAAAAGGATTCGCAACAAGTTTAATTGTAAGTATTTTAGTCGGTTTCATTACGAACGTATTCGGTACTCGTTTCTTACTAGGTTTACTTGTAAAGAGTCGTTACTTCGATAAAAAACCATCTTACTTTGGTGTTAAGGAAAAGGATATTATTCCATTAACAAAAGGTGTAGTACATCCACCAACTAAATTTGATCGTATTAACTTCGTAAATATCGGTCATAAATTTTTCTTATTCTCAATTGCAGTCGTAATTGCTGGGGCAATTATATTACCGATTTTCAAAATGAATCTTGGTATTGACTTTGCAAGTGGTACACGTATTGACTTGCAATCAAAACAAGCACTTACTGTGTCTGACGTTCATAAAGACTTCAACGAACTGAAGATTGATGTGAAAGAAGAAAATATTGTACCGACTGGTAATGATAATAAAGGTTTCGCAGTTCGTACATTAGGTGTTCTATCGAAAGATGAAATTGCGAAAACAAAAACATTCTTCCACGATAAATATGGTACAGATCCAAACGTAAGTACAGTTTCGCCGACAATCGGTAAAGAGATTGCACGAAATGCATTTATCGCAGTATTAATTGCTTCTGCAGTAATCGTTTTATACGTAAGTATTCGTTTCCGTCTTACGTACGCAGTATCTGCAGTAATCGCATTATTACATGATGCATTCGTTATGGTTGTTGTATTTAGTCTTTTCCAGATAGAGGTAGACTTAACGTTTATCGCTGCGGTATTAACGATTATTGGTTACTCTATCAATGACTCAATCGTTACGTTTGATAGAAACCGTGAGTTATACAAACAGAAAAAACGAGTTCGCGACATAAAAGACCTAGAAGAAATCGTAAACGCAAGTATTCGTCAAACAATTGGTCGTTCAATTAATACAGTGTTAACAGTGTTATTCCCAGTAATCGCACTACTTATTTTTGGTAGTGAATCACTGCGTAACTTCTCACTTGCATTATTAATTGGATTAGTTGTAGGTACGTACTCTTCTATTTTCGTTGCTTCTCAAATTTGGTTAATGCTTGAAAACCGCCGTTTGAAAAAGGGCAAAAACAAGAAGAAGGTTGAGAAAGAAGTATCTGAACCGCAAGTATAAAAAATAAAACATATAAAAAGATGATGTCTCTATATGAGGCATCTCTTTTTCGTTTGCGGATACAATAAAGTAGCACCTATTTTAAGGGGGGTAAATGGAAGAAAGTGGTGATGTTATCTTTGTTTTTGTTACAATAAAGTGAAACTTTAATCAGTGGGAGTCTTACTGCTTGTTAAAGCGGGATAAAAAGAGAGGTTAAGAAAAGAAGGGATTTTAATTATGGAAAAAGATGAACGTTTTAAACAGGCCGAGTTTGGTGCTATTGTCGGAATCGTTGGTAATATTATATTAGCGATTGTAAAAGCGGTAATTGGTTATATTGGAAACAGTAAGGCACTTTTAGCGGATGCGGTGCATTCTGGATCAGATGTAATTGGCTCGTTAGCTGTACTTTTTGGATTACGAGCAGCAAAGCAACCGCCTGATGAAGATCATCCGTATGGTCATGGTAAAGCGGAATCGATTTCAGCGATTATTGTTGCGGTATTATTATTTATTGTTGGAATAGAGATAGCGATTTCGTCTATAAAAGCTTTTTCACAAGATTTAGAACCACCAAAAGGAATTACAATTTTTGCAGTTATTCTTTCGATTGTAGTGAAAGAAGGGATGTTTCAGTATAAATATCGATTAGGGAAGAGGATAAATAGTGATGCAATTATTGCAAATGCATATGAACATCGTTCGGATGTGTTTTCTTCAATTGCAGCTTTAATCGGCATTTGTGCAGCTATTATCGGCGGTAAGTTAGGTATAGATTGGCTTGTATATGCCGATCCAATTGCGGGATTATTTGTTTCAATTCTCGTTGCTAAGATGGCGTGGAGTATTGGAGCAGAAGCTATTCATGCAACGCTCGATCATGTTCTGCATGAAGAAGATGCTGTTCCGCTTAGGGAAGCAGTTTTTCAAGTGGAAGGTGTGAAAAAGATAGGCTCTTTATATGCAAGGGAACATGGCCACTATGTTATTGTTGATATTAAAATATCTGTAGATCCATATATCACTGTAGAAGAAGGTCACCGCATTGGAAAACATGTAAAAGAAACACTTATGAAACAAGATAACGTACAAAATGTTTTTGTACATATTAATCCGTATTCTCCAAATTAAACATAACGGATATTTAATTATATAGATGTCGAATCGTAGTTTGCATTATATTGTCACCCCTTAATCTGTCTTGTATAATGGATAGGTTAAGG
The DNA here is from genome assembly GCF_002975175.1 of Bacillus sp. MYb209. Taxonomy (GTDB): domain Bacteria; phylum Bacillota; class Bacilli; order Bacillales; family Bacillaceae_G; genus Bacillus_A. Next base: position 123,052 of record NZ_PCNZ01000002.1, read on the forward strand.
GGTGATTTCGTGTTACAACCGAAGACGCGTTGGAAAGAAAAAGAATATAATGAGGAACTAGTGAGTGAATTAGCAAATAAATTGCAACTATCACCTCTTGTGACTTCATTATTTCTCGGCAGAGGCTTAAATACAGAAGATAAGATTGTAGACTTTTTAAATACAGCAGATCAAGAATTTCACGATCCATTTTTACTTGAAGGGATGGATCGGACTGTAGAACGTGTGAAAAAAGCTATTGGAAATGGAGAACAAATATTAATATTTGGCGATTATGATGCGGACGGAGTAAGTAGTACGACTGTATTATATCTTGCTCTCCAAGAATTAGGTGCAGAAGTAGAGTTTTATATTCCAAATCGTTTTACTGAAGGCTATGGGCCAAATGAAGAAGCGTTTCGTTGGGCGCACAGTGCAGGATTCTCGCTAATTATTACTGTCGATACTGGTATTGCAGCAGTACATGAAGCGAAGGTAGCGAAGGAACTTGGAATAGATCTTATTATTACAGATCACCATGAGCCACCACCAGAATTACCAGAAGCGCTTGCGATTATTCACCCGAAATTAGAGGGCGGTGTTTATCCGTTTCATTATTTAGCGGGTGTTGGTGTTGCATTTAAAGTTGCACATGCACTTTTGGGCCGTGTACCAGAGCATTTATTGGAAATTGCAGTAATTGGTACGGTAGCCGATTTAGTATCGCTTCACGGTGAAAATAGATTGTTAGTACAGCGTGGACTGAAGCATATGCGAATGACGCGAAATATCGGTTTAAAGGCGTTATTTAAAGTTGCTAACGTTTCGCAAAGTGAAATTACTGAAGAAAGCATCGGATTCTTACTCGCACCTCGTATTAATGCAGTTGGTCGTTTGGAAGATGCAGCACCTGCTGTACACCTTCTATTATCAGAAGATCCAGAGGAAGCGAAAGAGCTAGCTGAAGAAATTGATGAGCTTAACACACTTCGAAAAGATATTGTAAAGCAAATTACAGAAGAAGCTATCGCCGAAGTCGAAAATAAATTTCCGCCTGAAGAAAATAAAGTACTAGTACTTGCAAAAGAAGGTTGGAATCCAGGAGTAATTGGAATTGTCGCTTCTAAATTGGTAGAGCGTTATTATCGTCCAACAATTGTGTTAAGTATTGATCCTGATAAGCAAACAGCAAAAGGGTCTGCACGTAGTATTGCAGGATTTGATTTATTTGCAAACCTTTCAGATTGCCGTGAATTGTTACCGCATTTCGGAGGTCATCCGATGGCGGCGGGAATGACGCTGCACATGAACGATGTGGATGAATTAAGACGCAGGTTAAATGAGCAAGCAGATGTAATTTTAACAGAAGAAGATTTTATTCCGATTACAGCAGTGGATGCATTTTGTAAAGTAGAGGATGTAACACTTGCAGCAATTGCGGAGATGCAAAAGTTAGCGCCGTTTGGTGTTGGAAATCCGAAACCGCGTATTGCGGTGAAAGATGCTGATTTAGAAAGCATTCGTGCAATTGGATCAGACGGATCTCATTTAAAAATGGCTCTTCGGGACGGACAAGCAACGCTAGATACAATTGGATTTGGATTTGGTGCATATGCGAAAGAAATTTCACCAGTTGCAAAAGTTTCTGTAGTAGGAGAAGCATCCATTAATGAATGGAATAACTTTAAGAAGCCGCAGTTAATGGTACAAGATATTGCGGTAGAGGCTTGGCAGTTGTTTGACTGGCGTAGTATGCGAAATGCAGAAGCGAATTTAGCGGAACTTCCGAAAGAAAAAATAACGATGGTGTATTTTTCTGAAGAGGTATTGAATAAATTTTCTTTAGAAGACTACAAAGAACAGCTTGTGCATGCATCAGAGGTAACTCATTTAGATGATCAATACATTGTGCTACTTGATTTGCCGAAAGGAACAGATGAATTAGGTGATGTATTTAAGGCTGGCTTCCCAGCTCGAATTTACACGCTATTTTATCAAGAGAATAATCATTTATTTAGTACGGTTCCAACGAGGGAACACTTTAAATGGTACTATTCTTTCTTGAGTCAAAAAGCACCATTTTCGTTAAGACAATATGGGGAACAACTATGTCGTCATAAAGGATGGTCAAAAGATACAGTAAATTTCATGACACAGGTGTTTTTTGAGTTAGAATTTGTTACAATAAAAGACGGTGTCATTTTTATGGCAGAACAAAAACAAAAGCGTGATTTAATTGAATCGAACACATATCGTGAGAAAATGAACCACTTACAATTAGAGAAAGAATTGGTTTATAGCACATATCAGCAACTATATACATGGTTTGAAACGATTCGTAATCATAAATAAGTAGAACAGTTAGGGTAAAGGATTTGTATTTACAAACCTTTTATATCTGAGGAGGATTCAGAAATATGGATTTCAAGCAACATATCGCAATTGTACCGGATTATCCAAAAGAAGGTATTGTGTTTAAAGACATTACCCCTTTAATGAACGACGGTAAAGCATACAAAGCAGCAACAGATGCAATCGTTGAGTATGCCAAAAAAAGAGATATCGACGTTGTAGTAGGGCCAGAAGCACGTGGCTTTATTATCGGTTGCCCTGTTTCTTATGCATTAGAAGTAGGATTTGCACCAGTTCGTAAATTAGGGAAATTACCACGTGAAGTAATTACAGTTGACTACGGTAAAGAATATGGAACGGATGTTTTAACAATTCATAAAGATGCAATTAAACCAGGTCAACGCGTATTAATTACAGATGATCTATTAGCTACAGGCGGAACAATTGAAGCGACAATTAAGCTAGTTGAAGAACTTGGCGGAGTTGTAGCAGGAATTGCATTCTTAGTAGAGCTTACTTACTTAGATGGTCGTAAAATGCTAGATGGTTACGATGTATTAGTATTAGAAAAATACTAATCACTATATAGGTAAAACTACGGTGATAAAAAGTACCCGTGAATCTCTTGGAGAGGAGCGGGTACTTTTGTATAATTACACAAAAAAACATGGTGAAATGTCAGTAAAATCTTTTCCTTTTCACAATTCACAATCATTGGGTTATAATGATAGAATATAATTTATTCTACTTAATAAAGATAAAGTCAATTTTCAATAAAAGGTGATTCGATGGCAAATGAGCAAGTACTAACAGCTGAACAGGTACTCGAGAAAGCAAGTCAATATTTAGCGGATGAAGATATTGAGCTAGTGGCACGTGCCTATGAATATGCGCGTGATGCACATAGCGAACAATATAGAAAATCGGGTGAACCATATATTATTCACCCAATTCAAGTTGCAGGTATTTTAGTTGATTTACACATGGATCCATCTACAGTATCGGCAGGTTTCTTGCATGATGTAGTGGAAGATACAGAAATTACATTAGAAGATATTGAACGGGAATTTAATAAAGAAATCGCTATGCTTGTTGACGGTGTTACAAAGCTTGGAAAGATTAAATATAAATCTCACGAGCAGCAACAAGCCGAAAACCATCGCAAAATGTTTATCGCAATGGCTCAAGATATTCGAGTTATTTTAATTAAACTAGCTGACCGTCTTCATAATATGCGTACATTGAAACATTTGCCTCAAGAGAAGCAGCGTCGCATTGCAAATGAAACGTTAGAAATCTTTGCACCTTTAGCACATAGACTCGGAATTAGTACTATTAAATGGGAGTTAGAGGATACGTCACTTCGCTATTTAAACCCACAGCAATATTATCGTATTGTGAATTTAATGAAGCGTAAACGTGCAGAGCGTGAAGAATATTTAGATGAAGTAATGACTGGTATTCGTGAGAAATTAAAAGAAGTTGCAATTCAACCTGAGATTTCTGGAAGACCAAAGCATATTTACAGTATTTATCGTAAAATGGCATTGCAAAATAAACAATTTAATGAAATTTATGATCTATTAGCTGTACGTGTCGTGGTAAATAGTATTAAAGATTGTTATGCGGTACTTGGAATTATTCATACGTGCTGGAAGCCAATGCCGGGTCGTTTTAAGGATTATATTGCAATGCCGAAAGCAAACCTATATCAATCTCTTCATACGACTGTAATTGGGCCGAAAGGTGATCCGCTTGAAGTGCAAATTCGCACGAAAGAAATGCACGAAATTGCAGAATTCGGGATTGCGGCACATTGGGCGTATAAAGAAGGTAAAGCGGCTGAAACAACGGGTACATTAGAGAAGAAACTAACATGGTTCCGTCAAATATTAGAATGGCAAAATGAAGCTTCTAATGCAGAAGAGTTTATGGAATCATTAAAAATTGATTTGTTCTCTGATATGGTATTTGTCTTTACACCGAAAGGCGATGTAATGGAATTACCTCTTGGCTCTGTCCCAATTGATTTTGCATATCGTGTCCATTCGGAAATTGGAAACAAAACAATTGGTGCAAAAGTAAACGGGAAAATGGTGACACTTGATTATAAGCTGAAAACTGGTGACATCATTGAAATTTTAACATCGAAACATTCGTATGGCCCAAGTCAAGATTGGGTAAAGCTAGCTCAAACATCTCATGCGAAAAATAAAATACGTCAATTCTTTAAGAAGCAACGTAGAGATGAAAATATTGAAAAAGGCCGTGAACTTGTTGAAAAAGAAGTGCGTGGCTTAGAGTATGAGATGAAAGAAGTATTAGCACTTGATAATTTAAAACGTGTTGCTGAGAAGTTTAACTTTGCAAATGAAGAAGATATGTTTGCAGCAGTTGGATACAACGGAATTACAGCTGCACAAATTGTTACGCGACTAACGGACAAGTTCCGTAAACAACGTGAAGAAGAAGAAATCGTTGAAGTTAAAGAAGTTCGTAAACCGATGAAAATTCGAAAATGGGATTCTGGTGTAAAGGTAAGTGGTGCAGATAATTTGTTAATTCGTTTATCAAAATGCTGTAACCCAGTTCCAGGCGATGATATTGTTGGGTATATTACGAAAGGTCGAGGCGTATCAATTCACCGTTGCGATTGCGTCAATGTGCATACAGAAGAAGCGGTAGAGCGTTTACTAGAAGTAGATTGGGAAGGTAGCCCTGAAAAAGAAATTGAATACAATGTTGATATTGAAATTTCAGGCTATGATCGTCGTGGTTTATTAAATGAAGTATTACAAGCTGTTACAGAAACGAAGACGTATATCTCAGCCGTTTCCGGTAGAAGTGATCGTAATAAGATGGCAACGATTAATATGTCGATCTCTATTCGAAACTTACAGCACTTGAAAAAAGTAGTAGAGCGCATTAAACGTGTTCCAGAAATTTATGCCGTACGACGCATGATGCATTAATAGGGAGTGTAGAAAAGATGAGAGTTGTTTTACAACGATCAAAGGAAGCGTCTGTCACAGTAGATGGTGAGATTGTAGGACAAATTCCATTCGGTTTAACATTACTAGTTGGCATTACGCATGAAGATACAGAAAAAGATGCAACGTATATTGCAGAAAAAATTGCAAACCTACGTATTTTTGAAGATGAGAGCGGAAAGATGAACCATTCAGTACTTGATGTAGAAGGACAAGTTCTATCAATTTCGCAATTTACATTATACGGAGATTGCCGTAAAGGAAGACGTCCAAACTTTATGGATGCTGCGAAACCTGATTACGCAGAGCGTTTATATGATTTCTTTAATGAAGAAGTTCGTAAACAAGGACTACATGTGGAGACAGGACAGTTCGGAGCAATGATGGACGTTTCTTTAATCAATGATGGTCCGGTGACCTTAATTGTAGAAAGTAAATAGTGTTGCCCAAGAAGAGAGGATTATATGATCCTCTCTTTTTTATACATTGTTTTATGTTTTGTTCATTTAACATAGGATGATTGTAAAGGGGAATAAAAGGTGTAGTATGCTTCAAGAATTCAATATAGCTTTACGTTTCATGTTAGAGTTATGTGTTCTTGGGGTTGTTGGGTACTGGGGATTTCGGATAGGAACAATAACGGCTATAAAAATTACACTTGCGATTATTCTTCCGATTATTGTTGCTGTCATATGGGCATTATTTGAAGGACCACACGCAGAGTGGGAAGTACAAGGCACCTTACATATATTGTTAGAAATTATCGTTTTTGGATTGGGCGTTGTGTCATTTGAAGCATCCTATGCTTGCGAGTGGATTGGCTATTGTTATTATTGTTAATAGCATTCTTATGTTTATTTGGAATCAATAGCTGTTTCGGATATGTATAACTACCCCATCAATATGGAACAATAAAAAGTAAAACATCCATATTGAATGTGAGGGATATACGTATGCGTATGAATGAAAAAGGACATTCTGTTACAAATGGTGCAAATCAACTGTTTAACGTAAATTTACATGATTTTATTTCAAAAGAACAAAACAATACTTCAATGGAGCTTGCTTCGGAGTTTGGGATTTCACTTCAAGATGTAAAGCGACTAAAGAAGCAAATTGAGCGCTCTTAGAGCACTTGACAATCCTACTCAACAAACGTATAGTAATTTTATATTTACATATGAATATAACCGTTGATAGAGGAGAGTAAATGAGATACACATGGAAAGAGAAGAAATGTCCTAGGCTGAAAACATTTCTACATGATGACTGATTGAATGACACTCTGTAGGTTTCAACTTGAAAGGCGTATACGCTTAGTAGAGATGAACGCAAATTTAAGCGTTATTAAAAAAGTGGAAGCATACGTGCTTCAATTAGGGTGGCACCACGGGTATAATACTCTCGTCCCTACTGTTCAAACAGTAGCGGCGGGAGTTTTTTTATTTTTATTAAGATTAAAACAATTTGAGGAGGAACTGAATATGTCTATTCAAATCCCACGCGGAACGCAAGATATTCTTCCAGGTAATGTAGAGTTATGGCAGTATATCGAAGGGCAAGCGCGCGAAATTTGCCGTCGTTACAATTATAAAGAAATTCGCACACCAATTTTTGAACATACAGAGCTATTTTTACGTGGTGTTGGTGATACGACAGATATCGTACAAAAAGAAATGTATTCATTCCAAGACCGTGGAGAGCGTAGTTTAACATTACGTCCAGAAGGTACTGCACCTGTTGTACGTTCTTACGTTGAAAACAAAATGTTCGGTGATGCAACACAACCAACGAAATTATACTATATCGGTCAAATGTTCCGTTACGAAAGACCACAAGCAGGTCGCTATCGTCAATTCGTACAATTCGGTATTGAAGCAATTGGTAGTAACGATCCAGCAATTGATGCAGAAGTAATTGCACTTGCTGTAGAGTTTTATCGCGGCATGGGCTTAAAAAATATTAAAGTTGTATTAAATAGCTTAGGTGATGCAGCGAGTCGTCAAGCACACCGTGATGCGTTAATTGCTCACTTTGAGCCGCGCATCGGAGAGTTCTGTGCTGATTGCCAATCTCGTTTAGAAAAGAACCCTCTTCGTATTTTAGACTGTAAGAAGGACCGTAATCATGAATTAATGAGCACAGCACCATCTATTACAGAATACTTAAACGAAGATTCAGCAGTATACTACGACAAAGTACAAGAACTACTAACGATGATGGATGTTCCATTTGAAAAAGATCCGAATTTAGTACGTGGTTTAGACTACTACCAACACACTGTTTTTGAAATTATGAGTGAGGCAGAAGGTTTCGGTGCTATCACAACATTAAGTGGCGGTGGCCGTTATAACGGACTTGTACAAGAAATCGGTGGACCGGAAATGCCAGGTATTGGTTTTGCGATGAGTATTGAGCGTTTAATTATGGCGCTGAAGGCTGAAAATATTGAGTTACCAATTGAACATAGTATTGATTGTTACGTTGTAGCACTTGGTGAAAAAGCGAAAGACCGTGCTGCAAAAGTTGCGTTCGATCTTCGTAAAGCTGGATTATCAGTTGAAAAAGATTATTTAGATCGCAAAATGAAAGCACAATTTAAATCAGCAGATCGTTTAAATGCGAAATACGTAGCTGTATTAGGGGAAGATGAGCTAGATAAAGGCATCATTAACTTGAAAGATATGGAAACAGGCGGACAAGAAGAAGTAGCGTTAGATGTATTTGCTTCATATGTAGCAGAGAAATTAATATAGGGGGAACTTAAAGTGGCTGAAAGAACACATGCATGTGGGAAAGTAACAGTAGAAGCGGTTGGACAAACAGTTCAATTAAAAGGTTGGGTACAAAAACGCCGTGATTTAGGTGGATTAATCTTTATCGACTTACGTGACCGTACAGGTATCGTACAAGTTGTATTTAACCCAGAAACATCAAAAGAAGCGTTAGAAGTAGCAGAAATGATTCGTAGCGAATATGTATTACACGTAGAAGGTACAGTTGTTGAACGTGGTGAAGGCGCAATTAATGACAATATGGCAACTGGTCGTATTGAAGTACAAGCAACGAAAGTAAACGTATTAAATGCAGCGAAAACAACGCCAATCATTATTGCTGATGATACAGATGCATCAGAAGATGTGCGTTTAAAATATCGTTACTTAGACTTACGTCGTCCTGTAATGTTCAACACATTCAAAATGCGTCATGACGTAACGAAAACAATTCGTAACTTCTTAGATACAGAAGAGTTCTTAGAAGTTGAAACACCAATTTTAACGAAGAGCACACCAGAAGGAGCTCGCGACTATTTAGTACCAAGTCGTGTGCATGATGGTGAATTTTATGCATTACCTCAATCTCCGCAGCTATTTAAACAGCTTCTTATGGTCGGTGGATTTGAGCGTTACTATCAAGTAGCACGTTGTTTCCGTGACGAAGATTTACGTGCGGACCGTCAACCGGAATTCACGCAAATCGATATCGAGGCATCATTCTTAACACAAGATGAAATTTTAGAAATGATGGAGCGCATGATGACGAAAGTCATGAAGGATGCAAAAGGTGTAGAAGTTAGTGTACCATTCCCTCGTATGAAATATGCTGATGCAATGGCTCGCTTTGGTTCTGATAAGCCAGATACACGCTTTGAAATGGAACTAAAAGACCTATCTGAATTTGCAGTAGGTTGTGGATTTAAAGTATTTACAAGTGCTGTAGAAAACGGCGGACAAGTAAAAGCGATTAACGCAAAAGGTGCAGCGAGCAAATATTCTCGTAAAGACATCGACGCATTAACTGAATTCGCAAAAGTATACGGTGCAAAAGGTCTAGCTTGGCTTAAAGTTGAAGAAGACGGCTTAAAAGGACCGATTGCGAAATTCTTCGGGGAAGAAGATGCAAACGTGTTAATGAGTACATTAGAAGCGGATGCTGGTGACTTATTACTATTCGTAGCAGATAAGAAGAGCGTTGTTGCAGATAGCTTAGGTGCACTTCGTTTACGTCTAGGTAAAGAACTTGAGCTAATTGACGAAAGTAAATTTAATTTCCTATGGGTAACTGATTGGCCACTTCTTGAGTACGATGAAGATGCAGATCGTTACTTCGCAGCTCACCATCCGTTCACAATGCCATTCCGTGAAGATGTTGAACTATTAGAAACAGCACCAGAAAAAGCACGTGCACAAGCATATGACCTTGTATTAAACGGTTATGAGCTTGGTGGTGGATCACTTCGTATTTACGAGCGTGACGTACAAGAAAAAATGTTCAAAGCACTTGGATTCTCACAAGAAGAAGCACAAGAACAATTCGGATTCTTATTAGAAGCATTCGAATACGGTACACCACCACACGGCGGAATCGCATTAGGTTTAGACCGTCTTGTTATGTTACTTGCAGGTCGTACGAACCTTCGTGATACAATTGCATTCCCGAAAACAGCAAGCGCAAGCTGCTTATTAACAGAAGCGCCAAGCCCAGTTGCAGAAGCTCAGCTTGAAGAGCTAAGCTTAAAATTGAGCTTGAAAGAAGAGAAGTAAGAATAGAGTCTAGATGGTTATACTAACCCCATCTAGACTTTTTTTTGAAAGGTTGTTTAAAAAGTCCGGTTTAGATAACCTTCGCATTTCATCGTTACGTATGCTAGTCCGGTGCTCGAGTAGTACGCCTACACTGTGCTCCTCCTAGCATAAGTGCCTCGATCTGCTCGGTCCTCTGAATCCTCCTTTTTAAACGTATATTGAAGAGGAAGTTAAAAAAGTCTGGTTCAGCTAGTGGTCTTATGTTTTATTTTTTCTCTTTGAATATGTATTTTTAGGAATTCTATAACTTTTTCTATACAAATAGTCGGAAAAACGCTAGAATACATGGTAGACCATTTTTGTAATAGGAGTGTAGAGCTGAATGTTACATCAATTTTCACGTAATGAATTAGCCTTTGGAAAAGAAGGCCTTGAAATATTAAAAAATAGTACAGTCGGTATTTTAGGGATTGGCGGAGTAGGGTCATTTTCGGCAGAAGCGTTAGCACGTTCTGGCGTAGGACGTCTTGTATTAGTTGACAAAGATGTTGTAGATATTACAAACGTAAACCGTCAAATTCACGCGTTAGTATCTACTGTAGGACGTTCAAAAGTAGAATTAATGAAAGAGCGTATTGCAGACATTAATCCAGAGTGTGAAGTAATTGGACTAGAGATGTTTTATACAGATGAAACATATGAAGAGTTCTTTAAACACGGTTTAGATTTCGTAGTGGATGCATCCGATACGATTACGTTCAAAATTCATTTAATTAAACAATGTTTACGTCGTAAAATCAAAATTATCTCATGTATGGGTGCGGCAAATAAAATGGACCCAACTCGTTTCCGTATTGCGGACATTTCTAAAACACATACAGATCCAATTGCGAAAGTAATTCGTACGAAGCTTCGTAAAGATGGTATTAAAAAAGGTGTAAAAGTTGTCTTCTCTGACGAAAACCCAATCGTAATTCGTGAGGAAGTACGTAAAGAAATCGTACCAGACGAAAATGCAAAAATTCGTAAAGCGAAATTACCACCTTCTTCAAATGCGTTCGTACCATCTGTGGCGGGCTTAATTATGGCGAGTCACGTTGTACGTGAACGTATTAAAAACGTAGAAGTGAAGCGTGTAGGGCAAGAATAAAAGGGAAGCATATATCGTTTAGGATATATGCTTTTTGTATGTTTTAAAGAAATATGGATATTTGTAATACTACTAGTTCGAACGTAAGTAAAGCTAGTAAGTAATGATCGTATTTGTCTGATTTATAGGCAGACGTCTTTTTTAAACTGTGAATGGTGAAAAGACCTAACGTTAGGACGAGAACACCGAGTGTTATTTTGAAGACTATTAATGAAATAGCAACCGTCTCCCTTCAAACGTATATGTTTATAGTAATATTTAAGTAAAAAATATCCAATTCATTTCAGGAGTTTCCTCCTATTAACGTGAGTGTTATTATTGTGAATTTTTGTCGGTAAAGCGATATTTCTTGTCGAATCGTTGATATATTTCGAATTGCGATAGATATATTCGAAAAATCGTCGATATAATTTCATTTATCTATGCATTGTTCGCCGAATTAAAAAACAGGGATGTCACTTAGGCGAACAAGTGACATCCCTGTTTTTTAATTTTCTGCAGAATATATAATATCTAAATTTCCATTTTGATCGGTTTTGAAAATCGGAGCAATTTGCTCTTCTTGTTCTTCGACCGAAACAAGTTTTCGAGCACGATCCATAATTCTAACAAGCATTGCATAATCTTCTTCGATTGCTTGTTGTTTTTTTGTGAGAACAGCTAATTTTGCTTCAAGTTCATTATTCGTTTTTTTCAGGGAAGTGAGCTGATCTTGTAATACGTCATTTTCAGTTTGTAACTTTGCGAGTGAAGGGTTATTGTGCTCCAAGTTTTGCAAAAATGAGATGACATTTTGCATTGTAAGATCTTGTTTATTTGGGGCAATATCTTCTGAAAACTCGGCATCGATTACGAGTTGCCGAGTTTGTGCGAACTGCTCTTTTTCTATTTTAGCTTCCGAACGCTTTAATTCTTTACGCTGTTTTTTTGCAATTTGTACCGCATCTTCATAATATGGTCTTACTTCAGCATTCCATCTAAAGCCACAAGCTGCTGAAGTTCGGTTTAATGTATCACCAACTTCATCGAATGCTTTTATTTGTGTACTTCCTCTGCGAATATGTCGTAAAACAGTTTCTGCTAAAAGGAGATCGTCTTCTTTTGTCCATGCATCTTGACGTGTTTTCATAAGCGAAGCCTCCGTAATGGTGACGTTTTCGCTTATATTACCCTTTATTCTTCGTTTTATGCGAACTTTGTAATCTTTCATAAACAGTAGAAAGTGCTTGTTCAAATTTTCCTGTCGTTTTCGGTTTATAATATTGCTTGTTTTTAATTTTATCAGGTAAGTATTGTTGTTGTACCCACCCGTTTGGATGATCGTGTGGATATAAGTATCCGATGCCTCTTCCTAACGATTCGGCTCCTTTATAGTGACTATCTTTTAAATGACTTGGAATATCGCCTGTTTGACCATTACGTAAATCGTGTAGTGCGGCATCGAGTGCTTTATAGGCCGAATTTGATTTCGGTGATAGACAAAGTTCAATAACAGCATTTGCAAGTGGTATGCGTGCCTCTGGGAAGCCGACTCGTTCAGCTGATTCAATTGCTGCAAGTGTACGTTGTCCAGCTTGTGGGCTAGCAAGTCCGATATCTTCATATGCCATAATAAGCAGACGTCTACCGATGCTTTGTAAGTCACCTGCTTCAATAAGACGTGCTAAATAATGAAGTGCGGCGTTCACATCACTTCCACGTACTGATTTTTGAAAAGCAGATAAAACGTCATAGTGAGCATCGCCACCTTTGTCGTGAACGAAACTCTTTTTCTGTAAACATTCTTCAGCAATTTCAAGTGTAATTTCCGCGGCTTTGTCGTCAGTTGTAAAGCTAGATAAAACAGCTAGTTCAAGTGCATTATAAGCTGAGCGCATATCACCGCCTGATGCATTTGCAAAGTGATGTAATGCTTCAGCCGTAACAGTTACATCATATTCCCCAAGCCCTTTTTCTTTATCTTCAAGCGCTCGTTTTAAGCCAATTAAAATATCATCTTCTGTTAATGCGTGTAATTCGAAGATTTGACAACGACTTCGAATAGCAGAATTAATAGCATGGAATGGATTGCTTGTCGTTGCACCAATTAAAGTAAGAAGTCCGCTTTCTAAATGGGGTAATAGAAAGTCTTGCTTCGCTTTATCTAGCCTATGAACTTCATCCAAAATTAAAACGAGGTGTCGATGCATCTTCGCTTCTTGTACGACAACTTCCATATCTTTTTTATTATGAGTAACAGCGTTTAAGAGGCGAAACGGGGTTCCAGTACTTCCTGCAATTGCGCTAGCGATTGATGTTTTTCCTGTGCCTGGAGGACCATACAAAATCATTGATTGAAAATGATTTGCTTGGACCATTCGCCATAAAATCTTGCCTTCACCAACTAAATGCTGTTGTCCGATAATTTCTTGAATATTTGTAGGGCGCATTCGATGTGCGAGTGGTTGTTTCATTTGACCCTCTCCCTTAATGTATAATCTCATTCTATCGTATCATTTTTTTTGATGAAATTTGAAATAGGATGCTGTTTTGTGGGAAAAATGAATATGAATATTTTCATTTTTCTTTCAATTGTAATAATTTCCGAGTTTTTCAATGTGATTTTATGTTATCATTTTGATACACAAGTTGAAATTTCTTATAATACTATATTATGCTATAATTTCATAGGATTTTAAATTGTGTTCTTTTATAAATAAGATATAACCAATAGAAGTGAAAATTTGAAATGAGGTGCAAATAGATGAAGATTTCAACGAAAGGCCGCTACGGCTTAACAATTATGATCGACCTTGCAAAAAAATTTGGTGAAGGCCCAATTTCATTAAAATCAATTGCGCAGGCACATGACCTATCTGAGCATTATTTAGAGCAATTAATTTCACCACTTCGTAACGCTCGTCTTGTAAAGAGTACGCGTGGTGCATATGGCGGATATGTATTATCTGATCAGCCAGTCAACATTACAGCTGGAGATGTAATCCGTGTACTAGAGGGTCCAATTAGTGTTGTAGAAATGATAGAAGAAGAAGAACCAGCACAACGCCAATTATGGATGCGTGTTCGTGATGCGGTGCAAGAAGTATTAGATAGTACAACTTTAGAAGATTTAGTACGTTATGAGGAAGAAAATCACGGGGGCTATATGTTTTACATTTAATTCCTTGTGAAACGATTTGGAAAGAAGGAGATTTAATGGAACGCATTTACTTAGATCATGCTGCGACATCTCCGACTCACCCAGAAGTGGTCGAAAAGATGATTCCATATATGACAGAAACATTTGGAAACCCGTCTAGTATTCACTTTTATGGGCGTCAAACGCGCCATGCGGTAGATGAGGCGAGACGTGTGTGTGCACGTAGCATTCACGCGAGTCCAAATGAAATTATATTCACGAGCGGTGGTACAGAAGCTGATAATTTAGCACTTATAGGTGTAGCGCGCGCGAATCGTCATAAAGGTAACCACATTATTACAACGCAAATTGAACATCATGCGATTTTGCATACGTGTGAATTGTTAGCGCGTGAAGGATTTGAAGTGACGTATTTACCTGTTGATGAAACAGGGCGTGTTCAAGTTTCTCACATACAAAAGGCACTAAGGGAAGAGACGATTCTTGTATCTATTATGTTCGGGAATAATGAAGTAGGGACAATGCAACCAATTGCGGAAATAGGAAATTTGCTAAAAGCGCATCAAACTTATTTCCACACAGATGCTGTACAAGCCTACGGTTTATTATCGATTGATGTGAAAGAATTTGGAATTGATTTATTATCAATTTCAGCTCACAAAATTAACGGACCAAAAGGTGTCGGGTTCCTATATGCTGGTGCAAATGTGAAGTTTGAACCGTTATTAATAGGCGGAGAGCAAGAAAGAAAACGTCGTGCTGGTACTGAAAATGTACCTAGTATTGCCGGACTTCAGCAAGCAATCTTGCTAGCGGAACAAACTCGTGAGCAAAAAAATGCCCAATATGAAGAGTTTAAAGATATAATGGTATCTGTCTTCAAAAATGAAGACATTACTTTCGAGGTAAACGGAAACTTGGAATATCGCTTACCCCATGTGTTGAATATAAGTTTTACAGGAATGAATATTGAACCGTTTCTTGTAAACTTAGACTTAGCTGGTATTGCAGTATCAAGTGGTTCTGCTTGTACAGCTGGTTCGATTGATCCATCACATGTATTAGTGGCGATGTTCGGAAAAGACTCCGATCAAATACGTTCATCCGTACGCTTTAGTTTTGGACTTGGAAATACGAAAGAGCAAATTGAAAAAGCGGCGTACGAAACAGTGAAAATCGTGAAGCGATTAACACAAAATTAGCATGGGAGGTGACATGATGAACAAACTACCTCACGAAACACGCGTTGTCATCGGGATGTCCGGTGGCGTCGATTCATCTGTAGCAGCTCTTTTATTAAAAGAGCAGGGTTATGATGTAATCGGAATTTTTATGAAAAACTGGGATGATACAGATGAGAATGGTGTCTGCACAGCAACAGAAGATTATAATGATGTAATTGAAGTGTGTAACCAAATCGGCATTCCGTATTATGCAGTAAACTTTGAAAAACAATACTGGGATAAAGTATTTACGTACTTTTTAGATGAGTACCGAGCTGGTCGTACACCAAACCCAGATGTAATGTGTAACAAAGAAATTAAATTTAAAGCATTTTTAGAGCATGCAATTGCACTTGGTGCTGATTATGTAGCAACAGGTCATTATGCACGCGTTGCTTATATGGACGGCGAATATAAAATGCTTCGCGGCGTTGATGACAATAAAGATCAAACATATTTCTTAAATCAATTAAGCCAAGAGCAATTATCAAAAACAATGTTCCCATTAGGTGAATTAAAGAAACCACAAATTCGCGAGATGGCGACAGAAGCTGGTTTAGCGACAGCGGCGAAGAAAGATAGTACTGGTATTTGCTTCATCGGTGAGCGTAACTTTAAAGATTTCTTAAGTAACTATTTACCAGCGCAACCAGGTGTGATGCAAACATTATCTGGTGAAGTGAAAGGGAAACATGATGGTTTAATGTACTATACAATTGGACAACGTCATGGTCTTGGTATTGGTGGTAATGGTGATCCATGGTTTGCTGTTGGAAAAAACTTGAAAGAAAACATTTTATATGTTGACCAAGGATTCCATAACGAACTTCTATATGGTGATGAAGTTATTGCTACGAATGTAGGCTGGGTAAGTAATAAAGCGAAGGAAAAAGAATTTACGTGTACAGCGAAATTCCGTTATCGTCAAGCAGACAATAAAGTAACGGTTCAAATCGTTGATGGAAATACAGTTCGTATTCTTTGTGATGAGCCAATTCGTGCGATTACGCCAGGCCAAGCAGTTGTTTTCTATGATGGAGATGAGTGCTTAGGCGGCGCTACAATTGATGAAGTATATCATAGTGGTAAGAAATTAGATTATTTAGGATAACACGAGAAGCCTCTGCCGATTAGCGGTTAGAGGTTTCTTTTACATAAAGAAAATTTTCGTTCGCTTGGAAAATACATTCTTTGTTATAATTTGTTGTAGAGGTGAAGGATATGTCAAACAAACTTGAAACAGGTATTAAATATATGCAAGAAGGAAACTGGGAAGAAGCAGCTAAAAATTTCACAGAAGCAATCGAAGAAAATCCGAAAGAAGCGCTTGGATACATTAACTTTGCGAATTTATTAGATGTATTAGGTGATAGTGAGCGAGCAATTTTATTTTATAAACGTGCAGTAGAATTAGATGATAAATCTGCGGCTGCTTATTATGGTTTAGGAAACGTATATTACGGTCAAGAGCAATTTGCAGAGGCGAAGGCTGTATTTGAACAAGCGATGCAAGCGGGATTACAATCAGCTGACGTAACATTTATGTTAGGTATCACACATGTGCAACTTGGAAATGATCGTCTTGCACTTCCATTTTTACAAAGAGCGACGGAATTAGATGAAGACGATGTAGAAGCTGTTTTCCAATGCGGACTTTGCTTCGCACGACTAGAACATATTCAAGAGGCAAAACCTTATTTTGAAAAGGTATTAGAAATGGATGAAGAGCATGCAGATGCGTATTATAATTTAGGTGTTGCGTACGTATTCGAGGAAAATAACGAGAAAGCTCTTACTTTATTTAAGAAAGCGACTGAAATAAGTCCAGACCACTTTTTAGCTGGTAATGGTGTTCGTTTATTAGAGCAAGAAGCTGAATAAAGTGAAATTATAGTTTAATGCGCAGTTACCCCTCATCTAAAGAGTATGAAAGAGGTGGGGGATGTACTGCTCATTAAAGTGAAAAGAACTCGGAAAGGAGAGGAAATATGGGAAATCAACATGCAATGGATTTGTTTGAGGAAGAAAAAAAATTTATAAAAGCGCAAGTTCTTCATACCATTTTCCACAACGAAGAAAACCTCTATTCCGTTGTCAGTATGAAAGTCATTGAAACGAATGAAACATACGACGAAAAAAAAGTAATGATAAACGGCCATTTTCCCCGTATGCATGAAGATGAAGTGTTTACATTAACAGGTCATTTTAAAGACCACCCAAAGTATGGGAAACAATATTTAGTGGAAACGTTTAAAAAAGAATTACCACAAACAAAAGCAGGTATGGTGCAATATTTAGCGAGCGATTTATTTAAAGGGATTGGAAAGCGTACAGCCGAAAAAATCGTTGATCATCTCGGTGAGCATGCGATTTCTAAAATTATGGATGATCCCGATGCGTTAAATGGTGTTGTAAACAAGCAAAAAGCGCAGGAAATATATGAGACGATTATTGAGCATCAAGGGCTAGAGAAAGTGATGAGTTTTTTAAATGGCTACGGTTTTGGAACAAAACTTTCTATTAAAATTTATCAGCAATATAAAGAGATGACATTAGAAGTGATTCGTAATAATCCATATAAGCTTATTGAAGAAGTGGACGGAATTGGATTTGGAAGAGCAGATGATATAGGGCGTGCAATAGGAATAACGGGCAATCACGACGACCGTGTACGTGCGGGATGTTTTTATACATTAGAGAACGTTTCATTACAATTGGGTCACGTGTATATGGAAAAAGGACAACTTGTGAGAGAAACAATGTCACTTTTAAATAATCAAGAAGGCAGAGTGACTGAGGAAGATATTGTAGGCTGCGTTGAAATGATGCAAGGTGAAGGGAAAGTCATTATAGAAGAAGAGCGAGTGTATTTAGCTTCTTTATTCTATTCTGAGAAAGGCGTTGTAAAGTCAATTCGTCGTCTTATGAATCAAGAAGAAACTCCTTCATTCCCTGAAGCGGAAGTGTTAAAGACATTAGGGGAAATTGAAGAACAGTTGAAAGTGCAGTATGCGCCGCTTCAGCAAGAAGCAGTTCGAACTGCACTTCATAAGCCGATGATGTTATTAACAGGTGGACCAGGAACGGGGAAAACAACAGTTATTAAAGGGATTGTTGAAATGTATGCATCACTTCACGGAGTATCATTAAATCCAAATGAATATAGTGATGATAATCCATTTCCGATTTTATTAACGGCTCCAACTGGAAGAGCAGCGAAGCGAATGAGTGAATCGACGGGGCTTCCGGCGTGCACAATTCATCGTCTGCTCGGTTGGACGCCAGAAGGGTCTTTTCAGCGTAATGAAACCGATCCAGTACAAGGAAAGTTACTCATTATTGATGAGTTTTCAATGGTTGACATTTGGCTTGCAAATCAGCTATTCAAGTCACTTCCGACAAATATTCAAGTTATCGTTGTAGGTGATGAAGATCAGTTGCCATCTGTAGGACCTGGACAAGTGTTAAAAGACTTATTGAATGCAGGCGCGGTTCCAACGGTCAAGCTTACAGAAATTTATCGTCAAGCGGAAGGGTCATCTGTTATTCAACTTGCCCATGCGATAAAAGATGGTGCGCTTCCGCCAGATTTAGCCGAAAATAAAAAGGATCGTTCCTTTATTTCTTGTACAGGAGCTCAAATTGTTGAAGTTGTAAAAAAAGTATGTGAAAATGCCAAGACAAAAGGATTTAGTGCAAGAGATGTACAAGTATTAGCGCCGATGTACCGTGGGCCTGCCGGTATTAATGTGCTGAATGAAGCATTGCAAGAAGTGTTTAATCCGAAAAAAGAAAAGAGTAAAGAAATTGCTTACGGTGATGTTGTATACCGCAGAGGTGATAAAGTACTGCAACTCGTTAATCAGCCAGAGAGCCAAGTGTTTAATGGTGATATCGGAGAAATCGTTTCGGTGTTTTATGCGAAAGAAAACGTTGAGCAACAAGATATGATTATCGTTTCATTTGATGGGATTGAAGTAACGTATACAAAGCCAGATTTAAATCAAATTACACATGCATATTGCTGTTCGATTCATAAATCACAAGGTAGTGAATTTTCGATTGTTATTATGCCGATTGTAAAGAGCTACTACCGTATGTTACGTCGTAATTTAATTTACACGGGTATTACAAGGAGTAAGAAATTCCTTATTATTTGCGGGGAGGAAGCAGCTTTTCAATCCGGTGTAAATCGCCTTGATGATGCAATGCGTCAAACGACTTTAGCTGGTCGATTGCAAGAATCACAAGGAGAAGTGCAGATGGTGACGGTTAATGGTGAAGAAATGGACGTGGAAAACATTTCACCGTATGATTTCATGTAACAAGGTGAAATTATATAGTGAAACTTTCAAACGTATAACGTTGAAAGGCTCTAGCGATGTATAAATGAATGCAGTTTGGACATAATGGCGAATAGAATCTGGGAGACTGTAAGGAGATGAAAGCCATATGTTCAGTTGTCCAAATTGCAAAGGGAAAGACATCGGAAAAATAGGTGTCAACCAATTTTATTGCTGGAATTGTTATATCGAATTATCGGTTTCAAAGGGGAAAATCCATACACATCAAGTAGAGGAAGATGGTTCATTAAGCTCTCTTGATGATTTATTTGATGATAATGAAAGAACGATCGGATAACGAAAAGGGGGATTTACTTTGAATCTACGCAATTCATTAATCGCATTAGGTGTTGGAGCTGCAGCATATCAATATGCTCGCAAACAAGATGTATTCTCAAAACGCAATGTGAAAAAAGCACGTAAGATGATTAAGTCTTATTTATAAGGCGGAAAAAACTCCCTTCATGGTAAGGGAGTTTTTTTATGCGCTTGTATGCAAATATAAAAGTCCGATTTCAGAGAAGAGATAAGATAAACCGTAACATCCAACGCCAAGCATTCCATAATGCCATAAGTGCTTCGCTCTTTCTTTTCGTGAGGAACGAATAAAGAAGCCTTTCCAAATAC
Organism: Bacillus sp. MYb209; assembly: GCF_002975175.1. Lineage (GTDB taxonomy): Bacteria > Bacillota > Bacilli > Bacillales > Bacillaceae_G > Bacillus_A. The sequence continues at coordinate 143,381 of NZ_PCNZ01000002.1, forward strand.
CAAACCCGATACAAAGCCATTCAAGAAGCATAAAAAGTGCGGATAATGCAAGCATAAATAAGACCATTATGAGCCCTCCAGATTATATTTTGACATTTTGTATTTTCAGGGGTGGTTGTCCTTATTATGTTAAATATATGTACGTCTTTAAAAAACAGTATGGTCTGTATAAAAAGATTTTAAAACTTTTGCACATAACCTAACCTATTTATTTTCAAAATAAAGGTGGAGGAGGTTTTTCGTGTGAAGAATCTTAAAATCATTTGGATATATCGTTTAGGGTTATTGTTACTCGTTTTTCTTTGTTTGCTTGTCTTTTTAAAAATTAAGCCACTATGGGCACCGATTATTTTTGTATTTAAAGTGGCGATCACACCGTTTCTTATTGCTTGTTTTATTGCTTATTTATTGCACCCTTTAATTGAAAAAATTCATAAGGAAGGAATGCCACGCACACTTGCTATTTTGCTCATTTATATTCTTTTCTTTGGCGGAATTGGCTATGGAATTTATAAAGGAACGCCAGTTGTTATTAAACAGTTACAAGAAATTAATGAACAATTTCCGCAGTTTACAAAAATGTACGATTCTTGGATGGATGGAGTTACAGAACAAACAGCGAATTTCCCATCATTTATTCATGAAAAGGTAAAGCAAATTTTCGTTGGTGTAGAAATGAAGATACAAACGCTTTTAAATAAAGTTATGAGCACAGCCCGTGGTGTACTGGATTCATTGCTCATTATTTTCTTAATTCCGTTCATTGTATTTTACATATTAAAAGATTACGGTGAGTTTTATCATGTTTTTTGGAAACTAGTTCCGAGTAAGTGGCGTAGTACGGGTCAAATGCTTGCGAAAGAAATTGATAAGTCACTCGGAAGTTATATTCGAGGACAGTTATTTGTTTGCTTAGTATTAGGGGGGGTATCTGTTCTTTCTTTTTGGTTTATCGGTATGAAATATCCGTTATTACTCGGCATTATTATTGGGGTAACGGATATAATCCCGTACTTTGGTCCTATTTTAGGGGCGATTCCGACGTTGATGATTGCGGCAACGGTATCAACGAGTTTACTCATTAAGGCGGGGATTACGATTGTTATTTTACAATTTTTGGAAAGTAACATTTTATCGCCTTACATCGTTGGTAAGTCGCTTCGTATGCATCCCGTTATTATTATGCTTGCATTACTAGTTGGAGGAGAGATAGCCGGGATTGTAGGATTGCTAATATCGGTTCCAATTTTAGCAGTTATTCGTACAGTGGTCGTTCATGTGAGGCCTCTTTGGAAAAGAGAAGATATTTAATGTGAAAGCCCTCTATCTATAGAGATAGAGGGCTAATAATATGGTTATTTAGAGAGTTGTTCTTTTATTTGCTGAACAATCCCGCTCACATCATTTGTTTGAATATGTTTTATTCTTTTCCATTCAGTATCATACATAAATACAATTTGATTACTGAAAAGACGCTTCTGTTCTTTTAGATTAGAAATTTTTGCGAAAGAGTACTCTTCAAATATTAGATTCTTGCTAACATCTGGTCCATAAAAGAAGAGCCTTTTGTTTGTTAAGATTAACAGTCCTGGTCTTGAGACGGGATGATAAAGTGAAACTTTAATCAGTGGGGAGGGCCATCCCCCACTGATTATTAGTTGAACCAATCGGGCTTTTACGAGCAGTTGATCTCCCACCTAACTTCCTCGTATTGACTGGATTTTGAGGTGGGAGTCTTACTGCTCGTTAATGCGGGATATATAAATATATCTAATGAACATGCTGCGTAAAACAATATAGTTTCGTCAGCCGTTAATATGTTTTTAGTTTTATTTAATAAGGTTGTCATTGTAATCGCTCCTTTATTATTAATAATTTAATTATGATAAAAAATGTAATATTCAGAAATTTTTATAAAGTGTTTTTTATGAGGAGATTCCTATTTAGTAATAAACGCATAATATATTGAAAGGCTGTTAAGAATGAATAGTAGAATAACTATGATTAATAAGTAATTGATACAATATAAATGATTATCTACATTGACAAACTTAAGAGAATTCTATTATATTTAGTCATATAATACATTAAATCAATGACGGAACAAGTATGTTACAGTCCATTTATAGAGAGAAGCTTCCACCTGGCTGAAAGAAGCTTTAAATGAAGGGTAACAGAAAGCTAATCCTGAGAGCAGCTAATCACTGCCGTCTTGCCACGTTACGGCACCATGAGGTGATGAATTGATTGTTATAATAATCAATTCATAATTAGGGTGGTATCGCGAGTTAACTCTCGTCCCTTTTATTAGGGGCGGGAGTTTTTTATATTTAAGGAGGAAAATACAATGAAACAACTAACAGGCGCACAAATTCGTCAAATGTTTTTAGACTTTTTCCAAGAAAAAGGACATGCAGTAGAACCAAGTGCATCACTAGTTCCTCATGAGGATCCATCTCTTCTATGGATTAATAGTGGTGTAGCGACATTAAAGAAATATTTTGATGGTCGTGTAATCCCACAAAATCCACGTATTACAAATGCACAAAAATCAATTCGTACAAACGATATTGAAAACGTTGGGAAAACGGCTCGTCACCATACATTCTTTGAAATGTTAGGGAACTTCTCAATCGGTGATTACTTCAAAGAAGAAGCAATTACTTGGGCTTGGGAATTTCTAACGAGCGACAAATGGATCGGATTCGATAAAGAATTACTGTCTGTTACAATTCATCCGGAAGATGAAGAAGCATTCGCAATTTGGAATGAGAAAATGGGTGTTCCAAAAGAACGCATCATCCGTTTAGAAGAAAACTTCTGGGATATCGGTGAAGGACCAAGTGGACCGAATACAGAAATTTTCTATGACCGCGGTGAAGCTTACGGTAATGACTTTAGTGACCCAGAATTATATCCGGGCGGAGAAAACGAGCGTTACTTAGAAGTATGGAACCTTGTATTCTCTCAATTTAACCATAATCCAGACGGTTCATATACGCCGCTTCCTAAGAAAAACATCGATACAGGGATGGGTCTAGAGCGTATGACATCTATCGTTCAAGATGTACCTACGAACTTTGACACAGACCTATTCATGCCGATGATTGGCGTGACAGAATCAATTTCTGGTGAAAAGTATCGTAACGGTGACTTAGAAAAAGATATGGCATTTAAAGTAATTGCTGACCACATTCGTACAGTAACATTTGCGGTTGGTGATGGAGCACTTCCTTCTAACGAAGGCCGTGGTTATGTGTTACGTCGTTTATTACGCCGTGCTGTTCGTTATTCTAAGAAATTAAACATCAACCGTCCATTCATGTTTGAATTAGTACCGGTTGTTGGAGAAGTAATGAAAGACTTCTATCCAGAAGTACTTGAAAAGAAAGATTTCATCGCAAAAGTTGTGAAGAATGAAGAAGAGCGTTTCCATGAAACACTTCATGATGGTGAATCAATTTTAGCTGAAGTAATTGCAAAAGCGAAAGAAGAAAAAACAACTGTTATTTCTGGCGTAGATGCGTTCCGTCTATACGACACGTACGGTTTCCCAATTGAATTAACAGAAGAATATGCGGAAGAAGCTGGTATGACAGTTGATCAAGCGGGCTTTGAGAATGAAATGGAGAAACAACGTGAGCGTGCACGTGCTGCTCGTCAAGACGTTGATTCTATGCAAGTTCAAGGCGGTGTACTTGGTGAAGTTAAAGTAGCGAGCGAATTCGTTGGTTACGGTACAGTTGCAACAGAAAGTAACGTTGTTGCACTTGTAAAAAATGGTGAGTACACAGATAGCTTACAAGCAGGTGAAGAAGGACAATTAATGCTTGATGTAACGCCATTCTACGCTGAGAGCGGTGGGCAAATTGCAGACCGTGGTTATCTTCTTGCTGACGGCGTGAAAGTTGTTGTAAAAGACGTACAAAAAGCACCAAATGGTCAAAACTTACACAAAGTTGTTGTTGAAGAAGGTACGTTAACGAAAGAAGCGGCTGTAAAAGCTCTTATCGATACGAAAAACCGTAGTAGTGTTGTGAAAAACCATACAGCAACTCACTTACTGCACCAAGCATTAAAAGATGTACTTGGAACGCATGTTAACCAAGCGGGTTCTCTTGTAACATCTGAACGTTTACGTTTTGACTTCTCTCACTTCGGTCAAGTACAAGCTGACGAATTAGAAAAAATTGAGCGTATCGTAAACGAAAAAATTTGGGAAAGTATTGATGTTGCGATTTCTCAAAAAGCAATCGAAGAAGCGAAAGAAATGGGCGCAATGGCATTATTCGGTGAAAAATACGGTGATGTTGTACGCGTTGTACAAGTAGGCGATTACAGCTTAGAGCTTTGCGGTGGTTGTCACGTTGATAACACAGCTTCTATCGGTATTTTCAAAATCGTTGCTGAGTCTGGTATCGGTGCAGGAACTCGTCGTATTGAGGCGGTAACTGGTAAGTCTGCATACGAATTAATGAACGATCAAGTAGGTTTATTAAAAGAAGCAGCAGGAAAAATGAAAACAAATCCGAAAGATATTTTAACAAGAGTTGATGGTTTATTTGCTGAAGTAAAACAACTTCAAAAAGAAAACGAATCTCTTGCTGCGAAATTAAGCAATATCGAAGCTGGAAACTTAACTGATTCAGTAATGACAGTTGATGGCGTGAACGTATTAGCGGCGAAAGTAAATGTTGCAGATATGAACAACTTACGTACAATGATGGATGACCTTAAAAATAAATTAGAGTCTGCAGTTGTTGTATTAGCGTCTGTAAATGACGATAAGGTAAACATTTTAGCGGGCGTAACGAAAGATTTAATTAGTCAAGGTTACCATGCAGGTAAACTTGTGAAAGAAGTAGCTTCTCGTTGTGGAGGCGGCGGTGGTGGCCGTCCTGACATGGCTCAAGCAGGTGGTAAAAACCCAGCGCAAGTAGAGGAAGCTTTAGCATTTGTACAAGAGTACGTTAAATCTGTTTCAAAATAAAGAGATAGTAGTGTACAATGGTAGGGAGAGGAGAAGTTCTTCTCCTTATACTTACTACTTACAAGTGAGGTGCTTGAAATGGACGGTTTTGATAAGACAATGAAGTTTAGCATTCAAGATGAAAAACAGAGTGTCCATGTAAATGATGTACTTTTAACTGTGTATGATGCACTTCAAGAAAAAGGCTATAATCCGATTAACCAAATTGTCGGTTATTTATTAAGTGGAGACCCAGCATACATACCTCGCCATAAAGATGCACGAAGCGTCATTCGTAAGCTTGAACGTGATGAGTTAATCGAAGAGCTTGTGAAGTCTTACTTGAAACATCATCGTGAGGAGTAGTTTATGCGGATATTAGGTTTAGATGTTGGTACAAAAACAGTCGGTGCTGCAATGAGCGATGAAATGGGCTGGACAGCACAAGGGCTGGAAACAATCAGGATTAACGAAGAACGAGGCCACTTTGGTTTTGACCGTATTTCTGAGTTAGTAAAACAGTACAATGTGGACAAAATAGTAGTAGGTTTACCTAAAAATATGAATGGTACAATTGGCCCGCGTGGTGAAGCGTGCCAGCAATTTGCAGAAAACCTGCGAAATCTGTTACAATTAGAAGTTGTAATGTGGGACGAGCGTTTGTCGACAATGGCGGCGGAACGTCTGCTCATTTCAGCTGATGTAAGCCGTAAGAAGCGAAAGCAGGTAATCGATAAGATGGCTGCAGTCGTGATCTTACAAGGATTTTTAGATAGTAAATAAGAGGTGACCAAAATGGAAGAAAATCAAATTACAATTGTAGACGAAAAAGGAAACGAACATTTATGTGAAATTATTTTCACTTTTGATGCTGAAAAATTCGGCAAAAAATCTTACGTAGTCTTCTCTCCAATCGGTGAAGTAGACGAAGATGGAGACCAAATCTTCGATGCAATGGCATACGAGCAAAGTGAAGAAGAGGGCGGAACATTACTTTCAATTGAATCTGAAGAAGAGTGGGAAATGGTACAAGAAATGTTTAACACTCTTGCTGATGAGCAAGAAGAAGAATAGTAATGGATAAAAAGGCGAACTGTGTACACAGTTCGCCTTTTTTGTATTCATATGCAAAATGACAGATTTTTTGTCGAAACTACTTAATTGTTTATAGTATAATAAGACGGGTTGTATGAAAAAAGGCTTTAAATGAGTAGCTGTCACCAATTATTTAGAAATGATTGGTTTTGCTTTATGTTTGTAGGGCATTGTATAGAGGAAGTGTATATGGTCTACAATTGAATAAGGAGGAAGAATTTTGGTAGAGAATCAAGTGAAGAAGAAGCGTAGACGCATTTTTTTAATTTCGATTATCGCACTGCTTTTAGTTTGTGGATCAGTCTATGCGTATATTTCATCTGCATTAGGGCCAGTTGATAGTGGAAATAAAAAAGAGATTGAGGTAGAGATTCCAAAGGGGTCATCTACAAGTAAAATCGGTGAGATTTTAGAAGAAAAAGGTGCTGTGAAAAGCGGTACAGTTTTTAGTTTTTATACGAAATTTAAGTCAAAAAGCTTACAAGCAGGTACATATTTATTAAATCCTTCGATGAGTGCTAACGATGTCATTGAACAAATGTCATCTGGCAACGTACATCTTCCGGCTCTTTATAAAGTGACGATTAAAGAAGGGGCGCAAGTAACTGAAATTGCTGAAGTGATTGCGGCAGAATTAAAGTGGAATAAAGATGATGTTGTGCGTCAATTAAACGATAAAGCATTTATTCAAAAAATGCAGCAAAAGTATCCGAAGCTATTAACGGATAAAATTTTTGATAGCAACATTAAATATCCACTAGAAGGATACTTATATCCAGCAACGTATTCTTTCTATAAAAAGGATACAAAATTAGAAGAAATTGTAATCCCGATGCTTGAGAAAACAAATGCAATTATTGTTCAAAATGAGGCGAAAATGAAAGCGAAGAACTGGGATGTTCATCAACTTCTCACGTTGTCTTCACTTATTGAAGAAGAGGCCACTGGCTTTACTGATCGCCAGAAAATTTCTAGTGTTTTCTATAATCGTTTAGCGAAAGGTATGCCGCTTCAAACGGATCCGACGGTATTATACGCGCTTGGAAAACATAAACAACGTGTATTATACGAAGACTTGAAAGTAAACTCACCGTACAATACGTATGTTGTGAAAGGGTTGCCGGTTGGACCAATTGCAAACTCTGGTAAACATTCAGTGGAAGCAGCGTTAGATCCTGCGCAAACAGATTATTATTATTTCTTAGCTGCACCAAGTGGTGAAGTGTATTATGCGAAAACATTAGAAGAACATAATGCATTAAAGCAAAAATACATTACGAAAAAACAGTGAAATGGGGAGGGATAGCGAAAAAGGTCGCACATCCCTCTTTTTTGTGGTAAAATATATCGGGTTAAAAACTGGCAGAAGAATCGTTTTTAATATCAAAACGGGACGTACAAGCTAAGGGTGAAACTGGCTTGTATTTTTATTGCATTCTATGTGTGAAAAGACAAAGGTTGACGCGTCATAGAGGCACTTCTCCATGTAAATAAGGAGGACCAATTATGGAGGATGCAGTTAACGAGTACTTATTATCATTTATTGATCCAAAAGATAAATTAATTCTTGAAATGGAAGAGTATGCAACTGAAAACTATGTGCCGATTATGGATCGACTTGGAATGGAATTTATGCTGCAATTTTTACGTTTAATTGGACCGGAAAGTATTTTAGAACTTGGAACAGCAATCGGTTATTCTAGTATTCGTATGATGCAAGCTATTCCGAACTCTCGTATTGTGACAGTAGAGCGCAATCGTGAACGATATGAAAAGGCACTTGAATATATAGAATGTTCCTCGGTAACAGACCGTATTTCTGTTATTTACGGTGATGCTTTAGAAACGGGCGAACAAGTGAAAGAACATGGAACATTTGATGTTATTTTTATTGATGCAGCGAAAGGGCAGTATCGTCGCTTTTTTGACTTATACGAACCGTTATTAAATCCTGGTGGGGTTATTATTTCAGATAACGTTATGTACCATGGTCTTGTGACGACAAAAGAGAAAATTGAAAATAGACGTACGCGTGGTTTGATTCGTCGTATTAAGACGTACAATGAATGGCTTATGAACCATGAAGGATATGATACAACGATTTTCCCAATTGGCGATGGAGTGGCTGTAAGTAAAAAGAGAGGGTGACAAAAGTATGAAGAAACCTGAATTGTTAGTAACGCCTAGAGCGGTGGCGGATATTGAATCTCTTGTGAAAGCAGGGGCAGATGCAGTAATGGTTGGTGAACAAAAGTTTGGTTTACGTTTGGCAGGAGAGTTTTCACGTGAAGATGTGAAACGAGCTGTAAACATTGCACATGAAAATGGTGTGAAAGTATACGTTGCAATGAATGCGATGTTCCACAATGATAAAGTGGAAGAATTAACGGACTACGTTGCCTTTTTAAATGAGGTAAATGTAGATGCGATTGTTTTCGGAGATCCAGCGGTATTAATGGCTGTTCGTGAAGTTGCACCAAATATGCAACTGCACTGGAATACAGAAACGACAGCAACAAACTGGTTTACTTGTAACTATTGGGGGCAAAGAGGAGCGAAACGCGCTGTATTAGCTCGTGAGCTTAGCTTAGATGAAATTGCTGAATTAAAAGAAAATGCTGAAGTGGAACTTGAAGTACAAGTTCACGGTATGACTTGTATGTTCCAATCGAAGCGTTCACTAGTAGGAAACTACTTTGAGTATCAAGGGCGTAATCTCGACATCGAAAAGAAAAAGTATGAAGAGAATATGTTCTTATACGACCCAGAACGTAATAACAAATATCCAATTTATGAAGATGAAAATGGTACTCACATTATGAGTCCGAATGATATTTGTTTCATCGATGAGTTAGAGGAACTAATCGATGCTGAAGTCGATAGCTTAAAAATTGATGGTGTCCTAAAAAGTTCTGAATACATTATTGAGGTAACGAAGAAATATCGTAAGGCGATTGATTTATGTGTAGAAGATCGTGATGCGTATTATGACGTGAAAGATGATTTATTTAAAGAGATAGAAGAAATACAACCGGTAAATCGTCCGTTAGATACAGGATTCTTCTTTAAAGAAACGGTTTACTAAACGAGGAGGGTGTAGGAAATGACTGTACAAGAAATTTCACGAGTGATCGATGGCAAACGCGTTATTGTGAAAAAACCTGAACTGTTAATCCCTGCGGGTAACTTAGAAAAATTAAAAGTAGCTATCCATTATGGGGCAGATGCTGTATATTTAGGTGGACAAGAATTTGGTCTTCGTTCTAATGCAGGTAACTTTACGCTGGAAGACATGGCAGAAGGCGTTGAATTTGCAAAGAAATATGGAGCAAAAATATACGTAACAACAAATATTTTTGCGCATAATGAAAATATGGATGGGCTAGAGGAATATTTAAAAGGGATTGAAAAAGCCGGCGTAACGGGAATTATCGTTGCCGATCCGCTTATTATTGAGACATGTAAACGTGTAGCGCCTTCTGTTGAGGTGCATTTAAGTACACAACAATCACTATCCAACTGGAAAGCAGCACAGTATTGGAAAGAAGAAGGTTTACATCGTCTTGTATTAGCTCGTGAAGCAAGCTATGAAGAAATGAAAGAAATTAAAGAAAAAGTTGATATTGAAATTGAAGCATTCGTCCATGGTGCAATGTGTATCGCCTATTCAGGGAGATGTACATTAAGTAACCATATGACAGCGCGTGACTCTAACCGTGGTGGTTGTTGTCAATCTTGCCGCTGGGATTATGATTTAGTTCAAACGGTATCACAACATAAAGATGCAAAAGAGCTTCCTCTATTCCAAGAAGAAGATGCTCACTTTGCGATGAGCCCAAAAGATTTAAATTTAATCTTATCAATTCCGAAAATGATTGAAATTGGAATTGACAGCTTAAAAGTTGAAGGACGTATGAAATCTATCCATTACGTAGCGACTGTAGCAACTGTATATCGTAAAGTAATTGATGCGTATTGTGCGGATCCGGATAACTTTGAGTTTAAACAAGAATGGTTAGATGAGCTTGATAAATGTGCAAATCGTGATACAGCTCCTGCATTCTTTGAAGGGGTTCCAGGACATCAAGAGCAAATGTTTGGAAATCATAGTAAGAAAACAACGTATGATTTTGCTGGTTTAGTGTTAGATTATAATGAAGAAACGGGCATCGTAACGCTTGAGCAACGTAATCACTTCAAACCGGGACATGAAGTGGAGTTCTTTGGACCAGAAATAGAAAACTTTACGCAGACGGTGGAGAAAATTTGGGATGAGGATGGAAACGAATTAGATGCAGCGAGACATCCGTTGCAAATCGTGAAATTCAAAGTGGATCAACCAGTGTATGTGAATAATATGATGCGCAAAAACATACTTCAATAAGAAAGAGTGGTAGTCGAATGGGGACGAATAAGCCTGTTGTAATTGGAATCGCTGGTGGTTCAGGATCAGGAAAAACAAGTGTAACGAAAGCGATTTTTGACCATTTTAAAGGTCATTCCATTTTAATCTTGGAGCAAGATTATTATTACAAAGATCAAAGCCATTTACCAATGGAAGAACGTTTAAAAACGAATTATGATCATCCGTTAGCGTTTGATAATGATTTGTTAATTGACCATTTGCAGCAGTTGCTTGCATATGAGCAAGTGGAAAAGCCTATATATGACTATACATTGCATACGCGTTCAGAAAAAATTATTCCAGTTGAGCCGAAAGATGTAATTATTTTAGAAGGAATTCTTATTTTAGAAGACCCACGTCTTTGTGAGCTAATGGATATTAAGTTATTCGTTGATACAGATGCAGACCTTCGTATTTTACGCCGCATGCAGCGCGATATTGAAGAGCGCGGTCGTACAATGGATTCAGTTATTGACCAATACGTAAACGTTGTACGACCAATGCATAATCAATTTATTGAGCCTTCTAAGAAATTCGCGGATATTATTATCCCTGAAGGTGGACAAAATCATGTTGCAATTGATATTATGGTTACAAAAATTGCAACAATTCTTGAACAAAAAGTAAATTTGTAATAGCATAGTAAAAGATATACGATAGGAAGGGATTTTTTCCCTTCTTATCGAATACAATGAAACATGAAACCTCACCTACCAATAGGTGAGGGCATATTTATATCAACTTTCCATACATACCTTCTTTATATAAGGAAGAATTGGAGAATAAGGGGTTGTATGTGACAACTCCACTAGTGCACGTGTGCTAGAAACCTCCGCTATATATAAGCGGAGGAGTTTTCATATGGAACTCCTCTTTTTTTTCGGAGGATTGGTATATAAAAGGAGTGGAAAACATGGCAACAGAAAAAACATACCCTATGACGCAAGAGGGTAAGCAAAAACTAGAGAACGAAGTTGAACAATTAAAAACAGTAAGACGTAAAGAAGTTGTAGAGCGTATTAAGATCGCACGTAGCTTCGGAGATCTTTCTGAGAACTCTGAGTATGATGCAGCGAAAGATGAGCAAGCATTCGTAGAAGGACGTATTACACAACTTGAAAATATGATCCGTAATGCGGTTATCATTGAAGACAATGGTGAAGAGTCTACAGTTGTAACATTAGGTAAAACAGTAACATTTAAAGAGTTACCAGGTGGAGACGAAGAAGCGTACATAATCGTAGGTAGCGCAGAAGCTGATCCATTTGAAGGAAGAATTTCTAACGATTCTCCAATCGCAAAAAGCTTATTAGGTAAGCAAATTGGTGAGAAGGTAGCAATCCAAACACCAGGTGGAGAAATGCAAGTAGAGATTATCTCCGTAAAATAACGTAAAAATCACTCGTGTAAAAACGAGTGATTTTTTATTTGTATAAAAGGTGAAACACCTCGTCTAAACTACAATAGACGAGGTGTTTTTTTATGAAAATGAAACGGAGAATTATAATTGTTTTAATTTGTTTTATGGCTGTGATTTTTTTATTACTTTGTCGTTTAATCCAAATACAGATTATAGATACGGAATCATTTACTGATCGAAATATCAATTTGATTGAAAAAAGTGTTACGCAACGAACACAATCACTTACAGTAGATAATGGAAGAGGGCATTTTACAGATCGAAATGGTAAGGAAATTGGTGAAGAGAAATATCCAGTCTTAATTGTTTTTCCATTTTTACAAATAAAAAATGACATGTTAGAGAAAATTGCGCATATCATTGGTGTGTCGAGACAAGAGATAAGACTGCAAATGAAAAATAAGAATGAAGCATTTATATTACGAAGGGGGAATATCCCATTTCAATTAACGCTCGAGCAGATGAAGAAGGTAAATCAATTAGATATTTTAGGTATTGTAGCAGCAGAAGTTCGACTGAAGCAAATGGGAGAGGCAAATCATTTAATTGGTGATGTGGGAGAGAATGAACAGGAATTTCAAAAGCGTTATGGAGAAATGAAAAAAACTTCGAAACAAACGCCAATTGGTATTTCTGGATTGCAACAATCATTTGATGAATTTTTACTGACTGATGGAGAAGCGAAAGTACTATATCAAGTGGATCGACAAGGAGAACCGATTTTTGGGAAACAGGCGAAATACACTTCACCAGGAAATCCATTTTATCCAGTTACTATTCAAACAACAATACATAAAACGTTGCAACGACGAGCAGAGAAGATTATAGATGAAAACGGAATAAAAAAAGGTGGGTTAGTATTACTAGACATAAAGAATAGTGAAGTTTTAGCAATGGTAAGTAGGCCTTCTTTACAGATGAATGATAGGAGGATATATAAAGCTACACTTGAAAATCAAATGTTAACTCCTCATTTTCCGGGGTCTGTTTTTAAAACAGTAGTTGCAGCAGCAGAAATTGATGAGAATTTGGTGCGGTTTAATCGTACATTTAACTGTAATACGGATTTATACGGTGAAAATCTTCCACAAGTTATGATGGGGTCATTAAACTTTAAGGAAAGCTTTGCTAGAAGCTGTAATCGAACGTTTGCCGTATTAGGTGATGAACTAATGCAAAAGGATAGGGAAGTATTAGAAACGTATTTAGAGGCCTTAGGAGCAAGTAAGAAGGTAGGGTGGAAAGGTTCGGTATTTCATACACCGGAATTTGAGCAATTGCCAGAAGAAAAGAGTGCTATTATTTGGGGGAGCGAAGAAAATAAAGATAGTAGAAAAGCGATTGCTCAAACGATGGTCGGACAAAAAGATGTACGTGTGTCACCTCTAGCTATAGCGAATATGATGGCGACAATTGCTAGAGGTGGAGAGAAGATGGAAGTGAAAGCTGTGAAAAAAATAGTGTATAAAAATGGAACCGACTTTTTTACATTTGAAAATCATAAATTAAATGGGAAACAGCTTTCTTATGAAACGATGAAAAAATTACAACAGTTGTTAAGAGGTGTTGTAACGATGGAGAAAGGAACGGGAACCGCATTCCGTTCGTTGCCACTAACTGTCGCTGGAAAATCTGGGACGGCACAAACAGGAAAAGGAGAGAAGGTGAATCGCTGGTTTGCAGGTTATTTTCCATATGAAAACCCAAGATATGCTTTAGTTGTAGTTGATATAGAAACAGATAACGTAAATGTAGTTACACCAGCTTTTGCAGAAATGGTAGAAGCAATTCATCAATTAGAAATTGAAAAGTAATCTTGCAATTATTTATGAAATGTTTTCATTTCGTGAAAATATTATTGTAAATGTTCAACCTTTCTAGATTTAATGTTACAATAGCAAGTATGAAAAACTGCATGGAGGTTTGAAGAATGGCAGGAGGATCTAGATTTCAACAGAAACAACAAAAACGTCGTCAAAACGGTGTTTTAAATATTGCGATTGCTATTGTATTAGTAGCAGTAGCTATTGTAGCATATCAATTGTTTGTTCCTGACACAAAAGAGCAAGCGTCTTCTAGTGATAATAAAAAAGTAGCTCAGCAAACAACAAAAGAAAATAAAGCTGAGAAAGCTAAAGGTAAAGAAGAGACGAAGAAGAACGAACAAGAGAAGGCAGAGGCTAAGAAGAAGGAAGAAGAAGAGAAGCAAAAGGCTGAAGAAGAAAAGAAAAAGGCTGAAGAAGAAGCAAAAGCAAAAGCTAATGAGAAAGTATCAGCTGAAAAAACACAGCCAAAGGCAACAGATGCTTATACGAAACCTTCTTGGAAGCCAGTAGGTACAGAACAAGGTGCATCACCTGCGATGACGTTTAAAAAAGGTTCAGCAGATTGGAATGAAATGAATCAAGCGATTTCCACTGCAATTGACGTTCCAGTAGAGCAATTAGTTATTCATAGAATCGGAAATAACGGTAAGAATAAAGCGTACGGTAATGTCCAAGATAAGCAATCAGGTAAACAATATTATGTAAATATTGATTGGGTAGACAATGAGGGCTGGAAACCAGTACTTGTTCAAACTCTAAACTAAAAAAGAGAGGCTCTTAAGAGCCTCTCTTTTTTAGTTAGCGTAATTTCTTTAATTTAAAATGAACAACCGCACTATAATAAGGTCTTTTGCTTTCAGGATCCATAACCATTTGATGTGAGATGTGATGTACTTCGAGCATAAGTGCTTTATTATTATCAATTTGCTCGCTAATTTTTTTTTCTAAAGAAGCTAAGTCCGCCGCTTCAAAAAACTCTACTTTATCTTCTAACATTTCAAAGGTAAATGACACGAAGACGACCCCTCTCCTATGTAATTACCTATAGTGTAACAAAGAAAAGAAGGAAATACTACGTACATTTCAATTGACATTTTTAGAAAGAGGGAATATCATACTGATAAAACCGATAAGAAAAAGGGGAATTTTTATGGGTACAGAATTTAATGGTCTATTTGATGAGTGGGCTCATACGTACGACTCATTTGTACAAGGCGAAGATATACAATATAAAGAAGTTTTCGCCCATTATGAGGACATTTTAGAGGATGTAGTTAACAAATCATTTGGTAACGTATTAGAATTTGGTGTAGGTACTGGCAATTTAACAAATAAATTATTACTTGCTGGTCGCACAGTTTACGGTATAGAACCGTCACGCGAAATGCGTACTATTGCAGAAGAGAAATTACCAAAAGAGTTTTCAATTACAGAGGGTGATTTTCTTTCATTTGAAGTCCCAAATTCAATCGATACTATTGTGAGCACTTACGCATTTCATCATTTAACAGATGAAGAAAAAGACGTAGCAATTGCGAAGTATAGTCAATTGCTAAACAAAGGTGGTAAAATAGTGTTTGCTGATACGATATTTGCAGATCAAGATGCATATGATAAAACTGTCGAAGTAGCAAGACAAAGAGGTTTTCATCAGTTAGCAAACGATTTGCAAACAGAATACTATACACGTATTCCTATCATGCAATCTATTTTTGAAAACAATGGCTTCTATGTAACGTTTACGAGATTAAATCATTTCGTTTGGGTAATGGAGGCAACTAAGCAATAGAAAGAGGGATTAGATTGAGAATTGCTGTAATTGGAGCAATGGAAGAAGAAGTACGTATTTTACGTGACAAACTAGAACAAGCAGAAACAGAAACTGTTGCAGGTTCTGAATTTACGAAAGGGCTATTGGCAGGACATGAAGTAATCTTGCTAAAGTCTGGTATTGGTAAAGTAAATGCAGCGATGTCAACGACAATTTTATTAGAAAGATATAAACCTGAAAAAGTAATCAACACTGGTTCAGCTGGTGGATTCCACCATTCTTTAAATGTTGGAGATGTGGTTATTTCAACAGAAGTTCGTCACCATGACGTAGATGTAACAGCATTTAACTACGAATATGGTCAAGTGCCAGGAATGCCACCTGGATTTAAAGCTGATGAGGCATTAGTTGCATTAGCTGAGAAATGTATGCAGGCGGAAGAAAATATTCAAGTTGTAAAAGGTATGATTGCAACAGGTGATTCATTTATGAGTGATCCGAACCGTGTTGCAGCAATTCGTGATAAATTTGAAGATCTTTATGCAGTAGAAATGGAAGCAGCAGCTGTTGCGCAAGTATGCCACCAATATGAAGTTCCATTTGTTATTATTCGTGCACTTTCTGATATTGCTGGTAAAGAATCAAATGTTTCATTTGATCAATTTTTAGATCAAGCAGCTCTTCATTCTACAAACTTTATCGTAAAAGTACTAGAAGAGTTAAAGTAATGTAACAAAAAGGCAACTGTCTCATATAAAGAAAATACATACAGTTGCCTTTTCTTTATTGGCAAATAAGGGGGAGAACACGATGAATGTATATCGTGGAGTTCATGAGTTGATTGGCCATACACCAATCGTAGAAATTACTCGTTTTTCACTTCCGAAAGGAGTCCGTTTATTTGCAAAGCTTGAATTTTACAACCCAGGCGGAAGCGTTAAGGATCGTTTAGGAAGAGAATTAATCGAAGATGCGTTAGAAAAAGGGCTTGTTGCAGAGGGCGGAACAATCATTGAACCGACGGCTGGAAATACCGGCATTGGACTGGCACTTGCAGCGTTAGAACATGATTTACGCGTCATTGTTTGTGTACCAGAGAAATTTAGTATCGAAAAACAAGAATTAATGAAAGCACTAGGTGCCAAGGTCGTGCATACACCGACTGAGCAAGGAATGACCGGCGCAATTGCAAAGGCAAAAGAATTAGTAAAGGAAATACCAAATTCATACTCTCCAAGTCAGTTTGCTAATGAAGCAAACCCTCGTGCTTATTTCAAAACACTAGGTCCTGAACTTTGGGACGCACTGAATGGAGAGATTAACATATTTGTTGCGGGTGCAGGAACTGGCGGGACGTTTATGGGAACTGCGTCTTATTTAAAAGAAAAAAATATTGATATTAAAACGGTTATTGTAGAACCAGAAGGATCCATTTTAAATGGCGGCAAAGCTGGTTCACATGAAACAGAAGGTATTGGTCTTGAATTCATTCCACCATTTTTAAAAACATCTTATTTTGATGAAATTCATACGATTTCTGATCGAAATGCATTTTTACGTGTAAAAGAATTGGCGCAAAAGGAAGGTCTTCTCGTTGGAAGCTCTTCAGGAGCGGCATTCCATGCAAGCTTGCTTGAGGCTGAGAAAGCAAAACCAGACACAAATATTGTAACGATTTTTCCAGATAGTAGTGAGCGTTATTTAAGTAAAGATATATACAAAGGATGGGAATAAAAAATGAGAGCAAAGACAAAGTTAATTCATGGTATTCGCATAGGAGAACCTTCAACTGGATCTGTAAACGTGCCGATATATCAAACGAGTACGTACAAACAAGAAGCAGTTGGTAAGCACCAAGGATATGAATATTCTAGAACTGGTAATCCAACTCGTTCAGCTTTAGAAGAAATGATTGCAGTGTTAGAAAATGGTCATGCAGGATTTGCATTTGGTTCAGGGATGGCAGCTATTACAGCAACTATTATGCTATTCTCAAAAGGAGATCACGTCATTTTAACAGATGATGTTTACGGTGGAACGTATCGTATTATCACGAAAGTATTAAATCGTTTCGGTATTGAGCATACTTTTGTAGACACAACAAACTTGGAGGAAGTTGTAGAAGCAATTCGTCCAAATACGAAAGCGATTTATGTGGAAACACCAACGAATCCATTACTGAAAATTACTGATATTAAGAAAATATCCACTCTTGCTAAAGAAAACGATTTATTAACAATTATTGATAACACATTCATGACGCCATATTGGCAGTCGCCAATTTCCTTAGGAGCAGACATTGTACTTCATAGTGCAACGAAATATTTAGGTGGGCATAGTGATGTAGTTGCAGGCCTAGTAGTTGTAAATAGTCTGCAACTAGCAGAAGACCTTCATTTCGTACAAAACTCAACAGGAGGTATTCTTGGACCACAAGATAGCTTCTTACTACTTCGCGGTTTAAAAACATTAGGAATTCGTATGGAAGAGCATGAAATAAATTCACGCGCAATTGCTGAGTTTTTAAATAACCATCCGAAAGTAAATAAAGTATATTATCCAGGTCTTGAATCACATCAAAATCACGAATTAGCAACAGAACAGGCGAATGGATTTGGTGCAATCATCTCATTCGATGTAGATAGTGAGGAAACATTAAATAGAGTACTTGAGAAGTTACAATACTTCACACTTGCTGAAAGCTTAGGAGCAGTAGAAAGTTTAATTTCTATTCCATCACAAATGACACATGCGTCTATTCCGGCTGATCGCCGTAAAGAATTAGGGATTACAGATACACTAATTCGTATTTCTGTCGGTATTGAAGATGGTGAAGATTTGATTGAAGATTTAGCACAAGCGTTAGCATAATGAGAAAGTACTGCTTATAGAGCAGTGCTTTTTAAAAGGTTTTTTGTGAAAAGTTTCACAAAATGGACATACACAAATAAAATGATTTCATGTATAGTGAAGTCATGAAATATTACTCACGAACAATCTTGTGAAAAGTTTCACAAACAATGAGATTCATGTAGGAAGGCAACTCTATTTTTTTACGCTAATCGGGACTTATTATGACCTATAGGGACTTATAAGGGCCATGATAACAGAATAGGAGGAAATTTACATGGTAGTCAAAGAGAAAGCTGTAAATGAAATGCAAGAGGTAAAAGAGATGATTGATACGTTAGTGAAGAACGGTCAAAAAGCTTTACAAGCATTAGAAGGTTTTACACAAGAGCAAATTGACAACATTGTTCATGAAATGGCGCTTGCAGGTGTTGATCAACATATGCCGCTTGCGAAGTTGGCTGTTGAAGAAACGGGTCGTGGTGTATATGAAGACAAATGTATTAAAAATATTTTTGCTACTGAATATATTTGGCATAGTATAAAGAAAGACAAAACGGTAGGAATTATTCATGAAGATCCTCATGAAGAAATAATAGAAATTGCGGAACCGGTTGGTGTAGTAGCTGGAGTAACGCCAGTAACGAATCCAACGTCGACAACGATGTTTAAAGCATTAATCGCGATAAAAACGAGAAATCCAATTATTTTCGCTTTCCATCCTTCTGCACAAAAATGTTCTATTGCAGCAGCGAAAACAGTATACGATGCTGCATTGAAGGCTGGTGCACCAAAGCACTGCATTCAATGGATTGACAGACCTTCTGTCGAAGCAACGAAACAATTAATGAATCATGAAGGTGTTGCGCTCGTTCTAGCAACTGGAGGAGCTGGTATGGTGAAATCAGCGTATTCTACTGGCAAACCAGCGTTAGGTGTAGGGCCAGGTAATGTACCATGTTACATAGAGAAATCGGCACATGTAAAACGTGCTGTTAATGATTTAATTTTATCGAAAACATTTGATAACGGTATGATTTGTGCATCTGAACAAGCTATCATTGTAGATAAGGAAATCTATGATGATGTTAAAACAGAAATGATAGCAAATAATTGTTACTTTGTAACAGAAGAAGAGAGAAAAGAGTTAGAAAAGCTTGTTATTAATGAAAACACATGTGCAGTAAATAGTGATATTGTTGGGAAATCAGCACAGTATATTGCCGAATTAGTAGGGATCACTGTACCTGAAGATACAAAAATGCTTGTAGCTGAAATTAAAGGGATCGGAGCAGCGTATCCACTATCTCGTGAAAAACTGAGTCCAGTATTAGCTTGTGTAAAAGCAAATTCATTAGAAGAAGGATTTACATATTGCGAAGAAATGTTGAATCTTGGTGGTTTAGGACATTCAGCAGTCATCCATTCTACAAATAAAGAAGTGCAAAAACAATTTGGTTTGCGTATGAAAGCTTGCCGTCTCATTGTAAATGCCCCTTCATCACAAGGTGGAATAGGTGATATATACAATGGGTTTATTCCATCACTTACACTTGGATGTGGTTCCTATGGGAAAAATTCAGTTTCCCAAAACGTAACAGCTACTCATTTATTAAATATAAAAAGGCTGGCAAATAGAAAAAAGAGTATGCAGTGGTTCAAATTACCACCAAAAATTTATTTTGAAAAACATGCTACAGCATATTTAGCAAACATGCCTAATATTTCACGCGCATTTATTGTAACGGATCCAGGAATGGTTGAGCATGGATATGTAGATACGGTCACGCACTATTTACGTAAACATGCAAGTGACGTGAAAGTCGAGGTTTTCTTCGAGGTTGAGCCAGATCCATCAGATGAAACTGTTTTTAAAGGTGCGGACATGATGAAAAGCTTTAAGCCAGATGTAATTATCGCACTTGGTGGTGGTTCAGCTATGGATGCAGCAAAAGGGATGTGGCTTTTCTATGAGCACCCAGAAACAACATTCTATGGAATTAAACAGAAATTTTTAGATATAAGAAAACGTACATGTAAGTATCCGAAATTGGGAAATAAAGCACAATTTGTTGCAATCCCAACAACATCAGGGACTGGATCAGAAGTGACGCCATTTGCAGTTATTACAGATAAGAAAAATAATATAAAATATCCGCTTGCTGATTATGAATTAACACCAGATGTAGCAATTGTTGATCCACAATTTGTCATGACAGTACCACCTCATGTAACAGCAGATACTGGCATGGACGTATTAACACATGCAATTGAAGCGTATGTGTCCGTTATGGCAAATGACTATACAGATGGTTTAGCATTAAAAGCAATTGATCTCGTATTTAAATATTTACCGAGAGCATATAAAGATGGAAATGATGAAGAAGCACGAGAAAAAATGCATAACGCTTCTGCAATCGCAGGGATGGCATTTGCTAATTCTTTCCTTGGTATTAATCATAGTTTAGCACATAAAATTGGACCGGAATTCCATATTCCACACGGACGTGCAAATGCAATCCTTATGCCGCATGTAGTCCGCTATAATGCTATTAAGCCAAGGAAACATGCATTGTTCCCAAAATATGAGCACTTTGTGGCAGATGAACGTTACGCACATATTGCGAGAATGCTCGGGCTTCCAGCAAGCTCAACAGCAGAAGGTGTGGAATCACTTATCCAATCAATTATTGCGCTTGGGAAAAAATTGAATATTAATATGAGTATCGCAGGACAAGGAGTCGCTAAAGAACAATTTGAAGCGGTTGTTGGAATATTAGCAGAAAGAGCGTTTGAAGATCAGTGTACAACAGCTAATCCAAAATTGCCGCTCATTTCAGAGCTACAAGAAGTCTATATGGAAGCGTATAAAGGCGTATAATAGATAAAAAAGAGCCGCATTTAAGCGGCTCTTTTTTACTTTGGAAAACATCTCCCAGTTTGGTTCTATTTACTTGTCTTTAAGCTTAATAGAATGTGATAAAGTGAGGAGGGGAGTGATAAAGAGATGAAAGAATTACAAGAAAAAATAGCAGATTATACTCGTTTCGGACAAGTACTTTTGTCTATAAGTACATTTTTAATGATCGGTTTATTAATTCCAAGTGGAGTCAAAAATATGGTGCAGTCTTTTGTTATGATGGGGAGTATTATTGTATTTTTAGTTCTTGCTTTTTTCTTCTTTAAGCGTGTTAGAACGATGCGTGACCAATTAGAGGAGAGCGAATATGAAGAAAATTGTTAAATAGGGCGCTACGAAAAGAAGAAATCTTTTTGTAGCGTTTTTTTATTTTTGTAGAAAATGTATGCGGTTTATATTGACAATGATAATCCTTATCAATTAAAGTAGAATAGTAGTCAATGATTATCATTATCAATTAGGGGTGAAAGAATGAAAAAATCCATTACGCTGTTCACAGCGATCTTATCTATTTTTTTCTTATTAATAGGTTGCAGTGCAAAGGAAAACGAAAAAGCATCTGCAACAAAAACAGACAAAGGAACAGACAAAATCGAAATTACCGATCTCTCAGACAGAAAGGTAAAATTCAATAAAATTCCTGAAAGTTTTGCGACGTTAAGTATGGGCGATATGAATATTATCCATGCTTTAGGAGGGAAAATTGTCGGTCGTCCAGATGCAAAAATCTCCCTTCCAGAAGATTTGCAAAAAACGCAAGTAATTGGAAATGCACATCAGCCAAACTTTGAACAAATTGCTAGTTTAAAGCCAGATGTACTTGTTGCTAATAATGGGTTCCAAAAAAATATTCCAACGGTTGAAGGGCAAGGTACAAAAGTTATAATTTCTTCAGCTAACTCTGTAAAAGACATTCAAAAGAGTATTGAAATGTATGGAACAGTAATGAAGAAAGACGATAAAGCAAAAGAGCTTAATCAAAAAATTAATGATCAAATGAAGAAATATGAGAAAAAGAGCGATATTAAAGCGTTGCTAGTTTATGGAGCACCAGGCACTTATTTAGCAGCATTACCAACATCTCTATCAGGGGATATTTTAGAAAAGACGGGCGGGAAAAATATCGCAGCTAGTTTTCCAGAAATGAAAGAGTATCCGCAATATGCACAGCTAAGTGTAGAACGTATTATTGAAGCAAATCCAGATGTGATTTATTTAATTACACATGGAGATCCCAATAGCGTGAAAAAAGCATTTGAAGGCGAAATGATGAAAAATGAAGCATGGAAAAATTTAGATGCAGTAAAACAAAATCGTGTTGTTATTTTACCACCAGATTTATTTGGATCAAATCCTGGAACAAAAGTGACAGAAGCGATGGACTTTATGTATAAAAGTATACAAGATGTAAGGAAATGATAGGTATGGAGAGTAGTGAAATAGTAAGAGAAAAGGAACATCCTTTTGCGAAGAAAAGATGGATAATAGCAGTTACTTTAGTCGTATTAACATTTCTAGGTCTTTTTTACGGTCTTTTTGCAGGGAGCTTATCTTTTTCTTTACGAGACATTATAGAGGGTATACAAGATGAAGGTTCGACAGTTCATCGAATTGTGTGGGATCTTCGCATACCGAGAGTGCTCGTTGGGTTTATAGTAGGAACGTGTTTAGCTACATCTGGAGCATTACTGCAAGGGGTTATGAGAAATCCTCTTGCAGACCCTGGAATTATTGGAGTTTCATCAGGAGCAGGCCTTGTAGCAATAATAATCATGATTTTATTTCCACAGCATATGGCATTTTTACCGCTAGGAGCTTTTTTAGGAGCTTTTATTACAGCAATGGTCATTTATGCTTTATCATGGCAAAAGGGGGCACCCGCTTCAAGAATCGTCCTCGTTGGTGTTTCGATAAATGCTTTAATCGGTGCAGCGACTTCAGCATTAATGTTATTACATAGCGACAAAGTGCAATCTGTTTTACCATGGTTAGCTGGTGGTATTGGCGGTGTGAGTTGGGCACATTTAAATATGATTATTTACTATGCGATATTCGCTATTATATTAGCTTTCTTCGGTATTAAACATATTCGAGTATTAATGCTTGGGGATGAAATGGCCAAATTATTAGGGTATAACGTGGAAAGAAGTCGGTTTTATTTAATAGTAGTAAGTACAATGTTAGCTGGAATAGCAGTTAGCGTTTCTGGTCTTATTGGATTTGTCGGTCTTGTTGTACCACATATGCTACGTTTATTAGTCGGAAATGATTATAGATATTTGCTGCCATTATCATGCCTTGGCGGAGGAATATTACTTGTTTTTGCAGATGCGATAGCTAGAAGTTGGTTTGATCCAATCGAATTACCAGTTGGTATTTTATTGTCCTTCTTAGGTGGTCCGTTCTTCTTATATTTAATTCATAGAGGAGGAAAACAACGTGCTTTCCGTTAAAGAAGTTTCTTACGCTCATTCAGAAAGATTTCAAATGAAAAATATGAATATACATATTAAAGCTGGAGAAATCGTTAGTTTAATTGGCCCAAATGGATCGGGGAAATCTACTTTACTTCGCTTAATGGCAAGGCTACTTAATCCAAGTGTAGGAGAAATCGTTTTAGATGGGAAAAATATTTATACGATGAAGAGTGCTGATGTAGCAAAGCAATTAGCAATGTTACCACAAATGCATGATCATCAATTAGATTTAACAGTGAAAGAACTAATAGAGTTTGGAAGAGGGCCCCATAAATCATGGAGCAGTCGCTTAAATAAAGAAGATGAAGAAATTGTTGACTGGGCATTATCTGTTACAAAGCTTGAAGGGTATGAATATCGTCTTTTACAATCCTTATCAGGAGGAGAAAGGCAACGTGCTTGGATTGCAATGACGCTTGCACAACGCACAAATGTCTTACTATTAGATGAACCAACAACCTTTTTAGATATCGTTCATCAGTTAGAAGTAATGGAACTTGTTAAACGATTAAACGAAGAGTTTGGTATGACGATTGTAATGGTTTTACATGATATTAACCAAGCGGCTCAATATAGCAATCGTTTACTCGTATTAAAACAAGGGGAAATACATTATGATGGCGTACCAGAAGAAGTATTATGTCATCAAATGTTTCAGCGTGTATTTGGAATTGAAGTTGATATATTCCAAGGGAGTGACAAGCCATTTTTTACACCGAAACGAATTTGTGAAAAGGGAGAAGAGCGATGCAAACAGAGGAACGTATTACCGCTGAATTAGTAAGAGAATTTGTTATGGCAGCTCACGGAGATTTAGAAATAGTACAGGAGCTTTTGGCCGAATCACCTAGCTTACTTCATGCTTCTTATAATTGGGGCGGCTCAGATTGGGAAAGTGCCTTAGGAGCAGCGGCACATGTAGGTCGTAAAGATATTGCTCTTTATTTACTAGAAAAGGGAGCTCGGATGGATATTTTTGCAGCGGCTATGCTTGGGGAACTTGAAGTCGTACAAGCTATTTTAGTAGTACAACCAGAAGCATTATTTGCACCTGGCCCGCATGGCATCTCGCTACTTCAACATGCCCGCATGGGTGGAGAAAAAGCTCAGCGTGTATTTGAATACTTAACAGTGCTTTCTTAATGACCGCAAAAGTTCTTATGTGCGGTAAACTTTCCACTCAAAAGATTGGAAGGTTTACCGCCCGTTAGAACGGGATAAGTATCTAGTATATATGAAAATCCTACACCCCCTCAATTGTAGTTTTCTTAATACTAGTTATGATATGGATGCAGTAGACACTCTTTTGTCTACTGCTTTTTTTTGATATAATACACCTTTATAAGATTGAATTTTCTTTCTTTTTGAAACCTTTCTTGATATGAATTATTCAACACTTACGAAGTTTGAAATATATAGTTATGTAATGAGGTTCAAAATGATGGGAGTGAATAAAAGGATGTTCCATACAGATCGCTTACAATTTCGCAAATATACAATGGATGATTTACCATTTTATGCTTCTTTATGGGGGGATGAGAAGGTAATGCGCTATATTGGAAATGGAACGTTAAAAACATATATGCAATGTAAAAAAAGTTTGGAGGAGAGGGTACTTCCAAATTATAAAAATGGTCTCGGTTTATTTGTAATGATTGAAAGGGAAACAGGGATACGAATTGGTCATGCAGGGCTTGTCAAGCAGAAGGTAGATGGAAAGGAGGAAATTGAGATTGGCTATTGGCTACTTCCTAAGTATTGGGGGAAAGGGTATGCGAAAGAGGCTGCGGCAGCATTTCGAGACTATGGTTTTCAAGCATTACAGATGAATAAATTAATTTCACTTATTAATCCGAACCACCCAGCTTCAATATTTGTTGCTAGAAAAACAGGGCTTAGTTATGAGAAAACAACCTCATTTCATGAGATGGATGTTCTCGTTTATTCCATTAAGCGGGTTGGATGAAAAAGGTGAATTACATTTTTGGGAGAATGGTATATAAAAAATAAAGGAGGGATTACATGTATATTTATCATAATGGACTAATTATTCGTGAAGGAACGAACGGTGTACCAGCATATGCGATTAAGACATTATTTGAAGATGCTGGCTGGAGTAATGATAATATCCCTTCTTGGCAAATTGAAAAGTTTACGATTGCATTTGAAAATTCAACATGGGCTTTCACAATTTGGGATGAAGAAGAAATGGTCGCGATGGTTAGAGTGATTTCTGATCAAATCATGGTTGCTAACATAGTAAATTTAGTTGTGAAGTGTGAGTATAGGGGAAAAGGGTTAGGTAAGAAACTTGTAGCACTTTGTTTACAAAAGCTTCCGCATGGCGATTGGTTTGCGCATACATCCGCTAACAATTTTGATTTTTATAGAAGTTGTGGTTTTGAAGTAAGAGAGTTATCAAGAAATGGAACATGTGCGTATTATGGGTATCAAGTGGCAAAAAAGGATGGGCATCGATAAAATTATAAGGTAGTGAAGAAAAAGGATCGCTAGTTTAATAATATAAACTGAACTGAGACTTATTTTGTGATAAAATAAAAGAAAATTCAGTTTATTAAACGGGGGATAAAAATGAATGTAAAAGTTGGGGATGTATTTAAATACGAAAGAAGGTTTACCGAGGAAGAAGTTTTTGAATTTGCAAATATTACAGGCGATAAAGGTAGACATCATATGGAATATGATGAGAATGGACGATTAATGGTTCATGGTCTATTGACTGCTAGCATTGGTACGAAAGTAGGAGAAGAGTTACATTACATAGCGAGGGAATTAGTAAGTGAGTTCATTAGACCAGTTTTTACAGGTGATACGATTACTTGTGAATTAACATTAACAAATATTGAGCAAATGGAAGGATATAAAAAAGTTTCAATTGAGTCAGTTTATCGCAATCAACATGAAAAGACCGTACTAGTTGGGACAAGTTATGGAATTATAAGGGAATAAAAAAGAAGCCTGTTACGAAACAGGCTTCTTTTTTATCAATTAGTAAACTCGTTTTCGATTTTCCGCATGACTAGAGATAAGTAATAGCGCAGATTCCTCACCTATATTACGAACAATATGAGGAACGCATGCATTCCAGGAGAAAGAATCACCTTCTTCTACAATTGCAATATCTTCACCATGTTGAACTTCTAGTTTTCCGCGTAATACAAGATGACACTCTTCGCCTTCATGAGCATTTGGCGAGTTTTCTTTCGGGAATCCGGCAGAAATTTCTACGAGATTTAGGCGAAGGCCACCTTGCTCCGCAACATGCTCAATTCTTTGTTCATCTTTTCCATACACACTGTATTTACGCTCTTCTTTTTTTACAATTTTCAAACGATCTTTTTGTTCTAACAATAAATATGGAAGGGGAACATTTAAAAAATTAGCGATCATTTCTAAAGTTGAGATAGATGGTGATGTTTTATTGTTTTCAACCTGACTCATAAAGCCTTTAGAAAGACCTGTTCCTTCACAAATTTGGGCAATCGTAATTCCTCTACGTTGACGAATTTCACGAATCGCAGAACCGATATTCATAAAATCATGCTCCTTTTTGTAAACAACTATTTGTATCATAGCAAAAAAAATATATTTTTTCTCATGAAAAATGAATTGACGAATAAAAATAATTAGTGTATGTTTTGTAATGTGAATAAAAGTTTTGTATAACAAAACTGCAAAGGAGAGAAAGAAATGAATCAACATATTGGTAACTTAATTATTCGTATCGTGTTAGGGGTAACGTTCTTTATGCACGGTTTAACAAAATTCCAATCGGGAATTGACAATATTGCAGGGTGGTTCACAAGCATTGGTTTACCAGGAGGACTTGCATACGGTGTAGCAACAGTGGAATTAGTTGGTGGTCTATTGTTAATTCTAGGTTTAGGTGTAAGATATATTGGATTATTATTTGCACTTGTTATGGTTGGAGCAATTGTAAAAGTGAAATGGTCAGCTGGTTTATTAGGAGATGGAAAAAATCCTGGCTTCGAATTAGAACTTGCATTGTTAGCGATGGGTGCGTACTTATTTGTTGCGAAAGCTGATGGTTTTGTAGATAATTTCTTAAAAGAGAAAATGTCAAAGAAGAACTAATTTAAATGGGGGTATAACAAGATGAGCTTTCAACTTCATCCCGAAACAACACTTGGTGTTGTTCATTTATACGTATCAAATATAAAGAAATCACTAGAGTTTTATACAGAAGTATTAAGTATGAAAGTGCTAAAAGAAGAGGAAACAGTCGTTACATTTGGGAATGAAAATGAAGAACCACTCCTTATCATTGAAGAAAAGAAAGAAGCTTTACCAAAGCAAAGAGGGAGAACAGGGTTATATCATTACGCAATTTTATTACCAAACAGACAGGACTTAGCGAACATTCTTCGTCATCTTGTAGAGATGGTATATCCACTGCACGGCGGAGCCGACCATTACTTTAGTGAAGCTCTTTATTTAGCTGATCCAGATGGAAACGGGATTGAAATTTATCATGATCGCCAAAAAGAAGTTTGGCGTGATGAGAATGGAGAGCTACCATTTGTTAGTAACCCATTAGCTGGTGAAGAATTATTGCAGCAAGGAAGTACATGGAACGGCTTCCCAGTTGGTACTGTGATGGGGCATATTCATTTCCATGCAGCTGACTTAGAAGAAGCGAAACGCTTCTATGTCGATGGTTTAGGTTTTGATGTAACGATCCCAGCTCGTAATGGAGCGTTGTTCGTATCAGCTGGTGGTTATCATCACCATATCGGTTTAAATACATGGCAAGGTGAAGGGATACCACCGCAAATGCCAAATTCCGTTGGCTTAAAATATTTCACAATTATACTAGCAGATGAAAAACAAAAAGAGCAAGTGTGTGAAAGCTTAAAATATATTGGCGTAGTTGCTACGTATAAAGATGGAATATTACAGGCCAAGGATCCGTTTGGACATTGTATACATTTTAAAGTAAAAGGAGAAGCCTAATTAAAGGCTTCTCTTTTTTTACTTTCTTATAATAGCTTTTTCATTTTGTAAAAATAGTTCATCAAATTGTTTTGCAAGATCAAAGTCTAGTTTTGTTAAGCCTTTTGCATTCCATGATGACAAAGTAATAATGACTGCTTTATACTGGATAAGGATAAATGGGTGGTGATTATGATCTTCTGATAGTTTGGCGGCTTCAGAGACAAATTCGACTCCTTTTAAGTAGTCGGAAAACATATATTTTCTTTCAATCCATTTTTCATCTTTCACTACCCATTTATCTAACTTCGCTAATTCCTCATGTACTTCTTCGTCAGTTAATCGTAGCATCATTTTTCACATCCTTTATTGGAAGTAATGCAAGCCCGTTAGTAATAAGGCGTGTTACAGCTTCGTCAGTTGTGAAAGTAGAAAGTTGCTTTAATAAAACTGTTGATGTTTCGTGTCCTTTGTTATGCTCTAAAAGCAATTCTAAAATTTCAAGACGAAGCAACCATTCTTTCGGATAAAATGTATTTAATACTTCTTGAATTGCTATTAATTGATCGACATGTGCGTCGTGTAAAATACCTTCACCTCGAATATCTCGAACTGTTTGATACATATGTTCAAGTTCATTCAGTACAAGTGGAGCAGGAATTTCTTGTACTTCTTCATCCAATGGGAAAAATGCTGCTGCATCTGCGGCACCTGGGAATACGGAAGTAATTGCTGAACCAACAGCCATATCAAATGCGCCCCATGAAGCATCAAATAATAAACGGTCTTTATAAGTAACTGTACAATCTATAAAGGAGATAAGAGCAATTTTCTTATCGCTTTTTACGATATCTGTTACTGTTCCTTTTACATGAATCCCACTTGCAAAAGTAAACTCTGCACTATTTCCAATTATAATGCCTAATGACTGTAACTTTTCTTCTGTACAATCTTCTAATGCGATATTACCATCTAGTAATCCGACCGGTGTACCAAATCCATCTTTGTGTACAGATGTAGAGTGATTCACCAATTGTTTATGATTAATTGCTAATGCAGTTGGTGTATTTGTTCTCATGTAAATGACTTCACCAGTATCATTTTTAATTGTCTCTGTAAATGTACCGGTAATTTGTAATCCGCTACTTAGCTCAGTTGTAGCATGGTTTTCGGAGCGAATTGCTTTTTCTAATCCTTCTGTGCCACCTGTTTTGAATGCCATCGTTTCAGAGAACTTCTCAAGTGCCTCAGTCAACTCTTCAAATGATTCACAAACAAAGAGCTGTGGCTGCATTTTTGTCACGTCATAAGTTGTCCCTGTGCAAGCTTCAATTGAGAATGGAACTTTTTCTACAGCATCTGTTAAGCAATGCTTGCTTTCACCAACAGAAGAAAGGAGACCAGCACCGTAGATTTTTGGATCGTCTATATTTCCAATCAATCCGTATTCCACTGTCCACCAGAAAAGACGTGAAATTTGTTCTGCTTCTGATAAACCAGAAACTAAGTTTTGTTTTTCGATTACAGTATTTTCAGCAACTGCAACTTCTTCAGGTGTAGAAGTCGGGCTTTCTTTTACAATCGTTAATGTACGAACAGCTTCAAAAGCCTCATGTTCTTCTTTTGTTGAGAAAGCTTTCGCTCCAATTTGTCCAAAGCGCTTCACATATTTTGCATATGTAGAATCAAGTAAAATCGGTGCGTGTCCTGCTGCTTCATGAACGATATCAGGAGCAGGTGTATACTCGATATTTTCTACTTTACGAATATCTGTTGCGATTGGTAGTAATCCGTGCCCCTGAAAATCGAAGAATGCTACGCCGGGAATAAGTCCGTCAATCGTTACAGCTCCCCAGCCGCTTGGTGCTAAGCAGTCATTCATTTCTTCTACTTTTGGAATTGCATCTATATTAATACCAGATGATTGTAGTCCGTTAACATAGGATGGATGAGCAACATCTTTTAAAAAGCTATGGTTTTGTCTCATAATATAACGCCAAACAGCGTGATTCACCGGCGTGTATTGATCATAATGCTGTGTGGATACGAATGGTTTTAAATGTGATGGAATTTCTGTTTTCTTTGTCATTTAGACATCCTCCTTTTTCTCTATAAAAATGAATACCGGTTCGTATAGATTGCACCACCTCCTTTTATAATTGTAAGCGCTTATAAAATTTTATCATAAGATTCGGAATTATTTAACATTTGTTTCTGTGAGAAATAGAAAAAGCCCCTATCGGAAAATCCGATAGGGGCGAAAAAATCGCGGTACCACCCTATTTGTAAGCGGAAAATATACTTACATCTCAATTAATGATAACGGAAAAACTCCGTCTTTTCCTTCATGCGTACAAGCACTACGAAAAAGAAGCTCCAGAATTGTAATTCGTACTTATATATGTGCTAATTTCCACCGACCACTAGCTCTCTGTAACAGGGATATAATATACTACTGCGATTCTTTCAACGCGTATATATGAAATTGTATAAAAGGGAAGGACGCAAAAAAGCCCCTATCGGAAAATCCGATAGGGACGATAAAAATCGCGGTACCACCCTAATTGTAAACAGAAAAATTGTTTACCACTCACTTTAAGATAACGGAAAACTCCGTCTTTCTCTTCATGCATTATGTGCACTACGGGAAAGAAGCTCCAGAATTGTAATTCACGCTTGTATGTGTACTGATTCGCACCAACCATCAGTTCTCTGAAACAGGGATATAAGTCGCTACTAGTATTCCTTCAAAGCCGATATATAATTCGTTCAACTAAACTATGTTTTGTATTATAAAACTATATTTAAAAGCTTGTCAACAATAATTTTATTATTTCACTTCTAAATCAACGTTTAAATCAGATTTATTTCCAGCTGCATCAGTTGCTACAATGTGAATTGTATTCTTTCCTTGTTGTAATTGACTACGATCGAAATAAATGTCATAGTTTTTCTCCCATGGGTTCAGGAATGCGTTCTCCCATACGCCATTTCCATTAATTTCATACTGTATCGTTACTGGATGTCCTGGAGCAACCCATCCGGATTCTGTCATCCAATCTAAAAGTATATCATCTACTTTACCTCTAATTACGAGGTTTTCTTGATCAACTTCGTGTGTTAATTTCGGTGCAGTGCGGTCGACAAACACAGCTCCTGTTTGTTTCGTCTCTCCTCCAGAATTAGAAGCAACAGCTTCGATTTGGTATAAGCCATCAGGTAGAGGGGATCCATCAGTTTTTGTACCATTCCATTTGAAAGATTTATAACCAGGTGTTTCGTTTTTACCTTGATACACCATACCTTGATATGTCACTCGGTCTTTCGTAATTAAATTAGCATGAAACGTTACATCTTCAACTGGTGTAACTAAATAGTAATTGATCAGGTTGTCATCTAGTATCCTGTCATTATTTGGACTGAAAGTAGAATTAACGATTTCAAGGCCGTCAATACGTTTGTATTCTTTCGGATCAATGCTAAATGTAAATGGAATACGCATTTCTTCAGTCTTCCCTTGCTCTTTTACATATAGATTTCCTGTATATACACCTTGTGGTAAGGAGCTATCTACAGTAATAGTAAAAGGCTTTTCGATGTTACTATTCGGTTTAATGCTAATAGAAGAAGGGAAAGAAGTCTGGACTTTTGTTTTTGTATCTAGTAATTCAATGCGAGTTGAAAAGTTTTTCTTTTTGTTAGAAAGATTTTGTAGCGTAATATTTTGTGTTAGTTTTACTTTGCCGCTATTCGGTTTAATAAGGCCAAAACTTACATTGTTTGGTTTCACTAGTGCGTCTGCTTGGGCTGCTTTTGGAATGTTAATTAAACCAGATCCTTGTGCCATGACAGGATATGTATTTTCATTGACATCCTTTAATGTTTTTGCAGTATTGGCAAGAGATGCTTTTAATTGTTCTGTCGTCCAATCAGGATGCATTTGACGCAATAGAGCAATCGCTCCTGTTACTTGCGGCGCAGCTATACTTGTCCCATTATGAGATTCATAGCCACCTCTTGGTACTGTACTAGTAATTTGTACTCCAGGTGCAACAATATCAGGCTTTATTAGCCAACTGCCTTGTGATGGTCCTCTTGAACTAAAGTTACCAATAAGTTCGTTTTGCTTTGGTTGTCCAATTTTTATATTTTTCTTTCGTTTTATAATTAAAGTTTTTAACTCTTCGCCATTTGTATTTGATAACTGCATTACTGGAACAGCTAGATTTTCACGTGCAAAATATTCTGGCATAATATTAATTTCTTTTTCGTTAGAAATTAATAACACACCGAGAGCGCCGGCTTGTTTCGCTTGCTCTGCTTTTACTAACGTGCTTGAAGTTCCTTGTAAGACAAGGGCGAACTTACCTTTCACATCTTGTTTAGCATAATCACTCGGATTACCGTAGCCAACATATACAAGCTGAGCATCGTTGCCTACTTGGAAATCGGATTTTGATAACGGTAACCCTTGATAAGATTTATTAGAACCAGCTACTTGGAATGTTGGAAATGGAATAGAAACTGTAGATGCTCCAACAGAGATGACACTACTTGCATTACCAGGAGCATCAACAGACCAAGGTTTTGGCCCGTCATTTCCATTTGAAACGACTGCAGTAACACCAAGTTTCGCTGCACGCTCTAACGTCATTGTTACAGGTTGATCAGGTACATTCAAATCTTGACCGAGAGATAGATTTAAAACATCGGCACCATCTTGAATAGCGCGCTCAATACCTTGAAGAATATCTTCGGTCGTACCAGTACCATCGTCATTCATAACACGATAGGCTAGAATAGAAGCGTTTGGAGCAACGCCTTTAACTTTTCCATTACCAGCAATAATTCCAGCTACATGGGTACCATGTACGTTACCGTCCATTGGATCGTTATCTTCATCGACTGTGTCATATCCACCAATATAATTTGCTTTTAAGTCAGGGTGCGTATAGTCTACACCTGAATCGATAATAGCTACTTTCATCCCTTTTCCATCAAGAGGTTTGCCAGAGGGATCTTTTAAATTCCATGCTTCAGGTGCACCAATTGTCGGTCCGCCGATATTTGGTGCTTCTTCGTTAGTAGCGCTTTTTGATGTTTCATGTAATTTATATGTTAAGTTCGGATAAATTGCTTTTACTTCAGGTAAAGCAGCTAAAGCAGCAATTTGATCTCCTGGGATAGAAATAGAGAATCCAGAAAATAACGTACTATACGTTTCTTTTATCGTTGCCTTCGGTGCTTTTTCTTTAATTTTCTTTGTTGTATCCTCTTGCGCCTTTTTTAGTTGAGCATGGTATGATTGCACATTGCTATTTTTTAGGTCCGGAGCATGCTGCAATTCTACAATGACTGAAATTTCTTTTGATGTTTTTGTTTCAACATTTTGCGCGATTTTGTTTTCTCCCCATTGTTCAATATTCGCTTTTAACTGTGGACTAAATTGCTTCTCTTTTTGCAGTGACTCAGCATGGGCGCTTAAAGCTCCAAAACTCGAAAAGACGAGCGCCATACTTAATAGTGTAGATGTAGTTTTCTTCATTGAAACTCCCTCTAATAAAAAGTGCCAATTTTCTGAAAATAAATATTACATTTTCGTCGTTAATTATAGGAACGAATGTATAGTTTTCACATATTGTAGGTGGAAAGTGAGGAATGCTATGAGAGAAATGGAGGGGTGTTATGAAAAGGCTCATAGTAAGTGGTAACGTATTGTTGTTCATGTTTTTATGTTCAGTTACTATTACTAGCGCAGAAAATAATGGAGTGAAAGTTGCTTTTATTCGTAATCATAATCTATGGATTAAAGTCGGTGAGAAAGAAAAACAAATTACAAAAGGAGAGTACATAACAGGGCCGAAATGGTCACATAATGGAGAATGGCTTGCATATGCAAAAGGAAAGAAGCGGAATCATTTGGAACTGTATCGGCTGAAAGATGGAAAGAAAGTTACACCATCTCAATCAGAAGCATCGAATTATCAATGGTCACCAACAGAGAATATAATTGCCTTTGTATTTGCACGGACATTAAATATATTTGATGCTGAAAAAAAGAAAGCAGATTTTGAAAATGTAGCCAATGGTGTAGGTGATTATGCATGGTATCCTGATGGTAAGAAGTTTCTTGTATCATCAGAAGCGTACTTGCTTCCAACAGGATGGACAGGTGCTCAGTTATATGAAATACAAAAGGATGCAAATATGAATCCTCATAAGATGAAACATTTATATGCACTACCGAATGAGCATGATGACTTTTTAGCATTAGTTGGAAGTGGATTTAAGTGGTCACCAAATCAAAAATGGATTTCGTTTTTGGCAGTACCAACAGCTTCTTTGTCAGCGGATAGTAATACACTTTGCTTAATTCGATCAGATGGCAGTCGTTTTGAAAATGTAGATCAAATGTTATTAAACACACAATGGTTCAAATGGGCGCCATCAAAAAATATATTAGCCTATATTGAAGGAAGCGGGAGAGTTGCTTTAGAGAATAAGCATTTAAAAATAAAAGAATTGCCGGCTCTCCAGCAAAATACATTTACTCCAAAAGGCTATGTTGATTGGGATTTCACATGGAAGAACGATAATATAATTATCGTTTCAGGGGCAAAGGAAGCAGAGCTATCGGTCCCTCTAGAAAAAAGACCACTACCATCTTTATATGAAGTAAATAGTATAAACGATGAACAACATCAAATTACAAAGCCATCAAATAGCCAAGGCGATTATAGCCCTATTTTTATTAAGAAGAGCAACCAATTAATGTGGCTCCGTTCAAATCGTAAGAAAGCTGATGTATGGCTTGCTCATAACGATGGAAAACATGAAAAGAAGTGGATTGAAAATATAGATGTACCAGAGTGGTATTATGAGAAATGGAATTGGGAAGATGTCGTTTCGGTTAAAGACGAGTAAAAAACCCTGCCTAAAATATAATTTTTAGGCAAGGTTTTTAATGTTATTTATGTGTTTTATTTGGCTTTTTTTTCGCAGGGTTTCCGTTCCCTTGGCGCTTTCTATTTTGTTCATCTTTTGCTTGTTTTTCATGTAATGTATCTAAAAAGTCATTTGAGTTACTCATTTTTATATCTCTCCTTTTTTCATTGCGTCCTAGTTACTATAACCATTTAGGAGGATAATCATGAGATAAAAGTTAAGCGCTTAGTTTTCTTCGGTAGTATAAGTAAAATAGTCCATACGTAATGAATAACATAAGTAAAACTTGTAACTCTACATTTTCTTTTAAAATAGTTGCGACAGGATCTGGTAAGTAAGGTGATGTATCGCTCGTTCCTAAACCTAACCATTTGTTTAAGAGGTTAATGATACAAAATATAAAAACACCAGACCAGCTTGCAATAATTGCTTTTTGCTTAATTTTTGTTTCACGCTCATCATCTGTAATCCAAGGATTAGCAGTTTTATCACTATTAAAAAAGCCATTTATGTATCCCCATATGATCATTCCGATAAAGAAGATAATCCATTTCATATTTGTAATCCTCCTCTTCTTGTAAAAAAATTTTACATATATAATTGTAATGTTTTCCAAATGTTGATGGCAAATACTTTTTACATCTTGCTTTTTAAAATAGCAGGAGTAAAGAAAAAAATAGGGAGGAAATATGTGAGACTATTTCCTAGTGAGAGGAAGAGGAGAATGAAACTTGTCTTTGTTCGGCATGGTGAAGGTGAGCATACGAAAGATTTACCATTAAGTTTACAAGCGGTGAATCCGCCATTGACGGGCGTGGGAAAGAAGCAGGCTAAATTGCTTCAGTGCGATGTACCATTACAAGAAAAGGATATATTAATCGCTAGTCCTACACTTCGAACTTTACAAACTGCGACAATATGGAGTGCGGAAGTTACTTGTCAAAAAATTGTTCACCCATATATATCCCCGCGTATTTTTCCTTATCGGGAATCCGCCAAAACATTACCGTGCGATCAATTGTTAGATCGAAAGATAATAGAAAATTTATTTCCACATTTTTCATTAGAAGAAAGTAGAAATGAATTGTTATGGAATGAGGGGATCAATATCATCTCAGAGAAGGAATTTCAGCAAATAGTAGATGAATTTCTGCATTGGTGCTATCAGTTAAAAGCAGAAAAAATTTGTATCGTTTCACATGATGGAACAATTACAGCGTATAGGCAATATTTACAGAAAGTCGCTTTAACTAGAGCTCATTTTTTGAAAGAAACGGGTATATATGAAATGGACTTATAGGAGGGGGAATTTGTAATGGAAGAGTTAGGAGAAGATGTGTACGACTTAAATGAGCCGAGAGGATACTTTGGTGTAGCGGAAATTAAGTAATATGCAAAATTGCATATTACACATATTGTAAATGGTTGGTGTAAGTTTGGGGAGTTGAAACTAGTAGAATCGATTTTACATAATGATGTAAAATCGCATGTTAGATCGATAGATTATGTAGATGGAAATGTAGCACTTATGTTTACAATACGCTTATTTTACAGGCTTATTAACCATGACAAAACGTTAGAAGAAGCTGTTCGAGAATCGAGATTAATCGATGAGGAGACATGTACATTTCGAGTATATAAACAATATGAAACGCATTTATTTTATATTCGAATGAATGCGTTTCATATTTAACTCACAGTTTTTTTACATTTTCTTCAATGAAAATGATTATCAGCTGTGGTATGATATGTTCAAGTTTTTACAGGTAATAAAAGTTACTATATATACGTTAGTATTTAATGTTTTTTACGCATGTCACAAATTATTCATAATTAAAATTTTAAAAGTAAGTAACTAATGTTATTATATTATCTGTAACTGAATTAATTACAACTTTAGGAGGAAGATATGATTATTCAATTTTTAAGAGAAAACAAAGCAGTTTCTTTTGTATTAGCGATAATTCGAGTGTATCTTGGTTACACATGGGTAATGGCTGGAATCGGTAAACTACAAGGAAAAGGCTTCGATGCAACTGGTTATTTACAAGGTGCAATTGAAAAATCTAAAGGAGCACAACCAGCTGTTCAATCTTGGTGGGCATCATTCTTACAAGATTTTGCAATTCCAAACGTTGATCTATTTAATACACTTGTGACGTGGGGAGAAATTTTAGTCGGAATTGGTTTAATTGTGGGCTGTTTAACAAAAACAGCGGTCTTTTTCGGTCTTGTAATGAACTTTTCCTATATGTTTAGTGGGTCAATTGGTGTAAACCCTGAAATGGTTATCTTAGCCATGTTCGTTCTTGTTTCTGGTATGAATGCTGGAAAACTTGGAATTGATGGCTTCGTTATACCGAAAGTATTAGGATCAAAAACTCAAAAACGCCAAAAGCAAGCTGCTTAATATATGAAAACGGGTATCTCAAAATGAGATACCCGTTTATTTTTCAGCACTTATAGGATTTTTCTCGAAGAAATCTTTTACATACCCTACAAATTCTTGTGGCTCTTGACGAAATGGAGCATGATAACCCTTTTCAATAATATGGAAAGTGCTGTTTTTTAAGAATTGATGATAAGTTTCTCCTTCTTTCCAAGAAACGCTACTATCATTTCTTCCCCATATAATTAAAGTTGGTTGCTTGATTTCATTTGCATTGATTTGAAGACGCCTAGGCCATAATTTCATTTTATTATAATGCTCTTCATCATTACGCTTGAATTTAACTTTGCTCTCATCATAATCTGCAATAGAAGAAACGGCACTTAAATCAGTCGACAACTTTGGTTTTGGTGAACCTTGTTTATTAACGAACGTATGAGGGCCGCCTGTAGCATCAGTTAAAATAAGGTGGGTAACTGCTTCAGGGTATAAATATGTTAAATTAAGAGAAATTTCTCCGCCCATGGAGTGACCAAGTATTGCGAATGTATCATAACCTAGTTTTTTCATTAACTTATAATATAAGTTAGCATGAGTTGGAAAGGAATAATAAAAGTCCATCGGTTTAGATGAACGCCCAAATCCTAAAGCATCCACAGAAATAATTGTATGATCTTTTGCTAAATCAGAATAAATCTTTTGGAATCCATCTGATGATCCACCAAATCCATGAATCATAAGTAAAGGTGGTTTCTTGCTGCCAATTTGCTTAAAGTAAATAGTTTGTCCATCTATTTCAACCATTTTTTCTTCTGTAGTTAATTTCGCGGTAATTGTATTTTTTACTTGTTTTACTTGTTCTACGGGCTTTTCTGCTGCACTACATCCTACTAGTAATGTAAGAGTCAGACAGCTCGCCATAAAATAGCTAAGTCGCTTCAATTAGTTGTCCCCTTTCTAACATAACGCTGCATCTATCATAGCAAATAGCATATTACGATTTCCAGGAAGTTGATTACCATTCTTTATCATAAGAGGTGAAAGGAGCGTTTCCTGGAAATCTGCTGTTTGAAGAAATTGGCGGAATATGAATTGTGAGTGCGGAACATCAATGCGTATCGTCCCATTCCACGATTTACAAATCATTTCTAATAACTGAATAGAGTCTTTTTCTTTTTTTGAAATAAGCGGAGTGATACATAGTACATCTCCTTTTTGTATGCATAAAGCAAAAGCATCTATTTGATTATCCCGTTCTATTTTAAAGGAGTAAGTTGCTCTCGATAGTAGTGATGAATAAAGCTTAGAACGATATGCACCAGTCGCATTTTGATCAAGAAAAATGAGAGATTGAAGATCGGATTGCTGAATTTGTTTTATGGGAAAAGAATTTGTACTTATATGAGCTGCTTGTTTTTCAAAACGATGAATTGTTGTTATTGATTGAAATCCATAAGATTCATATAAGGGTTCGCCAGCTTTTGTTGCAATGAGCAGAATAGGAAGCGATGAATGAGCTAGAGTTAAACTGTTGTTTAGCAAAATACGGCCGATTCCTTGTCTTTGAAAATCAGGATGTACGATTAACATACCGATAGAAGAAAATCCACGATCAAATGGAAATACCCCTCCAGCTGCAATAAGTTTATTTTCATGTACATAGCCAAAAATTGTACCAATTGAAAGATACATATGGAATTGTTCTTTCATAAAGGCTTCATGTTGTAACCATCCGATAGATTCGCAAAGAGAGAGTAAATTTGGAATGGTAGATTTGTCTAGTTTTACTGTTTCCATAAAGATTCACCACATTTCTATTCAAATTAGAAAAAAAGTAGAGAACGGAATGTTACAAAATGTAAAGTAATAGATTTACGTTAAAAGAAATCCAATTTGTTTATATTTAGTTTGTAAAGGGCATTATGCTTGATATGAAAGGATAAAGTTATACAAATTATAACTGATATTTACATAAGTTAACAAAAAATTTACATATAACTACTTTTATCTTAATAGTCTTCTATTAGATTGAATAGTGGGAAATGAATAACCTAATTAGGGGGACAAGACAGTGAAAAAGTTTGTAAAAAAAGCATGGCCATTTGCAGTGGTGGCGTCGTTAGCAGTTACTTCGGTAGCGACATGGAATTTTACGCGTTCTAGTGAGGTTAATGCAGATGAGAATGGAAGCAATGCAAAGATTAAAAATGTCATTGTATTAATTGGGGATGGTATGGGACCTTCATATATGACAGCTCATCGCTATATGAAAGATAATCCAAAAACATTTGAGATGGAATCTACAGAGTTTGATAAACATCTTGTAGGGACACAAAAAACATATCCAGAAGATGAACATGAAAATATTACAGACTCTGCATCGGCAGCAACTGCGATGTCAGCAGGTATAAAAACATATAATGCAGCAATTGCAGTTGATAATGATAAAGCTGAAGTGAAAACAGTGTTGGAGCAAGCGAAAGAAAAAGGGAAGTCAACGGGACTCGTTGCAACATCTGAAATTACGCATGCAACACCAGCTGCATTCGGTGCACATGATATTAGTCGTAAAAATATGGATGCAATTGCAAATGATTACTTTGATGAGAAAATTAAAGGTAAGCATAAAATAGATGTTATGCTTGGCGGTGGCGTAAATAACTTTGTTAGAAAAGACCGCAATCTTACAGAAGAGTTTAAGAAGTCTGGTTATAGTTATGTAACAGATCGTAATCAATTATTAAATGATAAAAGCGATCAAGTTCTTGGCTTATTTGCACCAGGTGGTTTAGACAAAATGATTGACCGTAATGACAAAACACCTTCATTAGAAGAGATGACAAATACCGCGATTGAGCGCTTGAACAAAAATAAAAATGGTTTCTTCTTAATGGTCGAAGGTAGTCAAATTGATTGGGCTGGACATGATAATGATATTGTCGGTGCAATGAGTGAAATGGAAGACTTCGAAAAAGCGTTTAAAGCAGCAATTGAGTTTGCGAAAAAAGATAAGAACACATTAGTTGTTGCAACTGCAGACCATGCTACTGGAGGATTATCTTTAGGTGCGAATGGTGAGTATAATTTTAAAGTAGATCCGATTAAAGCTGCGAAACGTACGCCAGACTTTATGGCAAATGAGATTGTAAAAGGTGCAAATGTAGAAGAAACATTGAAAAAGTATATTAATCTACAATTAACACCAGAAGAAATTAAAGCTGTAAATGATATAGCTCCATCAAAAGATGTAACAAAGATTGATAATGCAATTGAAGATATCTTCAATAAGCGTTCGGTTACAGGTTGGACAACGGGTGGACATACAGGTGAAGATGTGAACGTATATGCATTCGGACCAGGTAAATACTTATTCTCTGGCGTTCAAGAGAATACAAATATAGCTAAACGTGTCTTTGACATTGTTGGCGGCGGCGACCCGAATAAAGGAAGACGCTAATTATAAATGAAAGTGAGGCGAAATGCCTCACTTTTCTTTTTAGGAGATGGAAAGATGGGAGTTTTCTTAGGTAAATTAAGATTCCTTCTAGTATTTGTATTATTGCTAGTTGGATGTCAATCTCAAGAGAATAATATAGAACAAAAATCTGCTGAAAAAACTGAGGAAAAGGTACATATAACGAAAGAAGAAGAGAAATCCATTCAAGATGTTATTGAGGCATTTGTACGGACGACGAATGAAAAAAATCTTGCTGAACATATGGAGTTATTTTCAAAGAAGATGCCTAGTGCTGAAGACTTAAAAACACAAAAGGAAGCGGCATTTCAAAAGGGGAATAAGAAAATAGAATTAGAACATATGAATATGAAAGCTCTTAAAGGTGGGCTTGTTATTGTTGAAACGGCGGAAAAAGAAGTAGATGGAGGGGTTACTCTTCAGAAGAAAATCCAGTATGCACTTGGAAAAGAAGAAGATGGGTGGAAGATTGAAGAGGTTCGTACGATAGAGAAGAAATAAAGTGAAACTTTAATCAGTGGGGGTTTTGTCCATCCCCCACTGATTATTGGCCTTCACCAATCGGGCTTTTACGGGCAGCCCGACTCCCTCGCATTCGCAGAATTTTGAGGTGGGAGTTAGGTGAGATAAAAAAGGTTCTCATAGGAGAGAACCTTTTTAAAGTGGTAATAAAATTTGATTTGAACACGCTTCAATGTCATCAATATCTTGACGGATTGTTGCCATCTTATTATCGAGTTCTTCAGCTTTCATAGCAGCGTCATGTAGTTCATCTTTCAAATAGTCAGGTATATTTCCTTCATATTTGTAGTAAAGTTTATGTTCTAAACTTGCCCAAAAGTCCATGGCAAGTGTACGTAATTGAATTTCTGCAAAGACATCTTTCGTACCAGAATTTAGTGACAATGGATATTTAATAATCATATGCAAACTTTTATAGCCATTTCCTTTTGGATTAGCAATATAATCTTTTACTTCTACAATTTCCATGTCTCCACGATTTTCAATAACTTCTTTTAAATGATAAATATCTTCTACAAAGCAACATGTAATACGGATGCCAATAATATCTTGTAATTGTGTTTGAGCATTTTCAACTGTTGGTGATAAGTTTTTACGCTCAAGCTTCCTAATGATACTTTCGGGTTGTTTAAGTCTTGTTTTTATATGTTCAAACGGGTTGTAGTCTTCTAAAAATTGAGCTTCCCGGTTCATAATTTCAAATTTAGTTTTTAACTCTTCTAAAGCAAATGTATAAGGTAATACAAAAGCTTTCCAGTAGTTAACTGTTGATTGGTTATATTCCATTTCTATACACACCTTTTCTTATTTACAAGTGAAGTTGTTATTATACTAAACACCAAATCATGTAGGCACAAGCAGCAAATGATGAGATCATAAAGCGATATTTAGTTTTCATCTTTTCAACCCCTTTCAAATGAAATTATATATGAATAAACGTCATTGTTAGTAATTTCACTATGTACAATTCTTATAGTAATAGATTCATGTGAAATTCGTATGAACTAATTGTTTCAGCTTTTTGTCTTTTTGCTAATGACTTTTGGTTTTGTTTGTTATAATCACCTTAAATTGTAATAAGGGAGAGGGTATGATGAATCCAAAAGATAAAGAAAGAAAAGAGCAAGTGGCTCATATTATTGAAATTCCAGATGAATATAGGCTTGTTGT
Organism: Bacillus sp. MYb209; assembly: GCF_002975175.1. GTDB lineage: Bacteria > Bacillota > Bacilli > Bacillales > Bacillaceae_G > Bacillus_A. The sequence goes on from NZ_PCNZ01000002.1 coordinate 186,589, forward strand.
AGATGATCAAGAAGGAGTGGATGATCCTTATCATTTATTATGGTGGGGGCATAAAGAGGATGAGGAGAAACAGATACAAATTTCATTAAATAGGCATACTGGTAATCTATTTGAATTCAGGATAGATGATGAAAATTATTTTTCGAGTGATAAAGAAGTGATAGAGGAGAATAAGGCAAAAGAAATTGCAAATGCATTTATAAAAAAATATACAAAAGAAGGATTAGAGTTTTATACATATGTAACTGTTAAGGACGACTGGCGTGGTTGGAAAGAAATAAATTATATGCAGGAAGTGAATGGATATCCATTGCCGGATACAGGGTGTGTTGTGCGAGTTCATCCTTCAGGTAATGTTGTGAATTTCCGTTATAACGGAGGGAAAAGTATACAGGAAAAACCGTTATGGCCAATTGAAATTGTTGATGAGAGCACAGTTTTAGATAACCTCAAGGCTAGACAAGATATAAGACTTGTATTTGCTGATTTAACATACTCCTCATGTGAATATGAAAGTGGAGAAGAAGTAAAAGGGTACCATCTTGTGTATGAGCCAGAACCTAGTCATGCGTTTATTGATGCAAGTACAGGTAAAGATTTGTTTGGCCCAGATCATTATAAATTGCCTCCAACTGTAGCTGTTGAAAAACCGAAAAAAGGTAGTCAACAAGATGATATATTCGATTTATTTGACTGGGATAAAGAAAGTTTTACAAAAGTAGCTGAGACGGAAAATGAAGATGGAATAAGGATGAAATTTGTTCCGAAAGAGGAATTACAAAAACAGAAAGAAGAAAAGAATCCATATTTAATGAATGAATTCTTTAAAAAGCATTTACCGATGTTAAAATATAATAATTTAGTTGGCATTAAGATTGATAAATCAACCAATGAATTAATTGGTTTTATAAAACTGACAGACGATAAAGAAGTAAAACAAATACTGTCTAGAGAGGAATGTTTACAAAAAGTACTTCAATTTCTAGAACGAGTTATTCCAGATATCACACAATATCTTCGTCTTTGGGAAGAACGTGAAGAAGCAGAAGATGGGATTGAAAGATTTACCTTTTCCGTATATGTGAATGGTATTCCAGCAGAGTATAACCAATTTAGGGTCAATATCAATACAGAAAATGCTGCTGTGATGCACTATTCAGGAGAATCTGGCAACATTATAAAAGAATTACTTGCATATGAAACAACACCAAAAGTAACAAAAGAAAAAGCGTTAGAAATATATAGAGGGGCCATCCGAGTTAAATTAGAATGGTTTATAGATCATGATGCAGAGGAAACGAAATACGAACTACTGTATAAACAAACGACGGATGAAAATCATAAAGAACCCTTCGACTGTAGTCGAGAAATTCGTTATATTGATGCCCACACTGGGGAAAAGATTTGGAGTAAATAAGTCTTTAAATAGGGAAAAAGGTCTTCGAGAGAAGACCTTTTTTAGAAAGAACGATTATTCTTCGCATGTATCAATTTTGTATAACCACTTCTGTACACTAGCAGGTGGTCCTTCTGTTCTCCACTTTGTTGTACACATGCCGCAAGAACAGTGAACTTTTCCTTTTGCAAAAAAAACGACAATTTCAGGAGTATATCCCCATGCGTGTTTTGCAATATTCATCTTTCGGCGCATTGTACGCTGACGTTGGTGTCTTGTATAAGCACGTGTTCTTTCAAATTTCATATTTGTAATCCCTCCTTGTAGTACAAGCAGCTTGCAAGAGCGTACAAGGAGTTCATCTCTTACAAGCTACTTATGAACAAGAGGGTAATGAAATGTTTCATATTCCATTCTACTATTTTTTGTTTAAGTATACGTATCGAAGCTTTGTGCGACAAATATTATGCTTAAAAACATGTTGGAATGATATCGTACAGACACAAACAACCTCATGCCCACATACACATAGTAAAGACCACTATTTTGGCGGAGGTGAAGGGTTTGAGTCTATTCGCCGCAATTGGATATATGGTTCGAGAAGTGTTTGTATTTGTTTCTTATGTGAAGAACAATGCGTTCCCGCAGCCGTTATCATCAGATGATGAGAGAAAGTACTTAGAGTTAATGGAGCAAGGTGATGCTCAAGCGAGAAATCTTTTAATTGAACATAATTTACGGCTTGTAGCTCATATTGTTAAGAAATTCGAAAACACTGGTGAAGATGCAGAAGATTTAATTTCAATTGGTACCATTGGGCTTATTAAAGCGATTGAAAGCTATTCAGCAGGGAAAGGAACTAAGCTTGCAACATATGCAGCACGCTGTATCGAAAATGAAATTTTGATGCATTTACGTGTGCTGAAGAAAACGAAAAAAGACGTTTCACTTCATGATCCGATCGGGCAAGATAAAGAGGGTAATGAAATATCGCTTATTGATATATTAAAATCAGAATCTGAAGATGTAATTGATATGATTCAGCTTAGTATGGAGTTAGAAAAAATTAAAGAGTATATCGATATTTTAGACGAACGAGAGAAAGAAGTAATTGTGAAGCGTTTTGGACTTGGGCTTGATAAAGAGAAAACACAGAGGGAGATTGCGAAGGCACTCGGTATTTCAAGAAGCTACGTATCGCGAATTGAAAAGCGTGCTTTAATGAAAATGTTCCACGAATTTGTGCGGGCTGAGAAAGAGAAAAAAGCAAAAGAATAATGTATATTGTAGGCAGTTACACTTTAAAAGTGGCTGCTTTTCTTTCGGGAAAACGGAAAGAAAACGAGCTGTTCTAAGAAGAAATACATGTTCACTGTTGAAAATGGCGGGTTCTATCTGTAATATTAGAAGGTGCTAAACAATTTAAGAATAAAAATTATACTTAGTTTTTCGTCGTGTATAACGAGACGGCTCCATTCTATATGTGGGAATAAGAACCAATTTTACATATGATATAGAGAGAAAAGAAGGGGAAACTAAAGTTATAGGCTGATTAGGAGGTTTCGTAATTTGCGACGGACATTATATCGACTTATGATCGAACTTACAAATGGTCGTTTTACTTCTTATATATTACGTAAATTTGCACAATCTCGTTTGAGCTCTATCATTATTCCATCGTATGCGAAAGTTTTTCAAATTAATCAAGATGAGATGGAAAATGGTTTGAAGGAATATCGAACATTGCATGATTTATTTACACGTAGGCTAAAAGAAGGAAAGCGTAGTATTGATACTGATGCATCGAGTATCGTTAGTCCTGTTGATGGTGTTTTTGCTGATCAAGGTCCTATTGAGGATACAAAAACATTCAATATAAAAGGAAAGCGTTATTCAATTGTGGATATGCTAGGTAATGAAGAGCGTGCAAAGCGATATGCAGGCGGTACATATATGGTAATTTATTTGAGTCCAAGTCATTATCATCGTATTCATAGCCCGCTCTCTGGCTCTGTGACTGAAAGATTTGTACTCGGCAGAAAATCATATCCGGTAAATGCAGCGGGTATGGAGTATGGGAAAGAACCATTGTCAAAAAATTATCGCTCTGTTACAGAAGTAAATAGTGAAGGCGAACATATGGCGCTTGTAAAAGTAGGTGCTATGTTTGTTAATAGTATCGAGCTCCTTCATGAAAGAAGTACTGTTCAAAAAGGTGAAGAGATGGCATACTTTACATTTGGCTCAACAGTTGTTTTATTATTTGAAAAAGATATGATTGAAGTAGTGCAGGAATTGACAAGTGGGCAAGAGCTGCGTCTTGGTGAAAAAATTGCAACCCGAGTATCTCATAAGTAAAGAAAAGATTTTATAATATACTTATGAAGCTCTAATTAAGAAATGTGGACAAAGATGCTTAATGAAGAAATCCCCTAGATGGGAGTACTTGTTTATTCGAGAGCCATCGCAGGATGGCTCTTTTTACAGGTCAATCAGCAATCTATATGTACTCAAGAAGATTTGACGAGCTTGTCCTCTAACGAGCGTCTAATAATTTCTTGTTTTATAAGTAAAATGAAGTCGGGATTTAATTTTAGTTCTTTTGCTTTATAATAAGACTCAGTGAGTAAATCAGTAGATAACTGTTCCATATGTTTTGTTTTCAAGGTGAGTCACCTCCTAATAATATAAGGATTGATTCGTTGTTGCATTTAATGTACCAAAAAAATATGACAGTCACAAACAAGAGGTTATCCACATACCTCGGTGGATAAAATGTGCATAGAATGTTAGTAAAATCAGAATTGGCTGAAAAATTAATGTGGAAAGTGTGTACAAGTTTATCCACAGGTTATCTATCGAAAAATGTTGTCGAAAAATTTTATGGAAAATCCTCAAAGAGGTGAAAGAAATTGAAGTTATTTTTACCAAATGAATATGTGAAAAATGTATATCATGTTCAACCAGAAGATTTGAAAAAACGTGGAATTAAAGGAGTTATTACTGATTTAGATAACACTTTAATTGAATGGGATCGTCCAAACGCAACACCACAACTTGAAGAGTGGTTTTTGAAAATGAAAGAAAATGATATTCAAGTAACGGTCGTTTCAAATAATAACGAGCAACGCGTTAAAGACTTCGCTGACCCATTAGGTATTCCGTTTATTCATAGTGCGCGCAAACCGTTTGTTCGCGCATTTAAGCGTGCGATACACGAGATGCATTTACAGCCAGATGAAGTTGTAGTAATTGGAGATCAGTTACTAACGGATGTGCTCGGCGGGAATCGTGTGGGACTTCATACAATTTTAGTTGTACCGGTAGCGCAAACGGACGGATTGGTGACACGCTTTAATCGGAAAATTGAACGAAGAATTATGAGAAACATGAAGAAAAAAGGCTTAATTAATTGGGAGGAATAAAGTTTGATTGAAATAATTAAATGTATTGGTTGCGGTGTAGAAATTCAAACAGAAAATAAAAATGAAATAGGATACGCTCCTGCATCATCTTTAGAGAAGGAACAAGTAATTTGTCAACGTTGTTTTCGTTTGAAACATTATAACGAAATTCAAGATGTATCTTTGACAGACGATGATTTCCTTCGTATTTTAAACGGAATTGGACAATCGGAAGCATTAGTGGTCAAAATCGTAGATATTTTCGATTTCAATGGTAGCTGGTTACCGGGCTTACATCGTTTTGTAGGGAATAATAAAGTATTACTTGTTGGGAATAAAGCTGACTTAATTCCAAAGTCAGTTAAGCATGATAAAGTAAAACATTGGATGCGCTACAGTGCAAAGCAACTTGGTTTAAAACCAGAAGATGTCTTTTTAATTAGTGCAGCTAAAGGACAAGGAATCGCTGAACTTGCTGATGCAATTGAGCATTACCGCGAAGGTAAAGATGTTTATGTTGTTGGATGTACGAATGTTGGTAAATCAACATTTATTAATCGTATGATTAAAGAATTTAGTGATGAGACTGAGAATGTAATTACAACATCACATTTCCCAGGAACAACACTTGATTTAATTGATATTCCATTAGATGAAACATCATCTTTATACGATACACCAGGTATTATTAATCATCATCAAATGGCGCATTATGTTGGGAAACAAAGCTTAAAGCTTATTACACCGACTACAGAGGTTAAGCCGATGGTATTCCAATTAAACGAAGAACAAACATTATTCTTTGGTGGATTAGCACGATTTGATTATGTAAGTGGGGGCCGTCGTGCATTCACTTGTCATTTCTCAAACCGTTTAACAATCCATCGTACAAAGCTTGAAAAGGCTGATGAATTGTACGAAAAACACGCTGGGGAATTATTGAATCCACCGACACCAGAAGAATTAGAAAATATGCCTGAGTTTGTGAAATATGAATTTAATATTCGTGAGCCGAAAACGGACGTTGTATTCTCTGGATTGGGCTGGGTTACTGTAAATGAATCAGGAGCGAAAATTGTTGCTCATGTACCAAAAGGAGTAAGTGTTTCATTACGTAAATCTTTAATTTAATATGGAGAGGGATTTATGAAACAATTATATGGTGTAATCGGAAATCCAATTGGACATTCATTATCACCCGTTATGCATAACGATGCATTTGAACACTTGAATATGGATGCCCATTATCATGCGTTTCTTGTAGAAGAAGAAGCGCTAGGGGAAGCAGTAAAAGGTTTGAAAGCATTAGGTATTTCAGGATTTAATGTAACGACTCCGCATAAAGTTGCAATTATGGAGTACTTGGATGAGGTTGCCCCGCTAGCAAGGCAAATCGGTGCGGTAAATACAGTAGTTCATCGAGATGGAAAATTGATTGGGTATAATACAGATGGAATTGGTTTTGTTCGTGCCCTGCAGTCAATTAGTGAAGATCCACTTCAAGAGAAACGTATTTTATTAATCGGTGCAGGTGGTGCTAGTCGAGCTATTTACTTCTCGCTTGCAGATGTAGGTGTGAAAGAAATTGATATTGCTAATCGTACGAGAGATAAGGCGGAAAATCTTATCGCTGGGTGCATGGCAAATGTTAATTCGCATGCTCTATCGTTAGAATGTGCAGCAGAAAATCAAGGGGAATATGATATCATCATCCAAACAACAACGATAGGTATGCATCCACGTGTTGAGTATACGCCGCTGGAAATTCGTTCATTGAAACAAGGAACGATTGTTTCTGATATTATTTATAATCCATTTGAGACGAAAATTTTAGGCGATGCGAAAGAACAAGGTGCAATAATTCAAAATGGAATCGATATGTTCGTTTATCAAGGTGCACTTGCATTTGAAATGTGGACAGGGTGTGTGCCGAATATTGATAGAATGAAACAATTAGTAATGAGAGAGCTTGGAGGCTAATTATATGTTAACAGGAAAACAAAAAAGATTTTTACGTGCAAAGGCACATCATTTAACACCGATTTTTCAAGTTGGAAAAGGTGGCGTGAATGAAAATATGGTGAAACAAATTGGAGAAGCATTAGAAGTTCGTGAACTATTTAAAGTGAGCGTATTACAAAACTGTGAATTTGATCGTCGTGAAGTTGCAGAAGAGCTTGCACAAGGTGCACGAGCTGAAATCGTTCAAGTAATCGGAAGCACAATTGTTTTATACAAAGAATCAAGAGAAAATAAGCAGATTAAACTTCCACGATAAATTGAAACTTTAATTTGTGTTTTTTAGCCTTCACCAATTGGGCTTTTGTGTGCAGTTAATTTCCCATCTAACCTAGTTATTGTCAGTGACTTTTGAGGTGTTGGCAAATAGCAGGATAAAAAATTACGTAAATTATTTCCATAATTGACGCTTGATAGATAGAGAGTGAAATCAATTGAACTTTTATTAACAGTAGGCTCTCTTCGAATATTTATGGGGAGAGTTGCTGTATGTAAAAGGAAGGGGCGTTTCTTTTGAGAAAAATTGGCATTATTGGTGGCACGTTTGATCCACCTCATAATGGGCATTTGTTAATTGCAAATGAAGTGTATCATGCTTTAGGGTTGGAAGAGGTATGGTTTTTGCCGAATCAGATTCCGCCGCACAAGCAAGGACGTAACATTACGAGTGTGAAAAGTCGATTAAACATGCTGCAAATAGCGACTGAGGAAGAAGCATACTTTTCAATTTGTTTAGAAGAGCTAGACAGAGAAGGCCCATCTTATACGTACGACACTATGGTACAATTAACGGAGAAGTATCCGGATGTGCAGTTTCACTTTATTATTGGCGGAGACATGGTTGAGTACTTGCCGAAGTGGTATAACATTGAAAAGTTACTTAAGCTTGTGACTTTCGTTGGAGTTGCAAGACCAGGTTATACATTACATACGCCTTATGATATCGTAAAAGTGGAGATTCCGGAGTTTGCAGTTTCTTCTTCTCTGTTACGGGAGAGATATATGACGAAGAAAACGTGCAAATATTTACTCCCTGAAAAAGTACAGGTATATATCGAGAGGAATGGGTTGTATGAATCGTGAGGAAGCACTTAGTATTGTCAAACAACAAATGCATGAAAAACGTTATATACACACGATTGGTGTAATGGAAACAGCGATTGAACTTGCTCGGTTATATGGTGTAGATGAGAAAAAGGCAGAGATGGCTGCTATATTTCACGATTATGCAAAATGTAGAGCGATTCCAGAAATGGAAGAGATTATTAAGAGAGAAGTTTTGCCGAAGGATCTACTGCACTATAACAAAGAGTTATGGCATGCACCTGTTGGGGCATACTTAGTAGAAAAAGAAGTAGGCATTACTGATCCTGAAATTCTACAAGCTATTACATATCATACAAGTGGTCATGAAAAAATGACAATGTTAGATAAAGTTATTTATGTAGCAGATTACATTGAACCAGGACGTAAGTTTCCTGGTGTGGAAGAAGCGAGGAAACTCGCATATAAAGATATAAATCAAGCTTTACTGTTTGCTTTAAAGCGAACAATTCAATTTTTAATGGAAAAAGATCAAACGATTTATCCATTAACATTTCAAACATACAATGCAGTTATCAAGGAGGAAATTAATAAATGAAAGATAAAGAGTTATTAGTATTAGCGGCAAAAGCAGCTGATGATAAGAGAGCAGAAGATATGGTTGTACTAAATATGCAAGGTATTTCACCGATTGCAGACTATTTTATTATTTGTCACGGAAATTCAGACAAGCAAGTACAAGCAATTGCACGTGAAATTAAAGCGAAGGCACATGAGTTCGAAATTAACGTACAACGTATGGAAGGCTTTGATGAAGCGCGTTGGGTTTTAGTAGACCTTGGTGATGTGGTTGCTCATGTATTCCATAAAGATGAGCGTAATCACTATAATTTAGAGCGTCTATGGGGCGATGTGCCGCGTGAAGATATTGCAGATGAGCTAGATCAATGAAATACGAACAATTTGCTTTGCTGTATGACGAACTGATGAATGATGTCCCTTATGATAAATGGGTGGAATTCACAGAGGAAAGTTTACAACAGGCATCTATGAAAGAGGCAAAAATTCTTGACGTAGCATGTGGAACTGGTAACGTAACACTTCCGCTTGTGCGAAAAGGTTATGATTTAATTGGTGTAGATCTTTCGGAAGAAATGTTAACTGTCGCACAGCAAAAATTGGGGGGAGAAGGTTATTTTATTCCTTTTTACCAACAAGACATGAGAGAGCTCGATGTTCCTGGTGAATTTGATTGTGTGACAATCTTTTGTGACTCATTAAATTATGTATTGCAAGAAGATGGAGTGCAAGAAACATTTAGAAGAGTTTTCCACCATTTACGTCAGGATGGCTTGTTTTTATTCGATGTACACTCTTTATATAAAATACATCACGTATTTCAAAATGAAACATATACAGTGAACGGCGAAGAAATATCACTTATTTGGAACTGCTTCCCTGGAGAAGAATCAGATAGTGTGGAACATGATTTGACATTCTTTGTACAAGATTCAGAAGAAGATGTGTATCATCGTTTTGACGAATGTCACGTGCAGCGTGCGTATTCGGTTGAAGTGTTAACAAAATGGCTTGAAGAAGCTGGGTTTACAGTACTTCGCGTCACAGGTGACTTTGAACGAATTGAAGTGACAGAACAAACAGAGCGCATCTTTTTTATGGCGAAGAAGAATGGATAAAAAAAGCAACCGATAAGGTTGCTTTTTTTTATAGAAAAGATGTAGTTTTAGTTCTAGAAAAATAAAAAGGTGATATGTGTAAAGTGTAAAAATGCTAGTTTTAGTGAAAATGTAGCATGAAAAAGATAGGTATTAATAAAAAGGATTTGGAATTCGGATGGCGTATTTATTATGTGTGTTTATTGAATTGCTGCTCAACGCACTTTAAATCTTCATCAAATTTCTCATGTGTCCGTTCAATTAATTTATGAAACATATCCCCAACATGCTCTTCTAAAATACGAATACCTTCTCCTGTAACACCGCCTTTGACGCATACCTTTTCTTGTAAAGTAGGTAATGTGAAAATCTCTTTTTCGAGTAATTTCCCCATCCCAATGACCATTTCACTTACTAAAGTAGTGGCTTCTTCATGTGTAATATTTGTTTTATCTACAGCGGCGTTAATGAAACATTGTAATAAATAACTAAAAAAAGCAGGGCCACAGCTTGCTATATCAGATGAAACGCGCGTTATATCTTCTTCTATAACAAGGGGAGTAGAAATGTTTTTGAATAGACGAAGTAGTTGTTGCTGCCATTCTTCAGAGCAGTTATTTCCAAAGGTAAATAGTGATGCGCCTGATAAGGCTCGGTTGGTGATGCTTGGAATGATACGTGCGACATGGCAAGGTACAAGTGTTTCTAATTGTGCTGGAGATATTGGACTTGTGATAGAAACTAAGCACTTTTCATCAGAAAAATGTTCAGCGTATTTTTGTAGGATAGGATATATATCTATCGGTTTTACGCAAATAAAAATAAGCTGCGATTGTTCGATTACCTCTTGGGTTATTTTGGCTATATGAATAGAAGGGTATTTTTCTTTTATATGATATGCTTTGGCAGGCGTCCGATTAATAATAGTAAGGCACGAAGGTTTGACAGCACGGGTTTCTAAAAATGCATCGATTAGTATATTCCCCATGTTCCCTGTCCCTATAATTCCTATGTTCAATGTTTCATCCCTCCTTCGTAACAGCTTTCTCCTAAACAATATGAATGATGTTATAAATTTATGATTAGAGGTGTAAAATGATGTGGGATTTTCAAAAAAAATGGTTGGGATTAGTGGTTATTATTGGCACTTTGATTTTTCTTTTTTTCTGGAAAATGAATCAGCATACAGAGCAAACGCTCATTACAACGGAAGTTCAAGCGAAAGATGTGGAGAAAAAAAGTAAACCGAAAATATTGGATACAAAGGAACAGAAAAAAATAATTATAATTGATGTGAAAGGGGCGGTTTTTAAAGAGGGTGTGTATGAAATGAAGGAAGGGGACCGGGTGAAGGAGGCGGTTGAAAAAGCTGGTGGTTTGTTGCCGGATGCAGATATGAAGAAAGTGAATTTGGCGCAAATGGTCCAAGACCAAATGCTTCTTTATGTTCCTAACAAGAATGAGCTAGTGCAAGAAGGGACTACTTTTTCAAAAAGCGAGGGTAAAGTGCAAATAAATACAGCTTCTAAAGAGCAACTTGAAAAAATAACAGGCATTGGTTCTCGGAAAGCGGAAAGTATTTTGAAATATCGAGAAGAACACGGCCCGTTTCAGAAAATAGATGATTTATTGGAGATTGATGGGATTGGTGCGAAGTCTTTAGAGAAAATAAAAGATCAAATTATTATTCCGTAAAAGATTGACGAAGTTTTTCTTTTTTCGCTACACTACAAGTAGACAAAAAAGAAGGTGAAAAATATGGAACGAATTTCATGGGATCAATATTTTATGACGCAAAGCCATCTACTATCTTTACGTAGTACATGTACAAGGCTTGCGGTAGGAGCGACAATCGTTCGTGATAAACGAATTATTGCTGGTGGATATAACGGCTCAATTAAAGGTGGTGTACATTGCATAGACGATGGTTGCTATGTCATTGATAATCATTGCGTTCGTACAATTCATGCGGAAATGAATGCTTTATTGCAATGTGCGAAGTTTGGTGCAAAAACAGAGGAAGCGGAAATTTATGTCACACATTTTCCTTGTTTGCAGTGCTGTAAGGCGATTATTCAAAGTGGTGTTACAGCAGTTTATTATGCACAGGATTATAAAAATCATCCGTATGCCGTAGAGTTATTTGAACAAGCGAGTGTAACAGTGAAGCACGTTCCGCTAGAATATGATATTACATCGCTAGAGGAACAAGAGCGTCATTTGCAGCTAAAGGAACTATTCGCATCTTTAGAAAAAGATAATTTATCAATGGAAGAATTACAGCGTGTATTCACTAAAGCGAAAATGATGCTATAAGGAGTGAGTATGAGTGACAATGGGGCTATGTTGCAATCTCGTTTATAATGGGGATTGCAATTACCTTTTCCGCATTGCATTTGTTGACTGCTTGTTGTTTCGTTTGTTATGTTTTATTTTGTTTATATCGTACTTCGCGTAAAACCTTCATTTTTTGTATAATAGCGTGTTTTAGTGGCGCTATGTACACCACGTATGTTCAGAGTCGAAATAAGCCGCTAGGGGAGTCCTACGAAGTTACACGAGGGGTCGTGCAAAATACACCTCTAATTAATGGGGATCGTCTCTCTTTTCAAATTGAAGATCAGAATAAAAACTTAGTGCAGTTAAATTATAAAATGCAATCTGCTTCGGAAAAGAAGCGATTGCAACAATTACATGCAGGTATATCATGTACATTTAAAGGGGAGGTGAAAGAACCACAAACTGCCCGGAATTTTCATGTTTTTGATTATCGTAATTATTTATATCAGCAAAAAATACATTTTATATTTGATGTGACATACATTTCTGAATGTCAAAAAACATCGTTGTCACTCGTGCAATGGATTTTTCTGCTCAGGCAACAAACAATCTCGAAAGTTACAGAAATGTTTCCAGAACAATCAGGTGCATTTATGAACGCATTATTATTTGGAGATCGACAACAAATGACGTTTGAAGTAGAAGAACAATATCAACAATTTGGTCTTATACATTTGTTAGCGATTTCAGGATCGCATATCGTATTATTAATGGTTATAATGTATTTTGTTTTACTAAGAAGTGGTGTGACGAAAGAGACAGCAACAGTATGCCTTATAGTTTGTATTCCTCTGTATATGATCATAGCTGGGGCGTCGCCATCTGTTGTGAGGGCTTCTATAACAGGAGTTTTATTGTTGGTAGCTTTCATGTGCTCTGTTCGCTTATCTAGTCTAGACGCCTTAAGTATAACGGCTATATGTATGTTTATATACGATCCGTATCTTATTTTCAATATTGGATTTCAATTCTCATTTGTAGGTAGTTTTGCTTTACTACTATCTGCGCCGATATTATTAGGGCGTAGTAATGGAGTAGTTCGAAATTCTATTTATATTTCTATAATTTCACAGCTCGCTAGTACCCCCATCTTGTTATATCATTTTGGTTATTTTTCTCCTTATAGTATTTTCCTCAATCTTATATATGTTCCTTTTCTATCCATTATTGTATTGCCGTGTAGCATTATTATTCTTATATGTATGCCGATTATTCCATTGTTCGCAAAAGGAATTGCATATGTGCTTTCATTATGTTTAACCATTTCTAATGATTTTCTAAGTTACTGTGAAAGTTTCCCTTTCATCCGACTTACTTTTGGCCAAACTCCTTTATTTCTTGTGGCTATATATTGTTTTAGTATCGTTAGTATATTTGTGATGTGGGAAAGAGTAATAACGAAAAAAAATTTGTGCATAGTCGTGGTTGTGTTTCTTTTTATTAGTACTTGTCATTATGTATATCCATATTTTCGCGAAAGTGGGAGTGTTACATTTCTTGATGTTGGACAGGGAGATGCAATATTAATTCGTCTCCCGTACGATAAAGAGGTTTATCTTATTGATACAGGTGGAGCCCTTCATGTCAAGAAGGAAGCGTGGCGACAGAAAAAGCATGAATTTTCTGTTGGGCATGATATTCTTGTTCCTTTTTTACAAAAAGAAGGTATAAAAACGATTGATAAATTAATTGTAACGCATGGAGATGCGGATCATATAGGTGCTGCGCTGGATTTGCTGTCATCTATTATTGTAAAAGAAGTTGTATTTGGGAGAAAGGAACAAGATGCTGTATTGGAAAAAGCGGTGAAGAAAAAGGCGTTAGAAAAGAGCATGAAGATAAGAGTAGAAGGGGAAGGTTGGAGGGTAAATGAAGCGGAATTTTTCGTATTAGCTCCAAGGGGGAAAGAAAAGGGAGAAAATGACTCTTCGATTGTAATATGGGCCAGACTAGGAGGGCTAACATGGCTATTTACGGGTGATTTAGAAGAAGAAGGAGAGAAGTTTATAGTATCGACATATCCTGATTTGCGGGCGGATATTTTAAAAGTTGCCCACCATGGGAGTAAAACATCGTCTACAGATCCTTTTTTAAGCCTTGTACAGCCTAGTGTAGCGATTATTTCTGTTGGGGAGCGTAATAGGTATGGGCACCCGCATAAGGAAGTTATAGAGCGTTTTAAGAAGATGGGTATTGATATATGGCGTACGGATAAACAAGGTGCTATTTCCTATGTTTTTAATGGAGAAAAAGGAACCCTTCAAAGTAAAATCACATATGATGAAACACATAGAAGATGAAAAAAAGAAGACTGCCATTAAGCAGCAGCCTTTAAGAACCGATGAATTTAATAACAGTTGCAATAATGAAAAGTGTTGCGAAAAAACCAAATGAGACGATAAATCCTACCCCTGAATCAATAGCGTCATTGCGTTTACTTTGAACGTTTTGTTCAAAATCATTCATTTAGAATCCCTCCCCAACATTCCACTTTAGTATAAAATATTGTCAGAAAAAAATCTACAATTTCCATAAGAAGCGAAATAGAGTATTTGTACACTTTTTCTAGTTAGTTAAGTAGCGTGAATTTTTCATTTCCAATCATGTTAACAGTTGGCACTTATACTAAGATTATTATTGTAAATAATAAAGGGAAGGTGATTACCGCACACCAATAAGAAATCCGGGGCTTATTGCGTGGCGTTTTATATAAATAAAGGGGCGGGTTATAAAGCCCGTCCCTTTGTACTTGTAAAACAAAAGCTAGGGCATTAGTATAAATATATATTGCCAAGTTAGGGAGTAGGAAAAAATATGAGTGATATACATAAGAAGATTAAAAAGAAACAGTTTGCTCCGTTGTATGTACTGTATGGAACGGAAGCCTATTTTATAAATGAAACGATAAAACTTATTACAACGGAAGCGCTTGAAGAGGAAGATCGAGAGTTTAATGTTGTGACATACGATTTGGAAGAAGCGTATTTAGAAGATGTAGTTGAGGATGCGCATACGCTTCCTTTTTTTGGAGAGCGTAAAGTTATATTAATAAAATCACCATTATTTTTAACGGCACAAAAAGAAAAATTAGAACAAAATATAAAAATTTTAGAAGAATATATTGGGGAGCCATCTCCTTTTTCTATTCTTGTTTTTGTTGCGCCTTATGAAAAATTAGACGAACGAAAAAAAATTACAAAACTATTAAAGAAAACAGCGGATGTAATAGAAGCAAATGCGATGCAAGTGCAGGATGTTCAGAAGTGGATTGTTTCTCGTGCGGATGAGGTGCATGTGCATATTGATAATGCAGCTGTTAGTTTGTTGTTAGAGCTTGTGGGAAGTAATGTAACAATGTTGGCGAAGGAAATGGACAAGTTAACGTTATACGTCGGTATGGGCGGAGAAATTACGCCAAAACTTGTCACGGAACTTGTGCCGAAATCTGTTGAGCAAAATGTGTTTGCCTTAACAGAAAAAGTGGTGAAAAAAGATATCGCTGGTGCGATGCAAATTTTAGACGGATTATTTACACAGCAGGAAGAACCAATTAAACTGCTCGCGTTATTAGTAAGTCAGTTCCGCTTGCTCCATCAAGTGAAAGAATTACAACAGCGTGGTTACGGACAAAATCAAATCGCGTCACATATTGGTGTGCACCCGTACCGGGTAAAGTTGGCGATGAATCAAACGAAATTTTTCTCTTTTGAAGAATTAAAAAAAGTTATTATAGAATTAGCGGAAGCTGATTATAGTATGAAGACTGGGAAGATGGATAAGAAACTTGTGCTTGAGTTTTTCTTAATGCGGTTAAATCATATGTAGTGATACAAAAAAGTTCACGTATTTATTACGTGAACTTTTTTGTGTATATAAAAAACGATCCGAATGGATCGTTTTTTAAACGCCTTACGCGTTTACTTGTTTCGCTAAGCGAGATTTTTGACGAGCTGCAGCGTTTTGGTGGATAAGACCTTTACGAGCTGCTTTGTCAAGTTTTTTAGAAGCAGTTTTGAAAGCTTCTTTAGCATTTTCAAGATCGTTATTAGTAACTAAAGCTTCTACAGTTTTAACAGCAGTACGCATGTCAGACTTGATAGAAGCGTTATGTGAACGACGCTCTTCGCTAAGTTTAGCGCGTTTGATAGCAGATTTGATGTTTGCCATACTTTTCACCTCCCTGGTGCAATCGAATGACTCGATTCTTACATAGAACAAGTGATATTTTATCAAACGGTGAAGAGAATTGCAATAGTATATCAATGAAATTTCACGTAAAGGAAAGAATGACCTAATATAACTTGGGGAAATCTAACGATATTTACTATGAATTACGGAGGAGATACGATGAAAGAACCATTAGATTTAAGTAAATATAGTGTTAGAACTGACCTTGCTGTAGAGGCGCACCAAATGCTGCAAGAGCGCCAAGAAGAACAAAAAGGGATACAGGGAGTTATTGTAAAAGAGAGGGAAGAAGAGGGGATTACAATTACAAAAGTAACTATTGATGAAATTGCATCTGAGTCGATGGGGAAAAAACCTGGGAATTATTTAACTCTTGAGGTGCAAGGTATACGACAACAAGATACGGAACTTCAGCAAAAAGTAGAGCGTGTTTTTGCAAAAGAGTTTTCTTATTTCTTAGAAGAGGTTGGAGTTTCAAAAGAAGCGAGTTGTTTAATCGTAGGTCTTGGGAATTGGAATGTAACGCCGGATGCACTCGGGCCGATAGTTGTAGAAAATGTGTTGGTGACGAGACATTTGTTTAAACTGCAGCCTGAAAGTGTGGAAGAAGGATTTAGACCTGTTAGTGCAATTCGTCCGGGGGTAATGGGAATTACAGGAATCGAAACGAGCGATGTCATTTACGGAATTATTGAAAAAACAAAACCAGACTTTGTCATCGCAATTGATGCATTAGCTGCGCGTTCTATTGAACGAGTAAATAGTACGATACAAATTTCTGATACAGGAATTCATCCAGGATCTGGTGTTGGGAATAAGCGTAAGGAACTAAGTAAAGAAACATTAGGTATTCCTGTTATCGCAATTGGTGTTCCAACTGTGGTAGATGCCGTTTCGATTACGAGTGATACAATTGATTTTATTTTGAAACATTTTGGACGGGAACTGAAAGAGGGAAACAAACCATCACGCTCTTTATTACCAGCAGGTTTTACATTTGGAGAAAAGAAAAAATTAACAGAAGAAGATATGCCGGATGAAAAGAGTCGAAATATGTTTTTAGGGGCTATTGGTACGTTAGAAGAAGAAGAAAAGAGAAAGTTGATTTATGAAGTGTTATCTCCTCTTGGTCATAATTTAATGGTAACCCCAAAAGAAGTAGATGCGTTTATTGAGGATATGGCAAATGTAATAGCAAGTGGTTTAAATGCAGCGTTGCATCATCAGATTGATCAAGATAATACAGGGGCATATACACATTGATGGAAAGAGGCAGAAATAGTTTGAGTCGATTTACGCTGTTATGTATATGCGGTACAGTCTTATGTGTGCTTATGATGATAGCTGGAGTGGGACTCGCTAATCATGGTCTGAAAAGTATGAAGGGGTATCGTCAGCTGTCATATGAACAAATTGCTCATATGACAGGGACAGAAGGCGCTGGGGTTGAATCAGAAATTTCGGGAGAGACGTTTTCTGCTATTGAAAAACAAAAACAATTAGAAAGTTTAAGAAGTTTTAATGTTGTAGAAGGTATCGGTATGGCGATAGCAAGTGTTGCTCGTGATATGACAAAATTTGGAGCGGATATAGTTGTTGGGAAAATAAAAGAAATTTTTAGTTAAGGATAGCGGGAAGAGCAGTTGTCTTATTGGTTTGTAAGAGAGCTGTTCTTTAATTTGAAAAAGGTTTGTCTCTTATGGTTTGTTCGCATAAGATATAGATAGAGTGATTTGTCTTGTAAGTAGCACGAGTTTTCATTGAATCTTTGCTGCTCTATTGATATAATCAGTGCTAGTGTATATTGGCGAGACTATTAGGAGTTGAGAACATAGATGAATAAAGAAGAAAGAGCAAAAAGACAGTCTAAAATTCGTAACTTCTCCATCATTGCTCACATTGACCACGGGAAATCAACGTTGGCAGACCGTATTTTGGAGAGAACAAACGCGTTGGCACAGCGCGAAATGAAAGCTCAATTGCTTGACTCTATGGAGTTAGAGCGTGAGCGCGGTATTACAATTAAATTAAATGCAGTACAATTAACGTATAAAGCAAAAGACGGTGAAGAGTATATTCTTCACTTAATCGATACACCAGGACACGTCGACTTTACGTACGAAGTATCTCGTAGTTTAGCGGCTTGTGAAGGTGCAATTCTTGTTGTGGATGCAGCGCAAGGGATTGAGGCGCAAACATTAGCGAACGTATATTTAGCGCTTGATAATAATTTAGAAATCTTACCAGTTATTAATAAAATCGACTTACCAAGTGCGGACCCAGAACGCGTACGTCAAGAGGTAGAAGATGTAATTGGTTTAGATGCATCGGAAGCTGTACTTGCTTCAGCGAAAGCTGGCATTGGCATTGAAGATATTTTAGAACAAATCGTTGAAAAGGTACCAGCTCCAACAGGTGATTCAGAAGGGCCGTTACAATGTATGATCTTCGATTCTTTATATGATCCGTACCGCGGTGTAATTGCATATATCCGTGTTGTAAATGGAACGGTAAAAGTTGGCGATAAAGTACGTATGATGGCAACTGGAAAAGAATTTGAAGTAACAGAAGTAGGTGTGTTTACACCGAAAACAACGCAACGTGACGAGTTAACAGTAGGTGATGTAGGTTTCTTAGCAGCATCTATTAAAAACGTAGGAGATACGCGTGTTGGTGATACGATTACACATGCGAAGCGTCCGGCTGCAGAGCCGTTAAAAGGGTATCGTAAATTAAACCCAATGGTATTCTGTGGTTTATATCCAATCGATTCTGCACGTTATAACGACTTACGTGATGCGTTAGAAAAACTAGAATTGAATGATTCTGCTCTTGAATTTGAGCCTGAAACATCACAAGCTTTAGGTTTTGGTTTCCGTTGTGGTTTCTTAGGACTGCTTCACATGGAAATTATTCAAGAACGTATTGAACGTGAATTCAAGATTGACTTAATTACAACAGCGCCAAGTGTTATTTATAAAGTTTATTTAACGAGCGGTGAAGATATTATTGTCGATAATCCATCTAATATGCCAGATCCACAGTCTATCGATCGTGTAGAAGAGCCGTTTGTTAAGGCTGCGATTATGGTTCCAAATGACTATGTTGGGGCTGTAATGGAAATTTGCCAAGGTAAACGTGGAACGTTTATTGATATGCAATATTTGGATGAAACACGTGTTACATTGACATATGAAATCCCGTTATCAGAAATCGTATATGATTTCTTCGATCAATTGAAATCAAATACAAAGGGATATGCATCATTTGACTATGAGTTAATCGGCTACAAACCGTCTAAACTTGTGAAAATGGATATTCTTTTAAATAATGAACAAGTGGATGCTTTATCATTTATTGTACATCGTGATTCAGCGTATGACCGTGGTAAAGTAATTGTAGAGAAATTAAAAAAATTAATTCCAAGACAACAGTTTGAAGTGCCAATTCAGGCGACTATCGGAAATAAAGTTGTATCTCGTTCTACCATTAAGGCGATGCGTAAAAACGTACTTGCAAAATGTTACGGTGGTGACATTTCTCGTAAGCGTAAACTTCTTGATAAGCAAAAAGAAGGTAAAAAACGTATGAAGTCTGTTGGTTCTGTAGAAGTGCCGCAAGAAGCATTCATGGCTGTATTGAAAATGGATGATAACTAATAAAGTGAAACTATAATTAGTGGGGATTTTTCCATCTCCCGCTAATTATTAGCCCACACCAATCGGGATAAAAGTAGAAGCCGTTCGTTCGGCTTCTTTTTTATATGCTAAGTGCTTACTTTTTAGACATCTTAGCATCTCTCATTTACAATAGTGAGAGAGCTTTTTAGTGATTGATATAGAGTTAGGAGACTATTAATGTCCGAAAATATTCGAAAAGATATTCGAGAGAAAATACAAAAGGGTAATTTTAATTGTGAAAAGGAATTGACGCTTTCTATTATTAGTGGGAAGTGGAAAGTTGTGATATTGTGGCACCTCGGTGTGGAAGGACCTCATCGTTTTAGTGAATTGCAGCGACTA
This sequence comes from Bacillus sp. MYb209, assembly GCF_002975175.1. Classification (GTDB taxonomy): domain Bacteria; phylum Bacillota; class Bacilli; order Bacillales; family Bacillaceae_G; genus Bacillus_A. Next base: position 206,678 of record NZ_PCNZ01000002.1, read on the forward strand.
TTCCCGAGCATTTCTCATAAAGTGTTGTCGAATCAATTAAAAGAGTTGATGGAGGATGGGATTGTTGATCGAACAGTATATCCAGAAATCCCTCCGCGAGTTGAGTACTATATGACGGAATTAGGTATGTCGCTTTTACCAATCGTTGAAATGATGTATGATTGGGGAAAAATGCGAATGGAACAAATTCGTGATACGTTAGAAAAGTAAAGAATCCTCCGGAGCGCGGAGGTTTTCTTTTTAGAAAGGTAGGAGTTATATTTGGTACAAGCTGCATATATTCATATTCCATTTTGTCAGCATATTTGTCACTATTGTGATTTTAATAAAGTATTTATTGAACGCCAACCGGTTGATCAATACTTACAATATTTAGAGAAAGAAATAATAAATACGGTTCAAAAAGTACCGTTTGAAAGTATGAAAACGATTTTTGTTGGCGGAGGAACTCCGACAGCTTTAAATATGGAGCAAACAAAAAAACTACTCGACATCATTAACCGTCGTTTGCGTCCATTTGCGCCGAATTGTGAATTAACATTTGAAGCGAATCCAGGTGATTTACCGAAAGAGAAGTTGAACTTATTGCTAGAAGGTGGAGTAAACCGAATTAGTTTTGGTGTGCAAACGTTTCGTGATGAGCTACTTGAGAAGATTGGACGTCAACATACGAGAGAAGATGCATTTTTAGCAATTCGAGAAGCGCAGGAAGTCGGTTTTACAAATATTAATGTAGATTTAATTTATGCTCTGCCAGGACAGACATTAGAAGATGTAAAGGAAACATTAGACATTGCCTTTACGCTTGGTGTGCAACATTTCTCGGCATATTCCTTAATTGTGGAGCCAAAAACCGTATTTTATAACTTAATGAATAAAGGGAAATTAAGACTTCCAGGTGAAGACCATGAAGCGAAAATGTACGAAATGGTAATGGATGAAATGGAGAAACATGGTTATAACCAGTATGAAATTAGTAATTTTTCAAAAGGTGGCTATGAAAGTAGACATAACCTCACATACTGGAATAATGAAGAGTATTATGGATTTGGAGCTGGAGCGCACAGTTATGTGAATGGAGAACGAATTCAAAATGTAGGTCCGCTTAAGCAATATTTCACTAAAATTGACGAAGTAGGATTTCCGTATTTAGATGTCCATGAAGTGATTGCGAAAGAAAAAATGGAAGAAGAGTTGTTTTTAGGGCTTAGAAAAACAAAAGGTGTTTCTAAGTTAGAATTCCAAAAGAAATTTAATGTGGAGATGGACCATGTTTTTGCAAAGCAGTTACAAAGTAATCAAGAACAAGGATTACTTGAAAACAGAGATGGACATGTTTATTTAACGAGGAAAGGGAAACTATTAGGGAATGAAGTATTCCAGTCATTTTTGATTGATTAATTAAATGTGCCATAAGGGTGAAAAAGTTTCGTTATTTCGTGACGTTTCCGTTGACAATTGAATGTCAATTTTGGTAAGTTATTAATAGATTTAGCACTCGAAGACAAAGAGTGCTAACAGAGGTGATGATGAGATGCTTACGGAACGTCAGCTCTTAATTTTACAAACAATTATTGATGACTTTATTGGATCAGCGCAACCAGTTGGGTCGAGGACGTTGGCTAAGAAAGATGAAATTACGTTTAGTTCAGCTACTATTCGAAATGAAATGGCTGATCTAGAGGAACTAGGATTTATTGAAAAAACGCATAGTTCTTCTGGGCGTGTTCCTTCTGAAAAAGGGTATCGTTTTTATGTAGACCATCTTTTAGCGCCACAAAACTTACCGACCGATGAAATTGTACAAATTAAAGATTTATTTGCTGAAAGAATTTTTGAAGCAGAGAAAATTGCACAACAATCAGCTCAAATTTTATCAGAGCTTACGAATTATACGGCCATTGTTCTTGGTCCGAAATTGAGCACAAATAGACTTAAAAATGTACAAATTGTACCGCTTGATCGTCAAACAGCAGTCGCTATTATTGTAACAGATACAGGGCATGTGCAAAGTAAAACGATTACCGTTCCGGAATCTGTTGATTTATCAGATTTAGAAAAAATGGTTAATATTTTAAATGAAAAGCTATCTGGTATACCTATGGCAGAACTTCATAATAAAATCTTTAAAGAGATTGTTACAGTCTTGCGTGGGTATGTTCATAATTACGATAGTGCAATAAAAATGTTAGATGGTACATTTCAAGTTCCTTTATCGGAAAAGATATACTTTGGAGGAAAAGCAAATATGCTTTCGCAGCCAGAGTTCCATGACATTCAAAAAGTAAGATCCTTGCTGACGATGATTGATAACGAAGCTGAGTTTTATGATATTTTGCGTCATAAACAAGTAGGTATTCAAGTGAAAATTGGCAGGGAAAATTCTTCGATAGCTATGGAAGATTGTAGTTTAATTTCTGCAACGTATTCGATTGGAGAAGAGCAACTTGGAACAATTGCGATTTTAGGTCCAACGAGAATGCAATACTCTCGTGTAATTAGTTTGTTACAGTTATTTACAAGGCAATTTACTGATGGACTTAAAAAATAAATGAGAGTAATACATTCGCTCAAGTGATGGAAATTTCATTGCTGTGTGTAATATATAATGCTTAGGTAATCGTGCTAAGCGGGATACCTAATACCTTTTAAGGAGGTGAAAATTGTGGAAGAGCGTAACGAACAAGTGGTAGAAGAAGTGAAAGAAGCGCAAGTTGAAGAAGCTGTCACGACAGACAACAGTGAAGAAGCTGTAGAAGAAAAAAGTGAAGCTGCTCTTTTACAAGAAAAAGTAGATGAGTTACAAGCGAAACTAACGGAAACGGAAGGTCGCACACTACGTCTACAAGCTGATTTTGAAAATCATAAGCGCCGCGTTCAAATGGATAAACAGGCTGCTGAAAAATATAGAGCACAAAGTCTTGTGTCAGATATTCTGCCAGCTCTTGATAATTTTGAAAGAGCAATGCAAGTGGAAGCAACGGATGAGCAAATGAAGTCCGTATTACAAGGTATGGAAATGGTGCATCGTCAATTGTTAGAAGCGCTGACTAAAGAAGGTGTTGAAGCGATTGAAGCTGTTGGTAAACAGTTCGATCCTCATGAGCACCAAGCTGTTATGCAAGTAGAAGACAGTGAGTTTGAATCAAACGCGGTTGTGGAGGAATTCCAAAAAGGTTATAAACTAAAAGACCGTGTGATTCGCCCATCAATGGTAAAAGTAAATCAATAATTTACATAAATGTAGGAGGATTAGCTATGAGTAAAATTATCGGTATTGACTTAGGTACAACAAACTCTTGTGTAGCTGTTATGGAAGGCGGAGAACCAAAGGTTATCCCAAATCCAGAAGGAAACCGTACAACACCTTCTGTTGTAGCTTTCAAAAATGAAGAACGTCAAGTTGGGGAAGTTGCGAAACGTCAAGCAATTACAAACCCAAATACAATCATGTCTGTTAAACGTCATATGGGTACAGACTATAAAGTAGAAGTTGAAGGTAAAGATTTTACACCTCAAGAAATTTCTGCAATCATTTTACAAAACTTAAAAGCTTCTGCTGAAGCGTACTTAGGTGAAACAGTGACGAAAGCTGTTATTACAGTACCAGCATACTTCAACGATGCAGAACGCCAAGCGACAAAAGATGCTGGGCGTATTGCTGGTTTAGAAGTAGAGCGTATCATTAACGAACCAACAGCAGCAGCACTTGCTTACGGTTTAGAAAAACAAGATGAAGAACAAAAAATTCTAGTATATGACTTAGGTGGCGGTACATTTGACGTATCTATCCTTGAGTTAGCAGATGGAACATTTGAAGTTATTTCAACTGCTGGTGACAATCGTCTTGGTGGAGATGACTTTGACCAAGTTATCATCGATCATTTAGTAGCTGAATTCAAAAAAGAAAATAACATTGATTTAAGCCAAGATAAAATGGCACTTCAACGTCTGAAAGATGCGGCTGAAAAAGCGAAAAAAGATCTTTCTGGTGTAACACAAACACAAATTTCATTACCATTCATTAGTGCTGGAGCTGCTGGGCCATTACACTTAGAATTAACGTTAACAAGAGCTAAATTCGAAGAAATTTCAGCTGGTCTTGTTGAAAGAACATTAGAGCCAACTCGTCGTGCATTAAAAGACGCTGGTTTTTCTCCAAGCGAATTAGATAAAGTTATCCTTGTTGGTGGTTCTACTCGTATCCCAGCTGTACAAGAAGCAATTAAACGTGAAACTGGTAAAGAGCCATACAAAGGTGTAAACCCAGATGAAGTTGTAGCATTAGGTGCTGCAGTTCAAGGTGGCGTACTTACTGGTGATGTAGAGGGCGTTCTATTATTAGACGTAACTCCACTTTCTTTAGGTATCGAAACTATGGGTGGTGTGTTCACGAAATTAATCGAGCGTAACACTACAATTCCAACAAGTAAGTCACAAGTATTCTCAACAGCTGCTGATAACCAACCAGCGGTAGACATTCACGTACTACAAGGTGAGCGTCCAATGTCAGCTGACAACAAAACATTAGGTCGTTTCCAATTAACAGACCTTCCGCCAGCACCACGTGGAATTCCACAAATCGAAGTAACATTCGATATTGATGCGAACGGTATCGTTAACGTACGTGCAAAAGACTTAGGAACAAGCAAAGAGCAAACTATTACAATCCAATCTTCTTCAGGTCTTTCTGATGAAGAAGTAGATCGTATGGTACAAGAAGCTGAAGCAAATGCTGACGCTGACCAAAAACGTAAGGAAGAAGTTGAACTTCGTAACGAAGCTGACCAACTTGTATTCCAAACAGACAAAGTTGTAAAAGATTTAGAAGGTAAAGTAGATGCAGCTGAAGTAGCGAAAGCAACGGAAGCGAAAGAAGCATTACAAGCGGCAATCGAGAAAAACGAACTTGAAGAAATCCGTGTGAAAAAAGATGCTCTTCAAGAAATCGTACAACAATTAACTGTTAAATTATACGAGCAAGCTCAAGCGGCTGCAGGGCAAGCAGAAGGTGCACAAGGAGCACAAGACGCTGGCGCGAAAAAAGATAATGTAGTAGACGCTGAGTTTGAAGAAGTAAAAGAAGACAAATAATACAGTGAAATAAAATAAGTAAGATGACAAAAAGTCAAAGTCAAGCGTGCCTTGGCTTTGGCTTTTTTCACGAATAAGAAGAAATGTGTGAGGATCTTAAGTTTTTTATTTTGCATACTGTAAGTGAGGAAACTTTGTTGCAAAGCACTTTCTTTCGGTGTTAAAATTACGTTTATGTGAAAGATTCGGGGGTTGCAAATTTATGAATAAACGAGACTATTATGAGGTCCTTGGACTTAGCAAGGGCGCTTCTAAAGATGAAATAAAAAAAACGTATCGTCGGTTGGCTAAAAAGTACCATCCAGACGTAAGTAAAGAAGAAAATGCAATTGAAAAGTTTAAAGAAGTACAAGAAGCATACGAAGTATTAAGTGACGATCAAAAACGCGCGCAGTATGATCAATTTGGTCACGCGGGTCCGAATCAAGGTTTCGGTGGAGGCGACTTCGGCGGTGGTTTCGGATTTGAAGATATCTTCAGTTCATTCTTTGGTGGTGGCGGCGGCAGACGTCGTGATCCGAATGCTCCGCGTCAAGGTGCTGATTTACAATATCAAGTTACTTTAGAGTTTGAAGAAGCTATTTTTGGTAAAGAATTAAACGTTGAGATTCCAGTGGAGGATCCATGTGATACTTGTCACGGCAATGGGGCGAAGCCAGGAACTTCAAAAGAAACATGTAAACATTGTTCAGGAACAGGTCAAATAAGTGTAGAGCAAAATACGCCATTTGGTCGTATTGTAAACCGTCAAGCTTGTAGCCATTGTTCAGGAACAGGCCAAATGATTAAAGAGAAATGTACGACATGTCACGGTTCTGGTAAAGTGCGTAAACGCAAAAAAATTAATGTGAAAATTCCAGCTGGTATTGATAATGGCCAACAAATTCGCGTCTCTGGTAAAGGTGAAGCAGGTGTGAATGGTGGACCAGCAGGTGATTTATATGTAGTTGTTCATGTGAGAAATCATGAATTCTTCGAACGTGATGGTGATCATATTATTTGTGAAATGCCATTGACATTCGCACAAGTAGCGCTTGGTGCTGAAGTAGAAGTGCCTACAGTTCATGGAAAAGTGAAGTTGAAAATTCCGGCAGGAACACAAACAGGAACGGAATTCCGTCTAAAAGGAAAAGGTGCTCCGAACGTACGTGGATATGGTCAAGGAGATCAATACGTAGTAGTTCGCGTTGTTGTACCGACGAAATTAACTTCGCATCAAAAAGAATTATTGCGTGAGTTCGCTGGTCAGGAAAATCAAGATGATAGCTTATTCGGAAAGCTTAAACGTGCTTTCAAAGGGGAATAATGGAAATGAAAAATGGAGTTGGTAAATTGTGAAATGGTCAGAAATTAGTATTCATACAACAGAAGAAGCAGTAGAAGCTGTCTCTCATATTTTGCATGAAGCAGGCGCTAGCGGGGTTGCAATTGAGGACCCGGCGGAGTTAACGAAAGAGCGTGAGCAACAATACGGTGAGATTTATGCACTTAACCCTGATGAATACCCAAGTGAAGGTGTTTTAGTGAAAGCATATTTCCCACAAACGGATTCTTTACACGAAACGGTTGCGGGTGTAAAATCATCTATTGATGCACTACCATCTTTCGACATCGAAATTGGTACAGGAAATATTACAATTAATGAAGTCGATGAGGAAGATTGGGCTACTGCTTGGAAGAAGTATTATCATCCAGTTCAAATTTCTGATACATTCACAATTGTGCCGACGTGGGAAGAATATACACCGTCTTCTCCAAATGAAAAAATTATTGAGTTAGATCCAGGTATGGCGTTTGGTACAGGGACACATCCAACAACAACGATGTGTATTCGTGCGTTAGAAAAAACGGTTCAGCTGGGTGACACGGTAATTGATGTAGGAACAGGTTCTGGTGTACTTAGTATTGCAGCAGCGAAATTAGGTGCGGCTTCTGTTCAAGCATATGATTTAGACCCAGTTGCAGTTGAAAGTGCAGAAATGAATGTGCGCTTAAATAAAACAGATGACATCGTCAATGTTGGACAGAATAGTCTATTAGAAGGTATTGAAGGTCCAGTTGATTTAATCGTTGCAAATTTATTAGCGGAAATTATTCTTCTATTCCCTGAAGATGCAGCGAGAGTTGTGAAGCCAGGTGGATTATTTATTACATCTGGTATTATTGGGGCGAAAGAAAAAGTAATTTCTGAAGCATTAGAAAAAGCTGGATTTACAATTGAAGAAGTGCTTCGAATGGAAGATTGGGTAGCAATTATTGCACGAAATGCGTAATATAGATTTTAGTCTATAAAGAACAGGGGAGTCTCTCACCATATAAGGTGAGAGACTTGCCGTTTGTTATATGAAAATGATAACGTTTCGTTCTTTTCGTAAGTGTTGACTTACGAAAAGAACGAAACTCTACTAAGGTGATTATATGCAACGTTATTTTGTAGAAGAGAAATATGTAAATGAGACAAGTATTCGCATAATGGGTGATGATGTCCATCACATCGCAAGAGTGATGCGTATGTCAGCTGGTGACCATATTTATTGCTGTGTGAATGGCAAAACAGCGGAATGTTCAATTGCTGAAATTACCAGTGAATTTGTAGATACCGCTATTGTAGAATGGGTAGAGGCGTCAAGCGAACTTCCTGTGTTCGTGACGATTGCAAGTGGACTGCCGAAAGGAGACAAGCTTGAGTTAATTTTTCAAAAGGGAACTGAGCTTGGGGCAGCTGCATTTTTACCATTTCAAGCATCTCGATCTATTGTAAAGTGGGATGCAAAAAAAGCAGATAAAAAAGTTGAGCGTTTGAAAAAAATTGTGAAAGAAGCCGCAGAACAATCGCATAGAAGTGAAATTCCAGAAGTACACGTTCCCTCATCATTTAAACAATTGCTGTCGATGAGTAGCGAGTATGATGTTTGTCTTGTTGCGTATGAAGAAGAAGCGAAACAAGGTGAGAAATCTAATTTTGCGAAAGCTTTAGCGACGATTAAACCGGGTCAAAAGCTGTTAATTGTATTTGGACCAGAAGGTGGTTTAGCGGAGGAAGAGATAACCGCACTTCGTGAACATAAATTTGTACCATGCAGTTTAGGACCAAGAATTTTAAGAACAGAAACGGCTCCGCTTTATGCGTTAAGTGCCGCTTCTTATCATTTTGAATTGATGGGGTGATAATCAATGGCAACTGTTGCGTTCCACACGTTAGGTTGTAAAGTAAACCACTATGAAACAGAAGCGATTTGGCAATTGTTTAAACAAGGTGGTTATGAAAGAACTGAATATGAAAAAAAATCTGATGTATATGTTATTAACACATGTACAGTAACAAATACTGGAGATAAAAAAAGCCGTCAAGTAATTAGACGTGCTGTACGTCAAAATCCAGATGCGGTAATTTGTGTAACTGGATGTTATGCGCAAACATCTCCAGCAGAAATTATGGCAATTCCAGGTGTAGATATTGTTGTTGGTACGCAAGATCGTGAGAAGATGTTAGGATACATCGAAGAATTCCGTAAAGAGCGTCAACCAATTAATGCTGTCCGCAATATTATGAAAACACGTGTATATGAAGAGTTGGATGTACCATATTTCACGGACCGTACACGTGCATCTTTAAAAATACAAGAAGGTTGCAATAACTTCTGTACATTTTGCATCATTCCTTGGGCGCGTGGTTTAATGCGTTCTCGTGATGGAAAAGAAGTTATTAAACAAGCGCAGCAATTAGTAGATGCGGGCTATAAAGAAATCGTATTAACAGGTATTCATACAGGTGGGTACGGTGAAGATATAAAAGAGTATAACTTAGCGGGATTACTGCGCGATATGGAAGCGGAAGTAGGCGGATTGAAACGTCTTCGTATTTCTTCTATTGAGGCGAGTCAAATTTCTGATGAAGTAATTGAAGTGTTAGATAAATCAGAAGTAGTTGTACGTCACTTGCATATTCCATTACAGTCAGGATCTAATACTGTATTGAAACGTATGCGCCGTAAGTATACGATGGAATTTTTCCAAGAGCGTTTAGATCGTTTGAAAGAAGCGTTACCAGGTCTTGCGATTACATCAGACGTAATTGTTGGATTCCCAGGTGAAACAGAAGAAGAATTCATGGAAACGTACAATTTCATTAAAGAGAATCGTTTCTCTGAATTACACGTTTTCCCTTATTCAAAACGTACAGGTACACCAGCAGCACGTATGGAAGATCAAATTCCTGAAGACGTGAAGAACGATCGTGTTCACCGTTTAATTGAGCTATCAAATCAATTAGCGAAAGAGTATGCTTCTGGATTTGAAGGTGAAGTACTTGAAATCATTCCGGAAGAGACATTTAAAGATGGTGATCGTGAAGGTTTATATGTAGGTTATACAGATAACTATTTAAAAATTGTGTTTGAAGGATCTGAAGAATTGATTGGTAAGCTAGTAAAAGTGAAAATTACAAAAGCTGGTTATCCATATAACGAAGCGCAGTTTGTTCGTGTTCTTGAAGATGATGTAAAAAAAGAATCAGCAAGCGCATAATAAAAAGCATGCAAACGGCAAGGGTTTGCATGCTTTTTTCGTTCATGGAGAAGTTAAGTATTGAAAGAAGATGCAGTGGGTTGTTCGTTAAATGAGTGATTTTTGAGCGTATCCTTGTATAAAAAAGATCCAGTGATAAAAATATATTTATTTTTAGGGGAAGAGATAACGGCTATCAACATAGTTTTTGAAAAAGGAAGAGCATCAATTCTTCTTTTATTCTGCCAAATAGTTGACCTGAAGTGATAAAATGTATTATAATCTTAAAAGACATGCTGAAGAAGTGTTTCTTTTTGCATGCTGAAGTTAGTATGTAAGTGTGATGTTTCGGAGGGAGGGAAAGAGAATGTCAAAAACAGTCGTTCGTAAAAACGAGTCTTTGGAGGATGCACTTCGCCGTTTTAAAAGATCGGTTTCTAAAACTGGTACACTTGCTGAAGCAAGAAAGCGCGAGTTTTATGAAAAGCCAAGTGTAAAACGTAAGAAGAAATCTGAAGCGGCAAGAAAGCGTAAGTTCTAAGAGAGGGTGTAAGTTATGAGTCTTCTCGGTCGTTTAAACGATGATATGAAACAAGCGATGAAGAATAAACAAAAAGAAAAATTAACCGTTATTCGTATGGTTAAGGCTGCTTTACAAAATGAAGGTATTAAACTGCAACATACTCTTACTGAAGAAGAGGAATTAACAGTTTTAGCTCGTGAAGTAAAACAGTATAAGGACTCCCTCCTTGAATTTAAAAAAGCTGGTCGTGAAGACCTTGTTGATAAACTGCAAAGTGAAATTCAGATTTTAAGTGCATATTTGCCGGAGCAATTAACAGAAGAAGAACTAGCGGATATAATTAAGCAAGTTATTTCTGAAGTTGGTGCTACATCTAAAGCAGATATGGGTAAAGTGATGACTGCTGTTATGCCGAAAGTAAAAGGTAAAACAGACGGATCACTTGTGAATAAGCTGGTTATCCAGCTATTAGCATAAAAAAGCGTCTCATTTCGTATGAGACGTTTTTTTATGCTTTTTTCAGTTTGGACGTGATATTACAAGCTCTTTTTTCATACATATGGGATGAGAGGGGGTCTTTTGAGATGAAAAAATTAGAACAAATGAAGAATTGGTTAACGAAGCAAATAGACCTGCCAGTGGATGTGTTAATGGATCTACCTCGGATCACGCTTGTTGGGCAAGTACATATCTATATAGAAAATCATCGAGGATTATTAGTGTTTTCAGATAAAGAGGTAAGATTGTTATTGAAACATGGTCAATTATTAATTAAAGGTCAATCCTTTGTTATTAAAACAATCCTTCCAGAAGAACTGTTGCTTGAAGGGATTATTGAACAAGTGACGTTTCTAGAAAATGAAAAGAAAGAGGAGTGAGGAGGAACTTCCGTTTGTGAAGTTTTTCTTCGTTACCTTATATTAACAGGTGGTAACGTTCTGGCCTCAATATTCGGTTCGTACAAAGAAGATAGGTGGGAATTGAGTTTCACGTAAAAAACTGGCTCGTGAAGGTTAATAATTAGTGAGGATCAAGGAATCTACTAATTAAAATTTTAGTACGAGCTAGTTTGATAATCGAATTGAAAAGTAGTGTATCTACTTTTAGAAAGGTAGTGGAGATAGTCGATGAAAAATAAATGGTTTATAAAATGGCTTGGGTATGTAAAGGTGCGAATTGAAGGTAGAGGAGCGGAACGCTTTGTTAACGAGTGTGTGCGGAGGAAATTACTCGTTTGGGATGTAAAGAAGATAGCTGATGAAACGTTAGTTTTTTGTATGTTATTACGAGATGTGAAAAAGATAAAAACAATTTATAGAAAAAATGAATGTAAATTATATTTTATTGGACGTTACGGTTTTCCGTTTTGGAATAAGCGTGTAATTAAAAATAGTGGATTTTTAATTGGGTTTTTAATATTTTTTTTCGGAATGATCGCATTGTCAAATATGGTGTGGAAAATTGAAATTACAGGAGCGAAACCTGAAACAGAATATATATTGATGAAAGAATTGGACAAAATGGGTATAAAAAAAGGGAAATTACAGTTCCAAATGCCGAGTGTAGAAGATGTTCAACGTCATTTGACAGACAATATTAATGCGATTACTTGGGCGGGATTAGAAATAAGAGGGACAACATATCATTTTAAGATTGTTGAAAAAAATGAACCGAAAAAAGAAAGTGAACAACAGCCACAAAACTTAGTAGCAAAAAAAGAAGGGATTATTACAAAAACATTTGTGGAAGTTGGGAAGCCCGTTGTCATGAAAAATGACCATGTAGAAAAGGGGCAACTTCTCGTATCGGGGATGTATGGTAATGAGGAGAATCCGACAGTTGTTTCGGCTAAAGGGATTGTATATGGAGAAACGTGGTACAAATCTGAGGTGGATGTTCCGTTAAAGACACAGTTTCAAGTGTATACTGGTAATTCATACAATGAATATTTCCTTAAATTTGGGAGTGCTAAAATAAAAATATGGGGATTTCAACAGGATAAGTATAAGCGCTTTCGTACTGAAAGTGTAAAACATGATGTGAAATTATTTGGATTCACATTACCAGTTGCATACGAGAAAGATATTGTACGAGAAGAGGAAGAAGCGAACCGAGAATATACCGAAAAACAAGCAATGAAAGTAGCGAAAGAGATGGCAGAAAAAGAACTGAAGAAAAAATTGGATGAACATGCTATGATTGTAAGTGATAACATTTTGAGTAAAGAGGTTGAGGCGGATCACCTAAAGGTCACATTACATTATACAGTGATTGAAAATATTGCAGAGCCACAACCAATATCTGAATCCGATATTCAAGGAGACTGAGTAATGGCAGAACAATTAGTAGAAATGAACCAACAATTGGAAAATCCCGACGAAGCAATCGCTCTTTTTGGGATAAATGATGCTCATTTAAAAGTAATTGAACGAGAACTTAGTGTATCGATTGTGACTAGAGGAGAATCTGTTCGTGTATCTGGGGCAGATGAAACGGTGGTGCTCGTAGAAAAAATCTTACAACAGTTACTTGTTGTTATCCGTAAAGGTGTATCAATTTCGGAAAGAGATGTTGCGTATGCGATTCAGCTTGGGCAACAAGGGAAAATTGCTCAATTCGAAGAGTTATATGAAGAGGAAATTTTTAAAACGGCAAAAGGTAAATCCATTCGTGTGAAAACGATGGGGCAAAGACGATATATTCATGCAATGAAAAAGAATGATATTGTATTTGGGATAGGACCTGCTGGGACAGGAAAAACATACTTAGCCGTAGTAATGGCTGTGAGAGCTTTAAAGCAAGGGTATGTAAAGAAAATTATTTTAACAAGACCTGCTGTAGAAGCTGGAGAGAGCTTAGGGTTTTTACCAGGTGATTTGAAAGAAAAAGTAGATCCGTATTTACGTCCACTATATGATGCGTTACATGATATTCTTGGACAAGAATATACACAACGTATGATGGAACGTGGTGTAATTGAAATTGCACCTCTTGCTTATATGAGAGGGCGTACTCTTGATGATTCATTTGTTATACTAGATGAGGCGCAAAATACAACTGGTGTTCAAATAAAAATGTTTTTAACGCGATTAGGTTTTAGTTCTAAAATGGTTATTACGGGGGATCCCTCACAGGTAGACTTACCAAAAGGGGTAAAGTCAGGTCTTTCTATTGCTGCTAATATTTTATCTGGTGTATCAGGTCTTTCGTTCATTACATTGGAACAAACGGACGTTGTGAGACACCCGTTAGTGCAACGTATTATTGAGGCATATGATAAAATGGAATGATCCTATTTGTCAGGATCATTTCTTTTTGTATGATAAGGTTGGCGAATGACATATTTTTTACTATCATTAAAGACGAGGGAAATAAACTATAGGTGATGGTCTATAAAAATATGGTCCGAAAAAGCATCGTTGGCTGGAAGAAATGAAAGCTATAAATAGTTTCACTTTATTTCTGGAGAGGAGAAGGTATTGAAATCATGTCAAGATCTCAAGAAATTTCTAAGTGGTTTCGTAATTTACAACATTCGAAAAAACTAAGTTGGATTTCTTACGTTTTATTAGGAGCGGTACTGTTTTTTGCACTTATGAATAATGTGAAACCAGAGCAATTAGATGTTAAAGAGCTCGATATTGCTAAAAAAACAATTCACTCTCCTATTAAAATTGAAGATAAAGCCGCAACAGCGAAAAAGAAAAAAGAAGCCGCTCAAAAGGTTGAGGATAAATATACATATAAAGGCGAATATAAGCAAAATAAAGTGGATATTGTAAATTCCGTCTTTGATGCGGTAAGTGAAGTAGAGGCAGAGGCTAAATCGACTGGCCCAGACGAGTATAAAAAAATTTCTGATGTGGACAAATTGGACAAGTTAAAGAAGAAATTACCAACAGATTTAGCGAAAAGCTTAACAGACTCGATATTGCTGAAATTTATTAATGCTGATTCAAGTCAATTGTCATTGGCGAAGGATGCGGCTGTAACAGCGGTTAATAAAATTATGAGTGAACACATTAAGATGGATCAAGAAGAAGCCGCAAGAGAACGATTTGTTACTGAAATGAGTAGCGTAAGTATAAGCAGTGATTTAAAAGTTGCGGTGAATACACTAGGGAAGTATGCGATTACAGCGAACTATTTTTATGATTCAGCTGCGACGAAAGATAGTCAAAAAATAGCAGAAGATTCAGTTGCATCAGTTTTTATCCTTCAAGGGCAAGTTCTTGTGAAAGAAGGCGATACGATTTCACGAGAAGCATATGAGCAGTTGAAGTTAGCCGGATTGTTAGAGAAGGGCAATACCTTCCAACCTTATGTTGGTCTGGCTGTACTTATTTGTGTGTTATTGTACTTTATGCATAAGCAGTTTGAAGTGTTTTTACAGCGAAAAAGAGAAGATAGGCCGTATGTTTTAGCGTATATCACAATTTTATCTATCACGATTGTTTTAATGAAAATCATTAGTTTGTTTCAAAAGCTTGAATATGCAGGAATCGCGTATGTTGTTCCAGTTGCGATGGGAACAATCCTTGTAAAATTAATGATTGGTGATCGATTTGTATTTTTAACGAGTATGATCTTTTCTGTGTGCGGAAGTATTATGTTTAATGAAGGTGTAACGAGTACACTGAATTATAGTGTGGGGATTTATGTTTTATTAAGTTCATTATCAGTTAGTATTTTCTTGAGAGAAAAAAATCGTCGTACGATGATTTTACAAGCCGGTATACTCGTTTCTGTATTAAATGTAGTCGTATTAGCGGCGTTGTTATTATTGCGAAATGGGAACTTTTCGCCTCTTGAAATTGGGATACAATTATTAATGGCTGCAGTTTCAGGGATTATCTCTTCTGTTCTAGCTATGGGGATTTTACCGTATTTAGAAAGTGGCCTTGGGATTGTATCAAGTATGAAGTTGATGGAACTCTCAAGTCCGAATCACCCGCTCTTGCGCAAAATTTTATTAGAAGCACCAGGTACATATCACCATAGTGTAATGGTAGCTAATCTTTCAGAAGCTGCATGTGAAGCAGTTGGAGCAAACGGGGTATTAGCTCGTGTAGGGGCGTATTATCATGATGTAGGGAAAACAGTACAACCGCGGTTTTTTATTGAAAACCAGATGGGGATTGAAAACCCGCATGATAGATTAGACCCTGTAACGAGTAAAGATATTATAATTGCTCATGTAACCGATGGGGTGAGAATGTTAGAAGAACACCATATACCTCAAGAAATTATTGATATCGCTGGACAGCATCATGGTACAACGCTACTTAAATATTTTTACTATAAGGCTATTAAAGAAGATAAAGAGAAATATACTGAGGAAATGTTCCGCTATCCAGGATCAAAAGCAACTTCTAAGGAGTCGGCGATCGTTGGTATTGCTGATAGTGTAGAAGCGGCGGTACGTTCAATGAATCATCCAACGCCAGATCAAATCAATAATTTAGTGCAAAGTATCATTAGAGATCGTTTGCAAGATGGTCAATTTAGTGAATGTGATTTGACATTTAAGGAACTACAAATCGTTGGAAAAACGTTATGTGAAACGTTAAATGGTATTTTCCATTCCCGTATTACATATCCGGAGCCGCCGGAAGAAAAGGAGAAAGAATGAGTTTATTAATTGATTTTATTGATGAAACAGAAGAAGTGAAAGACGAGTATATAAGCTTGATTCGAGGGCTGGTAGAGAAAGCAGCCCAAATGGAAAACATAGAAGAAGGAGCAGAATTATCGGTTACGTTTGTAGATAATGAACGTATTCGTGAAATAAACCGTGATTACCGAGATAAGGATCAGCCTACGGACGTTATTTCTTTCGCTATGGAAGAAATGGGAGAAGGCGAAATGGAAATTGTCGGTGCGGAGATGCCGCGTATGTTAGGAGATCTTATTATTTCTATTCCAAGAGCAAAAGAACAAGCTGAAGAATATGGACATTCTTTTGATCGAGAACTTGGGTTTTTAGCACTACATGGCTTTTTGCATTTGCTTGGTTATGATCATATGACAGAAGAAGATGAAAAAGAAATGTTTGGAAGACAAAAAGAAATTTTAGAGGCCTTTGGATTAGGACGATGAAAAAAGGAAAACTTTTAGATAGTTTTGGATATGCTATAGCTGGTATATACTTTTGTCTTCGTCATGAACGAAATATGAAAATTCATTATTTAGCCGCAGTCATTGTTATATGCTGCGGCTTTTATTTCCATATTACAACAATGGAATGGATTGTATTACTTATTGTGATAGGGATTGTAATGAGTTTAGAGATGGTGAATACGGCTATTGAAAAAACGGTAGACTTAGCAACCGCCGATATTCATCCGTTTGCAAAAATTGCAAAGGATGTTGCAGCGGGTGCGGTTTTATTGTTTGCAATTATAGCTGCTGTAATTGGTGCTATTATCTTTTTACCGTATATGGTATAGTTGCATTCCGAAGCTTTTATTAAGCTTTGGGAGCGCCGTGAAGGCCTTTAATGAACGAGTGTATCTATTCACATCTGTGAACGGAAAGGATGCGGGAAATGAATAGCAAACAATTAATTCAAGAAGCAACCGAAGCGCGTAAACGAGCGTACGTACCATATTCTAAATTTCAAGTAGGTGCAGCTTTACTAACTCAGGATGGAAAAATATATCGTGGATGTAATGTTGAAAATGCATCATATGGTTTATGTAACTGTGCAGAAAGAACAGCGTTATTTAAGGCGATTTCTGAAGGAGATAACGAGTTTGTAGCTATTGCAGTCGTAGCGGATACAAAGCGTCCGGTACCTCCTTGTGGAGCATGTCGACAAGTTATGGTAGAATTATGTAAACAGGATACGAAAGTATACCTATCAAACTTACATGGTGATGTTCAAGAGACAACAGTCGGAGAATTGTTACCAGGAGCATTTTTAGCGGAGGATTTACATGAATAGAAAAGGTTATAAATCAGGTTTTGTCTCTATTATTGGCAGACCGAATGTTGGGAAATCTACATTTTTAAATCGTATTATCGGTCAAAAAATTGCCATTATGAGCGATAAGCCACAAACAACTCGTAATAAAATTCAAGGTGTATATACAGAAAATGATTCACAAGTAGTTTTCATTGATACACCAGGAATACATAAACCTAAACATAAACTAGGCGATTTCATGGTGAAGATGGCTCAAACGACATTGAAAGAAGTTGATATTGTTCTGTTTATGGTCAATGCAACTGAAGGATTTGGTCGTGGTGAGGAATTTATTATTGAGAAATTACAAGAAACGAAACAACCGGTATTTTTGGTAATCAATAAAATTGACCAAGTTCATCCAGAACAATTATTAGCGTTAATTGATCAATACCGTAAACTACATGAGTTTGCAGAGATTGTACCAATTTCTGCATTAGACGGTAATAACGTGGAAGCGTTAATTGGAGCAATTAAAAAGTATTTACCAGAAGGACCACAATACTACCCGGATAATCAAGTAACGGATCATCCGGAGCGATTTATTATTGCAGAGCTTATTCGTGAAAAAGTATTACATTTAACACGCGAAGAAGTACCGCATTCTGTAGCGGTTGTTATTGATGCGATTCAAAAACGTGAGGGCGGAGCGGTTTATATAAACGCAACGATTGTTGTTGAACGTGCATCACAAAAAGGAATTATTATAGGTAAGCAAGGGAAGATGTTAAAAGAAGTCGGTAAGCGAGCTCGCTTTGACATTGAAGCACTTCTTGGTTCTAAAGTATTTTTAGAAGTATGGGTGAAAGTGCAAAAAGATTGGCGTAATAAGATGTCACAGCTTCGTGACCTTGGTTTCCGTGAAGACGAGTATTAATATGAAGTAAAGTTATGATCAGTGGATGTTGTGTTCATCCACTGATTATTGGTTTTTATGAACCTTGATAAATTAGGAAAAATTTTTCTCACATGAAAATGAACAAAATGGGTCAATTTAATAACAACAAAAGAAATTGGTTTATAGGCTACGCTTATTGAGAAAGGTGGATTCTTATGCTAGATTTTACCTGGAAGTTTTTCTCCAAAACAGGAAGCATTGAAACGTATTTGCTTTTGAAAGAAATGGAAAAAGACGTAAACGATGAGATGGATCAACATGAAGAGGAGTTAGCGCATCTAGACTCTCCAATTTCTTGACCCGTTTTGTTCAAACCTTGGATGGTGACGAACATGTTTCAAAAAGTTGAGGGCATTGTTATCCGTACGACAGATTACGGAGAAACGAATAAGATTGTTACAATATACTCACGGGAATTTGGTAAGGTAAGTGCAATGGCAAGAGGGGCGAAAAAACCGAAGAGTCGGTTAGCAGCTATTTCGCAACTTATGACACATGGTCATTTTCTTATTCAAATGGGATCTGGACTTGGAACTTTGCAACAAGGCGAGATTATTTCATCTATGAAAGAAATTCGAGAGGATATATTTTTAACTGCTTATGCATCATTTGTTATTGAGTTAACTGATAAAGCAACAGAAGATAAGAAGCATAATCCGTATTTATTTGAAATGTTATATCAAACGTTGCATTATATGTGTGAGGGTGTTGACCCAGAAGTATTATCATTAATTTATCAAACGAAAATGCTTCCGGTATTAGGGATGCGCCCGTACTTTGATACATGTGCTATTTGTCATCAAGAAACAGATTTTGTCGCCTTCTCTGTCCGGGAAGGCGGTTTTCTGTGCTCGCGTCATGCGGAGCAAGATCCGTATCGTATTCCGGTGGGAGAGGCTGTTCATAAATTATTACGTCTCTTTTTTCACTTTGATCTACACCGGCTCGGTAATGTATCGGTGAAGGATAGTACAAAAAAACAAATGCGCACAGTATTGAATACATATTATGATGAATATTGTGGGATTTATTTGAAATCAAGGCGTTTCTTGGAACAACTTGATAAGTTTCAAATATAAAAAGGGCCGTATACGGTCCTTTTTACATACTTTCTTTTTCGAATAGCATATTTAGTATATAATATTTAAGAGATAGTATAACTTTTTTCGTTGTGCATTAAAGGTGGTGATTATCATAGAGCTGAATAAACGGCAAGAACATATCATTCAGATTGTAAAAGATCACGGTCCTATTACGGGGGAGTCAATTGCTGCGCAATTGGGTTTAACACGTGCAACGCTAAGACCAGACTTAGCAATTTTAACGATGGCTGGTTATTTAGAAGCGCGTCCACGCGTAGGTTATTTTTATACGGGTAAAACTGGGGGACAGCTATTATCTGAAGCTGTTAAGAAAATTAAAGTGCAAGATTATCAATCTAGACCGGCTGTAATTGATAAAAATGTATCAGTATACGATGCAATCTGTACGATGTTTCTAGAGGACGTTGGTACATTATTTGTTGTAGATCAATCTACTTTATTAGTTGGCGTTGTATCTCGTAAAGATTTATTACGAGCTAGCTTAGGAAAGCAGGATTTAACCTCTCTTCCGGTTAATATTATCATGACAAGGATGCCAAACATTGCGATGTGTCGCAGGGAGGATTCTTTATATGATATTGCGATGGAATTAATAGAAAGACAGATTGATGCGTTGCCAGTTGTGAAGGATACGAAACAAGGTTTAGAAGTGATTGGGCGAATTACAAAAACAAATATTACACGTGCGTTTGTAAATTTAGTAAATAACGAATAAGTGTAATTTGTTTAAAGTGAGGTAATGTAATGGATAATAAAATCGTATATGTCGTATCTGACTCTGTAGGAGAAACGGCTGATTTGGTTGTTAGAGCGGCAATGGGACAGTTCCCATTCGCTCCTGATATTAGACGTGTACCGTATGTAGAAGATACAGGGACATTAAAAGAAGTAATCTCGATTGCCAAGAGCAATCAAGCGCTTATTTGTTTTACGTTAGTAAAGCCTGATATGCGTCAATATTTATTGACAGAAGCGGCAAAAGAAGGAGTAGAGGCATACGATATTATCGGACCTCTTATCGATCAAATTGAAGGAATTACAGGGCAAGTACCAAGGTATGAGCCAGGTGTCGTTCGAAAATTAGATGAAGAGTACTTTAAAAAAATTGAAGCGATTGAATTTGCAGTTAAGTATGATGATGGTAGAGATGCACGTGGTATTTTAAAAGCTGATATCGTGTTGATTGGAATTTCACGTACATCAAAAACACCACTTTCACAATATTTAGCGCATAACAAACGTTTGAAAGTTGCCAATGTACCACTTGTACCGGAAGTGGATCCGCCTGAGGAATTATATCAAGTGGCAAAAGAGAAATGTTTCGGTTTGAAAATTATACCGGATAAGTTAAATCATATTCGAAAAGAACGATTGAAATCACTTGGATTAAGTGATGGAGCAACATATGCAAATATTAATCGTATTCAAGAAGAAATTGATCATTTTGAAGAAGTAATTAGTAAAATAAATTGTCAAGTGATTGATGTATCAAATAAGGCGATTGAAGAAACAGCAAATATTATTGTGAATGCAGTGCAAAGCCAAAAAATGTTTTAGCACATTTACCAAAGGTGAATGTGCTTTTTTCGCTCGTGAGAAGGCGGTAGAGGAAGATGCGAAGTAGAGCATGAACTTTCGGCTTAGTAATAGAATATAGCGGAATGGTTATACTTATATTCTTCTGTTTTTTAATTATGCTAAAGGAACGATTTCGTTATCTTTAAATGTAAGATGAAAATTAAAGGGATATGTAGCGTAGTTGAAGAAAATATATTATAATAAAAAATTGTGATAAAAACCTATATTTTACGTTTAGACTTTAATTTTTCAGAATAAACTAGGGATAGGATTTTCGAAAAAGACATGTATTTACGTTAAATCGACAAAATCTAGACAAGAAAACGCACATTATGGAAGGATTCACAGAAGGGATGTAGAATACAGAAATATGCAAAACATCAGTAAGATATTAGTTGATGCAGATGCGTATCCCGTGAAGAATGCAATTGTGCAAGTTGGAACAAAATTTTATGTCGAAATTTTGTTTGTCGCATCCTATGCTCATCGTTCAAGAAAACAGCAAGGTAATTGGGTCTATGTAGATTCTGAGCAAGATGAAGTTGACTGTTATATTTATTAACATGCAAAAGCTACAGATCTCATGATCATACAGGTTATAGTGCTTGCTAGTCTTCTTGTGAAAAAGGAGTATATGTATTGTCTCCAAGAGATACATTTGTAACAGATGAGCAAATGGATACAATTTTATATAGTAGTATGTATCTGCGAATTTACGCAGACTAGGGACTTATACGAAAGGTCCAAAATCGTTTACACAATGTGATTGACAGTACTTTCTAACAAATTTAGAAAAATATTGTCGAATTATAAAGGAATCTTTTAATTTATATCGAATACAAAATACGACACGGAGATGGATTTATGGGGAACAGAATTCCCGAAGAAGTTGTTGAACAGATTCGGACATCATCTGATATTGTAGAAGTGATTGGTGAGTATGTTCAACTTAGAAAGCAGGGACGTAACTATTTCGGCCTTTGTCCATTTCATGGTGAGAATTCTCCTTCATTCTCTGTTTCATCTGATAAGCAAATTTTTCATTGCTTCGGATGTGGAGAAGGTGGAAATGTATTTTCTTTTCTTATGAAAATGGAAGGACTTGCTTTCACCGAGGCTGTTCAAAAGCTTGGCGAAAGAAATGGAATTGCAGTTGCAGAATATACATCAGGGCAAGGACAACAACAACAAGAAGACATATCTGATGACACTGTCATCATGCAACAGGCTCATGAACTTTTGAAAAAGTATTATCATCATTTATTAGTAAATACAGAAGAAGGAAATGAAGCACTTTCATATTTATTAAAACGTGGTATTACAAAAGAGATGATTGAGAAATTTGAAGTTGGTTATGCATCACCAGCTTGGGATGCAGCAACGAAAATTTTACAAAAAAGAGGTTTGTCGCTATCTAGTATGGAACAAGCTGGCCTTCTTGTAAGAAGTGAGAAGGATGGCAGTCATTATGACCGCTTCCGCGGAAGAGTTATGTTTCCGATTTATACTTTACAAGGTAAGGTGATAGCGTTTAGTGGAAGGGCGTTAGGAGATGACACTCCAAAATATTTAAATAGCCCTGAAACACCGATTTTTTACAAAAGTAAGCTGTTGTATAATTTCCACCAAGCAAGGCCGTTTATTAGAAAACGTGGGCAGGTTGTCCTTTTTGAGGGTTATGCCGATGTACTAGCCGCGGTGAAAAGTGGTGTGGAAGAAGCTGTTGCGACAATGGGAACAGCCTTAACTGAAGAACAAGCGAAACTTCTGCGACGTAACGTTGAAACTGTTGTTCTTTGCTATGATGGTGATAAAGCAGGACGAGAAGCGACGATGAAAGCAGGGCAATTACTATTGCAAGTTGGTTGCCAAGTGAAAGTTACATCCTTGCCAGATAAGCTTGACCCTGATGAATATGTGCAACAATATGGGACAACCGCTTTTGAAAATCTTGTGAAATCAAGTATAAGTTTTGTTGGTTTCAAAATAAATTATTTGCGTTTAGGGAAAAATTTGCAAGATGAGTCTGGCAAAGAAGAATATGTAAAAAGTGTTTTAAAAGAGTTATCATTGCTACAGGATGCGATGCAGGCGGAATCATATTTAAAATCATTATCGCAAGAATTTTCGTATTCAATGGAAACACTTTTGAATCAATTGCACCAATATCGCAAAGAACAAAAGGTACAGCAAAAACAAATAAAGCAGGTTTCTAAGCCATCTCAAATTGTTCAAACGAAGCCGAAGCTAACAGGTTTTGAAAGGGCAGAAAGAGAAATTATTTACCATATGTTGCAAAGTGCAGAAGTGACAGTACGTATGGAACCTCATATAGAAGATTTTTATACAGAAGAACATAAAGGGATTTTATATGAACTATACGCATATTATGAAAAGGGAAATGAACCTTCAGTCGGAACATTTTTAAGTTGGCTCTCTGATGAAAAGTTGAAAAATATTATCACTGATATTTCGACGGATGAATTTATTAATCCAGAGTACACAGAAGAAGCGTTACAAGGTCATTTGGAGGCGTTAAGACGCCATAAAGAGAAACTTGAAAAGATGGAAATTATCTTTAAAGTAAAACAAATGGAAAAAACAGATCCTGTAGAGGCTGCTAAATATTATGTGGCATATTTACAAAGTCAAAAAGCAAGAAAATAGCTTTTTCGATAAAATTTTAGTATAATGAATGTTTGTATCTCGCGTAAGGAGGGGAACAGATGGCTGATAAACCAGCTCGTTCTAAACAAATTGAAACTGAAATGACCCTTGAGCAAGTGAAAGAACAACTCACTGAGCTCGGAAAAAAACGTGGCGTTCTTACATATGAAGAGATTGCAGAACGCATGAATGGATTTGAAATTGAATCCGACCAAATGGATGAATACTACGAATATTTAGGTGAACAAGGGATTGACTTAGTTGGTGACAATGACAACGACGAAGGTCCTAATAATCGCCAAATTACAAAAACGGAAGAAGAATTCGACCTCAATGATTTAAGTGTGCCACCAGGTGTGAAAATCAATGACCCTGTTCGTATGTACTTAAAAGAAATTGGTCGAGTTGACTTACTATCCGCTGAAGAAGAAATTCGACTTGCGACACGTATTGAAGAAGGCGATGAAGAAGCAAAACGCCGTCTTGCAGAAGCAAACTTACGTCTTGTAGTAAGTATTGCAAAGCGCTACGTGGGCCGCGGTATGCTTTTCTTAGACTTAATCCAAGAAGGAAATATGGGTCTAATTAAAGCGGTTGAAAAGTTCGACTATCGTAAAGGTTTTAAATTTAGTACGTATGCAACTTGGTGGATTCGCCAAGCTATTACACGTGCGATTGCAGACCAAGCGCGAACAATTCGTATTCCAGTTCATATGGTCGAAACCATTAATAAGTTAATTCGTGTACAACGTCAATTATTACAAGATTTAGGACGCGAACCATCTCCTGAAGAGATTGGTGAAGAAATGGATCTTGCTCCAGAAAAAGTACGCGAAATCTTAAAGATTGCACAGGAGCCAGTTTCTCTTGAAACACCAATTGGTGAAGAAGACGACTCCCATTTAGGTGACTTTATTGAAGACCAAGAAGCAACATCGCCTGCGGACCATGCAGCGTATGAATTGCTAAAAGAACAATTAGAAGATGTGTTAGATACACTAACAGATCGTGAAGAAAATGTTCTGCGTCTTCGTTTTGGTTTAGATGATGGACGAACTCGTACGCTTGAAGAAGTTGGGAAAGTATTCGGCGTAACGAGAGAACGTATTCGTCAAATTGAAGCGAAAGCACTTCGCAAACTAAGACATCCGAGCCGTAGTAAACGTCTTAAGGATTTCTTAGAATAGGTTATTTTAAGTTTACTTCACGATTGTGAAGTAAACTTTTTTCTTTTGTTAATTTTTGTTAACATTTAGCTATCGGCAACGATTACAATTTCTTGTAATTTATTTTACAGAATTGTCTTTTGATTTGCAAATGCTCATTTTTAGATTTTTCGATTAATTTTGTTTATTCTATACAAAATAATATGTAGAAAAGTAAAAAATATGATGAGAAACGTTAGTAATTATCGAAATAATATGCGATATAATAGTGAAAATCAATAAAATGAATTTACGGAATATTTTTAACAAGTAGTAGTTTGCTCTTTTCTGATAGAGCGTTTTCAAGTACAATATAAATGACTGAATCATCTAACTATTTAGGGATATAGAGGGGGGAGAAGAGATATGAAACGTAATCCGTTGATTCCGTTCGCTCTTATTGCAGCATTAGGTATTATCGTTATGTTTGTATTTTCATTTCAGGGGCTAAATAAATCTAAAGAGTTAGCTGATGCAAAAAATGGCGGGAAACCAGCACAAACAGCATCAAAGCCAGAGGATATTGTAAAGCAAAGCTGTACGAGCTGTCATGGTGATCAGTTACAAGGGGCGGTAGGACCTAATTTACAAAAAATTGGTGGGAAACTTTCAAAAGATGAAATTAAAGAAATTCTTTCAAAAGGAAAAGGGAATATGCCACCAAATGTAGTTCCAGCTGATCAAGCAGCTAAAGTAGCTGATTGGTTATCGAAGAAAAAATAAAGTGAAACTTTAATCAGTGGGGGGTTCATCCCCCATTGATTATTAGCCCTCACCAATCGGGCGTTTACGGGCAGTTGGTCTCCCACCTAACTTCTTTGTTCTAGCCGAATTTTGAGGTGGGAGTCTTACTGCCCGCAAATAGCGGGATAAAGTATAGAAAAACAAGTCTTTTGCTTTTTGCAAAAGGCTTGTTTTTCTATACTATCTAAAATACGATTAGTAATAGAGAATTGAAGTGTTGTTATAGACTTGCAACAACCACTATAAATTCATTATCATGGAGACAGACTGACAAGAGAAGGAGTAATGGAAATACATGAATGAAGTAAAGCTTTCAAAACGATTAGAAGAAGTTGTGAGGGAGATTCCTGTAGGCTCTACAGTAGCTGATATTGGATCGGATCATGCGTATTTACCGTGTTATACAATTATAAATAATATTGCTACAAAAGCAGTTGCAGGAGAGGTTGTAGATGGACCGTTTCGCTCTGCACAAGCAACTGTAGCTGAAAGTGGCTTACAAGATAAAGTAGACGTTCGTAAAGGGAATGGATTAGCTGTTATTACACCAGGAGAAGTAGATGTTATTACGATTGCTGGTATGGGTGGAGCGTTAATTCGTGACATTTTAGAAAGTGGTAAAGAAAAATTAGAAGGTGTAACACGTTTAATCTTACAGCCGAATATTGCAGCGCACCATATCCGTGAATGGTTTATTGAAAATGGATGGGAGCTTATCCGTGAGAAAATTGTAATAGAAGATGGAAAGATTTACGAGATTTTAGTCGGAGAGCGGGGAGATACAGCAGTACCTTACTCTGAAAATAAACAAGCTGAATTGTTTATGGGTCCATTTCTAATAAAAGAAAAAAGTGAAGCTTTTGTTGAAAAGTGGGAAGGGGAATTGAAAAACTTCCAAAATATTTTAAAACAGTTAGAGCGTGCAGCGGAGTCTGAAGAGACAAAAGCGAAGCGTGCAGAAGTAGAAGCGAAAATGAAAATGATAGGAGAGGTTTTATCATGAGTAAAATTCCGAATGGCCATGAAATTATTTCTTTATTTGAAAGTATGTATCCGAAGCATTTAGCGATGGAAGGGGATAAGATTGGCTTACAGATTGGAGCGCTTAATAAACCTGTGCAGCACGTATTAATCGCATTAGATGTAACTGAGGAAGTTGTGGACGAGGCGATCCAATTAGGAGCGAATGTCATTATAGCGCACCATCCTTTAATCTTTAATCCATTAAAAGCGATTCATACAGATAAGGCGTACGGAAGAATTATTGAAACGTGTATTAAAAATGATATTGCAATTTATGCCGCACATACAAATGTAGATATTGCTAAGGGCGGGGTAAATGATTTACTTGCTGATGCGTTAGGGTTACAAAATACAGAAGTATTAGCTCCTACATATGCAGAAGAAATGAAAAAAATTGTTGTATTTGTTCCAGTAACCCATGCAGAAGAAGTGCGCAAAGCTCTTGGAGATGCGGATGCAGGTCATATCGGTAATTATAGCCACTGTACGTTCGGTAGCGAAGGGGTAGGTACGTTTATCCCTCAAGAAGGTACAAATCCTTATATCGGAGAAACTGGACAGTTAGAACGTGTAGAAGAGGCGCGTGTCGAAACGATTATTCCAGCTTCGTTACAAAGAAAAGTTATTAAAGCGATGTTGGCAGCCCATCCATATGAAGAAGTGGCATATGATGTATATCCGCTTGATAATAAAGGTGAAACATTAGGTCTTGGTAAAATAGGATATTTACAAGAAGAAATGACGCTTGAACAGTTTGCTTCACATGTGAAACAATCATTACATGTAAAGGGTGCAAGAGTTGTTGGAAAGTTAGATGATAAGGTGCGTAAAGTAGCTGTACTTGGTGGTGACGGTAATAAATATATAAACCAAGCGAAATTCAAAGGAGCAGATGTATATGTAACAGGTGATATGTATTATCATGTTGCTCACGATGCGATGATGATTGGTTTAAATATAGTCGATCCAGGACATAACGTTGAAAAAGTAATGAAGCAAGGTGTACAAAAACAATTGCAAGCTAAAGTAGATGAAAAGAATTTCAATGTACAAATTCATGCTTCACAGTTACATACGGATCCGTTCACATTTGTATAAGAAAAATAAAAACCGTTGCTCATGTAGGCAACGGTTTTTATTATTGTTGTTTTTTTACTTTTACACGTGGCAATATCTTTTGAAGTGGTACCTTTCGAATTCTGTCCCATGTAGCTGGATTCATCGGATCATATTGCTCTAAGAAAGCAATAACTTCTTTTGTGATTGGTGTTGGAGTAGAAGCCCCCGCTGTAACTGCAACATTTTCGATACCTTGTAGCCACTCTAATTGGATTTCACTTACGTCTGCAACACGGTATGCTTTTGTACCAGCAATTTCTTGTGATACTTGAGCTAAACGGTTGGAGTTGTTACTTTTCGGATCACCAACAACAATTGTTAAATCTGCAACATCAGCTTGTTTAGCGACAGCTTCTTGGCGAACTTGAGTTGCTAAACAAATTTCCTTGTGGAATTCTGCTGTTGGGAATTTTTTCTGAATGTCCTCCATTAAATGTTGAACATCCCATTGACTCATTGTTGTTTGATTTGTAACTAAAATTTTATCCGTTGGGATTTCTAATGTTTTTAAATCGTCAGCTTTTTCGATAAGATGAACGATATCAGGTGCAATACCAACTGCACCTTCTGGTTCTGGATGATTTTTTTTGCCGATATAAATGACATGGTATCCTTCAGCTTTCTTTGCTTCAATAAGGTCATGTGTTTTTGTAACATCTGGGCAAGTTGCATCAATTGTCGTTAAACCTTTTGCTTTTGCACGTTGTTTAACTTCTGGAGAAACACCGTGTGCAGTA
Organism: Bacillus sp. MYb209; assembly: GCF_002975175.1. GTDB lineage: Bacteria > Bacillota > Bacilli > Bacillales > Bacillaceae_G > Bacillus_A. Next base: position 234,842 of record NZ_PCNZ01000002.1, read on the forward strand.
AAAATAACAGTACCAGAATCGATTTTATCTAAAATTTCTAATCGACTTGGACCGTCTAATGTAATGATGCCATCCTCTTCGAAAGCATCTGTTACATGCTTATTGTGAACAATCATACCTAAAATATAAATGGGTCTCGGTAATGATTTATCTAATGCGGCGTTACGTGCAATAACCATCGCGTCAACAACGCCGTAGCAATAACCACGAGGGGAAATTTTAACAATCTTCATGTGAGTAATCCTCTCCTTCTAAACAAGGGATACTTTTGTGCATAGTCCATTACATTATAAAGGAGGAGTGGAGAGAAAACAAAGGATAGTTACACATATAGTTTTGGTTTTGTAGCTATTTGTTGAACAGGCTCTTCCGGTAATTCTTTTTCTATTACTGGTTCTATTACGATTTTTTTTCTTTTTTTCTTTTTTTGTGGAGGAGGAGTGGTCACTTCAACTTCTCCAGGCTGGTCTTCAGCTTGTTTTTCTTCCGTGCCTTTTCCAGAGGTGAGGATTTTAACAATACTGGGTAGATTACGCATAATTGGACTGTATTGCTCAACGACAGGTCCTACAGATTGAACAACTTGTGATACTTTTTCGATGTTATTTATCATATTAGTTGGATTTGCAATTAGGTTAGAAAAAAAACTTCCGATGCCACTGCTAGATGTCGCCGCAGCTGTAGTTGTTGTACCGCCACGCGTTTCGTTTGCTTCATACATTTGAGGGGGTATCATTTGTTGAGGATATGGTTGCTGTGGTTGGTACGGTTGTTGGTATGGTTGCTGTGATTGGTACGGTTGCTGGTATGATTGCCTTTGTTGGTACGCTTGCTGCTGGTGCATCATCGGCGGCTCTTCCATTTGCCGATAGGGAGGGACCATTTGCATGAAAGGCTCCGTAGGATCGTGTTTTTTAAAGAGTTTAGAAAGAAAACTTTTCTTTTTTTGTGCCATTGGTGGTAGTTGTGGAATTGGGTATGGTGTATAAGAATGATGTCCTTGATTAGGATACATTTGCCCTATTGGGGATTTCGGATACATATGAGAAATCCTCCTTTCTTCAGTTAGGTATATACACATACAATATGCAATGGAAGGAAAGAAGGTTAGTTTTTGAGATGAAAACCTAAACTAAAGATGGATTTTACTTGTAGACTTCGATATAATGTAGACTTGACTGATTTGTGCGCAGTAGAAATTTTAGAAAGAAGGTGTAACTTATGACACTACAAACTTTTACACAGTATGATTTTAAACCATTTTTAATAGATGCAATTCGTGAACTACGCTTTTCAGAGCCGACAGGAATTCAAAAGAAAATTTTCCCAGTCGTGAAAAAAGGTGTGAGTGTAATTGGACAATCCCAAACTGGTTCTGGGAAAACACATGCATACTTACTTCCTACATTAAACAGAATTGATGCAAGTCGTGAAGAAGTACAACTTGTTATTACAGCGCCTACTCGTGAGTTAGCACAACAAATTTATCAAGAAATTGTGAAATTAACAAAGTTCTGTGCAGAAGATCAAATGATTACAGCACGTTGCTTAATTGGTGGAACTGATAAACAACGATCAATTGAAAAGTTGAAAAAACAACCTCATATTGTAGTTGGAACGCCAGGACGTATTAAAGACTTAGTAGAAGAAAAGGCGCTATTTGTTTATAAAGCGGATACTATTATTGTCGATGAAGCGGATTTAATGCTTGATATGGGATTCATTCAAGATGTAGATAAAATTGCAGCACGTATGCCTAAAAGCCTGCAAATGTTAGTTTTCTCTGCAACAATTCCTCAAAAATTAAAACCATTTTTGAAGAAATATATGGAGAATCCAGAACATATTCATATTAATCCGAAGCAAGTTGCAGCAGGAAATATTGATCATTACCTTGTGCCTTCAAGACACCGTAATAAAATTGAATTAGTAAAAAATATGTTACTTCAATTTAAACCATATTTAGCAATTGTCTTTACAAACACAAAGAAGAAGGCTGATGAAGTAGCCGATGGATTAGCAGAACGTGGGTTAAAAGTAGGGCGTATACACGGTGATTTATCACCACGTGATCGTAGAAAAATGATGAAACAAGTTCGTGATTTAGAGTTCCAATACATTGTCGCAACAGATTTGGCGGCACGCGGTATTGATATTGAAGGAATTAGCCATGTTATTAACTATGAACTTCCACCAGATTTAGATTTCTTCGTTCACCGTGTTGGAAGAACTGCACGTGCGGGTCATTCAGGTATTGCAGTGACGATTTATGATCCAGCAAACGAAGAAGCATTAGATAGCTTAGAAAAACAACGTAATATTGAGTTTAAGCATGTAGATTTACGCGGAGATGAATGGGCGGATTTAGGTGACCGTCGTCGTCGTAAGAGCCGTAAAAAACCAAATGATGGACTAGATGTTATGGCAACAAAAGTTGTTAAAAAGCCGAAAAAAGTAAAACCAAACTATAAACGAAAACTTGCCACAGAACGTGACAAAGTGAAGAAAAAATATAGCAATAAAAAAAGATAAGGGATTTCCCTTATTTTTTTTTATCTCACTACTTGAGAGAAAATCGATTAATGCAGATTAATAATTAGTGAGGGGTAGAAAAAACGTTGACTAAAGTTTCACTTTATCCAATTAATTTAGGTGTAGAGTGCAGATTGTTTAAATAGTCAGTTTAATTTGTGTAGTGCCTTTTGTGTGAACAAACAATTCGCTACATATTTCTACAAATTATGCTATCATTATATCTATTGTATATTGAAGAGGTGATTGTATGTTAAAGATTGGATCTCATGTTTCAATGAGTGGTAAGAAGATGTTATTAGCAGCAAGTGAAGAGGCTGTTTCATACGGTGCAACAACGTTCATGATTTATACAGGTGCGCCACAAAATACACGAAGAAAACCAATTGAAGAATTGAATATAGAAGCAGGAAGAAAACATATGGAACTAAACGGTATCGAGGAAATTATCGTCCATGCTCCGTATATTATTAATGTTGGGAATACGACGAAACCTGAGACGTTCCAATTAGGTGTTGATTTCCTGCGTATGGAAATTGAAAGAACGGCAGCATTAGGGGTAGCAAGACAAATTGTTCTTCACCCAGGAGCTCACGTTGGTGCAGGAGCCGATGCTGGTATTCAACAAATTATTAAAGGGCTTAATGAAGTAATAACGCCAGAACAAACGGTTAATATTGCGCTAGAAACGATGGCAGGAAAGGGAACAGAATGCGGTCGTAGCTTTGAAGAAATTGCGAAAATTATTGATGGTGTGAAATATAATGAAAAACTATCTGTATGTTTTGATACGTGTCATACGCATGATGCAGGTTATGACCTTGTAAATGATTTTGACGGTGTGTTAAACGAATTTGATAAAATTGTTGGGATAAATCGTTTACAAGTACTTCATATTAACGATAGCAAAAATGTATGCGGAGCTGGAAAAGACCGTCATGAGAATATTGGTTTTGGTCATATTGGCTATAAGGCATTGCATCACATTGTGCATCACCCACAACTTACGCACGTACCAAAAATTCTTGAAACGCCGTATGTAGGTGAAGATAAAAAAGATAAGAAGCCACCATATAAATTAGAAATCGAAATGCTGAAAAATGGTACTTTTGATGAAGGAATTCTTGGGAAAATTAAAGCGCAATAAGGAGGGGATTTTCCCCTCCTTATTTTAATAGCTGCTGAAATAAAATATTTACTTGTTGGGCAGTGGCAGGAGTAGTTACTTTAGCGATTTGTTTTAACAAATCTAGTCGCTCGGTATTATCGTAAATGTTAATGTTTTTCCCTTTCATAAGTAAAACGATTTTATCAGCTTGTGCAGTTGTGATTGGAACTTCGTATTCTTTACTATATTTCAATAACTCTTTTGTAGAAATATGATTTAATTTTTTGTTCACAATTTGTTTAATGAGGTTCATCGTGTTGTCCTCCTTCACACGTTCTTCTATCGAAATATATGTACGCATAGCTTGTACATATTCGTATCAAGGTGCATTTTTTCAATGGGGAAAAGAAGCTTATGTTATAATATAAGGACAAAACTATAGATAAAGAGTATAAGGAGGACTTATGGAAAAAAAGCAACATCGAAAAGAAAGTGTTATTCATCTTGTATATCGTTTAGTTATGATTGTCTTTGGGGCAGCGTGTGCGGCGGTAGCGATTGAACTATTTTTAATGCCAAATAAAATTATTGATGGTGGAATTATTGGTATTTCTCTTATATTAGATTATCTTACTCCTAATATTTGGTGGTTAAGTTTTTCTACTTTAGTTGTTGTCCTCAACATTCCGTTTATGTACTCTGGGTATAAGCAAATTGGAAAAACATTCATGTTATCTTCAGCATTTGGAATTGTAGCTTTAGCATTTATTGAATCAACGTTGCATGCTATCCCGCCATTTACAACAGAGCCGATTTTAGCAACAGTTTTTGGCGGTCTTATTTTAGGGATTGGTGTAGGACTTGTTATTCGTCATGGTGGATCGTTAGACGGGACGGAGATTATGGGAATTCTATTAACGAAGAAATTACCGTTTTCTGTTGGTGAATTCGTAATGTTTGTGAACTTATTCATTTTTGCATGGGCAGCATTTGTTTTTGGTGTTGAACAAGCGATGTATTCTGTTATGACGTACTATATCGCATTCAAAACAATTGATACGGTAATTCAAGGATTGGACGAAACGAAAGCAGTTTTAATAGTATCGGATCAATATGAGGAAGTGTCAAATGCAATTTTACACCGCCTTGGTCGTGGAACAACAAAACTTGTTGCTAAAGGTGGCTATACAGATAAAGAAAAAGAAGTTATTTATGCAGTTGTAACACGTCTGGAAGTGACGAAGTTAAAATCAATTGTGCATGAAATTGATGAAAATGCATTTGTTACGATTATGAATACACAAGAGACAAATGGTGGTAAGTTTAAATCAGCAATTCACTAAAAAGTTAATTGTAATATCTTTTGAAAGCAGAGAATTCTTCTCTGCTTTTTGTTATAATAATAAGGTTTCTTGAAATAAAGAATATATTTTAGGCAGATTGGTTTACAACTATAATAAGCTGTACTATAATTCAAATAGAGATAAATCGGAATCATTCTGAATTAAAATAGGTGAGATGATATGAATAATATATTGGAAATAGAAGGATTAACGTTTCGATATGAAGATCGCAACGTGTTAGAAGATATTAATTTGCAAGTTCCGAAGGGAGCTTTTTTAGGTTTAGTTGGACCAAATGGTTCAGGGAAATCGACTTTACTTAAATGTTTATTGGGTGTTTTAAAACCAAAGCAAGGAAGTATTCGATTGTTTGGCATTGATAGTAAGAAATTTAAAGAGTGGAATAAAGTTGGTTATGTATCCCAAAAGGCAAGTAGTTTTAACTCAGGTTTCCCGGCAACTGTTTTTGAAGTTGTTTCAATGGGGCTTGTTTCGAAAAAGGGGCTTTTTCGCTTTTTTACGAAAGACGATAATGCGAAAGTAGAACAAGCGATTGCTGATGTAGGTATGAGTGAGTTTCAAGGTCGTAACATTGGAGAACTTTCTGGTGGACAACAACAGCGTGTATTTATTGCTCGTGCACTTGTAAGCAATCCGGAATTGCTTATTTTGGACGAACCTACTGTTGGGATCGATGTAAAAAATGTGGAAAGCTTCTATGAGATACTAGAGGATTTAAACAAAAGGCTAGGAATCACGTTAATTCTTGTTACGCACGATATGGGTGCTGTAACAGAGAAGGTGACGCATGTTGCATGTTTAAATCAGCATCTACATTTCCATGGGAATGTAGAGAAATTCCGAGAGTTAGAAGATGCAGAAATGTCGATTTTATATGGACATCATGTTCATCGCTTAGAACATGAACATGGGCATCACGGGAGGATATAATGATACAGGATTTTTTACAATATGATTTTTTACGTAATTCTTTATACGCTGGTGTTTTAATAGGGCTTGTCGGACCACTTATCGGCGTGTTCGTTGTAATTCGCCGCATGTCGCTTATTGCGGATGCATTAAGTCATGTGACGTTATCAGGAATTGCAGCTAGTTTATTACTTGAAAAGACAATCTTTACTGGTGGGTTTTTAAACCCTTTATATATGGGAATGTTTTTTTCAATCGGTGGAGCATTGCTAATTGAAAAATTACGTACTGTATATAAACATTATCAAGAGTTAGCAATTCCGATTATACTTTCAGCAGGGATGGGAATCGGTGTTATTTTTATTTCACTTGCAAATGGATTTAACACAGATTTATTTAGTTATTTATTTGGTAGTGTAAGTGCTGTGACAAGTACGGATTTAATTATTATCGGTGTTGTAGCAATTGTTGTTATTGCAACGATTGTTTTATTATACAAAGAGTTGTTTTTACTATCATTTGATGAGGAATACGCTGTATCAACGGGTTTGAGTGCAAAGTGGATTCACTTTATTTTCATTATATTAGTTGCTCTTGTAATTGCGGTCTCAATGCGGGTTGTAGGTGTTCTTCTCGTATCATCTTTAATGACGTTACCAGTTGCAGCAAGTATTCGTATTGCAAAAGGATTTAAACAAACAATTTTCTTTTCCATTTTATTTGGTGAAATTGCAGTAATTGGTGGAATGTTTGCTTCGTATCAACTTGATCTAGCACCAGGTGGTACAATTGTTATGATAGCGGTTCTTATTTTAATCGGTGCGATTTTATGGAAGAAGAAAAAAACTGCATAAAGTAGGGATAGGTATGAATCTAACAGAAGCTTTACGCCTAATGAAGGAAAAAGGATATAAACATACGGGGAAAAGGGAAGAGATGCTAAGATTATTCGCGGCGCATAATCGTTATTTAACTGCGAAAGATGTTTTAGAGCATATGAAGGATGATTATCCAGGACTTAGTTTTGATACGATTTATCGTAACTTAACGGTTTTTGCTGAAGTCGGTGTTTTAGAGCAAACGGAATTAAATGGTGAAAAGCATTTTCGTTTTACATGCTCAATTATGGAACATCATCACCATTTCATTTGTTTAGATTGTGGTGGTACGAAAAAAATCACTTCTTGCCCAATGGATTTTATGAATAAAGATTTTAAAGGTTATGAGGTAACCGGGCATAAGTTTGAAATATATGGTCGTTGCCCAAAATGTGCAAAATGAGAGGGCTCGTCGGTTATATAATTGACGAGCTTTTAATTTAAATGTAAAAAAAGGTTGCTCACAAAAATTGTGGGCAACCTTCTTTTATTGTTCTTGTTTTTCTTTTTCTTTATCTCGTTCGGCAGCCATTTCAGCAGCGATTACATCAATTTCTTTTTTCAGTTCTTCTACCATTGTTTCTTCTGGTACTTTACGAACGACTTGCCCTTTACGGAATAATAAACCTTCTCCGCGTGCACCGGCAATACCGATGTCAGCTTCACGAGCTTCACCAGGACCGTTTACGGCGCAGCCGAGTACTGCAACCTTAATTGGAACTTGAAGCGTAGAGATGTATTCTTCGACTTCATTAGCAATGCTAATTAGGTCGATTTCAATACGACCACAAGTTGGACAAGAAATAAGTGTTGCGGCATTAGATGCAAGACCGAATGACTTTAATAGTTCACGTGCAACTTTTACTTCTTCAACTGGATCAGCACTTAAAGAAATACGAAGTGTATTTCCGATGCCTTTACTTAAAATTGCTCCAAGACCGGCGGCACTTTTTACAGTTCCAGCAAACAATGTTCCTGATTCTGTAATACCTAAATGTAATGGATAATCAAAAGCGCGAGCAGCTTTTTCGTATGCTTCAATTGCTAAGTTAACATCAGAGGCTTTCATTGATACGATAATATCGTGGAAATCTAAGTCCTCTAAAATTTTAATATGGTGCAGTGCGCTCTCGACCATACCATCAGCAGTTGGATATCCATACTTTTCTAAAATATGACGTTCTAATGAACCGGCATTTACACCGATACGGATTGGAATGCCACGCTCTTTCGCTGCATTTACAACAGCTTCTACTTTATGGCGACGTCCAATGTTACCTGGATTGATACGTACTTTATCAATGCCGCCTTCGATTGCTTTTAAAGCAAGGCGATAATCAAAATGAATATCAGCAACAAGTGGAATGTTGATTTGTTTTTTAATATCAGCAATAGCATTTGCTGCGCGTTCGTCTGGAACAGCAACACGAACAACTTGACAGCCAGCTTCTTCTAAACGTTTAATTTCAGCAACTGTAGCCTCAACATCATGTGTTTTTGTTGTCGTCATACTTTGTATAATTAATTCATTGTTACCGCCAATTGTTAAATTACCGACTTTAACTGGACGTGTTTTTGTACGTTGAGTCATTTCATTCACGAATTGATCGCTCTCCTTATAAAAGAAGTTTCTTATTTTAGTCCCTTACATCAATGATAGTATGTGTGAGAAAGGGCTATAGAAACCAAAGTACTCGGTTTCACTTTTACTATTGTATCAGCGCCTTTATGTAATTGACAAGGATTAAGTGATTGCTTATTGATATAACGGGAATTTATAAGACTTTCCAACTTGGATTTTTGTAGCAGATGTATTTTTATTTAATTGCTTAAAATCATCAATTACTTTTTCAATAGAAGGGATTTTTTTCTTATTAATTTGTTCTGTAATAGAAAGAACGGTCTCGCCAGTTTTTACTTCGATTGCTTTATAAACTGTATCCGTTTCTTTTTCTGTTTCTTTCTCTTTATTTTGTTTTGCATCTGTATTTTCTTTTTTTATCGTTTGGGCAGCAGAGGTTTTTTTGTATGAACTTAACATCGGTAAAGTACCGATTTTTATGTCGTAATAAAATATATAACCGAGGACAAGCACGAATAAGAGTACACCTAATCTCTTCATATCCTTCACTCCTTTGCTAGGAATATATGCTTGTCCAAAAAAAAAATGCCTATTTAGGCATTTTTTTTTATAGTTCTTGTTTTTCTTTCGGTTTTGGAACTTCTTTAATTGTTAAGTATAGAACGATTAACACAACTGCAATGTAAATGAATGTTGCACCAGGTACGTTTATTTTGAATAAATCCATAATCATAAAGAAGATTGTTGGAATTGTGTAGCTGTAAGCAGTTAATGTCCAAACTTGTTTATAAGATAATTTGCGCTGACCGCTCATCGCAGAACCGATGAAGGCAAGCAATGTAACTCCTACAAAGGTAATAAATAATTGGAACAAGTACAGTAAGAACCCAATAACGAATAATAAGATTGGATAAATACTGTCAAATAACGAAATGAAGTCCTGTAAATCTTTTTTCTCAAGAGATGCGCCTAATAAGTCATTATAGGAGTATGTTTGTGTTTGACCATTTCCCATGGAGACTACTTTATCTTTTAAAACAAATAAACCTGTTTTATTTTGATATTTTTCTAAGTCTGTTGAATTTGGATCAAATACGAAAAGGGCGTTTCCGTCTTCTTTTTCGATAGGTTGATCAATATCAGCTTGTAGCTCGCCGTTTTCGATTTTAAAATCAGGTAAATCTTTTTCGATTACTTTATTTACCATGTTAACACCATCTTGGATGACGCTACCGTACAAGAAAGTTCTTGGAATAGTAGTGATTAGGCAAAGAAGCATAATATACAAAATGGTTTTACCGATTTTTTGAAAACGGAAAAGCGCCATATCTTTAGGCGAATATACGCTTTTTGCTAGCTGTGTAAAAATGGACATAGATTCACTTCCTTTATGTATGTATAAAATCATTGTAACGTACGAATCTAGAGAAGCTCAAGATATATTATATTTACATATAGTAGAGAGGACTAAATTTCTTCTTATTAATTTACTTCTTCTAGTAGAGAAAAATACAATTGACACTTTTCTTTTGTATATGGTAAATTTATCTTACATTTTTCAAACGATATATCCGATGGGAATTTAGTTGTTTTTAATGTTACATACATAATCGTGGACCCTTAGCTCAGTTGGTTAGAGCAGACGGCTCATAACCGTCCGGTCGTAGGTTCGAGTCCTACAGGGTCCATATCCATTTCATATGTTTATTATGTCAGCAGGAAGCTTCCTTGTAGAAGGAAGCTTTTTTTACGGGATATATGAGCATTTTAATTGAAAAGAAGTGGGAATTTTGCTACTTTAATGATAGCAAGACAAAGCGATTTATTTGTTTGCACCCTATGGCAATTAGGGTAGAATGAAGTTGTAGGTCACATATGTAGTGACAATACATAAACCGGGAGGAATATAACAATGGCAAAACACGAATTACCAAATTTACCTTATGCGTATGATGCTTTAGAACCTCACTTTGATAAAGAAACAATGAACATCCATCATACAAAACATCACAACACGTATATTACAAACTTAAACGCTGCTTTAGAAGGTCATGCAGAATTAGCTGACAAAAGCGTTGAAGAATTAGTTGCAAACTTAAACGAAGTACCTGAAGCAATCCGTACAGCAGTACGTAACAATGGTGGCGGACATGCTAACCATACATTCTTCTGGACAATCCTATCTCCAAACGGCGGGGGACAACCAGTAGGCGAACTTGCAACTGCGATTGAAGCGAAATTCGGTAGCTTTGATGCATTCAAAGAAGAATTCGCAAAAGCTGGCGCAACTCGCTTCGGTTCTGGTTGGGCTTGGTTAGTAGTAAACAATGGTGAGTTAGAAGTAACAAGCACTCCAAACCAAGATTCTCCTCTAACTGAAGGTAAAACTCCAGTTATCGGTTTAGATGTTTGGGAGCATGCTTACTACTTAAATTACCAAAACCGTCGTCCTGACTACATCGGTGCATTCTGGAACGTTGTAGATTGGAACGTTGCTGAAAAACTTTATCAAGAAGCAAAATAATTAAAGTTAATAAAGCTAGAAAAAAGCTAGGAGTTTTCTCCTAGCTTTTTTCTATGCTCTCCTTTTACATAATTGAGCTTGTCTTTGGAAGACTAGAACATGAAGTAAAGGAGAGTTGTGTATGAAGTGGAAACATGTAATTGGTGATGTTGAAGTGAGTCGGGATTTAGTATTATTGCTCGTTATAGGAGGTTTATACACGCTCGCAATTTCTTTATCGAATACGTTTGTAAACATTTATTTATGGAAGCAAACACAAAATTATGTGAATCTGGGCTTGTATAATTTGGCCAGCGTTGTATTGCAGCCTCTAACATTTCTTGTGGGCGGGAAATTAGCGAAACGTATTGATCGCTCGGTTTTATTGAGAATCGGTGTAGGCACGTTAGCTGTTTTTTTTATCGTCGTTTTAGTAGCGGGGAAAAGTGCATCTCACTATATTTTACTAATGGGAGCCCTTTTAGGAGTTGGTTATGGTTTTTATTGGCTTGCTTTTAACTTGTTGACATTTGAGATTACAGAACCAGAAACAAGAGATTTTTTTAACGGTTTTCTAGGACTTCTTACATCGTTCTCTGGAATGATTGGACCGATAGCAGCAGGATATACAATTTCACGTATGGAAAAATGGAGTGGTTATACTGTTGTTTTCTTCCTCTCGTTAATGCTATTTGCGGTTGCAGTCGTTCTAAGCTTTTTTTTATCGAAGAGGGAATGTGAAGGACGCTATGAAATTGTGCAAGTATTGAAAGAGCGGCAAGTTGATGAAAACTGGGGAAGAATTACGCGTGCTCATTTCTTCCAAGGTTTGAGAGAGGGAACGTTTATTTTCGTTATTTCGGTATACGTCTATTTAGCATCTGGTAGCGAGTTAGCACTAGGGAAGTATAGTTTAGTGAACTCTGCAGTATCATTTGTATGCTATTATTTAGTTGCTCGTATGTTAAAGAAAGAATGGCGGAAAAAAGCAATTTTACTTGGTGGCATTATTTTATATGCGGTCGTATTTTTAGTTATTTTCAATGTTACATATACGAAATTACTTATTTATGCAGCATGTATTGCGGTTGCATATCCTATTTTACTCGTTCCGTACGGATCTATGACATACGATGTAATTGGTAGAGCAAAACAGGCGAGAGAATGGCGTGTAGAATACGTAGTTGTCAGGGAATTATGGTTAAATGCCGGAAGAATTTGTTCCATTTTAAGTTTTTTATGTGCTGTAACATTCTTTCCCCCTGAAAAAAGTTTACCGTTCTTACTATGTATTTTAGGAGCTGGACATTTTCTTATTTATTTTGCAGTTAAAAATGTCAAATATGATGAGGGAAATGTGAACAAAACCAGCGTTGTAGCGCAGGGAACCACGCAGAATCAAACTGAACCAGAAGGTTAACTTATCGTTTGTTTTATGCTAGAATAGAAAAAGATGTAAGACAGCAGTGAGGGCACCTGTATGAAGGTGTCCCTTTCACATTACATAGCTGTTGGTAGAGGGGGTTTGTATGAGCAAGAAGCAGAAAAAGAACCAGACAAAGACAAAAACCCACGTTCCCTTTCGGTTAAACGTGTTGTTTTTTTGCGTGTTTTTAATGTTCTCCGCGGTTATTGTAAGGCTTGGATACGTACAAATTGTTCGTGGTGAGGAATATAAAAATGAAGTTGAGAAAAAAGAAAATTCAACGATAAGTAATCCTGTACCACGCGGGAAAATATTTGATCGTAATGGAGAAGCGGTCGTAGATAATGAGCCTATTCGTACAATTACATTTACAAAAATGAAGGGATCAACTGCAGCAGATCGCTTAGAAACGGCGAAAAAGTTAGCAGATTTAATTGAAGTCCCAACAGATAAGTTAACAGATCGCGATAAAAAAGATTATTGGCTTGCTTTACATAAAGAAGAAGCAGAAGCAAAAATCACAAAAAAAGATCGTGAAGAGTTTAAAGCGAATAAAATTGACGATAAAGAACTAGATGAACGTCAACGAAATCGTGTAACAGAAGAAGAGATTAATCAACTGTCAGCAAAAGATTTAGAAATATTGGCGATCAAAAGTAAGATGGAAAGCGGATATGCAATGACGCCGCAAATCGTTAAAAAAGGTGCAACAGAAGAAGAATATGCGATTATTAGTGAAAATTTGGCGAAATTGCCAGGTGTAGATACAAATGTCGACTGGGAACGAAAATATAAGTATGATGATATGTTCCGAAGTGTACTTGGTGGTGTAACTTCTTCTGATGAAGGGTTACCGAGAGAAAGATTAGATTACTATCTTGTTCGTGATTATAATCGTAATGATCGCGTAGGAAAAAGTTACCTTGAGCAACAGTACGAAGATAGTTTACACGGTACAAAATCCGAAGTGAGAAATGTTACAGATAAAGACGGAAATATTTTAGAAACTATTAATGTGTCACAAGGACAACGAGGTAACGATCTGAATTTAACAATTGATATGGAATTACAAAAGCGTGTAGAAGAGATTCTTGAGAAAAACTTAAATAAATTTAAAGGATCAGAACCGCTTTTAGATCGCGCTTTCGTTGTAATGATGAATCCGAAAAATGGTGAAGTTTTATCCATGGCAGGGAAACAATTAGTTAACGAAGATGGTCAAACGAAAGTAAATGACTTTGCTTTAGGTACCATGACAAGTTCTTATCCGATGGGTTCAACTGTAAAAGGTGCGACTGTACTTACGGGATATCAAACTGGCGCGATTCAACCTGGATCTGTACAGTTAGATGAACCAATTAAATTAAAAGGTACACAAACAAAATCATCTTGGAAAACGATGGGATACATTAATGACCTTGAAGCGTTAAAAATGTCTTCAAACGTTTATATGTTTAAAACAGCGATGAATATCGCTGGTGTCCCCTATGTGCGAGGCGGTACGTTAGATATACCACAAAAATCATATGATACTATGCGTTACTATTTCAGTCAATTTGGACTTGGTGTAAAAACTGGCATTGATTTACCGAATGAAACGGCTGGACAAAGAGGTAGAACAGATCATATACCAGGTTTCTTATTAGATTTATCAATTGGACAGTATGATACGTATACACCGCTTCAATTAGCACAATATATTTCGACGATTGCTAATGGTGGATATCGTATGCAACCGCAAGTTGTAAAGGAAATTCGTGAGCCATCGGCGAAGCCAGAGGAAGTTGGAAAAGTTGTTCAATCCATGGAACCGAAAGTATTAAATCGCATTGATATGCCTGAATCGCAAATTAAACGTGTTCAAGAAGGATTTAGACAAGTGTATAACGATTCAGGTGGTACAGCTACAAAATACTTTGCAGGTGCACCATATAAAGCAGCTGGGAAAACAGGTACAGCTCAAACTGTATATGGCGGAGATAAAGAGATTGGTAGAAATGCAAAAGGTGAGCGTGTTGAAACATATAACTTAACATTAGTAGGTTATGCGCCACTTGAAGATCCAGAAGTAGCATTTTCTGTTGTTGTGCCATGGGTACATGATGATAAAACAGGAATTAATGGATATATTGGTCGTGAAATTATGGATGCTTACTTTGAGTTAAAACAACAAGCGTTAACTGGTGAAGCTCCGAAAGATGGAAAAGAGAAAAAAAGTAATGCACAAGATGATGAATAAAAAAGTTGTAAAAAAAGCACACTATCTGAAAAGATAGTGTGCTTTTTTTTATGCTTTATGCATATGGTCTAGTAAATGTGGACAAGCGTAAAATGTTGAAAAACATGTAGTTTCAAAAACGATGAACATAACAAGATTAGTGCATATGCTCTAACTTTGTCTTGTGTGATAGGAGATAGCAGTTTTATGGATGATTAGAAAATTTATTGCATCTAAAGTGCAAAAATGAAAATCAAGTTTGTGTATACAGTTGTTTTTGTGGAACTTTACAAAACTTTTACAAACAATTAAAACCGAATTAATAGTTTAGCAGTATTCTTATATCTGTAATCCTGTTATTTCCGGTTGCTTCTAGGAGGAAGAACACGTGAAATGGATGAGCGCATCGATTAAAGTTTTGACATTGTCGACATGTTTCCTTTGTTTTAACATGTCTACTGCATTCGCTACAAATGAAATGGGAGAAGTGAGAGTTGATGGATCCTCAACGGTTTTTCCTATTATAGAGGCAGTAGCAGAGGAATATACAAAGGCCCATCCAAACGTGAAAATTTCTATTAGTATTTCTGGGACAGGAGGAGGATTTAATCGTTTCAGTAAAGGAGAAGTAGATATAAACAATGCTTCGAGATTGATGAAACCGGTAGAAGAAAATGCAATGCAGAAAAACTCCATTCAATTTACACCATTTGAGGTTGCTTATGATGGTCTAACGATTGTTGTGAATCGTCAAAATACGTGGGTAAACAATATGACGCTAGACGAGTTACGTCTATTATGGAGTGAAAATGGAAGATTGAAACGATGGTCACAAATTCATTCATCATGGCCACGTGAACAAGTTAAATTTTATGCGCCAGGCGTAGACTCTGGTACTTATGATTATTTCCAAAATGTTGTCTTACAAAATAATCGCCTTGTAAAAACGGTTTCTTTGTCTGAAGACGATCAAGTTATTATGCAAGGGGTAATGAATGATAAAAATGCCATTGCTTTTGTAGGATATGCTTATTATATGGCCAATCGAGATAAGGTAAAAGCAATACAGGTGGATGGTGTATTTCCAACGAAAGAGACCATTCAGTCGGGTACGTATAAGCCATTATCTAGGCCGCTATTTACGTATGTGAATCATGCATCTATCAGAAATAAAATTAATGTAGCCAATTATGTTGAGTTTATGATTAAGCATGTTGGAAGCCTTGCTGAAGAGGTCGGATATGTAAAATTACCAAAGGGAAAATATAATGAACAGCTGCGAATGTTAACAGAAATAAAAAGGTAATGTCAGGGTGGAAAGGGGTTTTCATCTTTGGCTCATAATGACAAAAGTCAAATTACATTTTCTGTACAACATTTGATTGAGAGAAATACAAATAGAAGAAAAAAAACGCAGCGAATCAATCGAATTGTTCCGTTAATACTAAAAGCCATTGCTAGCGTGTCCATTGTAACGACACTTGGAATTATTATTACGTTGGCAAATGAAACAATCATGTTTTTTCAAAAGATATCATTGTATTCTTTTTTGACAGAAAAAGAATGGTTACCTTTTTTTGAAGATCCGAAATTCGGTATATTACCACTTATATGTGGAACAATCCTTGTAACAGCAATTGCCATGTTCGTAGCAATTCCTATTGGTTTAGGTTGTGCCGTGTTTTTAAGCGAATACGCTTCGAATGGCGCTCGGAAAATATTAAAACCGTTGTTAGAGCTACTAGCAGGCATCCCGACAATTGTATATGGTTTTTTCGCGTTAACAGTTGTCACACCACTTTTACAACGGATTATACCAGATTTGCAGTTTTTTAATGCTATTAGTCCAGGTATTGTTATAGGGTTTATGATGATACCGACGATTGCGTCTCTCTCTGAAGATGCAATGAGAGCTGTAGCAAAAGGAATTAAAGAAGCCTCATTAGCGCTAGGAGCAACTCGTTTTGAGATGGTAAAACAAGTGGTGTTTCCATCGGCTTTTACGGGCATAATGGCAGCGATTATATTAGCAGCTTCTCGAGCAATTGGTGAAACGATGATTGTTGTTATTGCAGCTGGATCAACACCGAATGTATCGATAAATCCGACTCATTCTATTCAAACATTAACAGCCTATATTGTACAAGTGAGTTTAGGTGATGCTCCGCACGGAACGATTACTTATTACAGCATGTATGCTGTAGGTGCAACGTTATTTATGTTTACTTTTATTATGAATATCATTTCGCAATATATTATGCGCCGTTTTAGGAGGGTGACATAATATGCGAATGTTAAACCATAAGAAAATACAAGAAAATATGGCATCGCGTTTTTTAAAGGACCGGATTTACAAGTGTTTGTTTTATATAGCAATTTTGTTTTCAGTAGTAATACTTTTTATATTGCTTTTTCAAATTTTTGAAAAAGGTATAAGTTATCTTTCAATAGATTTCTTTACAAACTTCGCCTCACGTAATCCGAGAGAAGCTGGGATTGTCGCTGCTTTGTCAGGAACAATACTATTTATGAGCATTGTTATACCGGTCTCTTTTATATTTGGAGTCGGAACAGCTCTTTATTTAGAGCATTATGCGAAGGAGTCCGTTTTTAAAAAGTTAATAGAATTAAATAATCAAACATTAGCAGGGGTACCTTCCGTTGTGTTTGGTTTACTCGGGTTAACTATTTTCGTATACGCTCTCCATTTAGGAGAGAGCATAATTGCAGCGGCACTGACGATGAGTTTACTCGTCTTACCAACTGTTGTTGTAGCTAGTCAAGAAGCGATTCGAACTGTGCCGAGCTCATTACTAGAGGCTTCTTACGGATTAGGTGCTACGAAGTGGCAAACGATGTATCAAATTGTATTGCCAGTAGCTTTGCCAGGGATTGTAACGGGATGTACGTTAGCGGTATCGAGAGCAATTGGTGAGGCAGCACCATTATTAGTCATTGGGGCCCTTGCCTTTGCAAATTATGTTCCGTTCAGTATGTTTGATAGATTTACGGTTTTACCAATTCAAATTTTTAATTGGATGAGTAGACCACAAGAAGAATTTCAGTATGTAGCAGCAGCTGGGATGATTGTTTTGCTAGGATTGTTGCTCTTTATAAATATATTTGTCTTATGGTTACGAAATCGAAAATAAGTTGGAAGTGGATGAAAGGGGAATTCAAATGGTAGCAACAGTAGTAAATGTACAGGTGAAAAAAGAGAAAAAGATTGAGACAGCACCAAAAAAAGTAGTATTTGATACGAAAAATTTAAATTTATGGTACGGGGAAGACCATGCTTTAAAAGATATCAACTTAAGTATTCATGAGAATGAAGTAACAGCGATTATCGGTCCAAGTGGTTGTGGTAAATCAACATACTTAAAAACGCTAAATCGTATGGTAGAGTTAGTGCCTATCGTTCGAACTACGGGCGTTATCGAATATAGAGAACGAAACATATTCGATAAATCATATCCGGTTGAAGAATTACGTACGCATGTGGGTATGGTGTTCCAAAAGCCAAATCCATTCCCAAAATCTATTTATGAAAATGTAGCATATGGTCCGAAAATCCATGGTGTTCGTGACAAAAAAACTCTTGATGAAATTGTTGAAAATAGCTTGCGCGGCGCAGCTATTTGGGATGAGTTAAAAGATCGTTTGCACGATAATGCATACGGTTTATCTGGTGGTCAGCAACAACGTCTATGCATTGCACGCTGCTTAGCAATTGAGCCAGACGTTATTTTAATGGATGAGCCAACATCAGCGCTAGATCCAATTTCAACATTAAAAGTAGAAGAATTAATTCAGGAGCTAAAGAAAGACTTTAGTATTGTTATCGTAACGCACAACATGCAACAAGCGGCACGTATTTCAGATAAAACAGCTTTCTTCTTAAGTGGAGAAGTTGTGGAATATACAGATACAAACAAATTATTTACAACACCTGCAGATAAGCGTACAGAAGACTACATTACAGGACGATTTGGTTGATATCGTTGTAAGGCTAAGAGTAAATGCCCTCTTAACAGAGGGCATTTCTCACTTTCACCTCATTTTAATAGGGGAGTAATATTTCTCTTTTCTCAAGGCTTAATAAACGTACAAGAGGCTGGATAGGGGATTTATATATAATGGCACATAATATTGAGGGGGAAGAAACGATGGTAAGAGAACAGTTTCAATGTGATTTAAAAACGTTACAGCAAAAGGTGATCGAGCTTGGTGAGTTAGCAAGGGAAGCTTTATTGATTGCTATGGTAGGTCTTCACCACAGGGATGTAGAGAAAGCGTTAGAAGTCATTGATGGGGATTATCGCATGGATAATTTAGAAGAGGAAATAAATGACCTTGCGCTTATGCTTATTACAAAGCAGCAGCCTGTAGCAAGTGATTTAAGAAGAATTTTCATTTCAATTAAAACAGCGACAGATTTAGAACGTATTGCAGACCATGCTGTTAATATTGCGAAATCAACAATTCGTCTTGGTGAAAAAGAAGTGGTTGTTAGCTTGCATAATCTTGAGGAAATGTTTGAGATTGCTCATAAGATGTTAAATTTAGCATTAGAAGCATATGAGCAAGAAAATTTAACTTTTGCTAAACAAATTGCTGAAATGGATGATTCAGTTGATGAAATTTATGGGAAGGCGATTCGTGAATTTATTTCCTCTATCCCTGGACAACCAGAAGCGATTACACAAATTACACAACTATCCTTTGTTGCAAGATATATTGAGCGTGTAGCAGACCATGTTACAAATATTGCCGAGAATGTATTTTATTTAGTGAAAGGAAAGCATTATTTATTGAATGAGTAGGGGGAAAAGTAGGTGATGAGAAATCACCTGCTTTTTTTAGTCAAAACATGACAAAAAAAGCTCGTTGTTTCCTTTAGTCTATGATGATAAGATGTATCATAATTAATGGGAAAATAAGTACATATGTGTTAGTTACGTCTTATTAATTATTTTACCAAGTTATTGGTAAGCGCTTTCTTTTTTGTTGGGAGTTAAAAGGTACATTTATTCATAAAGTGAGGCTTTAATTAGTGGGGTTGTCTCTCACTGATTGTTAGATCATACCAAACCGGACTTTTACTGCAGTTAATGTGGGATAAATGATATACGGAGTTCTTGAACATTATATAAGTGGAGGCTGAAGTATATGAAGGGGGTTATTTTAGCTGGAGGAAAAGGGAGACGCCTTAGACCATTAACATGTAATACTCCAAAACCGATGTTACCATTGTTAGAAAAACCAGTTCTTGAATATAATATTGAATTATTACGTCAGCATGGTATTCGCGAAATTGCAATTACAGTTCAATATATGAGTACTGCCATTAAGCAATACTTTGGTGATGGTAGTAAGTGGGGAGTTAACTTGTATTATTTTGAAGATTCTCCTCCGCTTGGAACAGCAGGGAGTATTAAGCAAGCGGAAAGTTTTTTAGATGAAACATTTGTTGTTATTAGTGGGGATGCATTAACTGACTTTCAATTATCAGAAGGAATTGCATTTCATGAACAGAAGAAGAGGATGGTAACGATGTTTGTGAAAGAAGTAGAAAACCCACTCTCATTTGGCTTAGTTGTAATGAATAAAGAACAAGAAATTATACGATATATAGAAAAGCCGAGCTGGAATGAGGTAGTTTCTAATATTGTGAATACAGGTATTTATATAATGGAGCCAGAAATCTTTTCTTACATACCATCCATGGGATTTTCGGATTTCAGTCATGATGTGTTTCCGTTATTGGCAAATAAAAATGCTTTATTTGCATATTTATCAGAAGACTATTGGCTAGATATTGGTACACTTGATCAATATCGGCAAGCTCAATTCGATTTGTTGACGAAAAAATTGAAGGTGCCTATTCCATATACAGAAGTATTACCGATGGTGTGGATGGGAGAAGGCGTAACGATAGGAAAAGGGACGAAAATTCATGGCCCTTCTTTTATTGGAGAAGGAGCAATGATTGGTGCGGGGGCTGTAATTGAACCGTACTCTATTATCGGGAAAAATAGTATCGTTTCAAGTTATTCTCATCTCCAAAAAAGCATCATTTTTGCAAACTCTCATATAGGGAAAAATTGTGAGTTGTTAGAAACAACAATAGGAGATTATACAATGGTCGAAGATGATGTTACACTTTTTCAAAAAAGTATTGTAGCGGATCATTGTCATATAGGGAAAAGTACAGTAATTAAACAAAAAGGAAAAATATGGCCATATAAGGAGATAGATAGTCATTCGATAGTGGGTTCTGCCGGTGTTAAAGAGAGTGAAAAGAGTGCAGGATGGTTACAAAAAAGCCGGATTGTAGGAAGGGGTAATGTTGAAATTACTCCTCAATTTATTGTGAAAGTTGCAATGGCTTATGGATCTCTTTTTGCCAAAGGAGAGAGTATATTGATTGGAAGTCAGGAAAATATAGAAACAACTTCCTTTAAAAATTTATTCCTCCATGCCATTCATGGCAGCGGGATTCATACGATGGAATGTAAAGAAATGAATGAGTCGCTTTTTCAGTATGCCATTCACAATTTGCAATGTGCAGGTGGAGTTTTCGTTCAAGTGGAAAGCGAAAGAGGGATTGTTATACAACTGTATGGTAAGGAGGGCTCGTTTTTAACGTATAAGCAGCAAAAAGCGATAGAACAAGTATATATGTCTGAGTCGTTTTATTACGCTTCTGAGAAAGAAATGGGACGAAATAAGCTAGTTCACGTTTCTGTAAATAATTATGTAGAAGCTGTGTTAGAGCGTATTGATATTGAAACGATACAAAAACAGAAGTTTCATCTTCTTATTAATAAGAGAAATGATATGTTACAACATTTACTTATGCTCTTTCTACAAAGGCTTGGATGCACAGTTACATGGATTTATGCGAGTGAACAAAAAGATCATGTGAAAGCTTTGATGAAATCGAGTAAAGCAAATATGGCGCTTATGTTTTCTGAACACGGAAATCGCTTCGAATTATATGACACTCACAGTAATATTTACCAAGGAACTGATTTTGAAGAAGTAGATATTCCAGATTTATTACTCGAATCAGCAGATAATGTTTACCCGATGTCTTTGAAATTAGGGGAATGTTATCTCCTCTTTTATATGCATAATGAAAAAAACTCTTTTCAATTAAGATGGAAGCGAGATATTTTATATCGAATTGGAAAATTATTCGAATTAATAGCGTTGCAAGGAAAAACATTACTTAGCATAGCAGAGCAATCACCTCCACTGTATCTACTTTATGATGAAGTTGTATGTTCATGGAAGGAAAAAGGGAAAGTAATGAGGAAATTATTGGCCGATATGGAAAGAAAAGAAGAAGGTATATTTGAAGGGATACAGTTCAAATATACAGAAAAAGAGTGGTCTTATATCGTTTCTGATACAAAACAACCAAAAATTTTGGTGTATTCACATGCTAGAAACCCAGTAATAGCAAGGGAAAACATGAAAAATCTTATAGAAAAAATTAGACAATATCAAAAGGTGTAGAATTTTTATTTTAAAAGTGGTATTATAGTATAGTCTGATTTAAGTTATTAGTGACTGGAGGGAAATAAGAATGCGTGTGAATATTACTCTAGCATGTACAGAATGCGGAGATCGTAACTATATCTCAAAGAAAAATAAACGTAACAACGCTGAGCGTATCGAGCTTAAAAAGTATTGCAAGCGTGACAAGAAGTCTACGTTACACCGTGAAACAAAGTAAGCAGTAGGAATATTTTCCTACTGTTTCTTTTTTTTATGCGATTCCTACGTAAAAGTGATACACTATCTTCGTAGAGTAAAGTGTCACTGCAAGGGGGAAAAGTGTGTGAAAGAAGAGAAAATACGTTTACGCAAACAAATAATAGAACACATGAATTCTTTATCTGAAGAACAGTATACAACTTTATCGGAACAAATTGCAGTTTCGGTGTATGGACAAAAAGAGTGGGTTGAAGCTAAAACAATTGGAATCACTCTCTCGATGGAGCATGAAGTGAATACATATCCTATTATCGAAAAAGCTTGGGAAGAAGGAAAGAAAATTGTTGTTCCGAAGTGTAATAAAGGGGCAAGAACGATGTCTTTCCGACAAATTAGTAATTTTAATCAATTAGAAACAGTATATATGAATTTACGTGAACCGATTCCAGCGCTTACGGAAGAAGTGAATGCGTGTGAAATTGATCTTCTTGTCGTACCAGGAGTAGCTTATACACAGCGAGGAGAACGGATTGGATATGGCGGTGGCTACTATGATCGTTATCTCGTGCACTATAAAGGGAAAACGCTGTCATTAGCTTATGATTTTCAAATTGTAAAACATATTCCGGTAGAGCCGTTTGATAAAAATGTAGAAAAAATTATTACAGAAAAAGGAACAATGGTTATAAATGGGCTTGTATAGACAAATAAAAATTGACGAGACTTTTTCTTCTTGATTATAATAAAATATGTGAACGTTTTCTTATTATAATTTTTTTATAGTAAGTGAGCATAGAGGGTGATGAAATGATATCCATTTATGATATTCAGCAATTGCTAAAGAAATTTGGCACGATTATTTATACGGGTGATCGAATCGCTGATTTACAATTAATGCAAGATGAATTGCGTGAATTAAATCAATCACAGCTAATCGATCCACAAGACTATCAAACAGCTTTATTTTTGTTGAAGCAAGAAATTCAAAAAGAGATAAATAAGAATTAGATAAAGGTAGGTACGTAACATGGAAGAGAAATGGTTAGTTGGTGTTGACCTTGGTGGTACAACGATTAAATTAGCGTTTATTAATGTGTACGGTGAAATTTTACATAAGTGGGAAATCCCTACGAATAAAAATGAACAAGGAAAACATATTACACTTGATGTAGCGAAAGCTATTGATAAAAAGTTAGAAGAATTAGGTGAATTAAAAAGCAAGCTAATTGGTATTGGTATGGGAGCTCCTGGTCCAGTACATGTGGCATCTGGAATGATTTATGAAGCGGTTAATTTAGGATGGAAAAACTATCCGTTAAAAGATTTACTAGAAGTAGAAACGGGATTACCTGTTGTTATTGATAATGATGCAAACTTAGCGGCGCTTGGTGAAATGTGGAAAGGTGCTGGTGAAGGAGCAAAAGATTTAATTTGTATGACACTTGGCACTGGTGTTGGTGGTGGTGTTATCGCCAATGGTGAGATTGTACATGGTATAAGCGGTGCTGCTGGTGAGATTGGACATATTACAGTTGTTACAGAGAACGCTTTTCCATGTAATTGCGGGAAGTCGGGTTGCTTAGAAACAGTAGCCTCTGCAACAGGTATTGTGCGTGTTGCTATGCAAAAAATACAAGAGACAGATAAAGAAAGTATTTTACGTTCTATGTTAGCAGAAGAAGGGCTTATTACATCAAAAGATGTGTTTGAAGCGCTTGGACAGGGTGACGAACTAGCAGGTGAAGTAGTGGAAAAAGTAGCTTCTTATTTAGGATTAGCTGTAGCGAACCTTGCTAGTACGTTGAACCCAGAGAAAATCGTAATTGGTGGTGGCGTATCTAAAGCTGGAGATGCACTATTAGAGCCAATTCAACGTTATTTCGAGCAATATGCTTTCTCTCGTGCTGTAAAGAGCACAAAGTTAGCAATTGCAATACTTGGTAATGATGCAGGTGTAATTGGAGGAGCGTGGCTTGTAAAAAAGCACAAATACGAGGCGAAGATGATATAAGTTGTGAATAATAAAAAGAGGAAGGGGCCCCCTTCCTCTTTTTATGCAAGATCTTGTTGGAGAATAAAAATGTAAATGGATTAAGCTGCTGGTGGGTACCCATTATATAGAACAGTCATGATTGTAAACCATCCGAAAACAAGTACGGTTGCAATAGCAAAGCCGCCCGCGAATAAGTTTTTTTCGCGAAGTGTTCTAAGCGTAGCAAATACAGCTAACAGAGTGACTAGCGTAAAAATAATAACAAGGCCCATACAATATCCTCCTCTGTCTACTCATTCCGCAGGATGAGTTTTTAGAATATTTACTCTTTTATATTGTACATGTTTTAAAAATGATTGTCGAGATAACACCCCTTCTTTTCCTAAGAGAAAGAAATGTTGTATCATTAAAAGTAAATTAAATAACTGGAGGAGATTTTCATATGAAATGGATACAAATGCCGTTAGGCCCATTACAAACAAATGCTTATATTTTAACGAATGATCAAAATGAGTGTATTATCTTTGATCCTGGCCATGAAGGAGAAAAACTTGTTACATATTTACAAGAAGCACAGTTAAAACCACTTGCGGTTTTATTAACACATGCTCATTTCGATCATATCGGTGCTGTTGATGCGGTGAGAGACGCTTTTCATATTCCTGTATACGTACATAAAGAAGAAGCGGATTGGTTAGGCGATGCAACTGTGAATGGCTCGCAAATTTTTATGATGAACCGCAGTATTACAGCAAAACCAGCAGATCATATTATTGACGAAGAGGGTACATTAACGATCGGTTCTTTTAGTTTTGAAATTTTTGAGACACCAGGACATTCTCCAGGAAGTATTTCTTATTACAGTAAAGAAGCGAATGCTGTATTTTCTGGAGATGTATTGTTCCAAATGAGTATTGGAAGAACGGATTTACCTGGTGGAAGTTTTGCTGAATTAATTGGAAGTATTGAAGAGAAATTATTTGTATTACCAGATGAAACAGCGGTGCTATGTGGACACGGTCCAGAAACAAGCATTGGTTTTGAAAAAGAAAATAATCCATTTTTACAATAAGGAGTCATTATGGGGATGGAGCTCAATTTAAGAGAATGGATGGGAAAAGAAAAGGATCATTCGATTTCATATAGTACGTATATGAACCTCGTATTATATGCAGAGGAACATGGGTATTATATGAGAGAACGTGAAAAAATTGGAAGACAGGGAGATTTTTTTACGAGTAGCAATGTATCTTCTGTATTTGCGAAGACTTTTGCTAAGTTTTTTATTCGGCTTGTTGAAAAGGGAGAAGTTTCTCCAAATATTTGTGAGATTGGTGGGGGAACAGGAAAGTTTGCCTATGATGTTTTACAAGAATGGAAACAATTGTCTCCGGAAACCTTTGTAAATTTAAACTATTCAATTATTGAAGTGAGCCCTTTTCATAGAAGGCTACAACAGGAGAGGCTTTGCTTATTTGATAATGTGTCGTATTATACATCTTATATTGAAATGGGAGAGTCTTTCGAAGGAATTATTTTTTCGAATGAATTATTTGATGCATTTCCTGTTGAGATAGTTGAGAAAAGAAATGGAATTTTGTATGAAGTACGTATCACGTATACAGATGAGGGAAACCTTACAGAAGTATTTAGACCGATAGAGAAAAGAGTCGGTCGTTACTTATTGAAATATAACATTCATATTGCTGAGGGACAGCGTTTTGAAGTGCCTATTGCAATGGAAGAGTATATAGAAGAGATTGCGAAATGGTTTCAGAAAGGTATATGTATTACAGTTGATTATGGATATACAAAAGAAGAATGGATGCATCCTGCACATCGTGAAGGAAGTTTAAGAGGATATTATAAGCACAAGCTAATTCGTAATCCTCTTGCATATCCAGGAGAAATGGACCTTACTACGCATGTTCATTGGGATGAGTTGAAGATGAATTTTGAGCTACAAGGAATTAATACGATATGGCATAGGAAGCAATCAGAGTTTTTGTTAGCAGCAGGAATATTAGATCAGCTTGCTAGCCATCAAGATACCAACCCTTTTTCTGAAACTCAAAAACTAAATAGAGCTATTCGCTCTATGATTTTGAACGGAGGATTAGGTAATGCTTTCGATGTTGTTATACACACGAAAGATATGAAGAATTTACTTTTGAATCAATATTTAACAATATGAAAAAAACAAGACACAGTATTTTCTGTGTCTTGTTTTTTAATACGACTTTTAATTATGTAGCATTATATATTTTCTCTCATGATATATATTTATATTAAAGATATGAGATGAAAAATATAGAATACGCTCTTTTTCTCTGTCTATAGGTCCCTAACCTAATAATACGCGAACGAGTTGAATAATTGTTTCGTTTTCTACTTTGTAGTAAATTTCCAATCCTTTTCTTTCACTAGAAACGATTTTAGCACTTTTTAACTTTGCTAAATGCTGTGAAATTGTAGATTGTGGCATGTTTAAGCCTGTGTACATTGTAGAAACGTTGCTTGGGCCACGTTCAATTAATCCCTTTACAATACATAAGCGAACAGGATGAGCAAGCACTTTCAATAATTCTGCATTGCTTTCATATAGTTCTATTTCTTTTTGAAAGGTTTCTAACATGTTCTTTTCCACCTCCGTGTGAGCTGTTATACCATACTATACATACCAAAAAATCAAAGAAAAGAAAACAGTTGTTGCAGAAAAAAAGTCCTAAAGTAAAGAAATTGTAAGAAAAGAGACCCTGATGTAAATAAAATAGATAAATTTGAACAGTTTTGTAAAATGACATTTTTGGGTGAAAATTTTGATGCGTTTCAAAAATTGAAAGATATAGATATATTCGTAACACAATTTTATCATGATTTTCTTATTCTTTCAAATGAATATACGAAATTTTTAAAATAATATGACAAAGGAATTATAATGTTATATATAGAATATATAACAGGTTAAAAGAAAAGAAGCTGATTATGATTAGCTTCTTTATGGTGATAAAGAAATGTTTGGATGTAACTGATAAATCTTAGAATAATCAAGTCATTAGTCATTTATTCTAGAGTTCATCTTTTATCAACTTTAAAAATCTGTGGTTCCATATATTCTCATAAAAATCAATTGTCTCTTTTGCAGACATAAATGAATTATTCAAAGTAGAGGTTGCTTTCTGTACCATGAAGTTTTCGTATCCTAGTCCGTGGGCAAATTTAATCGTAGCATCCATACAGTATTCTGTTTGGGCGCCGCAAAATTCAATGCGATGTACAGATAATTTTTCTAAAATCTCTTTTAAGTTTGTTTTATAAAATGAATTTGCATGTGTTTTTCTTACAAAGAAATCTTGTTCCTGAACATCTAGATTGGTATGAATATCCCAAGGTTCTTTTTCGGGTACTAAATCATCATCACAATGTTGAACAAAAATGATTGGTTTATTTGATTTTCTGTATGAAGAAATTCTTTTATTTACTTTTGTAAGCAAGTTTTGTAAATCAAATAAATGCTCTCCGCTATAACATACCCCATTTTGTAAATCGATAACGATTAAAATATCTGCACAAGTATCCATTATTTTTACCCCTTTTTTATTTCTTAATATATCAATTAATCCATTACTTGGAAATAGATGATATACTTTTATTTTTTAATGAACTATACAAAAAGAAAAAACATTAAAATGAATATGCTAGACAGCATAAAAAGAAGATATGAAAACTTAATTTCATATCTTCTTTTCTCTCTATGCATTTACCGGTTCTTCTACATAAGAAAGAGCATTTTCAAAATCGGATATTAAATCGTTAACATTTTCAAGGCCGACTGATAAGCGAAGTAATGAATTCGAAATGCCCCTTTCATCACGAGCTTCTTGTGATAAAGCCGCATGTGACATTTTAGCTGGATAGGAAAGAATTGACTCGACGGCTCCTAAACTAACTGCAAAAACAGGTAATTTTACTTTCGATAAAAATTGGCGGAGTGCATCTTCTGACTGCAGAGTAAAAGATAAGACAGCTCCAGCGGATGTCGCTTGAGATTGTTGAATGTTATAGCCAAGATGTGATTGAAATCCAGGGTAATAGACATTTTGAACTTTAGAGTGCTCCTGTAAAAAATGTGCGATTTTGTTGGCACCTGCAGCTGAATGTTCGAGACGTACATGCAATGTTTTAATGCCGCGAAGTACGAGAGAACAATCTTGAGGTCCTAAAATAGCACCAAAAGCATTTTGTAGAAATCCGAGCTTTTGAGCGAGTTCTTCATCTTTTACGACAGCTAATCCGGCGGTGACATCGCTATGACCAGCAATAAATTTTGTTGCACTATGAAGAACGACATCAGCGCCAAGATCAAGCGGTTTTTGAAATAGTGGTGTCAAAAATGTATTATCTACAAAAGTAAGAGCATCAATTGATTTCGCTAATTCACAAACGGCACGAATATTCGTGACTTTTAATAGCGGATTAGAAGGTGTTTCGATGTAAAAGAGCTTTGTATTCGATTTAATATTTTGCTTCACTTCTTCTAAATTGGTCATATCAACAAATGTATGTGAAACACCGTAACGGGAGAGAACTTCAGTTATAATTCGGTAAGTGCCTCCATATACGTCTTCTGAAATGAGTACGTGATCGCCTTGTGAAAGAAGGAGAAATGCAGTAGAAATTGCTGCAATACCTGATGCAAAGGCGAATCCTTTTGTCCCGCCTTCTAATAAAGCAATGATATCTTCAAGAGCTTCACGTGTCGGATTTCCAGATCGACTATAGTCGTACTTTCCGAAAGCATCTACATCAAACTGATGAAATGTTGATGTGTTATAGATGGGAACGTTAACAGCTCCTGTGTGTGTGTCATGCTTGTATTGATTATGCAGTAAAAGCGTATCTATGGAATAACTCATATTCTTACACCTTCTTTTACAATTTTAATTGCTTGCTTTAAGTCTTGAATTAAATCATTGCTATTTTCGATGCCGACTGAAAAACGGAGAAGACGATTACACACACCACGTGCTGTTCGAACTTCTTCAGGAATATCGGCATGAGTTTGCGTTGCTGGATAAGTCATTAAACTTTCGACGCCGCCAAGACTTTCAGCAAATGTAATTAAGGATAAAGATTGTAAGAAAGGATTAATCCAAGTTTCATCTTGAAGGCGAAATGAAATCATACCACCTCTTCCTGGATAAAATACATCTGTCACACCATCTTCATCATTTAAATAAGCAACAATTGCATGAGCATTTTCTTCATGCTGTTTCATGCGAAGTGCTAAAGTTTTCATGCCTCGAATTAATAGCCATGAATCAAACGGGCTTAAGACAGCACCAGAGGCATTATGATAATGAGCAAGCTCCTCGCAAAGAGATTTCCCTTTCGCAACGACAAGTCCGCTTAGTACATCGTTATGCCCGCCTAAATATTTAGTTGCGCTATGAAGGACGATGTTTGCACCTTCTGTTAATGGTTGCTGTATATAAGGTGTATAGAACGTGTTATCTACAATAAGAAGTAGTCCGTGCCTTTTCGCTACACTTGCTACATTGGCGATATCAGTTACTTGCATTAATGGATTAGTCGGTGTTTCTATGAAAATAGCCTTCGTTTGAGATGTGATTGCTTGCTCAATTTGTTTAATAGATTGTGTATCTACGTATCTACATCGAATATTCCACTTGTCTTCATGTTCGGAAAATAGACGATATGTTCCTCCGTATAAGTCTTCAGATACGATAAGCTCATCTCCGGAACGGAATAGTGAAAGGACAAGGAGGACAGCCGCCATTCCTGAGCTACAGGCATACCCTTGCTCACCGATTTCTAAATCTGCAATTGCCTGTTCTAAAAGACCGCGAGTCGGATTTCCAGTTCTTGAATAGTCAAAGCCAGTAGATTTACCAATTCCTTCGTGACGATAAGCAGTTGAGAAATAAACAGGTGGATTAACAGTTCCTGTTGTAGCTTCGCTACGGTTCCCGATTTGTGCTAGTTTTGTTTCGATTGTTGACATGTGAAAATTCCCCCTTTTTAAAGTGAACGACTAAGTGAATTTAAAATAAAAAAAGCCTTCTAAGAAGAAGGCTTTCGGTTTGAATAGAGTCTTCTTCTCATCTGTCAAATCTTTCACAATTTGCTGGAATTAGCACCTTATTAACGAATGAATGTTAATGGTTGCTGAGGCGTCATAGGGCCAGTCCCTCTACCTCTCTAGATAAGAATGTTCGTATGAAATTTTTATTATGTTTTTAACTTTACAACAAAAGATAATTGAATTGCAACTTTATTTTAAATTATTTTTATTTTTCCGCAAGTGTCATTGACTTTTATTTTTGTGCATGCTAAATTTATTAAAAAATTAACAGACATTGTTAAAAGGGGAACGTATTTCCTTTTAGCTACATAAATAAAATAATAAAGACAAACTCTTATTGAGAGCGGTGGAGGGAAAGGCCCTGTGAAACCCGGCAACCTGCAAACTAAATGTTTGAAACGGTGCTAAAACCTGCAAAACGTGTGTTTTGCATAATAAGAGGAGGAACAATTATGTCCCCCTCTTCAAAGTGAAGAGGGGGTTTTTATATTGATAGAAATGAGGGAGATTCGTGAAATTACTAGATTTATTATCAAAAGGAATTGTAATAGGTGATGGAGCAGTTGGAACTTTATTACATTCGCATGGTTTACAAAGTAGTTTTGAAGAATTGAATTTGTCTGATCCGGACTTAATTATATCGATCCATAAACAATATGTAGCTGCTGGAGCGGATGTTATTCAAACGAATACGTATGGTGCGAATGAAGCGAAACTCCGCATGTATGGTCTAGAAAATCAAGTTGTCCAAATTAATAAAGCGGCAGTGAATATTGCGAAAGCATCGGTAACAGAGCGGAATGCAATTGTAGGGACAATTGGAGGTATGAAACATATTGGTGCTGTTACAACGACTGATATAGAGCGAGAATTTATGTTACTTGAGCAGGCAGGTGCTTTACTAGAAGAACAGGTTGATGGATTACTATTAGAAACTTTTTATGATGAATTTGAATTATTGCATGCCGTTAAAGTATTGCGTAAACAAACGAATATTCCGATTGTTGCTCAGTTAGCGTTACATGAGGCAGGTACGACTCAAAATGGGAATGATGTCAATGAAATATTAAAACAGCTTTTAGATTACGGTGCCAATGTTGTTGGATTGAACTGTCAACTGGGGCCACTTCATATGACGGAAGCTTTCAAAATGATATCGATTCCTCAAAATGGCTATTTATCAGCATATCCGAATGCAGGTCTTCCGAATTATGTGGAGGGGCGTTACGTATATGAGGGAAGTCCAGCATATTTTGAAGAGATGACACCAAAATTTATTGAACAAGGTATTCGTTTATTAGGTGGTTGTTGTGGTACTACCCCGGAACATATTGAAGGAATGAAACGTGCTATTGCAAATGTTGTACCTGTAATAGCAAAGGAGACGATTCAAAGGCCTACAGTGGTCCATACACATGAGAAGCGTTCGAGAGCTCATGTTACTCTCGCAGAGAAGGCAAAGAAACAAACGACAGTTGTAGTGGAATTAGATCCACCGAAAACTTTAGACACGCAGCGATTTTTTGAAGGGGCAAGAGCACTGAAAAGGGCTGGAGCGGATGCTATTACTCTAGCAGATAATTCATTAGCATCTCCTCGCGTTTCGAATATGGCTATGGGTGCATTATTAACGAAGCATGATATTCCGGTATTGACGCATTTAACGTGTAGAGATCATAACGTCATTGGACTGCAGTCTCATTTACTTGGATTATCAGCATTAGGTATGGAGGAAGTGTTAGCTTTAACTGGTGATCCAGCGCGCGTTGGTGATTTTCCAGGTGCAACTTCTGTATATGATTTGTCATCTATAGAGCTAATTAAAATGATTAAAGAGATGAACGACGGTCGCTCTATTTTAGGGAAATCAATTGGTCCGGCAACAAGATTTTCTGTCGGAGGGGCATTCAATCCTCATGTAAGGCATTTAAAAGCAGCGGTAAAACGAATGGAACGAAAAATTGATGCTGGAGCAGAATATTTCTTAACTCAGCCAATTTATGATGTAGCTTTAATTAAAGAAGTATACGAAGCGACAAAGCATTTGGAAGAACCTATCTTTATTGGAATTATGCCGTTAGTAAGTAAGCTGAACGCAGATTTTCTTCATTTTGAAGTGCCAGGTATTACTCTCCCTGAAGAGATAAGACAAAGAATGGATGGACATGAAACGAAAGAGGCAGCCATAGAGGAAGGAATTCGTATTTCACAAGAATTGATCGATGCGGCGATGAAATACTTTAACGGTATTTATCTTATTACACCGTTTTTAAAATATGAAATTACAGAACATCTCGTGAAATATGTGAGAGAAAAGCAAGAAGTGAAAGAAGGTATTAATTGATGAAACGAATAGAAGAGAGATTACAACATGAAATTTTAATATTAGATGGTGCAATGGGAACGATGATTCAGCAAGAAGATCTAACGGCAGAAGATTTCGGAGGAGAAGAATACGAAGGTTGTAATGAATATTTAGTGAAAACAAGACCAGACGTTATTTTAAATATTCATAAAGCCTATATTGAGGCTGGCGCCGATATTATTGAAACGAATACATTTGGCGCGACGAATATTGTATTAAGTGATTATGCATTGTCTCATTTAGATGAAGAGTTAAACGAAAGGGCAGCGTTTTTGGCGAAGCAAGCGGTTAAAGAAAGCGGGAAAGAAGTGTATGTTGCGGGAGCAATGGGACCAACAACGAAAGCAATTAGTGTTACAGGCGGTGTGACTTTTGAAGAGTTAATCGAAGCGTATACAAGGCAAGTGAGAGGGTTATTAAGAGGAGAAGTTGATGTATTGCTCGTTGAGACGAGTCAAGATATGCGTAATGTGAAAGCTGCTTACCTTGGAATTCAATCGGCGTTTGAAGAACTAAACAAAATAGTACCCATTATGATTTCCGGAACAATTGAACCGATGGGAACGACGTTAGCGGGTCAAATGATCGAAGCCTTTTATTTATCGGTAGAGCATATGAAGCCGTTATCGGTTGGATTAAACTGTGCTACTGGTCCGGAATTTATGAGGGAACATATTCGTTCTCTATCTGATTTATCGGAGTGTTATATTTCTTGTTATCCAAATGCTGGTCTTCCTGATGAAGATGGGCATTATCATGAATCTCCGGCGTCACTTGCTGAAAAAGTGAAGCGTTTTGCTGAAGAAGGATGGATTAATATTATTGGTGGTTGTTGTGGCACAACACCAGAACATATAAGTGCAATGAAATTAGCGCTTGCCTCGATTAATCCTCGTGAGCATCATGAAAGGGTTGGACATGGAATTAGTGGGCTAGAAGCGTTACAATACGATGATTCTATGAGGCCTTTATTTGTTGGAGAAAGGACGAATGTAATTGGCTCGCGTAAGTTTAAAAGATTAGTAGCAGAAGGGAAATTTGAAGAGGCTGCTGAAGTGGCAAGAGCGCAAGTGAAGAAAAATGCTCATATTATTGATATTTGTATGGCAGACCCTGATCGTGATGAAATAGAAGATATGGAAAGATTCTTGGCAGAAGTTACGAAAGTGTTAAAAGTACCGATTATGATTGATTCAACAGATGAAAATGTTATGGCGAAAGCTCTTACTTATATTCAAGGAAAAGGTGTTATCAATTCTATTAATTTAGAGGATGGAGAAGAACGTTTTGAAAAAGTGACCCCCCTTCTTCGGAAATACGGTGCTGCGATAGTTGTAGGGACAATTGATGAAGATGGTATGGCAGTTAGTGCAGAAAGAAAGATAGAGATTGCTAAAAGAAGCTATGAATTACTAACGAAGAAGTATGGTATACGCCCATCTGATATTATTTTTGATGCGCTTGTGTTTCCTGTAGGAACAGGTGATGAAGAATATATAGGTTCAGCGGCAGCGACTATAGAAGGAATTCGTCTTATTAAAGAAGCGTTACCAGAATGTTTAACGATTCTAGGTGTGAGTAACATATCTTTTGGTTTACCACCAGCTGGACGTGAAGTATTAAACTCTGTCTTTCTATACCATGCAACGAAAGCAGGATTAGATTATGCGATTGTTAACACGGAAAAATTAGAGCGCTATGCGTCAATTCCAGAGGAAGAAAAACGTCTTGCGGATGCATTATTATTTGAAACGACGAAAGAGACGTTAGAAAAATTTACAAACTTTTATCGTGTTGCCAAAAAGAAAGAAGTCGCTACACAAGAAACGCTAACGCTTGATGAACGACTGGCAAACTATATTGTAGAAGGTACGAAGCAAGGACTACAAGAAGATTTAAGTCTCGCGCTTACAGAAGGACGAAAACCTCTGGATATTATTAATGGTCCACTTATGACAGGAATGGATGAGGTGGGGCGATTATTTAATGGTAATGAGCTTATCGTTGCTGAAGTATTGCAAAGTGCTGAAAGTATGAAAGCTGCCGTAAGTTATCTAGAGCCACATATGGAATCTAGTGATAGTGCAAAAAAAGGGAAAGTATTATTAGCGACTGTAAAAGGTGACGTACATGATATTGGGAAAAACCTCGTTGAAATTATTTTATCAAATAACGGATATGAAATTATTAATTTAGGAATTAATGTTCGTTCGGATCGAATTGTTCAAGAAGTACAAGAAAAGAAACCTGATATTATTGGTCTTTCTGGTTTGTTAGTAAAATCAGCGCAACAAATGGTAACGACTGCCGAAGATTTAAAAGCGGCAAATATTGATATTCCAATTGTTGTAGGTGGTGCAGCACTAACGAGGAAATTTACAGATAATCGTATTTCTCCATCTTATAAAGGGCTCGTATGCTATGCAAGTGATGCAATGACAGGTCTTGATATTATTAACAAATTACAAAAAGAAGAAGAACGTGAAAAGATGAAGCAAGATAAAAAGGAACGCCATCTTCATATTGTGAAACAAGAGGAGAAAAAAGTAGAAATTCCAGCAGTTATTGAGCCGTTGCCAAAAGCAGCTGTTATGATACCAGATTCGACGAAACGAGTTGTATTACGGGATATTCCTACCCTTCATCTTGCACCGTTTTTAAATAGACAAATGTTAATTGGACACCACCTTGGGTTAAAAGGAAACGTAAAAAAACTCCTGCAAGAAGGGGATAAAAGAGCGCATGAGCTAAATGATTTAATTGATGAATTATTACAAGAAGGACAATCTTGGTTACGTCCAAAAGCGGTTTATCAATTTTTCCCGGCGCAAAGTGATGGACAAAATATAATTATATACGATCCGGAAGATCACACACGTATCATAGAGCGATTTGAATTTCCGAGACAAGGGAAAGCACCATACCGTACTTTAGGAGATTATATACGCCCTATTGGAGATGAGATGGATTATGTCGCTTTCTTATCTGTTACCGTTGGGGAAGGGGTTCGGGACATTGCTGAAGAGTGGAAGGCGAAGGGTGATTATTTACGCAGTCACGCCATTCAATCGTTAGCTCTTGAATTAGCAGAAGGACTTGCTGAAAAAACACATATGCTTATTCGTGACCGCTGGGGCATTCCAGACTCACCTGAACTGACGATGGAAGAACGTTTCCGTACGAAATATAGAGGAATACGCGTGTCATTTGGTTATCCAGCTTGTCCAGAACTTGCTGACCAAGAAAAATTATTTCGCTTAATTCATCCAGAGGAAATAGGTATTACATTAACAGAAGGATTTATGATGGAGCCAGAAGCATCTGTAACGGCTATGGTATTTTCTCACCCTGAGGCAAGATATTTTAGTGTACTATAGTGTAGAAGGGGGAGACGTATGAAAAAAATAGTCTTTACAGGTGGCGGTTCGGCAGGACATGTAACACCTAATTTAGCAATTATTCCACATTTACAAAAGCAGAACTGGGATATCTCTTATATTGGTTCTCATCAAGGGATTGAGAAAACGATTATAGAAAAAGAAGGAATTCCGTACCATAGTATTGCAAGCGGAAAGCTACGTCGTTATTTTGATTTAAAAAATATAAAAGATCCTTTTCTCGTGATGAAGGGTGTTATGGATGCGTACGTAACAATTCGTAAACTAAAACCGGATGTTATTTTTTCCAAAGGTGGTTTCGTATCTGTACCAGTCGTAATTGGAGGATGGTTAAACAGGGTGCCAGTTTTGCTACATGAATCTGATATGACACCTGGACTAGCAAATAAAATTGCGCTCCGTTTTGCCTCGAAAATATTTGTTACATTTGAAGAAGCTGCGAAGCACTTACCGAAAGAGAAAGTATTATATACAGGATCACCAGTACGTGAAGAAGTACTAAGAGGAAATCTTGAAAAAGGTTTAAAGTTTCTAGGGTTTTCCCGTAAGAAATCAGTTATTACTGTTATGGGAGGAAGTTTAGGAGCAAAGAAAATTAATGAAACTGTTCGATCGGCACTTCCAGATCTTCTGAAAAATTATCAAATTGTGCATCTTTGCGGAAAAGGGAATCTTGATGAATCCTTACAAAATAAAGAAGGATATAGACAATTTGAATATGTACATGGAGAGTTGCCGGATATATTAGCAGCAACAGATTTTGTTATTTCACGTGCGGGATCCAATGCGATTTTTGAATTTTTAACAATGCAAAAGCCGATGGTTTTAATTCCGTTATCGAAATTTGCAAGTCGTGGAGATCAAATTTTAAATGCTGAATCTTTTGAAAGACAAGGGTATGCATCGGTATTATATGAAGAGGATGTAACGGTGAACTCGCTTATAAAGCATATAGAAGAGCTATATAGTAATAATGAGACGTATAAAACAGCATTAAAAAAATATAATGGAAAAGAAGCGATTAAAACTATCATTCAACATATTTCAGAGGCATGATTATACAATCATGTCTTTTTTAATAGGATGAAAGATTCCAAGAATTGATATTTTTATGTTACAATAACAAATGGTTAATAGGGAAATTCCAATTGATTAAGCGTGAAAATACGAATGGATTAGGAGTGACTGTGTTGGAGCTAAGTCTCTATGAAAATACTGCACTTATTATATGCTTTGTGTTGTACGTTGGCAGTGTTATTGTTTATATTTCACGGAAATTTTCACAAGAACGAGAGCTTGAAAAATCAGAAATAACAGCTGAACTAGAAATGTTAGCTGATGAAAGTTATAAAAAGCAAAAAATAAAAGAAGACCATGAAGCATCCCATCATTTAAACGCAAATAAGTTCTAAAGATGGGTTTTTTTTGAAAAAATCCCATTAACGCTAAAAAAGGAGTTTCCCCATACATATTTAAGGAGTGGATATAAATGAAGTTTTATATTGCTTCGGGATTTCAAAATAAACATCTTGTACGTTTCGTTTCAAGCCAGTTGAAAGAAGTGGGATGGCAGCATACATATGATTGGACGAAAAATGAAAGAGCAACCAATAGAGAACAATTGCAAAAGATTGGTGAAGAAGAACAAAAGGCGATACGAGAAGCTGATGTCTTCTTACTCATACTAGAGGGTGGGAATGGAAGTCATACAGAGTTAGGGATGGCAATTGCTTTAGAAAAGAAAATTTATATATATCACAAGGACAATGAATTGCAAACTACGTTTTACCATTTACAAGAAGTTGATGTTTTTGAAGGAGAAATTGAGGGGCTTGTCTCATATATATTGAATAAAGTGGAATGTTAGACGTGGGAATGTAGCCAGAAATATTTCTTGCAAAAAAGAGTGAAGGTTACCATTAGTCTATTTTGGGCACAGTTATTATAAGTAAAGTATATAAAGGAGTTATACATATGAAATTAGAAAATGGATGGGAAACAAGTTTTTTAGAAGTTGTACAAAACAGTGAATTTAAGAAAGATGCAATTCTTAGTCAATTGCTTTTTGCGGATAGTGAAGAAGTAGAAGAGCTTGTTGATGATTACGGTTATGAAGAGATTATTGAACGTGAACATGATGATGAGTTAGCAGGAATTTTAGGAGAAGAACTTTTTAGTGAGATGGAGCGAAACGTATTCTTATCTTCACAGCCAGAAGAAAAACTTATTTCATTCGTAAATGGATTAGGTTTTCATG
Organism: Bacillus sp. MYb209; assembly: GCF_002975175.1. Classification (GTDB taxonomy): domain Bacteria; phylum Bacillota; class Bacilli; order Bacillales; family Bacillaceae_G; genus Bacillus_A. Next base: position 273,206 of record NZ_PCNZ01000002.1, read on the forward strand.
TGTTAGATTGGATCGTGCTTCTTGAAACAGAATTTGGCATTGATAGCGCAAATTTCACATCGGATGCAGTGAAAATGTTAGAAAAGCGTTTTAGACAGTTCCCATATATAGAAGAGAAGACAATTTTTGATATGACGTTTGGAGAAGCAATGGATGTATTAGAGTCTGTAACAGGTTTGCATTTAAAAGAAAAGATGGGTGTTTAAAAAAAGAACGTGATAGCTTCACGTTCTTTTTTTTTACATAATAATAATTTTATCATCTAGCTTTGTTTGTCCAGTAAGAAGTGCATTTAAATACTCTACTTTTCGTATGCAAGCTTGTATATGTCTTTCAACCTCTTGTAACTCTGCTTGGTGATGCGTTTCAATTGGATGAATTTGTACGTTGAATTTTTCGAATTGACTACTATATGTTATTTCTGCATAGCCGTTCATAATATCGGTTTCGTTATGAAATAAAAATTGCTTCGTTTCTTCACAGAATGATACATCCTGAAAGCCATATACTTTTAATGCTTCAATTACTTTTTTAATCATTTTTGTATTCATTTTTTAACCCTCTTTACGAAGTTCTACTTATATATTATAACATAAAAAATTACGTAGAAAGCGCTTCCAAGTGTATTTTATTATAAACTTTACGTTTCAATCATAAAAATGAAACAAAGAAAAAATAATTGTAAAGAAGGAAGGACTCTTTTATTGTTTCGTCATATATATAGAGAAATAGTGCAATGAAAGGAAATTTTCCGAGGTGGAGATTGTATTTCCAATTTGAGCGCAGTAAAAGAGGTGAGAATCTTGAACTTTGATATTGTAGGACAAAAAGCATATATAAAAGATGGGCCGCATCGGAACCGAATTGGAACTGTAAAGAAAAATGAAAAACAATTAGAAACCCACTTTGCTATTGTAATTGGGGAACAAAGTATTGCTGTAGAGCTAAAGGATATCGTGTTAGTTGGAGTAGATGTAGGACAATTTCATAAATGGTGCGAGCAAAATGGTTATTTGTAAAAGGACGGGCTTTGAGATAATGAAATATATTTGAGAAAAAGAGAATATGTTATTGTATTCTCTTTTTCCATGTTTAAGGAGTCGGAAATGAAGTATAAAGAACAAGAGTTTACATTGGAGTTAAAAGAGCAACTAGAAGAATACTTAGCGTGATAACTTTCAAAGTAAGATGTATAGAGATGGAATATAATGAAAAAGACGCTAACAGTTTATTATGTTAGCGTCCTTTTTTATTATGAAGCAATTTCCCCAGTTTTTACATCGTCTTGATTGTACGTATCTTGATCTAATTCACCAAGCCATTTACTAGAAATAAGACCAGCTGTCATAGAACCACTTACGTTAAGAGCTGTACGGCCCATATCGATTAATGGCTCAACCGATATAACAAGAGCGACAATGCCGATTGGTAAGTTCATTGTAGATAGTACGATTAACGCTGCGAATGTTGCACCGCCACCAACGCCGGCAACACCGAATGAGCTAATAGCAACGACAGCGATTAAAGTTAAAATAAATTGTGGTTGTAATGGATCAATTCCTACAGTTGGAGCGACCATCATTGCAAGCATTGCTGGATAAATACCTGCGCAACCGTTTTGACCGATAGATACCCCGAATGAAGCTGCAAAGTTTGCGATACCCTCGGAAATACCAAGTTTTTCTTTTTGAGCTTCAATGTTTAATGGCATTGCACCAGCGCTAGAGCGAGAAGTGAAGGCAAATGTTAATACCGGGAACACCTTTTTCAAATATTGAATTGGATTTAAACCAGATAGAGCAATTAATAATAAGTGAATAACGAACATTACGATAAGTGCTACGTAAGACGCTAACACGAAGTTACCAAGTTTTAAAATAGCGTTAATATCGCTACCAGCAACTGTCTTTGCCATAAGAGCTAATACGCCGTATGGAGTAAGACGTAAAATTAATGTTACCATGCGCATTACGATTGCATACACAGCATCAAGCATCTTCTTAAATAGCTCTGCTTGTTCTGGATATTTTCGTTTTACACCGATAAAGGCGATACCGATAAAGGCTGCAAATATTACAACAGAAATTGTTGATGTTGGCCGAGCGCCTGTTAAATCAAGAAACGGATTTGTAGGCAACAATTCTAATAATTTGTCTGGAATTGTTGTCTTTTCGATAGAAGTAAATCTTTCTTCAACTAGCTTCAGACGAGCAGATTCTGCATCACCTTGTTGTAAACCTGTTGCTGATACATCAAATCCTGCGCTTGCAGCTATACCGACAGCTGCGGCAATTCCTGTAGTAAGAATTAAAATTCCGATAATAAGACCACTGATTTTACCAAGATTTTTCGTTAACTGTAATTTTGTAAATGCTGAAATAATAGATACTAAAATAAGTGGCATAACAATCATTTGAAGTAATTTTACATAACCGTTACCAATTAAACTAAACCAGTTATTTGATTCGATAATTACTTTAGAAGTAGGCTCATAAATAAATTGTAATATAAGACCGAATATAATTCCGACTCCTAAAGCAGTAAATACACGTTTATTAAAAGATACATGCTTACGTTGCATATAATATAATACGCCAACTAAAATGAGCATGACGGCAACGTTAATTCCGACAAGCAGTGTATTCATGGTAATTCCCCCTAATTCCAATGTGTTATATAGAATATAAGGTAACAAAACCTATAAGTCAACTAGGAAATCGCGGAATTAAAAAAAAGATGGCAAATTGCCATCTTTTAATGTCCAGCTCCAGGGACAAGTAAAAATGTTGTGTACCATGTAAATCCGATGAAGAAAACGGTTAAATATGCCCCGAATACGTATATATACATACGCTCTGTTAATTTTAAATAGCTTAAAAGTACGAAGAAACCTGTTTGTCCTAAAAATAGTAGTGCTGCTGAATTCATATCCCCTACGTAAAACATAACCGAGAAAATTCCAGTCCAAAAGCCGAGAACGCGAAACATGCGCTCCATGCCATCTCCCTCCTTTTCTAAAAAAAGTAAAACCTCTTTTCATTATAGTTTATTTTTCTAACTATTGTAAATATTCATTCACATAAAAGAAAGAAGCCAATTATAATATTGACTTCTTCTTAGTTGAAAAACTAAATTTGAACTTTATAGTTACAAGATTTGCATCCATCTAGTAGACTATCGTTTCGTGTTAATTCCACGTTCGGGAATAGGATTTCAAAAATCCCTTTCATCATATCTCCGTGCATATTACAAATTTCAGTCGGATGATGTGCAGCAACTTCTTTAAACGGACAATTGTGTACATCATAGAAAATTTTTGTGCCATCCGTACTTATTTCAAAAGCAGGAGATAAACCAGCTGTTGAGAATGCTTCTTTTGCGATTTGCATTTTTTGTTCTATCGTCAATGCTTCTGCACTTACATTTAAGCGATGCATATGTTGTTGCATTAATTCTTTGCCGAATTGTTTCCCTGTTTCATATAGCGCTTTTTCACCAGCGCTACCTAAGCTTAGCAGTGAATTAAATGCTATCTGCGCTAATAATTGATAATCGCGAAATGGGAATTGTAACTGGATGACATCTTGAGACAAGACGTATAGTCTGCTTGGTCTGCCGCCTTTCCCAGTTTTTTTTGTTTCTGATTTGAGCATATTAACATCTTCTAATTTAGATAAATGTAAACGCGCTACGTTTGGATGAATGTTAAACTCATCTGCAATTTCTTGTACAGTTACGTAATTATGCTTTTGAGAAATATATTTATAAATGTAATAACGAGTAGGGTCAGATAACACACCTGTAATTTTTAAAGCTTGTTCCATTAGGATCTCCACCTTTATCACTTTATCCAAGATATTAACATTATAATACAGATAAACTTCTATATAGGTAATTTCAGACAATAGTTCGGAAATTGTTCATAATTTCACAAACATATTTTTCCTTTTTCTCTTAGTGAAAATACAAAATTCTTAATTTTTCTTGTGCATTTTTTCATGATATATACATAGTGAGGAGGGAAACTTGATGAATAGTGTCGAGCTTTTTGCAAATATGATTATGAAAGAAGCTTGTAGGGTGCAAGCATCAGACTTACATATTGTGCCCAGGCAGAAGGATGTGGCGATTCAATTACGTATAGGGAAAGATTTAATTACGAAACGGTGTATTGAAAAGGAATTTGGAGAAAAGCTTGTTTCGCACTTTAAGTTTTTAGCATCAATGGATATAGGAGAGAGGAGAAAGCCTCAAAATGGTTCATTATATTTGCAAATTGATGGATCAGAAGTGTATTTATGCCTTTCAACCCTTCCAACAGTATATCAAGAAAGTCTAGTTATTCGCCTCCATTTACAAGCATCTGTTCAGCCGTTGTCTCATCTTTCGTTATTTCCAAGTACAGCGGAAAAATTACTCTCTTTTTTAAAGCATCCGCATGGGTTACTCGTATTTACTGGGCCGACTGGTTCTGGAAAAACAACAACAATGTATGCGTTATTAGAAGTAGCTAGAAAATGGCAAACACGTCGCATCGTTACACTTGAAGATCCAGTTGAGAGAAGAAAAGACGGTTTATTACAAATTCAAATAAATGAAAAAGCTGGTATCACATATGAAACGGGATTAAAGGCTATTTTGCGTCACGATCCAGATATTATTTTAGTTGGCGAAATTCGTGATGAAGAAACAGAAAAAGTAGCTGTAAGAGCCAGTCTGACGGGACATTTAGTGATGACAACCTTGCATACAAATGATGCGAAAGGAGCGATACTACGATTTATGGATTATGGTATTACAAGGCAAGAAATTGAACAATCATTATTAGCTGTAGCTGCTCAGCGACTCGTTGAATTAAAATGTCCATTTTGCAGAGGGAAATGTTCAACTTTATGTAAATCAATGAGGCAAGTAAGGCAGGCGAGCATTTATGAACTGTTATATGGATACGAATTAAAACAAGCGATTAAAGAAGCAAGTGGAGAACATGTTACGTATCACTATGAAACGTTGGAATCGTCGGTGCGAAAAGGGTATGCTTTAGGCTTTTTAGAAGAAGATGTATATGTTTAAGGGAAAATGGAGTTTAAGTGATCAAGTATCATTATGGAAAAGATTAAGTGATTTATTAGAGAAAGGTTACTCACTTTTGCAGGCACTAGAATTTTTGCAGTTTCAACTACCATTAGGGAAGAAATTACAGTTACAGCGTATGATCGAGGGATTGAAAAATGGACAAAGTTTGCACGCTTCTTTTCACCAATTAATGTTTCATCCAGAGGTGCTAAGTTATTTGTTTTATGCAGAGCGACACGGTGACATTTCTTTTGCTTTGCAACAAGGGAGCGTACTTCTTTACAAGAAAGATAAATATAGGAAAGATATGATGAAAGTGATGCGATATCCTATGTTTTTATCATTTTTTTTAATGATTATGCTTTCTGTTTTTAACCTCATTTTATTGCCTCAGTTTGAAATGATGTATAGTTCTTTACGTTCTACAGCATCACCACTTACGGAGCAAATTTTAGTTGCAATTAAATTATTACCTTACTTCATTTATATCATTTTTCTTATCGTTATAACGGGATTTAGTTTATATATTTTTTATTTCCGAAAACTTCCGCCTACTCAAAAGGTAAAGATTATGATCCGTATTCCCCTTATGAAAACCTTACTTATTTTAAAGCATTCGCATTATTTTTCCGCTCAATTAAGTGGTTTATTACACGGTGGATTGTCGGTACACGAAGCATTAACAATAATGATGAAGCAAAAGTATCATCCGTTCTTTCAGTATGAAGCAGCCCGAATTGAGCGGCAATTAATTGCAGGAGAACCGTTACAATCTATTATTGATAAAAGCGGTTATTACGAGAAAGAACTTTCTTATATCATTACGCATGGACAAGCAAACGGTAATTTAGCAAATGAGCTTGGTGATTACAGTGAGCTCATTATTGAAAAGGTAGAACAAAAAATTAAACGTATGTTGTTTGTGATTCAACCCATTTTATTTACATGTCTTGGGGTTATAGTCATTTTGATGTACTTAGCGATGATTATGCCGATGTTTCAAATGATGAATTCTATTTAGGGGGCATTTACATGCAGAATGAGGAGGGTTTTACTCTTTTAGAAATGTTATTAGTTATGGTTGTCATAACTGTATTATTACTATTAATTATTCCAAATGTAGTTACACAGCGCTCATCCGTCCAAGGAAAAGGATGTGCAGCCTATGTGAAATCTATAGAAGCACAAATACAAGCATATCACTTGCAACATAATAAGATTCCATCAATAGAGGAACTTGAAACAGGAAAGTATATTACTTCTAAAACTTGCCCGAAAGGTGAACCAATCCATATTTCCGATGATGGTACGGTATCAGCTGGGAAATCGTGAAGCAAAAAGGTTTTACACTTTTAGAAATGCTACTTGTCTTATTTGCTATTTCTGTACTGAGTGTTGTTACGCATTTTAACGTTACTTCATTACATGAAAAGCAAAAAGTTGAGCAGCTTTTGAAACAGTTTTCAAATGATATTTTATATATGCAGCAGTTAGCGATTAAGCGTCAAAAACATTATACGTTACGCTGGCTTAAAGAAAAACATATGTATTATATCTCGGAATCGGAGACCGGATTTTTAATTGCTAAGAGAGAATATGATAAAGATTTCCAAATTGATCTGCATACCTTTCCAAATCCAATGACATATAATCCGAGTGGAAATATTAATAGAGGTGGTACGATTTTACTTTCTTATCGGGGGTATAAATATGAGATTGTATTTCAGCTTGGAAGAGGGAGATTTACGTATCGTGAAGTGTCAAAAAGGATCAGTAATGGTTGAAATGGTTGTAGCGTTAAGTTTAATAATGATGGCGGTATCGTTATTGCTCCCGCAAACATTATTAATTATGCAAGAAAGAAAAAATATAAAAATGAGCTATAAAGCATTAATATTATTAAAAAAAGAAGCGGCCGTATTTATGTATGAGAATGAGGAAAAGCGAGTAAAAGAGCAAGTCATAAAAGGAATTGTATATTACACATATTGGAGAGGAGATGAAGTTTGTACGATGTGGAAAGATATGAGAGGAAAAGCGATGGAGCAATGCCTTTATGCAAAGGAAAAATAAAAAAGAAGCGGGATTTACATTAATAGAAATGATTGCATGTTTGTTGCTTTTATCAATGTTCTTTTTACTTTTACCACGTCTTCATATTATGGGGATAGAAAATACACATTCAAAAGGGTTAAATGACTGGGAGTGGGATGTGTTTTTAGGACAAATGCAATTAGAGTTTCGTGAAGTATCAAGTGGGAGGAAGATAGCACTAGAAAATGGTGGGAATATTTTGCGCTTCCAACTTCGTAATGGTGATCAGGTGACGTATGAAAAGGTGAATAGTAATTTAATAAGAAAAGTAAATATACGCGGAAGGGAATTTATATTACAAAGGATTGAAGCGATTTCGTATAAATTAACACCTCATTTGTTATATATATATGTGAAAGATATAAGTGGTGAAATATATGAAGGCGTGGCTGTGCGCTATAGTGAAATTGAGATAGAAACATGAGAAAACAAGATGGATTTGCAATGCCAGGAACAATTATTTTTCTTATTTTATTCATTTCTTTTTTGATGTACGAAACGAATATGTTACTTTCGGATAAAAAATTTTATTCTGAAATAGAACAAAGTTTTTTCATGGAGGAACTTGTTGATCGAGCTATTTCAGATATAAAAAGAGACTTACAGCAAAAAGAAAAAGAGGATGTTTTTTTATTTCAGTATGAAAGAGGAGAAGTGAGTGGAAAGTACGTCTTTGCAAATGATGGTATTATCATTTCGTTGCAATGTGTTACAAAAAAGAGAGTTTTCTACACAGTGAGCTTTCGCTATAGGAAACAGGATAATAAAATATTGGATTAGGTAGAAGGATAATGTGTAAAATAAGCGGGAGAAAACCATTAATTCCCATTGTGGAGTGAGTCAATTTCTTTGTGGAAAGGGATAAAAAGGATGAATAAAAGTTTGAATTTTCTCAAAAAGATAAAGGTTGAAAGAATATGATATATTCATGCTATCCAAACATTTTTTCTAGGGAGATTAGGAAATGACAAATAACAATCAAATAGGTGAAAATAAGGAACAAACTATTTTTGATCATAAAGGAAATACGATTATGACAGAGGATAGGGAAATACAAATTATTTCAAAATTCGAAGAACCTCTTATTGTCGTATTAGCAAATGTATTAAGTGATGAAGAGTGCGATGAATTGATTGAATTGTCTAAAGATAATATGAAACGTTCTAAAGTTGGTTCATCACGTGATGTAAATGATATTCGAACAAGTAGTGGTGCATTTTTGGAAGAGAATGAACTTACTTCGAAGGTTGAAAAACGAATTTCATCTATCACGAATGTTCCTGTAGCGCATGGAGAAGGATTGCACATTTTAAATTATGAAGTGGATCAAGAATATAAAGCGCACTATGATTATTTTGCAGAACATAGCAGGTCAGCTGCTAATAATCGTATAAGTACTCTTGTGATGTACTTAAATGATGTAGAAGAAGGCGGGGAAACATTCTTTCCGAAATTAAATCTTTCTGTACACCCTAGAAAGGGAATGGCAGTATACTTTGAGTATTTTTATCAAGATCAATCACTAAATGAGCTTACGTTACATGGAGGAGCACCTGTAACGAAAGGTGAGAAATGGATTGCAACGCAGTGGGTGAGAAGAGGTACTTATAAGTAAAAGTGAGCCAGCTTGTTTGATTGCGAGAAAATAGTGAGTATGTTACGTTTTGTTCTTCATAGCATAAGAAGAACAAAACGTTTTTTTATTAAATAAAGTAACATCTTTCGTTATAATAACAAATAATAACGGATGATTGAGAGGAACGAAAATGAAATCTATATACATAACCGGCTATATGGGAGCTGGGAAAACAACAATTGGAAAAGCGTTAAGTAAAGAACTTTATATGGAAGTTGTAGATACAGATCAAAAAATCGAAGAGCAGAAAGAGAAAGCGATTCGGAATATTTTTGCAGAAGAAGGCGAAATGGTTTTTCGGGAATATGAAAGTGAAATGTTACGTTCACTACCGGTTCAGAATGTAATTATTACAACTGGTGGAGGGATTATTGAACGAGAGGAAAATCGAAAGTGGATGAGGGAAAATGGAACTGTTGTGTATTTATATTGTGATCCGCATGTAATTGCAGACAGGCTTCGTGAAGATACGACACGTCCACTATTTCAGAAGAAAGATATAGATGAATTTGTAACGAAATTTGAATTGCGCCGAGCTTATTATGAAGAGGCTGATATTCATATCGATACGACAAATAAGTCGGTAAAGCAGATTATGAATGAATTAAAGCAAAAGATTAATGAATAAAAAAGTGGACATACTAATCAAGTAGAGGTGATGATAATATGTCTACTAATGATTATGTACGCTTTGTGACACAGCAATTTGTGTCATATATGGATGCTCCAAAAGAGGATCGAAAACAACAGAAACAACAACGTCGTGCGGAGAAAGAGCCATTCTTAAATAAATGGTTTGGTGTTATGCCACTGAGCGCTACTTTGTTTTATCGAAATGTAAAAAATAAAAGAAAAAAATCAAGCTAACTTTTTGGTAGTATGTCTAGCAAAATAAAGATCCCCTAGTGCAACAAGCTGCTAGGGGATCTTTATTTATTGTTGCACAGATTCTTTTTCTTCAGTAACCGCATGTATCTTATTATTTACCCATACAAACCCTATTCCGATACAAATAGAAATCCCCCAGCCAACAGCGGTCATAATAGCTCTCATTTCACCATATCCATCTACACCGAAAACAGAGATGAAATAGATTTTCAAGAAGCTTTTTAATATAAATTGAAGACCGAAAAATAGTGTTAAATATTGCAGTGCTGGATATATACGACTATCACGATAAAGTTCACGACTTTTATCACGATCATGACCTTGCAGTGCTGAAATGTCCGCTGCGAAATATAACATGAGTGGCTTTTTTATAAAGATTGTACATATAACGATGCAGCCAAGTACGATATGATAATATGCATCATTCCATAGCATTCGTTCCGCTGATCCAGATATTAAGTCTACCGTTGTATTAGAAATGAGTGTAATTAAAATAAAGAACCCTGTAACGTTAAACTGTTTTTCTTTTTTAAAGGTATACAGTGTATAAATAATTCCCGGAACAGAGGAAATTAACATTGCGTAATAAGGATCGATATAAGGCTTTGCAAATTTCCAAATGAGGAATGGGAATACGAGATAAAAGACAAGATCTAATATAGCTTTTTTATTTTGATTCATACAAATCCTCCTTAAGTCATACATATATTTTATAATATAATTTCTGAAAATTGTATAAGGTTTAATAAAAAAAAGAAAAGTAGATGATTAGTAGATTAAAAAAATTGTCCCTAGCGTAGTAAGTTTTTTTAGTGTACAATAAAGGAAACGCTTTCATTTTTGGTTTGTTCACAAAATGGACGGAAAATCACATATTTACTATTGATATGTTGCTTTATAATGAAACTAATTAAATATACATGCATACAATATTGTGAAATAAATAACATAAATAATCTATATAAATGTAAACGTTATCAAAGAGAGAGGTGGAGACAATGAGTAAATTTTTCTTCAATCATAATCCAGCAACATTAGAGGATGGAAGACTTGTTAAGTATGCTGAAACTATTTATGGAGAAGGTGGCCGTTCTGTATTAGAAAATTTAATGGTGAAGGCATCTATCAGATTGCGTGATCGTTATCCAAATAAATCTGACGAACAGATCTCGAACCTCGTAAATCAAGGCATCCATGATATGTTTCAAAAATACGTGAATGAGTAAGAGCAGCTAATGGCTGCTCTTATTTTTTTGTATAAGGATTGTGCTTTTAGCTGAAAATAAAGGTGCATTTTGAAGTGTGTAAAAAGGAGGGAAAAAGATGAGCAATGGAATTGGTCGTTCAAAAGAAAATCTTCCAACTGATGCAAATCATGTAAGCGCGAAGGATCGTGCATATCAAAAACGTATGACAGAGAAAAAACAACAAGAGCGTAATGACGATAGAGAATAGGATGGAAAAACATCTTAAAGAAAGCTCCTTCAACAGTTGAAGGAGCTTTCTTTAAGATAGAAAATGATTTGCGGTAACATAAAAGAGACCGCCGTTTATAATTTGTATTGTAATGCGTGGTTCGTATTGTTCTTGTAATGCTTGCTTTTCAATTTCATAGCTTTCTGGAAGTTCATCGCTATCTTCGTAAAAGCGATTTAAAAGGTCTAAATCGTGATTCCAACGCACTCTCGCTTCTTTTGCCCACGTGTGGTCATCTTCAGCGATTATACTTTTTAAAGCATCCTCTATACGTTGTAAGCCACTTTGTGGCTTAATGATAGGTGAGAGCGTAAAACAAAAATCAGGTATTTTCGGTGTGAGTTTGATCTCTGCTAAAGTGTCATGAAAGTTTGCAATCATTGTCCCGGAAATAAGATGAATACCGATGGAATGAAGTATGTCTTTTTTTCGATCGCATTGATAAGATACTTTTATATTTACACCAAGCCAAGGATGAAGGGGGGTATGAGTTGCCCCGCTATGTTTCACTTCCTCATATAAACGTATATATGAGCCTAGTTCTTTTGTCGTTTCAAATATTTGATGCAAACGTGGTGAACCGTAATGAATAAGTTCACCGTCGTTTTCTTCGTTTTCTGGATTTGTAATAAGAGTAAGGCGCATCGGGTTCGGAACGCCTCCTGTTTTTTCAAGATAGTGCCAATAGAAAGGGCGGTTCATTAATAATTTATCCATTTCAATTGTTAACTGCACGTCTAATAGGTGGGGGGAACGTTCTAAAATTTCGCAGTTATTCGCCTCAAAAAAGTTGTATAAGTAATTATGAATTTCATTTTGCTGCATAGTCCTGCACCTCTGCTTCATTGCGCTTCGCAAAATCGATAATAGATGTTAAATTTTCCATCTTGATTCGAATTTCACCTTCGCTTTTTGACTGAGCGAAAATTTCTTGAATATGCGCATCAATATTTTTCATGTTGATTCTCGTTAAAATTTCATCGAGTTCACCGATTACACGTTCAAATAAATTAATTTTTTCATATAGTAGTTTTAAAATGTGCTCTTCAACAGTATGCTTTGTTGCTAAGTTATAAATATGAACATCATTTTTTTGTCCAAGGCGGTGAATACGTCCAATCCTTTGCTCAAGTCGCATTGGATTCCACGGTAAGTCGTAATTAATCATATGGCTACAAAATTGTAAGTTAATTCCTTCACCACCAGCTTCGGTCGCAATTAATACTTGGGCATGAGTTTGGAAAAGCTCCTTCATCCAATCTTTTTTTCCGCGCTTAAATCCACCGCGAAATGGGACAGAGGAAATGCCATGTTGTTGTAAGAACCATTGTAAATACATTTGTGAAGCTCTATATTCAGTGAAAATAATGACTTTATCGTCAATTTCTTTTATAAGCTCTAGTGCTTTATTTGCTTTGGAGTTGAACGGAATATGATTAACTTTATCCATAAGCACATCAATATGTGGGTCCTTTATGTAATGCTCATTTTCTTTCTGCCGTTTTTCTACATGTTTTTTTAATGAATAGTAAACAGCTTCACGACTACTACATGCTTCCCGTTTTAAAGTTAAGGATGAGAAAGCAGATGTGAAGGCATTTTGTCCACGCCAATTTTCAATTTCATTATACAAAGCTTGTTCTTCTTCATTAAATTCAATGAAGATTGTTCGTACATGCCTCTTCGGCCAATCAATTCCAGTGTTATGGCGTCTATTTCGAACCATTACTTTATTGATAAGAGCTTTTAAATCTTCATCGGATTCAGTGGAACGATTTTTGGAAGCATAATATTCTTCAAAATTAGATTGATTGCCTAAATGACCTGGTTTTAATAAAGAAACGAGGTTGAAGATTTCATCAATTTTATTTTGAACAGGAGTTGCAGTTAGTAATAAACAAAACTTCTTTTTTAATCGCTGTGCAAATTCATAGTTTTTTGTTTTATTATTTTTTAGTTTATGTGCTTCATCGATAATAATAAGGTCATACTCTAGGTTTAAAACGATATCGCGATGCGGTGAACGTTTCGCAGTATCAATTGATGAAACGATGACATCAGCTTGTTCCCAAGAATAACTTTTCTTTTGAGCGACCGCAGGAATAAAAAATTTTGTGTTTAGTTCATACGCCCACTGAGATACGAGAGAAGCTGGAACGAGAATGAGTACCTTTTTTACAAGTCCTCGAACCATATATTCTTTTAAAATAAGTCCAGCTTCAATCGTTTTTCCAAGTCCAACTTCATCTGCTAGAATCGCTTTACCATTCATTTGTTCAATGACATTTTGAGCAACCTCTAATTGATGTGGAAGCGGCGTGAAATGTGATAAATGTTTCGGTGCTTGCAATCCATCAAAAGTAGGGACGAGTAATGATTTCTCTGTTTTATAAGCTAAATGATATAAATCCCAATTTGTCCAAGGACCATCTTCATCAATTCTTTTTAAAAAATTGTTTTGCCACGTTCGATCTACGGAAATATCGACATTCATTAAGACTCTCCCACCTTTTATAAACTAAAGTGATTATTTAAAAAATCTTTATTACAAGCCTCGTAATAAGGCACTATCACAATTACTAAAAGTTAAAGAATAAGCAATGATAAAGTGAAACTTTAATCATTGGGGGTTTTGTCCATCCCAAAATGATTATTAGCCTTCACCAATCGGGCATTAACGGGCAGTTATCTCCCACCTAACTTCCTCGCATTCGCTGAATTTTGAAGTGGGAGTTTTACTGCCCGTTAATGCGGGATAAAGGGCTAAATTTCAAAAGTTGTATTTAATAAGATTAAGAATAAAAAATTCTAAATTATTTTTTATGCTAGAATATTGATGAAATATAGCGAATGATGTTAGGATAATGGTGTGAAATGTGTGGAATCTTTCGTATTTTATCCAAGAAAGTAACTTTTTATTTACGCTTTCATAAAAAAATATACTGAGATTCCGTATAACCTTATCTTTTCAGAATGAAAATGTTTAGATATGGGAAGCAACTTTTATTGATTTGTCAGAGCATAAGGGGGAAAGAGCATGATTACATTACAACGTACACCGTTATTTGATGTATACGCGAAGTATGGTGGGAAAACAATCGACTTCGGTGGTTGGGAATTACCAGTTCAATTTTCAAGCATTAAAGAAGAGCATGAAGCTGTACGTACAGAAGCAGGTTTGTTCGATGTATCTCATATGGGAGAAGTAGAGGTAAAGGGTGTAGATAGTTTAGCATTTTTACAACGTGTTGTTACAAATGACGTTTCTACCTTAAAGGTAGGAGGCGCACAATATACAGCTATGTGCTATGAAAATGGTGGCACAGTAGATGATTTATTAATCTACAAACGTGGTGAAGAAGACTATTTATTAGTAATCAATGCATCAAATATCGAGAAAGATTACGAATGGTTAGCAAGTCATGTAATAGGCGATGCAAAGGTAGTCAATGTTTCTAGTGAAATTGCGCAACTTGCAATTCAAGGACCAAAAGCACAAGACATTTTACAAAAAGTTGTGTCAGAAGATTTGAAAGAAATTAAGTTCTTTAAATTTAAAAACGATATTCATGTAGATGGAATTCCTGCACTTGTATCTCGTACAGGTTATACAGGTGAAGATGGATTCGAAATTTACTGTAAGAGTGAAGATGCTGCAAAACTTTGGGTGAAACTTCTTGAAGTTGGAGAAGAAGAGGGGTTAAAACCATGTGGCTTAGGTGCTCGTGATACACTTCGCTTCGAAGCAACACTTCCGTTATACGGACAAGAGTTATCAAAAGATATTACACCGATTGAAGCGGGAATTGGCTTTGCGGTAAAACCAAATAAAGAAGCAGATTTCTTTGGAAAAGAAACGTTAAAAGAGCAAAAAGAAAACGGTGCATCTCGTAAATTAGTCGGCATCGAAGTAATCGAACGCGGTATTCCTCGTACGCATTACCCTGTATTTATAGGAGAAGAAAAAATCGGGGAAGTAACGAGTGGTACACAATCTCCAACGTTAAAGAAAAGCATTGGTTTAGCACTAATTGATGTAAAATACGCAGCAGTTGATACAGAAGTAGAAATTGAAATTCGTAATAAACGCGTCAAAGCAGTAGTTGTTCCAACACCATTTTATAAACGTTCAAAGTAACGGGGAGAGGGGTAGATTTCATGTTGCATCGTTATCTTCCAATGACAGAAGAAGACAAAAAAGAAATGTTACAAACAATCGGTGTTCAAACGATTGATGAATTATTCTCTGATATTCCAGAGAGTATTCGTTTTAAAGGGGATTTAAAAATTAAAGAAGCAAAATCAGAGCCAGAGCTTTTAAAAGAGCTATCTCAAATGGCTAGCAAAAATGCGAACTTAAAAGAATATGCTTCTTTCTTAGGAGCAGGTGTATACGATCATTACGCTCCAGTAATTGTTGATCATGTTATTTCTCGTTCAGAATTTTATACAGCTTACACACCATACCAACCAGAAATTTCACAAGGGGAATTACAAGCAATTTTTGAATTTCAAACAATGATTTGTGAATTAACAGGAATGGACGTAGCAAACTCTTCTATGTATGACGGAGGTACAGCTTTGGCTGAAGCGGCAATGCTAGCGGCTGGTCATACTCGCAAAAAGAAAATTCTTGTGTCTAATGCAGTTCATCCAGAATCAAGAGCAGTACTTGAAACATATGCAAAAGGTCAAAATCTTGAAGTTGTTGAAATTGATCATAAAAACGGTGTAACAGATTTAGATGTATTACAAAGTGAAGTAGATGATACAGTTGCTTGCGTAATCGTTCAATATCCAAACTTCTTCGGACAAGTGGAAAAGTTAGCTGATATCGAAAAAATCGTTCATCAACAAAAATCATTATTTATCGTTTCTTCAAATCCATTATCATTAGGCGCATTAACACCGCCAGGAAAATTTGGCGCTGATATTGTAATCGGTGATGCACAACCATTTGGTATCCCAACGCAGTTTGGTGGACCTCATTGTGGTTACTTTGCAACAACGAAAGCATTTATGCGTAAAATTCCAGGACGTCTTGTCGGACAAACTGTAGATTCAGATGGTAAACGTGGATTTGTATTAACGTTACAAGCACGTGAACAGCATATTCGCCGTGATAAAGCGACGTCTAACATTTGTTCAAACCAAGCGTTAAATGCATTAGCAGCATCAGTTGCAATGACTGCACTTGGAAAACAAGGTGTGAAAGATATGGCACGTCAAAATATTTCTAAAGCACAATATGCAAAACGTCAATTCGAAGCGAAAGGCTTCACTGTAACGTTCACTGGACCATTCTTTAATGAATTTGTTGTAGATTGCAAACGTCCAGTTAAAGAAATAAATGATGTATTAATACAAAAGAATATTATCGGTGGTTACGACCTAGGCCGTGATTATAAAGAGCATGAAAATCATATGCTTGTAGCAGTAACAGAGCTTCGTACAAAAGAAGAAATTGACACACTTGTAAACGAAATGGGGGCTATCCAATGAAGAACCAAGACCAAGCACTTATTTTTGAAGTGACTAAAGAAGGACGCGTAGGATATAGCTTACCCAAATTAGATGTAGAAGAAGTAAAATTAGAAGATGTATTTGAGAGCGATTATATTCGCGTTGAAGATGCAGAGCTTCCAGAAGTATCTGAACTTGATATTATGCGCCATTACACAGCGCTTTCAAACCGTAACCACGGCGTGGATTCTGGATTCTACCCACTTGGATCTTGTACGATGAAATATAATCCGAAAATTAATGAAAACGTAGCTCGCTTCGCAGGCTTTGCAAATATTCATCCACTTCAAGATGAAAAAACAGTGCAAGGTGCAATGGAATTAATGTACGATTTACAAGAACATTTAATTGAAATTACAGGTATGGATACTGTTACATTACAACCAGCAGCTGGTGCACACGGAGAATGGACAGGTTTAATGTTAATTCGTGCATACCATGAAGCAAATGGTGACTTTAACCGTACGAAAGTAATTGTTCCTGACTCTGCCCACGGAACAAACCCAGCATCTGCAACAGTAGCTGGTTTTGAAACAATTACGGTAAAATCAAATGAACATGGTCTTGTTGACTTAGATGATTTAAAACGTGTTGTAAACGAAGAAACAGCAGCACTTATGTTAACAAATCCAAATACATTAGGTCTATTCGAAGAAAATATTTTAGAAATGGCAGAAATTGTCCATAACGCAGGCGGTAAATTATACTATGATGGTGCAAACTTAAATGCTGTATTAAGCCAAGCACGCCCAGGAGATATGGGATTTGACGTTGTGCATTTAAACCTTCATAAAACATTTACAGGTCCGCATGGCGGCGGTGGCCCAGGTTCTGGTCCAGTAGGTGTGAAAGCTGATTTAATTCCGTACTTACCAAAACCGATTTTAGAGAAAACGGAAAATGGCTATCACTTCAACTATGATCGTCCAGAAGCAATTGGGCGTGTGAAACCATTCTATGGTAACTTCGGAATTAACGTTCGTGCATACACATATATTCGTTCTATGGGTCCAGATGGACTACGTGCAGTAACTGAGTACGCTGTATTAAATGCGAACTATATGATGAGAAGATTAGCACCATTCTATGATCTTCCGTTCGACAGACATTGCAAGCATGAATTTGTATTATCAGGTCGTCGTCAAAAGAAACTTGGTGTGCGTACATTAGATATTGCAAAACGTCTGCTTGATTTCGGTTACCATCCACCAACAATTTACTTCCCATTAAATGTGGAAGAATGTATTATGATTGAGCCAACAGAAACAGAATCAAAAGAAACATTAGATGGTTTCATTGATAAGATGATTCAAATTGCTAAAGAGGTAGAAGAAAACCCAGAAGTTGTACAAGAAGCACCACATACAACGGTAATAAAACGTTTGGATGAAACATTGGCTGCTCGTAAACCAGTTTTACGTTATGAAAAGCTAGCACCTGTACAAGTGTGATTGGAATAAAAAGAACTCGCTACATGCGAGTTCTTTTTTTTTTGCAACATTGGTGCGGATAGAATGAAAAAAATGTTATAAATTTTTATTTTTTGTTTCATATTGCTGTAATGATGCAGTTTCATAGGTGATTTTGTTGGAAAAGTCGGTTTGATAAAAGTATTTATTTTTGTTAGAATTTTATTGAAATTAAGAAGATGTGATGAGGCAAAAATTACTCATTTTTATGTATATGTGAAAAAACGAGCAAGACGGGGGTGGAAGTGTGGGATATCGATGTTATAGAATGGTATACCATTTAGAAAACGGAGAAACAATTAAAGATGTAAAAGAATTTTGTTATCGAGACCAAGGAAAAGTGTTAGAAAGAGTAGCACATCGTGTAATGGACAATAGAGAATTGACGGCGATTGATAAACAAGGAACGATCATTTCAATAGCGTGTGAGGACATTGTAAAGGTAGAACTTGATTACATAACAGAAAGTTAGCCTTGAGTCATATCGAATTATTCGATAAAATATACTGTTGAATGGTGAAGAGAGCAGAGAGGAGTTTATCATGGGTAGTACAAGACACTTTTATATGTTTATTTTAGCGTTTGTTCTTGTTGTGGCGTTAACAATTTATTTAATTGTTGATAGCAGCTGGTACAATACAGTTCATCCAGCATTCCTTCTATTTATGTATGTAGGAATTGCGGTTGTGAGTTTCGGAATGAGAGACGAAATGTTAGATCGCTTTGAAAAGTGATACATATACGAAAGACCAACAGGAAAATGTTGGTCTTTTTTTCTTGCCAAAAATAGGGAGTTGTGTATATACTGTGCATATAAGGTATACACAGTATATACACACTGGAGGGAAACATGAATATTATTATTTCGAATTCTTCCCAAGACCCTATTTATGTGCAAATAAGGAAACAATTAAGCCAGCTTATTTTAAATGGTGGTTTAAAGGGGGGAGACCAATTACCGTCAATTCGTAGCTTAGCGAAGGAGTTACAAATTAGTGTAATTACAACGAAGCGTGCGTACGAGGAGCTTGAAAAAGAAGGATATATAGAAACTGTTGCTGGGAAGGGGACTTATGTTTCACGTAAAAATAATGAACTATTAAAAGAACAGCGGCTACGTCTATTGGAAAGTAAAGCTGAAGAGATTGTGAATGAAAGTAAAGTGTTACAGCTTTCACTTGAAGATTTGCAACAGATGATTGCGTGTTTATACGAGGGGGAATGAGAAAGATGTTGGAGCTAAAAAACGTTTGTAAAACTTATCAAGATTTCTCAGTGAAAAATATAAGTTTTATATTGCCACGTGGATATATTATGGGATTTATCGGACCGAATGGAGCCGGGAAAAGTACGACAATCAAAATGATTATGAATTTAATTAGAAAAGATAGTGGAGATATAAAAATTTTTGGTAAGGACAATAAGAAAGCCGAAAAGGAAATAAAACAAAATATTGGTTTTGTATATGATGAAAATCATTATTACGAAGATTTAACGTGTGAGCAAATGAAGCGTATAATTGCACCGTTATATAAAAAGTGGGATGAAAATCAGTATCAATCGTATATGCAGAGATTACAAGTTCCAAAGTATAAAAAGATTAAAGAGTTATCCAAAGGGATGAAAATGAAGTTTGCGATTGCAATCGCACTTTCACATCATGCGGAATTCATTATTATGGATGAACCGACAGCAGGATTAGATCCGGTTGTTCGAAGTGAATTACTTGATATGTTGCAAGAAATTGTAATGGAAGATGAAGTGTCTGTCTTATTTTCCACACACATTACTACAGACTTAGAACGCATCGCAGATTATATTACGTTCATCAATGATGGAGAAATTATATTTACTGGTGAGAAAGACGAATTAATGGAGAACTACGTAATCGTAAAGGGAAGTAATGATTTATTAGATCAAGAAGGAAAAGAGCTATTTGTTGGATTACGAAAAAATAAGTTTGGTTTCGGAGGTTTAGCGAAGGATAAAAACGCAATTATAGATTGGTTTGGAAATGAGGTCGTACTAGAAAATCCTAAATTAGATGATATCATCGTATACACTGCGAAAGGGAGAGGTGCCTATGCGTCAGCTCGTATATAAAGATTTATTCTTTTTTCGGGTAACTTGGTTAGTGAATTTTGTTGTGCCTCTTGTGTTATTTATGTTAGATCCAAGTGGTGAATTGTTATTTTCGATGAGTTGTCTATTTATAACCCTTTCCTCCGTTATGACGTTAATCTTTATGGATGAAAGGAATAAAAGTGACATTATTATAAATAGTTTACCGGTAAGTCGAAAGGATATCATAATTGCTAGATATATTTCCTGTGCAATATTTATTGTAGGTGGCATGCTCTCTACGATGTTAGTTGTTTTTCTTATAAGAGGCATTGTGGTCATTGGTGATATCGGTGCATATCATCCTAATCTATATATTGAAATTCCATGGTATGAAGTAATAAATGGAGTTGTTTACGCCGTATTTTTGGTTGTCACGTTTTTCCCTAGTTATTATGGTACAAAATCGAAGGTAGTAAGAAGTATAGTATCAGCAGCATCAATAGGAGTGGGGGGAATCCTTTGGATATTTATTAGTGATGGGCTGAATGAAACAACACCTTCATTCATTGGTTGGCTTATGAATCCAATGCATATTGGTGTATTTATAGTTGGAGGAATTATATTAGCTAGTGTCTATATCATTTCTATGTTTCTTACAATTAAAATTTATGAAACGCGTGATTTATAGAGAGGAGAATTCATATGCAACAGTTGATTTTGAAGGAGTTTTTCTTACAGAAGAAGATGCTTCCTTTCTATTTTTTAATACCTATTTTATCTATTTTTAGGAATTCCGTAGAACCAATGGGGATTGCAATAGGATTATTTATAACATGTAGTATGATTATATATATTTCTTTTTATTATGAAGAGAAAAGTAAAACAGAAAAAGTATTAGTGAGTTTGCCTATAACGAGAAAAGAGATAGTTATAGCTAAATATATTTCAACCACATTATTTATTATAGTCGGTTTGAGTGCAACTTTTATAGTCGTAATATTAGGAAATATTTTGTTGAACAGAGATATAGTTATTCCTGGATATGCAATGTTTTCAGCAATATTAGCAACTTTGATTTATTGTGCAGTAACGATACCTACTAATTACATCGGAGGATATAAAGCTACTACTGTCTTGAATGTTATAATGATTTTTCCTTTAATGAGTATGATTGGCCTTATGTGCAATGTTTTTGGTGATAAAACAATTATGTTAAAAGTACTTCACTCTGAGGATGCTACATTTTCGATGAGTGTTCTTGGTATCGGGTCGCTAGTAGTTATAGTTATAGTTATATCCATGTTTTTCTCAATAAAAATGTTTCAGAAGGCAGAATTATAGAAGAGGATCTTTTAATACTAGGAGGTGTAACAAATGATCAAGCAACTAGTCTTAAAAGATATGATGTTGCAAAGAAAGTTAGGATTTGTGTATCTTATATCTTTGTTTTTTCTTGTCATTGTTGATTTCCGTAGCGATAGCTTCCTTATGACTTTTAGCATATCTATACCTATTCTTGGCATGATACTGTCAATGAGTTATGAGGGGAAAAATAAAAGTGAAATGATAGTAAATAGTTTACCGTTTCGGCGTAAAGAAATTGTCATAGCAAAATACATATTTGTAAGCATTTTAATTGCTTTAGGTGGCATTTTCTCACTTGTAGTTGGTTTAATCCAGTTACAAAATGAACATATAACTGTATTTATGCTGTGGGGAGCGATTCTCGGAGGAATAACAGGTGGTTTTGTTTATAGCGTAATCGTACTTCCGATTGAATTTTCAGTAGGGTATAGCAGTGCAAAACAAATTGCTCCTTTTATCGGAATTGCATTTGGATATTTAAGTGGACTGATTGTAAGTAACGTATGGTTAGATGTAGAGAATGCTTGGAACACGAGTATAGTCATAAATATTTGTTTCATAGCCGGGCTGCTTCTTTTATATGTCATGTCGATGGTACTCTCAATTAATTTGTATAATGAGCGTGATTTGTGAGGGGAGGGGAATGTTGTTGAAACAACTAATTTTAAAAGATTTCATCGTCCATTGGAAATTTTTAATTTGGTACATGCTGTATCCTATTTTCTTTTATATGGCTTTAACAGATACGAAAAATTTATTCATAATTATGTCAGTCATTTTTACAGTCGGGGCAACAGTAAAAATATTTGAAGCAGATAGTAAAAATGAGAGTGAAGTTATATTAAATAGTTTACCAATATTGAGAAAACAAATTGTGTTTGCGAAATATATAGTGGCAATTATTATTCTTTTCATAAGCGTAACGATTGGTTGTTTCACGATGGGAATGAAGAATGGAGCTAATGTATTTGAATTTATTGAAACGACAGTGGTTGCTAGTATTAGCTTTACTTTAGTGTATTTAAGCTTTGTTTTACCGATATCATTTTGGCTAGCATATAAAAAAACTGTTTTTATTACGATATTCATATTTATAGCACCGATTGTTATTGTAGAGACGTTCTTTCAAATCAACCTGGAACAAATTCAACTATATAATAGCATATTGTTCGTTAGTTCAATATGCATGTTCACAGTATCGGTCTTCATTTCAGTAAGAGTATATGAAAAAAGAGAATTTTAAAAGGTGCCTCGTAAAAGGCACCTTCTTCAATAACGACAATACGAGAGCAAAAGTTTATACAAAGAAACGCTATTAGGTACATCTTTCGGAGTATGTAATATAAAGCTGAAAACGATAACGAGAATGAGAAAGAGGAAAAATAAAAATAGGATTTGCTTATGTATAGAATTCTGCATACTATCCACTCCTTTTTTAGGTAGTATGTCCAAAAGAAAAAAGGGTATGAAAAATTTTAGGAGGGAGAATGATGAAAAAAAGAAAATGGTTATATAGAATAGGAGTACTTTTATTTTCAATTGGTCTCATATTAGCAAATTTTTACTCGGATATACCACCGCTATTTCCTAATTTGCATAAAGGGCTTGGTATGAGTGTTGTCATAGTTGGTCTGTTTTGTCTTATCACATCAAATTTCTATAGAAAATCTAAATAAATATAAAAAGGACAGTTACTTCTTTTCAGAAGAACTGTCCTTTTTATATAGTTTGTTCCAAAGCTTGGCGATACTCCATATAATTACGATTGCAATGGAGGCAATAATTGACCAAGCGATAGATGCAATTTCAAGTGCCATGTTGGGAAGGAATGTAAGAATGGATATTACTTTATGAAACAACCATTCTATTATATGAAAACTTATTTGCAATAGAATGACGATCCCAAGTGTGATCCATGTTAAGATTTGTTTTCCTTTTTCTTTCCACATGACATTCACCTCACGTTAGCCTAATAGTTTTAAGCCAACAGCGCCGCATAGAATGCAGCTTAAGAAGGCAAGGCGGCGCCAATCCGCTGATTCACGGAAAATAAGAATACCTAGAAGTGCACTTCCGGCAGTTCCGATTCCAGTCCAAATTGCGTAAGCAGTTCCCATCGGTAATGTATCCATTGCAAGAGATAAGAAGAAGAAGCTTACGCCGAAGTTAGCGATTAAAATAACTTTTGGTGCCCAGCCTTTCTTTTCAGTGGCTACTTTCATAAAGAGTACACCAATAATTTCACAAATACCAGCTAGAATTAAAAATACCCAAGCCATTTTATGCAGCCTCCTTCGCTTCTTTTTCTTCTGTTACTCGTTTTAAACCAATTACTCCGAAGAAGATTAAACCGATTAATAATACTTTTACGATAGAGAAAGGTTCTCCGAAGACGAAAATCTCTGTCAGAACGATACCACCTGCACCGATTCCAGTAAAGACTGCGTACACAGTACCGACAGGTAAATCTTTATAAGCTCTAAATAATAAGACGAAACTTACTGTAATTAATAGAGCGACACCTAGCCACTCGAGTGGTGTCTCCGCGTGTTTTAGTCCAATCACCCAAAAAATTTCAATAATACCAGCTAAGATAACATAAATCCATGCCATATGTTATTTCTCCTTCCTACCAGTCGTTAGGTAAAGGGCTTAAAAACGACGCATTGCAAAGGAGCAATCCGTCAGTTTGAAAGTCCGCGCCAAAATACTTTCCAAGAAGCTTCTAAACGTGTCTCAAAACGATTTAAACCTGCGTATAGTAGTTCAACCATAAGGCCGTCAAGTAAGCATAAAAAAGCCTCCAAAGCGTCTTTTACTTCAATGTTATGCAGTTCATCTTGTTCGCTTGCTCTTTTAAACACAGGGAATAAAAGTTTTCCGACATTTTCAATGTGTACATTCGCTTTATCAATAATTTGTTCGCGAAATGCATCCGGCGGAAAATAAGAAGTTCGTAACCAAAACATTGATTCTTCACTTTCACCAAATCGTTTTGCATAGCCTTTTAATAAATGTAAGAGCAATTCTTCAGTAGACGATTTTGAAAAAAATTCGATATCGTCTGTGAAGCTCTGCAAATCTTTTTGAAGAGCGGATTCCAAGCATGTAAAATATAGCTCTTCTTTTCCTTTAAAGTGTGCGTAAATCGATGGTTTTTTAATCCCAACTTCTTGAGCAATATTTGCTAATGAAGTTCCTTCGTAGCCGTAACGTGCGAAATGAGAAAGTGCTACAGCTTTAATGCGGTTTGCTGTCATTTTCATCCCCTACCTACCGTTCGTTAGGTTAATTGTATGGGATGAAAAATATAAAGTCAATAGGTGAAGAGTTGAAAAAAGAGCGCTGTAATTAACGCTCCTTTTTCAGACTGTTTTTCGCTCAATTAAATGGAATGAAAGTTCTTCTGAGTTCCCAATAATTTGTTCGTTTTGCATCTGTTTATGGAATAAAGAAAAAGCACGTGATCCCATCGTGAGACCGGGATGTTCAATAGTTGTAATTTCTAATGCTTTTGAAATTTCGTGGTTATCAAATCCCAGGATAGCGAGGTCTTCAGGTATGCGAATGCCATGTTTTTTTGCCTCTGTTAATAAACCAGCAGCTACTTGATCGTTCGCTGTGAAAATAGCGGTTGGACGATTTTTCATGTTTAAAATACGATGAAGTATTTTTGCCCCGTCCTGCATCGTATAACATTGATGGAAAATCCAATCAGGGTGCACTGTTTTTCCTTCGTGACGAAGAGTATCGGCGAAAGCTTTTTCACGCTCGATTGAATTAACACTTGTTTTTCTTGCTAAACAAATGCCGATTTTTTCATGACCTTTACTTAGTAAAAATGCAGTACCGAGACGGAATCCTTCATAATGATCTACATAGACAGATGAAATGAGGGGATGGTTCATTTTTTCACATGAAATAATAGGGGCGAATTTTGCGAATGGTTCAATTTGTTCCCATGAACTCGTTCGAGAGCAAATAATCATCCCGTCGAATTGTTTCATTTTCATCATTTCAAGAACGCGAATTTCTTCAATACTATCGTAATTCGTTTGGCATAAATTAATATGATATCCAGCTAATAATGCTTCGTTTCCGATTCCTTCAATGATTGTGCTAAAGTACGGAAGATTAATAAAAGGTAGCATAACGCCAATTGTATATGTTTTGCCTTTTATTAAATGGATAGCATTAATATTTTTTGCATAGTTCAATTCTTCAACTGCATCTAGAACACGCTTACGTTTTTCTTCTTTTACGTAAGGATGATTATTAAGGACACGGGAAACCGTTGATATGGATACACCAGCAGTTTTTGCAATTTGTTTTATATTGGCCATATGTATCACCTCTTTACTTAATTATAGGGGGAAAATAATAAGAATGAAAAAATCTTGACCTGAAAAGCTTTTCACAATCTATGTTATAAGCATGACTTTTGTTATTCGCGTAACCTTTTTATTTGGGCGTAAGAATAGCGGGGTCTTTTTTTATATGTCTGCAAAGAATTTTTGTCAAAATGTGTGAGAATAACGTGGAAAGTTTTCGGAGGAGGCGTTTGATAACGAAGCGAATAGAAGAGAGTATAAACGCTTCGCTCGTTAAGAGAGCGGTATGAAAGGGCGGAAACAAATTGAAAAAAGGAATCATTTGTTTCGTGTTTTCTAGTGTAATACTTAGCTCATGTTCATTTCAGCAAACGATGCAAGAAGAAAAAACATTTGTAGGAACAACAGGAGGGGCTAAGGACCGTGTTACTGATCCGATTCCCCTAAAGGAACTTCCAAAATATTTTCCAGCGAAGTTTAAAGTTCCAACATTTTTACCTTATGACATTACGAGTGATGTGAAGGGAGAGGTAAGAACGATGGGAAAGAAGAATGCTGTCTTAACGATCAAATATAAGCAACAAGAGAAAGGAAGGCACGATTATATAGAATTAACAGTGGCCAACTTTTCTTACAGTTTTCCATACCTCGTAGAAGAGAATCGATTTCAAGAACAAATGAAATTGAATAATGGAGCACCTGCTTATTTTAAAAATAAGGATGATTACGAGCGAGGGGACGAATTTGCTACGCTTATATGGAAAGAGAAGGGGATTGAATATCAGCTATTATATCGTAATGTGGATGAGAAAGATGAAGATGTGATTAAACAAAATCTACTGTACATTGCGAACAATATGGAATAAAAAACTAGCTGAATTATACAGCTAGTTTTTGTATGTTATTTCTTTTTAATTTTGCCTGACCAAGATTTAAATCCACCTTTTAATTGGTAGAAATCTTTGTAGCCTTGTTTTTTTAAGTATTGAGCTGCACGACCTGTACGGAATCCGCTTTGGCAATATAAATAAACAGGTTGATCTTCGCGAAGTTCTTTGTAGCGAAGGCGAATTTGTGATAATGGAATGTTACGCGCACCTAAAATATGTCCCGCGTTAAATTCATCTGCTTCGCGAATATCGATAAGCTGTGCTTTACGGTAGCCAGCGCGAAATTCTTCTTCTGAAAGTGTTTTAATTAATTTTTTCTGATAGAAATACATCCATACAGTGTAGCCGATGAATGCTGCAATTGCGGCTAGTATAATAATCAAGTTTGTTGACACGATTCTATCGCTCCCTTTTTTCTTATCCTACTTTCAATATTATAATGCCCATATGTATTTATGCAACAGATTCGTTTGTATATAAGAAGAAATTTCGTATTCTTTCACAAATTTTGTCGAATTTGGTAGACTAGAGAATGTGAAAAATAATTGGTTATATGAGGTGTAGGATGGGAAAAGAAAAATGGTGTTATATTAACTCTGGTCAATGTTCACCAGCATTTAATATGGCGTTAGATGAATGTTTATTAAATTGGCAAAGTGAAAAGAAAATGCCACCAACAATTCGTTTTTATGAATGGGAAGTACCAACATTAACAGTCGGGTATTTCCAGCGTGTTGAAAAAGATATAAATATGGATGTAGTTAACGAAAAGAAATATGGATTCGTTCGTCGTCAAACAGGCGGCAGGGGTGTACTACATGACAAAGAATTAACGTACAGTGTTATTGTGTCTGAAGATCATCCGGAAATGCCAAAAACAGTTACAGAAGCATACCGCGTTATTTCGCAAGGCTTATTAGACGGTTTTAAGGCATTAGGATTAGAAGCGTATTATGCAGTTCCGAAAACAGAAGCGGATCGTGAGAATTTAAAAAATCCGCGTTCAGGAGTATGTTTTGATGCACCATCTTGGTATGAAATTGTAGTTGAAGGAAGAAAAATCGCAGGTAGTGCTCAAACACGTCAAAAAGGTGTTATCTTACAGCACGGTTCTATTCCGTTAGAAATAGATTTAGATGAGTTATACGATCTATTTTTATTCCCGAATGAACGTGTAAAAGAGCGTATGAAAAACATGTTTTCTTCTAAAGCGGTAGCGATTAATGAGTTGACAGACCGTACATTTACGATTGAACAGTTAATTAAAGCGTTTGAAACTGGATTTGAAAAAGGTTTAGATATAGAGCTTGTGCCGTATGAGCTAACAGAAGAACAGCTTCATGAAGTTCAAACTTTAGCAAAAGAGAAGTATGAAAGTAATGAATGGAATTATAAAAAATAAGGAGATGGCGACCGCCATCTCCTTATTTTTATAGTAAATTAAGTACTTTTTCTACTTTGATTCCTTTATCTTGTAAAGAACGAAGGCGATTTACAACGTCCATAATTTCTTTGTCGAATGTAACGCTAATACCTTGGCTTTGTAGCTCTTTTTTTAATCCTTCAATAGAATCATCTATGTCGATGCCAAGCTCGTAATCTTGACAAACTTCAATTGTCTTTTTCACAAGTTTAACATAATTTTCTTGTAGTTTTGTATTTGTTTCAGTCAAAGCAGGTTGCTTCGGTTTTGTAGGAGTAACCGGTGCTGTCTCTTGCTTTGTAACTGGAGTAGGTACTGCTTTTTTCACAGGTGCTGGAGTAGATAGTTCTACAGCTGCTTCAACACTTACTGACTTCGGCGTTGGTACCGGAGTAGGCTTAGGTGCTATAGCAGGTGTTTCTACACGCATAACAGGTTTTGGAGCGGGTGTAACTGCTTTAGGAGCTTCTACAACTACTTCTTTTTTAGGAGTAGCTTCTACAACTGTTTCTTCTTGCTCAGCAGCTTCTTTATTTTCTTTGCTCCACATAACGCGTTCAATCTCTAGAGAAACATTGTTTTTATTCATCGCTGTTAATGTAACTTTACCAACTTCCGCGTTCCCAGTGAAATCAACAATTTTATAAATAACACTCTTGTTCCAATCCACGTTTCCGCTCAAAAATAATTCTTCGTTACATTTCGGCGTTAAGCCCTCGATTTTAATTTCTGCGTTTACACCGTTTTCACTATATACCATAATTAGCGAAGCATTTACATCTTCGTCTGCTAACATTAGTTCACGTACCATTTTGCCGGTGCGTACTTGCGTTTTCTTCTTAACTGACATCAAATTTCTCCTCTCAAAAACTCAGTAATAATAAAAAAATCGTATAACGAAAAATAATTGCTCACGAAGATTTATGATACCGATAATAAAAGCATCACGTCAACAATTAACTTTAATTATTTTGCATTTTTCTTATTTTCTTTATGAAATTTTTCAATTTGTAAAATTAGACAGAAGAAAAACAGCCTTTTGAAAGGCTGTTAAAATTTAGATGTTTTATATAAAAATTTGTATAGGATATAAAAAGAAAGTGTGACAAGAGCACCTTGCCAAATAGATAAATTATAAAATAAGTACGGTTGTGTTTTGAAAAATACGTTTGAAAAAACTGATAAGACAAAAGGTATGAACACTGATAGTATGAGGAGTACTTTTTGTTGCCAAGATACTAGTATTGTAAAAGAAAAACGTCTGAATAACGAGAAGGTTATGAAAGAACCAATTGTTAAAACGATAGCAGATAATATTGTTCCAGGAATACTAAATGGAATTCCTAAGTGATTTGTATCTGTAAATAGTTTTTGCATAAGAGTAGTAAATGTATCGTATCCAATTTGAATAGCTAACAATAAACTAACTGCAAATCCAATAACGGCGGCTTGTTGGAAAGAATTTTGATGTTCTGAAGAGGTAATTAATTCATCACAGTAAGCTTTTAAATCTTCTCCGAAAATATCATGTGCATTTTTACCATCTTCTTGTGCTTCTAAAAGATGGTCTAATATCTCTAATAGCAGTTCTTCCATTTGCTTTTGCGGAACGCTAGTAAAGCGTAAATAAATAAGCATATCACCGTAAGCAGATTCGTTTTCAGGTGTTAATAACTTTCGTTTTTTATTGTTTAACTTAACCATTTCTTTTTCGGTCATAACCTCATTACTCCTTTTTAAATTCTAGGTATTCTTTTTTGAAAAAAATTTTATATAGTGCATAGCAAGAGACGGCGAGTAAAGTGCCAATCCAAGGTGAGATTTGTAAAGTAGTATAGGGCTTTTTTATAAATAAAAAGGAAATGCCGATTAGTAGTATCCCTATCACTCCCCTTGTAATAAGTTGTTTACCGTCGTTGAAACCATTCCCCAGCTTTTTTTAAATTCTTCAAGTTGTTCTAATCCTTTATCGGTTACGTGATAATATTTTCGCTTTGGTCCGAGAGAAGAAGCTTTTAACGTTCCTTCAATCAGCTTTTCTTTCTGCATGCGTAACAATAAAGGATATATGCTGCCTTCACTTACAAATGTAAAGCCGTGTTTATTTAATTTTGTACTTAGTTCATATCCGTACACTTCTTCTTGTGAAATGATGTATAGAATGCAACCTTCTAGTACGCCTTTTAACATTTGGCTGTGCATGATTTCACCACCTTTTATTCAGGTAACTTGCCTTGCAAGGTAGCTGATATCCAAATTATAACATTCAGTAACTTGCTTTACAAGTTACTGAAGTGGAAAACTTTAATCTGTGTTAATTTTTTTGTGCTTCCCATACTAACGAGAGGAGGGAAGCACATGAAACCATTTATGCCAAAACTCGTTTACTTTGAACCGAGGGCACTCGAATATCCGCTTGGAAAAGAGCTTTATGAGAAGTTTACGAAGATAGGATTAGAAATTCGTGAAACGACATCACACAATCAAATTAGAAATTTGCCAGGCGAAAATGAATTGCAAAAGTATCGTAATGCAAAAGCGACACTTGTCGTTGGGGTGAGGAAGACGTTAAAGTTCGATACATCAAAGCCATCAGCTGAATATGCAATCCCGCTTGCAACAGGGTGTATGGGACATTGTCATTATTGTTATTTGCAAACGACACTGGGGAGTAAACCTTACGTAAGGGTGTATGTGAATCTAGATGAAATATTTGAGAAGGCAAAGCAATATATGGATGAAAGGGCACCTGAAATAACAAGATTTGAAGCGGCGTGTACATCAGACATCGTTGGAATTGATCATTTAACACATGCATTAAAGCGGGCGATAGAGTTTATCGGAGAAAGTGAACATGGACGTTTACGTTTCGTTACGAAATATTCGCACGTTGATCATTTATTAGATGCAAAGCATAATGGGAAAACGCGTTTTCGATTTAGCATTAATTCACGTTATGTAATTAAAAATTTTGAACCAGGGACATCGCCGTTTGAAGAGCGAATTAAGGCTGCTCGTAAAGTAGCGGGGGCTAATTATCCGCTTGGCTTTATAGTTGCGCCAATTTATATGCATGAAGGGTGGGAAGAAGGATACCGCGAATTATTTGAGCGATTGTACAATGCGTTGAAAGATATGGCGATACCAAATTTAACATTTGAATTAATTCAACATCGCTTTACGAAAC
This sequence comes from Bacillus sp. MYb209, assembly GCF_002975175.1. Lineage (GTDB taxonomy): Bacteria > Bacillota > Bacilli > Bacillales > Bacillaceae_G > Bacillus_A. Next base: position 304,628 of record NZ_PCNZ01000002.1, read on the forward strand.
CGGCAAAAAAGGTCATTCAAGAGCGTTATCCAAATACAAAGCTTGAAATGGATGAAGAGAAGCGTAAATATAAATGGGGACGATACGGGATTGGTAAATATGTATATCAAAAGGATGATGCAGAAACATTGGAAGAAACAATACGAGGTTATATATATGAGTATTTTCCTGATGCAGAAATTCAATATTTTACATAAAGGGAATCTGTATTCTTTTTTTGTTTTATATATTTAGGCTCGTTTCCACCTTGTCACGTTATTCTTTCTGGTGTATCATTTTATTGATTGCTTCGTACGGAATAAGCAAAATGAAATTGGATGGAGGAAACCGATGCCTACCCCTAGTATGGAAGATTATATTGAACAAATTTATTTGTTGATTGATGAAAAGGGTTATGCCCGTGTATCTGATATTGCTGAAGCGCTTAGTGTACATCCATCCTCTGTAACAAAAATGGTACAAAAATTAGACAAAGACGAATATCTAATTTATGAAAAATATAGAGGGCTTGTATTAACATCAAAAGGTAAAAAAATCGGAGAACGTCTCGTATATCGTCATGAATTGTTAGAACAGTTTATGCGCATTATCGGTGTGGATGAAAGCAAAATTTATAATGATGTAGAAGGAATTGAACATCATTTAAGTTGGGAATCAATTGACCGTATCGGTGATTTAGTACAATACTTTGAACAAGATGAAGTTCGAGTAGAAACACTTCGTGGTGTTCAAAAAGCAAATGAAGAGAAAAGTAATTAAGGGGAACGTTTGGCGTTTCCTTTTTTAGTTAAATCGAAAAGGGCGGGAGAATAATGAAAGCCATTATTTTTGATTTTGATGGATTAATTGTGGACACAGAAACAATATGGTTTCACTCTTTCAGAGATGCTGTTCGTGAATACGGCGGAGAGTTACCTTTAGAGGGATTTGCAAAATGTATTGGAACGACAGATGAAGTGCTTTATGCATATTTAAAAGAGCAATTAAAAGAAAAATTTAACGAGCATGCATTAAAGGAAAAAGTAACAACTTTACATAAAGAGAAAATGAAAATACCAAAAGCGCGTGACGGGGTAAAAGAATATTTAGAAGAAGCGAAAGAACTTGGATTGAAAATCGCATTAGCCTCTAGCTCATCTAGGGAGTGGGTCGTTCGTTTTTTAGAAGAGCTACAAATTAGAGATTATTTTGAAGTGATTAAAACGAGAGAAGATGTAGAGAAGGTAAAACCAGATCCAGCTCTTTATAAAGTTGCGATAGAAGAATTAGGAATTGAACTGTCAGAAGCTGTTGTATTTGAAGATTCATTAAATGGATTGAAAGCAGCGGTTGCAGCAGGATTAAAATGTGTCGTCGTGCCTAATGATGTGACAAGAAATTTGCAATTTGAAAACCATCACCTTCGTATCGAAAGTATGAAAGAAAAAAGTTTGAAAGAAGTGCTTCAACATATAAAGTGAAACTTTAATCAGTAGGGTTTTTCTCATCTTCCACTGATTATTAGCACCGCACCAACCGGGATAAAAAAAGGCCGTATTTCCTAAAAGGAAGCACGGTCTTTCTTTTTGTTTTTTTTACCTTCAATGACAGTTAAATGAGATTGTTTTCTTTTTCTTTTCAACGATGGAGAATTACCCTTTTTCCCCTTGTCATCAGAAGCATTTCGTTTCACGAAAGAATTGCTTAGGGGTGCTACATTTTGTTTCCCGTGTTTGCGGTTCGATTGTTTCGCTGCACGCTTATATGAGCTTTGCGAATTTGCAGAACCACTAGAGTTTGTAAACATTTTGTAGAGTAAGTAAAAGATACCGACGACAGCCAACATGATACCAATGTTTTTCAATACTCCCATTGGATCTGTAATAACAGATGAAACAAGGCCGAATATTGCTAATCCGATAATAAGCACAAATATAGCGAATGTAAACGAACGACCGTTCATAAGGGACACCTCCTAAAAACATATATTAAAATTAGTATATTAACGATGAGGAAAGGAGTTGAACACCATTTTTAAATAATTATTGTTTGTTTTCTAAACGTAATAATTCTTCAAACGATGCGATTGCAACTTCCGCTTGATCATCTGTTGGTTCTTTCGTTGTTAATAGTTGCAGCCATAATCCTGGATATCCAAGTACTCGTAAAACAGGGACATCTCGTAATCGATTGGTAAATTGTAATACTTCAAAAGAAATACCGAGAACAACTGGAATTAATAAAATTCGGTTTACTACCCTTGCCCAAAGCGGATCTGTAGGGACGAGGAAATAAACAAACATTCCAATAATGACCGTAAATATAATAAAGCTACTGCCACAGCGATAATGGAGGCGAGTTTGCTTTTGAACATTTTCTACAGTCAGTGGAAGATTATTCTCATAAGCATTGATTACTTTATGTTCCGCACCGTGGTACTGAAATACCCGCTTAATAAGTGGGGTTAAAGAAATGAAGTATATATAGCTCAATAATAGCATGAGCTTAATGACACTTTCGACAATGATTTGCCCTGTATGAGATGGGAAAATCGGTCTCGTTAATTCAGCTAAAAGTGCAGGAACTGCTGTGAAAATTACTTTACCGAATATGAACGATAAAACACCAACTGCTGCAACTCCTAATACCATCGTTAATTTTGAATGTTCTTCTTTTTTATTTGCAAATTGTTCATCTTCTTCTGGGTGGACATCAAATCGTTCTGAAGCAAAGTTTAAATGTTTCGCTCCATTCGCACTTGCATCCACAATAGCGGCAATACCTCGTAAAACTGGAATTTTTTTTAGTAGAGACAATGCTTTATTACGAACGCGTGGTAAACGATAAAATTCAATCGATTTATCTTTACGACGAACCGCTGTAACAGTATATTCTCTACCGCCAAACATAACTCCTTCTATGACTGCCTGCCCGCCATATATTTGTTTTGACTCTTCTGCCATGTTAACACCAACCTGTATTTGTTTCTCTCTTATGTAGAAAAAGAGGCAATTGTCATACTTGGTTTTGTCATCTTGAAATAAGACAATCACCGAGTTTCCTTTATTTTATCGACAAATACAGGCAGATGACAAGGGAAAATGTTACGAGAGTCGGACATTTCTTATTCTTTTTATAGACAAATTTTGCAGGATTTAAACATGCTTCAAAATAGTTTCGGGCATACTATTGAGCGGAGGTGTCAATGTGAATCAAGAACAATCAACAATAAGAAACTTTGTACAAATTGGTTTATTTGGTGGCTTATTTTGGGGAGGTATATGGTATTTCCTTCATATATTCTCATTTACAGAAGCTGGCCCTAACTATTTACTTTTACCGTTTGCATTTGGAGATTGGAAAGAAGGGGTTTGGGGAAATGTACTAGGTATCGTTTGTATGGGACTTCTTTCAATTTTAGTGGCATTTCTCTATAAAGCTCTTTTTAAAAAGTTTGAAGGAGTATTACCTGGCGTACTATACGGTTTATTTTGGTGGGCATTATTATTTTTGGGGATGGGGCTAATGGCACCTGTTATTAAAAGTGCACTCCATTTACCGAAAGAAACAATTGTAACGACAGTATGTATCTTTATATTATATGGTGTTTTTATTTCGTATTCTGTAGCATTCGAATCGAATAATACAAATAGAGGAGAAGGGCTCGAGAAGACAAACTATTCAAATAAGTGATTCCTATGTTAAAATGTCGTATAGACATTCTTTAATATTAAGGAGTTTTAAGAAAATGAAAAAGTTACTCCTCGTAAACGGTCCTAACCTAAATCGCCTTGGCGTTAGGGAAGTAAATGTATACGGAAAAGGAACGTTAGAGACGCTTGAAACAGATATGAAACAAGAAGCAGAGAAAATGGGAGTGGAGTTAGAATGTTTTCAATCGAATCATGAAGGAGCTATTATTGATATTATTCATGAGGCTGATGACATATATGAAGGAATCATTCTAAATCCGGGTGCATTTACGCATTATAGCTACGCGATTCGGGATGCTATCGCAAGTGTTTCGATTCCAGTTATTGAAGTACATATTTCTAACATTCACGGGCGTGAGTCGTTTCGTCATGAATCTGTGACAGCGGCTGTTTGTGCGGGACAAATTGTTGGATTTGGTTTTTATGGTTATAAGCTAGCGTTATTTGCATTAATGGAGAAATTGAGGGAGGCATAAAGTAATGGAAAAGATCGAGAGATTAAGAAGTGCGTTTGATGAGGCTGGTATTGACGGTATCGTATTAACGAATGAACATAGCCGTAGATATATGGCGAATTTCACAGGAACAGCTGGTGTTGTACTAATTTCAAAAGAGCGTGCTCTATTTATTACAGATTTCCGTTATGTAGAGCAAGCTAGTAAACAAGCGGTTGGATACGAAATAGTGCAGCATTCAGGATTAATTCTTGATGAAGTTGCGAAACAAGTTAAAGAACTTGGAATTCAAAAGCTAGGCTTTGAGCAAGATACTCTTACATATAGCTCTTACGTAACGCATAATGAAGCGATCGAAGCTGAATTCATCCCAACTTCTGGGCTTGTAGAAAAGTTACGCTTGATAAAGACTGATTCAGAGATTAAGATATTAAAGGAAGCTGCACAGATTGCAGATGCTGCCTTTGAGCATATTCTATCATTCATTCGCCCGGGAGTATCTGAAATTGAAGTGTCAAATGAACTTGAATTTTTCATGAGAAAACAAGGAGCAACATCTTCTTCGTTTGATATTATCGTTGCTTCAGGTCTTCGTTCGGCATTACCGCACGGCGTGGCATCTGAAAAAGTGATAGAAAAAGGAGATTTCGTTACATTAGACTTCGGCGCTTATTACAAAGGATATTGCTCTGATATTACTCGTACGATTGCAGTCGGTGAACCATCTGATAAATTAAAAGAAATTTATAATATCGTTTTAGAAGCACAACTACGTGGTGTGAACGGTATTAAAGCTGGTTTAACGGGTCGTGAGGCTGATGCATTAACGCGTGATTACATAACGGAAAAAGGATATGGTGAATACTTCGGACACTCTACTGGTCATGGAATCGGTCTTGAAATCCATGAAGCACCAGGTTTAGCGTTCCGTTCTGATACAGTACTTGAACCAGGTATGGCTGTAACAGTAGAACCAGGTATTTATATTCCAGGTGTTGGCGGGGTACGTATTGAAGATGATATCATTGTAACAAGTGAAGGTAATGAAGTAATAACGAAATCACCAAAAGAACTTATTATTTTGTAATACACAGGAGGATTTTTTTACATGATTTCAGTAAACGATTTTCGTACAGGTTTAACAATTTCAGTGGACAATGCCCTTTGGCAAGTAATGGATTTCCAACACGTAAAGCCAGGTAAAGGTGCTGCATTCGTTCGCTCTAAACTACGTAACCTTCGCACAGGATCTGTTCAAGAGAAAACATTCCGTGCAGGTGAAAAAGTAGAAAAAGCACACATCGAAAACCGTCGTATGCAATACTTATACGCGAGCGGTGAGTCTCACGTATTTATGGATAACGAAACTTATGAGCAAATCGAACTTGGCGAAAACCAAATCGAGCGCGAATTAAAATTCTTAAAAGAAAACATGGGAGTATCTATTATGACATACCAAGATGAAGTACTTGGTGTTGAACTTCCGAACACAGTTGAATTAAAAGTATCAGAAACAGAGCCAGGTATTAAAGGTGACACAGCTTCTAACGTAACAAAACCAGCTACATTAGAAACTGGTCTTGTTGTACAAGTACCAATCTTCATCAACGAAAGCGAAATGCTTATCATCAACACTGGTGAAGGTAAATACGTTTCTCGTGCATAGTAGAAAAGCACTCGTGATTATCACGAGTGCTTTTTTTATCCCGCTATTTGCGGGCAGTAAAACTCCCACCTCAAAATTCGGCTGGAGCAAAGAAGTTAGGTGGGAGATAAACTGCCCGTAAACGCCCGATTGGTTCAACTAATAATCAGTGGGGGGATGCCCCCACACTGATTATAGTTTCACTTTATAGGAAATAGGGAAGATAGTAAATTGCGGTTATAACAAAACTAACTGTGACGAGTGAAAGGGTACCCATAATATATGGAGTCAAAACAATTTGAAACGGGCGTATTTCACCAGTTCCAACACCGGTAAAAGTTTTATTCGTTACATGATCCATATTGTTATTTCTAAAGTTACTCATAATAATTAACCACGTAATTGCAAATATTGCTAGACTGCCAAGGAAAAAGCTCTCCATAAATGACCAGCCGACCATTTTTGAAAAAAGATAAATAATAGCTAATTCTACTACAATTGTTAAACTAATTTTCAATCCCTTCATATTTTCCCCCCTCATTTTGTACTTCCAACCAATTTGAAAATTTTTCGCATGATACAACATGCAGTACGCAAGGTGATTTTACTTCTTTCTCCAAAGCGACATGTTCGTCTGGAAATTGTTTTTCCACATGTAATGAAATGTAAGGTAGTTTCTCTTGTGCTTTTAAAGAGCGAATGTTATTCGTTTTAGCACCGGCAAATACGTATGTAAGTTGCAAGTCTAAAAAAGCGATTTTAAAGATCTCTTTTTTAGCAGCTTCGTTATATCCTCTTCCCCAATATTGATAGCCGAGCCAACTTCCAATATGTGAGTGCTTTTGTTCGTAATTAATATGTTTAAGTGTCGTGAGGCCAATTATTTCATTTTCCTCACTTACAATCACTCTTGATAAGGAGTGTTTTTTTCGTTCCTCTCCAATTGCAAAAAGAATGAATGCCTTTGTATCTTCCACTGATTCTACTTTTATCCCCAATGCATTTTTTACATGTGGATTGCTTGATAGTTCAAAAATCACATTTGCATATCGTAAATCGAGCGGTAATAAAGTAACTTGCTTCATCGTCTATGCTCCTTTTCTATTAAATATATCATAAATTAATGAGAATATTCAGATCTTAATAAAGTCGATAGAGAAAAATTATGTTTTTACTTCTGAAATAGACAACCCCTGCATATGGTTGTACAAATATATTCTTTTTCAGAATAAGGAAATAGTAACTGTTACGGGAGAAGGTGGGAGAATGAAACAGTGGCTAGCGGCAATGGAAACATCCGTGCTTGTGATGGGGTTACTTCGGTTGTTTTCAGGTAGCGCGGAAATATTCGCCGCTTTGCTTATGCTTTACGTGAATGATGCGAAGAAAGCATTGTTTATAAATGGTATGTTGGCGTTTGTTGGACCGACCGTATTAATTTTAACAATGACAATTGGCATAGCGAGTGTAGCAAGTGAGATTTCTTTCTTGAAACTCTTTTTTCTAGCACTTGGAATCGGCTGTATTTTTATCGCGTTGTTGAAATAGTAAGTCGAGTATAGTGGGGAGAAGCATATGAAAGAAGTATTAGAAGTTTTACCGAAAACGATGAAACAGTTAGTGGAAGGTTGTAAGCAATACGATACTTTAGAGGAAATTCGTGTTCGAATTGGAAGACCGCTAGAGTGTATTGCGCATGGAGAAGTGTTTTTTTATGACTATATTGCTACAGCGGAAGATGCAATCCATTTATTGAATAAATTAAGTCAATTCTCAATTTACACGATGGAAGAAGAATTGAAACGTGGATATGTGACATTACGAGGGGGACATAGAATTGGCCTGGCGGGAAAAGTCATTACAGAAAAAAGTGAAGTGAAAATGATTCGAGATGTCTCTTCTTTTAATATTCGTATTGCCCGTCAAAAAATAGGGATTGCTGAGCCGCTTCTGCCATATCTTTATGAATCACGATGGTTAAACACGATGGTAATTGGCCCACCGCAAACTGGGAAAACAACACTTTTAAGAGATGTAGCACGCTGTATGAGTCAAGGAGTAAGTGCTTCGAAAATTCCTTCATGTAAAGTGGGGATTGTTGATGAACGATCAGAAATTGCGGGCTGTGTGAAAGGAATCCCGCAATATGACTTTGGCGTGCGAGTAGATGTATTAGACGCTTGCCCAAAAGCTGAAGGAATGATGATGATGATTCGTTCTATGAGCCCAGATATTTTGATCGTAGATGAAATTGGACGTAAAGAAGATAGTGAAGCGATTATGGAGGCGGTGCATGCAGGCGTTCAGCTTTTTATAAGTGCACACGGATTTTCTTATGATGATGTTGTGAAACGTCCATCGCTGCAGGCGGTGTTGGAACTTGGTGTATTTGATAGGTTTGTGGAATTGTCAAAGGCGAGAGGACCAGGAACGGTTATGCAAGTGAAAGATAAATATGGCAAGCCAGTATTACCGCATAGAAAGGCTCAAGGCGTATGGTGAAAATATTTGGTGCGGTATTAATAGTTGCGGTCAGCACCTTTTTCGGATTTTCATACGCTAAAAGGTACAGTGAGAGACCGCGGCAGCTTAGGTTATTGAAGGCTGCATTGCAATCATTAGAAGCTGAAATTATGTATGGACACACGCCGTTATCTGAGGCTGCAGAGCGTTTAGTCAAACAAATGCCGAAGCCGTTAAATTGGATATTTCAAAGCTTTTCGAAACGGCTAGAGGACGGGGAGCAAACAGTTAGAGAAGCTTGGATTGATAGTTTGAAGGAGAACTGGACGTTAACGGCATTTAAACAAACCGAGTATGAAATACTACAACAATTTGGTGAAACACTTGGACAACATGATCGTGAATCACAGCAAAAACATATTCGCTTATGTATTACACATTTGGAGAGAGAAGAAGGAGAAGCGAAAGCATTACAACTACAATATGAAAAAATGATAAAGAGTTTAGGGGTACTAGCAGGGCTACTTATCGTAATTTTACTGCTATAGGGGGGAGAAAGGCGATGTCCATTGATGTTGGATTAATATTTCAAATCGCCGGAATCGGCATTGTTTTAGCTTTCATTCATACTGTACTAAAAGAATTAAAGCGAGAGGATATTGCAAATTGGGTTATCCTTGTCGGTTTTGTCGTTATTTTGTTTCATGTTGCATTTTTAATTAATACTCTATTCGACAAGATTAAAAGTGTCTTTCTCTTTCAGTAAAGGAGGCGGTTCGAATCGAAATTATACAAATTGTCGGATTAGGCCTCGTTGCTACATTTTTAGCTGCTGTTTTAAATCAGCATAAGTCTAGTATTACATCGTTATTTATTGTGTTCATTGGTAGCATGATGTTTCTTCTCTTAATCGATCAAATTCATTCTATTTTACAAATGATTGAGAGAGTGGCGAGTGAAGCGAAGGTTAGCAACGTATATGTAGAAACGTTATTGAAAATTATAGGGATTGCTTATATCGCTGAGTTTGGTGCGCAAATTACAAAGGATGCTGGTCAAGGTGCAATCGCTTCGAAAATTGAATTAGCTGGGAAAATCTTAATTCTCGTCATGGCAATTCCTATTTTGACGGTTGTAATTGAAACAATTCTCGGTTTTTTACCTACGGGATAAGGGGGAGTGAATGTTGAGGAAGTTTGGAGCTAAGCTATTATTTGCTTGCTTCCTTTTCTTTTCTTTACCGATTGTTGTACAAGCTTCTCCTATAGAAACAAACGTCGTTGATCAACAATTGGATAAGCTCGGAATTGAAGATGTGAAGCAATTTTGGGACGGGCTTGTTACAAAGTATGGAGGCTATTTACCAGAGAGTCAAAAAGGAAGCTTTATGGAGTTTGTAAAGGGAGAAAAAGAGTTCTCCATAAAAGAGTGGATGATAGGTCTACTAAAATATTTATTTCACGAGCTTGTTGCAAATGGAAAGTTACTTGGAACGCTCATTATGCTAACGATTTTCAGTGCATTGTTGCAATCGTTGCAATCTGCTTTTTCAAAGAGTAGCGTGGGTAAAATCGCTGATGCAGTCGTATACATGGTACTTATTATTTTCGCTTTAAATAGTTTTTATGTCGTCATGACATATGCAAGAGAGACGATACAAACAATGGTAGATTTCATACTAGCGTTATTACCAATATTACTTGCACTCATAGCAACAGGCGGCGGTGTTGTTTCTGTATCGTTTTTTCACCCAATCATCATTTTCTTAATGAATACGAGTGGGCTTCTTATGAACTATATCGTTTTACCACTTTTATTACTTGCAACTATATTAAGTATTGTAAGCACGATGAGTGATCAATATAAAGTTACGAAATTGTCCAAGCTTTTGCAAAACGTTAGTGTTGGGATTATTGGTATCTTTTTGACGATTTTTTTAGGCGTATTATCTGTACAGGGAACAGCGTCAGCCGTTGCTGATGGGATAGCTGTGAAAACGGCTAAATTTGTAACAGGAAACTTCATTCCTGTAGTAGGAAGGATGTTTACTGAGGCAGCGGATACTGTTATTAGTGCATCTGGATTATTAAAAAACACAGTGGGAATTATCGGGCTCGTTATTTTATGCTTAATTGTCGCTTTCCCAGCGATTCAAATTTTTTGTATCGCGTTTATTTATAAATTCGCAGCAGCAGTATTGCAACCAGTAGGCGGAGGAGCAATTATTCAATGTTTAGATATCATTGGACGAAGTATCATTTACGTATTTGCTTGCTTAGCTATCGTATCATTTATGTTCTTTTTAAGTATCACAATTATTATTGCTGCCGGGAACATTACTCTCATGATGCGGTAGGAGGTGAAGAGTGTGCAATTTGTTACAGAGTGGATTAGAAATATTATCGTTTTTTTACTCTTAGCGACAATGCTTCATCTTATTCTTCCAAATTCAAATTTGCAAAAGTACGTTAAATTCGTTGTAAGTCTACTGTTAGTCGTATTAATTTTAACGCCTCTATTTAAGTTATTACAAACAGATGTAAATGAAGTTATCGCAAATTTCAATGAAGAAAAGTACGTAGCAGATGGATCTGTAAAAAATTCGATAGATTCGAAGAAAAAAGAAATACAAGCTCTAACACGTGCATATAGTTTAGAAGAGATGGCTACCAAAATGAAAAAAGACGTGGGAAAAGAGTTTGAGAAAAAGTATGGTATGACAGTCTCTGAAATACAAATAGTTGCAGTGGAACATGCAGAAGAAGTAAAGTCAGCGAAAGATATTCAATCTGTTGTTGTGACGTTGAAAGAAAAAGAACGCAGTAAAAATGATGCAATCGAAACAGTAAAGCCAATTGAAATTAATATGAAAGAACCTCCAAAAAAAATAGAAGAAACGAATGTAGAAATGAAAGATTTCTTTTCAAGCAGGTGGCAACTAGAGGATAAACAAATCCAAGTTCAGATGGAAGGGAGGACAGGTAGCGTAAATGGACAATAAAGATAAAAATTCGAGGTTCTCATTTTTTCGAAACCTATTAAATGGGGATGGAAAAGAAAGTAATGAGAAGGGGAAAAAGGTAACACCTAAGTTTTTGCTTGTCCTACTCATACTTGGAATTGCGCTTATGTTTTCTAGTAATTTCTTATCACCTAAAAAAGAAGAAGTGCCTGTGTTTAAAGAAAAGACAAGTCAAAGCCAGGATAAAGATGTACCAACTTTCGGTCAAAAAAACAATGATAATATGTCAAATGTAGAAAAATACGAAAAAGCGTATGAACAAGAATTGAAAGCTTCTTTAGAAGAGATAGCCGGAGTAAAAGACGTAACTATTAAAGTGAACTTAGATTCATCTGAAGAAAAAATACTCGAGAAAAATACAGTAAAACGTTCACAAACGACAGGTGAAACTGATAAAGCAGGCGGTAAAAGGGAAGTAGAAGACGAGTCTCTTGATGAAAAGACAGTCATTATACGTGAAGGTGATAAAGAAACTCCAATTGTTTTGCGAACAGAGAAACCGAAAGTACGGGGTGTTCTGGTCGTAGCAAAGGGAGTGGATAATATACAAATAAAAGCAATGGTAAAAGAAGCTGTGACGCGATTATTAGATGTACCAGCTCATCGCGTTTCAGTATCACCGAAAAATTGATAGGGAGGAAATAAAGTGTTAAAAAAACAAACGGTTTGGCTATTAACGATGTTAAGTTTAGTGGTTGTACTATCTGTTTATTACGTAACAACTCCTGATAAAATGAATACAGCAGCACCGGCAACGAGTGAAAAGATGGGACAAGAAAAGCAAGGTGCTGATAAAGCAGTTACAAAAGAAACAACGAAAGAAACTACAAATAAAGAGACAACAAAAGAAAATACAAGCAAGGAAACTACAAATAAAGAAACAGACAAAAAAGAGAATGACAAAAAAGAAACAAGTAAAAAAGAGGCTAGCGTAACAGTTCAATCAAGCGATGAGAATTTCACAGCGTTACGTATGCAAATGGAAGATCAGCGTAGTGTAGAGAAAGAAAAGTTACAAAATGTAATGAAGTCATCAAAATCTTCAGCAGTAGAAAAGAGTAAAGCGAAAGATAATCTGGATGCAATCACTACAATGGAAACGAAGCAACAATTACTTGAGACAGTGATTAAATCTCAAGGTGGATATAAGGATGCTCTTGTAAGAGCTGATGGAACGGACATTAAAGTAACGGTTAAATCGGCAAAGCATTCACAAAAAGAAGCGAATAAAATTATTCAGCTCGTAAGAAGTGAAGGTGGTTCAAAAGATGTAGGTGTGAAATTTGATCCATCAGTAAAATAAAGTGGTATATTCATTATAATGGGTGTTTTTGCGTCAAATTAGATAAAAGAATAATAGAAAAAAGCTATCGTTTTCGATAGCTTTTTTCTATTTCATCTTTGCAGTTGTATTTAGTATTTTCAATTGGAAACGGGGAAATACGCTGTGAGTAAAAGATTAATGGTTCATGATGATGGTGATTACTTTTTCCAGATTTGACGTGAATGAAGAGGACCAATGCCCAAATCACTACGGCAGGCAAGAACAGGATGAGCCATATCATATGTCCGCACCTCACTACAATAAATTTTCTACACTTTGAACATACTATTCTTTTATGAAGGAAGAATGAACGGCACGTAAACAAAAAAATAATATTTGGTAAAAATATGTTTTTTCAACGTAGATAAAATGAAGAATGCTGAGGGAATTACGTTTTTACACTTTACAGTTTTGAAAAAGTAAAGAATGTTTTTTAGGAAGTGGTCTTGCCAATTTTGTGTGAAACTTGGTATTATTACTAGGTAATAATTTTTTGGTGGAATAATATTTTTACAGGAATTTCGATTTATAATAGAGAAATATAAATTGGAATGTTTAAAAAATTTAGCGTAAGATGGAAATAGTAAATATTTCTATTAGTAAATGTCATAGGAATAAATTTTCTAATAGAATACATCGTATTTTTACAGTAAATCAGTTTGATGCCAATCTGTAAAAACGGGACAAACAAGAGTATGGGAGTGGATTTTACATGTTTAAAATTCAAGAAGTTCGTGAATTAATTAAATTAATTGATAGCTCTAATATTGATGAATTTGAATACAAAAAAGACGGTACAACAATCAAAATGAAAAAACGTGGTAATGAAGTTGTTGCTGTGCAAGCACCGGTAACGAAACAGGTAGTACAACCAGCAGCATCTGTTGAAGTAGAAACAACAGTAGCGGCAGCGCAAGTAGAAGTGCAAAAACAAGAAGAGAAGAAAGCTGTTCAAAATGAAAACCTACATAAAATCACATCACCGATGGTAGGGACATTTTATTCCTCTTCTTCGCCTGATACACCTCAATATGTAAGTGTTGGGGACAGAGTATCGAAAGATTCTATCGTATGTATTGTTGAAGCTATGAAATTATTTAACGAAATTGACGCAGATGTAGAGGGCGAAATTGTTGAAATTCTTGTTAATAACGGACAGCTTGTTGAGTATGGACAACCGCTATTTCTTGTAAAAGCGTAATAAGGGAGTCTTTGTGATGATAAAAAAAGTATTAATAGCCAATCGTGGGGAAATAGCTGTACGAATTATTCGTGCTTGTAAAGAAATGGATATTGAAACAGTTGCAATTTATTCAGAAGCAGACAAAGAGTCACTTCATGTGCAAATTGCAGATGAAGCGTATTGTGTTGGACCAACGATTTCAAAAGAAAGCTATTTAAATTTGACGAACATTATTAGTGTTGCGAAATTAACAGGTTGTGATGCAATTCATCCGGGCTATGGATTTTTAGCAGAGAATGCAGATTTTGCAGAATTATGCCGAGAGTGTAACTTGATTTTTATCGGTCCAAGCCCAGAAGCGATTTCAAAGATGGGCACAAAAGACGTTGCACGTGATACAATGAAAGAAGCAGGGGTTCCGATTGTACCAGGTTCACAAGGGATTATTAAAAATACCGAAGAAGCGATCGAGCTTGCTAATCAAATTGGATATCCCGTTATCATTAAAGCGACTGCAGGTGGCGGCGGAAAAGGTATTCGAGTTGCGCGCCATGAAGAAGAGCTTGTAAAAGGAATTCAAATTACACAGCAAGAAGCCAGTACCGCTTTCGGGAACCCTGGTGTATACTTGGAGAAGTACGTTGAAGATTTCCGCCATGTTGAGATTCAAATAATGGCAGATACACATGGAAATGCCATTCATTTAGGAGAGCGTGATTGTACAATTCAGCGCCGTCTGCAAAAACTATTAGAAGAAAGTCCATCACCTGCACTTGATGAGAATATTCGCAAGCAAATGGGTGACGCAGCAGTTAAAGCGGCGGTAGCGGTTGATTATACAGGTGCTGGTACGGTTGAGTTTATTTATGAATATAAAACGAAAAGCTTTTATTTCATGGAGATGAATACGAGAATCCAAGTTGAACATCCGGTTACTGAAATGGTAACAGGGATGGATTTAATTAAAGAACAAATTCTTGTTGCTTCTGGAGAAAAGTTATCGTTACAGCAAGAAGAAGTACAATTTAATGGTTGGGCAATGGAATGTCGAATTAATGCGGAAAACCCTGCCAAAAAATTTATGCCATCTCCAGGTAAAGTAGAAATGTACTTACCACCAGGCGGATTTGGTATTCGCGTCGATTCAGCTGTATATCCGGGATATTCAATACCACCTTTCTATGATTCGATGGTTGCTAAATTAATTGTTCACGGAAAAACACGTGAAGAGGCAATTGCAAAAATGAAGCGAGCGCTCAGTGAGTTTGTCATTGAAGGCGTACATACAACAATCCCGTTCCATTTGCAATTGCTAGATCATCCTGATTTTGTAAAAGGTGAGTTTAACACGAAATTTTTGGAAGAGCATGAACTTGTGACGCAGTGATACATTAAAGGAGGTTTTTTTCATGGCTGAACATATGTTAGATATGGGTCAAGATACAACTCTTGGAAAAGTAGAAATTGCACCAGAAGTAATCGAAGTAATTGCAGGTATTGCAGCTGCTGAAGTAGAAGGTGTAGCGGCAATGCGTGGTAATTTTGCTACAGATGTTGTTGAGAAGTTAGGTAAGAAAAATCATGGTAAAGGTGTAAAGGTTGAATTAGCAAACGAAGATATTATTGTTGACCTTTATGTTGTGATGTATTTTGGTGTAGCAATTCCGGTTGTTGCACAAAAAATTCAAGACAATATTCGCCAAGCGCTCTTTACAATGACAGGACTTGAGCCAAAAGAAGTGAACGTTCACATCGTTGGCGTAACATTCGAAACACAAAAAACAGAAATCGAACCAGTGTAAGGGTGAAAAAAAGGTGCCTAGTAAAATAGGCATCTTTTTTATCGTTTCATTTCTTCACAAATTAAAACCCTCTAATTATTATACTATTTCAAAAAATGAGAAACATAAAAGAGAATGTTTCATTTTTCCAAAAAACGTACATTGTGATAAGATATGGAACTTGAAGTTAATCTTTTTATTATTTTTCAGCCTTGTACCCCGTGTGTGAAACGATAAATTGTGTTATTATCATTGTATTATAAGGTTGGAAAATCAATGAAAACTGCAAGAGTAAGTGAATTGACGGCTTATAAATTATAATAATATAACAAAGCATAAGGAAAGACTTGAAGTATAAAGGAGAGTTACAATGAAACGTAGGACGGCTAGAGAAAGAGCAATGCAAGCATTATATCAAATGGATATTACAGGAGAATTAGAACCGAAAGTAGCGGTGGAAAATACGCTAGATGAAGGTGAAGAAACAAATGAGTTTCTAGAATCACTTGTTGTAGGATTTGTAGACAACAAAGAAGAGATTGACGCAGCAATTCGTCAAAATTTAAAAAAGTGGAAGTTGGAACGTATTAGTATTGTTGATCGCAGTATTTTACGTGTAGCTGTGTGTGAGATGAAATACATGGAAGAAATTCCGCACAATGTAACAATTAACGAAGCAATTGAAATCGCAAAAACATTTGGGGATGAGGAATCTCGTCGTTTTATTAACGGCGTTTTATCTAATATAAAAGATACACTGTAATTTCTTTAAGGGGGAAACTTAAAATGGTAGCAGTAATCATCAAAGGAAATGAAGTTGCGGAGAAAAAACGAGCACAATTAAAAGAAGAAGTTGTGAAGTTAAAAGAGCAAGGGATTGTACCAGGATTAGCAGTTATTTTAGTTGGAGAAGATCCAGCATCGCGTTCTTATGTAAAAGGAAAAGAAAAAGGCTGTGAGCAAGTGGGAATCTATTCAGAGCTAATTGAACTTCCTGAAACGATTACTGAGGAGCGTTTGGTTGCTGAAATCGATCGCTTAAATGGAGACGACCGCATTAATGGCATATTGGTACAATTACCTTTACCAAAACATATTGAAGAAAAAGCTATCATTGAAAGAATTTCACCGGAAAAGGATGTAGATGGATTTCACCCAATCAGCGTAGGACGTATGATGACGGGACAAGACACATTCCTTCCATGTACACCGCATGGCATTTTAGAATTAGTAAAAGAAACGAATCTTGATATTTCTGGAAAGCATGTTGTTGTAATTGGAAGAAGTAATATTGTTGGTAAACCAGTGGGACAACTGTTTTTAAATGAAAATGCAACTGTCACATATTGTCATTCTAAGACGCAAAATATAAAAGAATTATCGAAGTTAGCTGATATTTTAATCGTAGCCGTTGGACGACCGAAAATGGTAACAGCTGACTATATTAAAGAAGGTGCGGTTGTAATTGATGTTGGTGTTAACCGTTTAGAAACAGGCAAACTTTGTGGTGATGTTGATTTTGACAATGTATTAGACGTTGCAGGTTACATTACGCCTGTGCCAAAAGGGGTCGGCCCAATGACTATTACAATGCTTCTTCACAACACTGTGGAGTCTGCAAAGCGTGCAGGTGTTGTTTGTCAATAATTTGAATCGGCTATGAGGAGAGAGAAATGGAGAAACAATATTTAACCGTTACAGCATTAACACGCTATATTAAAACAAAAATAGAGTATGATCCGCATTTACAGTCTGTTTGGTTAAAAGGAGAAATTTCCAACTTTAAATATCATAGTCGTGGTCATATGTATTTTACATTGAAAGATGAAAATGCAAGAATTGCAGCGGTTATGTTTGCGGGTCATAATCGTAACATTAAATTCAGACCGGAAAATGGAATGAAAGTACTTGTAAAAGGAAAGATTTCTGTTTACGAGGCGAGTGGTTCTTATCAAATTTATATTCAAGACATGCAGCCTGATGGAATTGGAAACTTACATTTAGCTTATGAGCAATTAAAAGTTCGTTTAGAGGAAGAGGGCTTGTTTTCTCAAGTTTATAAAAAAATAATTCCTCCGTATGCTAAAACAATAGGTGTAATCACGTCGCCAACAGGAGCAGCAATTCGCGATATTATAACAACAATTAAACGTCGTTATCCAATTGGAAATGTTATTGTGTTTCCTGTACTTGTACAAGGGGAGTCAGCAGCTCCCTCGATTGTACAAGCAATTCGTACAGCGAATGAAATGGGAGATATTGATGTTTTAATTGTTGGACGTGGTGGAGGCTCTATTGAAGAATTATGGGCCTTTAATGAGGAAGTAGTTGCAAGAGCAATTTTTACAAGTGAGATTCCGATTATTTCGGCTGTAGGCCATGAAACAGATTTTACAATCGCAGATTTTGTCGCGGATTTACGTGCACCAACACCGACTGCAGCAGCTGAGCTGGCGGTACCTAATACTATAGAGTTACAAGAAAAGGTATTACAAAGAACTCTGAGATTGCAAAGAGCAATGAGAGAGAGAGTACATAAAAAAGAAGAAAAACTGCAAGTGTTACAAAAATCTTACGCGTTCCGTTATCCAAGGCAAGTGTACGAGCAAAAAGAAGAGCAGTTAGACAGGGCTCTTGAACAACTTGTTTTAGCGAAAGAGCGTTATATAGATAAAAAAGTAAATCAATTAAAGCAACTTTCATTTTATTTAGAAAAGCACCACCCATCTCAAAAAATTATACAAACGAAAACGGCAATTGAAACGTTGCAAAAGCAGTTGCAACGTGAAATGCAAACATTACTTCAAACGAAGGAGTTCGTATTTGTGAGAGCGGCTCAAAAGCTTGAGGTATTAAGCCCGCTTAAAGTAATGATGAGAGGGTATGGGCTTGTATACGATGAAGAGAAACAAGTATTAAAAAGCGTGAAAGATGTTAGCCTTGGAGATGCTGTTTCGGTTCAATTACAAGATGGAATACTAGATTGTAGCGTATCAAGCATAGAGGAGCGTGAATTGAATAATGGAAAATAAGTTAAGCTTTGAAGAAGCAATTTCGCAGCTTGAGCATCTCGTTTCTAAGCTTGAACAAGGTGATGTACCTTTAGAGGAAGCGATTTCTTACTTTAAGGAAGGCATGGAATTATCTAAGCTTTGTGATGAGAAATTGAAAGATGTACAAGAACAAATGGCAGTTATCCTTGGGGAAGATGGAGAGCTTAAACCGTTTACTGCTTTAGGAGATGAAGCATAGTGACACATATAGCTTTTGATGCTTTTTTGAAAGAGAGTAAAACTTTCGTAGAAGAAAAGCTTGTAAGCTATGCAAATGAATTACAATGTCCAAATGTGCTTCGTGAAGCGATGGCATATTCTTTGGAAGCGGGTGGGAAACGTCTCCGCCCGTTACTTTTATTTGCAACGTTACAAGCGTTTGGGAAAGAAAGAAATCTTGGAGTGGGTGCAGCTTGTGCCCTTGAAATGATTCATACATATTCGTTAATTCATGATGATTTACCTTGTATGGATGATGATGATCTAAGACGAGGAATGCCTACAAATCATAAAGTATTTGGTGAAGCAATGGCAGTTTTAGCAGGAGATGGTTTGTTGACATATGCTTTTCAAGTTATTATGGCATATGAGCAAAAAGAAATCTCTGCTGAAAAAAAAGTAAGACTTGTACTTGAGCTTGCGAAAGCAGCAGGACCTGAAGGAATGGTTGCTGGACAAGTGGCAGATATGGAAGCTGAAGGAAAACGACTTACAATTAATAAATTAGAGTACATCCATAAGCATAAGACAGGTAAACTGCTTGAGTTTGCTGTACTTGCAGGAGCGATACTTTCTGATGCTACAGAAGAGCAAGAAGAGAAGTTACTTGCATTTGCGAAATATATCGGTCTAGCTTTCCAAATTAGAGATGATATTTTGGATGTAGAAGGAACAGAAGAAGAGATTGGAAAACCGATTGGTAGTGATGCTTCCAATGAAAAGAGCACATATACGACGTTATTTACTGTAGATAGAGCAAAATCTATTTTAGAGGAGAAAATTGCAAAAGCAAAAGATTCTATTAGCTCCTTACAATTACAAGATGAATATTTACTATCAATTTGTGATTTAATCGCAAAACGTAATAACTAATATAACAGCGTTTTCATTTGTTGAGTCATTCATCATTTTATGATATAAATGTAGGAAAAGGTTTTTCTTTTCTTGTTATTGGCAAAAATATATGTAGATTACATTGCCGTTATCACTTCGTGTTAGCGGCTGTTTTTTTCATCACGTAAAGAAATATGATGTATAATATGATAAGTGAAAAAATGGAAGTGTTTTCTGAAAGCAGGACAAGATAAGAAGAATAGAAAAGATAATTTCTTGTGTTGTTTAAATGTTTCTTATAATATTTGACATGTTGACAGATTATGAAATGAAAGTGAGTGATCCATGTGGATCTAACGCAAATTCAAAACCCTAGTTTTTTGAAAGATATGTCTATCAGTGAACTAGAGGGGTTGAGTGAGGATATTCGTAAGTTTTTAATTGAAGAGCTCTCTCAAACAGGTGGACATATTGCACCTAATTTAGGTGTAGTAGAACTCACAATTGCTCTGCATAAATTATTTGATAGTCCGAAAGATAAGTTTTTATGGGACGTAGGACATCAATCCTATGTACATAAAATTTTAACAGGGCGTGCGAAAGAATTCGGCACATTAAGGCAATACCAAGGTCTATGTGGTTTTCCAAAACGCTGCGAGAGTGAGCATGATGTTTGGGAAACTGGTCATAGTTCGACGTCGTTATCTGCTGCAATGGGAATGGCTCTAGCACGTGATTTAAAGAAAACGGAAGAATACGTTATACCAATCATTGGCGATGGTGCATTAACAGGCGGAATGGCTTTAGAGGCATTGAACCATATTGGGCATGAAAAAACGGACATGATTGTTATTTTGAATGACAATGAAATGTCAATTGCACCAAACGTCGGTGCACTTCATAATGTACTTGGTCGTTTACGTACCGCAGGGAAGTACCATTGGGTAAAAGATGAACTAGAGTATATATTGAAGAAAATCCCAGCAGTCGGCGGGAAAGTTGCTGCGACAGCAGAGAAAATAAAAGATAGTCTAAAATATTTACTAGTATCAGGCGTCTTTTTTGAAGAATTAGGCTTTACATATTTAGGTCCGGTCGATGGGCATGATTATGAAAAGTTATTCGAAACGTTGCAATATGCAAAGAAAACAAAAGGCCCAGTACTTGTTCATGTTATTACGAAAAAAGGAAAAGGTTATAAACCAGCTGAGAGTGACGTTATTGGAACTTGGCATGGAACAGGACCGTATAAAATTGAGTCAGGTGACTTCGTTAAACCGAAGGAAGTTGCACCAGCATGGAGTGCTGTTGTTAGTGAAACAGTGCTTAAGCTAGCGAGAACGGATGAACGTATCGTTGCAATTACGCCTGCAATGCCTGTTGGATCGAAACTTGAGAAATTCCAAAAAGAATTTCCGAATCGTATGATTGATGTAGGTATTGCAGAGCAGCATGCTACAACAATGGCTGCTGGTATGGCAACGCAAGGAATGAAGCCATTCTTAGCAATTTATTCAACGTTTTTACAAAGAGCATATGACCAAGTTGTTCATGATATTTGTCGCCAAAATTTAAATGTTTTCATTGGAATAGATCGTTCTGGATTAGTTGGAGCAGACGGTGAAACGCATCAAGGTGTATTTGACATCTCGTTTTTACGTCATTTGCCGAATATGGTACTTATGATGCCGAAAGATGAAAATGAAGGACAACATTTAGTATATACAGCGATGCAATACGAAGATGGACCGATTGCTTTACGTTATGCACGCGGCAATGGACTTGGAGTTCAAATGGATGAAGAATTAAAGGCGATTCCAATTGGTACATGGGAAACGTTAAAAGAAGGCACACAAGCAGCAATTTTAACGTTTGGTACGACAATCTCGATGGCAATGGAAGCAGCTGAGCGTCTTGAACAAGCTGGAGTATCAGTGAAAGTAGTGAATGCTCGCTTTATTAAGCCGATGGACGAAGCATACTTACATGAGCTTTTAGGGAAAAATATACCGATTTTAACGATTGAAGAGGCTTGTTTAATCGGTGGCTTTGGAACGGGAGTAGTTGAATTTGCTTCTGAGAACGGATACCATAGTGCTTTAATTGAACGAATGGGTATTCCTGATCGCTTCATAGAGCATGGTAGTGTAACAAAACTGTTAGAAGAAATTGGTTTAACGACAGATGCTGTTGTAGACCGTATTCATACAATGATTCCATCAAAACAAAAAAGGGCGTAACAAATGAGCGTAAAAAAAGAAAGAGTAGATGTACTATTAGTAGAGCGAGGACTTATAGAAACGCGTGAGAAGGCTAAACGTGCTGTTATGGCAGGTCTTGTATATGCGAATGAAATGAGACTCGATAAGCCAGGGGAGAAAATCTCGCAAGATACGGAGATTACGGTGAAAGGGCAAGTTATGCCGTATGTAAGCCGTGGTGGTTATAAGCTTGAAAAGGCATTAGAAACATTTCAACTTGATTTACAAGATAAAGTTATGATAGATATTGGTTCATCAACTGGTGGTTTTACAGACTGTGCGCTTCAAAATGGGGCGAAGTTATCCTACGCATTAGATGTAGGATATAATCAACTTGCGTGGAAATTGCGTCAAGATGAGCGTGTTGTTGTGATGGAACGAACGAACTTCCGTTACGTGACACCGGCAGATTTAGAGCGTGGTTTACCGCAGTTTGCAAGTATTGATGTTTCATTTATATCATTAAGGCTTATATTGCCGGTTTTAAAAACAATGCTTATGCCAAATGGTGATGTAGCTGCATTGATTAAACCTCAGTTTGAAGCTGGACGAGAACAAGTCGGGAAAAAAGGCATTGTTCGTGATAGAAAGGTACATGAAGCTGTCGTGGAAATGATTGTCGATTTTGCTCTTAAGGAAGGCTATAATGTCGAAGGTTTAACATTCTCACCAATTACGGGTGGAGATGGAAATATTGAATTTTTAATTCATCTAAAGTGGCACGGTGAGCGTGAGAATGGCGAAAATCATTCTCCAGTTTCTATTGAGCAAGTTGTTACAGAAGCGCATGATGTTCTAAAACAAAAAGGGAAAGGGGAATAACATATGTTGTTCCTCTTTTTGTTGTAATCCTATAATGATTGTTTTTATAATTGTAAAAACAATTGTGTACAAGTAACGGATTATACGTTAACATAAATAAATGAAGTATACCAATGTTTAAACTATGGTAAGAGATAGTGTGAGGTGCAAATGTATGAATAAAGGTCAGCGCCATATTAAAATCAGGGAAATTATTGCGAACAAAGAAATTGAAACACAAGATGAACTAGTTGATATTTTACGTAATGTGGGGTTTAATGTAACGCAAGCAACAGTATCGCGCGATATTAAAGAACTGCACTTAGTGAAGGTGCCGTTACATGATGGTCGCTATAAATATAGCTTGCCAGCAGATCAACGATTTAATCCGTTGCAAAAATTAAAACGAAATCTAGTGGATTCATTTGTAAAATTAGACACGGCAGGACATATGCTTGTGCTAAAAACATTGCCTGGTAACGCTCATTCACTTGGTGCACTTATTGATCATTTAGAGTGGGATGAGATCGTCGGAACCATTTGTGGTGATGATACTTGCTTAATTATTTGCCGTACACCTGAAGATACAGGTGTTGTCTCTGATCGTTTCTTAAATATGCTGTAACAGAAAAATCTTGTTTACTTTCCTCTGTAAAGTGGAAAGTAAACAAGATATTTTTATTGGCGAAAAATACGGATTTTCAAATACAATACAGTATTTTTTTTGAATGAAGTTAGAAAATAGGTGGATTGACCCGTAAAACGAATGTTTGGTACAATGGAGCGGGTTAGAAGAGTAATTTATACATACAAACATACAGTATAACTATTTGAATGAAGAATACTGAGAAAAGCCCTTAATAGGGGATTAGTTTATAACGAGGTGAATGGGGCATTGTTATCGGAATTATCGATCAGAAACTTTGCTATTATTGAGGCATTAAATATTTCTTTTCAAAAAGGTTTAACCGTTTTAAGTGGTGAAACAGGAGCTGGAAAATCTATTATTATTGATGCAATTAGTTTGCTTGTTGGTGGCCGTGGTTCAGCAGAATTTGTTCGATATGGAACAGAAAAGGCTGAGATAGAAGGATTATTCTATGTAGAAGATGACAAGCATCCATGTATCGCAAAGGCAGAAGAGTTAGATATAGAAATAGAAGATGGCATGATTATTTTGAAGCGTGACATCGCTGCGAACGGAAAAAGTGTCTGTCGTGTAAATGGGAAACTTGTTACACTCAGCATATTAAAAGAGATTGGAAAAACGCTAGTTGATATTCATGGGCAGCATGAAACACAAGATTTAATGAATGAAGAGCGTCATATGTTTATGCTTGATCATTTTGATGGAAATCGCATTGTTAAACAATTGAACATATATCAAAATGTATATACAGACTATGAGAAGTTAAAAAAACAGCTGAAATCTTTAAGTGAAAATGAACAACAAATGGCCCATCGTCTAGATTTAATTCAATTCCAACATGAAGAAATTCGTAAGGCAGATTTAAAAATGGATGAAGAATATGAATTGACTGAGGAACGATTAAAAATCTCCAATTTTGAAAAGATTTATAAAGCATTAGGAGATGCGTATCGTTCGTTAAGTGGAGACGGACAGGGATTAGATCACGTAAGAAATGCAATGGGACAAATGGAGAGTATTACGCACTTAGATGAAGCGTATCAAGAAAATCATGATTCAATTGCAAATAGTTATTACTTATTAGAAGAAGTTGCATACCAGCTTAGAGAAAAGTTAGATATGATGGAATATGATCCGAAACGTCTAGATGAAATTGAAACACGTTTGAATGAAATCCGTATGTTAAAGAGAAAGTATGGAAATACTGTAGAAGAGATTTTAGCGTATGCTGATAAAATCGAACAAGAAATTTTTACGATTGAAAATAAAGACGTACATATTGAAACGACGAGAAAGCAATTAACGAAATTAGAAGGTGTTATTGTAAAAGAAGCAACGTTGTTAAGTACTATGCGTCATGAGCTTGCAGATCATCTTACAAGCGCTATTCATAAAGAATTAAAAGAACTATATATGGAAAAAACGAAATTTGAAGTGAGAATTATGAAGAGGGTAGGAAATGTAGAAGAACCCCTCGTGGAAGGAACACCGGTAAAACTTACGGCGGATGGCTACGATCATGTGGAATTTTATATTTCAACGAATCCGGGTGAACCGTTAAAGCCACTTTCAAAGGTCGCTTCTGGCGGAGAGTTATCTCGTATTATTTTAGCTTTAAAAAGCATTTTTTCTAAGCATCAAGGTGTTGCATCTGTTATTTTTGATGAAGTGGATACGGGTGTGAGTGGTCGGGTTGCACAGGCTATTGCGGAAAAAATTTATCGTGTATCAGTAAACTCGCAAGTACTTTGTATTACGCACTTACCTCAAGTAGCTTCAATGGCGGACTCGCATTTATTTATTAGAAAACAAGTGGCTAATGATCGGACGATTACATCGGTTACTGTGTTAAGTACGGATGAAAAAGTAACAGAAATTGCTCGAATGATTTCTGGTGTTGAAATTACAGATTTAACGACAGAGCATGCGAAAGAGCTACTTACGCAAGCGCATCATTTCAAACAGACAGCAGAGGCTATCCAGTAATGGATAGCTTTTTTTCTCAAATGACGATTTCTTAATTCTTCCGGTTATAAATAAAGCACTGCAAGGAGAGATTAAAAAGTGAAGCCAAGAGGCTGAATGTGGGGTAGGAGCGAGGAGAGTGAACAAATTGAAATTAGAAAGATTTCGAAAAATAATAGGTCTTTGTCTCCTTGTTTCTCTAGTTTTTATTGGATGTTTTAAACCGCTTCGAACGTTTATTTCATCGCCGAAGCAACTTGTTGTTTTTGAAGGACAACAATCAGAAATAGCATCATTACCAGTTTTTAAGGCTGCATCTACAAATCGTAATGTATTTACTGTAAGTTCAAATGAACAAGAACTTATGGTAAATTCTCACCAAAATGGTGAAGCTGATATGGTGTTTCAACTTGCTGGTTTTCCAGTGAAAAAAGTAAATGTGAAAGTATTAAAAGATTTTAAAGTTATTCCAGGTGGACAATCAATTGGTGTAAAATTGAACACAAAAGGTGTACTTGTTGTAGGCCATCATTTAATTCAAACTGAAAAGGGTAAAGTATCTCCTGGTGAAACAGCTGGTGTACAGATTGGAGATATGATTACTGAAATCAATGGTAAAACAATTGAAAGAATGAGTGATGTAGCACCATTTATTCATAATAGTGGAGAAACAGGTGAACCGCTTAATCTTGTTTTATTAAGAGATGGAAAATATATTCGTGCTAAGCTAACACCACAAAAAGACAATGGTGAATCCTCTTACCGAATTGGACTGTATATTCGTGATTCAGCAGCTGGTATCGGAACGATGACATTTGTACATCCAGATTCTATGAAATATGGAGCGCTTGGTCATGTAATTTCCGATAATGATACAAAAAAGCCAATTCAAGTAGAAGATGGACAAATTATGCGTTCGACAGTAACGTCTATTGAAAGAGGAAGTCACGGGAACCCGGGAGAAAAATTAGCAAGATTTTCACCGGATCGTGAAGTGATTGGTAATATTACAATAAATAGCCCGTATGGTATTTTTGGGAAATTAAACACAAATATGACAAACGGCATAATGGATAAAGCAATGCCTATCGCCTTATCCCATCAAGTAAAAGAAGGGCCAGCGAAAATATTAACAGTTATTGATCAAGATAAGGTGGAAGCGTTTGATATTGAAGTTGTTAGTACGGTACCACAAAAGTTCCCGGCAACAAAAGGTATGGTTATAAAAGTGACAGATAAACGTTTACTAGCAAAAACGGGTGGTATTGTACAAGGAATGAGTGGAAGTCCGATTGTACAAAATGGGAAAGTAATTGGTGCGGTTACACATGTATTTATAAATGATCCAACGTCAGGATACGGTGTTCATATTGAATGGATGTTACATGAGGCTGGAATTAATATTTATGATCAAGAGAAAAAAGCGAGCTAATACATATTAGCTCGCTTTTCTTTTGAAAAATTCGTTGAAATTTTGTAAAAGCTCCGCAAGAGCTGTTTTTTGTTGTAAGATATAAGCAAAGGGTTGAACGTTTCGCTGTAATTCTATGATGGAATGTGTTGCGAAAGTAAAAAAATGAACGATAAACATATTTTTTTGTGATTTTATCGGAAAGTAAGAAACTTTAAAGGGAATTTTCACACAATTGTCGAACAATTCATGTAGCCTAGAAGCTTACACATGTCGGAAGAATCGATTCGGTAAGGGAGGAAAAACTGTGGAGAAAATTAAAGTATGTCTTGTGGATGATAATAAAGAATTGGTATCGATGCTAGAGAGTTATGTTGCTGCCCAAGATGATATGGAAGTTATCGGAACTGCTTACAATGGTCAAGAATGTTTAAACTTATTGAAAGAAAAGCAGCCGGATATACTCGTTTTAGACATTATTATGCCACATCTAGATGGTCTAGCTGTGCTAGAGAAAATGCGACATATTGAAAGGTTAAGACAACCTAGCGTTATTATGTTGACAGCATTCGGACAAGAAGATGTGACGAAAAAAGCGGTTGATTTAGGGGCATCATATTTCATATTAAAACCATTTGATATGGAGAATTTAACAAGTCATATTCGTCAAGTTAGTGGTAAGGAAAGTGCTACTATTAAACGTCCATTACCATCTTTCCGATCAGCAACAACGATCGATGGAAAACCGAAAAACTTAGATGCGAGTATTACAAGTATCATTCATGAAATTGGTGTACCAGCTCATATTAAAGGGTACATGTACTTACGAGAAGCAATCTCTATGGTGTACAATGATATCGAATTACTAGGATCTATTACGAAAGTATTATATCCAGATATCGCAAAGAAATATAATACAACAGCAAGTCGTGTCGAGCGCGCAATCCGTCACGCAATTGAAGTAGCTTGGAGCCGTGGGAATATTGATTCTATTTCGTCCTTATTTGGTTATACTGTATCGATGTCCAAAGCAAAACCTACGAATTCCGAGTTCATCGCAATGGTTGCGGATAAGCTAAGACTTGAACATAAGGCTAGCTGAGATTAGTATATTCAAAATAAATTTTTTTATAAAAGATCAATGAGTTTAAAACACTCGTTGATCTTTTATTTTGTTGTTCCATGCATTCATAATTTTAGTGGGTAAGTTATCCGTGATATAATGGGTGATAATAAAAAGCCCTGCAAAACAGGACTATATTATTCTTCGTCTTTATTTTGTTTTTCTAATTCAACTAACTTTTGTATTAAAATATGCTGTGGCATATGCATAAGTTGTTCAAGTGGAACACCTAACGCTTTTGATAGGCGGACTGCAGTGTCTGGAGAAATTTGTAATGGTCTCATAGAAGTACCTCCTTTTTCGTATAGTATAGCATAAGATTGGGGGAGTGAGGATGACTCTTATATTTGCACATCGTGGTGCGGCGGGAACGTATCCGGAAAATACAATGATTTCATTTGAAGCAGCGGAGGCTTTCGGGGCAGACGGAATTGAACTCGATGTTCAATTAACGAAAGATGGAAAAGTTGTCGTCATTCATGATGAAACTGTGAATCGAACGACGAATGGAAAAGGTGCTGTTCGAAATTATTTATACGAAGATTTATGTAAGTTAGATGCAAGTTATAAATTTAGTGAAAAAGTAGGTTTTTGTAAAATCCCTCTTTTAGAAGAGGTACTGGAATGGCTTGGAAAAACGCAATTGCTACTTAATATTGAACTGAAAAATAATATAATTCCATATAGAGGCTTAGAGGAAGAAGTAATAACGCTTGTACGTAAGTTTAGTTTAGAGAATCGGACTATTTTTTCTTCCTTTAATCACTACAGTATGAAGAGGTGCCATATGATAGCTCCTGATATTCAAACAGCTATTTTGTATCGTGAAGGTTTGCATAGCCCGTGGGCATATGCAAAAAAGATGGGTGCTACTGCAGTTCATCCGAATTATCGTTATCTTCAAGATGCCATCGCTGAATTAACGATGGAAAGTGGTGTAGAGGTTCGTCCTTACACGATAAATGAAGAAACGCTTATGCGTAAATATTTTGATATGAACATATCGGCGATTATTACTGATTATCCTGAAACAGCAAGAACTTTATTACCGATAAAAAATGAGACCTAATATAATGGTCTCATTTTTTTATCGGTATGTGAAAACTTTGTTCTATCTTCTGAAGCGGGCTTGTACTTTATTTCTCTTACGATCTCTGTGTAAGACGAAGCCGCCGAAAATATAAAACCCGAGTGCAAAGCAAAGAGCGCCGATTAAAAATTGTAACCATAATATAGGGATTGGGGAGAATAAAATCCCAAATACAGTATCTCTCATTAGTTTAATACCAAGCACGGCTAATGAAATCGGGATGAGTGCTAATAATAGAGCGAGGTAACGCTGCATACATAACGCTCCTTTTCAGATTATTTTGTTTATTTTAATGATGTTATATGAAAAGGGGGTTTGTCAAGAGGTTGTTGAACGAGTAAGATAAGGATGTGAAAAATTTTGCAGAGATACTTCGAGAGGAAGTGTAATGTATGAAACAAAAAGTTTTAATTGTTGGAGCGGGTGAAGGTGGAAGTACACTGCTGAGTCTGTTACAAAATTCGAATATATTTCAAATTATAGGGATTATTGATAGTAATCCAATGGCGAAAGGACTACAAATTGCAAAGGAATATGGGATTCTGATTGGTGATAGTGTAACTCCGTTTCTTTCTATGCATATTGATGTAATGTTTGATATGACAGGTGATTATGATTTACATAAAGTTTTATTGGGAAGCAAGCATAAAGACACCCTTCTTATACCAGGGGATATTGCAAAAATTGTTACGAGACTAGCGCATGAGAAGGAAAGCTTAATTGGGAAGCTAGAAGAACAGACACAACAAGGGAATTTAATTTTAAATTCAACGCATGACGGTATGATTGTTATAGATCAAGAGGGACAAGTTCGTCTGTTTAATAAAAGTGCAGAGCGTATTATCGGATATAAGAAAGAAGAGGCGATAGGAAAATATATTTTAGAAGTTATTCCAACGAGTAAGTTGCTTCGTATTATACGCACGAAAAAAATAGAAGTGAATCATGAACTGACGTTAGAGAATGAAAATAAGATCATTACAACGCGTATCCCGATATTAAAAGAAGATGGAGAAGTTCAAGGCGCATTTGCGATTTTTAAAGACATTACAGAAGTTGTAGATTTAGCGGAAGAAGTTACAGATTTAAAAGAAATTCAAACGCTACTTGAGGCGATTATTAACTCATCTGAGGAAGCGATTTCGGTTGTTGATGAGAAAGGAAGAGGATTAGTTAT
The DNA here is from genome assembly GCF_002975175.1 of Bacillus sp. MYb209. GTDB lineage: Bacteria > Bacillota > Bacilli > Bacillales > Bacillaceae_G > Bacillus_A. Next base: position 334,776 of record NZ_PCNZ01000002.1, read on the forward strand.
AAACCCTGCTTATACGAAGTTAACGGGTTTAACCGAAGAGGATATTATAGGAAAGCCGGCTACAACTGATATTGTAGAAGGTGAAAGTATGCATATGAAAGTACTTCGGACGCGCCGAGCGGTACGAGGAATACATATGAAGATTGGGCAAAAGAAGCGGGATGTAATTGTAAATGTAGCACCAGTTATTGTTGATGGAATATTGAAAGGAAGCGTAGGGGTAATTCGCGATGTATCAGAAATTCAAAAGTTAACAAATGAATTGAATAGGGCAAGACAAATCATTCGAACGTTAGAAGCGAAATATTCATTTGATGATATTGTTGGCGATTCAGATGAAACGACGGCAGCTATTGAACAGGCAAAACTTGGAGCGAATACACCAGCCACAGTATTACTTAGAGGCGAATCTGGTACGGGGAAAGAGTTATTTGCGCACGCTATTCATAACAGTAGTAATCGAAAATACAATAAGTTTGTACGAGTAAACTGTGCTGCTATTTCTGAGACCTTATTAGAAAGTGAATTATTCGGTTATGAGGAAGGCGCGTTTTCTGGAGCGAAAAGAGGCGGGAAACGAGGATTCTTTGAAGAAGCGAATAATGGAAGTGTTTTTTTAGATGAAATCGGAGAGTTATCTGCAAATACGCAAGCGAAGCTCCTTCGTGTATTACAAGAAAAAGAAATTGTGAAAGTAGGGGGAACGAAAGCGATACCTATTAATGTTCGAGTGATTGCTGCGACGCATGTGAATTTAGAAAAAGCTATTTTAGAAGGGAAGTTCAGAGAGGACTTATATTATCGTTTAAATAAAATCCCGATTCAAATTCCTTCCCTTCGTCAGCGTAAAGGAGATATACCAGCGATTGCAGAAAGGTTAATTCAAAAAATTAATCAAGATTATGGTCGTAATGTAGAAGGACTCACCGATTCAGCCGTTTCGTATTTACAATCATATGAATGGACAGGAAATGTTAGGGAACTTGAAAATATTTTAGGACGAGCTATTATCTTTATGAATTATAACGAGATATATATTGATGTACATCATTTACCGCCTTTGCATAAAGAAGAACAAGTAGAGACGAAACAAAATAATTTATTACCTGAATTAGAAGAGAAGGCCCTTGAACACCTGGTGACAGAATTTGAGGGGAATATTATCCGTGAATATTTAGAGAAATTTGATGGGAACAAAACGAAGACTGCAAAAGCGTTAGGAATTTCAGTTCGAAACTTATATTACAAGCTAGAAAAGTACGACTGTGCAAAAAATAGCATGCAATAAATTGCGTACCGTGCAATTTATTGCATGGTATACAAAAAATGACAAAACGAGACAGAATATTTCGTTGTTTTCCAAAGTATTGATTTTACTGCGTTTTGAATGCGTTTTCATTATTGGTAGGACCACTTTCGGAAGTTGGCACGATATTTGCTTAATGAATAGACAAGGGACGACGGAAAGGGTTGATTACAAAATATGAAGTTAGAACACTTAATTGATCAAGCAGCAGGACAGCCTAAAAAAACTGTGGCTGTAGCAGTAGCTGAAGATCATGAAGTAATTGAAGCTGTAGCGAAAGCAATCCAATTACAGCTAGCTCAATTTCGTCTATATGGAAATCAAGAGAAAATAATAGGGATGCTACAAGAGCATGGGTTACAAACTTCAGAATATATTGAAGTGATTGCAGCAACGTCAAGTGCTGAGGCTGCAGAACTTTCTGTTAAAGCTGTAAAAAATGGCGAAGCAGATGTGCTAATGAAGGGGAACATCCCAACAGCAAATATTTTGAAAGCTGTATTAAATAAAGAGTGGGGACTTCGTAAGGGCAGCGTACTTTCACATGTTGCAGCGTTTGAAGTTCCAAATTACGATCGTCTTATTTTTGTTACAGACGCAGCGATGAACATTGCACCTGATGTAACACAAAAAGCTGCTATTATACAAAATACTGTAGAAGTTGCCCAGGCAATAGGAATTGATTTGCCAAAGGTAGCGCCAATTGCAGCGGTAGAGGTTGTTAATCCTGCGATGCAAGCGACAATTGATGCAGCGATGTTAACTCAAATGAATCGCCGCGGACAAATTAAAAATTGTGTCGTTGATGGACCACTTGCTTTAGATAATGCAGTATCACAAATTGCAGCAGAACATAAAGGCATAGTAAGTGATGTAGCAGGTAAGGCAGACATTTTACTCGTCCCAACGATTGAAGCTGGAAATGTGCTATATAAATCACTCGTTTATTTTGCAAATGCAAAGGTAGGAGCGATGATTGCTGGCGCTAAAGCACCGATTGTTTTAACATCACGTGCTGATTCAGCAGAAACAAAAGTATATTCATTAGCATTGGCAGTTGCGACTGCTTCAAAATAAACCAAATAGGGTAAAACAATTAGGGGGAAACGACAATGACATTAGAAATCTTCGAATACTTAGAAAAATATGATTATGAGCAAGTGGTATTTTGTCAAGATAAAGAATCTGGTTTAAAAGCAATCATTGCAATCCATGATACAACACTTGGACCAGCCCTTGGTGGAACAAGAATGTGGACATATGATTCTGAAGAAGCGGCGATTGAAGATGCATTGCGTCTTGCAAAAGGGATGACATACAAAAATGCAGCAGCTGGTTTAAACTTAGGTGGTGCAAAAACAGTAATTATCGGTGATCCACGTAAAGATAAAAGCGAAGCGATGTTCCGTGCATTAGGACGCTACATTCAAGGACTAAACGGACGATACATTACAGCTGAAGATGTTGGTACAACAGTAGATGATATGGATATTATCCATGAAGAAACTGATTTTGTAACAGGGATTTCACCATCATTCGGTTCTTCTGGTAACCCATCTCCAGTAACTGCATACGGTGTTTACCGTGGTATGAAAGCAGCTGCAAAAGAAGCATTTGGTACAGATAACCTAGAAGGAAGAGTAATTTCTATTCAAGGTGTTGGTAACGTAGCGTATCACCTATGCAAACATTTACACGCTGAAGGAGCAAAATTAATCGTTACAGATATTAATAAAGAAGCTGTACAACGTGCAGTAGAAGAATTCGGTGCAACAGCAGTTGAGCCAAATGAAATTTACGGTGTTGAATGTGATATTTACGCACCATGTGCATTAGGCGCAACAGTTAATGATGAAACTATTCCACAACTTAAAGCAAAAGTAATCGCAGGTTCTGCAAATAACCAATTAAAAGAAGATCGTCACGGTGACATCATTCATGAAATGGGTATTGTATACGCACCAGACTATGTTATTAATGCAGGTGGCGTAATTAACGTAGCAGACGAATTATATGGATACAATAGAGAACGTGCATTAAAACGTGTTGAGTCTATTTATGACACAATTGCAAAAGTAATCGAAATTTCAAAACGCGATGGCATAGCAACTTATGTAGCGGCAGATCGTCTAGCTGAAGAGCGCATTGCAAGCTTGAAAAACACTCGTAGCACATACTTACGCAACGGTCACGACATTATTAGCCGTCGCTAATCATTCATATACAACTTTTACGAAAGGTGTGGTTACCTCTTATGAGGTTTCCACTTCCTTTTAAATTTATTAGTGGAGGTAGCAACATTGTCCTTAAATCGAATTCTTGTTATTAATCCGGGTAGTACATCCACAAAAATTGGTGTTTTTGATAATGAAAGACCCGTTTTAGAAGAAACAATTCGTCATGATGAAGAACAAATCGGAAAATATAAGCGAATTATCGATCAATACGAGTTTCGAAAAGAAACAATTTTAGAAGTTTTACATTCCCACGGTATTAACATTTCAAAATTGAACGCTGTTTGTGGGCGTGGTGGATTACTTCGTCCAATCGAAGGTGGCACGTACACAGTAAACGATGCAATGTTAGAAGATTTAAAAAACGGATTTAGCGGTCATCACGCTTCAAATCTCGGAGGCATTCTAGCTTATGAAATCGCTTCTGGATTAAATATTCCTGCATTCATTGTGGATCCTGTCGTTGTAGATGAAATGGAACCGATTGCTCGTATTAGCGGTATTGCTGGTATGGAACGTAAAAGTATTTTCCACGCATTAAACCAAAAAGCGGTTGCTCGTAAAGTAGCAGATGAATTAAATCACAAATATGAGGATTTAAATTTATTAGTTACACATATGGGCGGTGGTATTACAGTTGGTGCTCATAAAAAAGGAAAAGTTATCGATGTTAATAATGGCTTAAACGGAGAAGGACCATTTAGTCCAGAGCGTGCTGGTACAGTACCAGTAGGACAATTAGTTGAAATGTGTTTCTCTGGTGAGTATTACCGAGACGAAATGGTTAAAAAACTTGTCGGACAAGGTGGACTTGTAAGTCTTATCGGTACAAACGATGCAATTAAAGTAGAACAGATGGTTGAAAAAGGTGATCCTAAAGCAACTCTTATTTATAAAGCAATGGCATATCAAGTTGCAAAAGAGATTGGCGGAGCTAGTGCTGTACTTCACGGGAAAATCGATGCAATCGTATTAACTGGTGGACTTGCGTACAGTAAAATTCTTGTCGATGAAATAAAAGAACGTGTTCACTGGATTGCAGATGTTATCGTACATCCAGGAGAAGATGAATTACAAGCGTTAGCAGAAGGAGCACTTCGTGTATTACGTGAAGAAGAAGCGCCGAAAGAGTATGTTGTACGAGAAAAACAAACAGTAGCTAGGGGTTGAGATAATGGCAAGAGAATATGATTTAGTCATCGTTGGCGGGGGTACTGGTGGATACGTTGCTGCTATTCGTGCATCACAACTAGGGTTAAAAACTGCACTTGTTGAAAAAGAAAATCTTGGTGGTACTTGTTTACACAAAGGGTGTATTCCTAGTAAAGCTCTTTTACGTAGTGCGGAAGTATACGCAACTGCTAAAAAAGGAGAAGAGTTCGGAGTTATTGCAAGTAATGTAGAACTAAACTTTGCTAAAGTACAAGAGCGTAAAGAGAAGATTGTAACGCAGCTTCATAAAGGCGTTCAGCATTTAATGAAACAAGGTAAAATTGATGTGTTTGAAGGTATTGGCCGTATTCTTGGCCCATCTATTTTCTCTCCAATGCCAGGTACAATCTCAGTTGAACTTGCAAGTGGAGAAGAGAATGAAATGTTAATTCCAAAAAATGTACTTGTTGCAACAGGCTCTCGTCCAAATTCATTACCAGGATTAGAGTTAGACGGAGAGTATGTAATGTCTTCGGATCATGCCCTAAAAATGGAAACGCTTCCTAGTTCGATCATTATCGTTGGTGGCGGTGTAATCGGTATTGAGTGGGCATCTATGCTTGCCGACTTCGGTGTAGAAGTTACAGTATTAGAGTATGCGAAAAACATATTACCACTAGAGGATAATGACGTTTCAAAAGAAATGCAGCGTTTATTCAAGAAAAAAGGTATTAAAGTGGTAACTGGTGCAAAAGTATTACCAGAAACATTGGTAAAAGATAATGGAGTAACAATTCAAGCTGAACATAACGGTGAGAATAAAGCATTTAAAGCAGAAAAAATGCTTGTATCTGTAGGAAGACAAGCGAATACGCAAAATATGGGCTTAGAGAACACAGATATTGTTGTGGAAAAAGGATACATTCAAACAAATGAGTTTTATCAAACGAAGGAATCTCATATTTACGCAATTGGAGATGTAATCGGTGGCCTACAACTTGCTCACGTTGCTTCGCATGAAGGAATTGTTGCTGTAGAACATATTGCTGGTAAAGAAGTTACACCAATTGATTATTCTATGGTATCGAAATGCGTATATAGCAGTCCAGAAGTTGCTTCTGTCGGTTTGACAGAACGAGAAGCAAAAGAAAAAGGCTATAAGTTAAAAGTAGGTAAATTCTCATTCCGTGCAATCGGAAAGGCACTTGTATACGGAGAATCAGATGGATTTGTAAAACTTGTAGTTGATGAAGAAACAAATGACATTCTTGGTGTTCATATGATTGGACCACATGTAACAGATATGATTTCTGAAGCTGGTCTTGCAAGAGTACTTGATGCAACACCTTGGGAAGTAGCACATACAATTCATCCGCATCCATCATTATCTGAGGCGATTGGTGAAGCAGCACTAGCTGTAGATGGAAAAGCGTTACACGCATAAAAATGTGGATTTAGGAGGTTATGAAAAATGGCAGAAGTAAAAGAAAAGCGCCATGAAGAGCTTGGCTTAAGTGATGAGCAAGTATTAGAAATGTTCCGTACGATGTTACTTGCACGTAAAATTGACGAACGTATGTGGTTATTAAACCGTGCAGGTAAAATTCCATTCGTAATTTCTTGTCAAGGACAAGAGGCTGCACAAGTTGGAGCGGCGTTCGCTCTTGATAGAGAGAAAGATTATGCATTACCATACTACCGTGATATGGGTGTTGTACTAGCGTTTGGTATGACAGCTAAAGAGCTTATGTTGTCTGCTTTCGCGAAAGCTGGAGATCCAAACTCTGGTGGTCGTCAAATGCCTGGTCACTTCGGTCAAAAGAAAAACCGTATTGTGACAGGATCATCTCCAGTAACAACACAAGTACCACATGCAGTTGGTATTGCACTAGCTGGAAAAATGGAGAAGAAAGATTTAGTAACGTTTGTTACATTCGGAGAAGGTTCTTCAAACCAAGGTGACTTCCATGAAGGTGCAAACTTTGCTGGTGTACACAAACTACCTGTTATTTTTATGTGTGAAAATAACAAATATGCAATCTCTATTCCGGTTGAAAAACAATTAGCATGTAAAAACGTATCAGATCGTGCAATTGGTTACGGTATGCCTGGATATACAATAGACGGAAACGATCCACTTGCAGTATACAAAGCTGTAAAAGAAGCAGCAGACCGCGGCCGTCGTGGTGAAGGCCCGACTTTAATTGAAACAGTATCATATCGTTTAACAGCACATTCTAGTGACGACGATGATCGTGTTTATCGTGATAAAGAAGAAGTAGAAGAAGCAAAGAAAAAAGATTCAATTATAACATTTGCAGCTTATTTAAAAGAAGCTGGCGTGTTAACTGAGGAATTTGAAAAACAAATGTTAGATGAAATTATGCATATCGTAAATGAAGCAACAGAATATGCAGAAAATGCTCCGTATGCAGCACCTGAAGATGCATTGAAGCACGTATACGCAGAATAGGGGGGAACGTTTCATGGCTGTAATGTCTTATATTGATGCTATTACATTAGCAATGCGCGAAGAAATGGAACGCGATGAGAAAGTATTCGTTTTAGGAGAAGATGTTGGTAAAAAAGGTGGCGTGTTTAAAGCGACACACGGTTTATATGATCAATTTGGTGAAGATCGTGCGCTTGATGCACCGCTTGCAGAATCTGCAATCGCTGGGGTAGCAATTGGTGCGGCAATGTATGGTATGCGTCCAATCGCTGAAATGCAGTTTGCTGATTTCATCATGCCAGCAGTAAACCAAATTGTTTCTGAGGCAGCAAAAATTCGTTATCGTTCTAACAACGATTGGACTTGTCCAGTTACAATTCGTGCGCCATTTGGTGGCGGTGTTCACGGTGCATTGTATCATTCACAATCTGTAGAAGCGATGTTTGCAAACCAACCAGGTTTAAAAATTGTTATCCCTTCTACACCATATGATGCAAAAGGCTTATTAAAAGCAGCAATCCGTGATGAAGATCCAGTATTATTCTTCGAACATAAACGTGCATATCGCTTAATTAAAGGTGAAGTGCCAGAAGATGACTATGTATTACCAATCGGAAAAGCAGATGTAAAACGTGAAGGTGATGATATTACTGTTATCACGTACGGATTATGTGTTCACTTTGCTCTTCAAGCAGCTGAGAAATTAGCGCAAGATGGTATCTCTGCACACATTCTTGATTTACGTACTGTGTATCCATTAGATAAAGAAGCAATCATTGAAGCTGCTTCAAAAACTGGTAAAGTTCTTCTTGTAACAGAAGACAATAAAGAAGGAAGTATTATGAGTGAAGTGGCAGCTATTATCGCTGAAAATTGCCTGTTTGATTTAGATGCACCAATTGCCCGTCTTGCAGGTCCAGACGTTCCAGCAATGCCATATGCACCAACAATGGAAAAATTCTTTATGGTAAATCCAGATAAAGTTGAAAAAGCAATGCGTGAACTTGCGGAATTTTAATCGGGGGGACTATACATGGCTGTAGAAAATATTACAATGCCTCAGCTCGGAGAGAGCGTTACAGAGGGTACAATTAGCAAATGGCTCGTTAATGTTGGCGATCACGTAAATAAATATGATCCGCTTGCAGAAGTAATGACTGATAAAGTAAATGCAGAAGTACCATCTTCTTTCACTGGTATTGTGAAAGAGTTAATCGCTGGTGAAGGTGATACGTTAGCTGTAGGTGAGGTTGTTTGTGTCATTCAAGTAGAAGGCGCAGATGAAGTAGCTGCAACAGCTGTAGAGGAAAAAACGAAAGAAGAACCAAAGGCAGAAGCAACTACGCCTGAGAAAGCACCGAAAGCGAAACAACCAACTGATGGAAAACCACGTTTTTCACCAGCTGTGTTAAAACTTGCGAGTGAGCATAATGTTGATTTAGATCTAGTAGAAGGTACAGGATCAAATGGTCGTATTACTCGTAAAGATATTTTAAAGCTAGTGGAATCTGGAAATATTCCGCAAGCAGGTGCGAAGAAAGAGGAAGTTGTTGCAGTAGCAGAGCGTCCAGAAGCACCAAAATCAGCGGCAGTAGCACCGGTAGCGCAAAAAGTAGAAGCTGCAAAACCAGTTTCTGTGCCGACAATGCCTGGAGATATCGAGATTCCGGTAACAGGTGTACGAAAAGCAATTGCAGCAAATATGTTACGCAGTAAACACGAGGCACCTCATGCTTGGATGATGATTGAAGTAGATGTGACAAACCTTGTGTCATACCGTAACTCAATTAAAGGCGATTTCAAAAAGCGTGAAGGCTTTAACTTAACGTTCTTTGCTTTCTTCGTAAAAGCAGTAGCACAAGCGTTAAAAGAATATCCTCAAATTAACTCAATGTGGGCTGGCGATAAAATCGTTCAGAAGAAAGACATTAATCTTTCTATCGCTGTTGCAACAGAGGAAGAACTATTTGTACCAGTAATTAAGCAAGCGGACGAAAAAACAATTAAAGGTATCGCTCGCGAAATTACAGAACTTGCAGGAAAAGTACGCACGAAATCATTAAAAGCTGATGAAATGCAAGGCGGAACATTTACAATTAATAACACAGGATCATTCGGTTCTGTTCAATCTATGGGTATTATTAATTACCCACAAGCGGCTATTTTACAAGTTGAATCAATTGTAAAACGCCCAGTAATTATGGATAATGGTATGTTCGGTGCTCGTGACATGGTTAACTTATGTTTATCACTTGATCACCGTGTACTTGATGGTTTAATTTGTGGTAAATTCTTAGGACGTGTAAAAGAAATTTTAGAAAACGTGTCAGAGAACAATACATCTGTATATTAATAAAAAGCTCGCATTTGCGAGCTTTTTATCATTTCATTTCTTCATTTGTATCCTACTATATGTACAAACCTTTCCCAGTAATCTTACAATGAATGATCATGTATTAGGAATTTGCGAAAATACATTGCTGATATATGGTATATAGATATAAAATAAGAAAAGAATAATTTTTTTGGCAAATCTTACTGACGAAACTGTAGTATAATATATTGTATTGTATGAAAAAGAGAGTTATTCTATATAAGTGTTTTATAGATAATGTGTAATCAGTCGTCAAAACATAAAGAGTATTGACTCCTGGTTTTTTTATTTTGCCGTAACAATGTTTCAGGAGGATGTCATGAAAAGAAGTACCGATTTTCTAAAAAGTTTAGATGTAAAACTAATTTTAATTTTGTTTGCATTTTGTGTTACGAGTATAGCCGCAATATATAGCAGTCAGCAAACCGGACAGTATGGAGATGCAAACTTTGCTTTGAAACAAGGTGTTAACTACGTAATTGGGGTTGTATTGTTACTTCTTGTTGCAAGCATTGACTTAGACCAATGGCAAAAGTTGTCTTGGCCACTTTATATCGCTGGGTTTGGTTCACTTATTCTTTTGAAAATACTGCCGGTTTCCAGTTTCACACCTGAAAAATTAGGTGCAAAAAGATGGTTTGTTTTTCCAGTAGCTGGACAAATTCAGCCATCGGAGTTTTTCAAAATTTCATTGCTTCTCATAATAGCCACTTTAGCAGTGAAACATAATGCTCAATATATGGCGCGGACATTCCAGACTGATTTGAAATTAGTCGGAAAGATAATGTTAGTATCTCTTCCACCTATGGCCGTTGTATATAGCCAACCAGATACAGGTATGGTGTTCTTATATGCAGCAGCTATCGCATGTATTTTATTTATGTCAGGAATTCAAAAGAAATTAATTGCGTTATGTACAGTCATTCCGGTGACAATATTGTCTACATTAATATTTATATTTTTAAAATACCCAGACTTCTTTTTTAATAAACTGGTTACTTTACTAAAACCTCACCAACAATCACGTATTTTAGGTTGGTTAGATCCATTTGATAATGTAGATCAAGGCTATCAAACACAGCAATCGATTTTAGCTGTAGGTAGTGGAGGTATGGAAGGGAAAGGATTCGGTGAAGGGAACGTCTATATTCCAGAGAAACACACTGACTTTATTTTCGCTACAATTGCCGAAGAAGGTGGATTTATAGTAGCAGCGCTAGTTGTGTTCTTGTTCCTATTACTACTATATCGAACAATTATTATCGGTTATTCTGCTGATAATTTATTTGGTACATTATTATGTGCTGGATCAATAGGAATACTAACGGTTCAAATATTCCAAAATATTGGTATGATCGTTGGATTAATGCCTGTAAAAGGTATCGCATTACCTTTCTTATCATATGGGGGAAGTTCCTTATTCTCGAATATGATTATGATGGGGCTCATATTATCGGTACGGAAAACGTATAAAAAATATATGTTTTCAGTTAAGTAAAAAAAGCTGGTTCGTTTAAAAACGAATCAGCTTTTTTTACATATATGCCCTTAAACGTTGCAAACTAAGACAGAATTGTAGTTTGCGACGTTTAAGGAGTGCAAAGTTATGGATATTTTTGAAGGAGCACGGCATCTTTCTAATGGCGAATGGGTTATCCGAGCGATTATAGCTTATATATTTTTAATTCTTGTTGCGAAAGCGATGGGGCAAAGGTCTATTGCGCAACTAAGATTTTTAGACGTCGTATTAGTGCTATTGTTAGGGGGAAACATTTCTAATGCACTATCTGATGAAAAAGTTGGGTTACTTGGTTCCATGATTACAACCTTTATACTAGTTGTACTTCATATTGTAAGCTCAGTTTTAATGTTGAAATGGGATAGGTGGAGACGTTTTTTAGAGCCTGCACCTATTATTCTTATACATAATGGTTCCATTGATTTTAGTAATTTAAAAAAAGCAAGAATTACGGTGGAATATTTATTTTCGGAGCTTCGTTTGCAAAATGTGAGCGATATTGCCACAATTAAATTGGCATTGTGGGAAGCAAGCGGTGTTGTTTCTGTATTTCAGTATCCAGAATATGAAACAGTTTCTCGTCTTGATCTTAAAGTGGCGGGGAGAAAATCTCCAGTTGCTTTTATTTTAGTGAAGGATGGTAGAATTCAGCAAGATGTTCTCGCTTTATTAGGAAAAACGGAAGAGTGGGCGAAAGAATTTTTAGAGAAGGGTACGGAAATCGAATCCATTATGTTAGCTACGGTAGATGAAGCATATAAAATAAATATTTTGTTAAAAAAATGAAAAACATACGCATTTTGTCGTTTCATACATATGATACAATAGTGTCGACAACAAAAAGGGAGGTGTTTCCATGGGATATGTAGAGGAATTAAGAAAAGTAGTTGGTCATCGCCCTTTAATCTTAGTTGGTGCTGTTGTACTCGTTATAAATGAAAGTGGATATGTATTATTACAGCAAAGAACAGAGCCGTACGGAAAATGGGGGCTGCCTGGCGGGCTAATGGAGCTTGGTGAATCACCAGAAGAAACAGCTTACCGTGAAGTATATGAAGAGACAGGAATAGAAGTAAAGAACCTCCGATTAATCAATGTATTTTCTGGAGCGAACTATTTTACAAAATTAACAAACGGTGATGAGTTTCAATCCGTAACGACAGCCTATTATACCGATCAATATGAAGGGAATTTTGTTATGAATAAAGAAGAAGCGGTTCAGCTTAAATTCTTCCCGGTAACAGAGCTACCTGATTATATTGTAGGATCGCATAAAAAAATGATTGTGGAATATATGAAAATTATGGAAAAATAAGATATAATAGTAGTGAAAGAAATACAAAAACACTGATCTGGTTGGTAGTCCAGACGCATGATTTCATGTCAGTAACCTTCCCCTCCGGGATGTCCAGTATTTCTAATTTTTTAGGGGGGGCTGTCAATGGAGTTGACAGTATATTATGATGGTCAATTTTTTGCAGGAATTATTACGCACAAAGAAAAAGGAAAGTTGTATGGAGCAAGGTATATTTTTGGAACGGAACCATCAGATGAAGAAGTATTTATATTTGTAAATGGTCCAATGTTAGCGCATTTCCAGCACTTTGCAAGATGTGGTGTGGAATTTAAAGAAAAGCAGCGTCCGAAAAATATAAAGCGTATCATACGGCAAGCCGCAAAAGAAGTAAATATAAAACGTTGTACAAAGGCGCAAGAGGCAATTAGTTTATCCTATGAGTTGCATAAACAAGAAAAGAAAGTGCAATCCAAAGTGAAGCGAGAGGCAGAAAAGAAGCGAAAACGTTTTATAAAAGTACAAAAGGCAAAGCAAAAACATCGAGGTCATTAAGAAAAGGTGTTAGAGCAAGAGCTCTAACACCTTTTCTATGCTGAAATACAAGTAAACTTACTTGTATTCTCTAAACATTAACTGGTAAGATACAAATAGGTAGAATTAGAGGAGGGAAAAGATTGATTAACTTTAACTTTTTTATGAATGATGTTGTCCGTCAAGCGCGTGAAGAGATTGTCTCTGCGGGATATACAGAATTGACGACACCAGAAGCAGTCGAAGAAGCATTTAAAAGAAATGGTACAACACTTGTAATGGTAAACTCTGTATGTGGTTGTGCAGGTGGCATTGCTCGTCCTGCTGCTGCACATTCCGTACATTATGATAAACGCCCTAACCACCTTGTAACGGTATTTGCGGGTCAAGATAAAGAAGCAACAGCAAGAGCTCGTGAATATTTTGAAGGATATCCACCTTCATCTCCATCATTTGCTTTATTGAAAGATGGAAAAATTGTAACGATGGTAGAACGTCATGAAATTGAAGGTCATGAACCAATGCAAGTAATTGCAAAACTACAATCTTATTTCGAAGATAATTGCGAAGAACTATAGGGAAGAGAAAAGACGGTACGTCCACGATCAAGTGGGTGTACCGTCTTTTTTATTTAGTTTTTAACATAATTAAACATGAATGATGTTATTATTTTATGCATGTTTTTATGCATCTAAAATGACTTTAATATTGTTTTTTGTATTTATTTTTATTTTGAATGTTGCATAAAAATGAAAGTGTTGATACAATACAAACATCGAATAAATATTCTATTTAACTTTTAAATATACATTATTAGGGGGAAGAAAGATGAAGAAGTTATTATCAATATCATTTGCACTTATTTTAATTGTAAGTATGTTCAGTGCTTGTAGTAATGGGGAAGAAAAGGCGAAGAGTGAGAATAAAAAAGTACTTGTTATGGGGACTTCAGCAGACTATAAACCGTATGAATACGTGGAAGCATCAAAAAGTGATGAAATTATCGGTTTTGATGTTGATATTGCAAAATATATCGGAAAAGAACTTGGGTATGAAGTAAAAGTGAAAGATATGGATTTTGGAGGATTATTAGCATCTCTTAGCTCAGGAAAAGTTGATTTCGTTATGGCAGGTATGACGCCAACTGCAGAACGTAAAAATAATGCTGATTTCACAGATATTTATTTTGTTGCTAAAAATATGATTGTTTCAAAAAAAGGCTCTAATATTAAATCATTAGAAGATTTAAAAGGAAAAAAAGTAGGGGTACAAACAGGATCAATCCAAGAAGAAAAAGCAGAAGAATTTAAAAAACAAGTCGATTTCAAAGCTGAGGGACGTGACCGTATACCAGAAATCGTACAAGAAATTAAAGCTGGTCGTTTTGACGCTGCAATTATAGAAGACACAGTTGCAAAAAATTATTTAGAAAAAATGAAAGAACTACAAGGAATTGAAATTCAAGAAGCACCAGAAGAAGTAGGTGCAGCAATTGCTCTTCCGAAAAACAGTGATAAAACAGAAGAATTTAATAAAGTAATTAAGAAAATGCAAGAAAATGGAGAAATGGATAAATTAGTGAAGAAATGGTTTGGCAGCGGAAAATAAGCTGCCTTTCACTTTTCTGTGAGGGGAATGAAAAGGATGAATCTAGATTTTTCGGCAATTACGCCTTCAATACCATATATATTAAAGGGCTTAGAAGTTACATTGAAAATTGTAGCTGCATCAGCTGTGGTAGGATTTATTTTAGGAACGTTATTAGCACTTTGCAAAATTGCTAGAATACGAGTATTAAATATTGCAGCAGATATTTATACGTCAATATTTCGTGGCACACCGCTAGTATTGCAATTAATGATTATTTATTTCGGTGTTCCGCAAATGATGGATTATGAGATACCAGCCTTTTTAGCAGCTGTACTTGCATTTAGCTTAAACTCAGGTGCATATATGTCAGAAGTGATTCGTGCCGGCATTCAAGCAGTCGATAAAGGACAAACAGAAGCAGCAATGGCTTTAGGTATTCCGTACAGTAAAATGATGAGAAATATTATTTTTCCTCAAGCTTTAAAAAATATATTACCAGCGCTTGTGAATGAGTTTGCGACACTTACGAAAGAGTCGGCTGTAGTAACTGTAATAGGAGCGACTGATTTAATGCGCCGTGCTTATATTGTAGGCGGTGAAACATTTAAATATCTTGAGCCATTACTGTTTGTTGGACTTATTTATTATATATTAGTAATTATTCTTACATTAGTCGGGAAGGCAATTGAAGGGAGAATGAAGAAAAGTGATTAAAATTGACAACCTTCATAAATCATTTGGAAAAAATGAAGTATTAAAAGGAATTACAACAACGATTGAAAAAGGAGAAGTTGTTGCAATTATCGGACCGTCTGGATCTGGAAAGTCAACGTTTTTACGCTGTATGAATGTACTAGAAGCACCGACAGCTGGTCACATTTGGATTGGAACGGAAGAAGTAACGAATCCGAAAACAAATATTATGCATGTTCGTGAAAATGTCGGAATGGTATTTCAACATTTTCACTTATTCCCTCATATGACTGTATTAGAAAATATTACGTATGCTCCTATCAATGTAAAAGGAGTAACGAAGCAAGAGGCTGAAAAAAAAGCTGAGAAACTTCTAGAAAAAGTGGGGTTATTAGATAAGAAAGATGCATATCCAAATCGCCTTTCAGGTGGACAAAAGCAACGTGTAGCAATTGCAAGAGCATTAGCGATGGAACCGGAAGTTATGTTATTTGATGAACCGACCTCTGCGCTAGATCCAGAAATGGTGAAAGAAGTGTTAGAAGTTATGAAATCATTAGTTACGACAGGAATGACGATGGCAATCGTTACACATGAAATGGGATTTGCAAAAGAAGTAGCAGACCGCGTTCTCTTTCTAGATGGTGGAAAGCTCGTAGAAGATAGTAATCCGGAAGAGTTTTTTACAGCACCAAAAAGTGACCGTGCAAAAGAATTTTTGCAAAAAATATTGTAATATGTAAAGGTTAAGTGAACAATAGATAGAAAAGGATGACATTGCGTCATCCTTTTTTTATAATATTTTTAAAGACATTTATACATATAGGAGTAATGATATGTTTAAAATTGGATATAGAACAGTGAAAACAGCGCTTGGAACGGGTGCGGCAGTTTTTATTGCTCAGTTATTAGGATTAGAATTTTATAGTTCAGCTGGTATTTTAGTCATTTTATGCGTGCAAAATACGAAACGGAAATCCGTTCAAGTATCGTTGCACCGTTTTTTAGCTTGTGTATTATCGATGGTATTTGCGTTTTGTATTTTTGAAACGATTGGTTATACACCACTTGCGATTAGCGTATTGCTGCTTACCTTTATTCCGACTGCAGTTATGTGCAAAATTCAAGAAGGGATTGTCACGAGTTCGGTTATCGTTATGCATCTGTATTCATTAAAGCAAATTACATGGTCTATAGTTGGTAATGAAATTGCTATATTAACGATTGGAATTAGTGTCGCTTTATTAGTAAACATGTACATGCCAAGCAGTGAGAATAAACTGAAAGAGTATCAAGGGAAAATAGAAGACCATTTCAGAACGATTTTGTTTGAAATGGTCGTTTATTTACGAAATCGAGATAGTAATTGGAGTGGGGCCGAATTAATTGAAACAGAAATGATGCTGAAAGAAGCAAAAGATTTATCATTTAAAAAACTTGAGAATGAATTTATGCGTGAAGATGACTATTATTATCGGTATTTTGATATGCGTATGCAGCAATTTGAAATTTTGGAGCGAATGATACCATTAGCTGCATCACTATCTTGGACGTATGAACAAGCTGATATGATTGCAGACGTAATTGAAAATATAGGGAATTCTATTCGTCCTGAAAGTACAGGGGTCATTTCGTTAAGACAACTTCAAGAAATGCGAGAAGTATTTAGAGAAATGCCTTTACCAGTCTCGCGAGAAGAATTTGAAATACGTGCAAAACTCGTTCAACTTGTTTATGAAATGGAGCAATATTTACTCATTAAAAGTCGTTTTAAGGGAAAGGATAATATAAAAGAACTTATTTAGAAGGTAGGAATTATGTATGCCGTATCTTCTTTCTTTATTATTATGTCTTTCTTTATCACCAATCTGGCCTCTTGGTGATAACCCACGTGCTGGAGATCCTTTTATAATTGTAAATAAAGCAACGAATAAACTAGCTTACATTGATGATGGGAAGATCCAAAAGGTTTTTCCAGTAGCGACAGGGAAAACAAATGAATTAACCCCAGAAGGAACCTTTGACATTGTATTGAAGGCGAAGGATCCATATTATATTGCGAAGGATATTCCTGGGGGCTCTCCAAAAAATCCACTTGGATCGAGATGGATGGGATTTAATGCAAGAGGAACGGATGGAAGTAAGTATGGGATACACGGGACAAACCAGCCTAGTTCAATTGGAAAATATATTTCGCAAGGATGTATAAGAATGAAGAAATATGATGTGGAATATTTGTTTGATCGTATTCCACTTGGAACGAAAGTATCGATTGTGAAATCGAAAAAAACATTTCAGCAATTGGCGAAGGAAAAAGGGGCCATAGTATTTGGAAAAGTCAACGAAACGGTTGGCTTTTCTCTTTTCTATAAGTTGTCTTGACATGTGTACATAACCATGCGTTAATGAGAATATATAAAGATAATTGAGTAAAGGGGTTGCTCATATGTATTTAAATCCAAAAATTTCTTACATGCAGTTTTGTGTTGGTTTTCTATTTGTTATTACATTCATATTGGCAACTTTTAATATATGTTCTTACGTTGTAGCGATTGTATTTATGGCATTACTCAATCTTACTTTTGTTATTGGGGCATTTCAGCAGAAACAATATACAAGTTTTGTAATAGCACTTGTAATGGCCTTTTCCTTTAGTATTGTAGCAATTGTTATATATATAAAATAAAATGTTCATTATAAGATAGACTATCTCGATTTCGAGATGGTCTATTTTGTATGTGTAAGCAGTAAAAAAAGGACGAGTGAATCGTCCTTTTTACCAAAACATACTTGCGCCAGTAAGTAATGTTGTTACAAGCATAGAAATTAGCATTATATAAACCATAATTTTTTGAGCTTTTTTATGCATCGTTAAACCTCCTTGCAAATCAGTACAATTTCATTGTAACGAGAAATGAAATTGTGGACAAGGGGAGAGAAATGACAAATTTCGAGAAGTGTGTGTAAAGTATAACAGGAAATTTGCGTGCACGTGGAGAATATATTAGAAGATGGAGTGCAATTTTTTTGTTATGCAAGCTGAAGAATGGAGATACGATGATGAAAATATACGAAACAGATCGCTTACATTTAAGGGAAATTGATGAGTCGTATGCGGAAAAAGTTCTTCAATATTACGACAGAAATCGTGAGTTTTTAAAAGCATGGGAAGAGTATAGGCCAGATGATTTTTTCACGTTAGATTATCAAAAAAAAAGGTTACAAAAGGATAGAAGAGAGTTCGCGGAAGGTAAGATTATCAGGCTATGGATTTTTAAAAAGGGTGATGATACGAAAATTATTGGGTGTATTTCATTTAACCTAATCGTTCGCGGAATTTATCAGTCTTGTGTACTTGGTTATAAATTAGATAAGGAAGAGTTAAATAAAGGTTATACAACAGAAGCACTTAGAAAAGCAATTCAAGTTACCTTTGGAGAATTTCATTTACATCGTATAGAAGCACCGATTATGCCACGAAACTTAGCATCTATACAAGTAGTGACAAAGATAGGGTTTCAATATGAAGGTGTATCTCGCAAAATGTTGATGGTAAATGGAGTTTGGGAAGATCATATGCGTTGGGTGTTATTAAACGAGTAATAGAAAGCAGATGGATATCTAGATGTGTTAACCATCTGTTTTTTGTCTTGTATTTCGAAACTTTTGCGAAATTCTGTTATAATTAATGTTGTTACATACATAATGGTAGTGCAGGAGGCGCAGTCTTATGATTAATCAAGAACGTTTAGTAAATGAATTTATGGAGTTAGTACAAGTAGATTCTGAAACAAAATTTGAAGCAGAAATTTGCAAAGTGTTAACAGAGAAATTTACTGCTTTAGGTGTAGAAGTATTTGAAGATGACACAATGGCTGAAACTGGTCATGGTGCAGGTAACTTAATTTGTACTTTACCAGCAACAAAAGACGGTGTTGATACAATTTATTTCACTTCTCATATGGATACAGTAGTTCCTGGTAATGGAATTAAGCCTTCTATTAAAGATGGATATATCGTATCAGATGGTACTACAATTTTAGGAGCCGATGACAAAGCTGGATTAGCATCTATGTTTGAAGCGATTCGTGTCTTAAAAGAGAAAAACATTCCGCATGGTAAAATTGAATTTATTATTACAGTTGGAGAAGAATCTGGTCTTATTGGTGCAAAAGCGTTAGACCGTGAGCGTATTACAGCAAAATATGGTTATGCATTAGATAGTGATGGAAAAGTTGGTGAAATTGTAGTTGCAGCGCCAACACAAGCGAAAGTGAATGCGATTATTCGTGGGAAAACAGCTCATGCTGGCGTAGCACCAGAAAAGGGTGTATCTGCAATTACTATCGCAGCAAAAGCAATCGCAAAGATGCCACTTGGTCGTATCGATTCTGAAACAACTGCAAATATTGGACGTTTTGAAGGTGGTACACAAACAAATATCGTTTGCGATCATGTTCAAATCTTTGCAGAAGCTCGTTCTTTAATAAATGAGAAAATGGAAGCACAAGTTGCAAAAATGAAAGAAGCATTTGAAACAACTGCAAAAGAAATGGGTGGTCATGCAGACGTTGAAGTAAACGTTATGTATCCAGGATTTAAGTTTGCTGCTGGCGATCACGTTGTAGAAGTTGCGAAACGTGCAGCTGAAAACATCGGTCGTACGCCTTCTCTTCACCAAAGTGGTGGTGGAAGTGATGCGAACGTAATCGCAGGACATGGTATCCCAACAGTTAACTTAGCAGTTGGTTATGAAGAAATTCATACAACAAATGAAAAAATTCCTGTTGAAGAATTAGCGAAAACAGCAGAATTAGTTGTAGCTATTATCGAAGAAGTAGCGAAGTAAGTAATAAAGTCAAAAAGACGTGTGAACCAATTATGGTTTACACGTCTTTTTTTATTTTGATTCAATGGCTTTCACAAGGCGGATAAGCCAATATAGGAAAATCCATGGCAGTATATAGGTTGTTACGATACTTATTAAACGTGGAAGGAGCCCTGCTACGTTTATATCAAAAATAGGAAGTAATAAATAATTAATTAAGATGATTAATATAATAATGGGAAAGGTATAGTTAAGTTTACTATTTGATTTCATAATAAGTCACTCCTTTTACAATAATATCCATATTTCGTATTAAGTATAGCAAAAATAAGGATAAAAAGAATAAGTAATTATTATATTGTACATGAATTTGATATAATAAAAGAACGAACGTTCTTTGAAGGGGGTGAGTATTATGCGAGAAATGTATCCGAAAAATGGACGTGTTATTTTACATGTAGATATGAATTGTTTTTTCGCATCTGTTGAAATTGCTCACGACCCATCATTACAAGGAAAGCCATTAGCGATTGCGGGGAATGAAAAAGAGAGAAAAGGGATTATCATAACATGTAGTTATGAGGCGAGAGAATATGGAATACGTACGACGATGCCTCTATGGGAAGCGAAGCGATTATGCCCACAATTAGTTGTGAAGCACCCTAATTTTACATTATATCGAGAAGCTTCATTTCAAATGTTTCAAATTCTTTCCCGTTTTACAGAAAAAATACAACCGTTTTCTATAGATGAAGGGTATTTAGATATTACAGATTGCTATGCGCTCGGTTCGCCTCTTGAAATAGCGAAGATGATTCAACAAGCGTTAGTAACAGAGTTACAGCTTCCATGTAGCATTGGGATTGCCCCAAACCTTTTCCTAGCAAAGACTGCTTCAGATATGAAAAAACCTCTTGGTATTACAGTACTTCGAAAACGTGATATCCCAGAAATTATTTGGCCACGATCAGTTGCAGAGATGCATGGAATCGGAGAGAAAACAGCTGAAAAACTAAAAGACATTCATATACATACAATTGAACAGTTAGCAAAAGGAGACGAACATATCATTCGCGCTAAAATTGGAAAGCACGGTGTTGATTTACAAAGGCGTGCAAAAGGTATGGATGACAGGGAAGTTGATCCGAATCAAATGGGGCAACATAAAAGCGTTGGAAATTCGATGACTTTCTCAAAGGATATGGACGAAGAAAAAGAATTACTTGATATGTTAGAAAGATTATCGAAATCTGTAAGCAAAAGGCTACAAAAACGAACTCTCGTTAGTTATAACATTCAAATTATGATTAAATACCATGATCGTCGCACAGTAACACGGAGTAAACAATTGAAAAATGCAATATGGGAAGAACGGGTTATTTTCCAAGCAGCATCACGTTTATGGAAGCAACACTGGGATGGTGATTCTGTTCGTCTGTTAGGTGTTACAGCTACTGAATTAGAGTGGAAGACAGAATCGGTGAAACAGTTAGATTTGTTTTCGTTTGAAGAAGATGCGAAAGAAGAGCCGTTACTTGCTGTTATTGATCAGATTAATGAAAAGTATGGAACACCTCTTTTACAGCGAGGTAGTCAATTATTACGTAAGCAAGAAAAGTCGTTTCAGCAAAAATTAGAAAATAAGTTTATGTAAAAGGTGTCATGAGGTAGTAAACATCATGACACCTTTAATTATTAACTTGCCTCTAAATCTAAAGACGTCTTCCACCCAGCGGCAGTAACGCCGGATTCTAAAAGCATTCTACTTACTATTTTTTCAATTAAGACAGCTGCATTTGTATTGCAATGTAATGTAGCTTGTATACATACTTTTTGGTTAGAATCAACGTCTTCACTGTACAATTCTTTTAAACCGATACCTTCTGAACTTACCATGTGCATGAGAAGAAAACGAATATGTGCTTCATTCTCTTCTGAACAAGTAAGAGAAAGTAAATAGTTTGTTTGCTCGGGTAAATCTTCTTTTGATTTATTATTCATAAATAGAGCGATCGGGCGTAGTAGTATATTTGCTAGTAAGACGCCGGCTGCACCTAACATAGCTGCAACGAGGAAGCCAGCACCTGTAAGAGTACCGACAGCAGCTGCACACCATAAAGTTGCTGCTGTATTTAACCCTCTAATACTAAAACCGTCACGAATAATAACACCGCCTCCTAAAAAGCCAATACCACTAACAACTTGAGCGGCGATGCGTGATGGACTAGCATCATGATCAAGCATGACGGATAATAAAACAAATATACAGGCGCCAAGTGATACGAGAGCATTTGTCCGTAGCCCAGCCATTCGATGTCTCCATTGTCTTTCCATTCCGATGCAAGCTCCTACAATAATTGCTATAAATAACCTTAATACGATGTCATACCATATCATCATGGTCACCTCCATACATATAAGTACATGTTATATTTTTTGAGAATGAGTGAGAAATACCCACTCATTCTCATTTTTACAACCAGCTATGAAATTTTTTAATATAAATTTTTTTCAGGAATTGTGTTAAGAAAGCATAACCTAATAATATTCCTACTAACCAAGGGAAGTAGCTTAGTGGTAATGCTTGTAAACCAATTGCTGTACCAAGTGGTGAGAATGGAATATAAATTCCGATTGCCATAATACAAGCGGTTAACAAAAGAACTGGTATTGCTGCTGTACTTTGAATAAATGGAATTTTCTGTGTTCTAATCATATGGACAATTAATGTTTGCGTTAGCAACCCAACGACAAACCAACCAGATTGGAATAGCGATTGTTCTCCAGGTGTATTTGCACCGAATACATTCCACATGACAACGAATGTGATAATATCGAATATAGAGCTAATTGGACCGATGCAAATAATGAAGTTACGCAAGTTTGCAGTATCCCATTTTCTAGGCTTCTCTAAAAATTCCTTATCCATTTTATCCCATGGAATTGAAAGCTGTGAAATATCATAAAGTAAGTTTTGAATTAAGAGATGAATTGCAAGCATCGGTAAAAATGGAATGAAAGCACTTGCCACTAATACACTAAATACATTTCCAAAGTTAGAGCTAGCTGTCATTTTTATATATTTTAAAATATTGCCGAAAGTAGTGCGCCCTTCTAAAATACCTGCTTCTAATATAGTTAAACTTTTTTCAAGTAGAATAATATCGGAAGATTCTTTTGCAATGTCAGTAGCAGTATCAACAGATATTCCAACATCAGCATCACGTAGTGCAACGGCATCGTTAATACCATCCCCCATATAACCTACAGTATGACCATTACCTTGCAATACGCGAATGATGCGGGATTTTTGCATTGGATTTAGTTTTGCGAACACTGTTGTTTCTTCTGCCAGTTTCGCTAATGCTTTATCTGGTAAAGAATCAATTTCGTAACCGAGGACAGGCTCACCTATATTTAATCCCACTTCTTTACAAACTTTTCTTGTAACAATTTCGTTATCGCCCGTTAAGATTTTCACTTGTACGCCGTGTTTATGCAATGCTTGAATTGCAGAAGCAGCAGATGGTTTAGGCGGATCTAAAAAGCCGATATATCCAGTAAGGATCATAGCGGATTCATCTTGTACTGCATAAGCTTTATGATAAGGTTTGTTATCTTTCTTGTATGCTACAGCAATGACACGCATTCCTTCACTGTTTAAAGTTTCGCTAAGATGTTTTACATTTGCTCTCATTTCTTCAGTAAGAGGGACAATTTGTCCATCCACTTCAGTGTAATTACAAATTGATAAAATTTCTTCTACGGCACCTTTACAAACCATTGTATGTTCACCTGAAATATCTTTCACAATAACAGACATGCGACGACGAGCGAAATCGAATGGAATTTCATCTAGCTTTTGAAAAATTGATGGATCAAACTTATGGTTTTCCTCTGTATGTTCAATGACAGCTTTATCTATTAAATTTTTCAATCCAGTTTGATAGAAGCTATTTAAATATGCAAATTGTAAGACGCGATTGCATTCATTTCCATTAGGATCTAAATGACGAACAAGGACGACTTTATCTTCTGTTAAAGTTCCAGTTTTATCCGTGCAAAGGATGTTCATAGCACCTAAGTTTTGAATAGAGTTTAGCTGTTTTACAATTACTTTTTGTTTAGACATGTTCACGGCGCCTTTAGCTAAATTAGCAGTTACAATCATTGGTAACATTTCAGGTGTAAGACCAACTGCAACGGCAATAGCAAAGAAGAAAGCTTCTTGCCAATCTCCTTTTGTGAATCCATTAATGAGAAGGACGATGGGCGTCATAATAAGCATGAATGTGATTAAGAGCCAACTTACTTTGTTTACGCCTTTATCAAAGCTTGTTTCTGCACGTTTTCCGATAACCTTTTTTGCTAAAGAGCCGAAATACGTATCCGTACTAGTTGAAACAACAACAGCTTTTGCGCTACCGCTAACAATATTTGTACCCATAAAGCAAAGGTTTTCCATATCGAGCGGATTGTAATTTTTTTTCATGTTTTTCGGTAATATATGTTTATTTTCCGTATGGTAGCAGTTCTCGTATTTTTCTACAGGAAGTGCTTCTCCTGTTAAAGAAGATTGATTAACAAATAAATCTTTAGCGGATAAAATACGCACATCAGCTGGAACGATATCACCGGCTGAAAGTGAAATAATATCGCCAGGCACAAGTTCTTCAATTGGAATTTCCATTGTATGATTACGGTTTAAATTGGTTACGTTTTTTGTTTCATGTATAAATCCATCTATTCTAAAGACGCTCGCGGTTGTTCGAACCATAGCCTTTAACTTATCTGCCGCTTTCTGAGAGCGAAATTCTTGTAGAAAGCGAATCGTTGCACTTAGCAGTACCATTACAGATACGACAATTGTTCCTTGTATGTCATCTGTGAAAAAAGAGAGTGCTCCAAGAGCTAATAAAACAAAAATAAATGGATTTTTAAATGCCAGCAGAAATTGAATGTACCACGGCAATGCTTTATTATGAGCGATTTCGTTCGGACCATATAAAGAAAGTCTACGAGACGCTTCTTGTTTAGAGAGTCCATCTTGTGTTGTTTCTAAGAGTTTTAACGCGGAGTGTACATCCTGTGTTGCAACTTCCACTAATAATTCGTTATTTGCTTGCATGCTATCTTGATCGTAAGCATGCTTTGTTTCTTGTCTTTGTAAATTTAACATCGGTAGTTCCTCCTCTTTCATGAAGGAGGAAACAATCTGTTACTCGACTATTTAAAATTGGGAGGAACAGCTTCTTTCCTACCTACATGATAAAATATAAGTGTAAAACATATGGGTATCTGGGCCGAATCATCACTTGCCACTGTTCCTCACCTCCGTACAATTTAATAGTTTCTGAATATGCTATGTTTGTTTCATAGTAAGGTG
Source organism: Bacillus sp. MYb209 (assembly GCF_002975175.1). GTDB lineage: Bacteria > Bacillota > Bacilli > Bacillales > Bacillaceae_G > Bacillus_A. The sequence goes on from NZ_PCNZ01000002.1 coordinate 360,138, forward strand.
CATAAAGACGTAAAAAGACCTTTACTCACAACGAGTAAAGGTCTGAATTCGCAGTCAAAAAGAGTCAACAACAAAGACTGTTATTAAACATAGATAAAAACAGTTTTTGTGTATGACAAAACATACGCACCTCTCCCTCGTTGAGTTTTAGCACTGTATAGCATAGGTACTGAAACCAGCTACGTTAAGAAAGGCCTTCATTCCGACCTTTCCTGTTGACCCATTGGCGTCTCTCGACATTTTTGGGCAGCAGCGTTTCTCTATACAGGAGCCTCACCTAACAGAGACCATATTCAATTACATGTTGAATGTTAGCACTGAAATTTTATAGTGTCAATATCTATTTAATCTGTTTTTTTGAAAAATTAAATAGATTCGTGATGACTATATAGTATGAAATAAGATGTGTTTTTTTGTAAATAAGGTGGGAAAATAATTTAATGAATATAAATAAAAAGCACTGATTATACAGTGCTTTTATTATAGATTATGAGATTGTAGGATTTTCAAAAATAACAATCTCTGAGCTATTTGTTGTTGAAACGCGTTGTGCGTAATATGTTAAAGCTGAAGAAATATATGTTGGTAACGTCTCATTTGTATGTGATGTTGTATATTCATGAATTAATTCTTTTAAAGTCGTCCACTCTAGTTGTGCTGGGTGATCAGAAACGAAAGAACTTACCCAGCGATCAAATGAAGATGAAAAATCAGTTTGTAAACGAAATACTTCTTTCATAATAAAACGCTCCCTTTATATGTGATATAGTTATATTACTACAAAACGCGAACGATTGTTAAGTTTTTATTTTGAATGTTCGTGTTGTATAGTTGTCTAGATGATTGGTTATGTAAATTCAATTTGCCATTTGAAATAACATTCCGTAAGATGAAAGATAGATTATATAAAGAGCTGGAGGAAAGAAAGTGGAATTTGTATTTTTAGGAACTGGTGCAGGTGTTCCTTCAAAAGGAAGGAACGTTTCAGCAATTGCCTTACAATTGTTAGAAGAACGAGGGCAAACGTGGCTATTTGACTGTGGTGAAGCGACTCAGCATCAAATTTTACATACATCTGTACGCCCAAGACGCATTGAAAAAATATTTATTACTCATTTACATGGAGATCACATTTTTGGTTTGCCGGGTTTATTAGGGAGCCGTTCTTTCCAAGGGGGAACGACGCCGTTAACAGTGTACGGCCCAAAAGGAATTAAACAATTTATTGAAGTAGCATTATTAGTAAGTACGACACATGTTAAATATCCACTTGAAATCGTTGAGATCACGGAAGAAGGTATTGTGTTTGAGGATCATGAATTCGGTGTAGAAACAAAAAGGTTATCACACGGAATCGAATGTTTCGGATATCGAATTGTAGAGAAAGATATACAGGGAGCTCTTTTAGTGGATAAGTTGCTGGGAATGGGTGTGAAACCTGGTCCAGTTTTTAAACGCTTAAAAGATGGTGAAGTAGTTGAATTAGAGAATGGCACAGTGTTAAATGGAAAAGATTTTATCGGCCCGCCTCAAAAAGGAAGAGTTATTACAATTTTAGGCGATACACGATATTGCGAAGCGAGTAGAGAGCTTGCGCAAGATGCTGATGTACTTGTTCATGAAGCGACTTTTGCGGCAGAAGATGAACAGCAAGCACACGACTATTTCCATTCAACAACAGAACAAGCTGCGCGTGTTGCATTAAATGCAAATGTAAAGCGATTAATATTGACTCATATTAGTTCTCGTTATCAAGGAGATACATATAAGGAATTGCTGAAAGAAGCAAGAGAGTTATTTTCTAATACAGAAATCGCGATGGATTTGAAATCATTTCCAGTAGAAAAGTAATATTCAAAAAAATGGTAACATATGTTTGCCATTTTTTTATTTATAATAAAAATTTTTTTTACTAAAACTGTTATCATTTTATATTTATATTGGATAACACAGAAAGTTGTAATGGTTTAGAGATATAGGATAAAAATATATAATATCGATTATTTAGAAAAACTGTTATATAAGTAGGACGACATACAAGTGATACAAATAGGGAAAATAGATTTTTATTCAGAAATTTTAAAATTCAACAAAAGTAAGCGTTTTATAAAAAACAAGCTATAATGAGGGCACATTATAATTTATCATAATTTACATCAAGCGTGTTAGCCATTTTTTGTAACAAACGAAATTGACTAAACAGTGAGAGGGCAACATGGAGATTATGAAAGGAAAGATATTACTATTATTTGTACTATATCTTTTTTCACTCTTTAGTTTTAAAGCGCCAAACGGTATGAAAGCAATAGGAGCCTTAGCAAGTGTAGCCGTTGCAAGTTCCTTAGTAGAAGCCTTTCAATTATACGTTGGTGGAGATTTAATGGGTATACCATTCTTTAAAAGAAGTCGGAAAATCAGTAGGTAGCCTAAGCGGAGTAGTGGGTGCAACTTTAGTTGCATTAGCGATGGGTGTATTACCTGGTTTATGCTATGCTTGTAGGGGCTTCTGTGTTAAACTTTGGATTGCTACCAGGATTTATTGCTGGTTATCTTATATCATTTTAAATGAAAGTAATGCTATATTTCTTATGTATTATGGTATCTGGCATTATTTCAGGATATATTGGTTCACTTTTATTCAAAAACTATCCAATTCGTACAGCGGAACAGATTCGTGGTACAACTGAAAAAGCAACAGATGCGGTAGCTTAATAAAATAGTAGAATAAATTTTTTCATAGAGATTTAGGGGGAGTTATAATGAAGTACCGCTCAGTGTTTGATATTATTGGTCCGGTTATGATTGGTCCATCAAGTTCACATACAGCAGGCGCGGCAAGAATGGGGCAAGTTGCTCGTCAGCTGTTTCGTCATGAGCCAGAGAGAGTTAGCATTTCATTATATGGTTCATTTGCAAAAACATACCGTGGTCACGGTACGGATGTAGCGCTAATCGGTGGAATACTAGGATTTGAAACAGATGATTTACGTATTCCAAGTGCGTTAGATATTGCAAAAGAACGCGGGATTGAAGTGGAATTCATTGAAGAAGATGCAAATGCTCCGCATCCAAATACAGCGAAAATTCGTCTGTATAAAGATGAAGAGGAAATTGAAGTTGTTGCTTGCTCAATTGGTGGCGGTAAAATTGAAGTTGTAGAATTAAACGGATTCGATCTTCAATTAACAGGCACGAGTCCAGCACTACTTATTGTAAATAACGATCGCTTTGGTGCTATCGCAGCTGTAGCTTCAATCCTTGCTAAGCATGAGATTAACATTAGTACAATGAGTGTTTCTCGTAAAGAAAAAGGAAGAAGGGCGCTTATGGTCATTGAAACAGATGAATTATTAGCAGATGAAGTAATCGCGGAAATAAATGGGCAACAAAATATTTGTCAAGTAACTATTATGGATTAATTGCAGGGGGGACACACCATGTTTCGGAACGCAGCGGAACTAGTGGCGCAAGCTAAAGAGCAAAATGTAAAAATCGCAGAAATTATGATTCAATGTGAAATGGAAACAAGAAATATCTCACGTGAAGAAGTAATTGCTGGAATGGAAAAGAACTTAGTCGTGATGGAACAAGCAGTAGAACGCGGTATTCGTGGTGTGAAATCACCGACTGGTTTAACTGGCGGGGATGCTGTGAAAGTCCAAGTGTATCTAAAGAGTGGAAAAGGCTTATCTGGAGATACAATTTTGGACGCAGTGAGTAAAGCTGTCGCAACAAATGAAGTAAACGCGGCGATGGGAATCATTTGTGCAACACCAACAGCAGGATCTGCTGGAACAGTGCCAGGTGTACTCTTTGCACTGCAAGAAAAATTACAGCCGACACGCGAAGAAATGATTGAATTTTTATTTACAGCAGGAGCTTTCGGTATGGTTGTTGCGAATAATGCTTGTATTTCCGGCGCGGCAGGAGGTTGCCAAGCTGAAGTAGGTTCAGCAAGTGGAATGGCAGCAGCAGCAGCAGTTGAGATGGCTGGTGGAACACAAGATCAAGCTGCTACAGCGATGGCGATTTCATTAAAGAATATGCTTGGTTTAGTATGTGATCCTGTTGCAGGGCTTGTAGAAGTACCTTGTGTAAAACGTAATGCAGCAGGAGCTGCGAATGCCATGATTTCAGCTGATTTATCACTAGCTGGTGTAACTAGTACAATTCCATGTGATGAAGTCATTGAGGCGATGTTTAGAATTGGACAAACGATGCCAGTAGCACTTCGTGAAACAGCAGAAGGTGGACTTGCAGCAACACCAACAGGTCGTCGTCTGCAAGAAGAGATTTTTGGTAAGAGTAATAACTAAAAGCATATCATATGATTAAAGTAAAAACGGAGCTCAAATAAAGTTGAGCTCCGTTTTTTATTTTTCTTTTGCTATTTTTTCTAATGTTTTTCCAAGATCGTGTGATCGTTTCGTTGCTTGTGTAATACATGAGATTAATGCTTGTTGAAAATTATGCTCCTGTAATACTTCAATACCTGCTTCAGTTGTTCCACCAGGAGAAGTAATTTCTTTTCGCAAAATAGAAGGGTGTTTTTCACTTGCTTTTAGCATTTCAGCAGCACCAATCATCGTCTGAAGAATAAGAGATTTTGCAACATCTTCTTTTAAACCAATTTTTTTTGCTGCCTCTTCCATTGCCTCTACCACGTAATAAATATAAGCTGGTCCACTTCCGGATAATGCAGTGATAGCATGCATATCTTCTTCTTCTACAACAGAGACGAGACCAATCGTTTCAAATAACGATGTTGCAATGCGAATATGTTCCTCCGTTGTATGTTCTGAAGGTGAGATAGCGGTAGCGGATTTTAAAATGGCCGCAGATGTATTTGGCATTGCACGAATAATCGGCACGTCTTTTTGAAGTAGGTTTCTAATTGAATGAGTAGAAACACCTGCTAATAACGAAATAATAAGCAAGTCTTTATTTATGTATTCTTTAAGAGGAATAACCGCTTCTGCGACATCTTTTGGTTTCATAGCTAGAAAAAGAATATTTGCATCAGCAAGTAATTCCTTTTTATTATGTGTACCTTTGACACCGTATTTTTTATGTAACTCCTGTAATCTTGTCTCGTTAGAACGATTACTTACAGTGACATGTTCTCCCTTAACAACATTTGAGTTTAATAAACCACCAATAATCGCTTCGGCAATAGAGCCTGCACCGAGAAAGGAAATGTTTTGCATAGACATGATGTTCCTCCTTTAAATTTGGTTAGAAATACTTATAAATGTACATACATTCGTTTTTTTATGGAAAACACCTCTTTTTATCTGAAAATAATGACAAATTTATAGGGAAGTTGTAAACTGAAGAGGTATTCATTTTTGAACCGGAAAAAGACAGGGGGGGGCTAAGCATGACGGCGATTCATCGAATGGAGATTCCTGTTCCATTTGCAGTTGAGACAGTGAATGTGTTTTTAGTTGAGGGAGAAACATTAACGTTAATTGATACAGGGACAAATACAGAAGAAGCAAAGAAGGCACTAGAAAGTCAATTAGGTGCATTAGGGTATAAGATAGAAGATATTGAAACGGTAGTGATTACGCATCACCATGCGGATCATTGCGGACTTTTAAATATATTTTCTGAAAAAGTAAAGATTATCGGACATCCTTGGAATGAACCGTGGATTACACAGAATGCTGAATTTTTAAAGAGGTATCATGAATTCTTTAAAGAGACAGCCTTACAGTTCGGCGTTCCAGCAGTATTTCTGAATGGTGAGGCGTTATTGACGACGAAGATACTTAAATATTCTTGTAATAGATCGTTAACACATACCGTGAGAGAGGGAGATCGTATAGATTCGTTACCTGGATTTACAGTGATTGAAACCCCGGGTCATGCTTCCACGCATATTTCATTATATAGAGAATCTGATGGAATATTAATTGGTGGGGATGCTCTCATTAGTCATATTTCTTCAAATCCAATATTAGAACCACCATATGAAGGGCAAACAGAAAGAGCGCGTCCTTTATTGCAGTACAATCAAACGTTAAAACGTTTAAGTGAAATGAATATTTCACGGATTTTATCAGGGCATGGGGAAGATGTTCTGAATGTGAAACAACTTATTGAAACAAGATTGCAAAAGCAAGAGACACGTGCTTTTAAAGTGCTTGAACTATTAAAGGAAAAGCCAATGACAGCATTTGAAGTATGTGTAAAACTATTTCCGGTATTATATAAAGAGCAATTGCCACTTACTATCTCAGAAACTGTTGGACAATTAGACTTTTTAGCATATAATCAACAAGTGATGATTGATGAATCTTCACAACAATTGATTTATTATGCAAAGTAGGTGACAGCAATGACGGGACGTTTACAAGAAAAAGTAATCGTCATTACAGGTGCTTCTAGTGGAATTGGAGAGCAAGTTGCAATGCAGGTTGCAGAGCAAGGGGCGACGCCGGTATTAATGGCTCGAACAGAAGAGAAGCTACAAGCATTAGCAGACAAAATTAAAGTAACTTATAATACGCCTTGCTATTACTATGTATTAGATGTAAGTGAAGAAACGAAAGTACAATCTGTTTTTTCAAAGGTATTACAAGAAGTAGGACGTATTGATATATTGGTAAATAATGCTGGGTTTGGTATTTTTAAAACGTTTGAAGATGCTTCAATGGATGAAGTAAAGGATATGTTTCAAGTAAATGTATTTGGATTAGTAGCTTGTACGAAAGCGGTATTACCTTATATGGTAAAAAGGAACGAAGGACAAATTATTAATATTGCTTCATTGGCTGGAAAAATTGCAACTCCGAAGTCGAGTGCTTATGCAGCAACAAAACACGCTGTATTAGGATTTACGAATAGTTTGCGTATGGAGTTATCTAACACAAATGTGTATGTAACAGCAATTAACCCAGGACCGATAGATACGAACTTTTTTGAAATAGCCGATCAATCAGGTACATATGTGAAAAATATGGGACGTTACATGTTAAAACCAACATATGTAGCAGAACAAATCGTAAAGGCGATGCAAACGAAAAAACGTGAAGTAAACTTGCCGAAGTGGATGGGAATGGGGCCAAAGCTCTACGCATTATTCCCAGGTTTATTTGAACGTGTTGCAGGCAAATCATTAAGTAAAAAATAGAAGATTTCCATATGGAAATCTTCTATTTTTTTTATTTTCCAGTCACATAATCGTAAACGATATCCTCAACAGCCTCGTATACATCAATTTCAGTATTTGAATGAATTATCATTTGAATATGTTTAATTAGCATTTCCTGATCCTCTTTTGAAACAGGATTACATTGATATTGCCGAAAACTTTTTATAATCATTTTCTCAATTAATTTTTCATTCATGTTTTTCCCCGCCTGTATGTATACATGTATTGTTTTATCCCGCATTAACTGCCCGTAAAAGCCCGATAGGTGAAGGCTAATAATCAGAGGAGGATGGACAAAATCTCCTCTGATTAAAGTTTCACTTTATTGTACTTGAAGTGAAATGAAAATACTACCATGCACCGTTTTTTGTATAAAAATCCACTTATGTATATTGTTTTTCTAGTAAAATTAAGTTTTTAAAGTTTTTAAAATTTATAAATATTTAATTGACTCTATAAATATACAATATTATAATCATATTTAATTTAAAGAATCAATTTAAGGAGGAGCGTATGAAAGTCGCAATTATTGGAGCAACTGGATATGGAGGTATTGAATTAATTAGGTTATTAGAGCAACACCCATACTTCTCAATAGCATCTCTTCACTCCTTTTCGCAAGTTGGCGAGTGCATAGCGAATGCATATCCGCATTTGCGAAATGTTCTCGTTCATAAGTTGCAAGAAATTGATGTGGGTGAAATAAGGAAGGTAGCAGAGGTTGTGTTTTTAGCAACACCCGCAGGAGTATCGGCGGAGCTGACACCAAAATTATTAGAAGTCGATTTAAAAGTGATTGACCTATCTGGTGACTTTCGTATGATAGATCCTTCGTCATATGAAATGTGGTATAAAAAGCCAGCTGCAGAAGCAGAAATCCTTAGGAAAGCAGTATATGGATTAAGTGAATGGAAAAGGCCTGAGATTCAAAATACAAATTTAATTGCAAACCCAGGATGTTTTGCGACAGCCGCATTATTAGCGATAGCGCCGTTAGTACGTAGCGGAATGATTGAAGAAGATTCGATTATCATTGATGCAAAGTCAGGTGTATCTGGAGCAGGCAAAACTCCAACAACAATGACTCATTTTCCAGAGCTATATGATAACCTTCACATTTATAAAGTAAATCAGCATCAGCACGTTCCTGAGATTGAGCAAATGCTTGTAGAGTGGAATGATAAAGCGAAGCCAATCACATTTAGTACACATTTAATACCGATATCAAGAGGGATTATGGTTACACTCTATGCGAAAGTAAAACAAGAAATCAAAATGAAGCAACTTCAAGCGTTGTATGAAGAAACGTATCGCAACTCAGCTTTCATTCGAATTCGTTCTCAAGGAGAATTTCCGAGTCCGAAAGAAGTAAGAGGCTCAAATTATTGTGATATTGGGGTGGCTTACGATGAAAGAACAGAAAGAATTACAGTAGTTTCTGTAATAGACAATATGATGAAAGGCGCAGCAGGGCAAGCAGTTCAAAATGCAAATTTATTAGCGGGACTAGAAGAGACAACGGGTTTACAGCATATGCCGCTTTATCCATAAGGGGGAAATTATGATTAAAGCATCGTCTATTACAAAATTAGCAAATGGTTCAATTGTTACGCCGAAAGGCTTTTCGGCAATCGGTACTGCAAATGGTCTGAAAAAAGAGAAAAAGGATTTAGGTGCAATCGTTTGTGAGGTGCCAGCATCATGTGCCGCTGTGTATACAACAAATCAAATACAAGCAGCGCCGTTGCAAGTAACGAAGGATAGCATAGCAGCAGAAGGGAAATTACAAGCAATTGTTGTAAATAGCGGCATTGCAAATGCTTGTACGGGGATGAAAGGATTGCAAGATGCTTATGAGATGCGAACATTAGGAGCGGAACAATTTGGAATAAAAGAAAAATACGTCGCAGTCGCTTCAACAGGTGTAATTGGAGTACCTTTACCGATGGATATCATTCGAAAGGGAATTGAATCTCTTGTACCAACAAAGGAAGTAAGTGAAGCTCATTCTTTTTGTGAAGCAATTTTAACGACAGACCTTATAACGAAAGAAACTTGCTATGAGATGATAATTGATGGGAAAGAAGTGAAAATTGCTGGGGTCGCAAAAGGTTCAGGGATGATCAAACCGAATATGGCAACGATGCTTAGTTTTATTACAACAGACGCCAATATAGAGCATGAAGTATTGCAAACAGCATTATCACAAATTACGAATCATACGTTTAATCAAATTACGGTGGACGGAGATACTTCTACAAATGATATGGTCATCGTTATGGCAAGTGGATTATCAGAAATGAAAACGATGAATATGGAACATGAAGACTGGGAAACTTTCGTAGTTGCTTTACAAAAGGTATGTGAAGATTTAGCGAAAAAAATTGCACAAGATGGTGAAGGTGCTACGAAGTTAATAGAAGTAAACGTGTTAGGGGCTAGAACAAATGAAGAAGCAAAGAAAATTGCAAAACAAATAGTGGGTTCCAGTCTTGTGAAAACAGCGATATACGGTGAGGATCCAAATTGGGGACGAATTATTAGTAGCATTGGACAGAGTGAAGTAACTATTAACCCAAATGCAATTGATATCACTCTTCAATCTATCGCCGTATTAAAAAATAGTGAGCCTCAAATGTTTTCTGAAGAGGAAATGACAAAGAAATTACAAGAACATGAAATAAAAATTGATGTGTGTTTGCATTTAGGAGATGAAACGGGATCAGCTTGGGGCTGCGACTTAAGTTATGAATATGTGAAAATAAATGCTTGTTATCGTACATAAGGAGAGAGAAGATGAGTGATTATATTGTAGTTAAATGTGGCGGTAGCATGTTGAATCGAGTAAATAGTGTGTTTTTTGATTGCATAAAGAAATTGCAAAATAAGTATAAGGTTGTTATTGTCCATGGCGGTGGCACAGAAATTGATGCCAAGTTAGAAGACTCAAATATCAAGGTAGAAAAGAAGGATGGATTACGAGTAACGCCAAAAGAGGTTATGGATGTTGTTAAAATGGTACTATGCGGAAGTACGAATAAAAAATTCGTAATGAATTTACAAAAACATGATTTACTTGCGGTGGGGCTTTCAGGATGTGACGGTAATTTACTTCAAGTTCAACCTGTTGGCGAAGCGATAGGATATGTAGGAGAAGTAAGTTATGTAGAAACAGCCTTATTAAAAGGGTTGATTGATATGAATTATATTCCTGTCATTGCTCCAATCGGTATAAATGGTAATGAAGTTTATAACATAAATGCAGATACTGCTGCAGCTGGAATTGCATCCGCACTAGGAGCAAAAGAACTCATTTTTATAACGGACGTAGATGGAGTATTACACGAAGGAAGATTGGTAAAGAAAACGGATGAATATGAAATTCTTACTTTTATAGAACAAGGTGTCATTACAGGCGGGATGATTCCGAAAGTACAGGCGGCACTTACATCGTTAAAAATGGGAGTGAAAAAGGTTAGTATCGTAAATGGTACAAAGGATTTTACTAAGGTTACAGGAGAGTGTGTTGGAACTACGGTAACAAAAGGAGTGAGTATTATATGACAAGCCATCTTTTTCAAACGTATGGAAGAAGAAACATTGAATTACTAAGGGGCAATGGGGCGAAAGTTATCGATAAAAATGGTGAGCAATATTTAGATTTCACTTCTGGTATTGGCGTATGTAATTTAGGGCATTGTCATCCTACTGTTGTAAAGGCAGTAGAAAAACAACTTGGAAACATATGGCATATATCTAACTTATTTACGAGCTCCTTACAAGAAGGGGTCGCATCGTTATTAACAGAAGATACAGCGTTAGATTATGTGTTTTTTTGTAATAGCGGGGCGGAGGCAAATGAAGCGGCTTTAAAGCTAGCACGTAAGCATACTGGAAAATCTCTCGTCGTAACATGTGAGCAATCTTTCCACGGCAGAACATTTGGAACGATGAGTGCAACAGGGCAAGATAAAGTGAAAGAAGGATTCGGTCCATTACTTCCGTCTTTTTTACATACACCATTTAACGACAAACAAGCATTAGAGGAAGTAATGAATGAAGAAGTTGCGGCGGTAATGGTAGAAGTTGTTCAAGGAGAAGGAGGAGTAATATTAGCTGATCCATCCTTTTTGAAGGAAATTGAAAAACTATGTAATCAGTACAATGCTCTTTTTATTATAGATGAAGTACAAACTGGAATAGGCAGAACAGGAACACTATTCGCTTATGAGCAAATGGGAATAGGTCCTGATATCGTTACCATCGCAAAGGCGCTTGGGAATGGTATTCCAGTTGGAGCGATGATTGGCCGGAAAGAACTAGCTTCTTCTTTTACTGCAGGGTCACACGGTTCAACTTTCGGCGGGAATTATATTGCTATGACTGCAGCGAAAGAAGTATTGCAATTCATTAAGGAACAATCGTTTTTAAAAGAAGTACAGGAAAAGGGCGAGTACGTATTAAAGAAATTGCAAGAAGAATTACGACACGTTGAATGTGTTCAAAGTATTCGTGGTAAGGGACTTATGATTGGAATCGAATGTAAGCATGAGGTTGCAAATTTCATAGAACAATTAGAAAAAGCAGGACTTCTCGTATTACAAGCAGGGCCTAATGTTATAAGACTATTACCACCACTTATTGTAACGAATGAAGAGCTAGAACAGGCAGTATATATGATAAAAAAAGTGGTTTGTACAAAAAATGCATCAATAATATAAGGGGGAAATTTCATGTCAACTGTACAAGTACCGAAATTAAATACGAAAGATCTTTTAACGTTAGAAGAATTGACGCAAGAAGAAATCATTTCTTTAATTGAGTTTGCTATATATTTAAAAAAGAATAAGCAGGAGCCTTTATTACAAGGGAAAATATTAGGGCTCATTTTTGATAAACATTCAACTCGTACTCGCGTTTCTTTTGAGGCAGGAATGGTACAGCTCGGAGGGCATGGAATGTTTTTAAGTGGGAAAGAGATGCAAATTGGAAGAGGAGAGACGGTTTCAGATACAGCGAAAGTATTATCTCATTATATTGATGGGATTATGATACGTACATTCCCACACGCGGATGTGGAAGAGCTTGCGAAAGAATCGAGCATACCTGTTATTAACGGTTTAACTGATGATCATCACCCTTGCCAAGCGTTAGCAGATTTAATGACGATATATGAAGAAGTTCATACGTTTAAAGGAATTAAATTAGCTTACGTAGGTGACGGGAATAATGTATGTCATTCACTATTGTTAGCAAGTGCAAAAGTAGGAATGAATATGACTGTTGCGACTCCCGTAGGGTATGAGCCGAATGAAGAAATTGTAAAAAAAGCGTTAGCGATTGCAGATGAAACAGGGGCTGAAATTGAAATTTTGCATAACCCTGAATTAGCAGTAAGTGAAGCGGATTTTATATATACTGACGTTTGGATGAGTATGGGGCAAGAAGGAGAAGAAGAGAAATATACTTTATTCCAGCCATTCCAAGTAAATAAAGAGCTTGTTATAAATGCGAAACAAACATATCGTTTCTTGCACTGTTTGCCTGCTCATCGTGAAGAAGAAGTAACTGGAGAGATTATAGATGGGCCACAGTCTATCGTTTTTGAGCAAGCTGGTAATCGATTGCACGCTCAAAAAGCGTTATTAGTGAGTTTGTTTCAAACTACTGGAAAACCTTCCTAAAAAGGAAGGTTTTTTTATATTGAAATGTCGGATGTATATTTGGTTAATCATCTCTATATCATTTATAATAAAAAGAGAAAACTAAATTTGTTTTTCATATCATGTAAGGACATACTAGATAGAAAAAATATAGTTAAAGAGATGATAATTGTGAAGACAACTAAGAAGACATATTCGTTTTTTCAGCGAATGTGGAGAATATTAAAGTTTCAATATTTTAAGTTGCTCCGATCACCAGAAGGAGCAAAAAAAGTATCATTAGGTTTTGCTATTGGATTTGGGCTAGAAATGTTAGTAATTTATACGGCATCGCTCGTATATTTAATATTTTATCCAATTGTCAGGTTAGCAAAGGGATCTTTTCCAGCCGCAGTCATTGGTAATATTATTGGGAAAATATCGTTTCTCCCAGTATTTTTGTTTCCGTTTGCTTATGCGTTAGGGAAAACGATTTATCCATTTGATGTACAGAAAATACATCATAAACCATTTACGATATCAGATTTGTTTTCGAGCCATATTTTTACGATGTTAAAGAGCTTATTACAGAGTGAAATATATGTATTAATTGGTATGACGATAATAGGAATTGTGTTTGGGGTAATTTCATATTTCGTTGTGCATTATTTATATGAAAAGAATCGTAAGTTACGTTTGAAGAAAAGAAAGAAACAAGTGAGAGAACCACTTGTGCAAATATAAAGAATGTCACATTCATTTTCTCCTTTGAATATGTTTAAGAAAAAGGGGAGAGAATGAATGTATTATTATTACGTATCTCAAGTATACTCGTATCCAACATATTATCCGATACATGATATGCGAAGACAATTTGGAGTGTATCAGCAACCACAGCAAGTGCCGCAACTACAACAACCTGAGCAACAGGTTACTCAAGAGAAAAAACCGTATTTAACGACATGGCCGTATTCAAATGTTTATTATGGTAATTATTACGAATCATAAAGCTGCTTCTATTTAGAAGCAGCTTTATGCGTTTGTTTTCAAAATTAAATTTTGAATGGTTTGAAGAGAATAAATGAGCTTTTCGCGCTCTTCCTCAGATAATGTTTGAAAATTTTCTTTTAGTTTGTCTAAAATGAATTGCTGATACTGACCTACTAGTAATTTCCCTTCAGCTGTTAGGGAAATTAAAATGACCCGTCGATCTTTTTCGCTATAATGACGCTCTATTAGTTCTTCTTGAATGAGTTTGTTTAATAGAGGGGTCATATTAGGCCGTGAAATCGCTAGCCGCTTGCCAATTTCTGAAACTGCTAATGTACCATTTTCATGCAAAAGCAGTAACACCTGTGTATGTGATGGCGGCATATGTCTTTGAGAAGAAAATTCTCCTGGAAGCATAAATTTGCGATAAAAAAGAGGCACTAGCGAAAGAAGATGATCAACAATACGTTCCCACTCGCGTGATTCCATATAACGGCCCCCTTCCACTATCATTGTAACAAAAAAGACAAGGTATAAAAATAGAATTGTTTCATGGCAGCCTTAATATTTGTAGGATAACACTTGCTTTGTAAATGAATTGGCAATAATCGCATAACCGCTATCATTTGGGTGTACTTGGTCAAATAGTAAATCTTTTTTATCATTCGATATTAATTTGCGAATTGGTAAAACGATCGACGGTTGATGTGCTTTTGAAATAGAATAAATAGAATCATTCCAACCATCTAAAAACATATCTGCATAACTTGCGATGGAGTCATCTAGTTGTAAAGGGTTATAGAGCTCAGAGAGAATGAGTAAAGCATCCGGATTTTGATCTCGAACGGTCTTTACAATAGTTTTTACATCCGTTTCAAAACGAGTTTTTTCTTTATTTAACATTTTAATACCATCAATAACACCTACATCACGATTTAAGCGAAATAAATTGTTTCCACCAATATTAATAGTAATGATATTGGCTTCCCTAATTTTTTGTTGTACTTCTTCTAACTGAACTTTTTTAACGAGACGATCTGTAGTGAGACCGTTTACACCGAGGTTTTCTACCGTAATTGGTTTATGAATTTGTCCTTCTAGTTGCTTAGAAGCTAATTCGGCAAATCCCCCTTGTGTAGACCCATATCCTTTGGCGAGTGAATCACCTAATACGAGATGATAAAAGGAGTCGTTCGTTTGCTTATCAATCCAACTCGGAGCAGATGTTTTTTCTGCTTTTCCTTCAGTTTCTTTTTGTTCTGTCTCATCGTTCTTTTCAAAATTAGAACAAGAAATGATTAGAAGGAGGAGACAAACAATTGTTAAGATGACTTTTTTCATAAATTCATCCTCCTTGTAATTGGTAATTGTATCATATTCAGCAGTATAAGCAATGTAAGGGCATATTATATATTTATGAAAAATTCACAATAACTTTACAGAAAATTTGTAGAAGTGTGTCAAAAAATATTGACGGTATGAAAGTACTTTAGATATGATAATGTCAGATAAGGTGAAAATCATCGCTCTAATAGAAGAAAAAGGTATGTGATTAGGGAATGATAGAGATTCATTTCATTATTTTGGGGTAATTGTATAAGGGGGATCTTTTGTGAAAAAGTCAAAAAAAATGCTAGCTGGAGCAACTCTTGCTATGGGCGTTATAGCGCCACAAGTCTTGCCAACAACAGTTCATGCGGAGGGAAAATCTGGGGAGAGTACAGTTAACTTACGAATTTTAGAAACATCAGATATTCACGTTAACTTAATGAATTACGATTATTATCAAACGAAAACAGATAATAAAGTGGGTCTCGTGCAAACTGCAACACTTGTTAATAAAGCACGTGAAGAAGCGAAGAACTCTGTCCTATTTGATGATGGGGATGCATTACAAGGAACGCCGCTTGGAGATTATGTGGCGAATAAAATAAACGATCCGAAGAATCCTGTTGATTCAAGTTATGTACATCCATTATATCGTTTAATGAATTTAATGAAGTATGACGTCATCTCTCTTGGGAATCATGAATTTAACTACGGTTTAGATTATTTAAACAAAGTGATTAGTAAAACGGAGTTCCCGGTTATTAACTCGAATGTTTATAAAGATGATCATGATGGTATTGAAGAGAACGACCAAAATTACTTTGAACCATATCATATTTTAGAAAAAGAAGTAGTGGATGAAGCAGGCCAAAAACAAACAGTGAAAATCGGTGTAATGGGATTTGTTCCACCTCAAGTTATGAACTGGGATAAAGCGAATTTAGAAGGAAAAGTAAAAGCGAAAGATATTGTTGAAACAGCGAAGAAAATGGTACCGAAAATGAAAGAAGAAGGTGCAGACGTTATCGTTGCATTAGCTCATTCAGGTGTTGATAAGAGTGGATACAATGTTGGCATGGAAAACGCATCGTTTTATTTAACAGAAGTTCCTGGTGTAGATGCAGTATTAATGGGACATTCACATACTGAAGTGAAGGATGTATTTAATGGGGTTCCGGTTGTAATGCCTGGCGTTTTTGGCAGTAACTTAGGTATTATCGATATGCAATTGAAAAAGGTAAACGGAAAATGGGAAGTACAAAAAGAGCAATCTAAGCCACAACTTCGTCCGATTGCTGATGGTAAGGGTAATCCATTAGTAGAATCTGATCAAAAATTAGTTAATGAAATTAAAGATGATCATAAAGCAACAATCGATTATGTAAATACAGCTGTAGGTAAAACGACAGCACCAATCAATAGTTATTTTTCACTAGTACAAGATGATCCTTCAGTACAACTTGTGACAAATGCACAAAAATGGTATGTAGAAAAGCTATTCGCTGAAAACGGGCAATATAGTAAATATAAAGGAATTCCAGTACTATCTGCAGGAGCACCATTTAAAGCAGGTGGCCGAAACGGTGCTTCATATTATACGGATATTCCAGCAGGGACGTTAGCAATTAAAAACGTAGCGGATTTATATGTATATCCAAATACATTATATGCTGTGAAAGTAAATGGAGCGCAAGTGAAAGAATGGCTTGAAATGTCTGCAGGTCAGTTTAATCAAATTGATCCAAAGAAAACAGATGAACAACAGCTGGTAAATATAGGATATCCTACATATAACTTTGATATTTTAGATGGTTTAAAATACGAAATTGATGTGACGCAACCGGCGAAATATGATAAAGATGGAAAAGTTGTAAATGCAAATACGAATCGTATTGTAAATATGACGTATGAAGGTAAGCCTGTAGCCGACACTCAAGAGTTCATCGTTGCTACAAATAACTATCGTGGAAGTAGCCAAACATTCCCTGGTGTAAGTAAAGGGGAGGTTGTATACCAATCGCAAGATGAAACACGTCAAATCATTGTGAAGTATATGCAAGAAACACCAGTTATTGATCCAGCAGCTGATCAAAATTGGACATTTAAACCAATTGTTGCAGATAAATTAAATACAACATTTGACTCTTCACCAAATGCGCAAAAGCATATAAAGAAAGATGGGAAAATATCATATGTTGGACCATCTGAAAATGAATTTGCTAAATATGCAATTGATATAACGAAAAAGAACGAAGATGATAAGGAAACTGGTGGAGAAAATCCAACGACACCGCCAACAGGTGATGGAGGCAATGGAGAAAATCCAACGACACCGCCAACAGGTGATGGAGGCAATGGAGAAAATCCAACGACACCGCCAACAGGTGATGGAGGCAATGGAGAAAATCCAACGACACCGCCAACAGGTGATGGAGGCAATGGAGAAAATCCAACGACACCGCCAACAGGTGATGGAGGCAATGGAGAAAATCCAACAACACCGCCAACAGGTGATGGAGGCAATGGAGAAAATCCAACAACTGTAAGTGAAAATAAAGAAGCTGAAAAAGATGAACGTGATTTACCGAAAACAGGTACAAGCGTCACTTCTACAATTGGAGCAGGACTTGCGTTTGTAGGAGCAGGTTTACTTATGTTATTTAGAAGAAAGAAAGCAAATAGATAGTAAAGTATTGTAAAAAAAAGGATTACCAATTATGGTAATCCTTTTTTTACGTATATATTATGAAACTGGTACTGCTTTTTCTTTCTTCCATGAAAGACCAAATCCAGTGAAACCAACAATAATTGTTACGACTGGACAAGCTAAACAGAAGATTGCGTATGGAACATAATCGATTGTTGGAACGCTAAGGACGTTTGTTAAGAATACGCCACTTACACCCCATGGTACGAGCGGATTAATTACTGTACCAGCATCTTCTAGTACTCGTGATAAATTACGACGTTCTAAACCGACTTCATCGTATTTGTTAGCGAATGCTTGTCCTGTTAAAACGATTGATAGGTATTGCTCGCCGAGTAAGAAGTTTACACCAATTGCAGTTGAAGCAGTAGAAATAATTAAGCGTGTACTATTTTTTACGAAGCTAGAGATGATATTCATCAGCTGCGTGATAATGCCCATTCCTTGTAGTAATCCCCCCATACAAAGAGCTAGGAAAATAAGAGCAATTGACATCATCATACTTTGTAAACCACCGCGAGATAATAAGCTATCAATATCTTTTATACCAGTTTTAGAAACGTAACCATCTTGCATAATTTTCATTAAATCAGCTAAAGAAGTACTAGGTTTAAAAATAAATAGAATGATGATCCCTACTACGATTCCAGCAAGTAATGTTGGAACTGCTGGAACCTTTTTAAATGCGAATAGGAACAGTAATAAAATCGGAATAAGTGTAACGATAGAAATCGTTGCATTTTTTTCTAACGTATTAATAAAAGTTGAGAAATCAACATCGCCTCCAGATCCACTTCCTAAAATGAAAAATGCAATAAAAGCAATAATGAAAGCTGGAACTGTCGTCCAAAGCATGTTACGAATATGTTCAAATAAATCTACACCCGTTACAGCTGGAGCTAAGTTTGTTGTATCAGATAAAGGAGACATTTTATCCCCAAAGAATGCACCAGAAATAATTGCACCAGCGATAAGAGCTGGATCGTATCCAAGAGCACTACCCATGCCCATAAAGGCAAGTCCTACAGTTGCAGCAGTTGTAAAAGCACTACCGATACTTGTTCCAACAATTGCACAAACAACAAAAACAGTTGGAACGAAAATTTTTGGAGATACAAGTTGGAAGCCGTATACCATTAAAGTTGGAATTGTTCCAGCTGCGATCCAAACACTGATTAATACGCCTACAAGTAAGAAAATAAATATAGATGGAATACCAGCTGAAATACTACTGATTATCCCTTTTTCCATAGTAGACCAAGAGATTTTTTTCATAAATCCAAACGCTAATAAAATAACGATACCGAATAAAATTGGGATATGCGGTGAAACTTCTAATTGAATAACACTAAAACCAATACAGAAAAAGATAAAAATTGTTAAAAGAACAGATTCAATTTTTGAAACCATTGTTTTCCCCTCCTAATTAATCGAAAATAGCCTTTTTTATATAAAATTCGCCAATATTATATATTTCCTTCTAAAATTTAGAATTTTTTGACAAATTACCGGTAAATTTTGACACTTCTATATGATACGGAAATGATTGGATAAAAAAACGTCCCTGCATATAATTATGCAGGGACGAAGAAATCGCGGTACCACCCTAGCTTGTGAAATGAATGTATCACAAAATAAAGGGTCGTATGGTATGCGCTAATAAAATAAAAACGCCCCTGCAATATATGCAGGGACGAAAAATTCGCGGTACCACCCTAAATTGTGAAACAGTGTCGTTTCACCACTCTTTAGACATAACGGTCTATAACCGTCTTTCACTACTCCTCACGTTTCGTAAAAGAAGCTCCAGGGGGTAATTCATAAATCGCTCTGTACTGGTTCGCACCGACCACCAGCTCTCTGAAATCAGAAAACGAAATACTACTAAATCCTATCAACGCCGATTCATATGATGTTAGTTAAATTTTTATCATATATTCGTCTTACATGTCAATAAAAATGTTCAATAATTTTTTAGGGAAATAAAGGAGAAAGGTTTTAATACTGTGAAAATGTGCGTTATAATGAATTTGAAAGGGGAGGAAAGAGTGAAGAAAAAAATAATTCTTTTTACCACCTTACTAGTCGTTGGCGGAAGTGCTGGAATTTACACAGCTTTTGCAGCTGAATCAGAGCAGTCGAAACAAAAGCAAATACAGCAGTCAGAAGTGAAGAAAGTGAAAGAAACTGAAGAGAAGAAATCGATGGAAAAAGCAGCTGCGAAACTAGGAGTTTCTACTGAGGGGAAAACAAAAGAAGAGATTGCGAAAGAAGTAGATACCGCTAGGTTTGAGCAGCGCCATGATTTATTAATTGAGCATGCTAAGCAACTTGGAATTGATACAGAAGGAAAAAAAGATGAAGAGATTATTTTAGAAATTGGGAAGATACAACATGGAAAGTAGAACAACTTATCTTATGATAAGTTGTTCTTTTTTAAGAACTATTTGATTTAAAAATAATTGACAGTCATTTAGATTTAATGTTAACTATATTTATAAACAAGTTAACATAAGGGGTGGCAATTGTGACTGTTAATAGTAATGCGACTGAAAAATCGTCTTATACATATGAAGAATTATCGAAGAAAAACAAAGCTTACGTATGGCATCCATTTACACAAATGAAAGATTATTTAGAAGAAGATCCTGTCATTATTGAACGTGGAGAGGGAAGAAAGCTATACGATGTAAATGGAAATGAATATTGGGACGGTGTTTCGTCTATTTGGTTAAATGTTCATGGGCATCAAGTACCGGAACTAGATGAGGCAATTCGTGAACAATTAAATAAAATCGCTCATTCTACTATGCTAGGACTTGCTAACGTTCCATCTATTTTATTAGCAGAAAAAATAATTGATGTTGTACCAGAAGGCTTGAAGAAAGTATTTTATTCAGACTCTGGTTCTACCGCTGTTGAAATTGCAATTAAGATGGCTTTTCAATATTGGCAGCATAAAGGAAAACCGAGAAAACAAAGATTTGTTACATTAAAAGAAGCATATCATGGTGATACAATAGGTGCTGTTTCAGTAGGAGCAATAGACTTGTTTCACCAAGTGTATAGTTCACTATTATTTGAGGCAATTAAAATGCCGTATCCATATACATATCGTTCTCCTTATGGAGATAATAAGGAACAAATTGTAAAGAAGCATTTAGAAGAAATGGAAGAATTGCTGAAAGAAAAACATGAAGAAGTAGCAGCTATCATTGTGGAGCCATTAATGCAAGGTGCTGGCGGGATGATTACAATGCCGAAAGGATATTTAAAAGGGCTTCGCGATTTATGTACAAAATACAATGTATTATTTATTACAGATGAGGTAGCGACGGGATTTGGACGTACGGGAAAAATGTTTGCATGTGAACATGAAAATGTGACCCCAGACATTTTAACTGCGGGAAAAGGTTTAACAGGTGGTTATTTACCATTGGCGATTACGGTAACGACAGATGAAATTTATAATGCCTTCTTAGGAGACTATGAAGAACAAAAAACGTTTTTCCATGGTCATAGTTATACAGGGAATCCGTTAGGGTGTGCTGTAGCAATTGCAAATTTAGAACTATATGAAAAAACTAATTTAATAGAAGATGTTGCGCATAAAACAGAATATGTAGCAAAACAATTAGAAGCACTTTATGAATATAAGCACGTAGGAGATATTCGTCAGTGCGGGCTAATGGTTGGTATTGAACTTGTTAAAAATAAGGAAACGAAAGAATCGTTTGAATGGACAGAAAGAGTCGGCGTTCAAGTGTGTAAACGCTCAAGAGAGTTAGGTATGATTTTACGTCCACTTGGTAACACCATTGTATTTATGCCTCCTCTTGCATCTACAATGGCTGAAATTGATGAGATGTTACGCATTTTATATAAAGCAATCTCAGATGTTACGGAGGAAGAATGATGAGTGGTTTCTTTATAACAGCAACAGATACGGAAGTTGGAAAAACTGTAGTGGCAGGGGCCTTAGTAGGTATATTTCGAGAGCGTGGGTATAATGTTGGTGTATATAAACCGTTGCAAAGTGGACATGTTTCGTCAAATCCAGATGGAGATGCAGCAAGATTAAAAGCGTTATCGGGCGTAAGGACAAAAGAAGATAAAATTTGTCCGTATTCTATTGAAGAACCACTCGCTCCGAGACTGGCTATGAAAAGGGCTGGAAGGACGGTAATGTTAAAAGAGATTACTGCTCATTATAATGAACTACTAAAAGAGTTTAATAGCCTATTGGTAGAAGGAGCTGGTGGGCTTGCCGTCCCATATACAGAAGACGCTTTAGTGATTGATTTTGCAAAAGAATTAGAGCTCCCTCTTATTGTAGTAGCGCGTCCGACACTAGGGACAGTTAATCATACTGTCTTAACAATTTCTTATGCAAAGGCACACGGTTTAACAGTAGCAGGTGTAATTTTGTCTGGCTGTAAAGAATGTGAAAAAGAAAGAGTGCAAGAAAACAAAGAAATGATTGAGGAGTTAAGTGGAGTACCTGTTTTAGGTTTATTACCATTCCTTGAAGGTGAGTTTACAAGGGAAGAATTATTAGAATCGGCAAAAGAACATATTATGATCTCAAAATTAGAGGAGTCCATCCAAAATGAATCAAACGTGGCGCGTGCACCTTCACTCTAAAATAGAACAATTAAAAGAGAAAGGGCAGTATCGTAATTTGCATGTAACAGAGAAAGCGGAAGAGACATGGCTTATTCGAAATAAGAAAAGGATGCTAAATTTAGCATCAAATAATTATTTAGGGTTAGCTGGAGATGAAAGGTTGAAAGAAGCTGCTATTGTCTGCACAAAAAAATATGGAACTGGAGCGACTGCCTCTCGTCTCGTTGTAGGAAATTATCCACTGTATGAAGAGGTTGAGAGAAGTATATGTGATTGGAAAGGTACTGAAAAAGCTTTAATTGTAAATAGCGGATATACCGCGAATGTTGGGGCAATTTCCTCGTTAGTTGGTCGTCACGATATTGTTTTTAGTGACAAATTAAATCACGCAAGTATCGTTGATGGGATAACGTTGAGCGGAGCAGAACATAAAAGGTATCGTCATAATGATTTAGAACATTTAGAGAAAATGTTACGTATGACATCATCAGCAAAAAGAAAGTTAATTGTTACAGATACTGTTTTTAGCATGGATGGTGATACCGCGAATTTACAAGCTTTAGTACAGCTGAAAGAAAGATATGGGGCACTTCTAATGGTGGATGAAGCGCACGCGAGTGGAATATTTGGAAAAGATGGTGCCGGATTATCCCATATTGAAAAAGACATTGCAAATAAAATTGATATACATATGGGGACGTTTAGTAAAGCACTAGGATGTTATGGTGCCTACTTGACAGGTAATTCAACTTGTATAGAGTATTTGCAAAATATGATGAGGGGCTTTATTTTTACTACTGCGTTACCGCCAGGGACATTAGGAGCGATAAAGAAGGCAATTGAAATAGTAAAAGAAGATAACGAAAGAAGAGAGAGACTCATAGAAAATGGTGCATACTTCAGGACTCATTTACGAGAAGCAGGTTTTGATATTGGAGATAGTTCAACGCATATAGTTCCAATTATAGTCGGTTCAAATGAAAATGCTATGCGCTTTAGTAGAGAATTGCAAGAGATAGGTATTGCAGCAATTGCAATTCGCCCACCAACTGTTCCGGTTGGTAGTTCTCGAATTCGCTTTGCAGTTACGTCACAACATACAAGAGCCGATTTAAAGTGGGCAACGCAGCATATTATTCGCATTGGTAAAGAAGAGGGGTTTTTAGTATGAAAGAGCTGAAGATTATTTTTATTCCTGGATGGGGAATGGAAGAAGAGGTTTGGACTTTAGTTCTGCCGTATTTTAAAGGATATTCTGTTCAATGTGTAGAGTGGCGTAATGTGAAAGAAAGTAGTGAATTTGCGGGACGTATTATAGATGCAGCAAATGATGAAAATGTGATTTTAGTTGGGTGGTCATTAGGAGCACTAGCAGCTATCCAATCTTATAAAAAGATTAAGGCAAAAGGTATAGTTTTAATAGGTGGTACTGCTAAATTTGCAATTACTAACGACTATACAAGTGGGTGGAATGCTTCATTTGTAGAACGTATGAAAAAGAATTTAGTAAGGCAGAAAGAAAGTACGCTACAGCGCTTCTATGAAAATATGTTTACGAAAAATGAGTTAAAAGAGAATAAGAATTTTGAAGAGATTACAATGCGATTTAAAGGCGACTCGATTCAGTCTTTGCAATTAGGTTTAGATTATTTAATAGAAACAGATATGAGAAATGAATTAATAGATATGAAAGTCCCATTGTTACTTCTCCATGGAGAGCAGGATGTAATATGTCCATTGTCTGCAGCCCATAGTATGGCGAATAATACGAATGCCAATCTAAAAGTAGTAAGCGGTGCTGGGCATGCATTATGTGTAATGAATTTTGAATATTGTGCAAATGAAATTATTCAATTTGTAGAGGGGATACGACATGATCAACAAAACGTTACTGCAAAAACGGTTTAACGGGGCGGCCGTATCTTACGATCAATATGCAAATGTACAAAAGAAGATGGCACATTCGTTACTTTCTATATTGAAAGAACGGTATAGTGAAGCATCATCGATACGTATTTTAGAACTTGGATGTGGAACTGGATATGTAACAGAGCAATTATCAAATTCATTTCCGAAAGCACATATTACAGCTGTTGATTTTGCTGATGAGATGATTGCAGTGGCGAAGGCTAGGAAACAAGTGGAGAATGTTGCATTTAGATGTGAAGATATTGAGAAATTAAAATTAGAAGATTCATATGATGTCATTATTTCAAACGCTACATTTCAATGGCTAAATGATTTAAAAGCGACAGTGAAAGATTTATTTAACCATTTGTCTGAAGAGGGAATATTATTATTTTCGACGTTTGGTAATACGACTTTCCAAGAATTACATACGTCTTTCCAACGTGCTAAGAAAGAAAAGGGGATACACAATTGTGCTTCAATTGGACAACGCTTCATTTCGAAAGAACAGTTAGTAAATATATGTGAAATGCCATTAGGAAATGTACATGTTTCTGAAACATGTTACATAGAAAAATTTACAGAAGTTAGGGAGTTTCTACATTCTATTCGAAAAGTAGGAGCGACCAATAGTAATGAAGAGTCGTATTGTCAAAGTCCTTCACTCTTTCGTGCGATGCTTCGAATATACGAAAGAGACTTCACGGAAAAAGAAGTGATAGTAGCAACATATCATGCTTTATTTACGTATATAACAAAAGAGGGGGAGAGATGAAATGAAACAAGTACAAACAAAAATAGATTGGAAAAAAATTGCATCTGAAGTAGTAGGGGGCAGACACATCACGAAAGAGGAAGCAAGAGCGATTTTAGAAGCTGATGATACAGAAGTTTTAGAAATTATGAATGCAGCTTACATCATTCGTCATCATCACTTTGGAAAGAAAGTAAAGCTGAATATGATTATTAATACGAAATCTGGATTATGTCCTGAAGATTGCGGGTATTGTTCACAGTCTATTATTTCAGAAGCACCGATTGATAAATATGCATGGTTAACACAAGAGAAAATTGTTGAAGGAGCGCACGAAGCGATTCGTCGTAAAGCAGGTACATATTGTATTGTTGCATCTGGTCGTCGTCCGACGGATAAAGAAGTAAATCACGTTATTGGAGCAGTTAAGGAAATTCGTGAAACGACAGATTTGAAAATTTGCTGTTGTTTAGGATTTTTAAATGAAGATCAAGCAGGTCAGTTAGCAGAAGCTGGTGTGCATCGTTATAACCACAACTTAAATACGCATGCTAACAATTATGATAGCATTTGTTCAACGCATACGTATGACGATCGTGTTGATACAGTTCAAAAAGCGAAGCAAGCTGGTATTTCTCCATGCTCTGGGGCAATTTTCGGAATGGGAGAAACGATTGAACAGCGTGCTGAAATTGCATTTGAATTACAACGTTTAGATGCAGATTCTATTCCATGTAATTTCCTTGTTGCTGTAAAGGGTACTCCGCTTGAAGGACAAAAGGAATTAACACCTGTAGAATGTTTAAAAGTGCTGGCAATGATGCGTTTTGTAAATCCAACAAAAGAAATTCGTATTTCAGGTGGCCGAGAACTTAATTTACGTTCTGTACAGCCAATGGGTTTATTTGCAGCAAACTCTATTTTTGTCGGGGATTATTTAACAACAGCAGGACAAGAGCCGACTGCGGACTGGGGTATGATTGAAGATTTAGGATTTGAGATTGAAGAATGTGCACTATAAGATAGATGAAAAGCAAACTCTTTAAAGGGTTTGCTTTTTGTAAATAAAATGTAATAAATAGCCATTAACGCTTGATACTATTGGTTTTTGATCGAGAAAAAGAATTTTTGTGGACGAATTTTCCAAGCCCAAATTGTACATAGTAAAAATGTAATTCATATTGGGTTGGAGGATTTTACATGCACAAATATATATTAGCTATTATGACTTGTCTTATTTTAATAAAAGCGATAAGTGCTGATCCGGTTAAGGCGGCTGAAAATCCTGAACAAAAAGAAATGCAACAAAGAATTGAACAACATTTTCGAACGAAAGCTGAACATTTTGGACTTGAAACAGAAGGAAAAGATTTAAAAGAAGTACGAAAAGAAATTACTATTATAGAAGAAGCGAAAAAAAGAGAGAATGTGTGGAGAACAGCACAAACTCTTCGTATAAAAACAGAAGGAAAAACGATGGATGAATTAATAGAGGATGTACGAAAAAAGGTGGAAAAATAAAAAAAGAGGCCGCAGCCTCTTTTTTTTTATGCCCATTGTTTTGATAAATGAGCCATTTCAATCGCAGCAACTGCTGATTCATATCCTTTATTACCAGCTTTTGTACCTGCACGTTCAATCGCTTGTTCGATTGTTTCTGTCGTTAATACACCGAAAATAACTGGAATGTCCGTTTGTAGTGATAAAGACGCAACGCCTTTTGCGACTTCATTACAAACGTAATCGTAATGCGTTGTAGCACCACGGATTACTGTACCTAATGTAATAACGGCATCATATTTTCCGCTATTGGCCATCTTTTTAGCGATTAAAGGAATTTCAAATGCGCCAGGAACCCATGCAACATCAATGTCATTCTCTTCTACACCGTGACGCTTTAATCCATCTAAAGCTCCGCCAAGTAACTTGCTTGTAATAAATTCATTAAAACGTCCAACAACAACCCCAACTTTTAATCCTGTACCAACTAAATGACCTTCGAATACCATAATTTATCTCTCCCTTAATTATAAGTTTAGTAAATGTCCTAATTTGTTTACTTTCGTTTGTAAATACGTTTTATTTTCTTCTTTTGTTGGCATTTGCAGCGGTACACGCTCGGTTACTTCTAAATCGTAACCTTGTAAGCCAGCAATTTTTCGTGGATTATTCGTTAATAATCGTAAACTTTGTAATCCTAAATCTTTTAAAATTTGAGCGCCAATACCGTAATCACGAAGATCAGCTGGGAACCCAAGTTTTTCATTTGCTTCTACAGTATCTAACCCTTCTTCTTGTAACTTATAAGCACGCAGCTTATTAAGAAGACCAATACCTCGTCCTTCTTGTCTCATATAGAGGAGAACACCTTTACCTTCACGCTCAATTTGAGCAAGTGCAGCATGTAGCTGTGGTCCGCAATCACAACGGCACGAACCGAATACATCGCCTGTTAAGCATTCTGAATGAACGCGTACAAGTACAGGTTCGCCTGTTGAAATATCACCTTTTACGAGTGCAATATGTTCTTTCGTATCTAATGAATTAGAATAGCCAATTGCATGAAAAGTACCGAATTCTGTAGGTAATGTAATTTCCACTTCTCTTGTAACAAGTGTTTCATGATGACGGCGATAAGCAATTAAATCTTCAATTGTAATCATTTTTATATCAAATTGTTTTGCACACTGCATTAAATCAGGTACACGTGCCATCGTCCCATCTTCATTTATAATCTCGCAAATGACTCCAGCTGGCTCAGCCCCGCATAGTTTTGCTAAATCAACAGCAGCTTCTGTATGACCTGCACGGCGAAGGACACCACCTTCTTTCGCAATTAATGGGAAGATATGTCCAGGACGGTTAAAATCATTTCCTTTAGATGCGGGATTTAATAATTCCTGTATTGTTGTAGCACGCTCATGAGCACTAATGCCTGTTGTTGTAGAAACGTGATCGATACTTACTGTAAACGCAGTATGATGCGAATCTGTATTATGAGAAACCATTGGCTCTAATTGTAGACGCTCTGCGTATTGCTCTGTAATCGGTACGCAAACGAGACCACGGCCGTGTGTAATCATAAAATTAATCGTTTCTGGTGTAATGTACTCTGCTAAAGCAATAAAGTCGCCTTCATTTTCTCGGTTTTCATCATCACATACGATAACGACTTTTCCTTGTTTTAAATCTTCTAGAGCCTCTTCAATACGATGAAACATTGTGCTTCCCCCTTATAGAAATCCGTTTTCTTGTAAAAAGTTTTCGGTCATTGAGTCTGTTCTTTTTACGGGCTTTGAAATAAAGCGTTCAATATATTTACCAATCATGTCACACTCAATGTTTACGATGTCCCCGGCTTTTTTTTCTCCGATGACAGATTCGCTTACGGTGTGTGGGATGAGTGAGATTGTAATTGAAGATTCGTCTATATCAAATATTGTTAAACTAGTGCCATCAACAGCAACGGATCCTTTATGCAAACAATAGCGTAGTAATTCATCAGAAATTGCTATTTTGTAATAGTTGGCATTGTAATGTTGTTTTTTAGTTAAAATCGTACCGATGCCATCGATATGTCCGGTGACGAAATGTCCACCGAATCGTCCGTTTGCAGCCATTGCCCGTTCTAAATTCACTTTAGCACTTGGCTTTAGCATACGAAGTGATGTTGCTTTCATCGTTTCAGGCATTGCATCGACAGTGAATGAAGTAGTCGTAAAATTAGTTACGGTTAAGCAAGTCCCGTTAACCGCGATACTATCACCTAACTTAACATCTGATAAAATTTGATTTGCGTTAATAGTTAGCTTCATTGCTTCCCCGCTTTGAGTCATGCTTGATATCGTTCCTAACTCTTCTACAATTCCTGTAAACATTCCGTCACCTCGCTTTTTAAGGTTGCAACAATTTTTATATCATTACCAATTTGCTTCATCTCTTGAATTGTTAAGGAAAGTGCATCTTGCAACTTTGAAAAACCAGCTCCGCCAAATAAAGTGGGTGCATCTTTTCCACCAATTAATTTCGGGCTTATATAGGTCACGATTTCATTAAAACTATTTGTTTTTAAGAAGCTTGCATGTACCGCTTGACCACCTTCAACAAATAGAGAAAGGATTTGTTTCTCACCGAGTAGGGATAGGACATCTTGTATTTCAATTTGCTTCGTTTTCATTTGGAATATAGTTATATTTTCAGATTCATAAGAAGCTATTTTCTCTTTATTTACATCCTTACCGACAATAATCCATGTCGGAGCTAAGCCATCTGTTATGACATGAGAAGATGGCGGCGTTCTTAAGTGGGTATCTAAAATAACGCGTATAGGATGTTTACCTCCGTTTGGAATTCTTGTCGTTAAATGTGGATTATCAGTTATAACAGTATTCACACCGACAAGAATCACATCATGAGTATGACGATACTGATGAACGTCTGCACGT
The DNA here is from genome assembly GCF_002975175.1 of Bacillus sp. MYb209. GTDB lineage: Bacteria > Bacillota > Bacilli > Bacillales > Bacillaceae_G > Bacillus_A. The sequence continues at coordinate 389,698 of NZ_PCNZ01000002.1, forward strand.
GCTTTTTCTCCTGTAATCCACTTACTTTCCCCCGTTACAGTCGCTGTTTTTCCATCTAAGCTCATTGCTGTTTTTATTGTTACAAATGGCCGTTTCGTTTTCATATAGTGAAAAAAGTATCGATTTAATAAAGTTGCTTCCGCTTCAAGAACACCAGTAGTTACCTTTATCCCAGCTTTTTCCAATCTCCTTGTTCCATTACCAGAAACGAGTGGATTGCAATCAAGGGTAGCAATTACAACCTGCTGGACTCCTTTTTCAATGAGTAATTCACAGCAAGGTGGTGTTTTTCCAAAATGGCTACACGGTTCAAGTGTTACATAAACGGTAGCACCTTTTGCTTTTTCACCAGCCATATGAAGTGCATGAACTTCAGCATGTTCTTCACCAGCACGCAAGTGAGCTCCTATTCCTATGATGTTTCCATCTTTTACAACAACAGCACCAACCATAGGATTTGGACTTGTCTGTCCGGAGGTACCTTGTGCTAACTGCAAGGCAATCCTCATATATTCTTGATCTGTCATTCTCTTCACCTCTCCTGAAAAAATCAAAAAACCCCAAGGATTTTATATCCTTGGGGTTTGGGAGACGTGATTTCTAGAAATATAGTTCGAATACGAAAGTATAGGAAAGAAACCTAACGATGACTGATATTTTGGCATAAGGAAAAAACCTAGCAAAATATCGAATTTTTCAAACGCTAGTCGTATCTTTTTATTTCAGTATAGAAACATAAGTATACAAAATAAAACATATATAAAGATTCAAAATGAACCTTTAAAAATATGCATACTGAAATAAAAGTGTATTCGCTATATATAATTACTAGAAAACATATCCTTCTCCCATCCAGACTATACTGTCGGCCCTAGAGTTTCACTAGATCCACCGTTTTCGAGTTGAAAACGGGTCACGGACTTAGAAGCTTACGCTTCATCACCGCCGGTTGGGAATTTCACCCGACCCCGAAGGATGTTGTTTGCTCACATTATAGCACAAAAAAGAAAAAAGCATAGTAAAAAACATTCGAATGTGAAGAATTGTTTGAAAATAGATGTAGGTCTGAAGGGAGATAAACGTAATAGAAATGTTGTAAGGGAAAGGGCTATACAGGAGTTGATCAAAAGAAAAAACATGCACAAAAAAATGTGCATGTTACGTCCAAAATTACTCTGCCTCTGGTGCTCTAACAACAGATTCGAATTTTCCCTTATGCGAAGCATCGCAATAAGGCATATTTTTTGATAGACCACAACGACATAAAGAAAATGCCGGTTTTGCTGGGAATACATTCCCTTGTGAATCGACTAATTCCACGTCCCCTGTAACGCGAAAAGAGCCATTATCATTTACTTTAATTTGTACTTTTGCCAACGTTATCCCTCCTTTCTAAACGCTTAATCTCATCATATAATTAGGGAGAGTACTTGACAATATAAAAAGAGCACTTTGTTTGAGAGAGAAGAGAGTGTTATAATAGTTTTTATAACTGACTAGAGTAAGGTGACGAAAGATGGATAAAAAATTACGAACACTACAAAATATTGCAAATGAGCGCACATGGGCATCATTTTTGAATGATAATCATCCATATAGTTTACTTCATTGGTCAATCGCAGGTGTAGGACAAGAACCGAAAGATGTTTGGTTACTTCAAGATGAGGTGACTTTTCAAACGACGGAATTCCCAACGCTAGATGAGGCAGTAAAGTGGATTTCTGAAAATATGGAACAAGTTACAGACGTTTTAGCGCAGTAAAAAAACAGGCTTATGCAAGCCTGTTTTTTGTTTCTTTTACATATGTGTTTAAAAATTGATCGATGGCATCTTCGTACTCTTCTTTATTTTCATTATAAGAGCAAGCGTGTGCACCATGTTCTGCAATATAAAGCTGTTTATTATTTTCTTTCGCTTCATAAAGTGATTTCGTCATATCAGATAAAATATAGTCATCATCTTTACTATGAATAAAGAGAACAGGATTGTTAATATTTTTTATACAATCAATTGGTGAAACTTCACGAAGTGTATAGCCATCACGAACTTTTAAAAAGGCATTTGCTAAAGGTAATAAAGGCCATTTTGGTAAATGAAACTCAACTTTCAAACGATGTTGTAACTGTCCATAAAAATCAGAGAAAGGACAATCAGCAATATAAAAATCAGCACCATCTTCTACAAGTCCTGCATATTGAAGAAGAGTTGCAGCACCCATAGATTCACCATGAATTCCGAGTGTAATATTCGTTCCGAAACGATCTTTTAGCCAGTCAACTACTGACTTTAAATCATGTTTTTCATAATAGCCATAGCTTGTTGTTTTACCACCGGTTTTACCATGGCGGCGATGATCATAAATAAATACGTTATATCCTCTATTTAAAAATAAGTTTGCATATTTAACGGAATTCATTTTATTTACGGTCACACCGTGGCAAAAAATCATAAATTTATTGGAATGACCAGCTGGCATGTAATATCCGTGAAGTTCGTATCCGAATTGAGAAGGGATGTGAACCTCTTCTTTTTGAATAGCCTTAAAATCGTCCAAATGAAAATGCTTTTTCGTTTCGCGTTCTAAAACTTCTTCCTCTGTTTTTTTCTTCAAGTACATAACTTTATTTGTAAAGAAAATCCCAATCGCAGTTAGTGCACCTAGTATAGTAAACAATGCTGTAAAAAAACGTTTCATACTTTACCTCATCCTCCAAATACCTCTACATGTGATACACTAACATTGTATCACAATGATGTGAAAAGGGGAGAAATCGTATATGGTTCATATACAAAAAATTACACCAGAAATGAAAGAAGCAATTCAGGATTTTATGTGTGAAAACTGGGGAAGCTCAATGATGGTCTCTCGAGGCAGAGTATATCAATTAGAAGAATTACCCGGTTTTGTTGCACTTAGAAATAACAGAATAGTGGGAATTCTGACATATAAAGTGATAGAAAACATGTGTGAAATTGTATCGTTAAATAGTTTTGAGGAAGGGAAGGGGATTGGTACAAAACTGGTGGATTGTGTGTTGCAAGTGGCAAAAGAGAACGAATGTAAAAAAGTGTGGCTCATTACGACGAATGATAATATGAACGCACTTCGTTTTTATCAAAAACGTAACTTCATGATGACGAACTTATATATTGATGCGGTAAAGGAAGCACGAAAAATAAAGAAAGAAATTCCGTTTATTGGTTATGATAATATCGCGATTTCACATGAAATTCAGCTGGAGTATATTTTATGAGTAGAGTGGAAGTTGTGTAACAATTTTCAGAAATATAAAACAATAACCTTGACGAATGTTATATTTTGGTTTAGTTTAAAATTGTAATCTATTACCATATTAAGGGGTGACGATGTGGCAACTATACGTGATGTTGCAAAATTGGCCGGTGTTTCAGTCGCAACCGTTTCAAGAGTCATTAACGAAAAAGGATATGTCCATGAAGATACGGTGAAACAAGTAAAAAAAGCAATTGAAGAATTACATTATAGACCGAATGCTACAGCAAAGCCTTTATTTAAACAGCCTTCAACGATGATTGCATTACTTGTAGATAATTTGCATAATCCATCATACATCACTTTGCTCCGTTTCGTTGAGGAAATAGCATATAAAGAAGGGTATCAAGTAATAGTTTGTAATATAGAAAATAAGAATAGATACATAGATATGTTGGAGCAAAATAACATTGCAGGCGTTATAATGACGAAATCTGTTTTTCGAAGTATAGGAGAAATCTCACTTCCTTTCACTGTGCTTGAAGAACGACAATCTCTTATGAGCTATTATGAAAGTGGACAGAAAGCTGTTTCTTTATTAAAAGAGAAAGGCTGCCAGTTTCTTGCTTATATCGGTGAGGGAGTAGAGAGTGAAGAAATGGAAGAGCATGTGGCAGGATTTCTAGATACTGCTTGGAAAGAAGGACTTTCTTATCGAGAGGAAATTGTACAAGGGTATACGAATCAACAGTTTCTTGAATTGTTACAAAAGCATCCATACATAGATGGGGTTGTAGCTTCAAGTGACAAGGTCGCTATTGAGCTAATCAGGGCGGCGAAAACTCTTAATATTCATATACCAGGTAAGTTGCAAATCATTGGATTTAACGGGAGTGTAGAGGGTGAATGGATAAGTCCAGCATTAACGACGATTGGAAGTTATATCGAAGAAAATGGGGAAATAGCTTTTCAGCAGTTAATAGGAAAAATAAAGAAGAAACAAGTGGGACAAGAAGAAGTGGAAACAGAATTTAGATGCATTGAGAGAGAAACAACAAAGTAAAAGGTGCGTTTTTAAAACGCACCTTTTATAGTGTAATTGCGGCAATAAAGCCGAATATAAGTAACGGTATATTATAGTGAAGAAAAGTTGGAACGCACGTATCCCATATATGATGGTGCTGACCATCAGCATTTAAACCGGACGTTGGTCCAAGTGTACTATCGGATGCTGGAGAACCTGCATCACCTAGTGCACCAGCTGTACCGATAATTGCGATTGTAGCCATGGGACTAAATCCGAGCTGGACGCATAACGGTACGAAAATTGTTGTTAAGATTGGGATGGTTGAAAAGGAAGAACCAATTCCCATCGTAACGAGAAGTCCAATAATGAGCATAAGAAATGCAGCAAGCGGTTTATTATTTCCGATTATATGTGCACTCGTTTGCACAAGAGATTCAACATGTCCAGTTTTTCGAAGAACAGCGCCAAATCCAGCGGCAGAAATCATAACAAATCCGATAAAGGACATCATACGCATTCCACTCGTTAAAATAGCATCGGCTTCTTTAAGAGGGAGACTACCGCTAACTGATAAGAAGATAATACCTGCTAAAGCACCAAAAATCATTGATTCTGTTGCTAATTGCACAGTTAATGTAGCAATTATTGATAATAAACCAAAAGTAATGCTTCTTTTCGTATAGGGAACGATTTCATTCTGTGCAGCATGAATTTGTTCTGTTTCATATGTACGTGGTTTTCGGTATGTAATGAAAACCGCTACACATAATCCGATAATCATACCGATTGCTGGAATAGTCATCGCTTTTGGAATAAGTGCGACATCAAATGTAAGACCGCTTTGCGCAGCATTTGTTTGCAATACGTCATGATAAATTTTTCCGAATCCTGCTGGGACCCACATGTAAGGGGTAATTAACCCAAATGTAATAAGACATGTTACAAGCCTACGATCCACCCTCAGCTCATTTAATACTTTTAAAAGTGCGGGAATTAAGATGGGGATGAAGGCGATATGAACAGGGATAATATTTTGTGAGAAACAAGCCATTGTTAAAATGATAAATAATATAAGTATTTTAGAATAGACTTGTTTTTTCGTGTCTTGTTCGTTGCCAATCCATTTTAAAGCTGATTGGATCATTGCATCAGGAAGTCCTGTTTTTGAAAGGGAAATAGCAAATCCACCGAGCATTGCGTAGCTTAATGCGATAGGAGCACTGTTCCCAAGACCAGCTGTAAAAGTACTAATTGTTTCTGAAATACCGAGTCCGCCGATAAGTCCGCCTGTTAAAGCTCCAACGATAATGGCGACAATGACTTGGACACGTAACAAACTAAGCAGTAGCATGACTGCTACTGCGATGAGTACAGCGTTCATAATAAATGTAATCTCCCTAATTTTTATTCTGTTAAGGCAAGCAAGTGTTTGCAGTGACATATACTTGCGACATATCATTATAAAATGTTTTCTATGAAATGTAAAAGCGCCTTTTGTTATTAATGTTGAAAAGATAGTTCTTGTTTAATTGATTGTAAAGATTTAGCGAATAACTCAGGCTCTTCTAAATCTGGAGAATGTGCCGAGTTTGGAAACCAAATCATCTTTTTAATAGGAGCTTGAATGATATCGCAATATTGTTGAACGAGTGCATAAGGAGTTTGATAATCATAGCGACCAGAACAAAAATAAACAGGAACAGATAAACTTGAAATAGATGAAAAGAAATCGATTGTCAGCATCTCTTCCCATAAAACTCCGGATTTTAAATTTCCTGCGAGAAATTTGAACCAATCTAATAGCGTATATTCAGGAGAAAAGAAGCCTTTTCGTATGAAAGAAAAGGAAGATCCATTTTGGATTGCTCCTCCGAATGTACCAAGCCACTTTCTTTGAATAATGAGGCGTCTCGTATCTAAAAAGGGTGGTTTCCCTAATTTTAAAAGAGAAGCTAATGCCTTTTTATGGTCATGTTTTTTGGCAGAGCTAATTAAATGTTGATATAGTAATTCTTCATTTTGCTTCATATGTACGATTTGACCGATGCCGATGTATGCTTCTATATATTCGGGACATTGATTAGCGATTTGTAGTCCGATAATACTCCCCCAAGAATGACCAGCAAGAAATAATTTTTGCTTATTAAAGCGTTTGAGAAGATATTGAATAACCTCTTTTGCATCTGAAACAAATTGATCAATCGTAAAGTTTGTTTGGATATCCCGCCATAAAAAGGATTTACCTGCCCCTCGCTGATCCCAATTAATAACGATAAAGTGCTTTTCTAACTCTTTTTGAAAATGGCGAATAAAGCCGATTTGTGCCATACCAGGACCGCCATGACAGCATAATAAAATAGGCTGTTCCACGTTTTGTCCGCGTATAAGGAGAGATTGTTTCCGGTCATTAATCATAACGCTTTCTATCGTAGCGATACTGTTAGGGATTAATTGCTTCTTTTCGTTATAAAACCGAGGGGTATGGCTACGAAAAAGCATATGTAAACCTCCTTTTCTTAAATGGTATGAATCGCACAGGCTCTTTCTTTTGCATATACTACTAGAAAATCATTGTATCATAACATACTGGTTAGATTTCAAGCTTAGGCGATTAAGAGAGGAGGGAGAATGTGACGATTGGAGAAATTATTGATTCTTTAAATAGACGCGAATCAATCGCTATTATAGCGAAACGGCTCGAAATGAGCCCATATACATTATCAAAGAAATTAAGGGTGATTGGATATGAATATGATGGAGAGCAGAAAAAACGTATCTTTATAGGTGATGGTGAAGAGCCACGTCATTTGCAAATCCAAGAAGCTACTGCCCTTCAATATGCAAAAACAGACTATCAATTATTAATTTATGAACAATTACAAAGCATTTATGAATTGCTAAGAAAAAGAGAAGAAGTAAGCGTTCCAATTATAAGTAGGAGCACAGAGAAAAAGAAACGAACCTTTTCGATTAATACAGAAGTATTAGCAAGACTAGATGTTATATCGGAATCGAAAGGGATTCAAAAGTCTAAAATTGTAGAAGAAGCCCTACAGGAATTTTTGCAACGGTATGATGTTAATCATGAAACGTATCCAGAGAAATAAAAGAAAGGATACTATGTTCCATATAAGAGCGTGTATCCTTTATTTCATTTCATTTCATTTTTTGTTTTGTTTCGAAAAGTAATATAGGAACCAAACGGCATGATTTTGTTCATCAGCTGCTGCGCGCCGAAATGTTTCTTTCACTTGTTGATTTGTCGCTTCGTCTGCAATTTCTAAGTAAAAATCAACTGTTCGTTGCTCATCTTGTATAGCGAATTCTAATCCGTTCAAATAAAGAGTTGGACATTCTTCAGTGATTTGTGGCTGAGGGTTTTTACCAGTTAAAAGGGTGTAGATTTGTACAAATTGGTGAAAATGTTTTATTTCATCTTGCCGAATTTCAAGGATTTGATTTCGTTCATTTATGTCTGGAGCTAAATTAGCTAATTTAGCATAACAATGAATGGCGTTATATTCTCCGTTAATTGCTTTCTCAATACTACGAATGAGTTTGTCGTTTTGTCGAGATAATGTATCGTCATTGTTTGGATAGAAATACATACAAACCCTCCTATTATAGTTTTCTATATACTACGAGGAAACAAGGGGCTATGTGCTTATCCTTTACTGCACTAGAAGAATGTCAATACGTATGACTCTAAAAGAAGAAGCTCCTTGCATATAAAAGGAGCTTCTTCTTTCGAGTGTCACGCACTAGTTTGAATAGTATTTAGTTGATTTTTTGAATACGGCCATCAATAATCGGCTGAATTGGTTCTTTCACTTGTTTTACATAATCGACTAATGCTTCAAAATCGTTTGGACCAGTTTCAGCATTTTTTCCATTTTTAAAGGATACGAATCCATCACCGCCAGAAGCTAGGAAAGCATTTGCAACTACGCTATACGTTTTAGAGGAAACTAATTCTTCACCATTTGTTAAACGGATATTAGTAACCTTTTCGCCATTCGGTTTATTTGCATCCCAAGTGTATTGAATACCTGAAATTTGAAGCATTCTCGTTGCGCCTTTTTGCCATTGTTGATTTAATATATCACTAATATCTTGACCTGTTAAATCTACTTTAATTAATTGGTTTCCGAAAGGCTGAATGCCGTATAATTCGCCCCAAGTAATATCTCCAGCGTCTAGATCATTACGAATTCCACCAGGATTCATAAGAGCGATTTGTGCCTGCATTGTTTGGCGCTGTGCATCGGCAATTAAATTTCCAAGAGTAGACTCACCAGCATCGTTTTGTTTACGGTCGATAGGTGCTGTAGATTTTCCGACAACTTCATTTACAAGCGGTGCAATTTTTTCTTTATATTGATCTAACTTTTGTTTTACTTGTTTATCAGGTTCTACACCTTCATGGTACGTTGTAATAACTTCAGCTTTTTTCTTCACAATATCTTTTGTTTTTCTATCAATTGTTACATCTACGTCTGAGAAAGCCATTCCGTAAGAGTTCGCTTGTACGATGAGTTTATTATTTACAGTACCGTTTACGTACGTATGACTATGCCCGCCGAAAATAACATCAACTTCGGGATCTGTTGCATTTGCAATGCGGGTAAGGTCACCGTTTGTTACACCAGTGTCATCAGTTGTACCTCCGACATGCGCGAGGACTACGATAGATTTAACACCGAGACGTTTTAATTGCTGAGTAGATTTATTAATAGCCTCTACTTCATCAGTAATTTGTACATTCTTTAGCATAGTTGGCATAACGACATTCGGTGTATCCGTTGTAACAACTCCAATGAACCCTACAGGAACTCCATCTACCATTTTTACAGTAAATGGTGGTAAAAATAAGCGGCCAGTTGATTTGTTATAGAAGTTTGCAGCGACATAAGGGAAGTTTGCTCCTTTGAAATTCCCTGTTTTTTCATGATATCCACCGTAAATGAGGCGTTGCATTTCATCGATGCCTTCATCAAATTCATGATTTCCAATTGTACCAACATCAAACTTTAAGTCATTTAAAAATTCAATAGTCGGTTCGTCCTGTAATAAAGCAGAAACTGGTGGGCTAGCTCCGACAATATCTCCAGCATGTACAAGAAGTGTATTAGGATTTTGTTTTTTACGTTCTTTTAAATAAGTAGCTAAGTAATCAGCTCCCCCAGCTTCTTTATTGTTAATTTTTTTTACAGTATCTAGTTGTCCATGGAAATCATTAATACCAAGCATTTGTACGTCTATGTATCGGTTTTGTTCAGCAGGAGTCTGAGATGGAGGAGCGGCGAATACGCTTGAAAAAGTAAGGGTGCTTAAAACAGCAACAGCAGGAATGATTTTTTTCCACATAATTAATTTCTCCTTTTTTTATAATCTGACATCATACGACATAATTTTAATAGATTAATAGGATTATAGCTACAATAAAATTTAGTTTTTTCGAAAAATTTACATATTTATAAAAGTTAAATGATAGAAATGATGAAAGTAATGTGCCTTTTTTATTGTCGATTTCATTGTGTATCCTCTATAATGGAGGAAAAAGAAAAAGGTGGGCAGCATGAAGAAAAAGAAGCAAAGACAAACACAAAGACAATCTCAAATGAACCAACCAGAGAAAGAATCGCTTACACTAGGTGATCAATTGAATGATTCGCTCATGCAACAATTAAAGAATAAGAAAAAAGAGTTGCAAGTGAGAGAAGAGAAAAAAGAGGCAGCAGAGCAAGAAAGAAAGCGTAAGGAACAAAAAGAACGTGAAAAGAATAAATCATTTGAAGAACTCTTAAGTGAAAGTAGCCTTACTTGGAAAGACTTTAAATAATAAAAAGATGATCAGTGAAATGCCGCTGATCATTTTTTTGACGAGTTTGTAAGAAAAGGGGAGTTAGAATGAGGAAAATTGTAGTCGTTTCGTACGAAAATCATTGGAGTGAGAAATTCCAAATGGAAGCCGAAAGATTAAAAGTGGCGATGCCAGAAACGGTGGAAATTCATCATATTGGTAGTACATCAGTGCCAGGACTTGCGGCTAAGCCTATCATTGATATGATAATGGAAGTAGATAGTATTGAAAGAGTTGATCATTGGAACAAACACTTTGACGAGCTTGGTTATATTGTGAAAGGTGAAAATGGTATTTCAGGTCGTCGTTTTTTTATTCATGGAACTGAGGAGAAACGCTCGTATCACTTGCACGTATTTGAAAAAGGGAATCCTGAGATTACAAGGCATTTATCGTTTCGTGATTACATGATGGCTCATTGTGAAGAAGCAGAGGCGTATGCGACTTTAAAGAAAGAACTAGCGGAAAAATATACATATGATGGCACGATGTATACGGAAGGAAAAAATGAGTTTGTACGTAATGTTGATGAAAAGGCGAAAGAATGGATAGAAAATAACGTGAATGGCTGAGTTCACGTTATTTTTTTAAAAGGTGTATAAAATTATTATGTAAACTGTACGTATGTTTTGACTTTTTGGATGAATCTTGTTGAAATAAAGTGGTGGTTTATAAAAAATGTAAGGATGAAAGGGAGAACGACTGTGTATATTCCAACAACTACACTTCATAACGGCGTGAAAATGCCGATGATTGGTTTAGGCGTTTATAAAGCGAAAGAAGGCGACGAAGTAAAACAAGCAGTAAAAACAGCGTTAGAAGTTGGATACCGTTCGATTGATACAGCGACTGTATATGAAAATGAAAGCGGTGTCGGAGAGGCGATTCGTGAATCAGGAATCTCGCGAGAAGACTTGTTTATTACAACGAAAGTTTGGAACGATGACCAAGGGTACGAGGAGACTCTTCGGGCGTTTGAAAAAAGTTTAAAGAAATTACAAATGGACTATGTAGATTTATATTTAATCCATTGGCCGATCAGAGGGAAGTATGTTGATACATACCGTGCTCTAGAAAAGCTATATGAAGAAGGTAAAGTGCGTGCCATTGGTGTTTCTAATTTTCATAAACATCACTTAGAACTGTTATTACCAAATTGCAAAGTGAAGCCGATGGTAAACCAAGTTGAACTTCATCCAATGTTAGCGCAATTTGAATTGCGTGATTTCTGTCAAGGTGAGCAAATTCAAATGGAAGCGTGGAGTCCTTTAATGAGAGGCGGCGAAGTATTCCAGCATCCAATTATTCAGGCTATTTCTAAAAAATATGAAAAGTCACCTGCACAAGTTATATTAAGGTGGGATATTCAAAGTGGGATTGTGACTATTCCTAAATCTGTTACGCCATCTCGTATTAAAGAGAACTTTACTATTTTTGATTTCTCATTAACTGAAGAAGAGATGGATCAAATTAATACGTTAAATCGTAATTTACATGTAGGAACGAATCCTGATAAATATGATACGTTATAAAAACGCTATCTGTACGGTTATAGAAAGTGGTGGGAAAGTTGCCCGAACGCTACAAATCAATTAATTTTAGTTCGAAATAAGAAAAATAATAATCGTTTATTCTCAGTAGATAAACATAACGTTAAATCAGTTCATAAAACAACTTCTCATCTATATAAAGATCAATACAAAGAAGGTGTCTCCAAAAGGTCATTTTTAATGAGCTTTTGGGACACCTTCTTTTTTAACTTGATGGCTATGACCTGTACGATAACGTTTTTTTAACGATGTAATGTATATGTATCAAATTTAACAATTTGCTGAAGTTGTGTATATTCTTCTTTTGTTAAAGACGTTTGTTCCCCAGCATGTATATTTGCTTGCAACTGTTGAATAGAGCTTGCACCAGGTATAACAGATGCAACAGCTTCATTATGTAAGCAGTATTGAATGGCCGATCCAGTTAAAGATTTTTCTCCTATAATTTCTTTTACACTCGCGAGTGTTGTATGTAATTCATCATAAGAATAGGAGAGGTAATCTTTTTCCTTTACTCTTTCTATCTTGCTTGCATTGTTGTTAGTTAAAATGCCTTTCGCAAGTGGTCCGCGTGCGATGACACTAATTTGATGTTCATTAAGCGCCTGGAACCATTCTTCAGGACGACGATTTAAAAGGCTGTACTCCATTAATACACTAACGATATTTGAACGTTTTGCATACTCACGAATGACATTTGGACGTATAGAAGAGATACCATAATGACGAATAATACCTTCTTTTTTCAATTCTTCAAAGGCTTCAATTGTTTCATCTATAGCATCTTCAGTCGTCCCGCCATGCAGTTGATATAAATCGATATAATCTGTTTGAAGTCTTCGTAAACTCTCTTTTACTTCGGCCTTTATATAAGTTTTAGAAGGATCCCAAGACCAACCGTTTTTTTCTTCTGTCCATCGATTTCCAACCTTTGTTGTAAGAACAATTTGGTCGCGTTTTCCTTTCAGGGCTTTTCCAACAAATTCTTCATTTAATCCATAATCGTATAAGTCCGCTGTATCAAAAAAGTTAATTCCTAAATCGATTGCCTCATCGATAATACGCATAGCTTCAGCCTCAGATGTACCGAGAGACATACAGCCAAATCCGATTTCCGTAACATATAAATCTGAGTTTCCTAATTGACGTTTTTTCATAGGTCAACCTCCTTATCTTTATTGTACGAAAGGGGAAGGAGGTTGACAAACGTTTACTTTTTGTTCCGCAAACCCCCTCTGATTAAAGTTTCACTTTATTTGCTGTAATCCACTCTTGTACAGTTGTATACTCTTTGCCATATTGTTTTAGCTTATGACGAATTTGCCATGCTTTGCCGACTAAAGTGACGCGATTTGGTAAAATGTAAACTTTCATTTCTATCACGCTCCTTTCAATGTGGTAAAATGTATGAAGAACGATTAGGAAATAGAACAGGGAGATGAAGTAGTATGAGTAATCTTGCAGAAAGAACAGTAAAAACTGAACCGATTTTTGATGGTAGAGTTATAAAAGTTCGTGTTGATGATGTAGTATTACCAAATGGAGAAATGAGTAAACGTGAAATCGTAAATCACCCTGGGGCAGTTGCTATTATTGCTATTACTGATGAGGGGAAAATTGTACTCGTTGAGCAGTATCGTAAAGCTCTCGAAAAGGCAATTGTGGAAATTCCTGCTGGGAAGTTAGAACCTGGGGAAAAGCCAGAGGTAACAGCAGTTCGTGAATTAGAAGAAGAAACAGGATATGTATGTGAAAATATGGAGCTTATTACATCTTTCTATACATCACCTGGTTTTGCAGATGAGATTTTATATGTATATAAAGCGACAGGATTAAAACAAAAAGAAAATAAAGCAGCTTTAGATGAAGATGAATTTGTGGAATTAATGGAAGTGTCATTAGAAGAAGCGATTGATCTTATGAAAGACCTTCGCATACATGATGCTAAGACGATGTTTGCAGTACAATATTTACAATTACAAAAATAAACACTCGCCTAAGGCGAGTGTTTTTAGTTGATTTTTGCATATACACGTGCATCGCGTAAGTTGCCATCGGGTGCTAGGAAATCATTTTCCATTGTACCTTCTAAAATAAATTCTAGACGTTCTGCTAAGTTACATGCGTTTATATTTGTTGCATCAGTACGAATTTCAATTCTTCTAGCACCTAGTTTATCAAATGCAAATTGAATCGCACCTTTAATGGCTTCTGTCATATAGCCATGCTTTGTATAAGCGCTATGTAGCCAGAAGTGAAGTGAAAACTTTGGAATATCCCAGTTTTCAGGCTTGAGAGTAATAGCTCCGATGAATGTACCAGATACTTTATCGTATAAGTGGAAATCAAGTGTTTCACGAAGTAAAAACTGTCCGTGAGCTTCGCGAACAATTTCTTCAGCACGCTCTTCTGTTTCAGCTGTAATTGGCATCCATGGTAATAAGTCTTCTAGAGAAGCTTGGATTGCTTCATATACTTCTGTGCCATCACCTGGAAACGGCTTACGTACTTGCAAGCGCTCAGTTTGAAATAATGTTGGAAAATCTAATAATAATGGTTTCAAGAGAAATCCCTCCTATTCTCTACTTTTTAGTTTAGCAAAGTAGAGCGGAATTTCAATGTTAATTCGTCATACTTTTTTTCTTTCTTTCATACATTTTTAGTAAGAGTGTGAACGGAGGGAAGGGAAATGTGGCGAAAAACGTGGCAAGACCGTGTAATGTCTCACATACAGGAAAATTCTTCACTATATATATTTAATGCGGTTTTATTACTGATGGGAGTAATATTTGGAGCGATTCTTGTGAATAGTTTACAAATAAACCAAAAGCAAGATTTATCATTTTATTTACAGCGTTTTTTTGGACAAGTTTCTAAAGGAGAATTTGCTGTCGCAGGCGAAATGTTTCGAGAAAGTTACTTTTCGCAATTAAAATATATCGGCTTTATTTGGATTTTGGGGATTTCAATTATTGGGTTGCCGCTCATTTTTATCTTACTATTTTTAAAAGGGGTAGTTGTTGGATTTACAGTAGGTTTTTTAGTAAGTCAGCACGGATGGAATGGACTATTATTAGCATTTGTATCTGTATTGCCACAAAATTTAATTATAATTCCTGTATTTCTCGTAATGACAACAATTGCTGCAAGCTTTTCCTTGAGAATGATTAGGCATCAATTTATCCGGAAAATAACTGAGCCACTATTACCGTTATTAATTCGCTATACATGCTTTTTTCTCGTGATTGGAGCGGTATTAGCTATTGCTTCCAGTGTCGAAGCGTATGCATCACCAGTTTTAATGAAAGAAGTTGTGGAGGCTATTAACAAACAATAAATACTTTTTGAGAATAATTATCAATTTGTTTTTATTGTTTTTCTTTTGACAGGAGCCCTTCTTCTGATATAATGGTATAAGAGTGGCGAGGAGGGAGTAGTACCGAATGGAAGAAAGAATTGAACGAATTAAGAAGCAATTACATGCAGCGAGCTATAAATTGACACCACAACGTGAAGCAACAGTTCGTGTGCTGCTAGAAAATGAAGAAGATCATTTAAGCGCAGAAGATGTATACCTCCTTGTAAAAGAAAAGTCGCCAGAGATCGGATTAGCAACCGTTTATCGAACTTTAGAGTTATTGTCTGAGTTGAAAGTTGTCGATAAGATTAACTTTGGAGACGGTGTTTCGCGTTATGACTTACGCCAAGAAGGTGCACAGCGTTTCCATCATCATTTAATCTGTACACAATGCGGTGCTGTACAAGAAATACAAGAAGATTTACTTGGTGAAGTGGAGAATAAAGTGGAACGAGACTGGAGCTTTAAGGTGAAAGATCATCGTTTAACATTCCATGGGATTTGTAAAAATTGTCAAGAAAATGAAACGGATGAAAAATAACCTTTTCCTATTTAACTAGGAAGAGGTTTTTTATTTGAATAAGGTATAAATTGGTGAAAGCTTGGCATATGTTGTAATAACTTATATTTTGGAGGAATTTACAATGCGCCGAGCTTTAAAATTAACTTTTGATGGGATGAAAGTATTTTTATTATTTACAAGTTGTACGATTTTGTTTTATTTCGCTATACTATGGATAAATGAAGAATATGAAAGTTACCATCGTTATGAAAAGCCAAAAGAAGAGACTGTAGAAAAAGTATCAGGGAATGAGGAGCCGGAAAAGGATGCTTTCGTAAATAGAATGATGTTTTTCTATGAAAATGGGGAGTAGTGTAGATTGGAAGATCAATTAAAAGATTTTATTCATTATATGATTGTTGAAAAAGGTTTAGCGAAAAATACAGTTATATCTTATGAACGCGATTTGAAGAGCTATGTGAAGTATTTGCAAAATGTAGAACAAACGAAGACGTTTCATGAAGTGACACGCTTGCATATTGTTAACTTTTTGCAGCATTTAAAAGAAAACGGGAAATCTTCAAAAACATTGGCGCGTCATATTGCATCGATTCGTTCGTTTCATCAATTTTTACTTCGTGAACGAGCAGTGGAGCATGATCCATCGGTACATATTGAAACGCCACAAGGGGAACGGAAATTACCAAAAGTATTATCAATCGACGAAGTGGAAGCATTGCTTCAAACACCGAAAACGGCAAGTACTTTTGGGATTCGTGATAAGGCAATGTTAGAGTTGTTGTATGCAACAGGACTTCGTGTTTCAGAATTAATTGCATTAAATTTAGAAGATGTACACTTAACGATGGGGTTTGTTCGCTGCGTTGGGAAAGGGAATAAAGAAAGAATTATTCCATTAGGAAGCTTAGCAACAGAAGCGATTCAAAAGTATATTGAAAAAGGAAGAAGAGAATTGATGGGTAAAAAAGCAGTAGATGCACTCTTTTTAAACCATCATGGTAACCGATTATCGAGACAAGGATTTTGGAAAATTTTAAAACGATTAGCGAAAGAAGCGAATATTGAAAAAGAGCTTACACCGCATACGTTACGCCATTCTTTTGCTACGCATTTATTAGAAAACGGGGCAGACTTGCGTGCTGTACAAGAAATGCTTGGACATGCAGATATTTCGACGACACAAATTTATACGCACGTTTCAAAAACTAGATTAAAAGATGTATATAAACAGTTTCACCCGAGAGCATAGTCACTATGCTCTTTTTTCATAGATTAAGAAGAGTGAACCATTTCACAGAAACTTCACAAATATTTCGTACATTGTTTTCAGCAGAGGACTGGAATATTACAATGTATTTCCTCTATACTAAATAAAGTATGAAGGAGGAAATGATGATGAAAAAACTTATTATTACGTTGTTTATCGCGATGCTAGCATTGGCTGGCTGTAATACAAACAAAGAAGAACCGAAAAAAGAACAAAAACTTGAAGCTGTAAAAGTAGCAGTTCAAACGAATCCGAAAGAAATTAAACCAGGTGAAAAAACAGAAGTACAAGCACTTGTTACACAAGGAAAAGAAAAAGTAACAGATGCTGATGATGTAAAGTTTGAAATTTGGAAAGCAGGCGACGAAAAGCACGAGATGTTAAATGGTAAGCATAAAGGAAAAGGTGTTTATGCTGTAGAAAAAACATTCGAAACGGATGGAGTATATCATGTTATTGCTCATACAAATGCACGTGAAATGCATGTTATGCCAGAAGTAAAAGTGGCTGTGGGAAATGCAAAAGTTGAAGATGCGAAAAAAGAAGAAGGTCATGGGGATCATAAAAGTGATACGATGATACATCTTATGGCTGGTGATATTAAAGCAAATGCTGAGTCAACAATGAAAGTTCATTTAAAACAAAAAGAAGAAGCGTTAACTGGTGCTGAAGTACAACTTGAGATTTGGAAAGACGGCGTTGAAAAACACGAATTTATTCCGGCGAAAGAGGGGGATAAAGGGGAGTATGAAAGTAAACATACTTTCAAAGAGAATGGTGCTTATAAAGTGAAAGTTCATGTAAGAAAAGGTGAACTACATGAACATAAAGAAGAAACAGTAGAAGTAAAATAAAAAGTAGCTCTTTAGAGCTGCTTTTTATTTTAGGAAATAAGTCATGAAATGATTAGCACTTCTTTGCAGAATGGATTACAATAGAAGGGTAAAGAAAATGAGAAATTCTACGAAAATGTATTAAAAAGAAAGCGTAAACATGTTATGATATCAATATCAGATGTCTGACATCTGACTTGGAAAAAACTAGATTTTTTTTTGATTCGTTTGAAAGTAAAACGAAAAAGTTAGAGAATGATTTAAAGCAGTACTGTTTAATAATGAGGACGAAAGATAATTCCCATTGATAACAGTTTCACTTTATAGCGTTTTGAACATACTACAAGAAGTAGAACTGAACATATAGGAGGTTGCAGTTATGAATAAATATAAACGTATTTTCCTAGTCGTAATGGACTCTGTGGGAATCGGTGAAGCACCAGATGCTGAGCAGTTTGGTGATTTAGGTTCTGATACAATTGGTCATATCGCTGAACATATGAATGGATTACACATGCCAAACATGGTGAAATTAGGCCTTGGTAATATTCGTGAAATGAAAGGAATCTCTAAAGTAGAGAAACCGCTTGGATATTATACAAAAATGCAAGAGAAATCTACAGGTAAAGATACAATGACAGGTCACTGGGAAATCATGGGCCTTTACATTGATACACCATTCCAAGTGTTTCCTGAAGGATTCCCGAAAGAATTACTTGATGAATTAGAAGAAAAGACAGGTCGTAAAATTATCGGTAATAAACCAGCTTCTGGAACTGAGATTCTTGATGAGCTTGGTCAAGAACAAATGGAAACAGGTTCTTTAATTGTTTACACTTCTGCTGATAGTGTATTACAGATCGCAGCTCATGAAGAAGTAGTACCACTTGAAGAGCTATATAAAATTTGTAAAATCGCACGTGAATTAACATTAGATGAGAAGTACATGGTAGGACGTGTTATCGCTCGTCCGTTCGTTGGAGAGCCAGGAAACTTCACACGTACACCAAATCGTCATGACTATGCGTTAAAACCATTTGGCCGCACAGTAATGAATGAACTAAAAGATAGCGATTATGATGTAATTGCTATTGGTAAAATTGCTGATATTTATGATGGAGAAGGTGTAACTGAATCACTTCGTACGAAATCAAATATGGATGGAATGGACAAGCTTGTAGATACATTAAATATGGACTTTACAGGTATTAGCTTCTTAAACTTAGTTGACTTTGATGCCTTATTTGGTCATCGCCGTGACCCACAAGGGTACGGAGAAGCTCTGCAAGAATATGACGCACGTCTTCCAGAAGTATTCGAAAAACTAAAAGAAGATGATTTATTATTAATTACAGCAGACCACGGTAATGATCCAGTTCACTACGGTACTGATCATACACGTGAATATGTACCGTTATTAGCATATAGCCCAAGCATGAAAGAAGGCGGACAAGAGTTATCACTTCGTCAAACATTTGCTGATATTGGGGCAACTGTAGCAGAAAACTTTAATGTTAAAATGCCAGAACATGGAACAAGCTTCTTAAACGAGCTAAAGAAATAGGGGGATAAACAGATGAATCGTGAACTAATTACAAAATCAGCTTCATACTTAAAAGAGAAATTTCAAGAGACACCACAAGTAGGACTAATCCTTGGATCTGGGCTAGGTGTATTAGCAGATGAAATCGAGAATGCAGTAACAGTCCCATACAGTGAAATCCCTGAATTCCCAGTTTCAACTGTAGAAGGACATGCAGGTCAACTTGTATTCGGTACACTTCAAGGTGTAACAGTAGTAGCAATGCAAGGACGTTTCCATTTCTACGAAGGATACGATATGCAAAAAGTAACATTCCCAGTTCGTGTTATGAAAGAACTAGGTGTAGAAACAGTTGTTGTAACGAACGCAGCTGGTGGTGTAAATACATCATTTGAACCAGGCGATCTTATGTTAATTTCAGACCACATTAACTTCATGGGTACGAACCCATTAATCGGACCAAATGATTCTGAAATGGGTGTACGTTTCCCTGATATGTCTACATCATATACGCCAGAACTTCGCGAAATGGCGAAACAAGTTGCAGCAGATTTAAATATTAAAGTACAAGAAGGTGTATATGTTGGAATGACAGGTCCTGTATATGAAACACCTGCTGAAATTCGTATGCTTCGTACACTTGGCGGAGATGCAGTTGGTATGTCAACTGTACCTGAAGTAATTGTAGCGCGTCATGCGGGTATGAAAGTACTGGGTATTTCTTGTATTTCAAATATGGCAGCTGGTATTTTAGATCAACCACTTCACCACGATGAAGTAATTGAAACGACAGAACGTGTTAAAGCTAACTTCTTAGCATTAGTTAAAGCAATTGTAAAACAAATGAAGGGGTGACTTCACAATGAGAATGGTGGACCTAATTGCAAAAAAACGTGATGGACATGCATTAACGACAGAAGAAATTAACTTTATCGTTGAAGGATACACAAATGGTAATATTCCAGATTATCAAATGAGTTCACTTGCAATGGCAATTTTCTTCCAAGATATGAATGATCAAGAACGTGCAGATTTAACGATGGCAATGGTAAATAGCGGTGATACAATTGACTTATCAGCCATTGAAGGGGTAAAAGTAGATAAGCATTCAACAGGTGGAGTTGGTGATACAACGACGCTTGTATTAGGTCCATTAGTAGCTGCTTTAGATGTACCAGTTGCGAAAATGTCTGGACGTGGTCTAGGACATACGGGTGGTACAATCGATAAATTAGAAGCAGTACCAGGATTCCATGTTGAAATTGAAAATAATGAATTCATGCGTCTTGTAAATGAAAATAAAATTGCTGTTATCGGACAAAGTGGAAACTTAACACCTGCTGATAAAAAGTTATATGCACTTCGTGATGTAACGGCAACAGTAAACTCAATTCCGCTTATTGCAAGCTCGATTATGAGTAAAAAAATTGCTGCTGGTGCAGATGCAATTGTTCTTGATGTAAAAACTGGAGCAGGAGCATTTATGAAAACAGACGAAGATGCAAAACGTTTAGCAGAAGCAATGGTACGAATCGGTAATAACGTTGGTCGTAATACGATGGCAGTTATTTCTGATATGAGCCAGCCGCTTGGTGAGGCTATTGGTAACGCATTAGAAGTACAAGAAGCAATTGATACATTACAAGGTAAAGGACCAAAAGATTTAGAAGAGTTATGTTTAACGCTTGGAAGTCAAATGGTATACCTTGCTGGACAAGCTTCATCTTTAGAAGATGCTCGTGAAAAGTTAATTGAAGTAATGAACAACGGCAAAGCGCTAGAATCATTTAAAACGTTCTTATCAGCGCAAGGCGGCGATGCATCTGTTGTTGATGATCCTTCTAAATTGCCACAAGCACAATTTAAAATTGAAGTGGAAGCAAAAGAAGACGGTTACGTATCGGAAATCGTTGCAGATGAAATCGGAACAGCAGCAATGCTTTTAGGAGCAGGGCGTGCAACGAAAGAGTCTGAAATTGATTTAGCAGTTGGTCTAATGCTTCGCAAAAAAGTAGGCGATAGCGTGAAAAAAGGTGACTCTCTTGTTACAATTTACGCAAACCGCGAAAATGTTGAAGACGTAAAAGCGAAAATTTATGAGAACATGAAAATCGCTAAAGACCACGTAGATGCACCGACTTTAGTACACGGAATTGTAACGAAGTAATAAAGTGAAACTTTAATCAGTGGGGGGCTTCATTACCCACTGATTATTAGTTGAACCAATCGGGCTTTTACGGGCAGTTGATCCCACACCTAACTTCTTTGCTTTCGCTGAATTTTGAGGTAGGGGTCTTACTGCCCGCAAATAGCGGGATAAAAAAAGCTGAGGAGATTTCTCCTTGGCTTTTTTTACTATTTTTTGTTTATAATAGTAATGGGTGAAATTATGATTAGAATTTGTGCAATAACGAAAAAAAATGAAGTTTTATATGATGTTTCGCTAGAAGAAACGAAAAAAGAAAACATCGTATGGTATTGGCTTGATTTATATAAGCCGACGAAAGAAGAGTATATATATATTTTACAAGATCATTTCAAATTCCATCCTCTTGCAATTGAAGATTGTGTAGAGTATGTACAGAGGCCAAAGGTAGATTTTTATGATGGATATAACTTTTTAGTTCTTCATGCATTCGGAGAAGACGGATTAGAACCGCATGAAATCGATTTATTTATTAGTGATCGATATATAGTCTCTTTCCATTTCTCTCATAACAATGCGATTGAAAGAGTATGGAAAACGCTCGGTGAAAAGAAACGTATTAAGAAGAGTCCTTTGCATGTAGCACATACAATTATTGACCAAATTGTAGATGATTATTTCGCACCTGTTTATTACATCGAAGACCATTTAAATGCAATTGATGATAATTTAACGGGTGAGACAGCAGGAAGTGTGCTAGAAGAAGTATTTGATATTCGTGCGGATTTATCTAAGCTAAGGCGTACGATTATTCCGATGCGTGATTTATTGTATCGTATATTAAATTCAACACGTTTTTACGGTATAAGCGATCATGAAATTTATTTTAAAGATATACATGATCATTTGCTTAAACTGACAGAGATGATTGAAGCGAGCCGTGAATTAACAGCAGATATTCGAGATAGTTACTTTTCATTGAATTCCCACCATATGAACAATATTATGAAAACATTAACTGTTTTCTCAACTATTTTCATGCCGTTAACATTTATTGCAGGGGTATACGGCATGAACTTCGCACATATGCCAGAGCTTGGCGGGAAGTATAGTTACTTTATTTGTCTATTAATTATGGCGTTAATTGGCGGCGGAATGATGGCTTGGTTTTATAAAAAAGGTTGGTTTAAGTAAAAAAACACCGAGGATTTCCTCGGTGTTTTTTACTAGCCAATAGCGTGTAATACGAACATGGCTAAGAATAAGCATGTAATGATATACATGGACGGTGCGACTTCTTTACGCTTTCCAAGAGCAACTTTCAAGATAGGATAAGCAATAAATCCGAACGCAATGCCATCAGCGATACTATATGTGAGCGGGATCATAACGATAATTAAAAACGCTGGAAATCCTTCTGAAAAGTCGTTCAGAGGAATTTGTTGAATGCTTGTAATCATCAGGCCGCCAATAATAATTAAGATTGGTGCAATGGCACTATCAGGAATTAGTTTGACAAACGGAAGCGCAAACAGTGATGCGAAGAATAACAACCCAGTAACGATAGACGTCAGACCTGTTTTTCCGCCTGCAGTAATACCTGCGGCACTCTCTACTGTTGAAACGGTAGGGCTTGTGCCAAATAGACCACATGTCATTGCTGAAATTGCATTTGCTTGGTAAGCACGTGGGAATTTACGGTCATCTTCTAATAAACCGTGTAAAAGTCCCATGTTCTCAAAAATAAGCACCATGCTTAAGGAGAATGTTGCAATCCAAAATGGTAAGGAAGAAAGTTTCCCAAATGACATAGCTCCAAACACGTCGCCATAATTAGCGAATGAAAACGAACTATTTCCCATTTGACTCGTATCAACAAGACCAAACAGCCATGCAATACCAGTGCCAATTGCAATCGTCCATAAAAAGCTTCCACGTACGTTACGCACAAATAGCACAAGTGCGATAATAAGAGTAAGTAGTGTGGCAAGAACGACAGGACTACTTAATTTCCCCATTGCAACAGCAGTATTAGGATGCGAAACGACTAAACCACCTTTTTGCAAGCCGATGAAAGCTAAAAACAACCCGATACCGACAGTGATCGCTTCCTTTAATGACTTTGGAATCGATACCGAAAGCACGCGAGCAATCGGTGTAAAAGCAGCAATTGCAAAAATAATACCGGCGATAAAAACAGCTGCCAATGCTTCTTGCCAAGTTAAACCGAGCGTATGCACAGCAGTGTACGTGAAGAATGCATTTACACCCATACCAGGGACAAGAATAGCAGGTGCATTTGCCCAAAATGCCATGAGTAGACATCCGACAAATGAACTGAAAACAGTTGCCAAAATTCCTGCCTCAAGAGGAATGCCGGCATCTGATAAGATTGACGCATTTACAATCATAATATAAACAATTGTGAAAAATGACGTGACTCCAGCTAAAACTTCTTGTTTTGGTGATGTTTGGTGTAAGTCTAATTTAAATGTTCTTTCAAGTATTCCTTTCATGTTAAACCTTCTTTTTCATATCCCTCTCCCACCCGTGATATCTCTTATGTAAGAGCTCACCGTCCTTTATTATATCAGAACATCATGTTTTTACAACAACGAAAATGATAACGTTTACTTATAAACGAAATTATTTATAAATACGTAAAAATGGCTCGTATGGTTGAAATGATTTCTAGTTCTCCAGATTGAATGGGCGGGGCTGCTTGTGCATGTAAAGTAGCATAGGATGCAACCTCCCGTGGTAATTGGGCAGATTCTTCAACGAGTGAGAGGGGAACAGGATTAATGTTTAAATTGTATGTACTCGCAATAGCACGAGCTTTTTCTACTGCTTGGTGCAGAGCTTGAATGAGAGCTTGCTCATAATATTTATTTGGATGAGATATTCGAAAACGTAATCCTTTTGCTACGTTTGCACCATTCGTAACGGCTATATCATATACTTCCCCTGCTTTTTGCACATTTAAAACGGTAATTTCATACAAATGCTCCACACGGTAGCCTTGTAGTAATGCTTTATCATTTACATATTCGTATTGAGGAGTAATCGTATAAGAAATGGTTTCTATATCTTTATCGGCAATACCGAGCTGTTTGAGTGCATCCAGCAATTGTTTCGATTGCACTGCATTTTCTTCTTGTGCTTGTTTTACATTTTTACTATCTGTTCGAATGCCCAGTGTTAATATGACAACATTTGGTTTTGCCTTTATAATGCCTTCTCCTTGTACAGTAATAGTAGCTTCTTTACCAGTATTTGTCGTACGGATATTATGTAAATACGGATTCATTCCACTTTGCATTTATGCTCACCATCCTTTTTTACATGTATATGTGTGAACAAAAAAGAAAATCGTATGAAAAAAGTTACATAAATGAGAATGTTGAGGGAAGAAAGCATATACAACATAGGTATTTATAGATTATAATATGTGTAAATATGATAAAAAAGGGACGAGGCTAGTGAACGAAAATAGAGAAACACTGATTTTAGATTTATCTGCATCATTTCGAAAGATGATACGTTTATTACAAAATGATATTAATACACGTTTTTCAGAGCATATGCCATATAACGAATTCTCTGTATTACGTGCGTTATTTTTAAAAAGTCCACAGATGGCTTCGCAAATTGCGAGTGAAGTAAACGTAACCTCCAGTCATATTACAGCTGTAACAGATCGTCTCGTGCGAAAAGGATTTGTTGAAAGAAAACGTTCAAATTCAGACCGTCGTATCGTATACTTAGAAATTACAGAAAACGGACGAGAAGTAACTGAAAAACTTGAAGCTGTGCGTAAAGAATATTATAAAGAGAAATTTAAAGGTTGGAGCGACCAAGAGATAGAAATGGTTTTAGAGCTATTTGGCCGCGTATTATAATAAATGAGGATAGGAAGCGAGAGCTTTCCTATCCTTTTTCTTTTGAATAAAAATATTTTGAAACTCCGATACTTTAATTAAACAGATCGGAGGAAAGATTATGAAATATATTGCTGCACTTACCATTTTACTTGGAAGTTTTTTCTGCTTACATACATTCATGTACGCCGATACCCCTATCCAAGTGGTGCAAAAAGAAGTGAAGTACATTGAAAACGATAATACTGTCTTATATTCGAAATTATGGGTTCGTTCTATGCAAAACGCAGTGTTATTTCATCATAGCGATAATGTTCGTAATCAGGACACTCTGCGTAATGTAACAAGTTCATCGCTCGTTAAAGCGAAGCAATTGCCTTTTCAGAAAGCATCTATGTATATTCCAAGATTATCACAATACGTATCAAAAGTAGGAAAAGAAAATATTCAAGTGTACTACATTGCGGTGCGCTATAACGTGAAAAAAGAAAATGCATATCAGCTAAATGGCATGAACTATTTTCTGCAAGTATTTGTGAAAGAGCACGGGGAATGGAAAATTGCTGAAAGTGTAGTCGCACCGACAGAGCAAATTGTGCAAAATGGCGATGGATTTGGGATGAAAGAAGAGATGGTGTATGGGGATAGGAGAGAGAATGTGAAATAACCTCCTTTTGAGAGGAGGCTATTTCGTATGAAGTAAAAATTTTTTATTTATCAAATAGTGAAGTATTACATAGCTAAATAGTCCTATTATTATGAACCCAGCGTAATAACTTAATAGCGGATCGTTTTTTCCACCTGTTATCCAGCCTCCTAATAGAGCAAAACATATTGTAACACACGGTATAAATAAACCATTTAGTTTAGTGAATAATAATATTTTACCGTTATTTTCATTTGGGGTCCGATCATATAAAAATACTCCTAATGGTAAAAGGATGAGAATATATAGAATCGGAGTGATAAGCTTCCAGATAGGCTGAAATTGATGGCGCTCCTTAACGGATTCTTTTAAATTATTTATGTCTACTTCCTTTACTTTTGGATTGAATGTATAAGATATATAAGTATTATTAGTAGGTACAAAAACTTCAACGTTCTCTATATATGATGTATAATTCGCTTTCTTAAGGAAAAATTCAGTTGTAGATACATTTGTGTGAATCCAAGCAAAATGAAACAGTAACATGCCTAGTCCAGATGGTAATATAATGAAAACTAAGCTTAATATACTATGTGAAATAACATTCCCAGCAATTGTTCCGATAAAAATAGCTATTGTAAAAATCGCAATCCATGTAATGGTAACATACCATAATAATGTACGCATTGGCCCAAAAGAGTGATATTGGTTAAAAAGATTAATCTTTAGGATGAAATACATTAAGATGGCATTAAGACTCATTATGAATATAATTGTGATTGTCCCGAATAGCCACTTAGAAAGAAAAAGCTCTTTTCTTGTGAATGGCATTGCAAATAACAGATAGTCTGTTTGATTTTGTCTTTCCCAACTTATTAATGAACAGGCAAGTAATATGAAAATTGGGATGAAGGGAATGATAAGAGTATCTCCATTTAAACTATAGCTGAAATAACCATCTTCGTTTGGTTGAACCTGTAAATCATTAAAGTAGCTAATAGGTAAAAACCAAAAACTACTACAAGCAAAGAGTAAAAGAATGTACTTGCTTTGCTTATAATGATATAGCCATAAAGCTGTATGAAACATGTAATCCCTCCTGTAGCAAAATTACGATAATGTTGAATTTATTTAGTGTTCCAAGAGACCTTCAATTTCAATATTTTAGATAGAAGAAAATAGCTAATTATGCTTGCGCCAAAAAATCCAATATAAAAATTAAGTAATGATTTGTCTCTCCCTAAGACTAAACCACCAACTATTCCTATAAAGAAAATAGCAAAGTACATAACTATTTTTTGTAACTTCGGATATAGTAAGAAGCTACCGTTTCGCTCATTGACTGAACGAGCATATAAATACAGACCGAGTGGTAATAAAATAATGATATGTGTAATAGGTGCAATCAATAATTTTGCTGTAGGAACATATGTAAAGTTTGGCTCATTATGACGTACTCCATCTGGATCGGTATAGGCACTATGTGGATCATAATCAAATCTAATACGAAAATCTTCTGCTGGACCAGAAATACGTATGTTTTCTAAGAAATGGTTCATATCATTGCTGTTCTCATGAAAGTCAATATTTGAGTGAACAGCGATGACTCCTGAGATAAGTGGTGGAAGTAATAATGGGAACATGAATATAGCTGCAGTGAGAAGTCCCTGCGAGATAATATTCCCTGTAATTGTTCCTATACACAAGGCAAGCGTATAAATAGCGATTAATACAATTAACATGTATATAAAATAAGAATGAAATGGGGAAAACACTTGATATTTATTATGAAAAGTCATCTTTTTCATAATAGCAAATAGTCCCCAGTTTATACTAACAGCTGCTACAATGTTACAAATACCAAACAACCATTTTGTCATAAAAAGGTGTGAACGTTTAAAAGGCAGAGACCAAAGAAAATCAATGGAGTTATTTTGCCTTTCCCAACCGATTAACGTACAGGCCAGAATGATAAGTGCACCACCTTGAAAGATGACAGGGTCCATAAGTGATAAACCAAAATTGTAATGATATATATAGTCCCCTTCTTTTTGCATCTTTAGAAGGTGTTGTTGTTCAATCGATGCTATATAGTATTTGTATGACAAATTGTAGAAGCTAACGAACCAAAACAGCCATACAACATATTTACTTTGTTGATACGTTCTTAGCCATAGAGCTTTTTGAAACATAGGATCTCTCCTTTAAAAAACTTTGTAATTTGTTAGGCGTGATAATACAACATAAGTAATGATTCCAGCGAGAAACAAACCGATATAGTAGTTAAATAAGAAACTAAATTGAGTTATTTTATAGCCACCTAGTAATGCAAAGTAAATGGTTGTCCCCCATATCCATATTCGTAAATGTTTTTGGAAAATAAATATCTTTTGAGTGTTTTCATTTGGCGATCGTGTATATAAATATGCACCAAGTAGTAAGTAAAATATTGTATAAAAAATAGGGACTAACATCGATTTAGCAGAATAATACGTATAAGATGCTGGATCTCTTAAAGTAGTTGGATTATTTTCTTTTTTTCGTGATTCTGGATTATATTGGTGATAAATCGTGAAATTATATATCGGTGCAACTATATTTGTTTTTTGATTGATTTCATCAAGCTGTTGATACAAGTTTTCATTTCTAGTATCTGTAGCATGTAAATAGTTTATTGTAAAATTGTACAATAATGAAGTAAATGTAAGTCCCATTAGTAGCCATGGAATACAAAAAACAACTTGTGAAACAACGCTCCCAGTAAAAGTACCGATACATAATGCAGCTGTATAGACTGCAACATAAGAAACAATGGCATAAAGAAAGTATCGATGAAATGGACTAAATGATTGATACTCAAAATGAATTGTTGTTCTATAAATAACGTACATAAGGATCCAGTTTACAAGGAGAGACCCTGTAATCCAGAATGAACCGAAAGCCCATTTAGAGAAGAAAATATCTTTTCTTGTAAATGGCATTGTCATAAGTAGGGTATTAGACTGGTTGCTACGTTCCCATCCTATTAATAGACAAGCTAAGGAAATAATAAGAATGGTTAGCCAAAAACTATTACCTGTATTTGACCAAAAAGCATAATAGTAATAGAACGTTCCCTTTTCTTGCAATTTATAATAATTAGCAAGTTGTTGCTGAGCTGCTTTATAGTATCCGAAAGATAAAAGATAAAGTGTACTCAAGAAAAATAGTAACGCAGCATATTTCCCGCGCTTCCAATTCCACATCCACAGCGCCTTATGAAACATACCCATCCCCCTCAAGTGTCGTAACGAAGACATCTTCAAGTGACATTGATAATTCTTCAATGAGTATTGGTTGCTCTTTATAGAACTTCTCCAGTGTTGTAGCCACATTTCCCTTAATTAAGATTGTATATACTTTTCCTGTTTGATTTAATATTTTAATATTGCTTAAGTTTTCTAGTTTTTGAGGTAGTGATCGTTCGTAAGCAACTTGGACTTTAGCAAATCGTGATTTTGCATCATCTAGTGATGTAATAGAATCTATTGTATGTCTTTTTAAAATAATGATTGTATCGGCAATTTTTTCAACTTCGTCTAAATGGTGAGTGGAGATGAAAATTGTAATTTCTTTCTCTGCTACTTCTTCAACGAGAAATTGTAGAATCTGTCTTTTAACGATAGGATCAAGTCCGTTTGTCGGTTCATCTAAAATGATATATTCTGCTTTTGCAGCGAAAGCTAAAATGATCGCAAGCAGTGCTTTCATTCCTTTTGAGTAACTACGAATACGTTTGTTTGGTAAATTAAAACGTTCTAACAGTTCATAGAAATATGGTTCATCAAATGCAGTATAAACTGCTTTATAAAACTTCACGATTTCCTTCACTGTATATCCGTTTAATATATTAGTAGAATCTGGAACGTATACAACTTTTTGTTTAATTTCAGGATGCTTATGAACATCTATATCCTCATATGTAACAGTTCCTTCATCGGGGTCTAAAATGCCGACCATCGTTCGTAATAAAGTTGTTTTCCCTGCGCCATTTCTTCCGAGCAATCCGACGATACTACCTTTTTGTAATGTGAAAGAAACATCGTCTAAAATCGTTTGGTTATCAATTGTTTTCTTCAAGTTTGTCACTTTCAGCATCTGTATTTCCTCCAATCTCTTTATAGTATGAATCTATCCAATCGTGAATTTTATCTTTCGTAATCCCTAGATAAGAGGCTTCTAGTAATAATTGATGAAATTGCTTTTCAACCATAGCGATTTTCCTTTCGTCTAATGTTGGGGTAATCGATTGGGCTACAAATGTTCCTTTTCCTCGTAATGTTTCAATAATCCCTTGTCGCTCTAATTCTTGATAAGCTTTACTTACTGTATTTGGATTTATAACGAGCAAAGAAGCGAGCTCGCGTACAGAAGGTAGCTTATCACTTGGAGCTAACATATTTTTTAGTACGAGCTCTTTTATATTTTGAACAATTTGTTCCCATATCGGAGTGTTGCTTCTTGGATCAAGTTGAATATGCAAGAGCAATGTCTCCTTCCTGATGAGTATTAAGTGTACTACTACGTGTAATACACTTAATACAATATCGGCAATTACTTTATTTGTCAAATGAAATTAATAGAAAAATATGGTATTAAAAATGAGTAAATTGGAAAAAATAGGTTTGATATAGAATGGAGGGTTAGTCATGAAGCGAGTTTTTGGAATACTTGTTTGTTTCATGTTATTGCTTTCTGGTACTTCAGTTAGTTTTGCGCAATCTGAGAAAACGAAGCCGGAGAAAACAGAAGAAGCCGCGCCGAAGTTAGCGGAACAAGCGTCGTCAGCGATCGTAATTGAGCAAGATACAGGTAAAGTTTTGTTTGATAAAAATCCGAATGAAAAGTTACCACCTGCTAGTATGACAAAGATTATGACAATGCTATTAATTATGGAACAAGTTGAAAAAGGAAAACTAAAACTAAACGATAAAGTTAGAGCGAGTGAACACGCAGCTTCAATGGGCGGATCACAAATTTTTCTAGAACCTGGGGAAGAGATGACTGTAAATGAAATGTTAAAGGGCATTGCAATTGCATCTGGAAATGATGCATCTGTTGCAGTAGCCGAGCATATCGCTGGTTCAGAAGAAGGATTCGTAAATATGATGAACAAAAAAGCGAAAGATTTAGGACTGAAAAATACACATTTTCAAAACCCAACAGGTCTCCCGGCGAAAGATCATTATTCCACAGCAAATGATATGGCTATTATGGCGAAAGAATTGATGAAGTATCCACTTATTCGAAAATATACAGGTAAATATGAAGACTATTTACGTGAAAATACGGATAAGAAATTTTGGCTCGTTAATACGAATAAGCTAGTACGTTTTTATCCTGGAGTAGATGGAGTGAAAACGGGCTTTACGACAGAAGCGAAATATTGTTTAACAGCATCGGCTGAGAAAAATGGTATGCGTGTTATTTCAGTTGTTATGGGCGCACCTACATCAAAAGAGCGGAACAATCAAGTAACGAAGCTTCTTGATTATGCATTTGGACAATACATGACAAAGAAATTGTATACACGTGGTGAGAAAATTAAGACTGTACAAGTAGGAAAAGGTAAGGAAGAAAAAGTAGATTTAGTTGCGTCAGACAATGTGTCTCTTCTTATGAAGAAGGGCGAAAATATGGACAAAGTAAAACAAGAAGTGATTGCTGAAAAGAAAGTGAAGGCACCGATTAAAAAAGGTGATGCACTTGGCACACTTGTTATTAAAAGAGATAAAGATGTTTTATTAAAACAAACAATTGTAGCGAAAGAAGATGTTGAGGCAGCGAGCTGGTGGGAGTTATTTAAAAGAAGTTTTGGGATGTTTTCAACATCAAAATAGCGGCAAAAATTTTGACGTTTTTCTGTTCGTATTTACTGAAATAATTGCTGAAAGGTTTCACTTTATGACGAAATAGTTCTTCTTTTGTCAGTAGGAAGGATTCTGATTTTATATCACGAAAATCTTATGTTAATGAGTAAAGTTTGAGCATAAGGAGGAAATCGTGTGAGTCTTTCCATGCATTTAGAAGTAAAACGTGACATCTTATGTGTGAGGCTAGAGGGCGAGTTAGATCATCATACTGCTGAAGAGTTGCGAACGAAAGTCACAGATATGATTGAGACACATGGTGTTCATCATATTATTTTGAGCCTAGAGAACTTAACATTTATGGATAGTTCTGGTTTAGGCGTTATATTAGGCCGATATAAACATGTAAAGGGATTAGGTGGAGAAATGGTTGTCTGTGCAATTTCACCTCCTGTTAAGCGTTTATTCGAAATGTCAGGCCTATTCAAAATTGTTCGTTTAGAAGAAAGTGAAGCGCATGCGCTCGCGACGTTGGGGGTGGCATAAATGAGAAATGAAATGAACCTTCAATTTTCAGCGTTAAGTCAGAATGAATCATTCGCTCGTGTTACGGTAGCTGCTTTTATTGCGCAATTAGACCCGACGATGGAAGAACTAACAGAGATTAAAACAGTTGTGTCAGAAGCGGTTACAAATGCAATTATTCATGGGTATGAAGGAAATGCAGAAGGTGTTGTTTATATTTCAGTGATTTTGGAAGAAGCAATGGTGAAACTCACGATTCGAGATGAAGGGATTGGTATCTTTAACTTAGATGAGGCAAGACAACCCCTTTTTACAACTAAACCTGAATTAGAGCGTTCCGGAATGGGATTTACTATCATGGAAAATTTTATGGATGAAGTAGAAGTTATTTCAAACGAATCTTTCGGGACAACAATCCATTTGACAAAATACTTATCAAATAGTAACGCTCTATGCAATTAAGGAGAATAGCCAATGGACATAGAGGTCAGAAATGAGAAGAAGAAACCTCAGTTAAAGGACCACGAGCTAAAAGCGTTAATTCAAAAAAGTCAAGATGGAGATCAACAAGCGAGAGATACAATCGTTCAAAGTAATATGCGTCTCGTATGGTCGGTTGTGCAGCGATTTCTTAATCGAGGATACGAACCAGACGATTTATTTCAAATTGGATGTATTGGACTCTTAAAATCGGTAGATAAATTTGATTTATCTTTCGACGTGAAATTTTCAACATATGCAGTTCCAATGATTATCGGTGAAATACAACGATTTTTACGTGACGATGGATCAGTGAAAGTAAGTAGATCTTTAAAAGAAACAGGAAACAAAGTCCGAAAGATGAGAGACGAGCTTTCGAAAGAATTTGGAAGGGCTCCAACGATTAATGAGGTAGCAGAGGCTCTTGAACTAACGCCGGAAGAAGTTGTTCTGGCGCAAGAAGCGAGTCGTGCTCCTTCGTCGATACATGAAACTGTGTATGAAAACGATGGAGATCCAATTACTATTTTAGATCAAATTGCAGATCAATCGGAAACGAAATGGTTTGATAAAATTGCTTTAAAAGAAGCAATTAGAGAATTGGATGAACGAGAAAGGCTAATTGTGTATTTGCGCTATTATAAAGACCAAACCCAATCAGAAGTAGCGGAGCGCATAGGCATTTCGCAAGTACAAGTTTCAAGACTTGAAAAGAAAATATTAAAACAGATGAAAGATCGAATAGATGAATAGCTATCTATTCGATTTTTTTATTGTCACGAAAAGGAGAAGATTCCAACTATTGCTAAAAAAATTACAGAATTTATTGATAATTCAGTTAATTTAAACTATAATCCAAGTATGAACTTGTCACAAAGGGGGAAGGAAACATGGAAACGAGGCAACAATGGGGAACGAGGGCTGGATTTATTTTTGCAGCAATCGGTTCCGCTGTTGGACTAGGGAATATATGGCGTTTTCCTTATACAGCGTATGAAAACGGGGGAGGCGCATTCTTTTTACCGTACTTATTTGCATTATTAACAACTGGTATTTCATTGTTAGCTTTCGAGTTTGCTCTTGGGCATCGTCATCGTGGTTCGGCGCCACTTACATTCGTCCGTATTCATCCACGTGCTGAATTTATTGGGTGGTGGCAAATGTGTGTGACATTTATTGTTTCAACATATTACGCTGTAATCATTGCTTGGTCTATTTCATATACGTACTTTGCAATTACTGGAGCATGGGGGAAAGACACGCAATCATTTTTATTTAAAGAATATTTACATGTTGCAGATAAGCCAGGACAATTCGGTGGGCTCGTACCAGAAGTATTAATTCCATTGGCTCTCGTTTGGATTATTGTGCTTGGTGTTGCATTTAAAGGAGTTAGAAAAGGAATCGAAGTTGTTAACCGCATTTTTATTCCTTTACTAGTTGTTATGTTCCTTATTATCGTTGTTCGTGCAGTGACGATGGAAGGTGCGATGCAGGGGCTAGATGCATTCTTTAAACCAGATTGGAGTCGTATTTTTGATGGGAAAGTATGGCTTGCTGCTTACGGTCAAATTTTCTTTAGTTTATCTTTAGCATTCGGAATTATGATTACGTATTCTAGTTATTTACCGAAAAACTCAGATACAACAAATAATGCTTTTATTACAGGATTTGCAAATTCAGGATTTGAATTATTGGCAGGTATTGGTGTCTTTGCAGCTCTTGGATTTATGGCGAATAACATGGGGGTACCGGTTGATAAAGTAGCTAGTGCTGGTGTAGGACTTGCATTTGTAGTATTCCCGCAAATTATTAATGAGTTACCGATGTCGCCGTTATTTGGTGTATTATTCTTCTTATCTCTAACTGTTGCTGGAATTACATCACTCATTTCACTTGCAGAAGTATGCTTTGCCGCTGTATCTGAAAAATTCGGTTTGAGTCGTCAAAAGACGATTGGAATTATGGGAACGCTATTAGTATTAGTTTCTCTTGTTTTTGCAACGCGTGGTGGACTTATGTTCCTAGATGTTGTTGATTACTTCGCTAACAATTTTGGATTGATTACAATTGCACTCGTTGAAGTAGTTACAATAGGACTAATTCTACGCCGTTTACCAGTTTATCAAAATCATGCAAACTTTGTATCTGATATAAAGTTAGGAACGTTTTGGAGAGTGAGTTTACTCGTTATTACTCCACTTATGTTAGGGTATATGTTAATTGATGGTACAATCCAAAACATTAAAAAGAACTACGGAGGTTATCCAACAGAGTTTGTTGTAACGTATGGTTGGTCGATAGCGGCAGCGTTTCTTATAGTTGCACTAGTCATTAGTCTGAAGAAATGGAATGCACAAATACATTCAGACTCTGCCCAGCTTGAAAAAGAATGGAAGGACCGAGGTGTTTCATGATGAGCGGATCAGCGATTATGATGATGGTTATAGGTATGGTAGTCATTTGGGGAGGACTTGCATTAAGTATTGCAAATTTATTTAAGAAAAAGACATAAGCTAAAAACATCTGTACCGAAATGGTACAGATGTTTTTTTTATGAAAAAATTGTATTAGAAAAAATTCCAATAACCATACTACAACTACGAGGAAGAGTGAAGGGGTGAATGAAAATTGGAACAAACGATTTATATTAAAATGCGCAATCGCTTAAAAGTGTCTCCTACGTATGAAGTAAAGCTGAGCGATGTTGCGCAACTTGCCGGAGATTCTTTGGTAGTTGAGTCGTTACAAAATGAGATAGTCTACAAAATAACAGCGCATGATAAAACACATGTTGTAATTGATGTTATGAAAGTGATTGAGATTATTCAACAAAAAGCGGCTCACATACAAATTAATTTACTTGGTTCTGGACAAACTCTTGTTGAAATTATATATGAAAAAAAGAAAGTGCATCCGGTTTTCTTCGGACTTGTATGGTTGTTACTTTTCATTGGAGCGGCCCTTGCGATCATTTATTTCCATGAAGATGTAAGTATGCAACAAGTACACCAACGGTTATATTACATGATTACTGGAGAATTTAAGGCGCAACCACTTTTATTTCAAATTCCTTATTCATTAGGTCTTGGATTAGGTATGGTCTTATTTTTTAATCATGTATTTCAAAAGAGAATTAATGAAGAGCCGAGCCCATTAGAAGTTGAGATGTTTCAATATCAGCAGTCGCTTGATCAATATGTAATTGTTCATGAAAACAAGGATAATATGAAAAAGATTGCTGATGATTGAATGTGCATTTGTTGTATTAATTGGTTTAGCTGGAGGGATTGCAGTAGGTAGCGGATATGTCGCGTTTTTAGCTGTACTAGGTATAATCCCTCGTTTAGCTCAATTAACGAGAAGTGGAAAGCATATTCAATATTTTGAGTGGGCGGTCATTGCAGGTACTTTAGCAGGGTCTTGGTGTAGTTTGAAAAA
Organism: Bacillus sp. MYb209; assembly: GCF_002975175.1. Classification (GTDB taxonomy): domain Bacteria; phylum Bacillota; class Bacilli; order Bacillales; family Bacillaceae_G; genus Bacillus_A. Next base: position 425,863 of record NZ_PCNZ01000002.1, read on the forward strand.
TATTACATTTCAAGCGTCACAATATTGGCTTGTTATATTAGGGATATTTTGTGGCACATTCATTGGAATGCTCGCTGCGGCGTTAACGGAAGTGTTAAACGTTTTACCTATTTTAGCGAAACGAGTAAGGGTAGAGGGGAAAATTGTTGTTTTACTCGTTGCTCTTGTACTTGGGAAAGTAATAGGCTCGTTGTTTCACTGGATTTATTTCGTAAAGTAGGAGGCAATATATATGGCAGGGCGAAAATTGAAGGACGATTACATAAATAAAGTGAAGGAGTACCATCCAAAACCGAACTATTTCATAAATTGTGTGAAGGCATTTCTTGTTGGTGGACTCATTTGTACGGCGGGAGAAGTGTTGATGAAATTTTATATACATTACTTTCACTTTAGTGAGAAAGAGGCAGGAAATCCTACAGTTGCAACTCTTGTTTTACTATCAGCAATTTTAACAGGGTGTGGTGTATATGATAAAATCGGGCAGTTTTCTGGAGCGGGATCAGCAGTACCAGTTACTGGATTTGCGAATTCTATGGCGAGTGCCGCACTAGAACATAGGAGTGAAGGGATTGTTCTAGGAATCGCTACTAACATGTTTAAGCTTGCAGGAAGTGTCATTGTATTTGGAGTCGTCGGTGCATACATTATCGGGTTAATAAGATATACATTTCAAATTTTAATGTCTTAAAGGAGGGGTGGGTATGAGATTGACAGGAAAACAAACGTGGGTATTTCAAAATGATATCTTCGTGAATGCAACTGGTACTGCTGTCGGTCCGAAAGAAGCTGAAGGCCCTCTTGGAAAGGATTTTGATATTTCATATTCTGACTTACATTGCGGAGAGGAAAACTGGGAACTTGCTGAACGAAGGTTAATGTCAGACTCAATTCAACAAGCGATGCAAAAAGGGAATATAAAAAAATCGCAAATTGATTTCTTTTTAGCGGGAGATTTATTAAACCAAACAGTGACAGCAAATTATGTTGCTCGTGAGTATGGTATTCCTTTTTTAGGGATGTTCAGCGCTTGTGCGACGTCAATGGAAACTTTGGCGGTTGGATCAGCTTTTATAGATGGTGGATTTGCGAATCGTATTTTAGCTACAGTAAGTAGTCATAATGCGACGGCTGAAAGACAATTTCGTTACCCAACAGAATACGGAGGGCAAAAGCCAGAGACAGCAAACTCAACTGTTACTGGAGCAGGGTCAATATTGATTAGCAATGAGGAGAGTGAAATTAAAATAACAGCAGCAACAATCGGCAAAGTACAGGATTTAGGAATTGCTAATCCTTTAGATATGGGATCAGCAATGGCACCAGCTGCTGCTCATACAATTCAACAGCATTTTGAAGATTTGAGAAGAAGTGCAGCTGATTATGATCTTATTGTTACTGGTGATTTATCAGCTGTTGGGACACCAATTGCGAAACAACTTTTACTTGAGGAAGGGTATGATTTGGGGAATGTATACAACGATTGTGGATTAATGATTTACAATTCGAATCAAGAAGAAGTGTTTGCAGGGGGCAGTGGTTGTGCTTGTTCAGCTGTTGTAACATACGGCCATTTATTGCGTGAAATGCAAAAAGGGAATTTACAAAGAATTTTTGTCGTTGCAACTGGAGCTCTATTAAGCCCCATGATGATGCAACAGAAGGAAACGATTCCAACGATTGCGCATGGTGTTGTGTTTGAAAGCGTTAAAGGAGAGTGAATTGTGGATTTTGTATATGCATTTCTTGTAGGAGGAGCTATTTGTGTAATTGGACAAGTGCTGCTAGATTTCGCAAAGTTAACACCGGCACATTTAATGGCAACTTTTGTAGTCGCCGGAGCTATTTTAGACGGATTCGGATTGTACGATAAGCTTATAAAATTTGCAGGTGCTGGGGCAACAGTCCCTATTACAAGTTTTGGACACTCACTATTGCACGGGGCAATGCATGCGGCAGAAAAACATGGATATTTAGGAATTGGAATCGGTATGTTTAGCTTAACGTCTGCGGGGATTTCAGCAGCGATATTATTTTCATTTTTTGTTGCACTTATATGTAAACCGAAAGGATAAATCAAATGAGACGAAGGGTTGTTTTGGTCACAGATGGAGATGAATATGCAAAGCGGACAATTGAGCTGTTAACAAAGGAATTTGGGGGAAGGTGTATTTCAGCATCGCAAAGTAATCCGACCAAATTGACAGGGAAGAAAGTTGTTGAGCTTATTATGCAAACGCCATATGACCCTGTATTTGTCATGTTTGATGACAGCGGATTTATAGGAGAAGGATCTGGTGAAAGGGCGTTAAAGTATGTCGCAACACATAAACAAGTTGATGTACTGGGTATTTTAGCGGTAGCATCTAATACACATCATTGGGAATGGGCGCGTGTAGATGTAAGTGTAGATCGGAATGGGAATTTGACAGAATATGGCGTTGATAAATTTGGACTCCCAGATGGTGAAATTGGCAGGATTAGTGGGGATACGATTTATTGTTTAGATGGTCTGAATGTTCCTCTCATAGTGGGGGTCGGTGATATTGGCAAGATGTGCGGAAATGATGAATGGGAAAGAGGGTCACCTATTACTAGAAAAGCGATTCAATTAATTTTGGAAAGGAGTGGGTTTTATGACGAAGCCTAAAAAAGTGAATATCCCGATTTCATCTTTTTTAAGTGATAATGAAAACTACTTAAAGCAAACAGTCGGACTCGGTGTTACATACGATGTTGGTATTCGTAAATTTCAAATTTTAAATAAAGAAATTGGTGTGTTATTTGTAAATGGACTTTGTGATACGAATTATATTATCCCTATTTTAGAAGAAGCGGTGGATACAAATGAAATAAGGGATGTAGAAGAAGATACAGTGAAGCTTTTAGAGAATCGTTTAATCCATCAACAAGTAAGTAAAGTGAAAACGATGGATGAGGTAATGCTCCAAGTATTATCAGGACTCATTATTATATTTGTGGAAGGCGAAACGGAAGCGTTCGCAATAGATGTTCGTAGTTATCCGGGCCGGACACCGACAGAACCAGATACAGAAAAGGTAGTACGCGGTGCAAGGGATGGTTTTGTTGAAAATATCGTTGTAAATACAGCATTAATTCGTAGAAGGATACGCGATCCACGTCTTCGAAATGAAATGATTCGAGTCGGAGATAGATCGCAAACGGATATTTGTATTACATACGTTCAAGATGTTGCAAATCCAGATTTAGTAAAGATTATAAAACAAGAATTAAATAACATTGATGTAGACGGGATTACGATGGCGGATAAAACAGTAGAAGAATTTGTAGTTAAACAAGGTTATAATCCATTCCCGCTTATTCGATACACAGAAAGACCAGATGTAGCAGCAAATCATCTATTAGAAGGACATGTGTTAGTACTCGTTGACACATCACCAAGTGTTATGATCACTCCAACAACATATTTCCACCATTTACAGCATGCAGAAGAGTTTAGACAAAATCCAGCTGTAGGTACATTTTTACGTTGGGTACGTTTTTTAGGTGTTATATTTTCGCTGTTCTTACTGCCATTTTGGTTAGTTTTTGTTTTTAATCCAACTCTTTTACCGGAAAGTCTTGCTTTCATTGGACCAAACAAGATGACGCACTTACCGATTTTATTACAAATTTTGATGGCGGAAATCGGGCTCGAGTTTTTAAGGATGGCTGCCATTCATACACCGACATCATTGTCGTCTGCAGCAGGATTAATTTCTGCCATATTAATTGGTCAAATTGCAATTGATGTAGGTTTATTTGTACCAGAAGTTATTTTGTATGTAGCGGTTTCTATGATTGGATCATTTGCAACGCCGAGTTATGAACTTGGACTTGGAAATAAGGTTGGAAAATTGTTTGTCATTATTTTAACAGGCATATTTCATGAGATGGGATTTGTAATCGGAATGACGATATTGATTCTATTTTTAACTTCTATTAAAAGTTTACAAACACCGTATTTATGGCCGTTTTTACCGTTTGATTGGGGCGCGTTAACAAAAATTTTGCTCCGTCCAACTATGTCTAGTTTAAAGGTTCGTCCAAGTATTGTAAGACCTCAAAATGTGCGAAGACAAAAATAAGCGGGATTATGCTTCCGCTTATTTTTTATTGAAAATTTATTGTTTTTTTAACAAAAATCAAACATTTTTTTTGTACAATTAGAGTAGATATTGTGTATGAAAGGGGAAGAGGACATGATTAAACTATTTGTAAGTGATTTAGATGATACGCTCGTTTACAATGTGAATCATATGCAAAAAGAAGATGAACGAGCGCTTTGTTGGCTAGCTGAAAAAGGGACAAATATTTGTTTTGCCTCTGGCCGTTTTACTCACCGAATTGATGAGGCGGTAAAAAGGTTTTCGTTCCCGTATTACACAACTAGTTTAAATGGAGCGACAATGATGCTACCGGATGGAAAAGTATTTCATGAATCGAGTTTTGAAGATGGGGTTGCCCAGGAAATATATCGATATATACATAAAAAGGGACTAGCAGATATTGTTTGTGCAAATGAGCAGCGATATACAAAAAGGAAGAATGAACATCATCATACTTTTGAAGAGTATATGGGAGTGCATATTGCTGAAATCGAAGAATTAGAAGAGGAATTTGGGAAGACTGTACATCCTTCGAAATTATTTGTTTTTGGAGAAGAAGAAATAATTGTAGCATTAGATCAAGAGTTGCGAGATACATTTCATAGCGAAGCGGAAGTTTTTATATCGGGTAAGCGATATGTTGACATTATGCCAAGAGGTGTAAGTAAAGGAAGCGCTCTGAAGCGATTAATGGAACATTTACAAATTGAAGCAAATGAAGTTGCATGTATTGGAGATTCTTTCAATGATATTTCTATGTTTGAAGTAACCCCGCACTCCTTCACCCTCCATCATGCTCATCCGTATGTGAAGGAGAAAGCAAATCATGTTGTTCGTTCGGTTGAAGAGGCTATTATGAAATTACCGTTACTTGTATAAAAAAGAAGCTCGTCACTGGCGAGCTTCTTTTTTACTTGAATAAAGATTTAACGAAATCAATGATACTAGAGAAGAAATCTTTTACTTTATCTAGGAAACTTTGTCCTTCTTCAGATCCTAAGAAGGCAGACACATGGTCTTTTGCTTTATCTAATTGGCTACCAACTTGGTTCCAATCGATATTAAGATTTTTCATTTTATCAAATAACGATACTAAGTTATCCAACTGTTCATCTGTTAATGTAATGCCAAGTTGATCAGCAATTTTTTTAATTAATGAACGTAAATCTTCAGTTGTTTTTGGCTGTTCTTTTGCAATCTCTTCTTTAATTTTTGCAACAAGTTGAACTGCTTTTTCTTCACCGATTTTATCACCAAGTTTTGCTGTTTGTACCATTTCTTCATTGGCTACTTTTTTAACATCTTCTGGAATTTCTTTGTTCGATGTTGTTTCATAGGCCTTCATTAAACCTGTTAAAGCAGCAGTTCCGGAAACTTTAAATGGTGCAGTAATTTGAATCTCTGCATCTTTCACACCTGCTGTAATAAGTGCATTTGTGTACATTGCATCTGTTATCGAATTAATGTTTTTTGAGCGTACAATGAGACCTGACCCTGGTTTTGTGTATGTAATCATAGAAGAGGAAATTGCTCTTGTACCAATTTGTGCTTTTGGAACAATTCCTTCTAGAAATTTATGTTCTTCCGCATTAGACACAGTGATGATTGTAGCGTCTTTTGGTGCTTTCATTTCTTTTAACAGCTCTTGTTTTTGTTGTTCAGATAAGTTTTCTCCTAGTGTAACAATTGATTCTCCCTCAATGATGTCTGCAAATGAAGCTGTTGGCATAATAAATACGGCTACAGCTAATAGCAGAGCTAGTAATTTCGCTTTCACGAAAAATCGCTCCCTTTCTCTTTCTGAAATTTTCGGGCAACACAGTTATTATAGTATATTTTTAAAATTTGTCACCTAGCTTTTTCCACATTTCGAAAAAGAAGTATGCAGATTGTCGGATTCTTTTTGTTTCTCGTCATGAATATGGTAATATAGTGCTGAGATAGTTGAAAGGAGACATATACATATGAAAACTTTAGGATACATATTAATGGAAAATGGCGAAAAAATCGATTTAGAATTTTTCCCAGAAGAGGCACCAAAAACAGTAGAAAACTTTAAAAAATTAGCAGAGCAAGGATTTTATGATGGTGTGACATTCCACCGAGTTATTCCTGGCTTCGTAAGCCAAGGTGGAGACCCAACAGGCACAGGTGCAGGTGGCCCAGGTTACTCTATTCCATGTGAGACTGATGGAAATCCTCATAGACACCTTGTTGGATCACTTTCTATGGCACATGCTGGTCGTAATACAGGTGGTAGCCAATTCTTTGTTGTTCATGAGCCACAACCGCATTTAGATGGCGTACATACTGTATTCGGTAAAGCAACAAGCGGTATTGAAACGGTATTAAACATGCGTCAAGGCGATGTAATGAAAGAAGTTAAAGTTTGGGAAGAATAAGTTGTGAGAAAAAGAGAGCGATTTTGCTCTCTTTTTTATTTCCTATAAACAGGAATTGGTATATATTTTAAAGTATATGACACAAATAGGACGGCTACTAACTTTAAATTATATTGTTCATGAGAACACACTTTTAACAAAATACATAGGATGGAGTACGAATTATATGCTTCAATAAATGTATTTCTCTTAACATATTGCTTTTGGTAGAACTACTTTGTTCAAAAGTGGTTAATAAGTGAAATGTGATGAGAAAGGGATTTTCCTTTTAGTTCCTATACAGTATTGTCTCTTTTTTGAGCGGTGTAATAGAAAGAAATAGCGTGGAAACATATATTTGACTTTCTTCCTAACGCTTTGTATGATTATCAAGTTGTTTCAGCCTCTTCTCACTCTGGTAAAAATATTGTAGAATGAATGTGATATGAAAAGAGTGATTGATGGGATAAATAGTTTGTAACTTTTGTAAGAAGGGATAAGGGTTATGTTAATTCGTTTTAAAAAAAGTTATGAAAAGATTGCAATGGGGCTTCTTTCATTTATGCCAACTGAAAAAGATGTAAAAACATTACAATTGACAATGAAAGAGTATGAAGCGAAAGAGGATTGGCAATTGTATTTGTGGAAACAAAATGAAGATTTTGTTGGGATAATGGGGATTATAAAAAAAGAAGATCAGGTATTGGAAATTCAGCATTTGAGCGTGAATCCGTCTCACCGTCATATGGGGATTGGGACGAAGATGGTTCAAGAGCTTAAGAGTAAATTTCTTGAGTTTACAATTTGCGGAAATGAGCAAACGGCAAGTTTTTGCAAAAAGTGTAAAGAGCTTGAACAAAATATACATTCATGAAAGCAGGGATAAGTAGTTTATTATCTCTGCTTTCTTTTTTGTAGTTGTTCGTGTCGTTCAGAAATGACTTCTGTTCGATCACGCAATGTGTGCTTATTTATGATGTATTCACCAGGAATGACGTTCACATCTTTCCAAGAGAGGTTTTGTTTCTTACATAACTGTATGCATTGTTTTTCTAACGATGCGTCTAATAAGGGTAAAAATAACGGCGCGAAAATTTCCTTTTTGTGGATAGATTGTAACCTTTCATTTAATAAGAATATAAGTTGTTTATGATCTATTCCTAATTGATATAACGGTATACTGTTCTTTTCTAAAAGTGCTATTGCGCTTTTTATCATCTTCTCTGCACCATTCCAGTTGGATCGTCTGTGATGGTATAAGGAAACAGCAACTTGAATGAGACCGACTAAGTAATTGTCGCGTTCTCCTCTAGGTTTTAATTTCCAATACTCTTCTAATATTTCATGACATTCAAAATAATCATAGTCTCCGTGAAAATGAATTAAAAATTGTATGTACTCGGTAGGATACATTTTTTTCGCTCCTGTCTAACGGTTATATGTACAGTTTATCATAGAAATATTAACAATAAGCGACTAGGGAAATATCCCTAGTCGCTTTATTGCTTCATATTAGCAGAAGCAAGCTGCTCCTACAATGATTAGTAAAATGAACAGTACAACAAGTAATGCGAACCCACCGCTAAAACCGCAATCAACGTGACCCATAGTTTTTTGACCTCCTACATTGTTCTTACTACATTGTTATCATATGAAGCGGTGGGCATTATGACATGGGCATAGGTCTATTTTTAATTAAATTTCTTAAAAAGGTTGGATAGAACATGAGTATGCTCTATACTTATGTTGTTATAGAAAAAATGTGGTGGGATGCTTTGTGCAGTATAATTTTAAAGTAGAGGCTTTTGAAGGGCCTTTAGATCTATTGTTACACTTAATACATCGTTACGAAATTGATATATATAATATTCCTGTAGCGGAAATTACAGAGCAATATCTATCTTATGTCCATACGATGAAAGAATTACAATTAGATGTTGCCAGTGAGTATTTAGTAATGGCTGCAACGTTATTACAAATTAAAAGTAAAATGTTGTTACCGAAACAAGAAGAAGATGTACCTGATAACGGTGAAGACTTTATAGATGACCCTCGTCAAGAATTGATGGAGAGGTTAATTGAATATAAGAAATATAAGCAAGTTGCTACTGAGTTAAAAGAAAGAGAACAAGAAAGAGCACAGCTATATACACGTCCGCCAATTGATTTTACATCATTTCAACAAGAAGAGGAGACAAGCTTACCTCTTGATGTTACGTTATATGATATGTTAGCGGCATTTCAAAAGCTAATGCGTCGTAAAAAAGCAAAGACCCCCGTAACAACGCGAATTACTCGCCAAGAAATACCAATTGCACAGCGAATGACTGATATTCTACAACAGTTAGAAGTAAAAGGCGGTCGTCAAAGCTTTTATGATTTGTTTGCTGATGAAGAACGCGAAATAATGGTTGTAACATTTTTAGCGGTTCTTGAGCTAATGAAAAATCAACAAATCATAATTGAGCAAGAACATAATTTTGATGAAATTTTCGTGTTAAGCTCTAATAAATCCGTATAGAGCCAGCAAGTGAAGATGGGATAGAAATATTTTATCTTATGTTAGGTTTTAATGTATCGTTTGGAACGAGAGAAGAAATATTGAACCGAACGCATTTACTGTGATTCGGTTTTTTTATGTGTATTTTTATGGAAAATAGGAGGAAGGAGTTCGTAAAATGGATAGAAAAGAACAAAAAGCGATTATTGAAGGGCTTTTATTTGTTGCAGGTGACGAAGGGATTTATCCGGAACAGATAGCTAAGGTTCTGGAAGTTGAAGTGGAAGAAGTAATAAACAGTATAGAGGAAATGCAAAAAGAATGTGAAGGATTGAATCGAGGGCTGCAAATTGTACAATATGCAAAAGTGTATCGTTTTGCAACAAAGAAAGAACATGCTGCATACTATCAAAAATTAATAAATACCCCAACAACGGCTTCACTGTCTCAAGCAGCTCTTGAAACGTTGGCAATCGTTGCGTACCGTCAACCGATCACAAGGACAGAAATGGAAGAGATTCGAGGAGTGAAAACAGACAAGGCATTACAAACGTTAGTTTCACACTTACTTATAAAAGAAGCGGGAAGAGCGGAAGGGCCAGGGCGCCCTATTTTATACGGAACGACGAAAGAATTTTTAGATACGTTTGGATTGAAAACATTAGATGATTTACCACCTCTTTCGGAAGAAAATGAACAAATGAATGAAGCAGATTTATTCTTTGGTTCTTTACAGGAATTATCAAAATAAAAGCTTAGCATTTTGCTAAGCTTTTTTTGTATATCAATTACAGAGCGTGCCATACTAAATGAAAAAAGGAGACGAGTTATGAAAGGTGTACGGAGTATTCTATTGTTGGTTTCTGTTTTATTATGTTTTTCGTTAAACAGCGCATCGGCTAAAAGATATATGATGTCTATTCATACTACGTCTCCTATACATATGCAGCGGCAACATTTTGGTAAAATGAAAGTGAGTTTTTTAAAAGTTGGACAAGGTGATGCGACACTTATTACATTGCCAAATGGTCAAACGATGTTAATAGATGGAGGTCCTTATGAAGCGGGAGAGGTTATTATTCAAAAACTAATTGAAAAAGGAATTAATCATTTAGATGTGATTGTAAGTACTCATCCTGATATGGACCATATAGGGGGGCTTATTCCAATTATAGAACAAATCCCGGTTTCACTCGTATTAGATAGTGGAAAAACATATAGTTCATTTACTTATCATACGTATCGGAATAATATTAAAAAAAGGGGCATACCTTTCATTTCAGTGAAGGAAGGACAATATATACCGCTAGATCCACATGTTTCTATACAAGTATTGAACAATGGTAAATCGAAAGACGAGAATAATGAGTCCTCAATTGTGTTAAAAATCCGATATGGTAAAGCTGACTTTTTATTAATGGGTGATGCTGATATACGGACGGAAAATGAAATATTAAAGCAATTTGATGTACATGCAGATGTATTAAAAGTTGGGCATCATGGCTCATATACTTCAACGAGTGAAACGTTCTTAAAAAAAGTAGATCCACAATTCGCTATTCTTTCGTACGGGAGTAGAAATCCGTATGGGCATCCTCATCAAAGTGTAGTAAGACGATTAAAACAGCGTGGTATAATGATATACGGAACAAACAAGCGTACTGTAGAAATAGAAACAGATGGTGAACATATTACTATGGGGGCTAGCGGTCTTATGCCATTACTTAAGTAACTAATTATATAAGAGGGTATTTTCCATTTTGGAAAAAATGAATAATATATATTATAATGAAAAAGAAATCAATTTCCTTTTTTCGCTGAACGAAGAGGAAATTTCATTAGAATGTATAGACAACTACTTGTGTGTATATTAAGATGGAATTAGGCGAATAAGGTAATAATAAGTAGGTATTTCATGGGAAAGGATCGATGAAAATGAAAACGCAAGTTGTCATCAATGCCAAAATTTATACAGGTAAAGAAGTAGTGGAAAACGGATTTATTCGTTACGCAGAAACAGTTAAAGAAATTGGTTTGATGGCTCAATATGTATCACAAGAAAATGAAACTGTGTTAGATGCGGCAGGAAAGATTGTGATTCCAGGTATGATTGATGTTCATATTCATGGTGGATACGATATTGATGCGATGGATGCAAATAGCGATGGATTAGTAACTCTTGGTAAAAAAATGTTAAAAGAAGGAGTTACAACTTACTTCCCAACAACAATGACACAAGCTCCAGAAGCGATTGAAGCGGCGCTAAGTGCTGCGAAGAAAGCGAAAGATAAAGGAGCACATTTCGAATATATTCACTTAGAAGGACCATATGTTTCAAAAAAACGTGCGGGTGCACAACCACTTAAACATATTGTTCCTGCGAGTATCGAGCAATTTAAACAATGGCAGGAAGCAAGCGGTAATCTAATTAAATTAGTAACATATGCACCGGAAGAAGAAGGTGCGTTAGAGTTTGAACAGTATCTTGCTGAAACAGGTGTTGTTGGCACAATGGGGCATACAGATGCGATTGATGCACAACTGAAAAATAGAAAAATTACACATGCAACACATTTATACAATCAAATGCGTGGATTACATCATCGTGAACCAGGAGTTGTTGGTCATGTGTTATTAAATCCAGATGTAATGGTTGAAGTAATTACAGATGGTATTCACATTCACCCTGATATGGTGAAATTAGCATATAAATTAAAAGGACCGAAAAAAGTAAGTGTCATTACAGATGCAATGCGTGCAAAAGGTCTTGAAGAAGGATTATATGAGCTTGGCGGACAGCCAGTACATGTAAAAGATGGCAGTGCCCGATTAGAAGATGGAACGTTAGCTGGTAGTATTTTGAAAATGGATCAAGCTTTCCGAAATGTAATTGAATTTACAGGATGCTCAATCGAGGAGGCAGTGTTAATGACATCAGTTAACCAAGCAGAAGAGTTTGGATTAAATAATAAAGGCGCGTTAGCGGCAGGCAAAGATGCAGACTTTGTTGTTATGACTGAAGAATTACATGTATATGATACGGTTCGTTTAGGAATTCATATGAAGGAAGGGAAGTAATTAGATGAATATTCTTGTTGTAAAAACTCCAGAAGAATTAGCAGAAGCAGGTTATAAGTTAATTAAAGAGGTTGTAAAATCAAAAGAAAATCCAACTTTAGGAATGGCTACAGGAAGCTCTCCATTAGGTATTTATGCAGAAATGCGAAAAAATAAACTTGATACAAGTCATGCAACCACTGTAAACTTAGATGAGTACGTAAATTTACCACACGAAGATAAAAACAGCTATCACTATTTCATGCAAGAACAGTTGTTTGATCATCTTCCATTTAAACAAACTTATGTACCGAATGGGATGGCAAGTGATTTAGAGGAAGAGTGCAAGCGTTATGAAGGCATTCTAGTAGCTAACCCAGTTGACTTACAGATTCTTGGAATCGGTGAAAACGGTCACATCGGATTTAATGAGCCAGGAACACCATTTAATTCTCCAACTAACATTGTAGAATTAACAGAATCTACGCGCCAAGCAAACCTTCGCTTCTTTGAAAATGAAGAAGATGTGCCAACTCATGCGATTACAATGGGAATTGGAAGTATTATGAAAGCGAAACAAATTCTACTTGTTGCTATGGGATCTAAAAAGGCAGAAGCTATTAAAGAATTATTGCAAGGTGAATATAGTGAGGCGTGTCCTGCGACAGTTTTACAACGTCATCCGAATGTAACCGTAATCGCAGATCCAGAAGCTCTATCTTTATGCAGTGAGGCGATTGCTGATGAACATCGACAAGTATTCACCATTTCCGATCTATTATCAGATTCAAGAGTGGGTGAAACAGCTAATTGAGGAAGGCGAATGGAAGCCGGGAGATAAAATTCCATCTGAGAATGAACTTTGTGATAAGTTCGAAGTGAGTCGTATGACAATCAGACAGGCGATTAATAACTTAGTGGAACAAGGTTATTTATACCGGAAACGTGGGATTGGAACGTTCGTCCAACTTCCGAAAGTGGAGCAAAAGTTGCAAGGAATGACGGGATTCACAGAAGATATGATTTCTCGTGGTATGAAACCGAGCAGCCAGTTATTAAGTTTCCGCCTAGTTCCAGCTACTGCTAAAATAGCAGACCGGCTGAGAATACAAGAGGGAGAATCGGTTTATGAAGTGAGGCGTACGCGCTTAGCTGATGACGAACCGATTGCATTTGAGACGACATATTTGTCGCCAACTCTTGTGAAAGATATTAACGAAGAAATATTGCAACAATCTTTATATGAACATTTAGAGAAAAAACTGGGCTTTAAGCTTGTTCGCGCTACTCAATCAATTGAAGCTTCAATTGCAACGGATAATGAAGCTGAACATCTGCATATTCCTAAAAAGGCGCCTGTACTTGTAATGCGTCAATGGTCATATTCAGAAGGTGAGTTACCGTTAGAGTATGTGAAATGTATTTATCGTGGGGATCGTTACAAGTTTATTACGAACATCGCACGTAACAAGTAATATATTTCAGTTTGTGAAGTACAGTGAACTTTGATGTTTTCAACATGTAAAGAAATAAAAATACGACTCATCCTTATAAGGATCGAGTCGTGTTTTTATTTGCTTCTTCATTATAAACAAGTACTTGGTTAACGGCATCTTTGACAGCATCTACTACATAGTGAGCGTGCTCTTTTACCGCGTCATCAGCTTGAGACATAGCAAAACTATGCGGAGTTAAAGAAAACATTGGAATATCATTGTAAGAATCCCCTATGCACGCAACCTCCTCTGGTTGTATTTGAAACTCTTGTAATAAAACAGAAATAGCAGAACCTTTACTAATATTTGGTGGCATTACATCTAAACATTGTTCAGCTGAAATGAAAGTACTAACTTTTCCACGGAATTTTTCATCAATCTTTTTTTGAAGGAGTTGTAAGTTTTCCTTTGTTCCACCGATAGAAATTTTATTTGGAAAAATTGTATCATCGATTTTCTGTAATAAATTTGGTTCTTCAACAGAAGTCATTGTTATTTGTTTTTCGAGTTCATGAATAAAAGGTGTCTTTTCTTCAATATAGTAATTATGCTCATCACTTACATAACGGAAATAAGGGTCTTCATTTGTCATTGCTAACAAATCAGGTAGAATACTGGAATCGAATGTTGCAGATAATAGTTGTTTATTTTCTTGTGTATATACGAAAACACCGTTCACACTAATGCGATGGAAATTTGTATTTACAGCCTTCATTAAGTCTGCGATTTCATTATCAAGTCGCCCGGAAGCGAAACAAAGAATAACATTTTGCTCAGCAAGACTGCGAAGTGCTACAATATCTTGTTCATCAATTAGACCTCCATGTTGCATCATTGTACCGTCAATATCACTTACAAACATTTTAATCATGTTGCTATCTCCTTTCTATGTACAGTCGCTCTTACATTATACGCATCATATATAAACATGTCTAAAAAATGAATTTTTATCAAATGGTAGATGTTTTACATTGACGACAAAGAAGAATGTTCTGTAACATAAAAGTAGGCTATTTAAGTACGAGGGTGGTGTTATATGAGTAATTATCTAGAAATTAAAAAAGTTTTAAATAATAATGTCATCATTGCTAGCCATCCTGAACACGAGGAAGTAGTAGTGATCGGTAAAGGAATTGGATTTGGAAAAAAGGCTGAAGATGTGTTGGAGCAAGAACAAATTGAGAAAATGTTTGTTTTAAAAAATGAACGTGATCGAGAACAATACAAACTTTTAGTGCCACATGTGAGTGAAAAGCTAATTGAATTGATGAATGATATTATGTTATACATTCAAGAAAAAGCGGAGTCTCCATTAAATGAACATATTCATATCGCTTTAACAGATCATATTTCTTTTGCAATTAAAAGACTGAAACAAGGACTTACAATAGATAATCCTTTTTTAGTTGAAACGAAAATGCTATATCCAGAGGAATATGAAATTGCTGAAGGAGTTGTGCAACTTTTAAATTCTCGTTTGCAAATTATATTGCCAGAAGGAGAAGTAGGCTTTATCGCACTCCATATTTACAGCTCGCTTACAAACTCTGATTTATCTTCTGTTAATCAAAATTCCCGTCTTATTGCACAACTTGTGTCTTTAATTGAGATAAACCTACAAATTACATTAGACCAAGAAAGCATTCATTATTTACGCCTTATTCGTCATTTGCAATATGCTATTGAACGGGTGAAAAAAGGAGAAAAAGTAGAAGAAGCACAAAGTTTTGCTGATTTATTAAAATTAGAATATCCAGTTTGTTACAATTTGGCATGGAAGCTAGTCAAAGTAATGCAGAAAGAATTACAACTTCCTGTTTATGAAGCGGAGAGTATTTATTTAACGATGCATTTACAACGATTAGTGAAAGCAGAACATGTGTAAAAAGACATATATTTTTGTCTAAAATGAAAACGTTAAAAAAAATGATTGAATCGCTTACAATAGTTATGTATAATAACTATTGCAAAGTTATACAAAATTCGACAAACACATTAAGGTAAATAACGAAAACGTTTGCTTTAATTATAGTGAACTTATACGTAATCCTATTTTTGACACGTGTTACTGATTCGATCAGGCATGAGTGGAGAAAAGTTGGGAATGTAAGCTAAAGAAAGGGACATACTACCCTTTGTATAGCTATCGTTCTATCTTTTTTTTCCTCATGCCTTTTTGGCGTTTGTCGAAAAGTATCAATATAGATAAGAGAGGAAGGGTTTCCATGTTTAAGAAGATCTTTGGTGTTCTTCAAAAAGTCGGAAAAGCGCTTATGCTTCCAGTAGCGATTTTACCGGCAGCAGGTATTTTACTTGGATTTGGTAATGCATTTCAAAATCCACAACTAACAAATGTTATCCCTGCTTTAAAAGCAGATTGGTTCGTAATGGTTGCAAAAATTATGGAACAATCGGGTGATATTATTTTCGCTAACCTTGCGCTATTATTCGCAGTTGGGGTAGCAATCGGTTTAGCTGGTGGAGACGGAGTAGCTGGTTTAGCAGCGTTCGTCGGCTACTTAATTATGAACAAAACGATGAGTGTGTTCTTAGAAGTAGATAAACTAGTGAAAGTAACAAGCACTGGAACAGATCCAGTGAAAATTGGATTTTCAGATCCAGCATATGCAAACGTATTAGGAATCCCAACGCTGCAAACAGGAGTGTTTGGTGGTATTATCGTCGGGATAGTAGCGGCATATTGCTATAATAAATACTTCAACATTGAATTACCATCATACTTAGGTTTCTTTGCAGGTAAGCGTTTCGTACCGATCGCAACTGCAACATTCTCTTTAGTAGTAGGTATTATCATGTGCTTCGTTTGGCCATACATTCAGGGTGGCTTAAATACGTTCTCACATCAAATGATTGATGCAAATAGAACGATAGCAGCATTTATATTCGGTTTAATCGAACGTTCATTAATTCCATTTGGATTACATCATATTTTCTATTCACCGTTCTGGTTCGAATTCGGTCAGTATACAAATGCAGCTGGCGAATTAATCCGTGGTGACCAAAAAATCTTTATGGCACAGTTAAAAGACGGCGTAGAATTAACAGCTGGTACATTTACAACTGGTAAGTATCCGTTCATGATGTTCGGTCTTCCAGCAGCAGCTTTAGCAATGTACCATGAAGCACGTCCAGAAAATAAAAAATTAGCAGCTGGGATTTTAGGATCTGCTGCATTAACATCTTTCTTAACAGGTATTACAGAACCGCTTGAATTTTCATTCTTATTCGTAGCACCAGTATTATTTGGAATCCATGCAGTATTCGCTGGTCTATCATTTATGACAATGCAAATTTTAGGTGTTAAAATTGGTATGACATTCTCTGGTGGTTTAATTGACTTCATATTATTTGGTGTACTACCAGGTCGTACGGCATGGTGGTGGGTAATTATTGTTGGTCTTGTACTAGCAGTTATTTACTACTTCGGATTCCGTTTCGCAATCCGTAAATGGAACTTAAAAACACCTGGTCGTGAAGTAGCGAATGCTAATGAAGGCGCAGGGAAAACAGAAGCAGGAGAACTTCCACGTGAAGTATTAGTAGCACTTGGTGGTAAAGAAAACATTGCTTCATTAGATGCTTGTATTACTCGTTTACGCGTTCAAGTTAACGAACAAAAAAATGTAAATAAAGACCGCTTAAAAGAGCTTGGAGCAGCTGGTGTACTTGAAGTTGGAAATAACATTCAAGCTATTTTCGGACCGAAATCTGACACATTAAAATCACAAATTCATGATATTATGTCAGGTCGTACACCTCATGTTGAAAAAGAAGAGCCTGTAAAAGCGGAAGAAGCTCCTCAACAGGTTGATGGAAATGAAACAATCGTTTCACCAATTGAAGGGAAAATCTTACCGATTACAGAAGTACCTGACCAAGTATTCTCAGGGAAAATGATGGGAGATGGATTTGCGATTGAGCCAACAGAAGGAACAGTAGTTTCTCCGGTTAATGGTGAGATTGTAAATGTATTCCCTACAAAACATGCGATTGGTATTCAGTCTGAAGGAGGAAAAGAAATTTTAATCCACTTCGGTATTGATACTGTAAAATTAAATGGTGAAGGCTTTGAAGCGCTTGTAGCACAAGGTGATAAAGTGAAGCAAGGACAACCATTATTAAAAGTAGATCTTGCATTTGTAAAAGAAAATGCACCATCTATTATTACACCAATCGTCTTTACGAATTTACAACAAGGGCAACAAGTCGAATTGAAAAAAGATGGAAATGTTAAGAAGGGCGAAAACGCTATTATTGACATTCAGTAGGAATTTGACGCAAAATGTTTATAATTATAATAGGCGATGTGGTTGACCGAACATCGCCTATTATATACAATAGATGATGTAGTACTCACGTCTATACAACTAAAAAAATACTGTATTTAAAGGAGATAAATTATCATGGAAAAAATCTTTAAAGTAACTAGCGACTCAGGAATTCATGCTCGTCCAGCAACTCTACTTGTAAACACTGCAAGCAAATTCGGTTCTGACATTAACTTAGAGTATAACGGGAAAAACGTTAACTTAAAATCAATCATGGGTGTTATGTCTTTAGGAATTCAACAAGGCGCGGAAATTAAGGTCACTGCAAATGGTGATGATGCAGCTCAAGCACTAGCAGCTATCGAAGAAACTATGAAAAACGAAGGATTAGGAGAATAATGACTCTTAACATCCAAGGGATCGCTGCATCAAGTGGGATTGCTATTGCAAAGGCTTTCAGACTTGAGAATCCTGAATTTAACATTGAAAAGAAATCAATTACAAACGAAGCTGCTGAAATTGCACGCTTAGACGCTGCGCTTGAGAAAGCAAAATCTGAACTAGAAGCTATTAAGGACCACGCTTTTGCTGAGCTAGGTGCTGATAAAGCTGCTATCTTTGAAGCACATTTATTAGTATTAAATGATCCAGAATTAGTAAATCCAGTAAAAGATAAAGTAAATAGCGAAAAAGTAAATGCTGAATTTGCAATGGATGAAGTTGCATCAATGTTTATTTCTATGTTTGAAAACATGGATAACGAATATATGAAAGAACGTGCTGCGGATATTCGCGACGTAACAAAACGTGTTCTTGCACATTTACTAGGAATTAACTTCTCAAACCCTGGTACAATTTCTGAAGAAGTAATCATTATTGCTGAAGATTTAACACCATCTGATACAGCTCAGTTAAACCGTAAGTATGCAAAAGGTTTCACAACTGATATCGGTGGACGTACATCTCACTCTGCAATTATGGCTCGTTCTATGGAAATTCCAGCTGTTGTTGGTACGAAAGTTGTTATGGAGAAAATCCAAAACGGCGATATCGTAATCATTGACGGTTTAGATGGAGAAGTAATTGTAAACCCATCTGAAGAAACTCTTCGTTCTTTTGAAGAAAAGAAAGCGAAATTTGAAGAGCAAAAAGCTGTATGGGCAAAATTAAAAGACCAAGCAACTGTAACAAGTGATGGACATCACGTTGAGCTTGTTGCTAATATCGGAACACCAAATGATGTACAAGGTATTATCGATAATGGCGGAGAAGGCGTTGGTTTATACCGTACAGAATTCTTATACATGGGCCGTGACAATCTTCCAACAGAAGAAGAGCAGTTCGAAGCGTATAAAGCAGTTCTTGAAGGTGTAAAAGAAGATCAACCAGTCGTTGTTCGTACACTTGACATCGGTGGAGATAAAGAGCTTCCATACTTACATTTACCAAAAGAAATGAACCCATTCTTAGGATACCGTGCAATTCGCTTATGTCTTGATGAGCAAGATGTGTTCCGTACACAACTTCGTGCATTACTTCGTGCTAGCGTATACGGTAACTTAAAAATTATGTTCCCAATGATTGCAACTCTTGATGAGTTCCGTCAAGCGAAAGCAATCTTATTAGAAGAGAAAGAAAGACTTGTTCAAGCGGGTACAACTGTTTCTGATTCTATTGAAATTGGTATGATGGTTGAAATTCCAGCTTCAGCAGTATTAGCAGATCAGTTCGCAAAAGAGGTTGATTTCTTCTCTATCGGAACAAATGACTTAATCCAATACACAATGGCTGCAGACCGTATGAACGAACGTGTAGCTTACTTATACCAACCATATAACCCATCTATTTTACGTCTTGTAAAAATGGTTATCGATGCTGCTCATAAAGAAGGCAAGTGGGCTGGTATGTGTGGTGAGATGGCGGGAGATTCACTTGCTATCCCATTATTATTAGGCTTAGGTTTAGATGAGTTCAGTATGAGTGCAACATCTATTCTTCCTGCAAGAACACAACTAAGTAAGTTGTCAAAAGCAGAAATGGAAACTTTAGCAGAAAAGGCATTAATGATGTCAACTGCTGAAGAAGTTGTTGAACTAGTTAAAAGCATATAATAATAAAAAACCCTGAGTCGATTTGAAATCGGTCTCAGGTTTTTTCTATGAGAAAAGTAAATCATTGTTCTACCTTTATTTTATAGAGGATTAAAAGAAGAGTTAGATAGCGATCGCAATGACATCAGTTGGGCAAACACGTAAAATACCTGTAAAAGTATCTCTATTTCCTTGATTATCTTTTCCACCTTGACCTTGACCTTGTTGCATTGCTAAAGCAACGCCGTTAGCAAATCCCTCAAATACAACATTGTGAAAAGTTCCATTTCCTCTAATCTTTAAGAAAGAAATTTCTGTTCCAACTGAAATGTTTCTAAGGACGTTACATACAGCAGGTCGTTGCTCTCTAACTTCTTCTCTTTCACGATTATGACACTCTCTAAAATCATCTCGACATCCAAAAGTTCCAAACATAATCCTCATCACCCCCTTCACACTTATAATCTATGTAAGTTCGGCAGTCGGTGACTGGACAGATAATGGAAATTTTTCTAGGGTATTTTCTCATTTTAAATGACTAGATGGGTATTTAGTATGGAATGATGTTTAAAATAGGGGAAATATCACAAAAAAATGTAAAGACCACCGAAATGAATGAAATAGGTAGCCTTTACACTTTTTTACTTTTATATAAAACGATGATATATACAGGAAGAGCTAAGAGTAGTGGTGCAATGGATCGTGCAGTATGTTTTTCTGCTTCTAATTGTAACGCTTCTTCTTTAGGGAATTGTAACACTGATATGTTTGCAGCATCGCCAATAAAATATAGCAGCAGTACAGTTACTATGTAACTTAAAAGTGCGATAAAGCTTCCGTATGAACTCAATGAAAATCCCTCTCTTGTTATCTATTTGTTATCATTGTATCACAATTGTAACAAAAATACACGGTTATATTTCGATACTTTAACAAAATTCGACACAAAACGCCATATTTGTTTATAGGGATAGCATGAAAATTACGATTTCTCTATGTGTAGATGTCGAATAATACATTTTAATATTACGGATGTGTGACAGAGTATAAAAAAACGAAGGTAATGAAATTACCTTCGTTTTTTTATTATTTCGCCCATTCGCTCACTTGTTCTACGCTCATGCGCGGTGCAGGGTGACCTTTTAAAGTTGATTCACCAATTGTAATAAGCATAATTGGCACGTAACGAGATGAAACATTAAATTCTTCCATTAGTGCTTGTGGGTTGAAACCACCAATTGCGCAAGTATCCCAGCCAGTTGCTTTAGCAGCAAGCATAAGTTGCATTGCTGCTAAAGCAGCATTTGAAAAGGCAGCATCTCGTGGGTATTGCTCACGAGTATATGCAGATTCAATGTTTTTAGCTAAGCGCTCTTTTGCTTCTTCTTTCATAAATCCTTGTTCTACAATTGGACCGTAAACAGGTTCAACATTTTTATATGCTTCTAAATCACCTAAAATAGCGACTACGGCAGAAGCATCAAGAATTTGTTGTTGGTTATAAGCAATTGGGTGTAATCGTTTTTGTACGTCTTCGCCTTGGAAAACAAAGAATTTCCAATGTTGCAAGTTCCAAGCAGAAGGTGCTTGAGCAGCTGCTTTTAAAATTTCGTGTAATTCTGCACTGGAAATTTCTTTTTCAGGGTTGAATGCACGTGTAGATGTGCGTTCATATAAAACGTTAAAAAAGTCACTGTTTGTCATTATATATCCTCCAAATTACATATCAGCTTAATTTAAAATACATGTAATATATTCTACTTACATTTTGTAAGTTATTGAATTTAAGAATATAATAACTTTATTTTAATTGTCAAGTTTTAAGTAATAAGGAGGGCATTCATACAAACGATACAATTCATATAATCATACACTAAAAAAGGAATTTCTAGAGTAGATAAGCGAAGATAACATTCTCAATTAGCTTGTTAATATGTATCCCTCACTAATCGGATTTTTTTGAGTACAATCTTTTATAAAATGATTGTGAGGAATTCAGCAAAACAAGATATATGAAGTGAGTGAAGACTAGTGATGAACATACTACATTTTTTATTAGAGAATACTGTTTTCCAAAATGTATTACAAGATCTTCAGTTGAATGTCCTTTATATAGAAGATGGATGTACACATCAACAAACGATAGAAAATGTCCATCCAAAATGTATGTTTATAGCAAATAGTTTTGAAGAAGGAGAAATATTGTTTCATAGAACTAGACCGCATATTGTAATTATGTATGTAACAGATGTTACTCAAATAAAATATATAAAGAATATATATGATTCACGGAGTACATTCATTATCATTTGGGATCAACAGATAAACAATGAGTTTGCAGATTTACTTATGTTAGGAATACGTAATATTGTTATAGCGCCAGTAACCCCACAAGTGGTACTAGAGGAAGTGAATAAGAGTTTATATCAGCTTTCTTTAGTGCGGCAAGTAAGTTTACAACAAGAATTACTTCAAACGATGTTTGATTTTCAAAATGATTTATTATTTATAGTAGAAGATGATGAGATTGTTGATTGTAATACAAATTTCTTGGAATTTTTCGGGTATGAAAATTTATTTGAATATCGTGAACAGCATTTAGTATTTGCAGAACATCTTATTAGAGAGAATGGCTATTATTCGACGACTCACGATATAACATGGCTGGATGATACTTTATCAAATGGAAGAAGAATTAAGATGTACAATTATGAAGGAGAAGCGTATACCTTTTTATTACGTGCGACACCATTACCAGAAGACTTATCACGATTTATAGTAAAGTGCACAGAGATTACAGAATTAGATGAAATCTATCAAGAGCAAGAAAGACTGGCTATGATAGACTCATTGACAGAAATATATAATCGCTTGAAATTCCAACAAATATTGGAGACAGAGTGGGAGAATGTATTGCGTAATGATGAAAAAGTTGCACTTATTTTGTTTGATATAGATAATTTTAAATCAGTAAATGACACATATGGTCATGATTTTGGCGATTTAGCATTAATACAACTTGCAGATCTTATGAAATCTAAAGTTGAAGATCAACATGTATTTGCAAGATGGGGAGGAGAGGAATTTATAATATTAGTGACAAATACGGTAGAAAAAGAAGCGTTTCAAGTTGCGGAATCATTGCGATTTTTCATTGAAACAAAGCATTTCTCTGGAATTTCGAAATTAACAGCAAGTTTTGGAGTTGCGTTATATGAGCAAGGAATTACAAGAGAAGAGTTAATGCAAAGAGCGGATATTGCATTATATGAAGCGAAAAAAAATGGGAAAAATCAAGTATGTATATATAGAAAAGAAAAAATGTGATTTTTCGCAACAAAATGTTGCGATTTTTTTTTATTACCCGATAATAGAATGTGGGGGACCATTTTAAATGAAGTAATTACGGAGGAACAACATGATAAAAAAAATAATGACTATGGCTTCACTGTCTGCTGTTGTTTGCGGAGGAGTATACTATTTTCTCTATAGTCCCAATCTAAAGGAGCAAACAGTATTAACAACAAAGGTAACGCCCGCTATTGAGTCAGAAGTACAGGATAATATAGAAGAAAAAGAAGAACAACAAATTGATTATGCTAGTATATCTCAAAAGTTAGATCAATATTTAATAGGAAAGCAATTTAATGGGACAGTTTTGGTGACAGATAAAGAACATGTTATATTGAATAAAGGGTATGGATATGCTGACGTTCAAAATAAAATAGAAAATACGCCTCAAACAAAATATCGTATCGGTTCTATTACGAAAACAGTTGTTGCTACATCTATTTTACAGTTACAAGAACAAGGGAAGTTAAATATTCAAGACAATGTAAATAAATACATTCCTTCATTTCCAGCAGATAAAAATGTCACTTTATATCATCTATTAACGCATACATCAGGTTTACCGGAAAATGGAAAAGGGAAGGTTAATGTAGCTTCACGTATACATTTAATAAATTGGATTGGAAGTCAGAAATTAGAGTTTCCACCAGGATCAGGTTGGAAGTATACGGATTATAATTATATGGTGCTTGCTTATATTATAGAAAATATAACGAAAAAGCCTTTAGGAGATTATATAAAAGAAAATATATTTACAAAAGCAGAGATGCATGAATCAGGTATGGGAAATATGGTGCCTGGAGACACGAATTTCACGAAGGGTTATGTGAAGAAAGATCAAGTACTTGTACCTGCACAAGAAGTAAAGATGGACTGGTTATATGGTTGTGGTGAGATGTATACGACAGTTGGGGATATGAAAAAATTAGACGAAGCGATAATAAATGGCAAGCTTCTATCAGAACAAAGTATACAAGTGATGTTTACACCTTCACAAGAAAGAAAATATGCATTTAGTTTTTACATATATCCAGATTATTTTCACAACCATGGTGTACTCTCTGGTTGGAATACGTTTAATAATTTTAATAAAGATAAAGGAACATTTGTTATACTATTTTCAAATGTGAAAAATAGTTTGGATGATGATTTTAATAAAGAGTTTCGAAAGATGGTAAATGATTTATTAGAACAAAGGGGATGAGAATATGGAACGTAAAAATTTATCAATTGGTTTCATTGGTATTGGTGTGATGGGAAAAAGTATGGTTCATCATTTAATGCAAAACGGTTATAAAGTATATGTATATAACAGAACGAAGGAAAAAGCGGATTCTTTAGTACAAGAGGGTGCAAGTTGGTGTAATACACCGAAGGCGTTAGTAAAGCAAGTTGATGTTGTTATGACGATGGTTGGATATCCTCATGATGTAGAAGAAGTGTACTTCGGGATAGATGGAATTTTAGAACATGGAAATGAAGGTACGATAGCAATTGACTTTACAACATCTACACCAACATTGGCAAAACGTATTAATGAAGTTGCGAAAAGAAAGAACATATATACACTAGATGCACCTGTATCTGGGGGAGATGTTGGGGCTAAAGAAGCAAAACTAGCAATTATGGTAGGTGGAGAGAAAGAAATATATGATAGATGCTTGCCTCTATTTGAAAAACTAGGAACAAATATCCAGTTGCAAGGACCAGCTGGGAGTGGACAGCATACAAAAATGTGTAATCAAATTGCAATTGCTTCTAACATGGTAGGGGTATGTGAAGCGGTAGCATATGCGAAAAAGGCCGGACTTAATGCAGATAAAGTATTAGAGAGTATTTCAACTGGTGCAGCAGGTAGCTGGTCATTAAGTAATTTAGCTCCTCGAATGTTAAAGGGAGATTTTGAACCTGGTTTTTATGTAAAGCATTTTATGAAGGATATGAAGATTGCTTTAGATGAGGCTGGAAAATTACAATTACCAGTACCAGGTTTAAGTTTAGCGAAGAAATTGTATGAAGAGTTAATCGAAGATGGAGAAGAGAATAGCGGGACACAAGTATTATATAAAAAGTATATAAGGGGGTAAATGAGATGGATCTTCAAAAGTTTGATGAGATGATTGATGCTGTACAGCGAGCAACTTGTGTACAGATTAATGATAAGCAAAAAGAGGCTTTTAAACAAAAATATGATTTTGAGCCAAAGTTCGAATATGGACGAGATGAGAAAGGACATTATGTTATCCGAACCTCGAAAAAGATGTTAGAGGAAATGGATTTTTATTTGGCATTGAAATATGATCGGGATGGAATTGCCCTTTATATGCATGCTGAGATTGAAGGGACATGTCATGTATCCGTTAGCTATAGTGAAGATGCACTTCATTTGCAAGAATTGTTTCAATTTCTAGAAGAAAATAAATAAAAAGTCCTCATTTGAGGACTTTTTATTTAGGCAGGCATAATATTTAAGTTGTATAATTATAGGCTCGAAGCGCGACGGCATCGTTCAATTGGGAATGGAATAACTTGAGCAATGTGATTAGGGCCGAGCTGTTTTGCGCGAGCATGGCGTAATATATAAAATGCGTACAGAATAGCGATAGGAATAGCACCATATAAACCGAAAAATAAAGCGCTTACACAAGAAGCGACAAAACCTAAAACACCAACTTCTAATTCTTCCATAATAGCTCCTAAAATAACAGGAATAGCTCCGCATGAAACTCCTAGTATAAGTGCGATAAGTAAACTCATGATTATCCCCCTCTGTTTGCAATATTCTTTTCCTTCTTATTAGTTGTAGTATATCATACGCAAAACAGAATTTTCAGAAAAAATTCAAAAAAGTTCAATAAATGTTCAAAGAATATTGGAAAATACACTTGATAAAGTGGAATTGTGATTGGAGAGGTTATTTATATACAAACGAAAGCAATAAATCATTTTAGTAGATAAAAAACCAGGCTTACTTCATTTTAATGAAATAAGCCTGTTCCATAGGAGGATGTATATATGTAGAGTGAATAAAAGGTTGGAAAAGGGGGTCCAAGCCCTTTTATTCAACTAACTACCTTAATAAATTGGAACCCAGCCTTCTGTTGTAACAAAAATGCGAATAGCTACAACTTGGCGATCATCTTGCAAGGTAAAATAGTGTCTTGCATTTTCAGGTACAGATATAAGATCACCAGGCTCAAGTTCAACGTCAAAGAATCGACCATCTTTTCCTTCAATAGCGAAGATGCCATGACCGCTGACAATAAAGCGAACTTCATCGTCAGTATGATGGTGTTCTTTTTGAAAATTAATTAATAATTCGTCAAGGTTAGGTGTGCTATTTGAAAGTGAAATCACATCATATGCTTTATAACCACGACGATCTGAAACATCAGCAATTTCTTTTGAAAACAACGTTAATATTTCAGCTTTGTTTTCATCTGTTAAGGAGTAATTTTCTTTTAAATGAGTAGGAAGTTTAGAAATATTCCATTTCTCATATAAAACATCTTCTCCCTGCAAAAAGCTTGATACTTCTACTTCATTTTCAATACGAGTATTTTCCTCATGAATACGAATTTGCGCCATTAGAAACGCCTCCTTGAATTGATAATAATTTTATATGAAATTGGAATAAAAACTCATAAGCTTCTAATCTTTTTTTTGCATCAAAGCTATCACGGCCCCATACGGTAATGCCATGGTTTCGAATTAATACTGCTCCTGAATCTCCTTGTATATGCTTTCGAAATTTCTCTCCAAGCGTTGGGATATGAGCATCATTTTCGATAATAGGAATGTTAATCGTTGCACCTTCTTCCCAAATATCAAGAGCTTTAATAATCTCTTGATTTTGAAGGGTGACTTTATCACTATACAAATTTGTGATGACATTATTATCAGTTGTATGAACATGAAGTACGCACCCGGCATTCGTACTGTTATAAATATGTGTATGCAATATTGTTTCTGCTGAAGGGCGTAACTCAGTTTCTAAAACGGGAACTCCTTGATGATTTACTAATAGAAAATCATCTGGAGTGGTTTTTGTTTTATCTTTGCCACTTGCTGTAATAAGAAAAGTAAGGGGATCATGACTGACTTTTATAGAAATATTTCCACTCGTTGCTGGAAACCAATTCCGAGTTGTTAATTCTTTTTTTATTTCACTTAAGTCATACCATTGACGAAAAAGTTGTTTCATGATTTCACCTCCAACAAATGTTGTAATTCGACTTGAATATCGTGAAATGTGTTAAAGGATGTATAAGCAATATGATTTTCTTCACATTTTGTAATAAGGAAGTCACGGGCGAATACTTTATCTGCTTGTTTTGCTGCTTGTAAATCAGTAATGGAATCTCCTATCACAATATGAAAATCATCTTTAGAGCTTAGTTTACGAATTAATGATGATTTACAGAGACCGCAACTATGCTGACATTGCTCGTCACAAGGGTGCGGCCATTTAACTTCAACAAATTCTCCTGAAAAGTCAGTTGCATTACAATAAATTTGTTCTTTAGGGATTATTTCTTGTAAGAGTGGATAGACGAAGAAATCCATTCCACCTGATATAACGTAAAAGGAAATGTTATTTTCATTAATAAATTGTATGAATTCATGAAAACCTGTACGTATTTCAGCAGTTTCTTGTAAAAACTGAATAATATCATCGTGTAGATTAATAGGTATTAATCGGAATAATTGAGAAACACCTTCTTGAATAGAAAGTTCTTGCGATAAAATTTTTTGCTTAATTTCCTCTGCTTCTGGTGGTGCGAATTTTTTCATAATGGACATGATATTATCGTTATTTGTAATCGTACCATCGAAATCACAAAATACTTGAATACTCATAATTTCACCTCATGAGAAGGATTTCCCCATATTTGTAGTGCGCTATGCAAATTTATTTCATCCACTTCATGGAGTGGTTTACCTTGTAAAGTAGCTTCAATTGCAGCGCGGAAAGCTTTGCCACCACCTTGAGCTCCATTTGGATGCCCATGAATCCCGCCGCCGGCATTAATAACGACATCCTTACCAAAATCTCGTAGAATAAAGGGAACGAAACCAGGATGAATTCCAGCAGATGGAACAGAAAAACTTTTCTTGAAATAGTGGTCTTCCTCAGTTAATGCTTCTGTAATGAGAAGAGCTTCCTCTTTCTCTAATGCAACGTTGCCGTATGGTGATGGGAATAAAGAGAAATCAGCACCAGCGTAACGTAGTAATTTTCCAAGTAGTAATAGAGAAGAGAACCCGTATAGTTTCGATGACGAATAAGCGCCACTTACAGCTGGGTGTGCCATAATAGGAATTGGAATTTCATCGTCTTCTACAAGTGATTGCAGTACATCTAATCCATAAGAAAATACATTAAATAAAAGAATGTCTGCTCCAGCTACCACCGCACGTTTCGCGTTCTCTTTTAAATCATAAGTTCGCCCTGTTAAATTTACTGCGTATAAAGTTTTATGTCCGTAAGTTTCGTATACAGATTGTAAAACTTCTTTCCCAGATTCAATTCTTTTTGTAAGTGGTGTTAATGAGTTTTCAAATAAAATTTCATCATCTTTTACAATATCTACGCCTCCAATTGCCTGATCGCGTAGTTGAGTTTTTAAATATCCAATATTCCGTCCTATCATCCCTTTGAAAATACTCATTAGAAGAGGGCGATCTTGAACTTGTAAAAGGTTTCGGATGCCTTCAATTCCAAATTTCGGTCCAGGGAACTGTTTCTTTAATTCGTCTGAGAATGTTAAATCAATTAGTTTAATTTCCCCATCTAACGAAAGTTTTCCAAATGTTGTTGTCAAAATGGCTGGTAAGTCTGGGCTGAAGTTCAGCGATGGATAATGAATTTTAATGATTCCACGTGATACTTTTTTGCCAAGATAAGAGTTAATATGTTCTTGTTCGTCTAACTCTTCAATATGAATGACATTGCCTTTATGTTGTTTTAATTGTTCTTGTAATAAGTGTGGTAAATGAGTCCATGAACCAATTGTTAAACCAATTGCAATTTGTTCCGCTTTCTTTTCTAAGTTGTGAGAATCATCGTGGATTAAATATGTCGCTATAATTCCGCTCATTGTTATAACCTCCTAGTTAAATAAAAAAACCTCTCAGCTAAGGAGAGGTTTTTTTACAACCAGCTCCTTATCTGTCAGCGTAACGCTGCGAGAATTAGCACCGTGTCTACAATTGTAGATCGGTTGCCGGGTTTCGTCGGGCTCGTCCCTCCACCTGCTCTTGATAAGAAGTATTTAGAAATGTTTAAATTTTTAAGATAACTGAATTTTGTCAGATATTTTTTATGTTGTCAATGACTTTTTGAAAAAATTTAATTTATCAATTCGATTAATTGCTTCTCGTAATCTATCTTCTGTATGCAAGAGACCAACACGGACATACCCTTCGCCGTGCTCACCAAATCCAACACCAGGAGCAACTGCAACGTGTGCTTTTTCTAGTAAAATATCAGAAAATTCCTCAGATGTATATCCTTCTGGTACAGGAAGCCATGCAAAGAATGATCCTGTTGGAATGTTTACATTCCAACCAATTGAGTGACAAGCTGAAATAAGAGCGTTTCTCCGAGATTCATAACTATTAACAAGTTCTACCACACAGGACTGCGAGCCTAATAGTGCTTCGCGGGCAGCATCTTGAACTGCACCAAAAATACTAACATACATATGATCTTGTAATAGGTTAATTGTTTCGATGACATTTTCATTCCCCACTGCAAAAGCAATACGCCATCCAGCCATATTGAAAGTTTTCGATAAAGTGTAAATTTCAATTCCTGTATCTTTGGCACCGTCTGCTTGCAAGAAACTAACAGGCTTTTGACCATCAAATCCGATAGCACCGTAAGCAAAATCATGAACAACTAATATGTTATGTTTATTAGCAAAATGAATGGTTTTATCAAAGAATTCTTTTGATGCTGTAGCACCGGTAGGGTTATTTGGATAGTTTAAAAACATTAACTTCGCTCGCTGGGCAACAGAGTCATCAATTTTTGTATAATCCGGTAAAAAATTATTTTCTGCAATAAGCGGCATTGTTTCAAAGTGCGCTTTTGCTAAAGAAACTCCGGATAAATAATCTGGATAGCCTGGATCAGGAACCAGAATGGTATCACCAGGGTTTGTAAAACAAATTGGTAATTCTACTAATCCAGCTTTTCCACCAAACAAAATAGCAACTTCAGTTTTTGGATTTACTACTACATCATATTCACGCTGATAGAAGGCTGCTACGGCCTCTTTTAGGCTTTCGTGTCCGCGAAATGGCGGATATTTATGATGAATGCTCTTTTCGGCAGCATCTTGTAAAGCTTTTACGATATGCTGCGGTGTTGGTTGATCTGGATTACCTTGACCTAGATTAATAACATCGTGACCAGCTGCAACGACTTTGTTAACTTTTGCAACAAGTGAAGCGAAAAATTGTGTTGGCAATGATGTTACTACTTTGGAAGGTTGAAATAATTTCATACTTTCCACCTCTTTTGAAAGTTGTTACAATTCTAGTGACAAATGATATAATCTTTCCAGTATTTTGTAAAGAAAAAATTAAGAATGGGGCGGACAAAATGAAAGTCGCATGTATTCAAATGGATATTATCTTTGGAGATGTAGAAAAAAATATTGAGAATGCTAAAAGTAAAATAAACGAGGCGATGAAGGAAAGACCAGATATTATCGTCTTACCAGAATTATGGACAACAGGATATGATTTAACAAGGCTTTCTGAGATTGCAGATAGGGATGGATTGAAAACGAAAGAAATGTTGAAAGAATGGTCGAAACAATATGGTGTACATATTGTTGGTGGTTCCATAGCAAAGCAAACAGAGCAAGGTGTTACAAATACGATGTATGTTGTAAGCCGCGAAGGACAGCTAGTAAATGAATATAGTAAAGTGCATTTATTTCAGCTTATGGATGAACATAAATATTTAGTAGCGGGTAATGGTACGGGTGAATTTACGCTAGATGATGTAGAGTGCGCTGGCACAATTTGTTATGATATTCGTTTTCCGGAGTGGATGCGTGTTCATACTGCTAAAGGTGCAAAAGTTTTATTTGTTGTAGCAGAATGGCCATTAGTACGTTTAGCGCATTGGCGTTTGCTTTTACAGGCGAGAGCAGTTGAAAACCAGTGTTATGTTGTAGCATGTAATAGAGCCGGAAAGGATCCGAATAATGAGTTTGCAGGTCATTCTTTAATTGTGGATCCTTGGGGAGAAGTTGTAGTAGAGGCAGATGAAGAGGAATCTATTTTATTTGGGGAGCTGAAATTAGAAAAGATTAAAGAAGTTCGTAAAGGAATTCCAGTTTTTGCAGATCGCCGCCCAGAATTATATAAATAAAATATTGACAAGTGATTTTTATTCTTGGTATATTCTTCATCATAAAGTTAAAAATTCGAAAAAATTATACAACTCTTATCAAGAGCAGGTGGAGGGATTTGGCCCGATGAAGCCCAGCAACCGACCGTAATACCATTGTGAAATGGGGCGTTTATTACGCCAAAAGGCACGGTGCTAATTCCAGCAGAAAGTAAACTTTCTGGCAGATAAGAGGGGAGAAGATAAACTTCAAACCTCTTTCTTCGTGGAAAGAGGTTTTTCTGTGCTAGAAAAACCTCTGAATTAAAAGGGGGAGAAGACGATGGGATATTATTCATTAACAGAAGAAACAGCTGTACACTACGCAAAAGAACATGGATACTTTGAAAAGAAAGCGAATGTAATCTGCCATGAAATTGGAGATGGCAATTTAAATTATGTATTCAAATTAGATGATGGAGAGAAGACAATTATAATAAAACAAGCACTTCCATATGCGAAAGTAGTTGGCGAGAGCTGGCCATTGTCAATAAAAAGAGCAACGATTGAAAGTAAAGCACTGCAAATTTTTGCGAAGTATGTACCGGAATACGTTCCAGAAGTATACAGTCATGATGAGGAGTTGGCAGTGACAGTAATAGAAGATTTATCAAGACTAACGATTACAAGAAAAGGATTAATAGATGGAGAAGAGTATCCTCTTCTATCCCAGCATATTGGTCGCTTTCTAGCACATGTTTTATTTTATACTTCAGATTTCGGCGTACGTTCAGAAGAGAAAAGAGTGTTAGATAGTGAATTTGTTAATCCAGATCTTAGTAAAATAACAGAAGATTTAGTGTTTACAGATCCGTTTGGTCATTATGATACGAATGATTATGAGCCAGAGTTACAACTAACGGTTGATGAACTGTGGAGTGACAAAACTTTAAAATTAAAAGTAGCACAGTATAAGTATAAGTTTTTAACGAGAAAAGAAGCGCTCATTCATGGGGATTTACATACTGGTAGTATATTTTCATCGCCTTCTGAAACGAAAGTAATTGATCCAGAATTTGCAACGTACGGTCCATTTGGATTTGATCTTGGTCAATTTATTGCAAATTTATTATTAAATGCGTTATCGCGTGAAGAGGAAAAAAGAATTGTGCTATTTTTCCATATCGAGAAAACATGGAGTTATTTTGTAGAAGCTTTTACAAAGCTATGGATTGGAGAAGGTGTAGAAGTATATACGAAAGAGAAACAATGGTTACCAATTATTTTGCGAAATATTTTTAGTGATATTGTTGGATTTGCTGGATGTGAACTTATTCGTAGAACAATTGGTCTAGCACACGTAGCAGATTTAGATGAAATATCAGATAAAGAAAGAAGAATTCAAGCTAAAAAACAAGCACTTTATTTAGGAAGAGAACTATTAAAATATGAATCAAAGAGCGCAGATATACAACTGTTCCGAACATTATTTCAACATACAATTTCAGGAGGCGTAAAGGCATGAGTACAATCATTACTGTTCCGAGATCAGTAAGTTGGAAAGGAGATGCCATTGCGGTATTAAACCAAACAAAGTTGCCACATGTCACTGAATACAAAACATTAACGAATGTTGAAGATGTATGGAAAAGTATCATTATGTTAGAAGTACGCGGAGCACCTGCAATTGGAATTGTAGCTGCGTTTGGTTTGGCGCTTGCGGCAAAGAAATACGATGCTACAAATATCGATGAATTTCAAAAGAAGTTTAATAGAGATTGTAACTATTTAGGGACATCACGCCCGACGGCAGTCAATTTATTTTGGGCAATTGATCGCATGAGAGAAGCTATACGAGGGATTGCTACAATAAAAGAAGCACAAAAAATATTAGAAGAAGAAGCACTTCGTATTCAGCAAGAGGATGAAAAGGTATGCCGAAGTATTGGAGAACATGCTTTAACATGTTTTAAAGACGGTGATAAAATTTTAACAATTTGTAACGCTGGAAGTATTGCAACTGCTAGATATGGAACAGCATTAGCCCCATTTTATATTGGGAAAGAGAAGGGCGTGCGTTTACATGCGTATGCGTGTGAAACGAGACCGGTTTTACAAGGTGGTCGTTTAACGACATGGGAATTGAAGCAAGCAGACATTGATGTAACGCTTATTACGGATAATACTGCAGCACATGCAATTCGAACGAAAGAAATTAATGCGATTATCGTAGGGGCAGATCGAATCGTTGAAAACGGTGATACTGCTAATAAAATAGGAACATTAAATTTAGCTATATTAGCAAAGTATTTCGGTATCCCATTTTACGTTGCAGCTCCGTTATCTACGTTTGATATTACGAAACAAACAGGTGCTGAAATTGTTATTGAAGAAAGAGATGAAACAGAAGTTACGAAAATTTTTGGGAAACAAGTGGCGCCAATTGGAACGCCTGTATTTAACCCTGCATTTGATGTAACACCGCATGAATTAATTACAGGAATTATAACTGAGAAAGGTATTTTACGTGGAGATTATAAGCAAGAAATTACATCATTATTTGAAAAAACAAGCTAATCACAAATAGCTTGTTTTTTTATGCCTAAGATTCTCTGTTCCTCGTATTGAAAGCAAATTAGACGGAGTAATTGTTGCAATTGAGAAACTCCCTCAACAATTACTAAAGTATGAAGATCCTCGCGATAGAAAGTAAAATAAAGTTTGCTCTTTGTGAGCAAACTTTATTTTTTATTGAGCAGTATATCCACCATCAATAACGACAGCTTGACCAGTAATGCCTTTTGTTTTTTCACTCGCTAAAAACATAGCATAATCAGCAATTTCTTGTACTTGTAATAAGCGCTTTTGTGGTACAAGTGGATAAATAACATCTTCTAAAACATTTTCAAGTGGTACATTTCGTGTAGTAGCTAAATCCTCTAGTTGATTACGTACAAGAGGGGTATCGACATAACCAGGACAAAGGGCATTTACAGTAATACCATGGGTAGCACCTTCTAAGGCCGCAACTTTTGTTAATCCAATTACGCCATGTTTTGCACTATTGTAGGCAGCTTTTCCAGCGAATCCGACAAGACCGTTAATAGAAGCGACGTTAATAATCCGGCCATATTTTTGTTTTTTCATAATGGGAAAAGCATGTTTGATGGCGATAAATGGAGCGATTTGCATAATTTTAATAAGAAGCTCGAATTTCTCAGTTGGAAAATCTTCAATCGGTGAAACATGTTGCATTCCTGCATTGTTAATTAATACATCTAATGAACCGAAATGACTAACTGTTTGAGAAAGTGCTGTTGTAATTTCTTCTTCGGATGTAACGTCACATTTTAAACCGATAGCTTGAAATCCTTCCTTTTGTAATTGTTCAGCAGCTTCTTTTGCACGATCTTCAAGGCGATCACTAATGACAACTTTCGCACCTTCTTTTGCAAAAGCACTACCCATTTCATAACCAATACCGCTCGCAGCACCTGTTAAAAAGACAACTCGATTTGTAACCATGATGAAAAACACTCCTTCATAATAAAAGTTCTCTTATTGCTCTATTTAGAGAGGTGATAATGAAATTCCTGCAAACATTTGGAAAAATATATTTAGCTATCTTGTTTTGCAAAATAGTCTCTGCTATACTATTTTGTAAAGCAAGATACTTATGTTTATCTATCTTGTAAAACAAGATAGTGAGAGGATTTGAATTATGTCGACAAGTCAAATGCTAAAAGGGATTTTAGAAGGTTGCCTCCTTGCTATTATTTCTGAAGGTGAAATATATGGTTATGAAATGAGTGAAAAACTAGCGAAATATGGTTTCACAATGGCAAGTGAGGGGAGTATTTATCCGTTATTAATACGAATGCAAAAGGAAGGATTAATAACAAGTGTAATGAAGGAATCTCCATCTGGCCCAAAGCGAAAATACTATACATTAACAGAAAAAGGCGAAGAAGCACTAGTTGAATTTATGGATCGCTGGGAAGCGATGCAAAGTAGTGTAGAGCGTTTACTTGAAGGGAAGGGGAGAAAAAAATAATGCTATCAAATGAATCGCGAAATTTTTTATTGGATATGAGATTGTTTTTGACGGCAAAGAGTGTGAAAGAAAGTGATATTGAAAGCTTTTTAGAAGATGCAGAGTTGCATTTAATAGAAGGTGAGAGTGAAGGGAAAAGTGTAGAAGATATTTTCGGAAGCTCACCGAAAGAATATGCAAATGAACTTGTAAAAGTAATGGGAAGGGATAGACAGGAAACGTGAAAGCAAATTGGGTTTACGGTAATGAATATCGTTTCGTTTTGGATTATTGCTTCTATTCTAGTAGTCAATAATGGCCTTCTACAGATTTCTCTGATTCAATGTGTTGGATATAGTTTTACTTTGATTCTAGCTATTATTGGTCCGAATGTTTTAATTCGTAAAATGACCTTTTTAACGAGTTTTACAAAAACATGGTTTTCTATGTGGTTTTTAGTCATGATAGCGCCAATGTTTCTGTTAGGAGCAGTTACGATATTAGATGTGATATATCCTACAATGATGTTTACGTTCACTCTAGTTCAAAGTTGTATAATGGCTGGGATAATTTTTGTCATTACTGTAGTTATAAATCTGTATTTTGAAGGATGGTTTAAAAACTTATATTTAATTATTCCGCTTTCTATTATGTTAGTGTTTAAAACATTTACATCGGAAGATCTCGTGCCAATGTTATTTCAAGTTATATGTTTATACGGAAGTTTATTTATTTTAATTTTCGTTGAAATTATGATGAAGACGAATAGAAGAGAAACGGTTAAATAAGGGAGGGGTTATAATGAAGGTTTCTAAAGAAGGGGAAAAGTTTTTAATCGATACGAAAGTGTATTTAATAACGAAGGGGATTAAAGAAGAAGACGTGGACGCTTTTCTCGAAGATGCAGAACTTCATTTAATAGAAGGTAAGAAAAAGGGGAAGACGGTAAGTGATATATTTGGTGACTCACCAAAAGAGTATGCAGAAGAATTAGCGAATGAGATGGAGAAGGATAAAAGCGGGGGTATAAAAAGTATTTTAGGAATGATTATTGGTATTGGTGGATATTGGTTACTTACAAATATTTTATTTGAAAGCCCAAATCATGAATTTATATTAACGAATGTGCAGTTGATTGGATATCCTATCGTCTTAATAATTACGATTATTGGAACAATTATTGCGTTTAGAATGTCTTCTTTTAAAAGTAAGTTAGTTAGTAGAGTTTGGTATTATTTACATAATAGTAATGGTTCCTATTCTATTACTAGTGTTATTAATGTTTATGAATAAATGGTATGGGACACCTGTATTGCAATTAACTACTATGCAAAGTTATATACTAGCTGGAATTGTCTTATTAGTATTGTTAATTGGGGAAGCGTACATACTTGGCTGGATTGGAATATTAGCTGTCATTATACCGCTAATAATTATGTTTGTATTTAAAGAGTTAGGAAAGAAAAACCTGTATTGGGGAATGTTAGAGCCTTTACTTCTGTACGGTAGTTTATACGTATTAATGAGATGGTCTTTAAAAAATGAAGAGAGAAAAAGTGTAAACTAGAAGAATACATGATGAATATTTTAATACTTTATTAGATGATACATCAGGATATGTTTTGTTTTTCGGTTTAATAGGAAAAGGGCTGCTCTGGATATGCAAAAAAGTATTTCCAAAGAAATATTATATAGGGATTTTTAGGGGGATTACGCTTATCTTTAGTTGTATGTTTTTATTTCTCGCAGCCGGTATTTGGTTTGTTGATTGGAATATGTTGTTTTAAACAGTAACAATATCGTTACTGTTTTTTTCTTTGTAATAAAGTGCTTTGTAAAGAGAGCGCTTTTTGTTCATTTGTTAATAATGAATTGATGTGAACTTGATCAGGACGAGGGACTATAGGGTACATAAGGTTTGAGGGAGAAGGGTGGTGTTCAGAACCAGTTGGAGAGTGGGGATCTGCGTGCGTAAGTTTTCCATGAATTCGTCTTGTAAATAAAATATGACCAATTTCGTGAGCGAGGGTGTATATATTTTTCATTGGAGCAGCTGAGTTTGTTAGAACGATGTAACCAGTAAGTTGTTGTTGTTTCGCTAGAGAGTAAGCGCAAGCGATTACTGCGGTTTCTTTGAAATAATCACTGCCAATATAACAAATATAAAGGTCACATTCAGGAGATTCGTTAACACAAGTTTGAAAAAAGGATGATAATTTTTCCTGACTTTGAATGGAGTTTTTATAACTAATTTCCCGATTAGAAAAACGGAAAAGTTCGTTTAGTACAATTACTTCTTTAATTTGAAATGTAATGGGATGCCAAATTGATTCTGCAACTGCTAAATCTTTTGCAATACGGTCGTCAGAAATATCGGCGCCTGGAGTAATGCAAACACATATATTAACGTATGAATCCATAAGGAACACCTCAAATGAAAAAATTCTTTCTATAATATATGTGGGGAAAGATTCTATGTATGGATAAACGCCTTGTTTATCGCACGAATATATATAATACAAGTCGAAAAAATTTCATAGTTCTATAACGTAGTATGGTCATCTTTTTGATATAGTAAAGAAAAGGGGGAGAATATATGTATACATTAAAAATCGTTTCAGACAGAGAAGCTCTTTATCAATTTGCGAGCTATGTAAGAGTTGTGCAAGGGGTTGAAGATGTATATGTAGAGGTGGGAGAACCTTTATATGAACATCCAATAATGAAGTTTTATGTACATATTACAATTGAAGAAACATATGATCAGCATAAAGCGTTACAAGAAATAGCTAGATTAGTAGAATTAGGGCGTTTTACGTATGTCCATTATCGCAATGAGGAAATTGAAGAAGCTTTTGAAGCTGTAAAATACGAAAGTTTTAAGAAATAAAGTGAAACTTTAATCAGTGGGGGTTTTGTCCATCCCGCACTGATTATTAGTTGAACCAATCGGGCTTTTACGGGCAGCCCGACCTCCGCCTAACTTCTTTGCTTTCGCTGAATTTTGAGGTAGGGGTCTTACTGCCCGCAAATAGCGGGATAACGGTAAAAAAAGGAAGCGGAAGCTTCCTTTTTTATTGAAAATTACAGCAACAAAAGGAAGAGAATTTTGTTATGATAAGGAAGGGTGAGGAAAGGAGAGTTTACATATTGGGGTATATTGAAGAGTTACGCAAAGTAGTTGGTACGAGACCACTTATTTTAGTAGGATCAGCAATTATTATATTAAATGATAATCAAGAAGTATTGCTTCAATATCGTTCAGATACATATGATTGGGGTGTGCCTGGCGGGGCAATGGAACTGGGAGAAACGACAGAAGAAACTGCTCGTAGAGAATTATTCGAGGAGACGGGGTTAAGTGCAAAAATAATGCAATTTCTTGGTGTTCTTTCAGGAAAGGAAGTTTATTTCCGTTATCCAAATGGAGATGAAATTTTTAATGTGATTCATCTGTATCAGGCACATCATGTAAGCGGAGAATTAAAGCTCGATCATGAAGGGTTACAACTTCAATATTTTCCAGTAGATAAGTTACCGAAATTGAATGAAACGACAGAGAAGATATTACAAAAATTCCTATACGCGTTGACAGAATAGAAGGTGAATTCCTTCTATTTTTATTATATTAAATATTTTGATTTTTTGGTATGTTTATAGTATGATAACTGTAGACATACATCTTATGGAATTCCATCTAAAAATTTACTAGGGTACATAAGAGAGGGGCAAGTACAAAATGCATAATGTTGTCATTACAGCTGCAGTTCGTTCACCAATTGGAACTTTCGGAGGAGCACTAAAAAATATAACACCAGTAGAATTAGCTGTTCCTGTACTTCAGGAAGCTGTAAAAAGAGGCGGAGTAGAGCCACATGAAGTTGATGAAGTAATTTTAGGTCATTGTATTCAAAGAACTGATGAAGCAAATACGGCAAGAACAGCTGCATTAGCGGCAGGATTTCCTGACACAGTTACTGGTTATACAATTCAACGTCAATGTTCTTCAGGTATGCAAGCAATTATGTCTGCTGCAATGCAAATCCAATTAGGTGTAAGTGATATTGTTGTTGCAGGTGGAGTAGAAGCAATGAGCTCGAGCCCTTATGCATTAAAACAACACCGCTGGGGACAACGTCTACAGCACGGAGAAATTCGTGATACGGTGTGGGAAGTTTTAGAAGATCCGATTCACCATATTATGATGGGTGAAACAGCGGAAAATTTAGTTGAACAATATGAAATTACAAGAGAGGAACAAGATGAAGTTGCGCTTCGTAGTCATACATTAGCGCTGCAAGCGATTGAGTCTGGATACTTTGACGACCAAATTGTTCCTATTACAATAAAAGAACGTAGAAAAGAAGTTGTATTTGCAAAGGATGAACATCCACGTGCAGATATTACAGCTGAAAAATTAGCAGGATTAAAACCAGCTTTCCGTAAAGACGGATCAGTAACTGCAGGGAATTCATCTGGTCTTAATGACGGAAGTGCAGTTTTAGTATTAATGAGTGAGGAAAAAGCGAAAGAAAAAGGTTTACAACCGTTAGCTCGAATTGTTGGATATTCAGTAGCGGGAGTAGATCCGAAAATTATGGGTATTGGACCAGCACCAGCAATTCGCAAAGGATTAGAAAAAGTAGATTGGTCATTAGAAGATGCAGATTTACTTGAAATTAATGAAGCTTTCGCTGCACAATACCTAGCTGTAGAGAAAGAGTTAGGGTTAGACCGTGAGAAAGTGAATGTAAACGGTAGTGGTGTAGGACTTGGACATCCAATTGGTTGTACGGGAGCTCGTATTACGGTAAGTTTAATTCACGAATTAAAAAGACGTGGATTAGAGAAAGGTATTGCCTCTCTATGCGTTGGAGGCGGTATTGGAGTAGCTTTATTTATAGAAGCATTATAAAAAAGAGGCAGCGATTGCTGCCTCTTTTTTTATGACTCAAATAAGTGATGAAATAATCGATCGCGATTTTCAAAGAAAAGTTTCGTCGTTTGGTAATGCTCTGTTTCTTCTAATGTCGATTCGTGAATTCCTTCTTGAGTTAAAGAGTATATAGTAGATTCAGGATAAGCCATTAGAATGGGAGAATGGGTTGCGATAACAAATTGTGAACCTTGTTCAGCTAGCTCGTGCATGCGAATGAGCATTGAAAGTTGCCTCATCGGTGATAAAGCTGCCTCAGGCTCATCTAAAATATATAAACCTTGTCCTGAAAAGCGGTTCATAAATAATGAGAAGAATGATTCTCCATGGGATTGTTTGTGTAGTGAGATACCACCATAGGAATTAATAATTTTTTCCCCAAGTCCTTCTCGATCGTTATCCATTTCATCAATGTAAGAAGCAACATTATAAAATGATTCAGCACGTAGAAAAAAGCCGTCTTTTGGGGTATTAAAACTTTTTGAAATACGAAGGCATTCATGTAAAGATGAATGTGAATCGTACGTGTTAAAACGGAAGTTCTTCGTTCCACCTTCTGCATTAAAACCTAAAGCAACTGCAATAGCTTCGAGTAATGTTGATTTACCTGTTCCGTTTTCTCCAATAATGAATGTTACATTCGGGTGGAAAACGAGTGATTGTAATGTTCGAATGGCGGGTAAACAGTATGGATATGCGGAAAAGCTAGGGATATTTTCTTTTTGTAATGAGACGCTTTTTAAAAAGGGTGTTTCAATCAATATATAAACCTCAATTCATAAAGGATTTTGTTTCTAAAAAAGCAGCGAATACAAGTGTAAGACAGCTTGCTAATAAAGTGAAACTTTAATCAGTGGGGGTTTTGTTCATCTCCCACCTAACTTCTTTGTTCTAGCCAAATTTTGAGGTGGGAGTCTTACTGCCCGTTAATGCGGGATAAAGTTATATATTGAAGTGCACAAAAACCAAGGCCTTCCCAGCCGAAAGACATTCTCTTCCATATAAAAATGAAAAGAACACTTATAAAGCCAACGAGAGCAGGCATATATTTTATAATTTTTAAGTGCTTCCATAGAAAGAAGCCGATGTATGTACTTAAAAACAAGATAAACAGAACAAGAAAAAAGACTAGTGTTAACGACACAGGAACTCCTCCTTATTTTCTGAATATTTCATGTGGATTATAACATTTAAACTATCATATTCCAATGTGAAAATAAATATTGCATAGAGATTGTTCATATCGTTATGATAATATGTATTCTATTGGAAATATGAAAAGGAGTTAAATATGCCATTTACATTCGCGCATCCAGCAGCTGTTCTCCCTTTTGCTAAGAAACATTCTAGTTATATTTCAGTGACGGCTCTTATATTAGGTAGTATGGCACCTGATTTTGAATATTTTTTATATTTTAGGCCATACGGTATTATTGGCCATACATGGGCTGGTTTCTTATATTTGAATTTACCACTCGTTTTTTTATTAGCATATGCATATCATCGTATTTTAAAAGGACCGTTTATAACACATCTACCTAAGCCGTTTGCTACGTACTATAAATATATAGCTGATGAAAAGTGGGGGCTTTATACATGGAAAGATATTTTTGTATTTTGCTATTCTGCTTTATTCGGTATGGTGACGCATGTAGTTTGGGATGCTTTTACCCATAAGACAGGCTATTTTGTTATGAAATTACCGCTGTTACAGCAAGAAGTATATAGTATTCCAATTTATAAATTTTTACAGCATGGGAGTACTTGTTTTGGTCTACTATTACTAGTATATATACTATGGAAATATAGAAGAAGAATGGATAGAGATACTAGTTTAACTTCGGAAAAAAAGAAATATTGGGCTTCATCCATCGTTGTGGCAGCCACTATATTTATCGTTCACGCGTTATTAGACCCCTATTTTCATATTTTCCAAATAGGAGGTATAATAGTATCTGGACTGACAAGTTCGTTTTGTGGACTTCTCATTGTTTCTATAGTTTACAAAACAAGGGACTAATATAATTTTAATGAATGATAGTGTTAGGAGAAATTAAATGATGAAAGCATGGAAAAGTATTTTTGTTTTATGTAGTTTTCTTCTTATGTTAAGTGGTTGCTTCCATCAAGAAGAAAAGAAGGCAGAACCTAAAAAGAAAGAATCTATTCCTGAAACAAAAGAGTATGGTGGGCGTGAGCTTAAAAAAGTAGGGCAAAAGGTGAAAGAAAAAGGATGGGGGACTTTTGAATTAGAACAGATTCATTCTGTGAATCAGACATTTGAAGTAGCCCCAATGAAAATTCACGTACAAGACGTTAAAGTTATCTCATTATCACAAATGAGCAAAGATGCAAAAAATACATTGAAAGTGTATACTGCATTAACTCCTGAAGAAGTAAAGCGTAGATTGGGAGATAAAGTGAGTCAAGAAGATGCTGAATTATATGCATCGTTAAGTGGAACAGAGATTAGCGATACGATTCGGTATGTTGAAATTACATATAAGGTAGAAAATAGTGGGAATAAGAACATGCAATTTTTCTCTATGAATGATGTTATTATTAATGACAAACAGCATTTTAATGTAGCGACTCAAAACTTTTTATATGAAGAAGACACACTTGTAGGCACAAAGAGTGCATCAAGGGAAGATTATAAGCCTGGTGAGACACGAGAAGGAATTATCGGTTTAATACTCGATGATGGAAAAGAGAAGGTAAAGGATATTAAGTTTACAACAGATGATTTAGCAGCGGGAGATACTCATGAAGCTGTTAAAGAGCCACAAACTTTCAATATCTCATTTTCTAAGTAAGGTGTGTATTTAAACGAAAACAGTCAGCATAAAAAGTTATGCTGACTGTTTTTTTAGCTCTTTCACATATGAATCTACACTTTGAAAAGGAACTGTAATTTTAAAAGCATCTTTTTGCTCGTTAAATTGTTTTTCATTATAAGGACCAAATCGTTTATTATGCTTTACATCGATAATCCAATAATGTTCACTTTTTTTATTTGTAATTGCTGCGTCAGGATTATTTGGATCTGATTTTTCCTCAATTTGTTTTGTGATAATGTATTTATCGTCCCAAGCAATTTCTGTAATTTTTGCAGGGATGTATTGTGTAGCATATACAGCATCCTGCGATGGGAAAAGTTCAAATGCATCCCCAGAAGTATGGATGAGTTCGTATTCATCGTTAATTGTATAGGTTAAATGGTTTGTATTGCCTGTGCAACCTGCTAATAAGAGTGCGGCAAATAGGATTATCCATCTTTTCAATATGGGAACCTCCTTTACAATGCTGTTGTAACACATTGTACAAGAAAAGTAAGCGAAACGCCAGTTTACAATGTTTTTTAGAAGTGGTACGATGAAACGGGTAAAGAAGGATATGAAGGAGTCGACACAAAATGAAGTTAAAGATGCATCGTCCAGCGCTTGTAATGAATCGCATAGGTGCTTCCCTTATTGACATGTTTTTAATCTCGGTTACGTACGGTGCAGTAGTAGCTATTATTACCGGAAACTATAGTGCTATTTTCAATCGTTTTAATATAAGTTTAGGTGACTATAGATATGACCTTACACTTGTTTTCGTATTAATGGCTATAAATTTTATTGTGTTCCCTTTTCTTTGGAACGGTTCTACACTTGGTAAAAAGGTAACAAGAACAAAAATAATCTCGTTAACAAGTGAAAAACTAACGTTACAAACATTAATAATACGATTTTTTGTATTACTATTACCAAGCATATTATTACTTGGAGTTCCATTAATATGCAATGTATATATGATGTTATTCCGCAAAGATAATTGTGGCTTCCATGATTTAATTGCAAAGACGAAAGTGATGAGTCTTGTATAAGTAATATTTAGATTATACGTGTTACTAATGAAATAAGACTTTTTATTGTTTGTATATAAAAAGTCTTATTTTTAATTTCGTGAAAAATGTCATCATTCTCTTGTTTTTTTGAAAAATTCGATAAATGGAATTGATATAGGGCGGATATCTCCTATATAGTACCCTCCATATTATTGATGGATGTTTAAAGAAGCGGTAGCTAATTCAAACATCCTATTTTCGTTTTAAATAGATTGAAAATTAAGAGAATGATATAATGGATATAAATAATATCGTTATATAACAAAGGGGGATTTAGAATGACGGGAGGTAGCTTAATTTTTTGGGGAATTCTTATTTTTATCGGTTTAACCTTTGATCAATATAATAATAGTAAGAAAAAAGAAGGAGTAAAAAAGTAATCGGTTACAATTTGTAACGTTAACTTTTCCTGCTTGCAGACTAAT
This sequence comes from Bacillus sp. MYb209, assembly GCF_002975175.1. Taxonomy (GTDB): domain Bacteria; phylum Bacillota; class Bacilli; order Bacillales; family Bacillaceae_G; genus Bacillus_A. The sequence goes on from NZ_PCNZ01000002.1 coordinate 470,793, forward strand.
CTAATAAAGGAGTATACTGAATGACGGTAAGACTTATAGAAGGGGTAATGAAAATGAAGCTTGCAGGAAAAGTTGCCATTGTAACTGGCGGTGGCATCGGTATTGGACGTAGTACAGCTCTTTTGTTGGCTCAGCAAGGCGCAAAAGTAATTGTGACGGACATTGATCAAGAAAGTGGACAAGCAACAGTGGAGGAAATTACGGATCTAGGCGGAGAGGCACTTTTTGTATCCTATGATATGGGAAAGCAAGGAGAGTGGCAACGCGTTATCAGTTTTGCGATGGAAGCATACAGTCGTATTGATATGCTTTTTCAAAATGCTGGTTTATATAAAATAGATTCTATATTTTCTCACCAACAAGAGAACGATTCCAATGCACTTTGTATTAATGACGTTTGGATAGAGATAAAACAATTAACGTCATCTTTTATGAAACAGCAAGAAGAAGTGGTGCTCAGTGACTTACCGATTTTCGGTATTATTAGCACGAAAGGACAATCATTTCATACAATAGAAGCCCTAGTATAATAATGAAAAACCGCCCTCAATATATATGTGGACGGTTTTTTTGTGCTTGTTTTAATTCATCCTAATTTCTTATTGTATAAGTAGTAACTATACAGAATACAAGGGATTTCGAACTCGCTTTTTTCTTTTTTTAATTTAGTATGGGGCAGGAAGAGGGTTTGACCATTATTATGCATGGCTGGATGCTCTCTGCTACTAAAAAAAGAAGGTTTTGTATTTTGCATTCATATTTAGCGAATGCGTTGTTCAGTTTGGCTATCAAAGAAATGTACTTTATTAATATCAAATGCAAGGTTAATTTGGTCACCATGCGCAAAAGTATGTCTTGCATCAACTCGTGCTGCAAAATCTTGATTTCCAAGTTTCATATATAAAATAGATTCAGCACCTAACAATTCTGCAACTTCGATTTTTGTTGTGAAAGTAGTAGATTGTGAAGCTTCTAAAAATAATAGTTCATCATGAATATCTTCAGGACGAATACCTAAAACGATTTCTTTATTTACATAGCCTTGTTCACGTAATAATTTCATTTTTCCTTCAGATACTTTAATCTTTATTGCATTGTCTATAACGAAATCAGTTTCAGTTAATTTACCACGGAAGAAATTCATTGCTGGTGAGCCGATAAATCCACCAACGAAAATGTTTTCGGGTGTTTCATATACTTCTTTTGGAGTTCCAATTTGTTGAATCTTTCCGTCTTTCATAACAACAAGACGTGAAGCCATTGTCATTGCCTCTGTTTGATCATGTGTTACATAAATTGTTGTCGTTCCAAGGCGGTGGTGTAATTTAGAGATTTCTGAGCGCATTGCAACACGTAGTTTTGCATCTAAGTTTGATAATGGTTCATCCATTAAGAAAACTTTTGCGTCTCGAACGATGGCTCTACCTAATGCAACACGTTGGCGTTGTCCACCTGATAATGCTTTCGGTTTTCGATTTAAATATTCTTCAAGCCCTAAAATTCGAGCTGCATCTTGCACACGGCGATCGATTTCATCTTTTGGTATTTTACGAAGTTTTAATCCAAATGCCATATTATCGTACACACTCATATGAGGATAAAGAGCGTAGTTTTGGAAGACCATTGCGATATCTCGATCTTTTGGAGGAACATCGTTCATTGGCTTACCATCAATTGAAAATTCTCCTTTTGAAATATCTTCAAGTCCAGCTACCATTCGTAATGTTGTAGATTTTCCGCAGCCAGAAGGACCAACGAATACGATAAATTCTTTATCTTGAATGTGTAAATTAAAATCTGTTACGGCTGTTACGTTATTATCATATATTTTATAAATGTTTTCTAATTTTAGTTCTGCCATGATATTTCCCCCTAGAAAAATTATGCAAACGTTTTCTTTGAGTTCATTATAAACGAATAGATTCAAAAAAGAAATAAAAAACACTATAAAAATAAAACGTTTTCATTTTTACTATGGATATATAGTAAGTTCCGTATGTTTTCTTAGAAAAAGAAGAATAAATATTGTAAGCGCTATTTTAAATTAGGATAGAATCTGTTATCATTCATTAATGAAAACGTTTGCGCCTTAAAAAAGAAGAATTAATTATAGATGAAATGGGGTAGCATAATGGAAAAACAATGGTGGAAAGAAAGTGTAGTATATCAAATTTATCCTCGTAGCTTTATGGATAGTAACGGTGATGGTATAGGTGATCTTCGTGGTATTATTTCAAAGCTAGATTATTTAAAAGAATTAGGTATTGATGTAATTTGGTTATCGCCAGTCTATGAATCTCCAAATGATGATAATGGTTACGATATAAGTGATTATTGTAAAATTATGAGTGAGTTCGGAACAATGGAAGATTGGGATAAACTATTACATGAAATGCATGAACGTAATATGAAACTTATGATGGACTTAGTTGTTAATCATACTTCCGATGAACATAATTGGTTTATTGAATCACGTAAATCGCAAGATAATAAATATAGAGACTATTATATATGGCGTCCTGGAAAAGAAGGAAAAGAGCCGAATAACTGGGGAGCCGCTTTTAGTGGATCTGCATGGCAGTATGATGAAATGACAGATGAATATTATTTACATCTATTTTCTAAAAAACAGCCAGATTTAAACTGGGATAATGAAAAGGTAAGACAAGATGTTTATGGAATGATGAAGTTTTGGTTAGAAAAAGGAATTGATGGGTTCCGTATGGATGTTATTAATTTTATTTCTAAAGAAGAAGGCTTACCAGCTGTTGAAACGGATGAAGAGGGATACGTTTCAGGTCATAAACATTTTATGAACGGCCCAAACATTCATAAATATCTGCATGAAATGAATGAAGAAGTATTATCTCATTATGACGTTATGACGGTTGGTGAAATGCCAGGTGTAACGACAGAAGAGGCTAAATTGTATACAGGAGAAGCTAGAAAAGAATTACAAATGGTATTCCAATTTGAACATATGGATTTAGATTCAGGAGAAGGTGGAAAATGGGATGTAAAACCATGCTCACTCCTTACTTTGAAACAAAATTTAACAAAATGGCAAAAGGCATTAGAACAAACAGGATGGAATAGTCTTTATTGGAATAACCATGATCAGCCTCGTGTTGTATCTCGTTTTGGTAATGATGGAACCTATCATACTGAATCAGCGAAAATGTTAGCGACAGTACTTCATATGATGAAGGGAACACCGTATATTTATCAAGGAGAAGAAATCGGAATGACTAATGTTCGATTTGAATCAATTGATGAATATCGAGATATTGAAACACTAAATATGTATAAAGAAAAAGTTATAGACCGTGGCGAAGATAAAGATAAAGTGATGCAATCTATTTATATAAAGGGTCGAGATAATGCTAGAACGCCGATGCAGTGGGATGATAAAGAGCATGCTGGATTCACAACGGGCGAGCCTTGGATTGCGGTAAATCCTAACTACAAAGAGATTAACGTGAAACAAGCAATCCAAGACGAGGAATCAATTTTTTATTACTATAAAAAATTGATTGAGTTACGCAAAAACAATGAAATAGTTGTGTATGGATCATATGATTTAATATTAGAAAATAACCCTTCTATTTTTGCTTATGTAAGAACATATGGAGAAGAAAAGCTTCTTGTGATTGCAAACTTCACTGCAGATGAATGTGTATTTGAATTGCCTGAAGATATTGTTTATAGCAAATCAGAGTTATTAATACACAATTATGACGTGGCAAATGGATCGATAGAAAACATGACACTACGTCCATATGAAGCGATGGTATATAAAGTGAAACTTTAATCTGTGGTGCATTTTCACTGATTATTAGCCCTCACCAATCGGGCTTTTACGGGCAGTCGATCTCCCGCTTACCCTCTTTGCTTTTGCGGACTTTTAAAGTGGGAGTCTTGCTGCCCGTTAAAGCGGGCTAAATTGAAATAAGAAAAAACCTTATGCCTAGGCGGCATAAGGTTTTTTCTATTACCACTTTAATATCGAGAATCCATATGGAGGGAGTGTAACTTGTAATACACTTGCTTCCGCGGAAAATTCTTCATTTGTATATATATTGATTATTTTCTTCCCCGTAATATGAAGCGGGAGTGGAGCTGTAACTTCATTGTTTGTGGGATTTAAAACAAAAAAGATAGTTTCATCTTCATATGTTTTTGTATAAGAAATATAATTATGTTCATCATTTGCTTCAATAAATTGAAAAGTACCATGTCCTCCAAATGCTTTAAATTGTTTCCGTAATGAAATTAATGTTTGTATATGTGTGAATAACAGAGTGTCTTGTTCTTTTTCGTCCCATACCATACATTTACGACAACCAGGGTCCATGTCACCATCCATGCCGATTTCATCACCGTAATAAATACAAGGAGAACCAATGAAAGAAAGGTGGAATACATAGAGTAACTTTAACTTATTTTTATCCCCGTTACATGTCGCTAAAATTCTTGGTGTGTCATGACTGTCTAATAAATGAAATGCCGCTTCATTTACATTCATAGAGTAGGAATGTAAAGAATCTGTAATTTGTTTCATGAATTCACTTGCTTTAATGGAATCGTTAGCAAAGTAAGAAAGTAGAGCATTTGTAACAGGATAGCTCATTACAGCATCAAATTGGTCACCTTGTAGCCATGGGAGTGCATCGTGCCAAATTTCGCCTAAAATATATACTTCAGGATTTAATACTTTTATTTCACTTCGGAATTCTCTCCAAAAACTGTGATCAACTTCATTTGCTACATCAAGGCGCCAACCATCTATATGGAATTCCCTTACCCAATAACGACCTACTTCAAGTAAATATTCTTTTACATCTGGATGTGCCGTATTTAATTTAGGCATATATGGTGTAAACGCGAAAGTATCGTAATTAGGAAGTGGCTCAGTAATAATCGGAAATTCATGAATATGGAACCACTCTTTATAAGCTGACTGCTCGCCATTTTCTAGTACGTTTTGAAATTTATCAAAGAAGTATCCGCTATGATTAAAAACAGCGTCGAGCATTACTTTTATACCATGTTCATGACACGCCTGAACGAGTTCTTTGAAAGTTTCTTTCGTCCCGAATTGTGGATCAATTTCCATGTAATCGATTGTGTCATATTTATGATTCGAATGAGCTTTGAAAATAGGAGTGAAATATATTCCGGAAATTCCAAGTTTAACAAGGTAATCAAGGTTTTGAATAATACCAGCAAAATCTCCGCCGAAAAAATTAGTTGGAGTTGGTTCAGTACTTCCCCAAGGAAGGGTGTTTTCTGGATTCAGTGTGCGATCCCCATTAGCGAATCGTTCTGGGAAAATTTGATACCAAACTGTGTCTTTAACCCAGGACGGTGCTTTGAATACATCGTTTGCATGAATAAATGGAAAACAGAAAAAGTTACCAACATCATCATTTGGAATGTTAGAAAAAAATCCTCGTTCTGTATAAATAAGAGTTTCTGCATCATTTATTAATTCAAATCCATAACGTAAGCGTTTAAATTGTGGTTCGATGGAAATTGACCAATAATCAAATAACTCAGTAGAACCAGTTTTTTTCATCGGTGTACTCGCTGTAATCCATTTCCCATCTTGCCATTCATAAGGATCACCGTAGATGAGAGCGGCGGTGTGAATATCGTCTCTTCTTGTACGCATCCGGATGTGAATCGTTTTTTCGTCGTAAGCGTATGCATAATTATCTTTTGGCCTATGATAGATCGCTTCTTTAAGCATATAGAAAATCCCCCTTTAATATCTCTATACATATAGTTCCCGTAAACGAAATAATAAAGATTATGTTGCAAACGATTGCCTTCCACATAACTTTAATATTGCTTATAAGAGTAGTATTCATTTTATGTAAAGTCAATGAATAAAGAGTATGATAAGATTATTTTGAAAATTAATATTTGCAAAATGAATAAAAGGATGTATAATGATAGACAAATAGTGCAAACGTTTTCATAGATTTAAATATTGTTTGCGCTTCTATTAAACTGTTAAATGCAAACGTTTTCAATTAAAGAGGTACATAGACAATTTAGGGAGGTTTTTGGGATGAAGAAAGCATTATCACTATTAACGATTTCAGCATTGTCAATCGGTATGTTATCTGCATGTGGACCGAAAGATTCAGGGAAAAAAGAAGCAAGTAAAGAGAAGAAAGATTATGATCTTCTCGTTTGGGAAGATGAGAAAAAAGGTGTTGGTCTAGAGCCGGCAGTGAAAAGTTTTGAAAAGAAATATAATGTGAAAGTAAAAGTTGTAGAGGTTCAGATGACGAAACAAATAGAAAAACTTCGTCTCGACGGTCCAGCTGGTACAGGACCAGATGTTGTAACATTACCGCATGATCATATTGGTAATGCGGTAACAGAAGGGCTACTTTCAGAGGTGAAAGTGGATGATACGGTAAAAAATAAATTTACAGATTTATCAATAAAGGCACAAACATACGACGGAAAACTATACGGTTTACCAAAAGCAATTGAAACACCAATCTTTATTTATAATAAAAAATTAATGCCAAAAGCACCAGAAACGATGGATGAGCTGTATAATTTCTCAAAAGACTTTACGAAAGATGACAAGTACGGATTTTTAACATTAGGAGATAACTTCTATTTTGCTAACGCATTTATGGCGGGTATGGGCGGTTATGTATTTGGTGAAAAAGATGGAAAACTGACTCCGACAGATATTGGATTAAATAATAGTGGTGCAGTACAAGGTGCTGAATATATTCAAAAATGGTATAAAGAAAAATTATTACCAAAAGGAATTATTGGTGAATCTGGCGGTTCAGCTGCAGATGGATTATTTAATGAAGGAAAAGCAGCATCTATTATGAATGGTCCATGGGCATTCCAAGCGATGGAAAAGGCTGGAATTGATTATGGTGTTGCTCCAATGCCGAAATTACCAAATGGTCAACCGATGAAAACATTTGTTGGGGTAAAAGGATGGCATGTAACAAGCTTCTCTAAACAAAATGATTTAGCTACAAAATTCACTGAGTGGGTAACAAATGAAGAAAACGCAAAAATTCGATTTGAGAAGACAAAAGAAATTCCTCCAGTAAAATCAGTAATGGAAGATCCAATTATTAAAGATAATGAGGCTGCAAAAGCAGTTGCGACTCAATCAGAAAATGGAATCCCAATGCCGAATATTCCAGAAATGCAAGAAGTTTGGAAACCAGCTGGAGATGCGCTTCAATTAGTTGTATCAAATAAACAAGAGCCAAAAGCAGCACTTGATAATGCAGTGAAACAAATTAAAGGTAATATTGAGGCAAACCACAGCAATAAAAAATAAGGTGAAATTCGTGCCTCTAAATATGAGAGGCACGAATTCTCTCCCTTCCAAGTAGGAAGAAAAAAGGGGGAAGGAACATGCAAACATCTATAGAACCAACGAAAGATGTGAACGGTTCAAAGCATAGGAAAATGGCGACCATGTTATCAATCATTCCAGGCATTGGTCAACTATATAATAAACAATACGTAAAAGGTCTTATTTTTCTAGTATTAACAGGCTCATTTATTGTAGCATTTGCTGATTTGTTAAATATAGGATTATGGGGAATTGTAACGCTCGGTACAGAAGTTCCACGTGACCATTCTGTCTTTCTATTAGTAGAAGGGATTTTGGCACTTATTGTTGTCGTGTTTGGACTAGGGGTATATGCATTTAACTTATATGATGCATACCAAAATGGGAAAAAACGCGATATAGGGACACCATTAAACTCAGTAAAAGAGCAATATCGCAATTTATTAGATCAAGGTTTTCCGTATTTAATGGTTTCACCAGGGTTTCTATTACTTATCTTTGTTGTCGTATTTCCAATCATTTTTGTTATCTTAATTGGATTTACAAACTATGACTTATATCACTCTCCTCCAGCTAAATTAGTAGATTGGGTGGGCTTTAAAAACTTTATTGATATTTTCACATTACCAATGTGGAGAGATACATTTTTAAGTGTATTCTCTTGGACTGTCATTTGGACATTCGTTGCAACGACATTACAAGTTGCACTGGGTATTTTTTTAGCGATTATCGTAAACCAGCCTGGGATTAAAGGGAAGGCTGTTATTAGAACAATCTTCATTTTACCGTGGGCTGTTCCAGCATTCGTATCTATTCTTGTATTTGCTGGTATGTTTAATGAAACGTTCGGAGCGATTAACAATCAAGTATTAGCTTTATTCGGGATTGAAAAGGTTGCTTGGATGACTGATCCATTTTGGTCGAAAATCGCTTTAATTATGATTCAAACGTGGCTTGGCTTCCCGTTTGTTTTTGCAATGACAACAGGTATATTGCAATCGATTCCAGGAGAACTGTATGAAGCAGCTACAGTAGATGGTGCAACAGCTTGGCAACAGTTCCGCAAAATTACATTGCCGCTCGTTCTATATGCAACAGCTCCAATTTTAATTACACAATATACGTTTAACTTTAATAATTTTAGTATTATTTATCTATTTAATAGCGGGGGACCTGCTGTGTCTGGACAAAATGCAGGTGGAACAGATATTTTAATTTCATGGATCTATAAGTTAACGATGACTTCGGCTCAGTACGGAAAAGCAGCAGCTCTTACAATGATTTTATCGTTAATCGTTATTACAGTTGCGTTATGGCAATTTAAGAGAACAAAATCATTCCAAGAAGAGGATATGATGTAAATGAATATTAAACGACAAAAGATGTTACGTCTTTCATTAAGTTATTTAGTTATCTTCATAATGTGTGCGATTATTTTCTATCCATTACTATGGATAATTGGCTCATCGTTTAATCCAGGAGATAGTTTGTCTGGTTCTAGCATTATTCCGAAAAATGCCACGTTAGATCATTATCGCAAGCTACTTGATCTCGATTCAAGTAATTACTTACTTTGGTATAAAAATACTTTAAAAGTTAGCGTAATGACGATGATTTTTTCTGTGTTAGCCATTAGCTTTACTGCTTATGCATTTTCGAGATATCGTTTTGTTGGAAGAAAGAATGGTTTATTAACATTTTTAATTCTCCAAATGATCCCGAATTTTGCAGCGTTAATCGCGCTATATATATTAGCGCAGTTAACAGGATTAATTGATACACATCTTGCATTAATTTTAATTTATGTGGGCGGAGCAATTCCGATGAATACATGGCTTATGAAAGGGTATTTTGATACGATTCCGAAAGAGTTGGATGAATCAGCTCGAATGGATGGAGCGGGGCATTTCCGTATTTTTTGGCAAATTATTATGCCACTTGCAAAACCAATCGTAGCGGTTGTAGCGTTATTTACTTTCATCGGTCCATTTACAGACTTTATTTTAGCAAGTATTATTTTACGCACACCGGAAAATTATACTTTAGCAGTTGGGTTATATGAAATGGTAGCGAAAAAATTTGGTAATGAATTTACGACGTTTGCAGCGGGTTCAGTATTAATTGCAATACCGATTTCGATTTTATTCCTATCACTACAAAAATATTTTGTTTCCGGTTTAACAGCTGGAGGTACAAAAGGATGAAAAATGGGACATTACGTCCCATTTTTCTTTTCATCTCTCTATAAAAAAATTTATAGAGAGATGAAAAGAGATTTGACATCGCATATGAAAAGAAGTGAAATAAATAGTATATTATAGTATAGGAAAAAAGAGCTATATCCCTTACAATACATGGAGAGGGAGAATATGATAAGTTTTGCAAGATAGAATAAATAAATGAAAGTTTATGACTTCTCCTATTACTTGCACCGATTGCAAGATAATAATATATGAAATATGGCAGAGAAGTGAGAGGGGGGATTTTTATGACAGTTACAATTAAAGATGTGGCGAAGAAGGCGAACGTAGCACCATCAACAGTTTCCCGTGTAATTGCTGATAATCCAAGTATAAGTGAAAAGACAAAGCGCCGTGTTCGAAAAGTAATGAGTGAATTAGGATATCATCCAAATTTAAATGCAAGAAACCTTGCGAACCAAACGACGAAGACACTTGGTCTTGTTATGCCGAGTTCTGCAAGTAAAGCTTTTCAAAATCCGTTTTTCCCAGAAGTTATAAGAGGAATTAGTTCATTTGCACATGTGGAAGGGTATGCGCTTTATATGTCGACTGGTGAAACGGAAGATGAAATTTTTAATGGTGTTGTAAAAATGGTACAAGGGCGTCAAATTGGTGGTATTATTCTTTTATATTCAAGAGAGAACGATCGGATTATTCAATACTTGCATGACCAAAACTTCCCGTTTGTTTTAATTGGAAAACCATATGATCGAAAAGATGAAATTACATATGTAGATAATGACAATTATACAGCTGCAAGAGAAGTGGCAGAATATTTAATTTCACTAGGCCATAAACAAATCGCGTTCATTGGTGGTGGATCAGATTTACTTGTAACGAGAGATCGTTTAGGAGGTATGAGTGATGCTTTAAAATTAGCAGACATCGTATTACCGAAAGAGTACATTTTACATTTTGATTTTTCAAGGGAAAGTGGTCAACAAGCCGTTGAGGAGTTAATGGGACTGAAGCAACCACCGACGGCAATTATGGCAACGGATGATTTAATTGGACTGGGTGTGTTAAGTGCGCTTTCTAAAAAAGGATTCGTTGTACCGAAGGATGTTTCGATTGTAAGCTTTAATAATGCTTTATTATCAGAAATTGCGAGTCCACCGCTTTCGACAGTTGATGTGAATATATATCAGTTAGGATATGAAGCAGCAAAAGCTTTAGTTGATAAGGTGGAGCATTCTGAGTCTACTGCAAAATGTATTATCATTCCACATAAATTATTGAAGCGTCAAACTTGTGATCAGTATGCAACAAAAAGCTAAGAGTTTAACTCTTAGCTTTTTGTTGTAGAAAGGCTTCTAAACGGTCACAGCCTTCTTTTAAAGTTTCGATACTATAAGCATAGGAAAGACGAAGATAACCTTCACCATATTCAGAAAATGCGGTTCCAGGAACAACGGCTAGCCCAGCTTCTTTTACAAGATCAAGTGCAAAATCAAATGATGAAGATGTTAAATGTCCAACATATGGGAATAAATAAAATGCACCTGTTGGCTTCTCAACCGTTAAACCCATTTGAATGAGTCTATTATACACGTAATCACGGCGTTTTTTGTATTGATAGCGCATCATCTTCGGTGCATCTTTAGCAGCTGTTAAAGCTTCGATTGCAGCATATTGAGCAATTGAAGTAGCGCATGTAACATTGTATTGATGAACTTTTAAAATGTGTTTTGCTAAATAACTTGGGGCAAATAAAAGTCCGATACGCCAGCCAGTCATAGAATGTGATTTTGATAAGCCGTTAATGACAATAGTCTTATCACGCATTTCTGGGAAATGAGCGATAGATGTGTGTTTGTCTTCATATACAAGTTCGCTATAAATTTCATCGGAAAGAACGAAAATATTCTTATCTTTTAAGATAGATACAATATCTTCTAATTCTTCTTTTGATAAGGTAACACCAGTTGGATTAGAAGGATACGGTAAAACGACGCATCTTGTTCGTTCTGTAATTGCATTTTGCAGAGCTTCAGCTGTTAAACGAAATCCAGTTTCACGAACATCTATAAAAATAGGAGTTGCACCGCATAGTCGAATAATCGGCTCGTAACCAGGATAAATAGGAGCAGGTAAAATTACTTCCGTTCCTGGTTCTAAAATAGTTCGGAATGCAACATCAATCGCTTCACTAGCGCCGATTGTAACAATGGTTTCGTTTTCAGGTGAATAGTGTAAATCGTAATTATTTTTTACAAAGTTACAAGCCGCCTCGCGTAATTCTAATAAACCAGCGTTGTGTGTATAGCTTGTATAATTTTCTGTAATGGCCCGTTTAGCAGCTTCTTTTACTAAAGAAGGTGTAGGGAAGTCGGGTTGCCCAATTGTTAAAGAGATGAGATTATCATAGTTTTGAATCATGTTAGAGAACTGACGGATTCCAGAAATTTGGATGTCCTTCACTCTAGGGTTAATGAATTGTTCCATTGTATCTCCCTTTCTTCCGTTTGAAAATTAAGTTCATTTTATCATATTTTTCATTATTACGCAGGGAAATCCTACTGATATAAGTTTCACTTTATTTAAGAAGAAAGGTGGTATGTAGTGCATAAAAAAAGCCGCTGAAAGCGACTTTTTAATAACCGTATTCCCAATCTATTTCATCTTCGTTCCAAAGTACGGAAGATACTTTGCCAAGATGGACAACTGATTCATTTACAGCACATGTACAGTCTTCGTCCCCTGCTGTATGTTGCAATTCTTCGTATACTGATTTTTCAACGTTTTCTAGCACAACCAAATTTTCTTCTTTTAAAACAAGCGTAGTACCCGCCATATTTATCTTCCTCCTACTAAAGTAATGATCACTTATTTGTAAACATAGATAGTATGGATTATATGCTATATTTTGCGATAGTTGTCCGTCTAGTGAAGTGTTTTTTATTTTTCTTGTAATCCGTATTCATTGTATACTGCACGAAGGAAATTTGGTACAGGGTTTACAATCATTTCGGAAATTTGTAACATTTATTATTAGTTGTTAACAAATAATTAACAAAAGTGTTAAGAAAAATCAAAATTTTAAAACAAATAGACTTATAAAATGATATAATCATATCAAAATACATATAGGGGATGAGAGGCTATGGAGCTGATTCGTGATTTAATGATCCAAATTGCCATCATTATTTTACCACTATTTTTATATGAAGCGATTCGTTTAAATCGTTATCAAGAAATGCTTCCGAAGCCTAATCGCTACTTTATTATGTTTTTATCTAGCGTTACACTCGTTCTCTCCATGACATACTCTATTTGTTTTGGTACCGTTTGCGGATACAATTTTCATCCAATCCCAATTGTTAGTGGTTTTTTATATGGTGGGATTGTTGGGCTCATCCCTGCCATTATTTTTGTTGCATATGAATGGATTTTTAAGGGTCTCAGTTGGTTGCCTATCGTAGAAGTTATATTTCTTTCGATAATTCCATTGTTTTTGTCAAAGAAATGGTCTCTTTTTTCAAGAGATAAGAAGCTAATATTAGCTTTTATGATTGCATCATTTTATGTTCTTGTTTCATTAGTATTCGGGATGTTGAATGTCCTTTTAGAAACAGGTTTTACACCGTACATATCTAATCTATATAGTGGGTATATATTTGCATCACTTATTATGGTTATGACAATGGTATTTCAAGTGTATTTGACTGAGTATTTAAATGAAAATGCATTATTGCGTACAGAAATGCAAAAATCAGAAAAACTTAATATTGTAAGTGAGTTAGCTGCAAGTGTTGCACATGAAGTTCGAAACCCTCTCACTGTTGTACGAGGGTTTATTCAATTGCTAGAGAGTACGGAAGACGTAAAAAACAAAGATTATATGCGTCTCGTATTAGCTGAACTGGATCGTGCTGAACAGATTATTTCAGATTATTTAAATTTAGCAAGGCCTCAAATTGAAAAAAAAGAACATATTTGTTTATCAGCACAATTAATTGAAATGACAACTCTTATGTCATCATTTGCAGCGATGCAGGGCGTTTATTTGCAAGTTGAGATTTCTGAGAGCCTTTATACTATCGGCGATAAGACGAAATTGAAGCAAGCTATTATGAATGTTGTTAAAAACGGTATTGAAGCAATTCAAGGAAACAAAGGGTATTTAAAAGTAACAGCTATTCAAAAAGATGAAATGATAATAATAAGAGTTAAAGATAGTGGTGTTGGAATGACAAAAGAACAGTTAGTAAGGCTTGGACAACCGTATTATTCTTTAAAAGAAAAAGGAACAGGATTAGGTCTTATGGTAACATTTAGTATTTTACAAGCGCATAATGGTACATTGGAATATAAAAGTGAAAGCGGAAAAGGAACTGAAGCTATTATTATATTGCCAGCTGTACGATATAAGGAATAAAAGTTACCGGTAGAAGGTAACTTTTTATTTTATCGTGAATTAGAAAAATATACAAAATTTCATTCATTTATTTTTTCTTGTTTTGTTCGAACGAATAAACTTTTAAATGATTGAAAGAAGCTTTGCTCTTTTGAGGCGGCGACTAATCTTTTTGTTTCTTGAATTTCGCGAATAACTTGCATAAGTTGTGCATCACGGTTGCTGTCTTTATTGTAAATTTGATTGAAAAGTTTATTCATTTTTTCTTCTTGTTTGGATTCTCGCTTATACATATGATTCATTAATAAGTCCATCTTTTCTTTTTGGAGTGCATCTGTTTCGGCGGCATGAACAACTAGCTCTTGTAACATTTTTTCCTGGGAGCCTTCTTTTACATAAACTTGTTGCATTAGTTCATCTAATTTCTCGTCTTTTAAACGATTTTGTGTAATGAGAGTAGAGTTTTGATGAATAATTGCTTCATTTAATTGAGCAAGCATTTCAAGTTTTAACATGAACTCCTCAAAGTTACGCCCATCATCTTTTGGTTGTATCTCTTGTTTATCTTGAATAACAGGTACAGGTGGGGCCTCTTTTTCTTTTAAAATAATAGGTATTGTTTCTGAAATATCTTCTTGTAATGTAGCAGCTCTTTCATGTATAGATTTCAATAGTTTTAAATCATCCAATTTATAAATACGAGCATCAGCTGTTTTTGAAATGATATAACCGTGTTCCTCTAAGAGTTGGCTATATTTTCGGACTATATGTTTTGGGATACCTGTTTTATTTGTAACATCTTTCGTTTTATAAATAGCTTCCATGATAGTTCCTCCCCAAAAAGTATCGTATATATCATTTCAACCTTTTATGAGGACTTCCTTTGAAAAAGAATGTCGGAAGGTTATTAGTTTTCTACAGCATTAGTGAAAAGATGAGGAAAAATGAATGTTTTTGGCGGAATGGAGAGGAAGAGCTAAAATAATGTCTGAAAACATACATAGAAGAAGTTTGTTATAATAACTGAGGAAAAGAAATTGGTAGGAACACGGAGGTACACATGAAGCAATTTAAAGGTATTATCATTTCAATTATTGCAATTCTTTCTCTTTTGGTAGCGGTATATGAAGTACTTGTGCCAGAGGAGACAAGTACTAAAAAAACAACTACGTATGATCAAATTCTAGAGTTCCCGAAAGAACGATATCCAGAGACCGGGAAACATATAACGAATGCTATAAAAGAAGGGCATTCAGAAATGTGTACAATTGATCGTAATGGTGCAGCGGATAGAAGGAAATTATCGTTAGCGCCATATCCGACGAAGAAAGGTTATGATCGTGATGAATGGCCGATGGCGATGTGTAAGGAAGGCGGAAAAGGAGCTCATATTGAATATATAAGTCCAGCAGATAACCGCGGTGCAGGTTCTTGGGTAGGGAATAAGCTAGACAAATATCCAGATGGTACGCGTGTGAAATTTGAAGTGAAATAGTAATTGGCATACATTTCATAGTGGAGGAGAGGGATAGTTATGGAATTAACAATTTCATATTCGCAATTAATGATAATGAACTATGATGGTCAGCAGCCTTATGTAGATTGGACTCCTGAAGATTTTGAAAGAGGCTATGCTGAGGTGGATGGAGCTATTATTTTTGAGGCAATCTCTGACTATACTTGTGAAGTGGAAGTTACTTGTGGAAATCATATTGAGAAAGAAGAAGTGGTTAGAACGATATCAGTTCCTTTCACAGTGAAGAATGAAGAAGTATATATAACAAGTATTCTTTCTAATAAATTTCATATTCCTATTCCGAACGGGGAATATATGATAGTCTTGCAGACAACTCCTCTTGAAGAGCCAACAGACGATGAATTGTATAAAGTACAATACGACTTCTATTTTGAGAGTGTAGAATAAAAAAACGTGTTATCCTTTTTGAAGGATAACACGTTTTTTATTATGCGTTTGTTTTTAGGAGAGAACGAGCGTCTTTTGCTGCCTGAACCATGTGCTCTAAAGCAGGTATAACTTCCTCAGTTCTTCGTGTTTTTAAACCACAGTCTGGATTAATCCAGAAATATTTAGGATCACATACTTGTAAAGATTGTTCTACGATTGTGAACATTTCATCTTTACTTGGGACACGTGGGCTATGAATATCATATACACCTAGACCAATTCCTTTTTCATATGTTGTATGTTTTAATGTATTAATAAATTCTCCATGACTTCTTGATGTTTCGATAGAAATAACATCTGCGTCTAACGCTCGAATTGCATCTACAATGTCTTCGAAGTTACTGTAACACATATGAGTATGAATTTGTGTTTCATTTTCTACAGAAGATGTTGCTAAAAGGAAAGATTGAACTGCCCATGTAATGTATGCATCCCAATCTTTTTCTTTTAACGGCATTCCTTCACGAAGTGCAGGCTCATCGACTTGGATTACTCTAATTCCGGAAGATTCAAGTAATTCAATTTCATGACGAAGTGCTAATGCAATTTGATATGAAACTTCTTTTCTTGAAATATCATTTCGAACGAATGACCAATTTAAAATAGTGACAGGTCCAGTGAGCATACCTTTTACTACTTTCTCTGTTAAGCTTTGTGCATATACAGTTTCTTTAATAGTCATTCCACTTATAAAGGCAACATCACCATAAATAACAGGTGGTTTTACGCAGCGAGAACCGTATGATTGTACCCATCCGTTTTTAGTAAAGGAGAAACCAGCAAGTCTTTCTCCAAAATATTCCACCATGTCAGTTCTTTCGAATTCACCATGTACTAGTACATCAAGACCAATATCTTCTTGGTAACGAATCCACTTTGCAGTTTCTTTTTCAATGAATTGATTATATTGTTCATTTGTAATATCGCCGTTACGCCACTGTTTACGTGTTTGACGAACTTCAGATGTTTGCGGGAAGCTACCGATAGTTGTTGTTGGTAACAACGGTAATTGTAAAGCTACTTGCTGTAGTTCATATCGTTTTTCAAATGGAAGAGGACGTGAAAAATCATCTTCTTTAAGTGATGTACGTGCCCCTTTTACATCTTCACGATTACGTGCAGCTGATGAGCGGATTGCATGATGTGCATTACGATATGTTGTCAAATCGCTACTGATGCTTTCTACACCTTTAGTAAGAGCAGAATGGATAAGGACTAGTTCTTCTAATTTTTGATTAGCAAATGCAAGTGCATCAAATAATTCAGTTGCTAAGTGCGTTTCTTCCGTTTTATCAATTGGAGTATGCAATAAGCTACAAGAAGGTTGAACAATTAAACCTTTTGCTGTGATTTGATTTTGTAATGTTGTAAATAAAGAAAGTACATCATCAAGATCAGCTCTCCAAATGTTACGGCCATCTATACAACCGATAGCTAAAATTTTATCAGCTGGGAATCCGTATTTTGAAATAGCATTTACATTACCTTCTTTGCCATGAACAAAGTCTAATCCAATACCAGAAACAGGGAATGTAATAATTTCTTCATAGTTCTCTTCTACACTATCAAAATATGTTTGTAGAAGAAGATTAGCATTTGGAACCTCTTTATGAATAGCTTCGTAAAGTTCTTTCGCTTGATTAATTTCATCTTTTGTTAAAGATGCGAAGATTGGTTCGTCAACTTGAATAATTTGTGCTCCAGCTGCGTGTAATTCAGAGAATAATTGTACATAAGGTGCAACTAGCTCTTTTAAAATAGTGGCAAATTGCTCTTCGTTATAACCTTTTGCTAGTTTTAGGAATGTATAAGGGCCTAAAATAACTGGTTTTCCATCAACGCCTAACTCTTTTTTCGCTTCTTCATATAAACGAAGAGGACGATTTTCTTTTAAAGAGATTTGTAATCCTTCTTCATATTCAGGAACAATGTAATGATAGTTTGTGTTAAACCATTTTGTCATTTCAGAAGCAACGTGATCTTTAGAGCCGCGTGCCATTGCAAAATATACATCAAGGTAAGAGGTAAACTCTGAAAAACGTGACGGGATGAATCCTAACATGTAGGCCGTATCCAGAACGTGGTCATAATATGTAAAATCGCCAACTGGAATTAATTCAATTCCTTTTTCTTGCTGTACTTTGACGTGTTGAAGGCGAATTTCTTTCATTGTCGTTAAAAATTGTTCTTCATCAATTTTATTGGACCAAAAAGCTTCCAATGTTTTTTTCCACTTTCGTTGTAGTCCGATACGTGGATAACCTAAGTTACTTGTTTGAATTGCCATTTTAAATTCCTCCCTAATTGAAAGTAAGCATTTCCGTTTACTCGGAAATACCTATAACAAAAAGCATAAAGGCATAGAAAAATAAGCCTTCCTTTTTGTTCTTAACACCTCATCATCATCCGTGAGTCTATCAGTGTTGTTAAAATAGGCAGGTCTCCTGACTTATACTTCATATAATTTCTTCCACCTTCCCGTTTTCACAGTGGCACAAAAAAGAAATCTCAGCATTTACAGTGGCGGGACCGTGTTGGAGTTTCACCAAACTTCCCTTTTAAACACGAAGTGAAATATTCGTGTACCTATTTTCCTTTTGAAAGGAATTTAACAAGCGATATGATATTGAAATAAATTCTAACACAATTTTCGGAATTTTGTCCACTGTTTTAAAATAAGAAAATTCCAAAGTTTTTTTATTTATTTTTATTCAGAAAATAAAGAGTTTTTAACGGTTATTTATTATTAAAATGAGGGTGTTTTGAGTTGCGAAGAATAATTATAGTGTTAAGTTTTTCTAAAAGAGGAGGCACCTCTTTTAGAAAAACTTAATCATTATCTACACCTATTTCTGAAAGACGACCTGCAGTTGCATCTTGTAAGAGTGTGTTTAGCCAACGTAATTCAACATTAATATGCTCAATGACGCTTTGTAGAATATATAGTTGAGCACGAGGAACTAGTTGTTTATTATGATCGTATATCGTTTGCATTGTATGTAAATATAGCATTGTATCATCTCTCTTTTTTTCCAAAATAGGAACTAGTGCTTGTTCGTCGCTAAAGTGAGCGAAAGAGAGCGCTGAATAAATAGGTTTATATATTTGATTTTTCGCTTCAAATTGTTTTAATAATAAGGTGTGGAAAAGGGCTTTTCCTTCCTCTGTTATATGGAAGATTGTTTTATCTGGTCTATTCGTATCTCGGACAATATTGGTAACGCTAATCGCACCTTGTTTTTCTAATTGCTCGAAGGCGTAGTATAGCGATCCCTTGGCATATTTAATATAACAATCCATTTGTCTTTCTTTCATTATGTGCTGCACTTCATATGGATGTTTATCTCCTTCGAGTAACAAGCCGAGAATGACTAACTTCATGCTCATGCTGTCTCAACTCCTGTATATAGAAACTTTATATATATTATAAACGGTATATCCTCTTTCATAAAGGGATATACCGTTTCGTTTTTCTATATTAGCTTACTTGTTTTTGTTTTTGCTTTGTTTTTGGTCCTGTTAAAAGACGTTCATTTCCCATAAGTAAAATACAAATTATACTTAGCGTAGCTGGGATAAGTGCCCAGAAAAATGTATTCGCAATAGATGTTGCAAGAGCCTCTTTAATTCCGCTCAGTACTTCAGGAGGTAGCTTTTCAGTAGCATTTGGTGATAATAAAAAGCTTGTGTCTCCACCTTTAGGAGCCATTTTTTCTAGTTCAGGAGGGAAGACTGCTTTTAATTTATCAGTGAAAACATGATTTTGAATCGTACCGAAAATCGTGACGCCAAGAGTCATTCCAAGTGAACGGAAGAATGAGTTCGTGGATGTAGCAGAACCGCGATCTCTCATTTCTAGTTTGTGGATAGATGCCATACTTAAAACTGAGAAGGAGAATCCAACTCCAAGTCCAGCAAGCACCATAAACATTGTTACGAGTGTACGAGGTGTTTCCATAGTTAAAGTACTTAGTAAATAAATACCAAGAACGAAGAAAACTCCAGATACTATCATGATGTTACGATAACTTGTTCGTGAAGCTAATTGTCCACCAGTTTGACTTCCAATTACAGATCCTACCATCATAGGTGTCAAAATTAATCCAGCATTTGAGGCGGAACCACCGAGAACACCTTGAACGAAGATTGGAATATAAACTGTACAGATGATAAAAGCTGCGCCATAGAAAAAGGCAACACCTTGGCTAGCTGCAAATAAAGGTTTTTTAAATAAATGGAAAGAAATAATAGGCTCGGTTGCGTTTCTTTCTACGAAGAAGAAAATAATAAGCATAATAATAACAGTTGAAAATAAACCAATAATCACATTAGAGTCCCATGCATATTCCTTACCGCCAAGTTCTAGGGCAAACATTAAGCAAATGATACTAATGACAAGTGTAATGGCACCAGCCCAGTCAATTTTTTGTTTTCGATATTCTAGAGACTCGTTATAGTATTTAGTAATGAAGAAGAAGGAAATAAGTCCTAATGGAATATTAATATAGAAGACCCAGTGCCAACTTATATAATCTGTAATGTAAGCACCTAATAAAGGTCCAAAAACACTAGATGTTCCGAAAACAGCACCAAATAGTCCGGTCATTTTTCCGCGTTTTTCAGGCGGGAATATATCATACATAATTGTAAATGCGATAGGCATAAGAGCGCCGCCACCAATTCCTTGAATGGCTCTATAAATACTTAGTTGTTCAATACTTGATGCTGTCCCGCAAAGTGCAGAACCAAATAAGAAGAGAATTAATCCGCCAATATAAAAGCGTTTCCGTCCGTACATATCAGACAGCTTACCGAAAATAGGCATTCCGGCCATTGTTGCTACCATGTAGGCAGATGTGACCCAAACGAACTTGTCGAACCCTCCTAAGTCTCCGACAATCGTTGCCATCGCAGTTGCGACGATTGTGTTATCCATTGCTGCCATTAGAATACCAAGTAGTAAACCGGCAACAACAAATTTTGTTTTACTTGAGTCGTTTTTTGATAGTTGTGCTTCCAAGAGTAGCCCTCCTTTAATAAAAATTAAACTAACTTAAGTTTTTAGATGTAGTGCATAAAAACCTTTGTGTACAGTTTGTTTCGTTCCCTCTTTATTTACAAAAATTAATCCTACATGATATAAAGATTGGAAATCATAGAATATATTATAGTCAAATTTGACTAAAAGGTAAATGTTTTCTTACGCCAAAGTATTTTATTATATTAACCAAAAGAGAGAGTAAGAATTTATTTTTTATGTAATCAAGGAAGGAAATTGTAAAAAAATATTTAATAAAGAATAACCTGTGTCAACCTATTAAAAATGGTTTTTTCTTTATATTGTCGAATAGGATAAAAGGAAAAGAAAAATTTAAGATGGTTTGTAACAAGCTCAATATTTTTTCTAAGTGTAGTTTATTGCATCGAGAGGCAGAATACAGTTGTATAGATGATACATCTGGAATGAGGTGAATATATTATGAAAATATGGAAACGAATTTCGGATCAAGGAAGGTATTCTATACCGTTACAGCCGGTTTTGTGGATTGATGGTTCTAAAAAGGCTACGGAAGCATCCAATGTAGCAGTCACATTGCAAATCCGTAGTATGTATAAAGAAAAATTTTTATATGAGATGATCTATGATGTTAATGACATACTAATTATTCGACTTGAAGTTGAAAATAAAGGCGTTGAAATGATTTCGCGAGTAGTTGTAAGTCATATGATTCGTGATTATTTCGCATATATCCCAAACTCTTTAAAAGCAGATAAGGGAATAAGTGAGTTTTTATTTCAGCTTGTAAGGTGGCGAATCGATAATTTATCGCCGAGTGAAAAGGTAGAATTAATTTGTCAAATAAAAGCAAATAAAGATAAAGCCCCTCCCAATTCATTATTTCAGGCTACATATACATTTCAATATAAAGGAGTATCATATGGACCGCTACAAACAAATGAAGTGGTTGTCAGAAAATGATAAGAAGGAACCTGTGCGAAAGGTTCCTTCTTTAATGAAGATTGTGCTTCTTGAGTAATTTCTTTTGTTCCACTCCCTTTTTTCCAACATAGTTATTTTTGTATCCAAAATATAGAATGAATAGAAATGAAATAACATTTACTATAGCGTCAATTTGATCGTTTGTAATGAAGTTTATTCCGAAAGAGTTAAATAGTAATTTTAATGATAACAAAAAGCCAGCTAGTAAGCGCATAATATCTGATAGATTTTCTTTTTGAGGCATATAGGTCACTCCTTCCTAAAAACGATATATAATATATATATGAAATAGAATAGAAAAGGTATACAAGCTTAAGTAGAAATGTACATTAAATATGTACATTTTTTATTTTGTAGAAAAGCATTATTGTTATAGAAACATATATTGGTATAAAAAGGGGGAGAGTATGAAACATAAAGGGAAAATTAGTGGATTATTACTTGGGAACACAGTTGCGGTTACAGAATGGATTGCACTTCAGGATGTAATTGCTAAGCTAGATTCGCGATCATTTTTTACCGTCTTTATTATTTATATATTGCAAATGATACTAAGCTATTATTTTGGACATTGGTACGATAAAAGAGCGAATACGCGTGTAAATATTGAAGTAGGAGGAATGAAGAATAACGATTTTGTCGTTGATTTTTTTGGGAAAGTAGCTGCTTTATCAGAAAGAGATTCTTGTAATATTACAGTGTATATTCTTTCCGTAAAAGAATGGGATGTATTAAAAGACACAGTGCAAGAAAAAAAGTTAGATGATCTAGTCCAAAGAGTAGAAGGTACAATTGTAAAGACAGTTCGAAAAGGCGATGTAGTTACGAGGTGGGATGAAAATAAATATGTTATCGTAGCTGTTGATAATGGCTATGAAAAGTCAACAATAACAAATCGATTAATCAAAAATATTCAAAATGAAATAGCGAATGATTTATTAAGTGTCACACTATTATTTGGGGCTGCAAGTTATCCGATAGAAGGGAAAACTTTTGAAGAGTTGTTTAGAAAGGCACAAAATCAATTGTATAATTATAGAAACTTGAAAAGTCATGAATGAAACTTTGATTTGAAGAAGTATGATATAAAGAATTTTTTGTAACATTTTTTTGTCTTTTGTTACAAGAAAACTTTTTTTTGTAACAAAAGTCTTTAAAAATATATGAAATCAGCATATAATTGTGTGTGGATGTGTCAATGCATTTTGCACAATGTTTTCAGTTTAAAAGTGTAGAGGAAAACATGCTCTACACTTTTCCTTTTTAAGAAATTAAAAGAATCTTTGTAAGAGTTGCGAGGTCACCTTTGCACTATGTAAAATGGACAAAGAGGTTATTTGATAGAAAGTGAGAAAGGGAATGATAGACGTGAAAGGTCAACGATCATCTTTTATCAGGTGAAACATTATAGTGTTTCTTGCAGTAGGTAAGATTAAGGTAAATACCTTTATGTTTTAAGACATTACATAATTTCAAGTGCGAAAATTGTACAAGCAGTATAAATAATTATTGATGATCTTCGTAAAAAAGATGCGAGCGTGAAATAGATAAAGAAGTTACATGTTTTTCATGGAATTTTTGGCACGATGGTCGTTTATTAATAGGAGGAAAAGATGTTGAAATATAATAAATTAGCAATTGTAACTGCATTATCAATGACTTTACTAGCTGGTTGTTTCGGCCCAAAACCAGAAGAGGAGCTATATGTTGCATTTGAAAATGCTGCCAAGCAAGAAAAAACAATGTTTGAAGATGCGAAAAAATTAGAGTCATTAGAGAAAGAGGGGCAAGTATTATATAATCAAATTGTCCAAGAAGGAAAAGATAATAATCAGGCTGTTAAGGATAAGCTTGATCAAGCGGTGAAAAATACAGCTGAACGAGAAAAAGTTCTTATTAAAGAAAAAGAGGCGTTAAATAAAGCGCAAGAAGAAGTGAAGTCAGCTGATAAGCATGTGAAGAAAATTGAAGATAATAAATTAAAAGACCAGGCGGATAAAGTAAAGAGTACTTATGAGAAACGACATGATTCATTCCAAAAGATGTACGATAGCTATAATAAATCTTTAAAGCAAGAAAAAGAATTATATACAATGCTACAAGATAAAGGTACAAAATTAAAAGATATTAGCGAGAAAGTAAAGTTAGTAAACCAAGCATATAAAGATATTGAGACAGAAAAAGATAAGTTTAATGAATATACGAAATCATATAATGCAGAAAAAGTTGAATTCTATAAACAAGCGAATATTAAAATTAAGGAAGATAAAAAATAAAACAGTTTGGCCTAATATGGGCCAAACTGTTTTATTTTTTTGTATAGGTACGGCTATACCATGGAACTGGTTCGCTTAATTTTTTTTCTTGTTTTAATGCTTCAGGACCAATATAATCTTGAAGTGTTTTTTTTGCTATTGTTAAAGATAAGGTTGTTTTCGGATTTCGATAGGAGGATTCAAGGTGACCAAGATGTGGTAGGGTGCGAAAATCATCTTTCGTAGGAGGGATATGGAAAAAATAATCACCTAAACGTATAAGAACATCGGATTGTTGTTGACTAAAACGTGGATTTCTAGAAAAATGTAATCCTTCTTTGATAGCCTTTTTTTCAGTAATTAAGCGTTCTAAAGCAGTCTTTTTTAACCAATATAAGTACTTAGGATTAGTTGCAGCTTTAGCATGACGATTCACAACGAAAATAGATTGAGCTAGTCTATTAATAGAATGTTGATTATGTAATTGAGATTGTGGTTGTGAAGGTTTCATATTGAATCTCCTTTCAAGTTTTCCTTATTATAGCATAAATAAAATGGGTTTTTATTATATGCAAAAAGTAATTGTATATATTTTCAATATTAAAGCAATATTGTTATAAAAAACAACTATTTTGTATAATAGTGATAGAATATGTTTCAGAAATTTGATAATGAAAGAGTGAGAAGTTTGAAAGAAATATTAAAACTACAATATGCCATTATAGACATTGGTTCTAATACAATGCGTTTAGTTATTTATGAAAAACAAAGCGGGGGTTTTTATAAAGAGATTGAAAATACGAAAGTGGTCGCTAGGTTAAGAAATTATTTAGTAAATGGTGTATTAAGTGAAGAAGGAATAGAAGTATTATTACAAACATTATTTCAATTTCAAGAAAGTACACGATTCCATAAGTTACATCATGTACTTTGTGTTGCAACGGCAACAATTAGACAGGCTGAGAATCAAGATGAAATTAAAAAACTTGTTGAAGGGCAAACAGATTTTACTCTTAGAGTCTTATCAGAATATGAAGAAGCGCGTTACGGTTATTTAGCAGTTATGAATTCTACCTCGTTTTCAGAAGGAATTACAGTTGATATTGGTGGGGGGAGTACAGAAGTTACATATTTCCGAAATAGAGAAATTTTAGAATACCATAGCTTTCCTTTTGGAGCACTTTCTTTAAAGCAACAATTTATTCAAGGTGATATTCCTACTATAGAGGAGTTAGATGAGATTAAAAGGTATTTATGGTATCAATTTCGAACATTACCATGGTTAATCGATAAAAAATTGCCTCTTATCGCAATTGGAGGTAGTGCGAGGAACATGGTGAAAATCCATCAAAATTTAATTTGTTATCCTATAGCTGGATTACATTTATACAAAATGAAAGAAGAAGATATTAAAAATGTAAAAGATGAATTAAAAGAATTGTCGTTCATAGAACTGCAAAAATTGGAAGGGTTAGCAAAAGATCGAGCAGATACAATTATTCCAGCAGTCGAAGTATTTCATATGCTTGTGAACGTGATAGGGGCACCAGCATTTGTGTTGAGTAAAAAAGGATTAAGAGAAGGTGTTTTCTATGAAGAATTAACGAAAGATTTGGGGATTTCATACTATCCGAACGTAATAGAAGAAAATTTACATTTGTTAGCACATGAATACGAAATGGATATGGAATTTGTTATTCAACTTATTAAACAAGGAACATTAATTTGCAAACAACTTGAAGGAGCTGGACTCATTTCTATGCCAGAAAAAGACTGGGAAATATTCCATCAAGCAGCAAAAGTATTTAATATTGGGAAATATATAGATGAAGAAGCAAGCCGATTACATACATTTTATTTACTAGCAAATAAAACAATTGATGGTATGATGCATAAAGATCGAATTAGATTGGCACTTATCGCTTCTTATAAATCAAAAATGTTATTTAAGCAACATTCGTCCCCATTTGAAGGTTGGTTTGATAAAAATGAACAAAAGAACATTCGGTTATTAGGGGCTGTTTTACAATTTTCAGCCGCTTTAAATGTGAGACAAAGATCGCTTATTGAAACGATATATATTACGGAAAGCAAAGAAGGCTTAACGTTTAAAATTTTATGTGAACAATCGGCATTAGCTGAAAAAGTCCAAGCGGAAAAACAAAAAAAACAACTAGAAAGAGTATTAAAAACGAATATTAACTTAGTATTTGAATTAAAACAATAAGTGGTACGGATGTCTTTACGGAAAATTAACACTTTGGAATATTGTAATTTGATAAAATAAAAGCAACTAAATTATATTAAAAAAGTTTCAAGGGGAAGTGTGAAGAGAATGGAATTGCTAAAGGGGAATTTAGTAAATTTAAATGATACAGCTTATTATAATAATCGTGAATTAAGCTGGCTAGCGTTTAACGAACGTGTACTACAAGAAGCACAAGATGAAAATAATCCACTTTTAGAAAGACTAAAGTTTATTAGTATTTTTAGTTCAAATTTAGATGAATTTTTCATGGTGCGCGTAGCAGGTTTGAAAGATCAAGTAAGTGCCGGATTTAACCAACCAGAAAATAAAGCCGGTTTAACACCCAAAAAGCAGTTAAATAATATTGCGATAAAATCCCATGAGCTAATGACTGTACAATATGAGACGTTTAATAATTATGTATTGCCAGCACTTGAGCTAGAGGGGATTGAGCGTTTAACATTCCATGATTTGACGAAAGAGCAGCGGGAGTTTATCGAAGAGTATTTCGATGAAAAAATTTTTCCAGTTTTAACTCCTGTAGCAATCGATGCGTATCGTCCATTTCCGATGTTATTAAATAAAAGTTTGAACTTAGCTACTATTTTATATGATGAGAAGCAAGCTGAGGAAGAAAATCGTACGAAGTTAGGAATTGTACAAGTACCTTCTTTACTAGAGCGTTTCATATTTTTACCGAGTGAAGGACAAAGGCATAAATTTATTTTATTAGAAGATGTAATTAGTGGCTTTACCCATAAATTATTCACAGGATATAAAGTATCATCTGTTACTCGTTTCCGTATTACACGTAATGCAGATTTAACAATTCATGAAGAAGGTGCACGCGATTTATTAAAAGTAATTGAAAAAGAATTGAAAAAGCGTAAGTGGGGTGCTGCCGTTCGTTTAGAAATTGGTAAAGAACACATCGATGAAAGAGTATTGGCTTTATTGTATGAGGTGTTGGAAGTAAAAGATGAAGATGTGTACATGATGGATGGACCGTTAGATTTAACATGTTTATTCTCTTTATATAAAAAATTAGCACCTTTATATGAGCACCTTGTATATCCGGCGCTTATTCCTCAGCCTCCTCAAGATTTAGGAGATGAGGAAGATGTATTTGAAAAAGCGATAGAACATGATATTTTATTACACCATCCCTTTGAGTCATTTCAGCCAGTTGTTGATTTTGTTCGTGATGCGGCAGATGACTCGAATGTACTTGCGATCAAACAAACGTTATATCGTGTAAGTGGGGATTCTCCAATAATTCAGGCGTTGAAGGTAGCAGCTGAAAAAGGAAAACAAGTGACGGTATTGGTTGAGTTAAAGGCGAGGTTTGATGAAGAGAATAATGTTCATTGGGCTAAAGAATTGGAACAGGCCGGATGTCACGTTATTTACGGAGTAAGTCACTTGAAAACGCATAGTAAAATTACGTTAGTTGTAAGAAGAAGAAACGGAAAAATTGAAAGGTTTGTACATCTTGGAACCGGAAATTATAATGATGCAACAGCGAAGTTATATACCGATTTTGGATATATTACATCGCGAAAAGACTTTGGTATAGATGCAACAAATTTCTTTAATTATTTGAGTGGCTATACAACGAAACCGCATTTTCATCATTTATCTGTTGCACCATTTGATATAAGAGAGCAATTTATGGATTTAATAGATGAGGAAATCCGTTACCATAGACAATATGGAAATGGATATATTATCGCTAAGATGAATTCGTTAACAGATAAACCGTTAATAAAAAAAATGTATGAAGCATCGCAAGCTGGGGTAAGGGTAGAGCTCATCGTTAGAGGGACATGTTGTTTAAGACCTGGGATTCCAAATGTAAGTGAAAATATTCGTGTAGTTAGTGTTGTGGGAAGATATTTAGAACATAGTCGGATTTATTATTTCCATCATAATGGAGATGAGAAAATATACTTATCTTCAGCTGATTTGATGACGCGAAATATGGAAAAACGAGTAGAAATATCCTTCCCAATTTTAGATATTGAAATGAAAGCGAGAATAAATTCAATTTTACAGCTTATTTTAGCTGATAATGTGAAAACACGTGAACAAAATAAAGATGGTGACTATTATTATATAATTAATAGTAGTACACAAGAAATTGATAGCCAATTGAATTTATTTAAGATGGCGTATCAAAATACAGACGCTGAATAATGGAAATATAGTAAAAACCTCTTATTGAAATTAAGAGGTTTTTACATTTTTCTCTAAATCATATGTTCCGCAAATGGAAGAATGAATAGAGAGAATAGTTTTTATCATAGGCGTGTGATGATTCGGTTAATTGCGAGAATAATATTGGAAGAATCGTTGTTTTAATTAGTAATAGAATGGTTGTTGACAAGGTCCTCCGTAACAAGGATAAGGTGCTGGTGGTGGATAAGGTGGATAGAAGGGTCTAGGACCGAAAGCTAATGCTCCACCGAGCAATCCTCCAGCAATTCCAGCTAGAAATGGAACGCCGAAAAATGGAAAGAAGCGTGAGTCGCCTACTGGGCCAATAGGTACTGAACGAACTGGGATTGGTTGATAATATGGATACATGAACAAACCTCCTTTATTGGACTCACTTTTATCATATGGTGGACCAAGTGTGGATGAGCGCGTACAAGAAAGGATATGTACGAAAATAGGCAAATACATGTTACGAATTTTGTAGGGTAAAAAGCGTAATTTCAGGTTTAGCCATAAAGCGGAATGGGACGCGTGTTCTTCCAAGACCTCGATTGACATAGAGAGTCAAATCTCGAATAGTATAGAACCCCTCAATGTAGTGTTTTGCAAGAGCTGGGGTAATAATGGCACCTAAAAAAGGAAGTTGTACTTGTCCGCCGTGGCTATGACCAGAAAGCTGGAGATTGATTGGGTATTTAGCAATTTGTGGTGCGATATCTGGTTCGTGAACAAGGACAATTGTATAAATATTTTGCTGTGCACGTCGTAACGTTTCCTCTATTTTTGGTTTGCCGAGTAATATATCATCGATTCCAAAAATGGAAATTTCGCTATTATCTAGTAAACGAATTCGTTTTTCTTTATTTTTTAAAAGTTGAAATCCAGATTCAAGCATGATGTGATCGTAGTATTCAGTTCCATATCCACCATGGTCATGGTTTCCATAAATGGAGAATTTCCCGAAAGGCGCTTCTATATTTCGTAAAATGGATGCGACAAAAGGGGTCTCAGTATATGTTTGGTAATTATCAATGAGGTCACCAGTAAAAAGGACAATATCTGGTTTTTCGGCATTGATTTTGAAAACAATTTGAGATAAGTGTTGAAGAGAAAAATAGTAACCTAGATGTAAGTCGCTAAATTGAATGATTTTCATACCATGAAAACTTTTTGGTATGAGTGGTGATTTGAGTGTGTGTTGCACAACAGAGAGACAATGTGGCTCTATATATTTCGCGTAATAGTAGCCGATGCTAGTGGTTATAAGTGTATAGAGACAAGTGCGTATTCCAGTCTTTAAAAAATTTCTTCTTGTCATTTGCTTCATAGAAATGTGAGTACACCTATTAGACCTATATCAAATATATTTGTCCTATATACAGGTTACTCGAATCTCCTTTCAGTATATTTTTAAAAATATATTTTAGAGTATAAAAAAGTAGTATAGATTACGAAAAATATGAGAAAAAAATTTCTTCACACTAAAATATCAGAAAAGTTTAAAAATATAAAGATTTCTATCAAATAAAATGATAAAATGAACGTGTATTCATTTTTAGGAGGGGATGTATTTGAAAGAAAAGGTAGTTATTATAACAGGTGGATCGAGTGGAATGGGAAAAGGAATGGCGACTCGTTTTGCAAAAGAAGGGGCACGTGTTGTCATTACAGGGCGTACTAAAGAAAAGCTAGAAGAAACAAAGCTAGAGATCGAGCAGTTTCCAGGGCAAGTATTACCTGTGCAAATGGATGTGCGAAATACTGATGATATTCAGAGAATGATTGAACATATTGATGAGAAGTTTGGACGAATTGATATTTTAATAAATAATGCAGCTGGAAATTTTATTTGTCCAGCAGAGGATTTATCTGTGAATGGCTGGAATTCGGTCATTAATATTGTATTAAATGGGACGTTTTATTGTAGCCACGCTGTAGGGAAATATTGGATTGAGAAAGGTATAAAAGGAAATATCATTAATATGGTAGCAACGTATGCATGGGATGCAGGCCCAGGGGTTATCCATTCAGCTGCAGCGAAAGCTGGTGTATTAGCGATGACGAAAACTCTTGCTGTTGAGTGGGGACGTAAATATGGGATACGAGTTAACGCTATCGCACCAGGACCAATTGAACGTACAGGTGGTGCCGATAAATTATGGATTTCAGAAGAAATGGCTAAGCGTACAATACAAAGTGTCCCACTTGGTAGGCTAGGGACACCAGAAGAAATTGCGGGTCTAGCTTATTATTTATGTTCAGATGAAGCTGCATACATAAATGGAACTTGTATGACAATGGATGGTGGCCAGCATTTGCACCAATATCCATTTTAAAAGGGATGAAAAATGAATGATTTATTAATTTTTCTTTGGTTAAATGTGACGAAGCTGTGACATGTGATAGAAATGTGTTTACAAAGGGGAATATATACGTTATATTTAAGACCTCTTTTTTCTTCATAGTAGAATTGCTAATTCCCCTTAGCATTTTACCCCTCTAATCCCTTCAGGAAAACTGAAGGGATTTTTTATTATTTTTCCGTAAATATCGTGTTATAATTTTTGAAAAGTAAAGGGAGGGAAGCACGTTGATAGATGCATTAGATGTAATGAGTAACTTGGATAAAGTCCTTCCTTATTATCAAGCTATTTTTAGTGCTGATGAGCATACAGTAATTGGATATGAAGTTGTAGGACGTATTCAAACAGAAGAGGGCATACAAAGTTTAGCATCTTTCTTCCATGATGATTCTATTCCGAGTGAGTTCCAACTTGAAGCGGATAACATCATTGTAGAAAAAGCGTTAAATAGGTATTTAGAAACGGATCAAAAATTATTATTATTTATACATCGGAATGCTAATGTATTAATGAATGATGAAGATGAAAGTTTACTTCAACTTTTGCTGATGTATGAAGAACAAGGTTTGAACTTACAACGCATTGTTCTGGAAATAACAGAACATGAATGTAAAGAAGATATAGAACAATTTAATCATTTACTTATGTATTATCGTACATATGGTATTCAAATTTCGATTAATAAAGTCGGAACGGGTACAAGTAATTTAGAGCGTATTAGCGTGTTAGCACCGGATATTTTAAAAGTAGATTTAACAAATTTAAGGCAAACTGCACTTTTACAATCTTATCAAGATATTTTATATTCCTTATCTTTACTTGCTAGAAGAATTGGTGCGACATTGTTATATGAAGAAATTGATGCTTTTTATCAACTACAATATGCTTGGAAAAACGGTGGTAGATATTATCAAGGTAATTATTTGAAAGAATGTTTACCTGATTTTATTGAAACGAATGTTTTAAAAGAGCGACTTGGTAATGAATGTCATCAATTTATTCTGCATGAGAAGAAGAAGTTGCAAAAAATTTATAATTTAACAGAGATGTTACGTGATCGAATTGGTGATGTTCTGTCAAAACAAAAAAAGAATGAAGATATAAATGATTGGTTATTACAATTTAGCCAAAGCATATCACAATATAGTTTTCGGATATTTATTTGTAATGAAGATGGTTTTCAACAATCTGGTAATATTATGAAAAAAGATGGTGAATGGATCATTATGCCAGAGTATTATATGAAGAACTGGAGCTGGCGCCCGTATTTTCTAGAAAATATAATGAAAATGCGTTTTGAGAATAAGGCAAGACTTTCAGATTTATATGCTGATATCGAAACTGGTGAAATGGTACGAACATTTTCATTCCCGATTGATGATGAAAACTTTTTATTTATAGATTTATCGTACGAATATTTATATGAAGAAGATGTTTTATTTTAATGCACGAAGAGATTCGTGCATTTTTTTTGTTTGTTTTTATCATAAATTGGTAATAGTGAAAATGATGATGAAAATGCTGTCTATCGTTGTAAAGATTTTACGAACGAAATCATCCCTTTCTTTGCATAATCATTGTTACAATGAATACTACAAAGACAAGCTCTTTTAAAAGGAAGGTGAAAAAATGAAGAAATATGGAATATGGTTTGTTCTATTTATATGTGTTGCCTTTCTAGTTAGCTATAGTGTCACAACTGTTTTAGGAAAAGAAGAAGTGAAAGTGGATCGGAAAGAAGTGTTTACAACGATACAAAAAGGTTATGAGACGCAATTTTCAATTCGCGGGAAGCAAATATCTATGAATAAGATGATAGAGACGTTATCACCATATTTTACAAATAATTTCCTTCAAGTTTTTACAGATGAAAACAGTAGAAATGAAAAACAAAGTGGTGAATATTTACTTCCAGCAAAAGAAGCCCCGTTTTCTTTTAATTCAGAAACAAAAATGTCTTATGATGAAGAACATAAAAATTTATATGTCTACGAGCGGGCAAAGAGTGGACAATATCAAATTGTGACATTGCAAAAGGATAATGGAAAATGGAAATTAGCAGGGTATCATGAAAGTCAGGAACTATTGACTGAAATAAAAAGGTTACAACAATTATGAGAATAGGAATAGGTGTCCCCTATTCCTATTCTATACCGAGTAGCTGTTGTAATTTTTCAATTTGAAAACCTGCGACAACTTCTCCGTCAATTACAACTGTTGGAGTTGAATAGGATTCATAGTCATATAAAAGACGATTGCGTGCAGCAGCGTCTTTTTTTATGTCAAATTCTTCATATACAACGTTATTATGTTTCAAAAATTCTTTTACAATGGTACAAGGTGGACAATCGGGTTGTGTATAAACCTCAATTTTTTTCATTGTAATTCCTCCCTTTTTCTGTTTTTTATTATATTCTGCTAGTATAAAAAGCGCAATAAAGAAGTAAAAAGATGCTCTTTCATCTTTTTACTTCGTATTTCGACAAATTTTAGTTGAGTTTCTGGCCAAGAACCTTTATCCTAGATTGTGGAACGTTTTTTCTGTTATGACGGATAGAATGAGTATAGCTGTAAAACCTATTGGTAGGAAGATCAGAGAAAGGAGAGATTTCATGTCTCTACTCCAAGGAATTTTAACTCGACTTGTTAGTCTACAAGAACAAGCTGAAAGCGGTGAAGTAGCACAACGCTATTTTGAAGTGAACGGTGAGCGCAAATGTAGCGTGAAATTTTTCGATAAAAGTGAAATGTATGAGTTAGAAGTGTATCAACAAGGTGAAAAACCTCAAGTGTATCAATTCGATAACATCGATATGGTTGCAATTGAGATTTACGATATCATTTCTTGATACATATAAAAAAGGTACTGCCAAATGGCGGTACCTTTTTTAGTTATATTAATTAATGGGCTATATAGGTAGTAGAAGTTGTAATTTAAGTCGCGATTAAATAAAAGAGTTTTTACAAATGTATATGTATAGGAATTTTTCATTTTTCCTACAATGATAGTAAATATTAATAGGAGGTGCAAAGGATGGAACGCTTACCGATTGTTATTTGTCCTAATTGTCACAGTCATGCTGAAATTAATCATGTATTAACCGCCCAGTCTAATCAAAATGTAATTTATACATGTAAGTTTTGTAATTATGTAATTCGAAATATTGAAACGAATAAAGGGTAGTAAGTTATAATTTTTGTTTTTGTCCCATACAATGAGAATACGAAAAGTCTGTCTAATTGAAAGGACGTGACTATGTGGACGGTGAGTATACATTTTATAATGTTTCAGAGAGACATTTGAATTTTGATATGGTATTTAACCGTATTTGTAGTTTCATTGAAAAGGATCCACGAAATTTATATCGATTATCTATTGGGACAGACTCACAAGCGCATCAAAAGGATACGAGGTTTATTACAGCGATACATATTCATCGGGTTGGAAAAGGAGCATGGGGATGTTTGCATCATAAATCAGTGAAAAATAAGCCAGCAACGTTGCGAGAGAAAATATATTTAGAAACACAGTTTAGTCAAGAAATCGCCTATCTATTTACTCCCAATCATATACAAGCAATATGGGATTTATTGCACCCATACGCTCAAGATGGAGCAGGATTCATAATGGAAATTCATTTAGATATCGGGAATGATGGTTTAACAAAAGAATTTATTTTAGATATGACGATGAAAATTCAAGCAATGGGATTAACAGCAAAAATTAAACCAGATGCTTATGCGGCATTTAGTTATGCGAACAGATATACGAAATAATGTGAAATGATGTCTATATATTCGCAGTCGTTAAGTATTTTTAACAAAAACTGAATATTACATCTATCAAATAAGCTGAAAATTTTATATGATGCGAGTGCAAGGAGAGGAGCATATGGAAAAGGAATTTGTTTTAACAAGAGAAGAAGAAAATTTATTGTTGGATATTCTGTTTCAGCAAAATTACGCGAGCGAAATTTTAGCGGTGGAGCTTACAGACATTGAGAATGGTTTAAAACAGACAGATGTGACGCAATATAAAAAAATCACAAGATTGTTTTACCGATTAAAAAATAAAGGGTATTAAGCGCTACCGGAATGGTAGTCTTTTTTTTATGTTGTATGCTAAAATAGCTGTGTATCTTTATTTTTATTAGAAGAATGTTAGGACAAAATAATAATATGAAAACGCCATCATAAAATGTGGATAGGATTGGAGAATATAAGCAGGGGAAATGGGGGATGTAACATGATTAGTATTCCGAAAGATGAGTTTCAACAAATTCTTGTGAAGGATTTAATGATTTCATCAGAAAAAGTAGCACATGTCCAAATAGGGAATGGTTTAGAACATGCTTTACTCGTTCTTGTGAAATCTGGATATTCGGCGATTCCTGTTTTAGACCCTATGTATAAATTACATGGGTTAATTAGTACTGCTATGATTTTAGATGGTATTTTAGGATTAGAGCGCATTGAGTTTGAAAGACTTGAGAATATGAAAGTGGAACAAGTGATGAAGGAAGAGATTCCAGTTCTTATGTTAGAAGATTCTTTTGCAAAAGCTTTGGAAATGACAATTGATCATCCTTTTATTTGCGCTGTCAATGAAGAAGGTTACTTCGAGGGTATTTTAACACGTCGGGCTATTTTAAAATTGTTGAATAAAAAAGTGAGACAGCATAATCGATAACGTAGGGAAAGTGACTTCACAGAAAAGGCGAAGTCACTTTTTTTCGTGCATATCAGTTGTGTATGTATTATATTTAAAAAGACATGAAACATAAGAAAAGTTTGAACTAACAAACCGTTCTAATGTATAAAAGTATTCAATTAAATTAAGGATGAAATGCTTATTAAAATTAGGTGTATGGAAGCTAAGGAAAGAGGGAGAAAGTTGCAAATTGATGATTTTCAAATGATGGTTGTGTTAGCTCAGGAATCAAATATGAGAAAAGCGGCGGAACGTTTATTTGTTTCCCAACCTGCGCTTAGTCAACGATTACAATCTATGGAGAAACAATGGGGAATGAAATTTTTTATTCGTTCACAAAAAGGATTAACAATTACACCTGAAGGGGAAAAAGTTGCAAATTATGCAAAAGAAATATTACAACGGGAAGAGGATATTAAAAGTGAACTGGCTCTTTTTAGAACGGAAACATACGGTACGTTAAAAATAGCTGTTGCATCAGTCATTGGGCAATATTGGCTTCCGCCTGTTTTGAAAAAATTTGTGCATAAGTATCCTTCTGTGAAGATATCTCTGTTTACTGGCTGGAGTAGTGAAGTGCAAAAGCAATTTTATGAAGGAGACGTTCATGTCGCCATATTAAGAGGAACACAAGAATATAAAGGTCAGAAGCAACAATTATTTGAAGATGAATTATATTTAGTTGATAAAGAAATAAAAGATATTTCGATGTTAAAAGAGACAAATAGACCATTTATTCAATTTAAAAGTGATTCGACCTACTATGGACAAATACAAAATTGGTGGTATGGATTATTTTCAAATCCACCTAAGCGAACGATTGTAGTTGACCAAATTGAAACGTGCAAACAGCTTGTTTTAAATGGAATAGGTTATGCTCTTTTACCTTCTACTGTTTTAAAAGAAGTGCAGGGAAATATGTATAAAACACCTGTTCAATTAACGAGAGAAACATGGTTATTGACGAGTGACTCGGCAAGGCAGTTGAAGCAAGTGCAAGCATTTTTAGAGATTATAGAAGAAATTCAAATGGAAAAATAAGATTATTGTCTTGCTACTCGCTCTATCGTTTGGTAGAGTAACATTATAAATGGATTTAGGAGGCAACAAGAATGAAAATGATGGACGCTAACGAAATTATTTCGTTTATTCAAAACAGTGAAAAGAAAACTCCTGTAAAGGTATACATAAAAGGGGATTTAAAAGAAGTAACATTCCCTGAAACAGTACAAGCATTTGTAAATAAAAAATCTGGTGTATTATTCGGAGAATGGTCTGAAATTAAGACAATTCTTGATGAAAATAACACGCACATTGTTGACTATGTAGTTGAGAACGACCGTCGTAATTCTGCAATTCCAATGCTTGATTTAAAAGGTATTAAAGCTCGTATTGAGCCAGGCGCGATTATTCGTGACCATGTAGAAATTGGTGACAACGCTGTTATCATGATGAATGCAACAATTAACATCGGTGCTGTAATTGGTGAAGGTACTATGATCGACATGAACGCAGTGCTTGGTGGACGTGCAACAGTTGGTAAGAACTGTCACGTAGGTGCAGGTGCTGTACTTGCAGGTGTTATTGAGCCACCTTCTGCAAAACCAGTTATCGTTGAAGATGATGTTGTAATTGGTGCAAATGTAGTTGTTCTAGAAGGCGTTACAGTAGGTAAAGGTGCAGTTGTAGCAGCAGGAGCTGTTGTAACAGAAGATGTGCCTCCATATACAGTTGTTGCGGGAACTCCGGCACGTGTAATTAAAGAAATTGATGAGAAGACAAAAGCAAAAACTGAAATTAAACAAGAGCTTCGTCAATTAAACCCAGAGAAATAAAAAATAAAAAGCGTAAGAGCACGAATGTGCTCTTACGCTTTTTATAGATAGAGGTGCAAAAATGACAGTAAGCAAATTTGTTCAAGTTCGTAGAGAGTTACATAAAATTCCGGAAATCGGATTTAAAGAGTGGAAAACACAACAGTATATTTTAGATTATATAGGAACGCTTCCTAATGAATATTTGGAAGTGAAAACATGGAAAACAGGTGTAATTGTTAAAGTAAATGGAAAAAATCCAGAAAAAATAATAGGTTATCGTGCAGATATAGACGGTCTACCAATTACAGAGGAAACGGGATATGAATTCTCTTCTGTCCATGAAGGAATGATGCATGCATGTGGGCATGATTTGCATACAACAATCGGTTTAGGACTTCTAACAGCGGCTGTAAGCGAAAGAATAGATGATGATCTTGTGTTTATATTCCAACCAGCTGAAGAAGGTCCAGGTGGTGCACTTCCTATGTTAGAAAGCGATGAGTTAAAAGAATGGAAGCCTAATATGATTCTTGGACTTCATATTGCGCCTGAGTACTCTGTGGGAACAATTGCTACAAAAGAAGGTTTATTATTTGCGAATACATCAGAGTTATACGTTGATTTAAAAGGAAAAGGTGGACATGCTGCATATCCGCATACAGCAAATGATATGATTGTTGCAGCGAGTCATCTCGTTACACAACTTCAATCAGTTATTAGTCGTAATGTGAACCCTCTTGACAGTGCGGTAATTACAATTGGGAAAATTACAGGTGGTACAGTTCAAAACATTATCGCAGAAAAGTCTCGTTTAGAAGGAACAATTCGAACGCTATCAGTGGAATCAATGAAACGTGTTAAAAGCCGAATTGAGGCAATTGTTGCGGGAATAGAAGCTTCTTTTCAATGTGAAGCTGTTATTGACTACGGAGCGATGTATCATCAAGTGTATAACCATGAAGAGTTAACGAGAGAGTTTATGCAATTTACACGTGAACAAACGAATATGGACGTAATTACATGTACGGAGGCAATGACAGGTGAAGACTTTGGTTATATGCTTCGAGAGATACCTGGATTTATGTTTTGGCTTGGAGTAAATTCAGAATATGGTTTACATCATGCGAAATTAAAACCAGACGAAGAGGTTATTGAGAAAGCGATTGTATTTTTAAATCAATATGTGAAGTGGAAGGGAAATAGAAAGTGAATTTACTCGCTAATTGTGCAACAGTTTAGAGTGAGGACTTCTTAGTTCAGAGACGAAAACATCTTTCGTATTTGTTAGTGTTAGACATCTTCATACAAATGAGTAAAGTTAAATTTGACGTATTAATAATGAGCAGGGGGTTTTTAGCCACTGCTCATTATTAATTATTGCTAATAGGGAAGATAATTATTTAACTACCCTATATATGTTTACTTTTAGTATGAAAAGTGTGTAAAATCAATGTGATACATAGAAAAAAGGGTGGGGAATTACGTGCAAATTAGCAGTGCGATTTTATGTTTCGTCTTATATGCATATGTTATTATTGCGGCGGTTTATTTTGGGATAAGTTTTTACGCCTATCGTTTAGCAAATAATAGTGAATATGAAGAAACATACAAATGGGTGAAAAGATATTTGTCACCTGTACTAGAAATTATGAATGGATTTGTTCTTTTTTTATTTATTGGATTAATTGCTTTCTCAACGAGTTTAGTAGGGAATAAGACTACATTATTTGTACTAGGTATCATTATTTTTATGCTATTAGGAATTCGGATTGGTAATACGGTGTTTTGGAACGAAAGAAAAATAGATGGTTGGACAGGGATGTTTATTCCATGTATGTTAGCTGCAATCGTGACGAATATAGAACATGAATATTATCAATTACATTTTTGGCTTATCATTGTTTTAACAATCCTCTCTGTTTTGTATATAAGTACTGTCGTGCTAACATACATTGCAAATGAAAAAGGAGATGCAAAAGGTGCGCGCTTCTTTAGAGGGCGTGCATTATTATGGAGTGTACCGACGATGGCAGTTATAGGAATTATTGCGATATTAGTAAATGGATATCAATTTACTAATTGGCAACTGTTTTTAGAAACTTGGTGGATTTTTATTGTTTCGCTTATAGCTTTTTTAGGCGCAACACATTATTTATTCCATCAACATCATTACATATTGGCACTGTTATTCGCATTTACACAACTTTTATTTGCTTTTTTCGGACAAGAAACGCTATTGTTCGTTTTTGAAACATTTAGTTCATTTGGAAATATATTTGTATTTGGTATGTTAATTTTCGGTATCGCGTTTTATTTACAACAGTATTTTTATATGCAAAAACAAAAATAAGAATTATATACGGGTTTTTGTAGCAAATCTAAAGTATGTTACAATAAAAGTACATAGTACTTGATGTTATTGGAGGAATTCCTGTGGGCGAAAAAGAGAAAGAATTTGCTGTTATTGGGCTTGGCCGTTTTGGTGGAAGTATTTGCCGTGAATTAGCTCAATTAGGTATGGAAGTAATGGCAATTGATTCAGATGAGGATAAAATTAATGAGTTTGCAAATATAGCTTCGCATGCTGTAATTGCAGATTCAACAGATGAGATGGTATTAAAAAGTCTTGGTATTCGTAATTTTGATCATGTAGTCGTTGCTATTGGAGATAATTTGAATTCAAGTATTTTAACAACGTTAATTTTGAAAGAATTAGGTGTGAAAAATATTACTGTGAAAGCTCAAAATGACTATCATGAAAAAGTGTTAAGTAAAATAGGGGCAGATCATATTGTGCATCCAGAACGAGATATGGGAAAAAGGATTGCTAATAATATCGCATCAAGTAATGTGTTAGATTACCTAGAGCTTTCAGATGAGCATAGTATTGTAGAGATTATCGCAAATAAAAAAATTGATGGGCACTCTTTAATTGAATTAGATATTCGTGCGAAGTTTGGTTTGAACATTGTAGCAATTAAACGTGGGAAAGAAGTTATCGTATCTCCTCGAGCTACAGAAAACATTCAGGCGGGAGATATATTAATTGTAATTGGTCATGACGATGAAGTAGATCGTTTTAAGCATTTTTTAAGATAAGAGAAAAGGACAATGCCGAGGAGGCATTGTCCTTTTTCTTATATTTCCATAATGATTGGTAAAATCATTGGACGACGTTTCGTTTTTTCGTATAGGAATGGTGCTAATGTGTCTGTAATCTCATTTTTAATTTCAGACCATTGTGTTGTTTTTCGCTCCATTACTTTTTCTAAATGTGTTGTAATTAATGTTTGAGCATCGTTGATTAAATCGCTGCTTTCACGCATATAAACGAAACCACGCGAGATGATATCAGGTCCTGCTGCAACTTTAAATTCTTTCATATCAATGCTTACAACTACAATAACAAGTCCTTCTTCAGAAAGAATGCGACGATCACGTAATACGATATTACCGATATCTCCAATACCATTTCCATCGATATAGACAGAGCCAGATGGGATTTTCCCAGCTACGCTTGCTTCATCTGAACGTAAAGCAAGAACATCTCCATTATCCATGGTGAAACAGTTTTCTTCTGGAATACCACAATCATTCGCTAATTTCATATGCATACGTTGCATACGATACTCACCATGAATTGGCATGAAATACTTCGGTTTCATTAGACGTAGCATTAGTTTTTGCTCTTCTTGTCCACCGTGTCCACTCGTATGAATATTTGAGAGTTTACCATGGATTACATCAGCGCCAGCACGATACAACATGTTAATTGTACGGCTTACACTAATTGTATTGCCTGGGATTGGTGAAGAAGAGAAAACAACTGTATCGCCAGGGATAATTTGAATTTGACGATGTGTACCATTGGCAATACGTGAAAGTGCTGCCATTGGCTCCCCTTGACTACCTGTACATAAAATAACAACTTTATTAGTTGGTAGGCGGTTTAGCTGAGATGTGTCTATGAATGTATCCTTTGGACACCGGATATAACCAAGGTTTTGTCCGATTTCAATAGCTGCCTCCATACTGCGACCGAATACAGCTACTTTACGATTGTTTTCAACAGCAGCCTCAACGACTTGTTGTAAACGATGGATATTCGATGCAAAGGTTGCGAATATAATACGACCGTCTACTTTGCGGAATACATCTTGAATACTATCACCAACGCGGCGCTCAGACATCGTAAAGTTTGGCACTTCACTGTTTGTACTATCAGATAAGAGACAAAGTACACCGTCTTTTCCGATTTCGGCCATTTTTGTTAAATCTGCTGGCTCACCGACTGGTGTGAAATCAAATTTGAAATCACCTGTATGAACGACTTGTCCTTGAGGTGTTTTCACAACAACTCCGTATGAATCCGGAATACTGTGAGTTGTACGGAAGAAGGAAACAGATGTCTTTTTAAATTTAATAACATCATCTTCTTGAATTTCATAAAGTTTTGCTTTACGAAGTAATCCGTGCTCTTCTAATTTGTTTTTTATTAGGGCAATTGCTAATTTTCCGCCGTAAATTGGAATGTTTACTTGACGTAATAGATAAGGAATTCCACCGATATGATCTTCGTGACCATGTGTAATGAATAACCCTTTAATTTTATCTTCGTTTCGCACAAAATAAGTGTAATCTGGTATTACATAATCGATCCCGAGGAGTTCGTCTTCTGGAAATTTAATTCCAGCGTCAATTATAATAATTTCATCTTGAAATTGAACAGCATATGTATTTTTACCGATTTCACCAAGACCACCGAGAGCAAAAACGGCAACTTGATCATTT
Source organism: Bacillus sp. MYb209 (assembly GCF_002975175.1). Lineage (GTDB taxonomy): Bacteria > Bacillota > Bacilli > Bacillales > Bacillaceae_G > Bacillus_A. The sequence continues at coordinate 513,116 of NZ_PCNZ01000002.1, forward strand.
TTTAGGAATTTCATATGACTATACGATCTCCGCTAATATTAAATCAGCGTTTTGTTTTTCATATTCAAGATGAGCTCCAGTAACAGACTGAACGAACTCGATATTATATGCGAACTTCTGTAATTTTTTACGAACATCCTTTTGAGACGTAGCCTCTAAATATAAAACTTTTGTATTTTCACGTACTGGGACCTCAGTTAATTTTTCTTGATAAAATACTTTAAAAATCATTGGGGAAACCTCTCCTTGTCTATGTTTTGCATTATCTGTTACTTATTATAAAGCAAACAGTCACGATTTTCATGTTTTTTCGAATGAGAATGAAGAAAAAGCCCGAAATGGGCACAATTTAAGCGATAGTCTTCTTACGGACTAAATCGTTTAAATAACGCTTGAGCTTTTTCTTCAGCTTCTTCAGCATGATTACTCCTTCCTTTCCTTATTTTAAACATGCATATTACTAATGATAACTCCGTCTCCCGTATAAGAAAGAAGATTAGAAGTGAATAGTGAATCTTGTTCTTTTTAGTATAGTGTAAGTTATCCTATAGTAACGATTAGTAGCCGTTAGTTATAGATATAGTATGAGGAAGAATAGAAAAGAAAATTCATCCGAACAAGTATCCACATTTTTTTACTAATAGTATATGCACATTTCATAAATAAGGTCAGAAAGTGAACGCTTTCTTCACAGATGTTTAATATGTTATACTTTTTTTTGAAATTTGAAAAGTGATAATCAAAATAGGAATATAGAGTGCCAGAAAGGATTTTGACAAATGAATGATAAAATTGTCTTTTTTGATATTGATGGAACATTATTAGATCATGATAAAAAAATTCCGCAATCTACAAGAGATGCAGTAAGAGACTTACAAGAAAAAGGTGTGCATGTAGCGATTGCGACAGGGCGTGCGCCATTTATGTTTGAAGATATTCGTGAGGAACTCAATATACATAATTATGTTAGTTTTAACGGACAGTATGTTGTATTTGAAGATGAGGTAATATTTAATAATCCGTTACACCCAGCTGCTCTACATAAGTTTACTCAGTTTGCAAAACAAGAAGGATATCCACTTGTATATCTTGACCATCAAGAAATGAGAGCGTCAGTGGAATATCATGATTATGTAAAAGAAGGTTTTGGAAGCTTACAATTCGAGCACCCGGCATATGAACCTGATTTTTATGAGAAACGCGATATTTATCAAACGCTTCTTTTTTGTGAAGTAAACGAAGAAGAAAAGTTTATTCATCATTATCCAGATTTTCATTTTATACGCTGGCATGCATATTCAATGGATATTATTCCTAATGGTGGTTCTAAGGCAAAAGGGATTGAGAAGTTTATTGAGAAAATAGGATTTAATCGTGAACAAGTATATGCATTTGGGGATGGATTAAATGATTTAGAAATGATTGGAGCAGTAGGAACGGGTATTGTGATGGGGAATGGTCATGAGGATTTGAAAAAACTTGCTAATTATGTGACAAAAGATGTTAATGAAGATGGTATTTATCACGGATTAAAGTGGGCTGGCTTGTTATAAGTAAGTGTGGAACCCATTTCATATAATAAAAAGGCGGAAGGTTAACTTCCGCCTTTTTATTATTATCGCTCTAGAGGTTTTGAATCATCGGGAGCCACAAATGGATTGTCTTTATTAATATGATCATAGAACATAACACCGTTTAAATGGTCGATTTCATGTTGGAATACAATTGCTGGTAAACCTTTTAATCGCAGTTTTACGTCTTCACCGTTAATCGTTGTTGCCTTTACTGTAATTCTTGTGTAACGAGGGACATAACCAGGTACTTCACGGTCTACAGATAGACAGCCTTCACCATTTTGTAAATATGTACGTTCAACAGAATGACTAATGATTTTTGGGTTAAATAATGCGTAGCTATATAACGTACCGTTCGTATCAGTTACATGAACCGCAATCATTTTCTTTGAAATACCGATTTGTGGAGCCGCTAATCCGATTCCGGGGCGTAAATTATATTTTTCAGCCATTTCAGGGTCCTGGCTATTTATTACAAATTCAATCATTTCTTTAAGGGTATTTGTATCTTCCTCGCTAGCAGGTAAGGAGACCTCTTCTGCGACGTCGCGCAAAATAGGATTTCCTTCACGAATTACCTCATTCATTGTAAGCATATGTAATCTCTCCTTTCTTCTTTAGTCTACCAAAGGAGATAAAAAAAGTCATCGGCAAGTAAGGAAGAGCTACTTGGAAACAAATCTTCTACAGATAAGTTATGTACTAAAAAGAAAAGACGGCAAAGCCGTCTGTTTCTTTCCATAGTTGTTTCATTTTACATTAATTAGCGAATGCAAGCAGCGCCAACGATAATTAAAAGGATAAACAACACAACGATTAAGGCGAAGCCGCTTCCAGATCCGCCACAAGAACCGCCATAACCGTAGGAAGGATATGAACAAGTTGTTGGATAGCAATATGAGTATCCGTACATGAGATGACCTCCTTTATCATTTCCCGCTAATACTGCGGTTACTATAATGTATGGAGGAATGATCAGAAATGTATAGGTATTTACCTAAAAAAGGAAGAAGTGTTTGTATAATTTTATTGAGAAGAGAGAAAAACTAAAGAGAATTAAATCGTTTACATATTATTCTAAGAGAAAAAACAAGTTAAAAAGGGAATAATATAACAGTAGGTTATTGCTTACTAATACAGATGTGAAAAATAAAAACACGTTTGTGTAGAGGAAACCTGCATATTATTTATAAAAAAACGTATTCAAAGTAATTGACATCGTAATTAGAATAGTTGTAAACTAAAAAACGTGATCAAGATTGTATTAATATGTTTTTGAAAAAACATTAGTACAGATTGTTAGGTACACAAAATTATTCTCAACCGACAGACAAATTTGTTGGTTTACATTGTTGCGCTTTCAGTCTAGTTAATAGATAGTGAAAGCGTTTCAGAATATGGTTCAAGAGAGGAAGAGGTGAACGGAATGGGTACTAAAACAAAAAAGACCCTATTTAATGTTGATGAGCAAATGAAAGCTATCGCAGCTCAATTTGAAACATTACAAATTTTAAATGAAAAAGGCGAAGTTGTGAATGAAGCAGCTATGCCTGAATTATCTGATGATCAATTAAAAGAATTAATGCGCCGTATGGTGTATACTCGCGTACTAGATCAACGTTCTATTTCTTTAAACCGTCAAGGACGTTTAGGTTTCTACGCACCAACTGCTGGACAAGAGGCTTCTCAATTAGCAAGTCATTTCGCACTTGAAGCAGAAGATTTCATCTTACCAGGATATCGTGATGTTCCACAATTAGTGTGGCACGGTCTACCGTTATATCAAGCATTCTTATTCTCTCGTGGACATTTCATGGGTAACCAAATGCCTGAGAATGTAAATGCACTTGCTCCACAAATCATTATCGGTGCGCAAATCATCCAAACTGCTGGTGTTGCGTTAGGTATGAAACTACGTGGTAAAAAATCTGTTGCAATTACTTACACTGGTGACGGTGGTGCTTCACAAGGTGACTTCTACGAAGGTATGAACTTTGCGGGCGCATTCAAAGCTCCAGCAATCTTCGTTGTACAAAACAACCGTTATGCAATCTCTACTCCAGTAGAAAAGCAATCTGCAGCTAAAACTGTAGCACAAAAAGCAGTAGCAGCAGGTATTTACGGAATTCAAGTAGACGGTATGGATCCATTAGCTGTATACGCAGCAACTGCATTCGCTCGTGAGCGCGCAGTAAACGGCGAAGGCCCTACTTTAATCGAGACTTTAACATTCCGTTATGGTCCACATACAATGGCTGGTGATGATCCAACTCGTTACCGTACAAAAGATATCGAAAACGAATGGGAACAAAAAGATCCAATCGTACGCTTCCGTACATTCTTAGAAAACAAAGGCCTGTGGTCTCAAGAAGTAGAAGAGAAAGTAATCGAAGAAGCAAAAGAAGATATCAAACAAGCAATTGCTAAGGCTGACCAAGCTCCAAAACAAAAAGTTACTGATTTAATGGAAATCATGTACGAAAAAATGCCTTACAACTTAGCTGAACAATATGAAATTTACAAAGAAAAGGAGTCGAAGTAAGCCATGGCTCAAATGACAATGATTCAAGCAATCACTGATGCTTTACGCGTTGAAATGAAAAATGACCCTAACGTACTTGTGTTTGGTGAAGACGTTGGTGTAAACGGCGGAGTATTCCGTGCTACTGAAGGTTTACAAGCTGAATTCGGTGAAGATCGTGTAATGGACACGCCACTTGCAGAGTCTGGTATTGGTGGACTTGCAGTTGGACTTGCACTTGAAGGCTTCCGTCCAGTTCCAGAAATCCAATTCTTCGGTTTCATTTATGAAGTAATGGATTCAGTTTCTGGTCAATTAGCTCGTATGCGTTACCGTTCTGGTGGACGTTGGACTGCTCCAGTAACAATTCGTTCTCCATTCGGTGGTGGCGTTCATACTCCAGAACTACATGCTGATAGCTTAGAAGGATTAGTGGCTCAACAACCTGGTCTAAAAGTTGTTATTCCATCTACTCCATACGATGCAAAAGGTCTTTTAATCTCTGCGATTCGTGACAACGATCCAGTTATCTACTTAGAGCATATGAAATTGTACCGTTCATTCCGTCAAGATGTACCAGAAGGCGAATACACAATTGATTTAGGTAAAGCTGATATCAAACGTGAAGGTACAGATGTATCTGTTATCGCTTATGGTGCTATGGTTCATGCTGCATTAAAAGCTGCTGAAGAACTTGAAAAAGAAGGTATCTCTTTAGAGGTTGTTGACTTACGTACAGTTCAACCATTAGATATCGAAACAATCATCGCTTCTGTTGAAAAAACAGGCCGCGTAGTTGTAGTTCAAGAAGCTCAAAAACAAGCTGGTATTGCAGCTAACGTTGTAGCGGAAATTAACGACCGTGCAATCTTAAACTTAGAAGCTCCAGTTGTACGTGTTGCAGCTGCTGATACAGTATTCCCATTCTCTCAAGCTGAGAGCGTATGGTTACCAAACCATAAAGATATTGTTGAAGCTGTTAACAAAGTAATGAACTTCTAATTTTTAGTTTTTCATGTGCAGAAGAAATCAGCACATGCTGGTTTCTTTTGTACATATTCCATAATAATGAAATGAATCAGGGGGCTGAATTCCGTGGCATTTGAATTTAAACTACCAGATATCGGTGAAGGTATCCACGAAGGTGAAATCGTAAAATGGTTTATTAAACCAGGCGATGAAGTTAATGAAGACGATGTACTTCTTGAAGTGCAAAATGATAAAGCAGTAGTAGAAATACCTTCTCCTGTTAAAGGTAAAGTACTTGAAGTACTTGTAGAAGAAGGAACAGTTGCAATAGTAGGAGATACATTAATTAAATTTGATGCTCCTGGATACGAAAACCTTAAATTTAAAGGTGACGATCACGATGAAGCTCCAAAAGCTGAAGAAGCAGCAGTAGAAGCTCCAGCAGCAGCTACTCCAGCAGCAGCAACTGCAGAAGTAGTAAATGAGCGCGTAATCGCTATGCCATCTGTTCGTAAATATGCTCGTGAAAAAGGTGTAGATATTCATAAAGTAGCTGGTTCTGGTAAGAACGGCCGTGTTGTGAAAACTGACATCGATGCATTTGCAAATGGTGGACAACCAGTAGCAGCAACTGAGGCTCCAGCAGCAGTAGAAGCTACTCCAGCAGCAGCGAAAGAAGAAGCACCAAAAGCACAACCAATCCCAGCTGGTGAATATCCAGAAACTCGTGAGAAAATGAGTGGTATCCGTAAAGCGATTGCGAAAGCAATGGTTAACTCTAAGCATACAGCTCCTCACGTAACATTAATGGACGAAGTAGATGTAACAGAACTTGTTGCTCACCGTAAGAAGTTCAAAGCTGTTGCAGCTGACAAAGGTATTAAATTAACTTACCTTCCATACGTTGTAAAAGCTTTAACGTCTGCATTACGTGAATTCCCAATGTTGAATACTGCTTTAGACGATGCTTCTCAAGAAATCGTTCATAAACATTACTTCAACATCGGTATCGCAGCTGATACAGACAAAGGTCTATTAGTACCAGTTGTTAAAGATACAGATCGTAAATCTATCTTTACTATCTCTAACGAGATCAATGAACTTGCTGGTAAAGCACGTGACGGTCGTTTAGCTCCAACTGAAATGAAAGGTGCTTCTTGCACAATTACAAACATTGGTTCTGCAGGTGGACAATGGTTCACTCCAGTTATCAATCACCCAGAAGTAGCAATCCTTGGTATCGGCCGTATCGCTGAGAAACCAGTTGTGAAAAACGGTGAAATCGTTGCAGCTCCAGTATTAGCATTATCTCTAAGCTTTGACCATCGTTTAATTGACGGCGCAACTGCTCAAAAAGCATTAAACCAAATTAAACGTCTATTGAATGACCCACAATTATTAGTAATGGAGGCGTAATAACAATGGTAGTAGGAGATTTCCCAATTGAATTAGATACAGTCGTTGTTGGTGCAGGTCCTGGTGGATACGTTGCGGCAATTCGTGCAGCACAATTAGGTCAAAAGGTAGCGATTATTGAAAAAGCTAACCTTGGTGGCGTATGCTTAAACGTTGGATGTATTCCTTCAAAAGCGTTAATCAATGCAGGTCATCGTTATGAGAATGCAATGCATTCTGATGACATGGGTATCACTGCAGAGAACGTAAAAGTTGACTTTACAAAAGTTCAAGAATGGAAAAACGGCGTAGTTAAGAAATTAACTGGCGGTGTTGAAGGCCTTCTTAAAGGTAACAAAGTTGAAATCATTCGCGGTGAAGCTTACTTCGTAGATGCTAACACATTACGCGTAATGACTGAAGATGCAGCACAAACTTATACGTTTAAAAATGCTGTTCTTGCAACTGGTTCTACACCAATCGAAATTCCTGGATTCAAATACTCTAAACGTGTTATCAACTCTACAGGTGCATTAAGCTTACCTGAAATTCCTAAAAAACTTGTTGTAATCGGCGGCGGTTATATCGGTATGGAATTAGGAACTGCATATGCTAACTTCGGTACAGAAGTTACTGTAGTAGAAGCTGGCGATGAAATCTTAGCTGGTTTTGAAAAAGCAATGAGCTCTGTTGTTAAGCGTGCACTTCAGAAAAAAGGTAACGTAAATATCCATACAAAAGCTATGGCTAAAGGCGTTGAAGAAACAGAAAACGGTGTAACAGTTAGCTTCGAAGTTAACGGTGAAGTGAAAACTGTTGAAGCAGATTACGTTTTAGTAACTGTAGGTCGTCGTCCAAATACTCAAGAAATCGGTCTTGAGCAAGTTGGAGTTAAAATGACTGACCGTGGCATCATCGAAATTGATGAGCAATGCCGTACAAATATTTCAAACATCTATGCAATCGGTGATATCGTTCCTGGACCACCATTAGCTCACAAAGCTTCTTACGAAGGTAAAGTAGCTGTTGAAGTAATTAGTGGCCATGCATCAGCAATCGATTACATCGGAATTCCTGCAGTATGCTTCACTGATCCAGAATTAGCATCTGTTGGTTACACTAAGAAACAAGCTGAAGAAGCAGGAATGACAGTAGCTGTATCTAAGTTCCCATTCGCTGCAAACGGTCGTGCGTTATCATTAAACAGCACTGACGGTTTCTTACAACTTGTAACACGTAAAGAAGATGGTCTTCTTGTAGGTGCACAAGTTGCAGGTGCAGGTGCTTCTGATATTATCTCTGAGATTGGCTTAGCTATCGAAGCTGGAATGACAGCTGAAGATATCGCTCAAACAATTCATGCTCACCCAACATTAGGTGAAATCACAATGGAAGCAGCTGAAGTTGCTCTTGGAATGCCAATTCACATTGTAAAATAATTTAAGTAATGTAAATAACCCATCTCTTATTTAAAGAGATGGGTTATTTTTATTTTCATAAAATGACTCGCAAGGTCTTTATATGTACTTGTCGAATGAATATATAATACTTTAAATGAACGGTTAGAATATATGCCGTTATATAATATGTAATTGATTCAAACTTAATCCCATATATTAATAAAATAGAGCATGTCAAAGGAGAAGGTTCCATGAGAATACTACATGTTATATTTTATCATTTTCTATTATGGAGTGGTTTTTCCATTGTATTAACATTATCGAATGGTGATAAGTTTCATTATAAAGTAATTCTCTTTTTCGTATTTCTTTATTTGGCATATGTGATTGCATGTTTTGTATTACACGTAAGAAAGCAAGCATTATTCCTTACGTGTTCAAATTGCATACTTTTTTTAATCATATTCTCTATTTTTTAAATTAACGTTTATAGAAATACATTGTTCTTCCATTAAATAGTTGTAACTCTCCTTCTAATTTCTTCGCTAAAAAACGGCTAAATTCATTTGCTTTTCCTTTATCACCAAATGTTGCTGTAGTAGGTAAAGAAACCTGAATGAAAGATTGTTCCTTTTCTATTCCAATCCCAACATAAATAGAATCATATCGATCGTGACTCGATTGGAGTTTTAATGTTGTTGCTGATGTATCTAATATTTCATAAGGAAAAGCTGTACTTGTATAAGCATAATTAATTTGATCACCAGTCTTGGAAGTAACGGTTTTATAGTTATGAAAAAGGTGTTTAACATCCTCTATTGAAACAGATTGTTGATTGGATTTAGGTACAAGTGTGATAAAGGCGTGTTGCATACAAATTCCCCCTTAGCTTAGTAGAATAATATCATTCTACATCCTACTGAATTTTTTGACAATTAAAAGGAGTATTGCTTTTTTTGTTTAATATATTAATTGAGTAGGAAGTGTTATTTAGAAAGGTGGAAACTGATGTTTGAAAAATTGTATGATGAGCATGAAAGTGTGAAGGTACGATTTTTAGGATTTATGACGCATGATACACGTTATGATTTTGGAGTTATTTATACAAATATGTTTTTTGGAAAGCCACTTATTGTTTGTATGCAAACAGGGAGATCTACTTTGCTTGGGCGAGATGATGTAGAAAATGTTCCATATATACAAGAAACTTTTAAGTTAGGATCGGAAGAGGAGGCGGAGGAGTTAGCTCAGTTTTTTAAATTTCTTGTTCCGTCTACTTCTTTGCATGCGGAGTATGAAGAATAATTAACAAGAAACAGTCGTACGTATGAGATATGGCTGTTTTTTTGTGTTAATATCGCATACTAATTTAATTTTAAAATATTTAATGTGTTATACTAAAAACCTATTGACGTAAAAAGTATAACATATTAAAATAAAGACAGAAAGTTAAGCGGTTACAAAAGTTTTTGGGATTATAAACTTAGGGGGAAATGAAAAATGGGAACAATCGTATGTCAAGATTGTGAAGGTACAATTGCACACTTCGAGGATGAGAAAGTAACGGTACTTTACGGGAAATGTGGATCTTGCGGATGTGATCACACAGAACATACAAAAGCCCAATAATTGATAGGAAATTGACAGCTAAAAGTTTTTAGGACCATAAACTTAGGGGGAAATGAAAAATGGGAACAATCGTATGTCAAGTTTGCGAAGGAACAATCGGACATTTTGAGGATGAGAAAACGACAGTACTTTATGGGAAATGTGGTTCAAATTGTGACTGTGCTAGTAGAGACAATGCGAAAGCTTAATCATATATAAGTAGATTATTCTTAAAACTCAGGGGGGAAATGAAAATGGGAACAATCGTATGCCAAGTTTGTGAAGGAACAATCGGACATTTTGAAGATGAAAAATCAACAGTACTTTATGGGAAATGTGGATCTCATTGCGAATGTGACCATAAAGAACATTCAAAAGCTTAATAATTAAGAAAAAACGCCTACACATGTAGGCGTTTTTTTAATAGATTGTAGTTGTATGTCCGACTGTTGCAACGATTGCATCATCTCTAATAGGAATAAATCCTATTGATGTTTGTGGCGTGTTAGGAGAGGTATATTGACTCATCATACGGCTATCAATACGAGTAATAAAATCGGTTAAATAAGCTGAAATAAAAGCATAAGGAATCCTTCGTTCATTTAATGAATAAATAATTTCCTCTTTCGTTTTTACGCCTACGCCATGTCCGTAAAAAAAGAAGTTTCCTAGATAGATTGTATTTTCTCCTTGCCACTCAATCGTAGCTGGATTAACTTGTGGGTTTTTAAAGTAAACGAGGTCACCTGGAACGATATCGCCACTCGTTTTTGTTATGAGCTTTAAGTCGCGATCGTACTCCCATGTATAAAGTAAGAGGTTTGCGAATAAACGGTTGAAAGTTTTTTCCTCATATAATGATAGTAATGCTTTGTAAAAAATGATAATCATTGCGGTGGCACATTCAGTTCCATATAGTTTTCCGTTTTTAAAAATATCTTGGATGGCAATAGAGGGTGGTACGTTTGGGAGTAGTTGAAATCCGCCAAGTGATGTTCTTTCCCAAAACTGAGGGTTGCAAAAAGATTGTTGAAATGTACGAAACTGAAATCCACTTTGAAAAAGTTCTAGCGCGGAAGTAATAATATTAACTCGTAAATTAAGATCAAAGCTGAGTTCATCGGCTGTTCGGAAGGAATGAACTTCTTGATTTCCCGCCATTATGGATAAAATCTGTTGTTTTTCAGCTGCAAATGGCTCATATTCATTTGTGATATAAGGGTGTACAATAGAACGACCTATCACAATCATAATGGTATCCCCACCTATACGTTACAGATTTCGCGATACGGGAAAGCCCATATTGGACTTTAGTCCGCCTTTAGACATAGGATGAAAGTATCGCTTTTTCATAGAAAAACATTTATCCCGCTATTTGCGGGCAGTAAGACTCCCACTTCAAAATTCGGCTGGAGCGAAGAAGTTAGGTGGGAGGCGGGCTGCCCGTAAACGCCCGATTGGTGAAGGCTAATAATCAGTGAGGGATGAACAAAACCCCTACTGATTAAAGTTTCACTTTATATTTTGGTAGACTTTAACTACAGACAAGTACAAGTCTTTAAAACGCCAATGTGTTCCTTGAAAAAAAGATATCATAGGGAGTTCGATAGCCGAATTCAAGCTATCGGTAAAATGATATGTGTCGTCAAGAACAAGACGCTAAAACACCTGAACACGAATCTGTACGGTATGGTATAGAGTACCGTAGCACACGAACCTATACGATTTGTTGTGAGAGTGGTGATGGCACACCGCAATCTTGCACGTCAGCGATACCAGAAATGGACTTCGCCTTTGGTAGCAAGAATCCCACTGATGTTAGTCAGCTTGCCCCATTAGGGGTGAGAATGTCAAATTCTTTAGTATCGTATGAAAAAAAGAGAAAAAAGGTGAAAGAAAAGCCTATCAACTGATAGGCTTGTACTCTTTAATAACACGTAATGTTTGTAATGTCATATCTTCGGGACCTTGTACAGGTAACCCAGCTTCTAAATTTTTACGAATATACTCTAAGTTATCTTGTGTAATAATTTCCCCCGGAGTAAAGATTGGAATCCCTGGCGGATAAACCATAACAAAATCAGCTATAATACGACCTGCTGCGTTTTCAAATGGAATGACTTCTGTTTCTGAATAAAAAGCATCTCTAGGAGAAAGTGCTAGCACAGGTATTTCTGGAATTTCTACGTGTACTTGAACACCTTTATCTGCTCTATTTCTGTATGTTGCTGCTAAATCTTGTAATGCTGTAATAAGTGTATCTGTTTCACTTGCTGTATCTCCAAATGTGATAAGACAAAGTATGTTATATAAATCAGAGAGTTCTACTTCAATGTTGTAATGTTCTCTAAGCCATACTTCAGCCTGATGGCCTGTAATACCTAAATCTTTTACAGATACAATTATCTTTGTAGGATCATAGTTAAAAGTAGCATCTGTACCTAGCATCTCTTTTCCAGGACAATAAAGATGCTCAATAACATTTATAGCATCACGAACATGTTCAGCTAATTGTATTGTTTGTTCTATGAGAGCTTTTCCTTCTGTAGCAAGACGTTTTCTGGCAACATCAAGAGATGATAACAAAATGTAAGAAGTTGATGTAGTCGTAAGCATGCTAATAATGGATTGAACATGTTTTACATTAACAAGACCCTCTTTTACATTAAGAATAGAGCTTTGGGTTAAAGACCCTCCTAATTTGTGAACACTTGTTGCTGCCATATCTGCACCCGCTTGCATAGCTGACATCGGCAGTTCATCATGAAAATGGATATGAACACCGTGAGCTTCATCAACAAGTACAGGAATATCGTAAGCATGAGCTAATTCTACAATCTGCTCTAAATCTGCAGCAAACCCAAAATATGTTGGATTTATAACAAGTAAGCCTTTCGCATCTGAGTGCTCTTCAAGAGCCTTTTTGACAGATTGAATTGTGATCCCATGTGAAATACCGAGCTTCGGATCAATCTCAGGATGCATGAAAATTGGTTTTGCACCTGAGAAAATAATAGCTGACATTACTGATTTATGCACATTCCGTGGCACGAGGATTTTATCCCCAGGACCGCAAACGCTCATCACCATTGTCATAATTGCACCACTTGTACCTTGAATAGAAAAGAACGTATGATCTGCACCGAAAGCAGCGGCTGCTAAATCCTGTGCTTCTTTAATCATACCCTTTGGATGATGTAAATCATCGAGCGGCGCAATATTAATTAAATCAATTGCTAATGCATTATGCCCAATAAATTCGCGAAATGTAGGATCCATGCCCTGTCCTTTTTTATGACCAGGAATATGGAATTGAACTGGATTTCGCTTACTGTGCTCAACTAAAGCGGTAAACAATGGTGTTTCGTATTGGGACAATCTATACACCCCTTCTTCTTCGTAATATTTATTAGAGTTTGTTTTATATGATTTCATCTCATTCTAAAAGCAAATTAAGATGGCAAACTTTTAGAACTTGACTTGTTTTTCTGCCATTCGCAAAAGCCTTTTTGGGGATGGTAGTCTCACTTTATTCTCTATAAAACAAAAGCATTATATCACCAATAATTATAGATGTATAGAAAAATCGCATTTTCAAGGTGAGTATGTTTAATAGTTATATTTTAAATACCGCAAAGAGGAAGACAATTCCATTGAAATGGATAAATGGTGTATAATGCAGAGTGGCTATAGTGAAGAATAAAAGGTTCTCTTAAAGGTAGCATAATAGAAAAAGAAAGAATACTGAATGAGGTGCAAAAATGGAATATCAATATCCACTTGATTACGATTGGTCAAATGAAGAAATGGTAGCAGTTGTAAAGTTTTATGAAGCGATTGAAAAGGTATATGAAAAAGGAGTTTTGAGAGAAGATTTGATGGAATTATATCGTCGTTTTAAAGAGATTGTGCCATCGAAGGCAGCGGAGAAAAAAATTGATAAAGAATTTCAAGAAGTAAGTGGATATTCTATATATCGTACGATTCAAAAAGCAAAGGAAGTAGCGGAAAAAAAGATTGTTAAAATGTAAAAATATTTTGAAAAATAAAATACGAAGTGCTATAATGTGATAACAACTAAAAACGGACAATATAAATTGTCCGTTTTCTACTATCGATTACAAAGTGCATATAAAGGAAGGAGTGGTTGCATCGTAGATTCAATCTTAGCAAGGAATTGTTCGTTGGTCATTGCTGAAAACTCCTCTGGTGATATATGAATACCGACTAATAACTCTGCTTTTTTCACAGTAGCTAAACGTTCAATCATCTTTTGTAAGTCTTCTGTTTCAAGCGTTTTATGTAATTTTACACCTGGTTTAGTATGGTCAATGGACCAAACGAAGTTATTTGGAATATTTGTTTTTAAATCATTTAAATGTTCTAAGAAGGCGTGAGCCGTCTCCACTTTTTGTGAACACTCATAGATTAAACCAAAGTATATAAAGGCATGAGTACCCCATAAACCAATTTGAAAGTGTGGTAACATTTTATATCCACGTTTATTTGTTGAAAAAGCAACCCAAGTATCGTTTGGTGGATTGACTTTGCGGCGTGCATGTTTTGCTACATGGTAGAAAAAGTTTTCATCAGTTTGTTGTGATAAATATTCTGCAAACTGTTCCCCTAAAGCGTCTAGCTTAGGATGAATATTCGTTTTAATTGCGCTCATTCGTTCTTCAAGACCATCAACAGTAAAGACTTCAAAATCAGTGGATGTGAATGTTTGTAGTGTCATGATTGTTCCTCCAACTCCTATTTTGTTTTAATTTTAGCATAGCTTGTACTATTCATAAAAAAAACAGCACAAAAAAATTTAAATAAAAAAATATAATTTTGTTGCATAGATGATTTATCCAACATAGTATAGTATAAAACAAAAAATCAGAAAATTGAATCAATTCTAGTCCGAGGGCAGACGAATATTGGGAGGAGGCAAAAAAATGAGACAGGTGATTAATGCGTTAAAGAGAACAGATGCTGAAAAGAGAATTCCGGTGCTACGTTTGGAGCTAGATTATGAATTAGCAACTTTATATGATGCGATGATGGATAACGACAAACAGAAAAAAGAAGAGTGCGTACAAAAATTAGAAGTGTTAAGACTTGAAATGATCCGTTTAGAAGCGTAATAATAGTATATGTATAAATAATTAGTTGGTGCGAACCTTATAAAGGGTTCGTTTTTTCTGTGAACAGTATAGATCGGAGTGTTTAAACATGCAAGAAGTATGGAAAGACATCGATACACACGCGAAACAGTGGATTCGAGAAGCCGGAGAACATTTAATGGCGTCACTGAAAAAAACACTTATTATAGAAACAAAGTCAAATGCAGCTGATCTAGTAACAAACATGGACCGAGAAACGGAGCAGTTTTTGATTGGGAAAATTAAAGAAACATTCCCGGCTCATAATATTTTAGGAGAAGAAGGCTACGGAGATGAGATTACCTCTTCTAATGGGGTTGTTTGGTTAATTGATCCAATTGACGGCACGATGAACTTTGTTCATCAAAAAAGGAATTTCGCAATCTCAATCGGGATTTATGAGAACGGTATCGGAAAGATTGGTCTTATTTATGATCCGGTTCATGATGAACTATATCATGCGGTAAAGGGAGAAGGGGCTTTTTGCAATGATTTAGCTATTCCCATGCTGGAAAAAGGAACGGTAGAGCATGGAATTATAGCTTTGAATGCGATATGGCTTACTGATAATCCATTGCTTAATATGGAAAAAATGATGATGCTCGTTAAGAAGGCGAGAGGTACGAGGTCATATGGTTGTGCAGCGTTAGAAATGGTATATGTTGCAACGGGAAGATTAGATGCATATGTAACACCGCGCTTATCGCCATGGGACTTTGGCGGGGGACAGATTATTGTAGAAGAAGTTGGGGGTAAAGTGACAACGTTCTTGGGAACGCCCCTTTCTATTGTAGAGAAAAGCAGTGTGTTAGTTGCAAAACCAGGAGTATACGAAGAATTATTACCATTTGTATCGCAATAATGAAAAAAAGTAAGAGGCATAAAGAAGCTTCTTACTTTTTAATGTTATTGCGATTTACGCATTTTTCTTTTTGTTACAAAACCGTATCCAACTGTAACAAATGTGCCGATAATGCAAATAATAATGCCGATGGGACTATTTTCAGCAATCATAATTCCGATACCAATTAAGAAGATAACACCGATAATTGCTGTTAATAAAAAGCGATATTGAATGTGTTCCATTTCTTCACCCTCCAATCTTATTTTACTTTCACAAAAGTAAGAATACAACTATATTTTCATTCTTGATTTTATTTTGATTGCCATTGTATCCCCTTCGCTCTTATAATAGAGAAGGATTAAAAAGACATTAGGAGTTGGACATGTTGAAAAAACGACAAGATTTACGAAATATAGCAATTATTGCCCACGTTGACCATGGTAAAACAACACTTGTTGACCAGTTATTACGTCAAGCGGGGACGTTCCGTGCGAATGAACATATTGAAGAACGCGCAATGGACTCAAATGATCTAGAAAGAGAACGTGGTATTACAATTTTAGCGAAGAATACTGCGATTCACTATGAAGATAAAAGAATTAACATTTTAGATACACCTGGTCACGCTGACTTCGGTGGAGAAGTAGAACGTATCATGAAAATGGTTGATGGTGTTCTACTTGTTGTTGATGCATATGAAGGTTGTATGCCACAAACACGATTTGTTTTAAAGAAAGCTCTGGAGCAAAACTTAACTCCAATCGTTGTTGTAAACAAAATTGACCGTGACTTCGCTCGCCCTGATGAAGTAGTTGATGAAGTAGTTGACTTATTCATCGAACTTGGTGCAAACGAAGATCAATTAGAGTTCCCAGTTGTATTTGCATCAGCAATGAACGGAACAGCAAGCTTAGATTCGAATCCAGCAAATCAAGAAGAGAATATGAAATCATTGTTTGACACGATTATTGAACATATTCCAGCACCAGTTGATAACAGCGAAGAGCCACTTCAATTCCAAGTAGCACTTCTTGATTACAATGACTATGTTGGTCGTATTGGGGTTGGACGCGTATTCCGCGGTACAATGAAAGTAGGACAACAAGTTGCATTAATGAAAGTTGACGGAAGTGTAAAACAATTCCGTGTAACTAAATTATTTGGTTACATTGGATTAAAACGTCAAGAAATTGAAGAAGCAAAAGCTGGAGATTTAGTAGCTGTTTCAGGTATGGAAGACATTAACGTAGGTGAAACGGTATGTCCGGTCGAGCATGAAGAGGCTTTACCATTATTACGTATTGATGAGCCAACATTACAAATGACATTCCTTGTAAATAACAGCCCATTTGCAGGTCGTGAAGGTAAATTCATTACATCTCGTAAAATTGAAGAGCGTCTTCGTTCACAATTAGAAACAGATGTAAGTTTACGTGTAGATAATACAGATTCTCCTGATGCATGGATCGTATCTGGACGCGGGGAATTACATTTATCTATCTTAATTGAAAACATGCGTCGTGAAGGGTATGAACTACAAGTATCTAAGCCTGAAGTAATTATTAAAGATGTCGATGGCGTAAGAAGTGAGCCTGTAGAGCGCGTACAAATCGATGTGCCTGAAGAATACACTGGTTCTATTATGGAATCAATGGGTGCACGTAAAGGTGAAATGTTAGATATGGTGAATAACGGAAACGGTCAAGTTCGCCTTACTTTCATGGTTCCAGCACGTGGTTTAATTGGTTACACAACAGAATTCCTAACATTAACTCGTGGTTACGGTATTTTAAACCACACATTTGATTGCTACCAACCAGTACATGCTGGACAAGTTGGTGGACGTCGCCAAGGTGTTCTAGTTTCACTTGAAGCAGGAAAAGCATCACAATACGGTATTATGCAAGTTGAAGATCGTGGTGTAATCTTCGTTGAACCAGGTACAGAAGTATATGCTGGTATGATCGTTGGAGAACATACACGTGAGAATGATTTAACAGTTAACGTTGTAAAAATGAAACAACAAACTAACATTCGTTCTGCGACGAAAGATCAAACTTCAACAATGAAAAAACCACGCTTAATGACTTTAGAAGAGTCATTAGAGTACTTAAACGATGACGAGTTCTGTGAAGTAACTCCAGAATCAATTCGTTTACGTAAAAAGATTCTTGATAAGAGTGAGCGCGAAAGAGCTGCTAAGAAAAAGAAATCTGTTGAAGCATAAAATAATAGAACAGCTACCTTTTATAAAGGTAGCTGTTTTTTTGTTTTATGTTTATTTTTTTAGAATATTTACTCTTTTTTGTGGACAGTATTTTTTTTGCGAGTTACTCTTGTATTAAGTACATAAAGAGAATTTGTTTCATGAGAAGAGGTGAAAGATAGTGTTAGAAAGGATGTCATTTTTCGCGAAACTTTGTAAAGTTGATGAAAATCCAGAGTTAGGGATGTGGTTGCTTTATGGAACAATAATTTTATTAAGTGCACTTGTATATAATTTAGGATTTGCAAGGAAGCTATCGGTGCTAAAAAATATAGTGATATATACATCTTTAGCAATTGGATGCACGGTATTAACTTTTTTTGCAGTTTTTTTACCCGTTGGAGAGGGGCTCGTTGTAGCGGCAATTGTACTTGGAATTTATAGACTGCGTTTACGTCAAGCTAAACAACAAAAAACAGGGTGAAAAAAGGAGGGGCTTTCATGCGCTCAGTACAAGATGCACTATATAATTGGTTAACAATTAAAACGGTTGCGGAAGCACGTCCAGATGATAGCGCTGCACAAGAAACGTATGTATTATTTCAAAATATGATATATGAAGAGCATAAATTACGAAATGTAGAAGTTGAAAAGAATGAGGAAATGTATTTGATTACATATGAAATTGATGGAGAAATAAGGTGTGCAAGATTTCCGGTAGAAGCCATTGATTGTTTTTTGGATCAGATGAATCGTGAACCAGAAAAATACAAATAAGTCCTTATCTATATGATTAAGGACTTATTTCCGGTTTACCAATCGTCTTCTACTTTTTTATCACGATATAATCGGAAATTACCACTCGCATGGCGTTCCATAGTACGCTCTGCAATTCGTTCCGTACATTCCATGCACATATATGTATGAATAGGGCGATTACGCAGTTTTTTTGCCATAGGATTTTCGTCATCTAACATATCTCTTTTATCACAAATCATACATTTGACTCTCATTTCGTCACCTCAATACGAATTCTATCAGTATAAGTATATCATGGAAGTATAATGTTTTTGAATAATAGCGGGAAAAAATAATATTTTCGCAATTCGAAAAATAGGTTATGATAAGGATATATAAAGAATATTTGGAGGTGGAAATATGGCGAATGTAGTTGAGCCTACATTGACAGATGACTTAGTACAATCTTTGCGTAAAGAATGTATCGTTATGATAGCAACAACAGATTTCGAAAAACAAATCCCTAACGTAAGTGCTATTTCTTGGGTATATGCAGTGAGTGAAACTAGTATTCGATTTGCGGTAGATCAACGCTCACGTATTGTGGGAAATATACGGCATAGTGCAGGGGTTGTATTGACTATAATGGCGAATGAATCCGTATTTTCCATAAGTGGTGAAAGTGAAATTTTAACAGATAGAATGGAAGGGATTCCTCTAAAATTAACGGTAGTAGAAGTGACTGTGCAAGAAGTTCGTGATGTTATGTTTTATGGTGCGAAACTTGCTACTGAACCAACATATGAAAAAACATATGATCTTCGTGCTGCTAAAAAGCTTGATAATCAAGTATTAGTAGGAATGAAAGAATTATAAAGAAGATGAATAGGAACATCGTTCATAAACTTTTACAAGTGAGTATTGTGATTTAATGTGAAAAATTATAATTAAAAGTAATATATTGAATAGAAATGAATAAAAAATAAAGAAAAGGTTTAATTTCTATGAATTTCGATTCTACCTCGTTTTTACGGTACATATAATTATAACAATGGTTCGTCCATATTTATATGGATGAAACCCTTGTTCTACAAATTTAAAAGTGGAGTCAGGGGGTAACAGGTTGGATAAAATTTATGTGTTAGATACGAATGTACTTTTGCAGGATCCTTTATCTATTTTTTCATTTGCAACAAATGAAGTAGTGATTCCAGCAGTTGTGTTAGAAGAGGTTGATTCGAAAAAACGTTATATGGATGAAGTAGGACGAAATGCTCGCTATGTATCTAAGTTAATAGACAAATTTCGTGAAATAGGAAAGCTGCATGAAAGTATTCCGTTAGAAAACGGAGGTACATTCCGTATTGAATTAAATCATCGCTCATTTGTTCAACTACAAGATATTTTTGTAGAAAAAACAAATGATAATCGAATTTTAGCGGTAGCGAAAAACTTAGCTTTAGAAGAACAAGAAAAAGAGGACGGGAAATCAGTTATTTTAGTAAGTAAAGATGTACTCGTAAGGGTAAAAGCTGATGCAATCGGATTGCAGGCCGAAGATTATTTAAGTGACCGAGTAATCGAAGTGGAAAATATATATTCAGGATTTTTAGAAGGGTATATATCAAAAGAACAGTTAGATTATTTTTATGAAAAAGGTGAACTACCTTTATCTGAAATCGCAAATCATCCTTTTTATCCAAATCAGTTTGTTGTAATGAAAGATGCACTGGGGGGTTCTAGTTCTGCACTTGGGATTGTGGATCATTTAGGTAAGAAGGTAAAGAAACTTATTTTTCACAATGAGCAAGTGTGGGGGATACGTCCACGAAACGTGCAGCAAATTATGGGGTTAGAATTGCTACTTCGGGAAGATATTCCACTTGTAACGTTAACAGGGAAAGCCGGTACAGGAAAAACGTTACTTGCATTAGCTGCGGGACTAATGCAAACGGAAGATTTAGGGTTATATAAAAAACTACTTGTCGCGAGACCGATTGTACCGGTAGGAAAAGATATAGGTTATTTACCAGGAGAGAAAGAGGAAAAATTAAGACCGTGGATGCAGCCGATTTTTGATAATCTAGAGTATTTATTCAACACGAAAAAGCCTGGGGAGCTAGATGCTATTTTAGCTGGGATGGGTTCGATTGAAGTAGAAGCGCTTACCTATATACGCGGGAGAAGTATTCCAGACCAGTTCATTATAATTGACGAGGCACAAAATTTAACGAAGCATGAAGTGAAGACGATATTAACAAGGGTAGGCGAAAAAAGTAAGATTGTATTAATGGGGGATCCTCAGCAAATTGATCACCCGTATTTAGATGAATATAATAACGGTTTAACATATGTTGTAGAGAAGTTTAAAGAACAACGTATTAGTGGTCATGTAAAGTTTGTTAAAGGAGAGCGTTCTAATTTAGCACAACTAGCAGCGGATTTATTATAAAAAGGAGTGAGCCTAAGCTCACTCCTTTTTTGCCTTTTAATTATACAATTTAAATGATTGTAAATTTACGGATGTTACGAATCGGATTTTGTCTATTAGATCCATCATGGAAATATAGATGAACAGGCCCGTCTTCTCGTAATGGTTTACCTTCTTTTGAAAAACCGAGAATAGCTTTATGGGCTGTTTCTAACGGAAGTGTAATTGTATTGTCTGTGGTTTCAATTTCGACTTGAGTAGCATCTTCTAAAATTTCAGCATTTTTAAGAAATGGATGAAGTGGTATGCCAAATGTCCCGTTAATAAGCTGTTCTTTTTTATATTTCTTTACACTTTGTTGTATTGGCGGGAAGGCAGCACCATCACGGATTTCGCGATCCCAATGCTCTGAAGTATGTTTTAAGTATGTTTCTAATTCGGATGATTCTTCTCTAGTTTCATCAAAGTAAGTTGTCAAATCTATTTTTCGATCATCGAAAATCCATACAGTTGGATCGATAGTGATTGAAAAACGAACTTTTCCATTAATAAATAAAATTTCGCTCATTGTTGTTCCCCCATTTGTGTTATACTCCCACTTTTCAGTATAATAGTATTAGACACTGTTGTCACAAAAAATGTTTCTATTGCAATTTATTAAAACTATCGCTAATATTAATAGATATGAGAGAGTAGGACGGAAACGGAGGGAATCAATTTGGCGTCTGAGACAGTATCAAATCATCAGGAAAAGGCACTAGCCCTTCTACAAGCGGATGCAGAGAAGATTTTAAGACTTATTAAGGTACAAATGGACAATCTTACAATGCCGCAATGTCCATTATATGAAGAAGTATTAGACACACAAATGTTTGGACTATCCCGCGAGGTCGATTTTGCGGTTCGCCTTGGTCTTATTGCAGAAGAACAAGGGAAAGCAATGTTAGGAGAGCTCGAACGTGAGTTGTCTGCACTTCATGAAGCATTTACAAACAAACAACAATAACGGGTTCAAATAAGGGGGCTCAAACTGAAATAGTTTGGGCTTTTTATTTGTATAATAAAGAAGGAAGAACCTATATACATATGGAATACAACAATAATTAAATTGAAACAGAAAGAGGAAATGAAATGAAAAAAGTATGGAAATCGATGGATTATTCATTATTACTTCCTCTTGTTATCTTATGTGTGTTGGGAGTTATAATGGTATATAGTTCTAGTTCCATTGTTGCGATTTCGAGGCATAACTGGCCAGCAAATTACTTTTTTAAAAAACAATTAATTGCTTTAGCTATTGGAACGATAATGTTAGCGATTATCGTTGCTATTCCTTATAAGTTGTGGAGAAAGCGAATAGTTTTGATCGCAATGGGAATAGGGAGTATTGGTCTATTATTAGCAGCCTTGATTTTCGGTAAGGACGTAAATGGTGCAAAAGGATGGATATTAGGTATACAACCAGCTGAGTTTGTGAAAATAACGGTTATTATTACGTTAGCAAACTTTTTTGCTAAGAAACAAGAAACGCAAACAGCTTTTGTACAAGGGATAATTCCTCCTCTAACTGTTGTCGGTGGAGCGATGGGATTAATTTTACTTCAAAATGACTTAGGGACCGATATACTAATAGGTGGAACTGTACTGATTATGTTCTTTTGTTCAGGAGTTAATGTTAATTTAAGTATAAAGCGATTCCTCTTAACGTCTATAGTATGGATTCCAGCGTTATATTTTATTGGGAACTATAAGTTAAGTCCGTACCAAAAAGCTCGGTTTTCAGTTTTTCTTGATCCATTTAACGATCCTCAAAATGATGGGTTCCAATTGATAAATTCTTTTATTGGAATTGCTTCAGGAGGGCTAAATGGTCGAGGGTTAGGGAATAGTGTGCAAAAATATGGATACTTACCAGAACCGCAAACAGATTTTATTATGGCAATTATATCTGAAGAGCTTGGTTTTATAGGTGTAGCTGTCATTTTAATCTGTTTGTTACTTATTATTGTTCGGGCATTTAGGGTTGCACAAAAGTGCAAAGATCCGTTTGGAAGTTTAATAGCAATTGGAATTGCAAGTTTGTTTGGAGTTCAAACTTTTATAAATGTCGGTGGTATGTCTGGGTTAATACCGCTTACAGGGGTACCATTACCGTTTGTAAGTTATGGTGGTAGTTCTTTATTGGCTAATTTACTTGCAATGGGTATACTGTTAAATATTTCTAGTTATGTAAGACGACAAGAGAAACAACAAAACGAATTGACTAACGAAATAGAACAAGGTGGACCGCATCTTGTTGTTGTAAAATAAAAAACACATTGAGCTCTAGAGTTCAATGTGTTTTTTATTTTGTTATGTTTTAAATGTGATATAATATTGATTCTTTTAAAATAAAAAGTATATTACATTTAAGTGAATGTGATATACAATAGTGTTGTTAGAAAAGGAAGAGGTATGCTATACTATTTTTGTGAAACAAATTGATCAGAAAACTTATCATTTGTTGAAAAATAAGGTATGATGGATAAAAATAAAGTGAAGCTTTCTAAGTATAATATAATGTAGAAAGTGAAGAACTTCACGCTCTTTAGAGTGTGTATGTATTTTATCTCTAGAGTGGTAGGAAAATAGAGGGGGAAAATCATGACAAAGCTGCAACGTATTCAAAAAGTATTGGTAGCTAACCGTGGAGAGATAGCAATTCGTGTGTTCCGAGCATGTTCAGAACTTGGATTAAACACAGTTGCAATCTATTCTAAAGAGGATAGCGGTTCTTATCATCGCTATAAAGCCGATGAGTCCTATTTAGTTGGGGAAGGAAAAAAGCCAATTGATGCTTATCTAGATATTGAAGGCATTATTGAGATTGCGAAAAGTAATCATGTAGATGCAATCCACCCTGGATATGGTTTCTTGTCAGAAAATATTCAATTTGCAAAACGTTGTGAAGAAGAAGGGATTATCTTTATCGGTCCAAAAAGTAAGCATTTAGACATGTTTGGAGATAAAGTTAAAGCAAGAACACAAGCGCAGCTAGCACAAATTCCAATTATTCCTGGTAGTGATGGTCCAATAGATTCAATAGAAGAAGTTGAAGAATTTGCTGAAAAGTATGATTACCCGATTATTATTAAAGCATCCCTTGGTGGTGGCGGTCGCGGTATGCGTATTGTACGTGCTAGTGAAGAATTAAGAGAATCGTATAATCGCGCGAAATCAGAAGCAAAAGCAGCCTTTGGTAATGATGAAGTGTACGTTGAAAAATTCGTTGAAAAACCTAAACATATAGAAGTACAAATTTTAGCAGATGAAGAAGGTAATGTTGTTCATTTGTATGAGCGTGATTGCTCTGTACAACGACGCCATCAAAAAGTAGTTGAAATTGCACCGAGCGTGTCGCTTTCAGATGATTTGCGTCAGCGTATTTGTGATGCTGCAGTAAAGTTAACGAAAAATGTAAATTATTTAAATGCTGGAACAGTTGAATTCCTAGTGAAAGATGATGAATTTTACTTTATTGAAGTAAACCCACGTGTTCAAGTAGAACATACAATTACAGAAATGATTACAGGAATCGATATTGTTCAATCACAAATTTTAATTGCAGATGGACATGCTTTACATAGCAAGATGGTAAGTGTGCCGAAACAAGAAGAGATTATTGTGCATGGTTATGCAATTCAATCTCGTGTAACGACAGAAGACCCACTTAATAACTTTATGCCTGATACAGGGAAGATTATGGCGTATCGATCAGGCGGTGGTTTTGGTGTGCGTCTTGACACAGGTAATAGTTTCCAAGGTGCAGTTATTACACCGTACTACGACTCTTTACTTGTAAAAGTTACAACTTGGGCGCTTACTTTTGAACAAGCTGCTGCAAAAATGGAACGTAATTTAAAAGAATTCCGTATTCGTGGCATTAAAACAAATATTCCATTCTTAGAGAATGTAGTAAAACATAGAAACTTCTTATCGGGAGAGTATGATACTTCATTTATTGACGCGTCACCTGAACTATTCCTATTCCCGAAACGTAAAGACCGCGGAACAAAAATGTTAAATTACATTGGTTCAGTTACAGTAAATGGCTTCCCAGGAGTAGGGAAAAAAGAGAAGCCAATTTTCCCAGATGCTCGTATACCAAGTTTGAAACATTCAGAAACGATTCAAAATGGAACGAAACAAATTTTAGATGAGCGCGGGGCGGATGGATTAGTAAAGTGGGTTCAAGATCAAAAACGTGTACTTTTAACGGATACAACATTCCGTGATGGGCATCAGTCTTTACTTGCAACGCGTATTCGTACAAAAGATTTACATCAAATTGCAGAGCCGACCGCGAGAATGTTACCAAATCTATTCTCAGCAGAAATGTGGGGCGGTGCAACATTTGATGTTGCGTATCGCTTCTTAAAAGAAGATCCATGGGAACGATTACTAGATCTTCGTGAAAAAATGCCGAATGTTTTATTCCAAATGTTACTTCGTTCTTCAAACGCAGTTGGATACAAAAACTATCCAGATAATTTAATTCGAAAATTTGTAGAATGTTCCGCGCAAGCCGGAATTGATGTGTTCCGTATTTTTGATAGCTTAAACTGGGTAGAAGGCATGAGAGTTGCAATTGATGCTGTACGAGATACTGGTAAGATTGCAGAAGCGACAATGTGTTACACAGGAGACATTCATGATCCGTTACGTAGTAAATATGATTTGAGTTATTATAAAGGTTTAGCAAAAGAGTTGGAAGCATCAGGAGCTCATATTTTAGGAATTAAAGATATGGCGGGCTTATTAAAGCCAAACGCAGCATATGATTTAGTTTCAGCACTAAAAGAGACGGTGTCGATTCCAATTCACCTGCATACACACGATACGAGCGGAAATGGTATTTTAACGTATACGAAGGCGATTGAAGCAGGTGTTGATATTGTCGATGTAGCGGTGAGTTCTATGGCTGGTCAAACATCACAACCGAGTGCGAATACACTATACTATGCGTTAGGTGGAAACGAAAGACAACCAGATGTTAATATAGACTCATTAGAAAAACTATCTCATTATTGGGAAGATGTACGTAAATACTATGCACCATTTGAAAGTGGTATGAACGCTCCTCACACAGAGGTATATATGCACGAAATGCCAGGTGGACAATATAGTAATCTTCAACAACAAGCGAAGGCGGTTGGTTTAGGAGATCGCTTTGATGAAGTTAAAGTGATGTACCGTCGTGTTAATGACATGTTTGGGGATATTGTAAAAGTAACACCGTCATCTAAAGTTGTGGGTGATATGGCATTATTTATGGTTCAAAATCATCTGACAGAGCAAGATATTTTAGAACGTGGACATGCTATGGACTTCCCAGGATCTGTTGTTGAAATGTTCTCTGGAGATTTAGGACAACCATATGGTGGTTTCCCGAAAGAATTACAAAAAATTATTTTAAAAGGGAAAGAGCCATTAACAGTAAGACCGGGTGAATTATTAGAACCAGTAGATTTCGATGCTTTAAAAGAAGAGTTATTCCACAAACTTGGACGCGAAGTAACAATTTTTGATGTAGTCGCATATGCATTGTATCCAAAAGTATTTATGGACTACGAAAAAGTTGCTGGGACTTATGGAAATGTATCTGTGCTTGATACACCGACATTCTTCTATGGTATGAGACTTGGTGAAGAAATTGATGTGGAAATCGAGCAAGGTAAAACATTGATGGTTAAACTAGTTTCCATTGGGGAGCCACAGCCAGATGGAAATCGTGTGCTTTACCTGGAATTTAATGGACAACCTCGTGAAATCGTAGTGAAAGATGAAAGCGTGAAAGCAACTGTTGCACAGCGTGTGAAGGGGAATCGTGAAAATCCAAATCATATTAGCGCAACGATGCCGGGAACTGTTATTAAAGTAGTTGTAAAAGAAGGCGATGAAGTGAAAAAAGGTGATTCCATGGCAATTACAGAAGCGATGAAAATGGAAACGACGGTTCAAGCGCCATTTAGTGGTAAAGTGAAAAAAGTATATGTAAATGATGGGGATGCAATTCAAACGGGAGATTTACTCATTGAATTAGATCATTAAAATAAAGAAAAAGAGCTGTGCGAAAGCAGCTCTTTTTTGTGTGTAAATAATACCTTGCCGAATTGGCAAGGTATTAAAGTTTTACTTTATTTTGTTTGCTTAGAAGTTGATTCAGTTTCTTTTGCATTGACTGTACTTCTTGTACCTATCATAACTAAATAGCATAGTACAGCAAACAGGCAAGAAATGAAGAGCGAATGTAATAATGCCATTGCTAAACTAGCATTTGTAAATACGACTAAAATCCCTACTATAGCTTGAAGTGTAACAAGGATAAATGAAATAATCCATCCCCAGTATACTACACGCTGCTGCTTGTAATGACGAATAGCTATAAACATTGCGTATAGTATCCAAACGAATATTAACATAGCTGCAACTCTATGCCCCATTTGGACCCACTCATGTAGTTGAGTTGGCATA
This sequence comes from Bacillus sp. MYb209, assembly GCF_002975175.1. Classification (GTDB taxonomy): domain Bacteria; phylum Bacillota; class Bacilli; order Bacillales; family Bacillaceae_G; genus Bacillus_A. The sequence goes on from NZ_PCNZ01000002.1 coordinate 540,465, forward strand.
GGTCTATTTTTACTGCATAAAGGGAAGTCTGGACAGGCTAAGGTAGCTCGTTCGTGACGTACTAAAGCTCCTGTGTAGACAACGATATAACTGTAAATTGTTACACCATAAATATGAAATTTCATTTTTTTGTCCATAATAAGTGAACGTGCATCAAATTTCTGATCAATTTCAAAAATAAGACACGTTAACAAGATGACAGAAGCAAATGAAATTAAGGAAATACCGAAATGAATAGCTAATACAGCAGGCATTTGACCCCAAACAACCGCCGCCGCCCCCATTAATGCTTGTGCAACTAAAAATACGAAGGATAAAATTGCTAACGTCTTTGTTTCGCGCACATGTTTATAATATTTCCAGGACAAGATACAAAGAAGAGTAACAAGGATTCCTGCTGATCCAGATGTTAAGCGGTGACTTAGCTCAATAATAGTTTCCATTGATAAATTAGATGGAACAAATTCACCGTTACAAAGAGGCCATGATTTGCCGCATCCTTGGCCTGAACCCGTTTTTGTAACTAAAGCGCCTCCTAGTAAAACTACTAATAAATCGAGACTTGTAATGACTGCTAACCATTTAATAAAGCGTTGCAATCTCTTTCACCATCTTTCTGCTATGAAGTTATTGCGAAATATTTTCATTCCATTATGTATAGAATAAAACGTGCTACAGTCCTATGATATATAAAAAATAATAAAATAGCAAAGAAATGGAGAGCGAGGACAACGTACGTATTATAAAGAAAAAAATGGGATTTCAAATACATATTTTAGGAGGAATTCAGGCTGTTTTGAAAAGAAATGGGGAGAATACATGCTAAATATGACAAAATAGTTTATTATAGAAGATAACATCATGTTATGATAAGGATAAATTAGAATAAAGTTTTTAATGTTCGACACAAAAAGTTCATGTTTTCTTCACAAAAAGTTCAGGAAATGTGATTTAATATATTGGAGTATGGGCGTAGATTAGTAGTAGAATGGGTTAATAATATTTCTACTGTAATAATATTGCTATATAGAAGCGAAATATTTCACATGAAATATGTGCTTAGAAAGATGATAGGTTTAAGAGGGGGTTAAAGTGATGAACCATGCAACAAGTGAGCTGCATGATGAGTCAGCTGTTTCAATTGTACCGGAAACAACTCGGTTACAAGATTTATCAGCGCTCGTTAAAATGGGGATTGTAAACTCAAATACACTTACTGTATTTACAGGATTTTGGTTGGCTTTACATTTTAATGGATTGAGTGTTATGGACAATCTAGATAAGCTATTTTTCACAATCGTTGGTTCTGCATTAATTATGGCTGGGGTATGTTGTTTAAATAACTACATTGACCGAGATATCGATCCATTAATGGAAAGAACAAAAAACCGTCCAACGGTAACAGGTAAATATAAACCTGGCTTTGCACTTGCATTTGGACTTGTAATTTTACTTCTTGGCTTTGCATTTTTATTACTTACTACACCGATGGCAGTGTTAATTTCATTTATTGGTGCCTTCACATATGTTGTTTTATATACGTTATGGACGAAGCGGAAATATACGTTAAATACTGTTGTAGGTAGTATATCAGGAGCAGTTCCACCTTTAATTGGATGGGCGGCAATTGATCCGTCTTTAAATCATCCAATTGCTTGGATGTTATTTTTAATTATGTTTATTTGGCAAATCCCACATTTCCTCGCATTAGCGATGAAGCGTGTTGATGAATATCGAAATGCAGGAATCCCAATGCTTCCTGTTGTACAGGGATTTGATATTACGAAACGTCAGATTATGATTTGGACAGTATGTTTATTACCACTACCATTTTATATGAGTGGGCTTGGAATAACATTCATGGTAATTGCAACATTGCTTAACATCGGATGGATCGCATTAGGGTTTTATGGCTTCCGTAAGCAAGATGACATCAAATGGTCCGTAAAAATGTTTGTTTATTCCCTGAATTACTTAACAATCTTATTTGTGTCAATGATTGTAGTTACATTCTTCTAAGACAACGACATGATTGGATTTCTTTACGTTGAGATTTACTTTACTTAACTATAAAGTACAATCTAATTCACAAAGAAAGTGGGGGTTGTTTGTATGAAGAAACAGTGGCGACTGCTTTCGTTCGTTTCACTGCTGGCTTTACTGTTAGGGGGATGCGGTAAAGCTTTTCAGTCTACTTTAATTCCGCAAGGGGAAGTAGCAAAAATGCAATATGATTTACTCTTGCTAGCGAGTGCAATCATGGTAGGAGTAGTACTTGTAGTTACTATTATTTTCTTATATGTAATTGTGCGTTTCCGACAAAAAAAGGGTGAGGAAGATTATATTCCAGAGCAAGTTGAAGGAAATCACAAACTAGAAATTATATGGACAGTTATTCCGATTATTCTTTTGTTAATCTTGGCTGTTCCGACTGTTACATATACATTCAAGCTTGCTGATGTAAGTGCGATGGAGAAAAAGAATATTGATAAAGATACTATCGTTGTTGATGTAACAGCGAATCTTTATTGGTGGGAATTTTCTTATAAATCAGAAAAAATAGTAACTTCTCAAGATTTAGTTATCCCCACAGGTAAGAAAGTGTATTTGAATTTGAAGGGTGCCGATATTAAACATTCGTTTTGGGTTCCATCTTTAGCTGGGAAAATGGATACAAATACAGATAATGTAAACAAAATGTGGTTAAAGGCAGATAAATCGGGCACTTATAATGGTTTTTGTACAGAATTTTGTGGCCCATCACATTCTTTAATGCAGTTCAAAGTGAAAGCTCTGGATGAAAGCGAGTACAAAAAGTGGCTTGCTGACATGAAGAAGATTGATGGAAAAAAAGAAGTAGCTTCTACAAAGGCGCAAGAGGGTCAAGAAATATTTAATAAAAGCTGTATTGGTTGTCATGCAGTTGGATCAAATGATAGTAGACCACCTTCTGCTCGTATCGCACCGAACTTAGCAAACTTTGCAGATCGCGATATGGTTGCTGGTATTGCCGAAAATAATGAAGAGAACTTAAAAAAATGGCTCAAAGATCCTGAAAATATGAAACCAGGTAATAAAATGACTGGTAAATATGGCAACTTAACGGATGATCAAATTAATGCATTAAATGCATATTTACAAACGTTAAAGATTGAAAAGTAAAGAGGGATCATTTGCGAAGGGGAGGTTGAAAACGTGAGTTCTGTAGCAAAAAAACAGGGGATGGGTGCTGTCATATGGGATTATTTAACGACAGTAGACCATAAAAAGATTGCCATTCTCTATTTAATTGCAGGTGGATTGTTTTTTGTAATAGGTGGAATAGAAGCACTATTTATTCGCCTGCAGTTAGCGATTCCAAACAATGCTTTTCTTGTTGGGGATGCTTATAATCAAGTATTAACGATGCACGGTACAACAATGATTTTCCTCGCAGCTATGCCACTCGTGTTTGCATTTATGAACGCCGCTGTACCACTTCAAATTGGAGCACGTGATGTGGCGTTCCCGTTTTTGAATTCGCTCGGATTTTGGTTATTTTTCTTTGGTGGATTATTTTTAAATTTAAGTTGGTTTTTAGGAGGAGCGCCTGATGCAGGGTGGACATCGTATGCATCTTTAGCTTTAGCCTCTAAAGGACATGGTGTTGATTTTTATGTACTCGGCCTGCAAATATCAGGTATTGGTACATTAATTGGAGGTATTAACTTCCTTGTTACAATTATTAATATGCGCGCGCCAGGGATGACGTACATGCGCATGCCGATGTTTACATGGACAACATTTGTAACATCTTCACTTATTTTATTTGCATTTCCACCATTAACTGTAGGATTAGGACTTTTAATGTTAGATCGTTTATTTGGCACAAGTTTCTTTAATCCGGCACTAGGTGGGAACACGATTATATGGGAGCATTTATTCTGGATCTTCGGTCATCCGGAAGTATACATTCTTATACTCCCAGCTTTCGGAATATTCTCAGAAATCTTCGCCACATTTTCGAAAAAACGATTATTCGGTTATTCCTCGATGGTGTTCGCGACAGTATTAATAGGGTTTTTAGGATTTATGGTATGGGCGCATCATATGTTTACTGTTGGTCTTGGGCCTGTTGCAAATGCTATCTTCTCAGTTGCAACAATGGCGATTGCAGTTCCGACGGGTATTAAAATATTTAACTGGCTCTTTACAATGTGGGGTGGAAGTATTAGGTTTACAACACCAATGATGTGGGCGGTAGCTTTTATTCCATCCTTCGTTATGGGTGGAGTTACAGGCGTTATGCTTGCTTCTGCACCAGCTGATTATCAGTTTCATGATAATTATTTCGTAGTAGCACACTTTCATTATGTAATTGTTGGTGGTGTTGTATTTGGTTTACTTGCAGGTGCGCATTATTATTGGCCACTTATGTTTAATAAAGTATTAAATGAAACGTTAGGAAAGATAACATTTTGGTTATTCTTTATCGGTTTCCATTTAACGTTCTTTATTCAGCATTTCCTGGGTCTAATCGGTATGCCGCGTCGTTACTACACATATCTAGAGGGGCAAGGATTGGAAATGGGGAATATGATTAGTTCCATTGGAGCAGTGTTTATGGCTCTTGGAACGATTGTTCTTTTATTCAATGTAATAAAAACAACGGTATCAAAAGAAAAGGCTGGTCGTGATCCGTGGGATGCGCGTACGTTAGAGTGGACAATGCCAGCGCCTACACCGGAATATAATTTCAAACAGTTACCATTTGTTCGCGGATTAGATCCGTTTTGGATTGAAAAATGTGAGGGTAATAAAGAGATGACAGCAGCGGAACCGGTCGGTGATATTCATATGCCAAATTCTTCATTTTCACCGTTTATTATTTCTCTAGGTCTATTTATAGCTGCTTTTGGTGCAATGTATATGCAGGGTGGTAAAGATAAATTTTGGTTATTGGTAGCAATTATCGGTTTAATCATTACGTTTGGTACAATGTTCCTTCGTTCAGTAATTGACGATCATGGATATCATATTCATAAGGAAGATTTAGATGATAAGGGGGGCAAGGCGTAATGCATGTAGATGAGAAATTAACGAATGAAACATTTCCAGCAGAGCCTGAAAAAGCAACCCTTGAGGGGAAAAATAAGTTTGTTGGTTTTTGGTTATTTCTTGGAGGCGAAACAGTGTTGTTCGCTTCCTTATTTGGCACATATTTAGCGTTAAAGAACTCTACAAATGGTGGACCAACATCTCAAGAGATGTTTCAAATGCCGCTCGTTTTCATTATGACGATGCTTTTGTTAACAAGTAGTTTAACGAGTGTATACGCAATGTATCATATGAAAAATTTCAACTTTAAGAAAATGCAACTTTGGTTACTTGTAACAGTATTGCTTGGCTTAGGATTTTTGGGGTTTGAAATATATGAGTTCTATCATTATACGCATGAATTTAAGCATACTATGAGAAGTAGTGCATTTGGTTCTGCATTTTATGCTCTTGTTGGTACACACGGGCTCCACGTGTTGTTTGGATTATGTTGGATTTTAACATTAATCTTTAGAAACGCGAAGAGAGGCTTAAATTTATACAACGCACCAAAGTTTTATGTTGCATCAATTTATTGGCACTTTATTGACGTAGTTTGGGTGTTTATTTTCACTGTAGTATATTTGATGGGAATGGTGGGATAAACAATGGCGGTTAAGCAAACGAATAATCCTAAGGTGGATCTTGTTTATCGGAAGAGAAAAAGTGCAGAGGAAATGAAGCACCAAGTTATTACATTTTCACTAATGATTTTTTTAACATTAGTTGCATTTGCAGCGGTGGCATATCCGAAAACATTTAGCCCGATTTTTTCGGTTCCATTTATATTATTGTTAGCAGTCGTTCAAGTTATATTTCAGTTATATTATTTCATGCATATGAGTCATAAAGGGCATGAAGCGGCGAGTTTCTTCTTATACTCTGGATTGTTAATTGGTTTATTAACAATATTAGCCTTTATGACAATTGTGTGGATTTAAACAGTGATAGTAGGGGGCTCTGATTTATCATAGCCCTCTTTGTATATGAAATATAAGGATTTTGAAAAGGTAGGTGTGGAAATGGAAAATTTATGGGTATTTGGTTTTCAAGCTTTATGGAGTCCGATTTTTTTATTATTTATGATCTCGATTCTTATTAGTTATTTTTTAGTTATTGGACCATATAGAACGCGATTTGAAAATGCGACGAAGGTAAGTAAGAAGCAAATTTTTTATTTTACGACCGGGATTGTTCTTTTGTATTTTGTAAAGGGAGGACCTATTGATTTAATTGGTCATATTATATTTAGTGCACATATGTTTGAGATGGCAGTAATGTATATTGCGGTGCCTCCGTTATTACTGCTTGGTATACCGGTTTGGTTATATCGTTATATTACTTCTTTTAAGTTCGTTCAAATTGTGATAAAGTTTTTTGCTAAGCCGCTTATTGCGTTGTTTGTATTTAATGGCCTGTTTTCCTTTTATCATTTGCCAATTGTTTTTGATGCAGTAAAACAAAATCAAATAGCGCATCCTATTTGCCTTGCTATATTGTTTTTTGCAGCAATGATGATGTGGTGGCCGATGTTAAATCCGCTGCCAGAATATCAAACTTTAAGTGATATTAAGAAGCTTGGTTACATGTTTGCTAATGGTATTTTATTAACGCCAGCTTGTGCGTTAATAATTTTTGCGACTGCACCATTATTTGCAACATATACAGATCCGGCCGCTTGGATGAAGGCAATGGAACTCTGTGTACCGGCGGGTACTTTATCAGATTTAAATATAACTGGGCCAGAATTTTTACATTGGATGCCGGTAGTACAAGACCAGCAAACAGGTGGTATCATTATGAAAATTGTCCAGGAAATAGTGTACGGTACGATTATCGGTTATGTGTTCTTTAAATGGGCACGTAGAGAGCGTGAAAAGGATAAAGAGCAGCTGCAAGAATTACCTCCTTATTTGCAGACGAAATAAAAACTAGCGCATCGTATTAATGCGCTAGTTTTTTTGTTATTCAATAATTTGAAATTCTTTCAACTCTTTTTCAATATTTTGTAGGAGTTGTTCGCTTTTTTGAAGTACATTCGTTGGGAAAATCTCATCATCTCCATATTCAACGCCATGAGGATAATAATGTTTTCCTAATAAGGGTGGCAATAGTTTTACTTGAGCGTGTCTGCCGCCGATGTCACCTTCAACAGCAAATCCTTGTACACGTAAATAATAAATATCCTTTAATATTTCAAATTTATAATCATATGTAACGCGTTCGTAATCCCATTGTCCAGCAAGTACAAAATGATTGTTTTCCATAATCTCAGTTAAAAGAGTTAAATCAACGACTGCATCATTAAAGTTTGTATTTGTAAATTGCATAGAATACCTCCTTCTTTTAATGTTAGTGCATTATTTTTATAATAGTATGAATAATAAGAAAGTGCAATTCATATTGCGAGAAAAGGGATAATCCAGACTTTTTTCGTGAAAATATGATATAGTGAAAAGAGTACGGTACACACAAAAAAAGGAAAGAAAAGGATTTGTGTATATCTCGATTTTATGCTTTGTTCAGGAGGTATATCGTTTGAAGAAATTATTGCGTATCGTAATGATTACATTTTTAATTTTAGCTGTTGATTTATACGGGAAGTTACTCGTGTCACAATATATATTAACCCCATCTCACTCTAAGCAAGAAAATAAAATTGTGAAAAAGAAGAAGCAAGTAAATGAAGAATCCACAGACACGGTTTTAAGTATGATCGGTGGGGACTCTGAGAATTTATTAGCGAAGTGGGGCGAACCGTCTCGAATAGAGCCGTCTGCTTATGGATATGAATGGTGGGTGTATAATCAAGATTTAGCCCAGTATGTTCAATTTGGAGTTGCTGAACGTAAAGTTGTAACGGCGTATGTTGCTGGTGAGCAAGTTAAGGTGGCTCCCTATTATATAAATGAAAAGTATGAAGAGGTATATAAAAAGAATCCACTTTCACATGAGATTTCATTAAAAAGAGGAAAGAATAGTTATCAATTTGAGTTATCTGATACGGAAGTAATGGAACAACCGCTAGTACCTGTAGAAGATGGATGGGCACAATTATATTTTGATCACTTTACACATGAGCTTGTTGGTCTTCGTTATATGGATGATGAGACGTTATTAAGACAAAGACCATATCAACTTGTTTATTCGGGTGAATTAATAGCGGAACAGCCGCTGACGCCAGAAAAAATGAAGCAAGTAGAAAATGGAAATATGCAACAAATTCTCGATTTAACAAATATTATTCGAAGTCATCATCAATTACCGTTGTTAACATGGGACCAACAAACTGCAGATGTTGCATTTGGCCATAGTAAAGATATGAAGGATAATAATTATTTTTCACACGATTCACCTACTTTTGGTGCGTTAGGAGATCGTTTGCAACGTGGGCAAGTGGCTTTTCAACTTGCTGGTGAGAATATAGCGGCGCAACATAGTGATGGAATTTCGGCGGTACAAGGTTGGTTAAATAGTGAGGGTCACAGAAAGAATTTATTAAATGAACAATTTACTGGATTAGGTGTTGGGGTATATGATAAATTTTATACTCAAAACTTTATCCGAAAATAAAATGAAACTTTAATCAGTGGGGGCGCATTCTTCACTGATTATTTGCCTTCATCAATCGGGCTTTAACGGGCAGTAAGACTCCCGCCTATTCGTAGAAGTTTAAGGTGGGAGTCTTACTGTCCACAAATAGGGAGATAAAAAGGTGCATGAATCGTCTGAAAATAGGCGAACCATGTGCCTTTTTTTTTCTTACAATATAGTAGATATACATGAAGAGGTGAGGATTATGCCAACAACAAAAGGGCCGTTACATCCATCGGTTCAACAGTTTAAAGAGTTTGTAAACCATCACCCTAAAATGGTTCACGAGGTTAGAAGTGGTCAAAAAACTTGGCAGCAATTTTATGAAGAATGGTACTTACTTGGTGAAGAAGATCAAATATGGACAGCGTATAGACCTGATGGAGCGCCTGCTTTTTCTTCGGTAAAAGAAAATAAAGAAGAAAAAGAAAATCGAACAGAAGAGGAAAAAACTGCTGATGTGATGGGGCAAATGCTTTCTTTCTTTAAAAAGCTAGACGTAGAACAAATGCAACATCATTTAGCAAATGTGACGAGTGCGATTGGTAGCGTGCAACAAGTTATCCAACAATTTCAAGGGAACCGTGCGCAGCAAGAACAAAGTACTTCTGAAAATAATCCTTTTTTCTTTCAAAAGGATTAGGGGGAAAGAGGATGAGAGCAGAGCTTATGGAGTTTATAAAAGCTGATGAGGATTTAGCTCGCTATATTCGGGAACAGCCATACTGGTACCGGAAATTGACGCGTAACCCAGAAGAAAAAGAAGCTTTTGAGTTAGCTGCCATGCAGCATTTCAAAAAAACGATACCAGATAAAGTGGAAAAATTTCAAAATCAATTGGCGGTTGCTTCAATTATGATTGATATGTTCCAGTATATGAAGCAGCAAAATACGACGTAATTGGAAGGGAAAACTATGTCCGTTATGCAAAACTTTTGTTACAATAGAATCGGATTATTTAAAAAAGGAGTTGCAGCATGACGGAAATTTGTTTAGTACGACATGGACAAACTGATTGGAACTTTCAAGAGATTATTCAAGGGCGCGAAGATATTCCACTCAACGAAGTTGGGAAGAAGCAAGCGAGTCAAAGTGCAGCTGCCTTGCAAGCGGAATCGTGGGATATAATTATAAGTAGTCCGTTAATTAGAGCGCAAGAAACAGCTAAGGAAATTTCTGGGGCTATTGGATTACCATCTATTTTATTAGATGAGCGATTTATGGAACGTAATTTTGGGGAAGCTTCTGGGAAACCAGTTGCGGCCGTTAGAGAGCTAATTGCAGAAGGTAATGTAGAAGGAATGGAGCAGGATGAAGAAATTGTAGAGCGCTGTTTTACGGCTTTACAAGAGGTTGCAGCAGCACATGGAGATAAACGTATTATCATTGTTGCGCATTCACATGCAATAAAAGCTATTTTACACGCAATTGCACCAGATGAAATTACATTTAAAACGCCGTTAAAAAACGCATGTATTAGCTACGTGAAAGAGAATAGCGGGAAATGGGATGTTCTTAAATATAATATTGCGGAGCATATTAGTGTATAAGAGTGCAAGGGGATTGTATGAAAAGGAGTTAGAATCATATCTTTCTTTTAGGTGAGACACTTCAATTAGTAGTTCTGTTCCAAATGTGTTATGATGAATACTCGGAGGTGTCTCTCATGATTGTAGCGACGCTGGAAAGCGTATTGATTTTAGATAAGGCAGAGCAGCTTGCAAAAGCGATTATCTGTTCAGATATAGCAGAAGATTATCGTAAGTATTATAAGGATTTACAAGAAGATATAGAAGTCCAGACGCTAATTCAGCAGTTTACAGCGATGAAAGAGCGATACGAAGAAGTGCAACGTTTTGGTAAATATCATCCTGATTATACTTTCGTTTCGACGAAAATGAGGGAATTAAAGCGTTCTGTAGATATGCATGATAAGGTTGCAGCCTTTAAAAGAGCAGAAACTGCTTTACAAAAGTTATTAGATGAAGTTAGTGTAGCAATTGGTTCTGAGGTGTCTCCTTCCGTTAAAGTTCCAACAGGAAATCCGTTTTTTGATGCGGGTGGCTGTGGCGGTGGTTGTGGTACCGGAGGCGGTTGTGGTTGTAAAAAAACGGGGTAATTTACCCTGTTTTTTAGAATATAGAAGAAAACGTATACAGAGTTTGTCCTTTAATGTCATAAATTTTTGATTGGTTTTCATAAAATATAAGAATATAAGTTTTTAAAAGGAGAAGATGGAGAAGATTATGTTCGGGCAACGACAAAGTATGATTGTTTATTTACATTCATTGAAACATGCCAAGATTTTAAGGAAATATGGTAACATTCATTACATATCAAAACGTTTGAAATATGCCGTTGTATATTGTGATATGGAACAAATTGAGCATATGATGCAAAAATTGAATAAACTTCCTTTTGTAAAAAAAGTAGAACAGTCGTATCGCCCATTTTTAAAAACGGAATTCGAAAATTCGCGTCCTGATCGGGCAAAAGAATACGATTATAGCTAAGTAAAAAAATCCCCTGCTAAATTTAGCGGGGGATTTTTTTACTTGAAATAACGTGTTATTTCATTGGAGGAATGAAATTGTTCATTCGTAAAATACCAATTAGATGATTAAAGAATAGTTCTTTTTCAGGGAAAGTTGTTGATGGTTTTACAGTAAAGGGAGTAACTTTTTTCCCTATTTGTTCCGCCATTTCTTCAAATAAAACGACACGTTTACTTTTTTTATTTTCAAGTACAGGAATGCCTTCACGACATATGTATAATGGTTGGAAATCACCAGTAGTTGTCGGTTTTAGTATTACAACAAGTGAACACACTTTTTTTTCGTTTTTTACAGTTTCGAATTGTAACATATGTGTTACACGTTCTTGGTTTGTTTTGGCAATTTCAAGTAATTCATATAAGTCAGAGTAGCCTTCTCCGAGTTCTATAAAGCGTTGAATCATATTTTTTCCTCCTCTTTCTTTTACTGTACCACCTCACTTTTTAAATGAAAAGTAGACAAATAAAAAAACCCTGCAAAGCAGGGCCCTTCTAATACTAGTATGTACTAGTAAGAAGGAAAAGGGAGAGGAGAAACCGGAGGAAGAACTTATGGGGAAACGTAAGTCTTCTCCGCGGTTGGCAACAACATCGAAGATGATGTTGTTATATTTATTTATGTCCAATCTAAATGAAGATATACATAATGAAATTAAAATTTATGTTAGGCTTTTTATTTTTCTTTTTTTTATTTTATGATAGGATAAAAAAGGTAAAGTGGAACTGATGTACATAAAGGGTTTTTGTTCGCAAATAGTGAGATGAATATGCAAGAAATAGCGAACGGTTATTTTAACTAAAGTTCTCTATAGGTTAAGTAACGAATTAGTGAAGAATTGTATGGTTTGGTAGCGGTTACCGACTTGAGATGGATTTACTGTAATCGCTCGATAGATTGAAATAAAGGTAGTGACAACAGATGAGAGTAGTTTCAGGAAAATGTAAAGGGCACCCACTTAAAGCGGTACCTGGTAATACAACACGTCCAACGACAGATAAAGTGAAAGAATCTATTTTTAATATGATAGGTCCTTATTATGATGGTGGTACCGCTCTTGATTTATTTGGTGGTAGTGGTGGTCTTGGAATTGAGGCCATAAGTAGAGGGATTGATAAAGCGATTTTTGTTGACCGAGATAGTAAGGCGATAAAAGTCATTCATCAAAATTTAGAAAGCTGTAGAATACAAGAACAAGCTGAAGTGTATCGAAATGATGCGGAACGTGCGGTAAAGGCGCTTATAAAGCGTGAAATATCATTCGATCTTATACTAATTGACCCTCCATATAAAGGTCAAAAAATTTTGTCTTTAATTAGTGTGATGGATCAACATGGATTGTTAAATAAAGATGGCATCATTATGGCAGAGCATGGGGATGACGTGGTTTTACCTGATTCTATAGGAGAACTTGTAAAAGTACGGGCAGAAAACTATGGGATTACAGCAATTTCGATTTATAAGTATGAAGGTGAGGGGACAGAATGACAAGTATAGCTATTTCTTCAGGGAGTTTTGATCCAATTACCCTTGGACATTTGGATATTATTAAAAGGGGAGCAAAAGTATTTGATGAAGTATATGTAGTTGTTTTAAACAATTCATCAAAAAAACCATTCTTTTCGGTAGAAGAACGCCTAGAGTTAATTCGAGAGGCGACAAAGGATATTCCGAATGTAAAAGTTGATTCACATAGTGGATTATTGGTGGAATATGCAAAAATGCGTAATGCAAATGCAATATTACGTGGTTTGCGAGCGGTTTCTGATTTTGAATATGAGATGCAAATTACTTCAATGAATCGAAAATTAGACGAAAATATCGAAACCTTCTTCATTATGACAAATAATCAATATTCATTTTTAAGTTCAAGTATTGTGAAAGAAGTTGCGAGATATGGGGGAAGTGTAGTAGACCTTGTTCCTCCGATTGTAGAGCGTGCTTTAAAAGAAAAGTTTCAAACCCCGTTAAAGTGAACGGGGTTTTTCTTTATAAATGCGTAAAAACAATAAGATAACATATAAATATAAACAAAATAAGGTGAAGATTGGTCCGTAGTGTATAAATGATGTCCAAATATCAGTTAGTGTGTAAGAATGATTCAATAAAAATACGGGAAGATCTTCTTGCGTAGGCGAGAAAGAATGAACTTTTTCATAAAATGGTCCCCAAAATATAAAAGTGAAAATTGGAGCGAGAATACTTTGGATAATTCGTGCTAAAAAATAAGGTTTAAAGCGGATGTCTGTCTCTGCTAATATGCTTGCTACTTGTGCCTGAATAGAAAGACCGCTAAAAGCTAAAATGAAGCTTGTCACCATCGCTTGTTGAAGAAGTGTTGATTCACTTATTTGACTGATCATTTGGCTTCCAAGCGTCATTTCAAAAAAACCGGATAATATCGGAATACTAAATTCGGATGTAAGTTGGAAGAATGATAAAATATGTTGCATAATAAAAGAAAGCGCTTTTGTAATTTCGAAAACAGTAATCATTTTATTTAAAACAGAGAATAAAATAATAAACCCGCCAATCATGAGTAATGTTTGAATAGAAGAAACGATAGCGTCTCCGAGTAATTTTCCAATGGGTCTTTTTTCTTGCATCCGCGTTTGGTGGAGGACTGAGAATGGGTTTTGAAAAGCACGCTTTTCGGTACTAGGTTTGTCTTTTATGTAAGTATTGTTATTACCATAAAAGCGCATAAGTAATCCGACGGTAAAGTTACTTATATAATGTGCGGCCGCTAATACGATCCCTAATTTCGGATTATTAAAAAAACCGATAGAAACTGCTCCGAAAATAAAAAGTGGATTAGAAGAATTTGTGAAAGATACGAGTCGTTCCGCTTCAATTTGTGTTAGTTGATTGCTCTTGCGTAGTCTAGCGCTTAATTTGGCCCCAGCAGGGAACCCTGAAGCCATTCCCATTGCCCAAACAAACCCGCCTACCCCTGGAACGCGAAAAAGTGGTCGCATTAGCGGTTCTAATATAACACCGATAAATTTTACAACACCAATACTGATTAGAAGTTCCGCAATGATGAAAAACGGTAGTAGTGAAGGGAATACAACTTCCCACCATATATTTAACCCGCGAATTGAAGCTTGCAAGGCAGCTTGGGGGTGGAGTACAAGAGAAAAGGTTAAAAATAACATTGATATGGTAAGAAAAGCAGTTTTCCATTTTTCGTACATGTAAAAAAATCCCCCTTTGTCCCAAAAACGTTCATTTCAGTATACGTGGATATGTGGTGAATTTAGACCATAAGTATGAAAAAGGAATGAAAAAAATTAAAGGGTGAGAAAAATGAAGGAACCAAAAATCGGTTTAGCACTTGGATCTGGAGGTGCGAAAGGTTTTGCTCACATTGGGGTAATAAAAGTGTTAAGGGACGCTGGCATCCCTATTCATATGATAGCAGGTAGTAGTATAGGAGCATTAATAGGTACATTTTATGCAGCGAGTTGTAACGTTGAAAGGTTATATAAATTGGCAGCTGTTTTTAAAAGGAAATATTATTTAGATTTTACAGTTCCTAAAATGGGATTTATTGCTGGAAAACGTATTAAAGATATGATTAAAATGTTTACATATAATAAAAATTTAGAAGAGTTAGATATCCCGACGGCTGTTGTGGCTACTGACATTTTGAAGGGGGAAAAAGTTGTATTTACAAGTGGCCCAATTGCAGAGGCAGTTCGCGCTAGTATATCTGTACCGGGGGTGTTTGTTCCAGAAAAAATAGATGGCCGCTTATTAGTGGATGGAGGGGTAATTGACCGTATTCCCGTATCGGTTGCAAAAGATTTAGGGGCTGATATTGTTATTGCTGTTGATGTGTCTCCAATTAAGGTGAATGGAGAGGTAACGTCTATTTATGATGTGATTATGCAGAGCATTGAAATTATGCAACATGAACTTGTGATGAATCGGCAAATAGCATCAGATTTAATGATGCGACCAGCTGTTGAACAATTTAGTTCGCGTGCTTTTACACATATTGAAGACATCATTCGGGTCGGAGAAGTGGAAGCAGAAAAACACATTTCAAACATTTATTTACTAATTGAGCAGTGGAAGGAGCAACATAATGTTTAAGCGTTTTCGGTTTATATATGCAATTTTAATAGGGGTTATATTGGCGATGCTACTTGTTTATGTGCGTTTGCCGTATTATGTGACAAAACCAGGTATGGCGGCGAAATTAGCACCATACGTTCAAGTAGATGGTGGAACGAAAGAGTCGGGTGATTTCATGCTTGTCACTGTCTCAATGGGACCTGCCAATGTGGTGAATTTAATAGCAGCGCAATTTAATAAATATACACACGTTTCGAAGGCGGAAGAAATATTGCAAAAAGGCGAGAGTGATGAAGAATATCAATTTCGCCAAAATTATGCAATGAAAGATTCGCAAAATGCAGCAATCTATAATGCTTATAAACGTGCAAATCGCTCTGTTTCTTTTGAAAATAAAGGTGTACTAGTTGCTGGTGTAGCGAAGGGTATGCCGTCAGAAGGAAAGCTTAAGCTTGGAGATGTTATAGTAGCTGTCGATGGAAAAACATTCGACAAGACGGAACAATTTATTGAGTATATGACAGGGAAAAAAGAAGGGGATACAGTAAATGTTGAATATAAGCGGGGTGGAAAACAGTTTAAAGAAAATTTAAATGTAAAGACAATCCCTAATGGGAATGGACGCGTCGGTATAGGGGTCTCTATCGTTACGGAAAGAGAGTTAGTAGTAGATCCGAAAGTGAAAATTGATTCCCATGAAATAGGGGGGCCATCAGCAGGGTTAATGTTTACACTAGAAATTTATAATCAGCTCGTTGAAGAAGATTTAACAAACGGACATGAAATAGCTGGAACAGGTACAATCAATGATAAAGGAGAAATTGGTCCAATTGGTGGTATTCAGCAAAAAGTAGTAGCTGCTAGTGATGCAGGAGCTGAAGTGTTTTTTGCGCCAAATGAAAAAGGTGTAGAGAAATCGAATTATAAAGATGCTCTTGAAGCTGCGAAAGATATTAAAACAAAGATGAAAATTGTACCGGTGGACACACTGGATGATGCATTAACGTATTTGGAAAAAATGAGTAAAACAAAGTAAACCTCTCTGAAGAAGAGAGGTTTTTCTTATAGGAATTTTTTCATTATTTCATCATAACGAATTGGATGATGCGTTGCGTCTTGTTTTAGCAGTTGTGTCCGCAAAGGTTCTTGCATTATGGAGAAATATACAGCATTTGATTTCCGTTCTATGTCTAAAGTCGGATGTTCAAATGTTTTTGTATGAGTAAGGATTGGAAGTTCTATTTTTTTCTTATTTCTAGAAAGATAAGTTTGTCCCTTTTGTGACATTCCGAGAAGACGGATATACGGCGCATGTTGCTCTATATTTGCTTTGTGTATTTCTTCCTTCGTTGTATTTGTTAAAATATGTGTACAAGCTCTTTGCAATCTAGTCCATGTATAACGTTTTGTTTTTAATGCTTCCATGAATGAATAGAAAGATGAACTGTTTTGTATTTTTGATAAAATACGATGCTCTAAACCTTCTTCCATTTCATATATATGTTGTAAGTCTTGAGAAGACATCGTCATAAGTTTGTATTTAAAAAATGAAAAGTATTTTTCCCAGTTATGTAACGTCCCGTAGTTTTGCTTGTAGTTTTCTAAAAGAGAAGCAGTCATTTTCGGGATAAAAGGCTCAATAGTTGTAGAGGAACTGTTTTCATTAAATAGCTGTTTGCGAATACTTGTTGCACTTGCAATATGTTGATCGTGAAATGTTTCATCATGATAATGAGAGGCGAATCTTTTTATAGTTTGTGCTTGCATGGAACTATTTTGTAAGAGAATTGCTTTAATGTACTGTAAGCCTAAAATGTTATTTGGTTGTGACATATCTACGTTTTTTTCGGGTGGTAAGATGTGTAGAAAGGCTTCAGATGTAGCTTTTGCATAACTATTACCTGCATTCATAAATTGCTTCACAAAACGATTAAAAGTCTCTTCTTCATTTTTTTGTATAGCGATGGTATTGTAGAAATTTTCAGTTTGTCCATCTTCGCTACCAAAACAAATTTCAGAAACACCAAGGGCGTTTAAAATCGAAATTGCGCCATTTGCGAAAGTTTCGGCCTTTTGTGTTGCGAATGCATAAGGAAGCTCTACAACAAGGTCTACGCCGTTTGTTAAGGCCATTTTAGTACGATACCATTTGGAGATGAGTGCGGGCTCACCACGCTGCAAAAAAGGGCCACTCATAACGGCGATAATAATATCAGACTGTGTTAACTTTTTTGTTTGTTGCACATGATAAGCATGACCGTTATGAAAAGGGTTATATTCAACAACAATACCACTGGATTTTATGGTAATCTCTCCTTTCGATGTAGCATCTTTTTGGAAAACGTGATAATCTATATATTATTTCCTATGATGACTTCATTATAGTGTAAAGAAAAAACATTGACAAATATAAAATGGCTAGCTATAATTTTGTTTGTTGCCTTGAGGTGATATGATATGAAATGGTCCATCCATCAATTGAATAAATTGAGAAATAAAGGATTGACATTAAATGAAATGGTAGATGTAAGTGAGCTAAAAGAGGTCGAGAAAGATATTCGTGAAATTAATCCTGTTCATGTAACAGGAAGAGTTGATTTTGGCTCCGGTAAGTTTACGTTTCATCTACATATAACTGGAAGCATGGTTTTACCATGTTCTCGCTCTTTAGTAGATGTGACATTACCATTTGACATTAAAACAACTGAGGTGTTCCAAACTTCAGAAGAAGAATTTGAAACAGAAGCTGAAATTCATTGTTTAGAAGGAGAAGTACTTGACTTACTGCCCGTAATCAAGGAAAATATACTTTTGGAGATTCCAATGCAAATTTTCAGTGATGATGTTTCTGGTGGAGCACCGATGCAAGGTCAAGACTGGCAAGTGATTTCGGAAGAAAACAAAGAAAAGACTGTTGATCCAAGATTAGCAGGACTTGCAAAGTTTTTTGACAAATAATCGGAAGACTGGTTTAGGCCTTCATATGAAAATAACTATTTCTTTTAAGGAGGTGGGAAGAATGGCTGTACCTTTTAGAAGAACTTCTAAAACAGTAAAAAGAAAGCGTCGTACGCATTTCAAATTATCAGTACCTGGTATGGTAGAGTGCCCAAGCTGTGGTGAAGCGAAATTAGCTCACCGTGTATGTAAAGCATGCGGTACTTACAAAGGTAAAGAAGTAATCAGCAAGTAATTGCGAAAAATAAACGTAGAAGATATCTTCTACGTTTATTTTTTTTTGTCTTATTCTTTATTTGTTGTATTCTATCTTTTCTAGTAACTGCATATGCTTAATAAAAAATGCATAGGGAGGACTAGAGAGATGGCGACAACAAGACAAGATGCTTGGACTGATGATGAAGATTTGCTTCTGGCAGAAGTAGTACTCCGGCATATTCGTGAAGGTGGAACGCAACTTTCCGCTTTTAAAGAAGTGGGGAGGCATTTGTCTCGTACACCTGCAGCTTGTGGATTTAGGTGGAATTCTTACGTTAGAAAGCAGTATAAAGCACGTATTGAAGAAGCAAAGCAACTTCGTAAGGTAGAAAATTATGAAGTGAAAGAGACAACGGTATTAGAGCCAAAATCTATTACGTTGAATGATGTTATTGAATTCTTGCGAAATTATAAAGATGAAAGCTCTTTAATGGTGTTGCAACAACAAATTGAATCGTTACAAACAGAGAAAGAACGTCTTCTGGAGCGATTATCAGTATATGAGGAAGAATATAGAACATTACTGGATTATATCGATCAAAAAAGAAGTGTAATGGTAGCAGAAAGAAATGGTGCTCGCTCGAATGGAGAATTAGAAAAATTAAAGAAATAAAAAACAGCTGCGTAACAGCTGTTTTTTTTATTTCTTATGCAGATTCTTCGTTTGTAATCGCATTCAAATTTGTTTCTGGATGCCAAATATAAAAATCACCATCAGTTACTGATACTGGCTGGAAGCTTAATTTATCCCAAAAACCAGCTGACTGGATACGTGCTATCGTTTTAATTGGGAATTGTAGTTGTTTCGCATAATTAACAAGCATTTGTCCGAATCCTTGTTTTTGAAAAGTCGGCAATACTTCAAGTTTATAAAGTTCTAGGTAAGTACCTGTAATTTCAAATGGTTCTCCACCGTTCCTTTTCATATATAGACTCATACGTGCGATTAGCGATCCTCCATAATAAATACCGTAAAATGGAGACTCACTATCATTTTCAATAATGTTTGCTTGTAATTCTTCCAACATGGATAGTTCTTGAGCTCCGCACCCTTTAAATTTTTTAAATTCATCTAATGTTTTATAATTGATGAGCAAGCGTTCAACTTTTGGGAATCCCATTACATCACATCCTATTCTTATCTTGTTGAATGCAGAAAAGTTATAATATTTATAATAATATTATAACTCATTTTTTAATTTTTATGAAGAAGATAGAATATTTCTTTCATTATTTTTTTGAGGATTTGCTAAAATAAGAATAGAACTATGTATATAGGTAGTATATACATAGTGAAAGAAGAGATTGCATTTGTTAAAAGATAATTGAATCCTCAACTATGTAATTGTAATT
Source organism: Bacillus sp. MYb209 (assembly GCF_002975175.1). Classification (GTDB taxonomy): domain Bacteria; phylum Bacillota; class Bacilli; order Bacillales; family Bacillaceae_G; genus Bacillus_A. Next base: position 560,339 of record NZ_PCNZ01000002.1, read on the forward strand.
TAATAAGATGTAAAGGGGGAAGGGCAAGGGAGCTTATATCACTTGTTAATATGAGTTCTTTGTGTGAAGATGAAAATTGGAATTGTTGGACCGGGAGCTATTGGTCTCCTATATACATTTTATTTACAAAAAAGCAATCAAGATGTTACGTTGTTTACAAGAAACGCTAAGCAAGCAGAAGAATTAAACTTAACGGGTGTAACTTGTATTAGGAATGGAGAACGTGAAACGGTATTTCCGTCTATTTTACCGATAGAAAGTATGCTGGATAAACAGTTAGATTATACATTTATTGCTGTAAAGCAATATCATATAACTGATATATTACCTTTTGTGCAGGGAGAATCGTCATTAATCTTTTTGCAAAATGGAATGTCACATCTTCACGTTATGCAAAAAATAGGAAATGAATGTATAGCAGTCGGGATTGTGGAGCATGGTGCAAAAAAAGAGGATGGACATACAGTTCATCATACTGGAATAGGTGTTACAAAGTTTGGTGTAGTGCGTGGTCAATCTAGTTGTTTTAAAAAGGTATTTAATTGTTTTCCTTTTGATTATTTTCCGATTCAGATAGAAGGTGATTGGAAGGGGATTATGCGTAATAAATTAGTAGTCAATGTATGTATTAATCCATTGACGGCATTATTGCGGGTTGAGAACGGAGAGTTAATTTCAAATCCGTTTTTTTATCAAATGATGGAGCGAGTATTTCAGGAAGTTGCATTTCTTATTAAAGAAGAAGATAAGGAAATGGTATGGCAAATGGTATGCCAAGTATGTGAAAAAACATTTCATAATACTTCATCTATGTTAGCGGACGTAAGAGCGAATAGACAAACGGAAGTTAATGCGATTGTTGGATATGTACTAGAAGAAGCTAAGGAACAACAACGATCTGTTCCGACACTTCGATTTTTGTTCAATGCAATAAGAGGAATGGAATTATAAGTGTTTTTCTTTGCTTTTACGTGAAACATTGACTACAATGTGGGTTGGTGAGAGAACAGGATACGAAAGGAAGAATTATATGGAGATAAAAGAAATCTCTGTTCCACTACAAGGTGTTGTAGCGGACTATATGAACGGTGAAAAAGAGATACAGTCATGTTTTGATTATCTGTTAACAGAGGATGCTTTTAAACAGCGTTTACATGATTTACGTGAGAGAGAGTTTTTCCGTCAAGATTTAGTAACGCATTTATTAGAATATAATACACAATTGCAAGCGGGAGAATTTACAATTCAAAATATAAAAGCGCTTGAAGATGAAAATACATATGTTGTTATAGCTGGACAACAAGCGGGGTTATTAACTGGTCCGCTTTATACAGTGCATAAAATCATTTCAATTTTACAGCTTGCAAAAGAAAAAGAAGAGAGCTTAGGGATTCGGATTGTTCCTGTCTTTTGGATTGCCGGTGAAGACCATGATATGGATGAAATTAATCATACATTTGTAACGAAAAATAAAAAAATAAAAAAGACCATTTTTCATGATCGTTATCCGAAAAAGGCAAGTGCTTCTGAGTCTGAGCTTTCTATTGAAGACTGTAGAAAATGGGTCGAAGAGATTTTTAAAACATATCCGGAAACGAATTTTACAAAGGATGTATTACAATTTGTTGATGATGCTTTAGGTAAATCGCATACATATGTAGATTTCTTTGCACGCCTTATTACGAAAATGTTCGCAAATTCTGGTTTAATTCTTGTAGATTCACATCATCCTGCATTAAGAAAACTAGAAGTACCGTTTTTACAACAAATTATAAGTAAATATAAAGAAATTCAGGTAGGACTTCATAATCAACAGGAAGTAATTAAGGAATTAGGATTTAAACCGATTATTGAAACGAAGACAAATGCAGTGCATATATTTATGGAAATTGATAATGAGCGAGTATTGCTTGAAGAGAATCAAGGGAAGTTTATTGGAAAAGATGGAGTACATTCATTTTCGTATGAAGAATTGATGGAAGAGATGGAAAGAAGTCCAGAACGTTTTAGTAATAATGTTGTAACGCGCCCTCTTATGCAAGAATATGTGTTTCCTACGTTAGCGTTTATTGGCGGTCCGGGGGAGTTAGCTTATTGGAGTGAATTACAACAAGTGTTTCATACTGTCGGTTTTCAAATGCCACCCGTCGTTCCGCGTCTTACGATTACTTATATGGAGCGAGATATAGCGACAGATTTATATGATTTAGATTTGCAAGAAATTGATCCATTTCTAAATAATATAGATAATCTGCGTGACAATTGGCTTTCTAATCAAATAGAGGAACCGATAGACGAGCGATTTATAGAAGCGAAAAAAGAAATAATGGATATTCATACATCATTACAACAATTCGTGAAAAAAATAGATCCAGGGTTAAATGAGTTTGCTGGGAAAAATGAACTGAAAATTAATGAGCAAATTGAACTGTTAGAAAGAATGTTGAAAAGAAATGTTGAGAAGAAACATGAGGTTCAACTGAATAAATTCCGCCGTTTACAATTTGCGCTTCGTCCATTAGGAGCACCGCAAGAACGTGTGTGGAATGTCTGTTATTATTTAAATCAGTTCGGTCTTGATTTTGTTGATCGAGTAATGGAACAATCTTTTTCGTGGGACGGAAAACATCATGTAATAAAACTATAAAATCTTGCTCTTTTGAGCAGGATTTTATTTTTATTCCGTTGAATTAACTGTGAAGTGAAAAATTTCTGAATTATCCATCTTGTGTTAATGTAATGAATCGCTATGTATCAGGTATATATATATGACAAAATAGCACAAAATGTAAACGGATTATTATCTTTTTCGACAGGTTTTTGTTTAAATTCCCGCAAAAAATGATAAAATTTAGTATATAATAAAATAAAATAGCGATTTGTATAGCATGCTACCTTGTTGGAAGTTAAATGAGTCGTTCTTTAGTAGCATTTCATCCTCTAGTAGTAAATTTTGTTTGTAGAGTGAGAAATGTATTTAACATAATTAATTGGAAAAAGAGTAGGTGCAGCAATGTTCAAACACGTAACAGTACTTTTGAAAGAAACAGTAGATGGCTTAGATATAAAGCCGAGTGGTACATATGTAGATTGTACACTGGGTGGAGGAGGACATAGTTCTTATTTATTATCTCAGCTAACAGATGGTGGAAAATTAATAGCATTTGATCAAGATGAAATAGCGATTCAAAATGCGAAGGAAAAATTTTCTTCTTATGGTGAACAATTTGTAACAGTGAAGAGCAACTTCCGTTATTTATCTGAAAAACTACATGAATTAGGTATTACAGAAGTAGACGGGATTTTATTCGATTTAGGTGTTTCATCCCCACAATTAGATACACCAGAGCGTGGCTTTAGTTATCATCATGATGCACCGTTAGATATGCGGATGGATCAAGATGCCCCATTAACAGCATATGATGTTGTGAACAGCTGGTCATATGAACAACTCGTAAGAATTTTCTTCCAATACGGAGAAGAGAAATTTTCAAAGCAAATAACAAGGAAAATTGAAGCTTATCGCGAGAATAAGGCTATTGAAACGACAGGAGAATTAGTGGAATTAATTAAAGAAGGTATTCCAGCTCCGGCACGTAGAACAGGTGGACATCCTGCGAAGCGAGTATTCCAAGCGATTCGTATTGCTGTAAATGATGAATTAAAAGTATTTGAAGAAGCGTTGGAATCTGCAATTGATATGGTCAAGCCTGGTGGAAGAGTTAGTGTTATAACATTCCATTCTTTAGAAGATCGTATTTGTAAAACGACGTTTAAGCGAAATAGCACAACGCCGCAATTACCACAGGGACTACCGATTATTCCGGATGAATTTAAGCCGAAATTAAAGCTTATTACAAGGAAACCGATTTTACCTTCTGACATTGAATTAGAAGAAAATAATCGAGCGCGTTCTGCGAAGTTGAGAATCGCTGAAAAACGATAAAAAGGAGAGAGAGGTATGACTAATTTAGCTGTAAAGTATAAACAACAGGCGCAAGAAGAGGTACAAATTCAAACGCCACCACAGCAGATGGTTAAGCCAAAAGTTAAAACGAAAATTACAAGAATTGAAAAGCTATTGTACGTAACGTTTATTGGATTTTTATTATATGCCTGTGTAGCTTTTATTGGGAATAAAGCGGGTTTATATCAAGTTAATGTAGAAGCAGCGACGATAGAAGAAGAAATTGTGAAAAAACAAAAGGAAAATCAAGAATTGCAGGCTGAAGTAGAGAAGTTAAGTCGTTATGAACGTATCGCTGAAGTTGCAAAAAAACACGGGCTAGAAATTAATGCGAATAATGTGAAAGGCCTAAAGTAAGGCAAATAGGTGTGAAGAAAAGATGAAGAGAACTATGAACAAATTTCATACCAATAAGGGAGCAGGTTATTTTATGATATTTTTCCTCCTGCTCTTTTTGCTGTTATTAGCCCGATTTTTTTACATACAAGTAACAGGAACAGTGGACAATCATGATTTGAAAAAACTTGCTGAACAGAAACATAGTAAAAAAGGAGTTCTCGAAGCGAATCGAGGAACAATTTATGACCAAAATGGCCATGTGCTAGCGCAAGATGCAAATTCTTATAAACTTGTAGCCGAGTTAAAAGGAGCCAACGCCGTTAAGGATAAAGAGGATACTGCAAAGAAAATCGCAGGAGTACTCGGAAAAGATGAAGATGAAATTTTAGCTACTTTAAATAAAGAAGGCAAAAGTCAAGTGGAATTTGGAACATTAGGTAAGGACTTGACGAAAGAAAAGAAAGAACAAATAGAAGCATTGAAATTGCCGGGAATCTCTTTTATTACTGAAAATGCGAGAGTTTATCCAAACGGTGATTTCGCATCTTACGTCATAGGGCATGCAAAACCGAATGAAGATGGAATTTCAGTAGGTCAATTTGGCTTAGAACAGAGTTTGGATAAGTATTTAGGTGCTTCTAATGGAGAGGTAGCTTATACAGGGGACCGTAAAGGAGTATCACTTGACGGTGGGAAAGTGGATGTAAAAGCGCCTAAAAATGGAGATAACGTGTATTTAACACTTGATCAACGTATTCAAAGTTATTTAGAAGACGCAATGAAAGAAGCGAGCAAACATTATGAACCAGAAAATTTAATTGGAATTGTTGCGGATCCGAAGACAGGGAAAATATTAGCGATGTCTAGTAAACCTAGTTATGACCCTAATGATCGTCAAATTAAATATTTCTTCAATGACGCAATTGCAAATGCATTTGAACCGGGATCAACAATGAAGATTTTCACATTAGCAGCGGCCATTAATGAAGGTGTATACAATGGACAAGACTTTTATCAGTCGGGTACATATCAAGTTGGTAATCGGAAAATAAAAGATCATAACGGCGGTGCTGGATGGGGTTCTATTACTTTTGATGAAGGGGTAGAGCGCTCTTCAAACGTAGCGTTTGCAATTTTAGGTGATCAAAAACTTGGTCCAGATCGTTTCCGAAAATATATTCATAATTTTGGATTAGATGAAAAAACAAACATTGATTTACCTGGTGAAGGGTCAAATACAATTTTATTTGATCAACAAATACAACAAGTAACAACAGCGTTTGGACAAGGTTCTACAGTTACACCAATTCAACTTGTACAAGCTGCAACAGCGATTGCAAATGATGGGAAAATGATGAAACCTTATACAATTGATAAAATTGTTGACCCAATAACAGGTAAAGTACAGCTAGAGCATAAACCAGAAGAAGTAGGAAAACCTGTTTCCAAAGAGACAGCAGCGCAAGTAAGGCAATTACTAGAACGTGTTGTTACATCACCGAAAGGAACAGGAACTGCATATAAAGTTGATGGGTACTCAGTCGGGGGTAAAACAGGTACAGCACAAATTCCTGACGGGAAAGGTGGCTATATGACAGGAAGAGAGAATTATATATTCTCATTCTTAGGTATGGCACCGATGGACGATCCGCAACTTGTTGTGTATGTGGCCGTTAAACAACCAAAATTAAAAGATGATGAAAACGGGGCTAAACCTTTAGCTGATATCTTTAAATATGTAACGAAAAATAGTTTAGAGTATTTAAAGATTAAGCCAAATGAAATAAAGGATCCGAAGAAATATGTGAAAGAGCAACAAACTGTCGTTCCAGATGTAACCGGAAAAACGATGGATGAAGCGAAGAAAGCAATTGATAAAGCAAAACTTCGTCCAATCGTATTAGGTGAAGGGAAAGTGCAGCAGCAAGTGCCGAAGGCAACTGAACAAACATTAAAGGGTGATCGAGTCTTCTTAGTAGGAGATAAACCTACAATGCCAAATATACAGGGATGGGCACTGCGTGATGTTATGAATTTAGCAAAAACATTAAAGCTTAACTTAAAACCTTCTGGTACAGGATATGTAACGGAACAAAGTGTGGCGGAAGGAACATTGTTGCAACCTGGTACAGAATTAGGTGTAACACTCGTACCACCACTTGAACCGCAGCAAGAAGCGGAAAAGCCATAATGGTAATAGGGAAGAAGTTCTAATTAAATAAGTACAAGCATATATTGGAACAAGCTAGGCGTAAGGGAGGCTTGTTCCAATATGCGTGTATCAAATGTAACAGTTAGGAAACGACTTATTTTTATACTTATATCGGGTATACTCATTTTCACCATTATCGATATTCGTCTTGGATATGTGCAATTTTTTCTTGGAAATATGTTAACGGATCGTGCGAAGGATTCATGGAGTCGTAATATTACTTTTGAACCAGAGCGAGGGAAAATTTTAGATCGAAATGGTGTGGAGCTTGCTACGAATAAAAGTGCACCGACCGTCTTTGTTGTGCCGAGGCAAATTGAAAAACCAGCAGAGACTGCAGAGAAGTTAGCTGCAGTATTAGGTGTGGAAAAAGATGATATTTATAAGCGGATTACAAAAAAAGAGTCGATTGTAAGGCTTGATAAAGGCGGAAGGAAAATATCGCATGACAAAGCGAAAGAAGTACGCGGATTAAGTTTAAAGGGTGTGTACATCGCAGAGGATTCTATCCGGTACTATCCATTCGGTAATTTTTTATCACACGTATTAGGATTTGCGGGCAGTGATAATCAAGGGCTTATGGGACTAGAGAAATATTATGATAAAGAGCTAAATGGTGATAAAGGTCATGTGCGATTTTTTGCAGATGCAAAAGGACAGAGAATGCCTAACGTTGGAGATGATTTCAAAAAACCAGAAGCTGGCTTGAATTTAGGATTAACAATTGATTCACGCATTACGAGGATTATGGAAAGAGAAATGAATATTGCGGAATCAACGTATAATCCTGATGGTATGATAGCAATTGCAATGAATCCGAAAAATGGTGAAATTTTAGGTATGTCAAGTCGGCCAAGTTTTGATCCAGCAGATTTCCAAAGTGTTTCTCCCGAAGTATATAACAGAAACTTACCTGTATGGAGTACGTATGAGCCGGGGTCAACATTTAAGATTATTACATTAGCTGCAGCCTTGAATGAAAATTTGGTAGACTTAGAGAAAGATACGTTTTATGATGATGGAGCAGCTGAAGTCGGTGGAGCTAGATTGCGATGTTGGAAAGCTGGAGGCCATGGTAGCCAAACGTTTTTAGAGGTAGTTCAAAACTCTTGTAACCCAGGATTTATTGAACTCGGTGATCGTCTTGGTAAAGATCGATTGTTTAAATACATTCGCAATTTCGGGTTTGGACAGAAGACCGGAATTGACTTACAAGGTGAAGGTAGCGGGATTTTATTTAATTTAGATAAAGTTGGTCCAGTCGAGCAAGCGACGACTTCATTTGGGCAAGGTGTTTCTGTTACACCGATTCAACAAGTAGCAGCTGTAGCGGCCGCTGTAAATGGTGGAACTTTGTATCAGCCATATATAGCGAAGGAATTTATTGATCCGAAGAATAATCAAGTTGTCAGCAAAAAGACACCTGTTGCGAAAAGGGAAGTTATTTCCAAGGAAACTTCAGAGAAAGTTCGTTACGCATTAGAGAATGTTGTAGCGAAAGGTTCTGGTAAAGGGGCTTATATTGATGGATATCGTGTAGGTGGAAAAACTGGAACTGCTCAAAAGGTGAAAGATGGAAAATATTTGGATAATAACTATATTGTATCATTTATCGGTTTTGCTCCAGCCGACGATCCGCAAATTGTTGTTTATGTGGCAGTGGATAACCCAAAAGGAGTCACTCAATTTGGTGGAGTTGTAGCAGCACCTATTGTTGGGAATATTCTTCGTGACGCACTTCCTGCAATGGGAGTGGAACCGAGAAAAGAGCAAGTTGAGAAAGAATATAAATGGGGCGATACACCAACTGTGGAAGTTCCGAATTTAATTGGTATGAAAAAGAAAGATTTACAAACGCAACTTGTAGACTTGAAGCTTGATATAAGTGGTGATGGTGGGAGAGTAATTAAACAATCACCAGAAGCAGGAGCTAAAGTAAAAGAGGGTTCAAAAGTTAGAATTTACTTCGGGAATTAAAGGTAACTGATTGTGTTTTATGGTACAATTGGTGGAAGTGAGTTCTTTATAGAAAAATTGCTTTATTTGAGACGATAAGTGTCTCATTAATAAATAAATCTATTGATTAGACTATAGTAGCACTTACCTCCTATTTTTATATAACTAGGAGGTAATGTGTTACTTGCTAAAATAAGAGATAAATAAACAATGTAGAGAGGGTTTAGTGAAATGAAGTTGCATACACTTGTATCATGTTTGCATGATTTTCCAGTTGTTCCAAAAGAAAATCCAGAAATAACATCTATTGAAGCTGATTCACGTAAAGTGAAAGAGGGAAGCTTATTTATATGTATGAAAGGATATACGGTTGATAGCCATGACTTTGCTAAGCAAGCAGCCGCACAAGGAGCGGCTGCTATTATTGCGGAAAGACCAATTGATGTTGACGTTCCAGTTGTACTTGTGAAAAATACTTTTCGTTCGTTAGCGGTTTTAGCTGATTATTTTTATGGCCAACCAACACACAAGTTACATTTAATCGGTATTACAGGTACAAATGGAAAGACAACAACATCGCATATTATGGATGAAATTATGCGCGCACATGGTCATAAAACAGGGCTAATTGGAACGATTAATATGAAAATCGGTGATGAAACATTTGAGGTGAAAAATACAACACCAGATGCACTAACACTTCAACAGACGTTTTCAAAAATGGTTGAACAAGGTGTGGATAGTACAGTAATGGAAGTTTCGTCTCATGCTTTAGATCTTGGCCGTGTACACGGGTGCGATTATGATGTTGCAGTATTTACGAATTTAACACAAGATCATTTAGACTATCATAAAACGATGGAAGAATATAAACATGCGAAAGGGTTGCTTTTTGCACAGCTTGGCAATAGTTATCATCATAATCGTGAAAAATACGCTATATTAAACAGTGATGATCCAGTGGCAGAAGAGTATATGAGAAGTACAGCAGCTACTGTTGTAACATACGGTATAGATGTTGCAAGCGACATTATGGCACGAGATATCGTAATGACGAGTGGCGGTACAACATTTACACTTGTAACACCGTATGAAACTGTAAATGTTACGATGAAATTAATTGGTAAGTTTAATGTATACAATGTGTTAGCTGCTACAGCAGCAGGTCTTGTTTCAGGAGTGAGCTTACAAACAATTATTGATGTAATTAAAGAGCTTGCTGGCGTTCCTGGACGTTTTGAAGTTGTTGATGGTGGACAAAATTACACAGTTATTGTTGACTATGCACATACACCTGATAGCTTAGAGAACGTACTAAAAACAGCAAAACAGTTTGCAAAAGGTGATGTATATTGTATCGTTGGTTGCGGTGGAGATAGAGATAGAACGAAAAGACCAATAATGGCAAGTGTTGCAACCGAATATGCAACTCATGCAATTTACACATCAGATAATCCAAGAAGTGAAGATCCGAAGGCTATTTTAGATGATATGGTAAATGATGCAAATGGGAATAATTATGAAGTAATTGTTGATCGAAAAGAAGCGATACGTTCCGCTATCTCGAAAGTGAAAGCAGAAGATATTATTATTATTGCTGGTAAAGGGCATGAAACGTATCAAATTATTGGTAAAGAAGTTCATCATTTTGACGATCGTGAAGTTGCTAAAGAAGCAATCACGGAGCGTTTAAACAACGAAGTGTAACAGCATGAGAGGAGGACTACATGTGCTTGAACAAGGTTTATTAGTAACGGCTGGGGTAGCATTCTTAATTTCTGTTGCCCTTTCGCCATTATTTATTCCATTTTTAAGAAAGTTAAAGTTCGGACAGAGTATTCGTGACGAAGGACCGAAGTCACATCAAAAGAAATCAGGGACACCAACGATGGGTGGTATTGTCATATATGTATCTATGATGGTGACTACGCTTATTATGGCGATTAAATTTAACAATTTAGGTGCAGAAGTATCATTGTTATTATTAGTTACATTTGGGTACGGATTAATCGGATTTTTAGATGACTACATAAAAGTAGTAAAGAAAAGAAATCTTGGTTTAACATCAAAACAAAAATTGATTGGTCAGCTTGTAATTGCTATTGCGTTCTTTTTAATTGGAAAAGGGCAAGCATTTCACACTTATATCATGATTCCGGGAACTGATGTTAAATTTGAATTAGGCTGGGCATATTTTGTTCTTGTATTATTTATGCTTATTGGTGGATCAAATGCGGTTAATTTAACAGATGGTTTAGATGGTTTATTATCAGGAACAGCTGCTATTGCATTCGGAGCATTTAGTATTATTGCTGTAGCTCAAGAACAATTTGGGGTAGCGATTTTCTGTATGGCAGTTGTAGGAGCTGTACTTGGCTTTTTAGTATTCAATGCGAATCCAGCGAAAGTATTTATGGGGGATACAGGTTCTCTAGCTTTAGGTGGTGCTATCGCAGCTGTAGCGATTTTGTTAAAACAAGAATTGTTACTCGTTATTATTGGCGGCGTATTCGTAGCGGAAACTTTATCTGTTATTATCCAAGTTATTTCGTTCAAAACAACAGGAAAGCGTGTCTTTAAAATGAGTCCATTACATCATCATTATGAATTATGTGGTTGGTCAGAGTGGCGCGTTGTTGTAACGTTTTGGTCTGTAGGATTTTTATTAGCTGTGCTAGGAATTTATATCGGGGTGTGGATGTAATTGAAAACTGTAACTGAATATCAAAATAAAAATGTTCTTGTATTAGGTATTGCTAAAAGTGGTTATGCAGCAGCTACTTTATTAAAAAAATTAGGGGCAAACGTCATTGTAAATGATGGGAAACCATTAGTGGGTAATGTGCTTGCTGCTGAGTTACAAGCGGAAGGAATGGATGTTATATGTGGTGGGCATCCGTTAGAATTGCTGGAGAGAAACATTTCACTTGTCGTAAAAAACCCAGGAATTCCATATTCTAATCCACTCTTAGTGGCGGCGAAAGAAAAACAAATTCCAATTGTAACTGAGGTTGAATTAGCATATCGCATTTCAGCAGCACCGTTTGTTGGGATTACAGGATCTAACGGCAAAACAACAACGACAATGTTAACGTTTGAAATGTTAAAAGAAGGACAAAAGCACCCAGTTATTGCGGGGAATATAGGTACTGTAGCTTGTGAAGTTGCACAATTGGCGAAAGAAAATGAAGTTGTCGTTACGGAACTTTCATCGTTTCAATTGATGGGAGTGGAATCGTTCCAACCAAAAATTGCAGCCTTTTTAAATTTATTTGAAGCGCATTTAGATTATCACGGGACGAAGAAAGAGTATGGTTTGGCGAAAGCGAATATTTTCAAAAACCAAACTGAAACAGATTATAGTGTAATTAACGCAGATGATGCAGATGTCATGGCGTTATCGGCATATAGTAAAGGACAGAAAGTATTATTTTCGACGACGAAAGAAATTGAAGATGGTGCGTATATAAAAGATAACGCTCTTTATTTTAAAGGCGAAAAAGTAGTTAAAGTAAGTGATATTGTTTTACCTGGTAAGCACAATTTAGAAAATATTTTAGCAGCAATGAGTGTTGCTAAATTACTAGGTGTTTCTAATGAAGCAATTACTGCTGTGTTAAAAAGTTTTACAGGTGTAAAACATCGCTTAGAATATGTAACAACGATTAATAATCGTAAATTTTATAATGATTCAAAAGCGACGAATATGCTAGCGACAGAAAAAGCATTATCTGCATTTACACAACCGATTGTATTATTGGCTGGTGGACTTGATCGTGGTAATGAATTTGATGATTTAATTCCATACTTTAAACATGTCAAAGCGATTGTAACATTTGGACAAACTGCACCAAAATTAGTAAGAGCGGCAGAAAAAGCAGGATTAGATGTAATTGAAAGTGTCGATACTTTAGATGATGCAGTAGTGAAAGCTTATGCTCATTCTACCGATGGTGATGTTATTCTTCTTTCACCAGCATGTGCAAGCTGGGATCAATTTAAAACATTTGAAGAAAGAGGAGACATTTTTATACAAGCTGTGCATAAACTTATATAAAGTAAATCAAAACATCAGTAGGCTAACACCTACTGATGTTTTGTTACATAGGGCAAAAGGTTCTGCCCAAAGAGGTGGTGTTCATGGGTAATGAAGAAAACGCCTGATTTTATTCTCATCATCGTTACACTTGCGTTGTTAACAATCGGAATGATTATGGTTTATAGTGCGAGTGCGGTTTGGGCCTCTTATAAAATGGGGGATTCATTCTTTTTTGCAAAAAGACAATTGTTATTTGCAAGTCTTGGGGTAGTAGCTATGTTTTTTCTAATGAAAATTGATTATTGGGTGTGGCGTACGTATTCAAAAGTAATTTTGCTAGTTTGTTTCGTTCTTCTTATTCTCGTTCTTATTCCTGGAGTAGGTCTCGTTCGTGGGGGGGCGCGAAGTTGGATTGGAATCGGGGCATTTTCTATCCAACCGTCAGAGTTTATGAAATTCGCGATGATTATTTTCTTAGCAAAATTTTTAGCGGAACGACAAAAATTAATTACATCTTTTAAACGAGGTTTACTACCGGCTCTTAGTTTTGTATTTCTTGCTTTTGGGATAATTATGTTACAGCCAGATCTTGGTACGGGAACGGTAATGGTTGGGACATGTATTATTATGATATTTATTTCGGGAGCAAGGGTCTTTCACTTTGCAATGTTTGGTTTGCTTGGTGCAGCGGGATTTGTAGGGTTAATTGCATCAGCGCCATATCGAATGAAACGCATCACATCATATTTAGATCCGTGGTCGGATCCACTCGGAAGTGGATTTCAAATTATCCAATCGTTACTCGCAATTGGACCTGGTGGTTTATTTGGGCTTGGACTTGGACAAAGTAGACAAAAATTTCTTTATTTACCTGAACCACAAACAGACTTTATATTTGCAATCTTATCCGAGGAATTAGGTTTTATTGGTGGTTCATTTGTGTTATTATTATTTAGTCTATTATTATGGCGTGGGATTCGTATAGCATTAGGAGCGCCAGATTTATATGGTACGTTTTTAGCAGTAGGTATTGTGGCGATGATTGCGATTCAAGTAATGATTAATGTTGGTGTTGTAACAGGACTGATGCCTGTTACGGGTATTACTTTGCCATTTTTAAGTTATGGTGGATCAAGTTTGACCTTAATGTTAATGGCAGTAGGTGTATTATTGAATATAAGTCGCCATTCTCGCTATTAAACCCTGTTTAAAAGACAGGGTTTTTCGTGTGTGTGTGAAAATACAATATGTATATAGAAATAAATACGATTGAATAAGAACAGGGAAGTGGAGGAATCAGTAGTGCGAGTATTAGTAAGTGGTGGGGGTACTGGAGGACATATTTATCCAGCTCTTGCTTTAATTAGAGAAATAAAAAAACTAAATCCAGAAGCAAGGTTTTTATACATTGGTACAGAGAATGGATTAGAGAGTACCATCGTACCGAAAGCGGGTATTCAGTTCCAATCTATTGTTATAAGTGGATTTAAACGAAAAATATCTCTTGATAATGTAAAAACAGTGATGCGTTTCCTAAAAGGTGTTCAAGATAGTAAACGATATATTCGTCGTTTTAACCCTGATATTGTGATTGGCACGGGTGGATACGTATGTGGGCCAGTTGTATATGCTGCGGCTAAATTAGGTATTCCGACTATTGTACATGAACAAAATAGTGTACCTGGTGTAACGAATAAATTTTTAAGTCGTTATGTCGATAAAGTTGCAGTTTGCTTTGAAGCAGCTGCAGAACATTTCCCACAGTCAAAAGTGGTTATGACAGGTAATCCACGTGCATCAGAAGTAATGGACCAAAATGGAATGAAAGGAAAACGTTCGGTAGGACTATCCCTTTCTAAAAAATCCGTGCTTATTTTTGGTGGGAGTCGCGGGGCTAGACCGATTAACGATGCTTTTGTAGAAGCGATTGAACAATTTGGGAATAAAAGTTACGAAGTATTATATGTAACAGGCGAAGTACATTATGATAAAGTTATGGAAGCCGTGAAACAAAAAGGGAATCCGAATAATGTTATTATTAAACCTTTTATTCATAATATGCCAGAGGTACTGACGGGTGTAGATCTTGTTGTTTCAAGAGCAGGGGCTACAACGCTTGCAGAATTAACAGCGTTAGGAAAGCCAAGTGTATTAATTCCAAGTCCGTATGTAACAAATAACCATCAAGAAAAAAATGCACGATCAGTTGTTGATAAAGGAGCAGCTAAAATGCTACTTGAAAAAGATTTAACATCTGAAACGCTTATTCGTGACATTGATGAGATTTTATTGGATACACAAACATTACAAAATATGAAACTGGCTACTAAGCAACTTGGTATTCCAGATGCAGCAAATAAGCTATATGAAGTAATGAACAAGCTTATTAAAAAATAACATTAGGTGAACGCCCTGCATATTACTGTAATAAGGAGACTTAATATGGGGGAGATTGTCTATGGAACAATTAGTAAAAGAGCTTTTAGAAGCAAATGTTGGTCGCGTGTTAGTTAATGAACCGTTAGCGCGTTACACGACTATGAAAATAGGCGGACCAGCTGATATTTTAATTGTGCCAAAGCATGTTGCTGGTATTGAGAAGACGCTAGAGTTAGTAAAGAAGTACAAGACAGGGTGGACTGCAATTGGTCGTGGTTCAAATCTTCTCGTATCTGATCAAGGTATAGAAGGTGTGGTTATTCGTTTAGGAGAAGGATTAGACCATTTAGAAGTCGAAAAACATAGAGTAAGAGTTGGTGCTGGATATCCCCTTATTAAATTGTCAACTTTACTTAGTCGACAGGGATTAGCGGGCTTGGAATTTGCAAGTGGTATTCCAGGAAGTGTTGGCGGTGCAGTGTATATGAATGCAGGCGCTCATAAGTCCGACATATCGAGTGTATTAACGAAAGCTCGTATTTTGTTTGACAATGGAACAATTAATTGGTTGACGAATACCGAAATGGGATTTTCTTATCGCACATCTGTATTGCAAATGAAACGCCCTGGTATTGTTTTGGAAGCTGAATTCCAATTGGAGGTAGGCGAACGCGAGGAAATTGTAAGAAGCATGCAAAAGAATAAAGAGTATCGCCGTGAAACGCAGCCTTGGAATCACCCTTGTGCAGGAAGTATATTTCGAAATCCAGTCCCATATTTTGCAGGAGATTTAATAGAAAAATCAGGGCTTCGTGGCTATAAAATAGGTGGAGCTCAAATTTCTGAAATGCATGGGAATTTTATTGTTAATACTGGTGTGGCTTCAGCGCAAGATGTATTAGACTTAATCGTATTGGTAAAGCGTACAATTAAGGATAAATTTGGTGTTGATATGCATACAGAAGTAGAAATAATTGGAAGATAACGGTTGTTCGTTCCGCTCATTATCATTTATGTTATAATAAGAAGATAAGAACGGCATGAGGAA
Organism: Bacillus sp. MYb209; assembly: GCF_002975175.1. Classification (GTDB taxonomy): domain Bacteria; phylum Bacillota; class Bacilli; order Bacillales; family Bacillaceae_G; genus Bacillus_A. Next base: position 576,279 of record NZ_PCNZ01000002.1, read on the forward strand.
CATGCCGTTCTTTATGTTACATAGGGGGATCGTACATGAAAAATAGTAAAGTGATTGAACTACAAGATCGTGTACCAAAATTAAAGAATCAAAAGAACAAGAATACGAAACCTGTTAATCATCGGTTAATTTTATACATATCGATTTTATTTTTATTAGTACTCTTTTTAATTTATTTTCGGTCTCCGCTTAGTAATATAAAAAAGATAAGTGTGTTTGGAAATCATTATATGACAGATGAACAAGTTATGAAGGAATCAGGTGTGACATATGATACGAGTTATTTCCGAGTAACAGCACATAAAGCAGAAGAAAACTTAACGAAACGAAAAGAAATTAAAGAGGTAAATGTAAAAAAACGTTTCCCAAACAAAATTGATGTTCATATCGAAGAATATTTGACAATTGGCTATATAAACAAAGATGGGAAATTACAACCGTTATTAGAAAATGGGAAAACACTCGATGTACTTCCGAACGGAAAACTTCCAGTTGCAGCACCAATTTTTGAACCGTTTAAAGAGGAAAAAATGAAGGAATTAATTGCAGAACTAGAAAAATTAACGCCGACTATTTTAAGGTCTATTTCTGAGATTCGTTATACACCAACGAACGCAAATGAAGATCATCTTACTTTATATATGAATGAAGGATATGAAGTGAGCACCACTATTCAAAATTTCGCAAAGCGAATGGAAACTTATCCACTTATTTTAAAAACAATTGAACCTGGTAAGAAGGTTTTAATTGACTTAGAAGTGGGTGCATATACGAAGGAACTAGGTGCTGAAGAAAAGAAAGAATAGAATGATAGTTTTTACTGCGTTATTACGTATGAAATGAAACAAACGTTCTTTTATATGGATGCTAATTTGCAAGAATGCTTAATTTGATGAAAAAAATGTAAATTTTCTTAGATTCATACTAGGATTGGTACAAGTTTCACTTTTCTACAAGTACATCTTAGTGTAGACTTATACTTGGCGGTAATCTTTACACTTGAAATATAATTATTTCAAGATAGAGCAGTTATTCACAGGTTACTGCGATATTCTTAAATGAATGTTAAATAAAAATAAGAAAAATATAAGGTTAAAAAAGGGAAACGTATAAAGACGTTGAATATTTTTCTTATAAATAGTAAAGTTGCGATTGTTGTTCCATATATTGAGTTGTATGGTATAAATAAAGAAGGAGGTGCCAAAGAATGAACAGCAATGAAATATATGTTAGTCTTGACATCGGTACATCCAATGTTAAAGTCATCATTGGTGAAATGGTTAATGACAGCTTAAACATTATTGGTGTTGGAAACGTAAAATCAAATGGTTTGAAGAAGGGATCGATAGTTGATATAGATGAAACTGTTCGATCAATTAAAAAAGCAATTGAACAGGCTGAGCGCATGGTGGGTATCCACATTGAGCAAGTTGTAGTAGGTGTCAATGCAAACCAGGTACAGTTGCTCCCGTGTCACGGAGTAGTCGCTGTTTCAAATGAAGATCGTGAAATCGGGAATGAAGATGTCTTACGCGTTCTAGATGCAGCGCAAGTTGTGTCAATTGCTCCTGAACGTGAATTTATTGATGTGGTACCTCGACAGTTCATTGTAGACGGTCTTGACGAGATTAACGATCCACGCGGGATGATCGGTGTAAGATTAGAAATGGAAGGTACACTTATTACAGGCTCGAGAACTTTACTACATAACCTACTTCGTTGTGTAGAAAAAGCAGGTCTTGAAATTGTTGATATTTGTCTGCAACCTTTAGCGGCAGCGACAGTTGCGTTATCTTCGGATGAAAGAAATAGAGGGGTAGCCCTTGTTGATATGGGTGGAGGATCTACGACCTTATCTATTTTTAAAGATGGAGAGTTGCAAGCAACGAGCGTATTGCCATTAGGTGGAGATCATATAACGAAGGATATAGCGATTGGGCTGAAAACTTCAACAGAAAATGCAGATCAAATTAAGCTGAAATATGGACATGCTTTTTATGATACAGCATCTGAAGAAGAGATGTTTACGGTTCCTATTATGGGAAGCGATCAAACAGAACAATATTCTCAGTTGGAATTATCGGATATAATAGAGGCTCGTGTAGAGGAAATTTTAATGTTTGTTCAAGATGAAGTGCGTAAGTTAGGAGTAAAGCAAGTAGCTTCTGGATATGTACTAACTGGTGGGATAGCTTCTATGCCAGGTATTCTTGATCTTGCATACGATATTTTACATGAAAATGTTCGTATAGCAACTCCTGATTATATTGGTGTTCGTGAGCCTCAATATACAAGTGGAGTTGGATTAATTAAACATTCTTATCAAAAAGCTAAATTACGTGGGAAAAATGTGCAGGAAAAGCAAGAACATTTTGAACCAGTACCAGCACCAATGCCGGTACAACAGCAACCTGCGAAACAAAAAACTCGTAATCAAAACAATACTAATCAAAATGATGACCGTATGATGTCAAAAGTAAAACGTGTATTCCGTTATTTATGGGATTAAAATTGGACACGAAAAATGAGGTTCTAGGGGGATTTCGACATGTTAGAGTTTGATACTACTCAAGATCAATTAGCGAATATAAAAGTTATCGGTGTCGGCGGTGGCGGAAACAATGCTGTAAACCGTATGATTGAACACGGTGTACAAGGTGTAGACTTTATCGCTGTGAATACTGATGCACAAGCATTAAATCTATCAAAAGCTGAAACGAAAATGCAAATTGGTGGAAAATTAACGCGTGGACTTGGTGCAGGCGCAAACCCTGAAGTAGGGAAAAAAGCTGCAGAAGAAAGTAAAGAACAGATTCAAGAAGCGCTTCGTGGCGCGGATATGGTCTTCGTAACTGCTGGTATGGGTGGCGGAACTGGAACTGGTGCAGCTCCAGTTGTTGCTCAAGTTGCAAAAGAACTAGGCGCGTTAACAGTTGGTGTTGTAACACGCCCATTTACATTTGAAGGGCGTAAACGTGCAACTCAAGCTGCATCTGGTATTGCGTCATTTAAAGAAAATGTAGATACACTTATTGTAATTCCAAATGATCGCTTATTAGAGATTGTTGATAAAAATACGCCAATGTTAGAAGCGTTCCGTGAAGCAGATAACGTATTACGTCAAGGTGTTCAAGGTATTTCTGATTTAATTGCTACACCAGGTCTAATTAACTTAGACTTTGCAGACGTAAAGACAATTATGTCTAATAGAGGTTCTGCTTTAATGGGTATCGGTTCTGGTAATGGTGAAAATCGTGCTGCTGAAGCTGCGAAAAAAGCGATTTCTAGTCCATTACTAGAAACATCTATTGATGGAGCTCAAGGTGTTATTATGAACATTACGGGCGGCGCAAACTTAAGTTTATATGAAGTACAAGAAGCAGCAGACATTGTAGCTTCAGCTTCGGATCCAGAAGTAAATATGATCTTCGGTTCTGTTATTAATGAAGGATTAAAAGATGATATCGTTGTCACTGTAATTGCAACTGGTTTTGATGATAGTGCTTCGATGCAGCCACCAAAACCAATTATCCGTCCGACTGCGAATCATTCACAACAGCAACAACAGCCAGTAGCTCAACCTTCAAAACAACGTGAAGTTAAGCGTGAAATGAAACGTGAAGAGCCGGTTGTGCATGATCGTCATACAGATTCAGATGACATCGATATTCCAGCATTCTTACGTAACCGTCGTAGACGATAAAAGAAAAGGAGCTTTCATGCTCCTTTTTTTGTTGTCTAAATGGAAAAGATCTGCTAAGCAGATCTTTTTTTATTATTTTGCATATGGAGAGCCCAGTCCTATTTTTAAGCTATAAGCTGTGATAAATAAAGTGAAAATTTAATTAGTTGGGGTTGTTCATCCAAAAATGATTGTTAGCCCGACTCCCACTTAACTTCTGTACTTTTGTATAGCTGAATTTTGAGGCAGGGGTCTTACTGCCCGCAAATAGCAAGATAAATTTTGTATATATATATAATTCAATTATTATGTATACAAGTAAGAAATTTATATTATTCTATGAAAAATACACTTTTATTTTTTACCGACAGATTATGTCTAGAAATCACAAAATAACAAAAAAACCCCTCCACCAATTGACACACTTTCCTATTGGATATGCATTATACTAGTCTCAACTTAAAAAAAGAGGTGAATTGTTTGGTTGTTTACGCCGACATTGTTTGGTTGTTAAACGCCTGCATTGATTTTCTTTTACTTTTATTAACAGCCACCGTGTTAAAAAAGAGAATCAAAAGATGGAGGCTTGTGTTAGGGGCATTTATAGGTTCAACTATTGTTATTTTCGCCTTTACGCCTTTTGCTTCTATGATGACACATCCAATTATGAAACTATTGTACTCGTTACTTATTGTGTATACAGCATTTGGGTTTTCGACATTTAGAAATTATGCACAAACTGTTTTTACTTTCTATTTTGTAACCTTTATGGTTGGTGGAGGATTAATTGGAACGCATTACTTTTTGCAAACGAACGAAATGGTAAATGGATTAGTTCAATCTAAATCAGTTTCTTACGGTGATCCAATTAGTTGGTTGTTTGTTATTTTTGGTTTTCCAGTAATTTATTATTTTTCTAAAAAGCGTATAGAAAGCGTAGAGGTCACAAAGATACACTATGATCAAATCGTGAAAGTGAAAATTCAATTAGCTGGAGAGGAACTAGAACTAGCAGGCCTAATTGATAGTGGGAACCAACTTTATGACCCGTTAACGAAAACACCCGTTATGATTATGCATATTTCATCATTAGAACATTGTTTGCCAGCTTGGTTAACAGAACAAATTTATTCCAAAACAGAAATTCCTCAAATACCAGAAAATGATTCTGGATGGGCGACGAAACTACGTTTAATTCCTTTCCGAGCAGTAGGAGTAGAGAATCAATTTTTATGGGCAATTAAGCCAGATTGTGTGCGAGTTTATCATGAAGGTAGTTCGATTGTTGTAAACAAAGTACTGATTGGATTAAATACACAACAATTATCTACCAATGGAGAGTATCAATGCATTGTACATCCGAAAATGTTGATTTCGCAAAAGATGGTAATTGCTTAATTATGAGAGGCGGGATAATATGGTGAAATTTAAATTTTATTTGGTATACCTTTGGTATAAAGTATTGCTGAAATTAGGAATTAAGACCGATGAAATTTATTATATTGGCGGAAGTGAAGCGTTGCCACCGCCGTTAACGAAAGAAGAAGAGGCAGTTCTTTTGAATAAATTACCAAATGGAGATCAAGCTGCGAGGTCGATGCTTATTGAACGTAACCTACGGCTTGTTGTATATATAGCAAGAAAATTTGAAAATACAGGGATCAATATTGAGGATTTGATTAGTATAGGAACAATTGGTCTTATTAAGGCAGTGAATACATTTAATCCAGAAAAGAAAATTAAATTGGCAACATATGCATCTCGTTGTATAGAAAATGAAATTTTAATGCATTTGCGTCGAAATAATAAAAATCGTTCGGAAGTTTCTTTTGATGAACCGCTTAACATTGATTGGGACGGAAATGAACTGTTATTATCAGATGTTTTAGGTACAGATGATGACATTATTACAAAAGATTTAGAAGCTACTGTAGATCGTCATCTTTTAATGAAAGCATTGCATCAATTAAACGATCGTGAAAAACAAATTATGGAGCTTCGGTTTGGACTCGCTGGTGGCGAAGAGAAGACACAAAAAGATGTGGCTGATATGCTTGGAATTTCACAGTCTTATATTTCTCGTTTGGAAAAAAGAATTATAAAAAGATTACGAAAAGAATTTAATAAAATGGTGTGAAGAATAAGACCAGTCGGTATCTAGACTGGTCTTATTCTCTTTTTGTGCATTAGGAAATATGATGTTTGTGAAAAACGATGGAAAAACCGTATGCATAAAATCCCCTTCAAAGGAAATACTTTACACTGTACAGCAACTCCCGATAGGAGGGAACACTTTGACGAGAAACAAAGTAGAAATTTGCGGTGTTGATACAGCTAAACTTCCAGTACTAAAAAATGAAGAGATGCGTAAATTATTTCGTGAAATGCAAAGTGGAGAGATAAGCGCCAGAGAGAAATTAGTGAATGGAAACTTACGTCTTGTACTGAGCGTCATCCAAAGATTTAATAACAGAGGAGAATATGTTGATGATTTATTTCAAGTTGGTTGCATTGGACTTATGAAATCCATTGATAACTTTGATTTAGGCCAAAATGTAAAATTTTCAACGTATGCTGTGCCGATGATTATTGGGGAAATACGCAGATATTTGCGTGATAACAATCCAATTCGCGTATCTCGCTCATTACGAGATATTGCGTATAAAGCGTTGCAAGTAAGAGAAAAATTGATTGCTGAAAATTCAAAAGAACCAACAGCAATGGATATTGCCAAAGTTCTTGAAGTGACACATGAAGAAATTGTTTTTGCGTTAGATGCTATTCAAGATCCAGTTTCATTATTTGAACCGATTTATAATGATGGAGGAGATCCTATCTTTGTTATGGATCAGTTAAGCGATGAAAAACAAAAGGACGAGCAGTGGGTTGAAGAACTAGCGTTGAAAGAAGGGATGAAGCGTTTAAATGATCGTGAGAAAATGATTATTCGAAAACGGTTCTTCCAAGGAAAGACACAGATGGAAGTTGCCGAAGAAATTGGGATTTCTCAAGCACAAGTATCACGTTTGGAGAAGTCTGCTATTAAGCAAATGAATAAGACGATTCAAGGATAAAGGACCTCACCAGTTATGGTGAGGTCTTTTTTATATATAATATTTTGCGCTCATAGTAGAGTGGGTAGGTTCATATAATGAAAATAAAATGGATGTTCTATTAGTAGCGGTTATATACTGTTTATCCGCTTCGAAATTCGGCTGAAGTAAGAAGTTAGATGGAAGCGGAGCTACCCGTGAAAGTCCGATTAGCATGGACTAATAATCAGTAGGGATGGGAAAAATCCCACTGATTAAGGTTTCACTTTATTTGAGAGCGTACTTACGATTCATGATATAAGGGAGAGGATGAATATGATACGAGTTTCGGAGTTTCAAATGAAGGATGTTGTAAATATTTCAGATGGAAAAAGACTTGGAAATATTGGAGATATTGATTTTGATATAGACACAGGGAAGATTAGGGCAGTTATTATTTCCAAGCAGACACGTATGCTAGGACTCTTTGGAAAGGAAGTAGAATTTGTGATTCCTTGGGAGCAAATTATGAAAATTGGGGAAGATGTCATACTTGTCAGAGTAGATAATATTAATTCTGTAACAGAATCAATACAAACACCGACAATTTCATAAAGAATATTACAAATTCCTCTTTTTTTTCAGTTGTCATTATGAAAAAATAAAAGTATGGTAAAATAGACAGGAAGTACCATGCTTTTTTCTATTATTTTAATTAAAAGGAGCCGCTTTTATGAGAGAACCATTTAAATATGTGGACGGTATACTGTATTTACAAGCGTGGAAAGAACTTGGAAACATTACTGTTGGATTTACGACAAAAGATGGTGGCGTAAGTACAGGCTCCTTTCATGCGATGAATTTAGGATTACATGTGAATGATATCGTGGAGAATGTTCATGAAAACAGACGCATTTTAGCGAATAAGTTACAAAAACCATTAGAAAAATGGATTTGCTCTGAACAAGTTCATGACCATCATGTTGAGAAAGTAGGAGTGCAAGAAAAAGGGAAAGGCATTTATTCATATGAAGACGGTATTCCAAAAACGGATGGCATTTATACGACTAACAAAGATGTTCTCTTAACATCTTGTTACGCTGATTGTGTTCCGCTCTATTTTTATGCACCATCACATGATATGATAGGACTTGCGCATGCTGGGTGGAAAGGGACTGTAACAGAGATTGCGAAAGAAATGATTCAAAAGTGGAATGCAGAAGGTGTTTCAAGTGATGAAATTCATGTCGCGATTGGTCCTGCAATCGGATCATGTTGTTATGTTGTTGATGATTGTGTATTAACAGCAACACAGCAAGTAGTAAACGGATCTGTTCCCTATAAAGTAATTTCTGATGGTCAGTATGCAATTAATTTAAAAGAAGTTAATCGTATATTATGTGTACAAGCAGGCATAAAAGAAGAACATATTGTAATGTCATCTCTTTGTACAAGCTGTGAAGAACAATTATTTTTCTCTCATCGTCGTGATCAAGGTAAGACGGGGAGAATGTTGAGTTTCATAGGTTTTAAGGAGGAGTGAAGTAAGTGACAGTGCAAGGGAATTTAGTAGATGTAAACGAAGCAATTAAAGAATCTTGTGTACGAGCTGGACGTTCGATGAAAGATATTAAGCTCGTTGCAGTTACAAAAACTGTAGGAATTGAAAAAACAAGCGAAGTAATTGAAGCAGGAATTATTGATTTAGGTGAAAATAGAAATGAAGGTTTCTTACAAAAATACGAGCATTTCGGTTCAAAAGTGAATTGGCATTTTATTGGATCATTGCAAACGAGAAAAGTAAAAGAAATCATTAATGAGATTGATTATTTACATTCATTAGATCGTCTTTCGCTTGCAAAAGAAATTCAAAAACGTGCTGATAAGAAAGTTAAATGCTTTATTCAAGTGAAAACATCATCTGAAGAATCAAAGCAAGGATTGGCGATAGAAGAAACAATTTCTTTTATTCAAAGTTTGCAAGAATTGGATAAGATTGAAGTGGTAGGATTAATGACAATGGCTCCGTTTACAGGAGAAGAGGAAGAGATTCGTCGCTGCTTTAAGGAATTGCGCATGCTACAAACAGAGGTGCAGGAGCTAGAATTATTACATGCACCATGTAAAGAATTATCAATGGGAATGTCAAATGATTACACGATTGCAATTGAGGAAGGCGCTACATATATTCGTTTGGGAACGGTTTTAGTAGGAAAAGCGTAGGAGGAAGGAGAAAGTTATTATGAGTTGGTCAAAAGTAAAATACTTCTTTTTTGACACACCGGAAGAAAAAGAAGCAGCTCAATATAGTTATGAAAAGGAGCAAACAGACATGAAAAAGCAACAAAATCCCCCAGAACAACAAGATGTTCCGTTTGCGAAAGTGCAACCGAAGCAAAATGTAGTGAGTATTGAAACAGCGAAGCAATCTTCAAAAGTTGTTTTACTAGAACCACGCACATATTCGGAAGCGCAAGGCATTTCGGATCACTTAAAAGGTAGACGAGCTGTTGTAATTAATTTGCAAAGAATGTCTACAGATCAAGCTGTACGTATCGTTGACTTTTTAAGTGGTACTGTATACGCTATAGACGGGGATATTCAAAAAATAGGCCCGAAAACATTTATGTGTACACCTGAAAATGTTGATATCGTTGGTGCGATTTCAGAGTTATTCGGTGAAGAAGAAGAGACAAATATAAAGAGGTGGTAATACGCCATGACAACAGTTTTAACAGTGTTACTTACTGCTATCGAGATTTACTCGTGGGCACTAATTATTTACATTCTCCTATCATGGTTTCCTGGTGCAAAGGAATCAGCTTTTGGAGATTTTCTTGCGCGTATTTGTGAACCGTATTTAGAGCCATTTAGGAGGTTTATTCCACCATTTGGTATGATTGATATTTCTCCACTTGTTGCTATTATTGCCTTGAAACTTGCTAGAGGTGGTTTAGTAAGTTTATTCAACTATTTTTTATAGTGTGAGGTTAAATACATGAGCATCTACGAGCATTTTAGACCTGATGAACAGGTCTTTGTGGATAAAGTATTAGAGTGGAAACAGGCTGCTGAGTACCATCAAGTCAAGTTAACAGATTTTCTTGATCCAAGACAGCAACAAATTGTTTCTATGGTAATAGGGCAAGGAGATGTAGCTGTACGGTTTGATGGTGCGATGCCTGAAGCCGAACGGAAAAGAGCACTAATTTATCCAGATTATCTAGAATTAAATGAAGAGGAATTTCAAGTAGAAGTATTAGAAATTGACTACCCTTCCAAGTTTTTCACGCTAGAACATAGGCAAATATTAGGTGCATTCATGTCACTTGGTTTAACAAGGGAAAAATGTGGCGATATTTTGCTTCAAGAAGATCGTGCCCAAATTGCAGTTGCGAAAGAAGTTGTATCCTATATTGAAATGAACTTACAATCAATAGGGAAAATGAAAGTCACACTCTCTCCTATACAAGTAGAGAAAATTTTGCGTGTAGGTGAAAAGTGGGGAGAAAAATCTGGAACAGTTTCGTCACTTCGTCTAGATGTTTTATTAGCTGAAATGCTGCATATATCTAGGCAGAAGGTACAGCCTCTTATAAAAGGTGGCTTAGTAAAAGTCAATTGGAAAACAGTAGAGCAAACTTCGTATGAATGTTTTCCGGGGGATGTTTTCTCGGTTAGAGGGTATGGACGAAGTAAATTATTTTCTGTAGAAGGTAAAACGAAGCGCGACAAATGGAGAGTTTTGTATGGTATACTAAAATGATTGGTTTTTTAGAAGGAAATTCTCTTATTTTGTCGAAGAAAAGATATAATTGAAAGAGGAAATTTAGATAACTACTTGGAGGTGGCGTTGTGCCGTTAACACCATTAGATATTCATAACAAAGAATTTGGTCGCGGATTTCGTGGCTACGATGAAGATCAAGTAAATGAGTTTCTTGATCAAATCATCAAAGATTATGAATTAGTCATTCGTGAGAAAAAAGCTTTAGAAGAAAAGGTTGCACAATTAGAAGGAAAGTTAGACCATTTTTCTAATATTGAAGATACGCTGAACAAATCTATCATTGTCGCACAAGAAGCTGCTGAAGAAGTGAAGCGTAATGCACAAAAAGAAGCAAAATTAATTGTACGTGAAGCAGAAAAAAATGCAGATCGTATCATTAATGAAGCGTTAGTGAAATCAAGAAAAGTTGCTTTTGATATTGAAGAGTTGAAGAAACAAGCGAAAGTATTCCGAACTCGTTTCCGTATGTTATTAGAAACACAACTTGAAATGTTAAACAACGATGATTGGGATAAACTAATTGAATTAGAAGACGAAGTGGACGAGCTGTTGAAAAAAGAAGAAACAGTGTAAGCTTGACGTTTTTCTCATTATTACATATAATTTTAAACAACATATTTATTAAGAAAAACGAAGATAGGGATAAGTACCTTTTTCATACCTTATATAGCGAACTGAGGATGGTGTAAGCTCAGGATAAGGAGATAATGGGAAATATCACCCTGGAGTTCCGCGCTGAACAAATGAAGTAAGCGTAGGCGTATATTCGCGTTAAGAATATAAAGAGGATTTTATGCATACGTATAGGATCTACTAGGGTGGTACCGCGGGAGACTTTCTCGTCCCTTTTTGGGATGAGAAAGTCTCTTTTTTATTCCGTTTTTTAGGTATTTCTTTTATACATGTAAGGAGGAATTAAGCATGGAGTACAAAAATACATTACTAATGCCAAAAACAGAGTTCCCAATGCGTGGGAATTTACCGAAACGCGAGCCTGCAATGCAAGAAAAATGGGCTGAAATGAATATTTATGAAAAAGTGCAAGAACATACGAAAGGTCGTCCTTTATTTGTACTACATGATGGACCTCCATATGCGAATGGTGACATTCATATGGGACATGCATTAAATAAAGTATTAAAGGACTTTATTGTTCGCTATAAATCAATGACTGGATACTGTGCACCATATGTACCAGGTTGGGATACACACGGTTTACCGATTGAACAAGCTTTAACGAATAAAGGTGTAAAACGTAAAGAAATGACAGTTGCTGAGTTCCGTAAGTTATGCGCAGAGTATGCATATGAGCAAGTAGAACGTCAACGTGAACAATTTAAGCGTTTAGGTGTACGTGCAGATTGGGATAATCCATATATTACTTTAGAGCCAGCTTATGAAGCACAACAAATTAAAGTGTTTGGTGACATGGCGAAAAAAGGTTATATCTATAAAGGACAGAAACCAGTTTACTGGTCTCCAACGAGTGAATCAGCTTTAGCAGAAGCTGAAATTGAATACCAAGATAAAAAATCAGCATCTATTTACGTAGCATTCCCTGTAAAAGACGGAAAGAACGTATTAGAAGGTGATGAGAAGTTCATTATTTGGACAACAACACCTTGGACGTTACCTGCTAACTTAGGTATTTCTGTTCATCCAGAACTTGAATATGCTATTGTGAAAGTAAATGATGAGAAATATATTATTGCTTCTGAACTATTTGAGACAGTTGAAAAAACGTTAGAATGGGAAAATGCTGAAGTTGTGAAAACGGTAAAAGGTAGCGAACTTGAGTATACAGTTGCAAAACACCCATTCTACGATCGTGACTCATTAGTTATGCTAGGGGAGCACGTTACAACAGATGCTGGTACAGGTTGTGTTCATACAGCACCTGGGCACGGGGAAGACGATTTCCTTGTTGGTAAGAAATATGGTTTAGAAGTTCTTTGTCCAGTTGATGATAAAGGTGTATTAACAAATGAAGCACCTGGATTTGAAGGCCTATTCTATGATAAAGCTAATAAACCAATTACGGAAAAATTAGAAGAAGTAGGTGCGTTACTAAAATTAACATTTATTACGCATTCATACCCACATGATTGGAGAACGAAAAAACCAATTATTTTCCGTGCAACAGCACAGTGGTTTGCATCTATTGAAGCATTCCGTAAAGAATTATTACAAGCTGTTGAAGAAACGAAATGGGTGCCAGCGTGGGGTGAGACTCGTCTTCATAATATGGTTCGTGACCGTGGTGATTGGTGTATTTCTCGTCAACGTGCATGGGGTGTACCAATTCCAGTGTTTTATGCGGAAAATGGAGACCCAATTATTACAGATGAAACAATTAGCAATGTAGCAAATTTATTCCGTGAACACGGTTCTAACATATGGTTCGAGCGTGAAGCGAAAGATTTATTACCAGAAGGATTTACACATCCAGGTAGCCCAAATGGTGAATTCCGTAAAGAAACAGATATTATGGATGTATGGTTTGATTCAGGTTCTTCTCACCAAGCGGTATTAGAAGAGCGTGATGATTTACAACGTCCAGCAGATTTATATTTAGAAGGATCTGACCAATATCGTGGTTGGTTTAACTCTTCATTATCAACAGCAGTTGCTGTAACAGGTAAAGCACCGTATAAAGGTGTTCTAAGCCACGGTTTCGTACTAGATGGTGACGGACGTAAAATGAGTAAGTCGATTGGAAACATCGTTGTACCGAAGAAAATTATGGATCAATTAGGCGGAGATATTTTACGCTTATGGGTTTCTTCTGTTGACTATCAATCTGATGTACGTATTTCAGATGATATTTTAAAACAAGTAGCAGAAGTATATCGTAAAATCCGTAATACATTCCGTTTCTTATTAGGAAATTTAGATGACTTTAATCCAAGTGAAAATACAGTGGCGGCAGCTGAGCTTCGTGAAGTGGACCGTTACATGTTAGTAAAATTAAATGACTTAATTACAAAAGTAAAAGAAGCATATGAAGCATATGACTTTGCGGCAGTATATCACGCAATCCATAACTTCTGTACAATTGATTTAAGCTCATTCTATTTAGACTTTGCGAAAGACATTTTATATATTGAAGGTGCAAATCACCACGATCGCCGCGCAATTCAAACAGTATTATATGATGTTCTTGTTGCATTAACAAAACTTGTAACACCAATCTTACCTCATACAGCTGATGAAGTATGGCCTTATGTTCCTGGTGCAGAAGAAGAAAGCGTACAGTTAACTAATATGCCAGAAGTTGTAGAAGTAGATGGTGCTGAAGCGTTAAAAACAAAATGGGATGCATTTATGACGTTACGTGATGACGTATTAAAAGCTTTAGAAGTTGCTCGTAATGAAAAAGTAATTGGTAAGTCATTAAATGCAAGTATTACACTATATCCGACTGCAGAAATGAAAGCTATGTTAGAGTCTATTAGTGAAGACTTAAAGCAACTATTTATCGTTTCTGAGTATAAACTTGGTGGTATGATAGAAGAAGCGCCAGCAGATGCGCCTAAGTATGAGCATACAGCGGTTGTTGTAGCTCAGGCAACGGGTGACACATGTGAACGTTGTTGGGTTGTTTCAGAAACAATTGGTAAAGATACGGAACATGAAACATTATGTGAGCGTTGTGCAACGGTTGTTAAAGAAAACTATGTAAAATAATGAAAAAACTGACTGCTCATAATAGCAGTCAGTTTTTTGTTGATGATATACCGAAATAACTTTCACTCTCTTTCCTATGAAGGAAAAATGTGTGTGAGGTAAGCGTGGAAATTTCGGACACACTAATTGTACATTGCAGCTGGGAGGAATGTACACGTGAATGGAATTTATATGGAAATAAAAGAAGAATTGCAATTGATGAGAAAAGAGTTGCAAGATAGACTGGCGAAAGAAGTAATGCACACATACTATATGGAATTTGGGCAAGAACTTGGATACGAAATAAAGGAAGAGACAAAGAAAAAATTGCTATTACATGATATAAAAGAGGATTTAAAAGATGTAGAACGTGCATTGTTTAAAATGGAAATAGATATGTACGGTATTTGTGAAGAAACTGGAAGAGCGATTCCTACAAAACAAATGAAAACAATGCCGACTGCTCGTACTATTCATGAATTTTTCTATGAAAAGGTAAATGTATGAATGCACACAACGATATTATGTTACCTTTTTTTAATTTATTTTATTCTTCCGTAAAGGTTCATTGTGAAAAGTTAGCAGCTATGCTAAAATTTTGAGGTACACTGTCTTTGTGGGGGAAATGAAAATGATATATTATGTAATAGCGTTATTTGTCATTGCCATCGATCAAATATCGAAGTGGCTAATTGTAAAGAACATGGAATTGGGTACGAGCATTCCGATTATCGATAATGTATTATACATAACATCACATCGAAATAGAGGAGCCGCCTGGGGTATTTTAGAAAATAAAATGTGGTTTTTCTACATTATTACAGTCATTTTCGTAGTATTTATCGTATTTTATATGAAAAAATATGCGAAAACGGACAAGCTTCTAGGTATTTCATTAGGTCTAATTTTAGGCGGAGCAATTGGCAATTTTATTGATCGTGTATTTAGACAAGAAGTAGTGGATTTCATTCACGTGTATATTTTCTCGTACAACTATCCAGTATTCAATATAGCTGACTCAGCATTATGTATTGGAGTTGTATTAATTATTATTCAAACAGTATTAGAAGGAAAGAAAACGAAGGAGTAATTGAATGAGTGAAGTAGTACAAGTAACAGTTGCAGAAGAACAAAAAAGCGAGCGAATTGATAAATTTGTTGCAGAAATAAATAGTGAATGGTCACGTTCACAAGTACAGCAATGGATTAAAGATGCTGTTGTGACGGTAAATGGAAAATCAGTTAAAGGGAATTATAAAGTAAAAGGAAATGATGAAATTACAGTAACAATTCCCGAGCCAGAAGAGTTAGATATTCAACCGGAAGATATGAATTTAGAAGTTTATTATGAAGATGCCGATGTACTAGTTGTAAATAAGCCGCGTGGAATGGTAGTACATCCAGCACCAGGGCATACGAAAGGTACGCTTGTAAATGGACTTATGCACCATTGTACAGACCTATCAGGTATTAACGGTGTAATGCGCCCTGGTATAGTGCACCGTATTGATAAGGATACATCTGGACTATTAATGGTTGCTAAAAATGATATGGCGCACGAATCACTTGTAAATCAACTTGTAGCAAAAACGGTAACAAGACGCTATAAAGCGATTGTACATGGTGTAATTCCACATGATAAAGGAACAATTGATGCTCCAATTGGTCGTGATAAAAAAGAACGTCAAAGTATGACCGTTGATGAAAACGGTAAGAATGCTGTTACACATTTCCAAGTGTTAGAGCGATTTAAGGATTTCACACTTGTAGAATGTCGCTTAGAAACGGGACGTACACACCAAATTCGTGTTCATATGAAATATATTGGTTATCCACTTGCAGGGGATCCAAAGTATGGTCCGAAGAAAACATTAGATATGAATGGACAAGCACTTCATGCAGGGATTTTAGGTTTCAATCACCCTCGTACTGGTGAATATATTGAGTTTGAGGCACCGATTCCAGAAGTGTTTGAAGAAGCACTAAATATTTTACGGAAATAGTATTGACAAATCATAAAAAAACTGAGATACTGACAACAGTTAAATAATGATCCTTTAACACAGCCCCGTGAGGTTGAGAAGGTAACGGTTTGAAATACTTAGGGTATGCTGTACCCTTTTTTCAAAAGTCCTCTCACACACGCTGAGAGGACTTTTTTTATACCATTACTCTCACGCAAGAAAAAAAAAACTTGGAGGTGTAGAGCATGCAAGAGAAAGCTGTCGTTTTAGATGACCAAATGATTCGCCGCGCTTTAACACGAATTAGTCATGAAATCGTGGAACGAAATAAAGGTGTCGATAATTGTGTTCTTGTCGGAATAAAAACACGTGGAATTTTTATTGCACAACGTTTGGCAGAACGAATTGGTCAAATTGAAGGAAAAGAGATGGAAGTAGGAGAGTTAGATATTACGTTATATCGTGATGATTTAACACTACAATCGAAACATAAAGAACCACTTGTAAAAGGTTCTGATATTCCTGTAGATATTACGAAGAAAAAAGTTATCCTTGTGGATGATGTGTTATATACAGGAAGAACAGTTCGAGCAGCAATGGATGCTCTTATGGATTTAGGTAGACCATCACAAATCCAATTGGCTGTTCTTGTTGATAGAGGTCATCGTGAATTACCAATTCGCGCTGATTATGTAGGAAAGAACATCCCAACATCTAGTGAAGAGCGTATCGAGGTTGATTTGCAAGAGACAGATCAACAAGATCGAGTAAGCATATACGATAAGTAAAGCCCTTTTAAATGTAGTCCTGTGAGGCTGCCAAAGGGTCTTGGCTTTCATATGTCAAATTTGGCATATGAAAGTGTAGGACTCTTTGTGCACAGGCACAAAGAGTTTTTTTATTGCAAAAATTAAAACTGAAGGAGGATGTAACAATGGAGCAAAAGCCAGTGTTAGACATTCATGAAGTACCGAAACCGGGAAAATGGTTATTATTAAGTATACAACATTTGTTCGCGATGTTTGGATCAACAGTGCTTGTTCCGTTTTTAACAGGACTGAATCCATCAGTAGCTTTAATATCAAGTGGGTTAGGAACGCTAGCGTTTCTTCTAATAACGAAAGGTCAAGTACCAGCATATTTAGGATCATCATTCGCCTTTATTGCACCAATTATTACAGCAAAAACAGCAGGGGGACCTGGAGCAGCAATGCTTGGTGGCTTGCTAGCGGGACTTGTGTACATCTTAATCTCACTCGGAATTAAGAAATCTGGGTCAGAGTGGATTATGAAATTACTTCCGCCAATCGTAGTTGGACCAGTCGTAATGGTAATCGGTTTAGCTTTAGCACATACAGCAGTGAACATGGCGATGAACGGTGCGGATGGTAAGTATAGCATTACACACTTTTCAGTAGCATTAGTAACATTAGCAATTACAATCATTTGCTCCATATTCGGGAGAGGTTTTTTCAGTATCATACCAGTTCTACTTGGAATCATCGGCGGGTATATATTCGCTTACTTCCAAGGGCTAGTAGATTTAAAGCCCGTAGCTGAGGCAAAATGGTTTGTCATACCAGACTTCACAGTACCGTTTGTAACATATACTCCGGAGTTTTCATGGAAAATTGTACTCTTAATGGTACCAGTTGCACTTGTAACAATTTCAGAACATATCGGACATCAAATTGTACTTGGAAATGTTATTAAAAGAGATTTAATTGAAAAACCAGGTTTACATCGTTCAATCTTCGGTGATGGGGTAGCAACATTGATCGCATCACTAATAGGTGGACCACCGAATACAACATACGGTGAAAACATCGGTGTGCTAGCAATTACGAGAGCATACAGTGTATACTTATTCATCGGTTCAGCAGTATTCGCAATCATATTCGGGTTTATCGGTAAGATTTCCGCACTGATTCACTCCATACCAACACCGGTTATGGGTGGTGTATCAATCTTACTATTCGGTGTAATCGCATCAAGTGGTTTACGCATGATGGTAGATGATAAAACAGACTTAAGTGACAAACGAAACTTAATGATTGCATCAGTTATACTAGTAATCGGTATTGGCGGAGCGGTACTGCACGTAGGGGAATCGTTCCAAGTAGAAGGAATGGCACTAGCAGCAATTGTAGGTGTACTGCTAAATTTACTACTACCAGAAACGAAACAATCTAAGCAGATTGCTTCATAAAAACAACCTTTTAATTCAGTCCTGTGAGACGGAAAGGGTGGCTTCTTCCTTGCACCCTAGTCTCACACGACTAGGGTATTTTTATGCAGTTGTTGTTATATAAATACAAAAGTGATAACATAAAAATCAGAAAGATGAGGGATGACGATGAGCCATTTGTTAACGATGAGTGAATTATCGGAACGAGAAATTTCAGAAATCCTAAAAGACGCAGAAGATTTTGCGAATGGAAAAGAGAGCAAAACGACAGAGCAAACATTTGTTGCGAACTTGTTCTTTGAGAATAGTACGAGGACGAGATTTAGCTTCGAAGTTGCTGAGAAGAGATTAGGACTTGAAGTATTAGACTTTTCAGCAGATTCATCTAGCGTACAAAAAGGAGAAACTTTATACGATACGATAAGAACACTAGAATCAATCGGAACAAAAGCGGTAGTCATCCGCCATGAGCAAGATCGTTACTTCGATGAATTAAAAGATCAGGTGAATATCCCAATCTTGAACGCTGGAGATGGATGTGGAAATCATCCAACGCAATGTCTACTCGATCTTCTAACAATTAAACAAGAGTTTGGAAGATTTGAAGGTTTGAAGATTGCAATAGTTGGGGATGTTCGTCATAGCCGAGTAGCACGTTCTAATGCAGAGGCATTAACGAAACTGGGCGCGACAATTTACTTTGCAAGCCCAGAAGATTGGAAAGATGAAGAGAACTCATTTGGAACGTACAAGAGTTTAGATGAACTTGTTCCAGAAGTGGATGTGATGATGTTACTTCGTGTACAACATGAGCGTCATGACCATTATGAAACAGACATTATGAAAGAGTATCACGAGCAACATGGGTTAACAGTTGAAAGAGAAAAACGTATGAAAGAAGGAAGCATTATTATGCATCCAGCCCCTGTAAACCGTGATGTTGAAATTGCGAGTGAACTTGTCGAGTGTGAACGCTCACGCATATTTAAGCAAATGGAAAACGGGGTCTACGTAAGAATGGCTGTACTAAAACGCGCATTACCAAATGTATTAGGAGGAATGAAACATGAATTATTTGTTTAAAAACGGTCGTTATATGAATGAAGAAGGAAAAATTGTAGCAACAGATCTTCTCGTACAAGATGGTAAAATTGCGAAGGTAGCAGAAAATATTACGGCAGATAATGCTGAAGTAATCGATGTAAATGGAAAGTTAATCGCACCTGGATTAGTAGATGTACACGTTCATCTTCGTGAACCAGGTGGTGAACATAAAGAAACAATTGAAACAGGAACACTTGCAGCAGCAAAAGGTGGATTTACTACAATTTGCGCAATGCCAAACACACGCCCAGTACCAGATTGTAAAGAACATATGGAAGACCTACAAAAGCGTATTAAAGAAAAAGCACATGTAAATGTATTACCATATGGAGCAATTACAGTACGTCAAGCAGGTTCTGAAATGACTGATTTTGAAACGTTAAAAGAACTTGGAGCGTTTGCTTTCACAGATGATGGAGTAGGCGTGCAAGATGCAAGCATGATGTTAGCTGCTATGAAGCGTGCATCGAAATTAAATATGGCAGTTGTTGCACACTGTGAAGAGAACACACTTATTAATAAAGGATGTGTACATGAAGGGAAGTTTTCTGAGAAACACGGATTAAACGGTATCCCATCAGTATGTGAATCCGTACATATTGCCCGGGACATCTTACTTGCGGAAGCTGCAAATTGTCACTATCACGTGTGTCACGTAAGTACAAAAGGATCTGTACGTGTAATCCGTGATGCGAAACGTGCTGGAATTAAGGTGACAGCAGAAGTAACACCGCATCACTTAGTATTATGTGAAGATGATATCCCATCGGCTGATCCTAACTTTAAAATGAATCCACCGCTTCGAGGAAAAGAAGATCATGCAGCGTTAATTGAAGGACTATTAGATGGAACAATTGATATAATCGCAACTGACCATGCACCGCATACTGCAGAAGAGAAAGCGCAAGGGATTGAAAGAGCACCGTTCGGAATTACTGGTTTTGAAACAGCATTCCCGCTTTTATATACGAACCTTGTGAAAAAAGGAATCATTACATTAGAGCAACTAATTCAATTCTTAACAGAAAAACCAGCTGACACATTCGGTTTAGAAGCAGGGCGCCTAATAGAAGGTAGAACAGCTGATATTACAATTATCGATTTAGAACAAGAAGAAGAAATTGATCCAACAACATTCTTATCAAAAGGAAAAAATACACCATTCGCAGGTTGGAAATGCCAAGGTTGGCCGGTTATGACAATCGTTGGTGGTAAGATCGCATGGCAAAAGGAGAGTGCATTAGTATGAAAAGACAACTTATCTTAGAAGATGGAACAGTATTAATTGGAAAAGGTTTCGGAGGAGAAATCGAAAAGTCAGGTGAGGTTGTATTTACAACTGGGATGACTGGATATCAAGAAACTTTATCTGATCCATCATACTGCGGTCAAATCGTAACATTTACGTATCCATTAATCGGAAACTACGGCATTAACCGTGATGATTTTGAATCAATTCACCCATCTGTAAATGGCTTAATCGTAAACGAAATTTGTGATTATCCATCAAACTTCCGTAATGAAATTTCGTTAAATGATTACTTGAAAGAAAGAAATATCCCAGGATTAGCAGGAATTGATACGAGAAAATTAACAAGAAAAATTCGTCAATATGGAACTTTACGCGGACGTCTTTGCAATATGGATGTGGATGTAGAGGACATCGTTAGCCAATTGAAAGCAACTGTCTTTACAGATCATGTGAAACGCGTAACAACAAAAGATCCATATCCAAGTCCAGGCCGTGGTCATCGCGTTGTACTTGTAGACTTCGGAATGAAACATGGTATTTTACGAGAATTAAATAAGCGTGACTGTGATGTAATTGTTGTACCTTATAATACAACAGCAGAAGAAATTTTACGCCTTAGCCCAGATGGAATTATGTTAAGTAATGGACCTGGGGACCCAAAAGATGTACCAGAAGCAATTGAAATGTTAAAAGAAATTATTGGTAAAGTTCCTTTATTCGGGATTTGCCTAGGACATCAATTGTTCGCGCTAGCATCTGGTGCGAATACAAGTAAGTTAAAATTCGGTCACCGTGGTTTAAATCATCCAGTAAAAAATCTTGCAACTGGAAAAGTAGCAATTACATCTCAAAACCATGGTTACGCAGTAGAAGAAGAATCAGTTGGAAATACAGAACTTGAAATTACACATGTTGCTTTAAATGATGGAACAGTAGAAGGTCTTCGTCATACGAAGTTCCCAGCATTTACAGTGCAATACCATCCAGAAGCTTCTGCAGGACCAGAAGATGCAAATGATTTATTCGAAGATTTCTTAGCAATGATTGAAAACTTCAAGAAAGAAGGGGAAGAGTTATGCCAAAACGCCTAGACATTAACACAATTTTAGTAATCGGATCAGGACCAATTGTAATTGGGCAAGCAGCAGAGTTTGATTACTCTGGTACACAAGCTTGTCAATCTCTTAGAGAAGAAGGTTACAAAGTAATCCTTGTTAACTCTAACCCAGCAACAATTATGACAGATACTGCAACAGCAGATAAAGTATATATAGAACCATTAACACTAGAATTCGTAAGCCGTATTATTCGTAAAGAACGTCCAGATGCAATCCTACCAACATTAGGTGGTCAAACAGGCCTAAATATGGCAGTTGAACTTGCGAAATCAGGCATACTTGAAGAGTGCGGAGTTGAAATTTTAGGAACAAAATTATCAGCAATCGAGCAAGCGGAGGATCGTGATTTATTCCGTACATTAATGCAGGAATTAAATGAACCAATTCCATCTAGCACGATTATTCATACGCTGGAAGAAGCACATGAATTTGTAAAAGAAATTGGTTATCCAGTTATTGTTCGCCCGGCATTTACAATGGGGGGAACAGGTGGCGGAATCTGTAGTAATGAAGAAGAACTAATTGAAATCGTATCAGGTGGATTAAAACATAGTCCAGTAACACAATGTCTATTAGAAAAGAGTATTGCTGGTTGTAAGGAAATTGAATATGAAGTAATGCGTGATTCGAATGATAACGCGATTGTAGTATGTAACATGGAAAATATCGATCCGGTTGGGGTTCACACAGGTGATTCTATCGTTGTAGCACCGAGCCAAACATTAAGTGACCGTGAGTATCAAATGTTACGAAACACTTCATTAAGAATTATTCGTGCATTAGGAATTGAAGGTGGATGTAACGTTCAGCTTGCACTTGATCCACATAGCTTCCAATACTATGTAATCGAAGTAAACCCGCGTGTGAGTCGTTCGTCTGCACTAGCATCTAAAGCAACTGGATATCCAATTGCGAAGCTAGCGGCGAAAATTGCAGTCGGTTTAACATTAGATGAAATTGTAAACCCAGTAACACAAAAAACATACGCTTGCTTCGAGCCAGCATTAGATTATGTTGTTTCAAAAATTCCACGTTGGCCATTTGATAAGTTTGAATCAGCAAACAGAACACTTGGTACACAAATGAAGGCAACTGGTGAAGTTATGTCAATCGGACGTAACTTAGAACAATCATTATTAAAAGCGATTCGTTCTTTAGAGCTTGGCGTTTATCACCTAGAGTTAGACCACTTAAAAGAGCTTGATAAAGAAACGATGAAAAAGCGTATTATAAAAGCTGATGATGAGCGACTGTTTGTTGTAGCAGAAGCGATCCGTCAAGGTGTAACGAAAGAAGAAATCAACGAATGGTGTGAAATGGACTTCTTCTTCTTACAAAAAGTTGAAAATATCGTAAACATGGAACGCGAAGTAAAAGCGAATGTAGGAAATATGGAAGTGTTACAATCTGCGAAAGAAATGGGCTTCAGTGACCATTACATCGCCAATGCTTGGAACAAAACAGAGCGTGAAATTTACGATATGCGTAAAGAAAGCAATATGACTCCTGTTTATAAGATGGTAGATACTTGTGCGGCAGAGTTTGAATCTGCAACACCATACTACTACAGCACATATGGTGACGAGAATGAATCGATTGTAACAGATCGTAAGAGTGTAGTTGTACTAGGATCTGGTCCAATCCGTATTGGTCAAGGTGTTGAGTTTGATTATGCAACAGTTCACTCTGTATGGGCAATAAAAGAAGCTGGATATGAGGCAATCATTGTTAATAACAACCCAGAAACAGTTTCAACAGACTTCAGTATTTCTGACAAATTATACTTTGAACCATTAACAATCGAAGATGTAATGCACATTATCGATTTAGAAAAGCCAGAAGGTGTTATCGTCCAATTTGGTGGACAAACGGCAATTAACTTAGCAGCTAAATTAGAAGCACACGGTGTAAAAATCTTAGGAACATCACTTGAAGATTTAGACCGTGCAGAAGATCGTGATAAGTTTGAAGCAGCTTTAACAAAGCTTGGTATCCCGCAACCAGTTGGTAAAACAGCAACGACTGTAGAGCAAGCAGTAGCAATTGCTGACAAAATTGGTTACCCAGTATTAGTAAGACCATCTTACGTACTAGGTGGACGTGCGATGGAAATCGTATATCGTCAAGAAGAATTACTGCACTACATGAAAAATGCGGTTAAAGTTCACGCAGATCACCCAGTATTAATCGACCGTTATATGGTTGGTAAAGAAATTGAAGTAGATGCAATTTCAGACGGTGAGAATGTATTCATTCCAGGTATTATGGAACATATCGAACGCGCTGGAGTCCACTCTGGGGATTCAATTGGAGTATATCCACCACAGAGCTTATCTGAAAAACTAAAAGAACAAATTATTGAACATACAATTGCGCTTGGAAAAGGTTTAAACATTGTTGGATTACTAAACATTCAGTTTGTAGTATTCAAAGATGAAGTGTATGTAATTGAAGTAAATCCACGTGCGAGCCGTACAGTACCATTCTTAAGTAAAATTACAGGCGTACCGATGGCAAATATCGCAACGAAAGTTATTTTAGGTCAAAACCTTGTAGAACAAGGATATGGAACTGGCTATCACCCAGAAGAGAAGGAAGTGTATGTAAAAGCACCAGTATTCTCATTTGCAAAACTACGCTCAGTTGATACAACATTAGGGCCTGAAATGAAATCAACAGGGGAAGTAATGGGTAAAGATTTAACGCTTGAAAAAGCATTATATAAAGGACTTGTTGCTTCAGGAATTAACATTCCAACGCACGGATCAGTAATCATCACTGTAGCGGATAAAGATAAAGAAGAAGCGATGGAAATCGCAAAACGTTTCCATGAAATCGGCTATAACTTATTAGCAACAGCTGGAACAGCACAATCATTAACAGAACAAAACATTCCGGTGCAAGTTGTAAACAAAATTGATTCAGAAGACTACAACTTACTTGATATTATTCGTCAAGGAAAAGCACAGTTTGTAATCAATACATTAACAAAAGGAAAACAACCAGCGCGTGATGGTTTCCGCATTCGCCGTGAATCAGTAGAAAATGGTGTGGCTTGCTTAACATCACTTGATACAACGAGAGCAATCTTGGGAGTATTAGAATCTATGACATTCTCAGCTCATTCAATGAAAGAAATTACGCAAACGAAGCGTCACGAGGTGGTACATGCATGATGCAAAAGCAAAATATGATCGTCGTTAACCAAAAAGAAATCGCAAAAAACATTTACGAATTAGTGCTTCAAGGAACTATAGTGCAGCAAATGAACGATCCAGGGCAGTTTGTACACATTAAGGTAGCAGAGGGGATTACGCCCCTTCTGCGCCGCCCAATTAGTATTTGTAATGTCGATCAAGACAAGAACGAATTTACAATGCTATATCGTGCGGAAGGACAAGGAACAAAAACATTAGCGAAAAGAAAACAAGGTGAACTTGTAGATGTGTTAGGACCACTTGGTCATGGATTTCCTGTAGAAGAAGCGGAATCTGGACAAACGGCTCTATTAGTTGGTGGGGGAATTGGTGTACCACCACTATATGAATTGTCACAGCGTCTTGTAGCAAAAGGAGTACGCGTTATTCACATCTTAGGTTTCCAAACGAAAGATGTTGTTTTCTATGAAGAGAAATTCGCAGAACTTGGTGATACGTATGTTGCAACAGTTGATGGTACACATGGTACAAAAGGGTTTGTAACAGATGTAATTGATAGCTATGGAATTGACTTTGACATTCTATACTCATGTGGACCTTTAGCGATGCTTCGTGCATTAGAAGGACGCTATAAGGAGAGAAAAGCCTACATTTCATTAGAAGAACGTATGGGCTGTGGCATCGGAGCATGTTTCGCATGTGTATGCCATTTGCAAGCAGATCCGAGTGGACATTCTTACAAGAAGGTGTGTAGCGACGGACCAGTATTTCCAATCGGGGAGGTTGTACTATGAACAGATTGCAAGTTGAATTACCAGGGTTATCATTAAAAAATCCAATCATCCCAGCATCTGGTTGCTTCGGATTTGGTCGTGAGTATGCACAGTTCTATGATTTAAGTGTACTTGGATCAATTATGATTAAAGCGACAACAGAACAGCCTCGTTATGGAAACCCAACGCCTCGTGTTGCTGAAACACCAGGCGGAATGCTAAATGCAATCGGGCTTCAAAATCCTGGATTAGAAAAGGTAATGAATTCTGAATTACCTTTTCTCGAGCAATTTGATCTTCCGATAATTGCAAACGTCGCTGGTTCACAAGCTGAGGACTACGTAGCGGTTGCGAAGGAAATTTCAAAAGCACCAAATGTTCATGCGCTAGAATTAAATATTTCTTGTCCAAACGTAAAAACGGGTGGTATCGCTTTTGGTACGAATCCTGAAATTGCTGCTGATTTAACGAAGCGAGTAAAAGAGGTTTCTGAAGTACCGGTATATGTGAAATTGTCACCGAACGTGGCAAACATTGTGGAGATTGCAAAAGCAATTGAAAATGCAGGTGCGGACGGTTTAACGATGATTAATACATTGCTTGGTATGCGTCTAGATTTAAAAACTGCAAAACCAATTTTAGCAAACCGTACGGGCGGACTATCAGGGCCTGCGATTAAGCCAGTAGCAATTCGCATGGTACATGAAGTAAGTCAAGCGGTTAACATTCCGATTATCGGAATGGGTGGTATTGAAACAGCGGAAGATGTAATTGAATTCTTCTATGCTGGCGCAAGCGCGGTCGCAGTTGGAACAGCGAACTTTATCGATCCGTTCGTATGTCCGACAATTATTGAAGAATTACCAGCATTACTAGATGAATTAGGATTTGATCACATTTCGGAATGTCAAGGAAGGAGCTGGAAGTAAGTATGTCACAGTCGCTAATTGTTGCACTAGATTTTCCAGGGAAACAAGAGGTAGAACAATTCTTATATCACTTTGAAGGGGAAGAGTTATTTGTCAAAGTTGGTATGGAGTTATTTTACAAAGAGGGTCCTGCAATTATTACGTACTTAAAAGAAAAAGGACATAAGATTTTTCTAGATTTAAAACTTCATGATATTCCGAATACGGTAAAAAGTGCTATGCGTAGCCTAGCTAGTCTAGATGTAGATATGGTAAATGTTCATGCTGCTGGGGGAAGTAGTATGATGAAAGCTGCGATTGAGGGATTAGAGGAAGGTAAGCAAGAAGGAAAAGAGAGACCGATTTGTATTGCAGTTACACAACTAACAAGCACTTCGGAAGCTATGATGAAAAAAGAGATTGGCATTGAGAAAACGTTAGAAGAAGCGGTTACTCATTATGCAAAATTAACGAAAGAAAGTGGACTTGATGGAGTTGTTTGTTCAACACTTGAAGTACCAAAATTACGTGAAGTATGCGGAAATGAATTTGTAACAGTAACACCGGGGATTCGTCTTGCAAGCGATGATGTAAATGACCAAGTGCGCGTAGCAACACCGAAACGTGCGAGGGAACTTGGTTCAAGCTACATCGTAGTTGGACGTAGTATTACAAAAGCAGAAAATCCGCTTGAAGCGTATAAAACAGTAAAACAACAGTGGGAAGGTGTAACAGTATGAAAAAAGAAATCGCATCGCATTTATTAGAAATTGGAGCAGTATTTTTACAACCGAATGATCCATTTACTTGGTCTTCTGGTATAAAATCACCAATTTATTGTGATAATCGTTTAACTTTATCTTATCCAAAAGTACGCCAAGCGATTGCAGCTGGATTAGAAGAGTTAATTAAAGAGCACTTCCCAACTGTAGAAGTTATTGCAGGAACAGCAACGGCTGGTATTGCGCACGCAGCATGGGTAAGCAATCGTATGGATTTACCAATGTGCTACGTACGTAGTAAAGCAAAAGGTCACGGTAAAGGGAACCAAATCGAAGGAAAAGCTGAAAAAGGTCAAAAAGTAGTAGTAGTAGAAGACTTAATTTCAACTGGTGGTAGTGCAATTACATGTGTAGAAGCACTTCGCGAAGCTGGTTGTGAAGTATTAGGAATCGTATCAATCTTCACATACGAGCTTGAGTCAGGAAAAGAGAAACTAGAAGCAGCAAACGTAGCATCATATTCTTTAAGTGATTACAGTGCATTAACTGAAGTTGCAGCAGAAAAAGGTATGATCGGACAAGCTGAAACGAAAAAATTACAAGAGTGGCGTAAAAATCCAGCTGACGAGGCTTGGGTTACAGCGTAACATGAAAAAAGACGACTGCGGGGGAAATAATCTGTACCCTTTGTAAAGGACATTTTGAAAAAAGTTAGGCAACATCAAGAAG